>NZ_MWWR01000009.1 GCF_002259605.1 Pseudoscardovia radai | reverse complement strand
GAGGATTGGAGGGCCGGGACCCCGGCGGACTGGAGGAGCCGACCATGGATGACGTGACGGGGCGCGCCGTGCGCGCCGGCGCGGCCGACGCCGCGCGGACGGGAGGGGCCGGAGGGCCCGCCGCCAAGGCCGCGGGGAAGGCGGCGGGAAAGCCTGCCGCCAAGGCCGCGGGGAGGGCCGGGAAGGCCGCGGAACCGGCCTCCGCCAAGCCGGCCGCCGGGGCCGGGGAGGCGGTCTCGGCGGCGGACGTGGAGGAGCTGCTCCGGGTCATCGCGTCCCTGCGCGAGCAGGCCGACGCCCTGCGCCGGGAGGCGGACGAGCTGCGCGGCGAGACGGAGTCCCTGCGCGGCGAGGCGGACGAGCTGCGCGGCGAGGCGGAGTCCCTGCGCGGCAAGGCGCGGGAACGCTGCCGGGAGCTCAGGGACCTCGAGATCGACCTCGAGATCCGCCGGGACACGATCGAGCTGTTGGGAAAAGAGCCGGGCGCAGACCCTGACAACCTGTCGAACCGGGAAAGGTCCCTCCTCGCGGACCGGGTCGCCGAACGCACCGGCGAGCCCGTCGGCTCCCTGCTGGCGCGCGTGGGCGTCGCGCGCAGCACGTACTACTACCACAGGCGCGTCAGGGACCTGCCCGACAAGGACGGGCCCCTGCTGGACGAGATACGCGACGTGTTCGAGGCCAGCGGCCGGCGCTACGGGTACCGGCGCGTGTGGGCGGCGCTGCGCCTCAGGGGCACGGTCGTGTCGGCCAGGCGGGTCATGCGCCTGATGACCGGCAACGGTCTGGTGCCCCCGTTCAAGAGCTCGCGCCGCTACTCCTCGTACAAGGGCGAGCTGTCCGACGCGCCCGCGAACATCGTCAACCGCGACTTCCACGCGGACGCGCCCAACAGGCTGTGGGTCACGGACATCACCGAGTTCTCCATCCCCGCGGGCAAGGTCTACCTGTCGCCGGTCATCGACTGCTACGACGGCATGCCCGTGGCATGGACGATCGGGACGAGCCCGAACTCGTCCCTGTCCAACGGCATGCTGCGCAAGGCATGCGCCGCGCTCAAACCGGGCGAGAGACCCGTGATCCACTCGGACCGGGGATGCCACTACCGGTGGGACGGGTGGATCTCGATCTGCGAGGAGAACGGGCTGGTGCGCTCGATGAGCGCTAAGGGCTGCAGCCCCGACAACGCGGCGGCCGAGGGCTTCTTCGGACGCCTCAAGCAGGAGTTCTTCCACAAGCGCTCCTTCGCGGGCGTCTCCCTGCGGGAGTTCATCCGCAGGCTCGACGAGTACATGACGTGGTACCGCGACGAACGCATCAAGACCGAATTCGGCACCAGCATCACCGCGCGGCGACGCGAGCTCGGACTCATGGCATAATGAAAACCAACGACAACGCAGTCCAACAAAACAGCACCACCCCCTACCGGAAAAATGATCAATTAGTAGGCTTACCTCGTTCTCAACGATTTTCAGTCCGTTTTCGGCCATTTTCTGTTCCTTTCGCTCGTTTATGAAGCAACACCGTGTTTTCCGGCGGCGATTTCTTTTCTCAATGGGACCAGATCTCGATCTGATCATGCAGGTCGGCGCAGTCAAGGTCGACGAACCTCAGCGCGGCCGCCTCATCGTCACCGATCCTACCCGGGTCATACCCGACGGACTGGGCATGACGCAACAGACCGAGATTGGCCCTCTTGGAATCCGTGACGGCAACCATCTGATCGGCCAAGCCACGTTTCTCGTAACACGCCTCCAGCTTCGCCAAAGACGATTCGTAATCGTCTATCGCGGCGTCCACCTGGGCAATGCGCTCCTCATGGGAAACATCGACCACCTCGGCCAGCTCCCGGAACTGTGTTTCCTGCAATTGCGCGTTGCGCAGCCAGCACTCCCACTCCGCGGCAAGGGATGACGCGTCATACGGCGTCATACCGCTAACACATGACACGGGCATGGTGGGGAGCGACGAAACCGTGAGCAGCATCGTCATGTCGTCCCTTCCGGAGTCGGTCAGGATGTATTTGTCTTTATACGATGAATCAAGGAACGTGTTTTCATAGGGAGCCGTGACGGACGAGAACGACGACTCCGCTTCCATGGAGGCGCTTTCCGCCGCTTGGCACCGCGTCACCGCATCGCTTTCCAACCGCTGATACTGCGGAAGGCGCGTCACCGCCGCTGTCAGCGTCACGACGACCGCGGCTATCGCTGCGTATTCAAGCCACGAGGTTGTCATGCCCCGTTCCTTTCCGATGCGTCCTGCCAGAAGGTGCCAGTCGTGCCCTCACGGTGTTCCTCCCGGTATTCCTCGACGGCTGCGAGATAGTCGTCTGCACGCAGCGAGAGCAACGACGTCGCAAGATTTCTGGACCAATGATGATCCGGAACACGCATCAGGAGAATCGTCGACATGGATTGCGCAACCCAGCGAAGCCTCTCAAGGCCGTCGCCGCCAGCCAGGTCAACATCCTCCGCGGCAACCGTCATCGCAACAGCGGGTAGCATGGCAAGACCAGCTGCGCCCGACAGGTTTCGGTAGGACGTGACGATATCCGTGATCGAATCACGCCATGCGGGCCATCCGGAAGGTCCGTACGAGGGAATCGTCCCTACCACCGACAGCAGCAATTCCTCGACTTGCTGCGGCATCGCAGGGATATCGGCCGACACGGCGGCATCCCTCCCTGCACCGTTTCCATCCAGTTCGGCAAGCGAAGACAACAAACGCCCTGCGTCGAAAAGGTATTGTTCGGAGAAGCAATCCCATGCCTCGAAATACGATGTTTCCGTAGACGGCTCCGAATCTCGCTCGCCTCGCGTTGCAGAGCCGTTCGTCACATCCGTTGCGGTCTTTGCAACGCCCGCCGCGACGGACGCCGCTTCGGATACCGTGGAGAACGTCCCCCTAGGACGTTCCAACGCCGCAGCATTGTCAAGAGCGAAGCCGTTGACATCCCGAAGGAGCTCGCCGATCGATGCCGCGTCATCCGGCGTCACCGACGCCGAGGGGAGCATGATGTCGATGACGTCTGTGAATCTGCCCGCTAGCACCATCCAGGCAAGATGGTCGGAAACGGCATCGTTCCTACCGAACCGCAGGAAGAGATTGGCAAGAAGAGCCCCGACATCATCCGGCACATCGCCCTCCTGCGCCGAGACGCATCGCATCAGAACCGAAACACACCATGTGTCGAAACCCATGTGTTCGCAATCGGCTGCCATTCGTTCGAGGAAGCTGGACGCCCTGCCCCGAGAGTCCCCGTCGCCGGCCATGAACGAATACAGAACGAGATCGCCCAGTGATGTCTGTCCCAGCAGAGCATACGCCGATTCACAGATGTCGTCGGCGGACGCGGAGACATCCGAGCAGCGATCTGCCAGCGCACGCAGCGCAGCACCTATCGCATGCCCGTCCGCGTAGCGATCCGCCGGCATTCCCGCATTCGATATCATCGTCATACCAATCCCTCCAAAAATGCAATCGTGCCCAGCATCACAGCGATGCAGAACTCAAGAACAGCGCAGAAAGCCGGCAGGACCACGGCCCTCGCGCGAAGCCGCACACCCGCCTCGAACCACGCATACATGACCTCGCCGGGAATCAACGTCGTGCACAGGAACAGGACCAGCGCCGACAGCACAAGGTACGTCAGGAGGAAGGGCGCACCCGCCCCTTCCATTCGCACGGGATCGAACGAATGAACCGCTATCGGAAGTGACAGCACGACACCCACGCCAAAGGCAATGAGCCGTCGCCTCAGATTACGCACTCGCAGCGCCCTGGCATCGTCCGTTTCGGAAAGACGCAACTGTCGCATCAGCAATACGGAGAACGCCACGGTGACGGCAAGCAGGATCGCCGCCAGAAGCAGGATGTGGCGAAGTGTGCAGAACGTGTAGGCGTGGGCGCTTCCCGCTGAAACCGCGTTGACCTGCGCCAGGCTCAGTCGTCCCGAGGGAATGACAGTGTCCTGGATGAACGCCGAGATGATCCTTCCGTACAGGAGCATGCCAACGATGACCAGAAAGTACAGACAGACGGCGAAATAGGAACCCGCTTTCCGGTGGCCTCTCATCCGAAGATAAGGAAAAAGCAGGATGCCCGCGCCACCGGCGAAGAACAACCCCACCAGCATCAGCGCGAACACCGCAGTGGATATGCCAGTCGCCACGGACCGCGGAATCCAAGCGGGCAGGCCGGGCAGGACCGCACCGGTGTTTCCGTTGCCCAGTACGTAGTACGTCAGGGGCGTGTCGAATGCACCGAATGATCCTTTCGATTCCATGAAGGCAAGGCTCCATGTGATGTAGCCGACGGTTATGGCGACGAACGCGGCAACCGCGAGGAAGAAAACCGTCAAGGATGTCTGCCTCTCACCCGGAAGTGCCAGCACGTCCCGACGGTCGACGGCGACGGATGCCACAGATAGCGATCGGGGCGCCTCCGCCGATTGCGTGCGGAAATCATCATTCCTCAGATCCTGGAAACGGCGTCTGTAGTGCGGCGCATCAATCGACTTCCACCAATCCGCCCAATCCTCCGGAAAGGATGATTCACCAGACAGAACCCGGATGCGCATCGTCCACTCATCGGGAGACATGCGCGGACCGCGCACCATGGCCCATAGCGTGCCTTTCACCTGACGCAGCCTGTTGGTGTATGCCGAGGCCTTCGATTCCAGCCACGCGCGTGACACGACGCCGCCGTCGACGACGGGCTCCCATTCGCCGATGGCCTTCCATGCAGCGACCTCTCGCGTGAAATCTTTCGGCTTCCTGGCACACGCATGCCTGCCGTCGCTATCATGTTCCAGTTCCAACCGGAACAGCTCGTGCACCGTGCGGCAGGACCGCCACTCACCCGTGTCGAAGACATACCAATCCCCCGTGATGGGATGACTCACAGGGACTATTCGAGCATCCGGAAGGTTCGCATATTGACGGAGCCGGCCCTTCGACACCTCATGCCAATCGATCGGCATGCCATACCTCCTCGACGGACGACGAATGCCGCAAACATCGGCGACGGAATCGACCCTGCATATCAGAATGCCTTGACCAAGCCATCGGCGGCATCTACATACGCGGATGTCAGGCCATTCAACAGCTCGTTCTTGCAAAGATTAGCGAATTTGCTGGCGCTCTCCTTTGGCGAGGGGGCGCTGCCGCTTCCATTCCACAATGGTTTCGACAGCTGGGCCAAGTCGGATGCTTCATCAAGAGAAAGCGCGACCTTCGCGCTCTTCACCGATGATATTCCCTCCCAACCGTATTGCCGAGCGGCTTCCACAAGAGCATCGCTTTCCGTCGATGAACTCCTTGCAGCGTTACACCAGGCTTTCCAATGTTGTCCAGCTTTCCCGATGGGAAAATCAGAAACGATGTTCTGAATTCCCTTAGTAAGTTCTTGCCGCGACCACCGTGATTTCAGAGATGAGGCTATCTCCTTCGCCTTTCTTTCCGCACTGTTCGCCGATCGCTCAATAGTCGCAGATGCATCGGTACTGACTGAGCGCATGCGTGTAGCGTAATCCCTCAATGCCGCCACATTCCGTGCCGACTGCTTATTGATACGCAAATCGCTCAAGTAGTGTTTCGCCAGCTTCAGACCATCGTTAAGCTGAGTCTCTTTGTTCAGATAACCGCAGAACGACAGACCGTCAGAAAGATTCGACGCCGCTTTCGCATTCCAGAGAAGTTTACCTGCCGGAAGCACACTAAGGAACAGCTGAATATTGTCCGCCGCGTCAGTAACCAGCAGACGGTGAAGGCTGAAACCGTCTTTTACGTTCTCTCTTGTCTGCTTTGCGAGCCATGCGATGACCGCGATAGTTCCTGCTGCGACTACAACCCAACCTCCGAATGCTACAGCAATCAATCCAGCGGCATTAGCTGCAATATTGAGAACCTTCTCTGTCACGTCCCAGCCTTCGCTATAGATTACGCGTTGGAGAGTGGACTCTGACGGCAAATAGTGCTCTGCATCGGCTATGGTGATGGCAATCTGATGACCGTCACTCCTATATGATTCGATGATTTGTTCTGCGTCTCTTCTATCGTTTTCCAAATCAGCGGAATAATTACTAACGAAAGTGGATTGCCGCTGTACAACGTTACGAGCATTGGAGAAATCCTCGGCAGCTTTCCTATACTCAGGGTCATACGTTGACAGTGATTGAAAGTCACTCTGGCTCTTTTCAAATTCCAGTTGCGCTTGTTGCAAAGCGTACAGCTTTTGTTGCAAAGAGTCATATGTCTCCGCGGCTCTAAGCACCACCCTAGTGGCGGAATCAATGTGTGCCCCTAGTTCCCCCTCCCATTTTTCAACAGCAAGATAGACTTCTTCCAAAGCGTTTGCGAATGCACCCAAATCGTTGGACAACGTGTCTGTTTTCCGCAGGAATTCATCAACCCACTGGCCGCGCGATGAGGAAGTCTGATCTGTCAAATTCTGCAATGCGCGTACCATTTCAGCGAAAGTATCGTAGAGCGTTTTATAACGCAACGCGATTCGCGATATCTCATCCGTATCGCCTGGAATCGGATTCGTTGGATACCCCAAAACGTCCCACCGCAGGTTTTCCGCGTTAGTATTCATGCTTTCGCCTTACTCGAAACTATGAATCAATCGTAATTACGTAATTATATGGGCAGGCTTCCGAAAAGTGGGGTATCTTGTCATTGATCAGATTATTTGAAGCACAGCCATATTGGCACGCCATTGCCCGTATCCACAATGATTCCAGACACGACTTAATCATGTCTGCCATTTGCCGAAGCCATCGGCCGGACGCAAGCGACCTCGAGAGCGCACCGAGGGGCACGAGAGAAGCCCATCGGCACAGCACCCCGCCTCGGCACAGTATCCAGGACCCCCACACCAGGACTCCCGCGATCCCGCGCGCGACGCCTCAGTCCGTCCAGACCTCCGTCAGCCCCTTCATATCCCACGATACGGTAAGCCTTTCGCCACCCGGAATCCTCAGACTTCATCCAAAGTTCAACCACGCCGGTACAATGCACAGTGAAAGAAGGGAGTCTTTTCATGAGTACCGCGAGCGCATCATCCGCCTTGCCCGATTATTCCGTGACTTTTGTTCCGCCTCGCGGTTGGAAGGAAACGGACCTGTCGCCCAAGGGACGCGAAAAGCAGATAGACGCCATGGTTGCGCCGCTTGTCGGCAAGGTCGTGCAAGAACAGACGCTTGTTCCAATGCTTCGCGAAGCCCTTCGAACGACGTTGAGGAACGCCTGGCAGTCGGGCGTCAGGTATTCGATTGCCACCACTCCCGAGACATACGCGCCCCTCAACGTCATCGCAAGCTACACGGTGGCGGTGCTTCCTCACGCCGCTCCGACAGGTACGCAGGCCGACGACCTTGAGACGATCGCACGGTCCCTGCTCGACAGGGAATCCGAACCCGACCCCCATGACGGCGACATCGTAGAACTGACGAAGGTCAAGGTCCCTGGCATAGGCCTCGGGGTCCGCGCCGTGACAAAGCTCATGCTCTCGGCACAAGCATCCTCCGACCATTCCGACGAGGCATCCGTGCCTGTTACGACGCTGAGAACATTCCTGCCTTTCGCACGAGGAATCATCGTTGCCACAGGAACCGCCTATCAGGAGATCTACGCAGACGAGCTGGTCGCGCTTTTCGACGCGATGACCCAGACGCTGCGCGCGGTGGATTCTTCATCGACGTCCGCGCAACCATACGACGCAGCATAGGAGCCATTCGAAGACGTTACGGAATTCGGCGAGATAGGGTTCGCGGAATTCCCGGATAGAAAGCAAGGGAGCCTAACATGACGACGAACGCCAATTCCTTCCGCTGGGATGCCGCGGGGTATGAAAGCAACCCGATTCCCGGCGACACCGAACAGGCTGCCGACGTTCTTCGCAGATATACCAATCTGCAGACGTATTTCGAAGACATGGTGACGGCGCTTCGGGGCTTAGAGACGAATCCACGATGACATCCCGCGGACAGTGGTTCAAGGAACACAAGACCCGTCCGCGCCTGATACCACCACATCCGAATCAGCCGACAACGACACGGACGGCACAGGCGCAAACACATCACCGAACAATGGCGGCGGAACCGAAACGTCCCAGTTCGCCACTGACACAGACAATCGCGGTGAGGTCTCCGAGACGCAGTGAGTCTCCAGCCACGACGCTGACGGGAACCCCAGGTTCCAGTTGCATGCTGGAACCTTCGTGTATCAGCCATGTTCCGTTTGCCGAACCGGCATCCATCACCCACGCCTGCCCCATATCGGTCAGTCCGAATTCCATATGGTGCCTCGAAATCTGGTGGCTTGCATCGACAAGCACCACATAGCTGTCGTACCCGGAATCGGGTGCCGGCGGCATACGCCCCACGGTTCCTCGCCGGGTGAAAGCGCATGCCTGGCCGTCAGAGAACTGAAGCTCAAGGACCGTAGCGCCCGACGAAGGCACATCGTACTGGTCGGATTGTTGCCATGCAGCACCCGTCTGTTGCGGCATGGCAGAGCCATACGCCTGGACTTCGGAATCCCATGTCCCGCCCTGAGCCCCCGTAGGAATGACGCCGGGAAAGGTCTGCTCCGGCGCCGCGCCAATCATCTGGGATATGGCATTCCAATCGAGATTCTGGGATTTCCACGGCTCATAGACAGGCGGCAGAACGGGAAGTTCGGAATACATTGTGCAATGGGGGCGATCAGTCCACTGAGGGGCGTCGTCACCCTTCCTGTCCTTCTTCATATCACGCCTCCTTCACCGGCAAAGCGTCAAAATATCCCGTGGATGTGCCGACGCTCTCATCGTAAGCCAATTGAACACTTCCCCTCTGGGAACCAAGGTGTATGAAACCTCTGCCGACAGGTGCTTCGTTCCTCACTTGCGCAGCCCTTAGCCTGCTTCCTATCAGCGTGGCATCGCCGACTTCCTCTGGCCGGAGCAGAATGCCGTTCTCCCGCTTGCGAATTTCGACAGGCCAATCCGAGAAACCGACCCGGTCCTTGGTGCCCATGGTCGCCACAAGGCATGCTTCGGTCCGCGGATCGTCCTCCGCCATCATCTGCTTGAGTGCGTTGCCACCCGGTGCCGAGGCAAACCGCGCGCAATCATCGATCAGGATGAGTGCATCGGGGTCATGCGCATAACGGTCGACCATCTCCGCCGTCAACTCCTGCGGCCGCTTCACCATCTCGATGGTGTCATACTTGTCAAAATCCCTCAGGACGGTACTCCTCGGCGGGGCAACCAGCAGTGTGCGTATTCCCCTCTCCGCCGCAAGACGTGCGATGACGGCAAGCGCCATGCTCTTGCCGCTTCCCTGAGTTCCGAAAATCGGCAGGACGGTCGTCGCCCTATGGTCGAACCACACGACTTCGTTGTCCTCGCCGCCGATGCCAAGAGGCAAAGCCCCTCCGTGCACCGCCATGTCGGTGGAATCGATACTCTGGAGCAACTGTCCCAGACTCAGTTTCTGTGGAAGTTCGCTGATAACAATTGGAAGCTGAGAGGGCGACAGACCATAGTCCCGCTGCTGGAACAGACGCTGGCCCATGGACCGGATATATTCCGTCTGCTGCTGCCCGTCCGCGGTTCCGCCGACCAAGGCAATCTGGATCTCGGCCCCGTCCGGAGATCGGTATCCTCGTCCCTCCGGGACCTTCTCAGGCACATCATGCGATGTCATGCCCACGATGGAATAATCCATGGAATCCACAAGGTGCAACGCCACCTTGGAATTCGCAAGAGTCAGCATCTTCCCTGAGCGCAACGCGCTGTCACCGCTGACAATGAAATGGATGCCGGCTATGGCACCCTCACGCATCATGACCTGAAGCCTGTCGATGATGCTGCCGTTGTCATATGTCTGCAGAACGGAATTCAAACCATCCCACGAATCAATGAGCACGATGATATGGGCGAGATACAGGGCGGGGTTAGCTGCATTGAATTCATCAATGCTGCCGTAGCCACCCGTGGACAGCTGCGCCATGCGACGTGAGCGTTCCATGTCCAGCTTGCGCAGCAGGCGCAGAATCTTTCCCGTCTGCTCGCGCATCACGACGTTTCCGACATTGGGAAGCGCCGACAGGGCGGCCATCGACCCACCACCGCCATCGATACATTGGAATTTCAACTGAATCGGGGAATACAGGACGGACCCCGCATAGGCTATGGTGCGTAGTGCCGTGGATTTTCCACTTCGCGGCGACCCGATGATATACAGGTTGCCCATCGTCGAGGCATCGAAGCAAACAGGGACCTGCGTCTGCTGCCCTGGGAAATCCCCCAATGCATACGGAATACTGACCGAAGCGCCGGAAGATGCCGCAGGCAACGATTCCCACGGGATGTTCGTCGGCAGGGCGGGCAGCCATGGTCTGCGCTGCTCCGGAACACCTATTTCATCCGATGCCTGGATGATTGCCTCCACCAGTACCTTCAGGTCCGTCACGGCGACGTCTCCGTCCGCCCCCTTCTTCTTGGGACGGCTCGGAGCCGCCTTGCCGAGATCCTCAAAGGACATCGTATGCGCGTAGGGTTCCTCGCGGCGAGCCTTCGCGATAAGACTCGGGGCAACGTAGCGACCGCCGACGCGCGCGGTCTGGAACGGAACAAGCGAACTCGATCCCAGTCTGACGACGGCACGACCTGGTGTCGCCTTGCTGATCAGCGCCGCATCCTTCGCATCGATGACATCCTGGCTTTCCGAGGCATCCGTCATGCGAAGAGCAATGCGCAGATTCGTATTCGCGCGAATCTCCGGAGAGACCACGCCCGCCGGCCTCTGCGTCGCCAGAATCAGATGGATGCCGAGGGAGCGTCCACGCTGTGCGATATTCACCAGGCCCTTGACGAAATCCGGAAGCTCACGCGCCAGCGACGCAAACTCGTCGATTACGATCATGAGGCGGGGCATCGGCGGAATCGATGGATTCGCCAAACGCATGTCGCAGTAATCCTCAATATCCTTCGCTCCCACGCCCGACAGCATATGCTCGCGGCGCGTCAACTCGGCCCCCAGCGAATCCAGCGCACGCCGGACCAGATGGTTGTCAAGGTCCGTCACCATGCCCACCGTATGAGGCAGCTTCACGCAGTCCTTGAAAGCAGCGCCGCCTTTGTAATCCACCAGCACGAAATTCATGGCATCGGGTCGGTTCGCTACCGCCAGTGACGCAACCATCGACTGCAGCAGCTCGGATTTGCCCGAGCCAGTCGTGCCACCGACCAGGCCATGCGGGCCGTCCTTCGACACATCGATACTGAACGGACCGCTGACCGACTCGCCGATCGTGCACACCGTCGACCGCGGATGCATATCCCAACGGCTTTCAATCGTCCTCGCATTCGGCTCGGGCATATCCAATACATCCAACAACCTGCTGGAAGACGGAACGCCCATGCTCTCGTCCTCGGGGCTTCCATCCTCGAGGGGAGCCAAGGTCCTAGCCACGGAATCCGTCCATTCGGAGCTCACCATATCGGGTTTGACCCCTGACACGGTGCCCATCACATTGCTTCGAATCGTCAGACCACGGGACGTGGCAAGAACCACGGTCTGGCATTCCTCAGGGAGAAGCCTTACATCGGCGTCAACACACAGCGAGTAGATACCCACCTGCGGCCCCTCCTGCAGGATTCGCACCATGCCTGGCATGGTGCGAAGCATATGCGCATGTTCCATGATGACGACTATGCAGCTGCCCGACCATCGAGACAGGGAACGTTCGCGCTTCTCCCCCAGCCGACGGTCGAGAATGGACACGAGTTCGGAAATGCGCATGGCAAGTTCCTCGGCGGTCACACCAATCGATCTGACGGCATTCCCGCCCGTCATGACCTTCAAATGGGGAAGCCACTGAGCGAAGCGCCAGTCCATGCTGAACATTCGGTCATCCTGCTTATGGGGCGTCAGCAGGTACAGGGCGAGGTCGCGAGTGGAATGCAAGGCGGCCAGCTGGATAACCATCCATTTCGCAAGAAGGAACAGGACTTCTTCCTCCCCCGCGCAACCGATGCAATGGGAATCCACCAAGGAGACGGTGACGGGCACATTGCGCAGCGTCCACTTCTTGATACGGTCAAATTCAATCTGGTTCGGATCCTCGAGGGTCACATGGGATTCGACGTCACCGGTTCCCACACGCAGTCGAAGCCATGCGTCATCCGTCTCACGCCGGTTCCAGAGCATATCCGTCGGAACGACGCAGGCGTCAAAAACACGGGTCGGATCAGGATAGTCCTCGTGAAGTTGAGCCGCTTCTCGTTCCACTGCCTGAGAAGCTTCCTTCCTCATAGCGGATGAAAGCTCCCGGTAATCCCTCATCTTCTCCTTGTAATGTTTATGCGCGGCATGGTTGCCGGAAAAATACGATGACAGCATCATCAAGGGAGACATCGCGGCAAAGATAAGCATCGTATAGCTTTTCGTGAAATACACCATCGCGGCACTCATCACTATCGGTATCAGGCATGGAACGATGGGGATAGGTGATCGCATCGGCTTTTTGGGTTCCACGGGAAGCCGCAGCTTGCGATCCTCGATGGAATCGCCGATCTTCGGAGGGCGTGCATACCTGAGGTGCCCGTCGGAAGACTGCATGTCCACCTTGGTGCCTTCAATACCTTGGGTCACGGCAATCGTGCACTCAGGAAACTCGATAGACTCACCCAGCTGTACTCTGCGCGGGGAGACGACCTCCTCATCATGCACGTAGATGTCGGAATGCATCCTGAACTGACGCTTGCTCCACAGATGCTTTTTCTTGAGCGGTTCGCCTCTGCGAACCGCCGGGATGAGCGTAACGATTCCGTCCTCCGAGACGTCGATGATGGCGTCGATGCCACGCGACGTATGGTCGGGGTCCAGAATCTCGCTGACTCTCATGATTCCGCTTGAGATGTCATAGATATGTCCTGCATCCGCCCCGCTCATGATGCGAAGCTGGAAGGATCCCCTACCTCGCGGAGCCACGATGGATGGATTGACAAGGCCTTCGCCATGAGCGGCATCCGCGGCGAGGGAAATCCACGACCCTTCGTGGATCCCTGCCTCGCCGAATGTCGTCTGTGGCGTCACCACCTGCCCATCAATGGCGATAGCCGGCGGTGCGCCGATTTCCGCGGACATATTCATCAGCGACGGAAGGACGGCTCCGATGGCATCGTCGTCATGCACATCGAGATAGGCGGAGAAGCATGTCTTCGACACCACTCCGCTGATTGTCACAAGTCCCCTCATATCGTATCGTTTCCCCTTTCCCGGCTTCCGTCATGGTCCCCACGAAATCCCTGCGACGCATCTTCGCGTTGCGCCGCCACATTTAATCACCCCGGAAGGCGACATACGGTGGCGTCAGAAAGCGAACGGGCAGTATGGATTCCCGGGAATCATAGATTCGCGCGAAAATCTCCATACCGCCCGTTCGCTGCAATACGCTCCGGCTACTGAAGCTGGCTTGCGAGCTGGGAGTCGAGCTCCTGCATAGCCTGCTGGGCCTTGTTCAGGTAATCGCAGATGCCCTCGAGACCGTTCACGGTCTTGGTGGCGCCATCGGTGAACTCCTGATAGGACTGCTGGAACGCGCCAGAAGCCTTGTCGGTGATGAAGCCGGAGCTCACCAGATCATCGACCTGGGCCTTCAGATTCTGAAGTTCCTGGTTCAGATCGCTCTGTCCCTGCTGCAGGCGGGACACCGTCGCCTCGATATCCGCATAGGACACATTGAGATTGGCCATGATAGCCTCCCCTTCTGTTGATTGTCTTCCTTTATTCGGCCACCGGCGGATGTCGGTGGCACAGATGGTGGCCGATGCCCCTGGGATCGGTGGGATCGGCCAGGGGCATCGGAAGTTGCGCTAGGCGTTCAACGCCTGTCGCTTCCGTTCGTTCCGGCGGTGTCGCAGGGCCGCGATGATCACGACCACGGCGGCGAGCACAATCGCCAGGGCGAGGAACGAGACGATGACCAGCACCAGCTGGTGCCTCATCAGGTACTGCCACTGGCTGGACGCCACCACGATGCCGTCATAGGTGGCGGTGGACGCATTGCCGGCCTCGTCGATGGTCGAGACGGTTACCGAGTGAACGTCGCCGTCGGCCGCCAGCTGCACCACCGCGGTCTGCGGATCGAAGTCGTCGCCGGACCACTGTCCGCGCTGCACGCCGTCCACGCTCACGGTCACCGTCTGGATCCCGAGGTTGTCCTTCGAGGTGGCGTGCACGTCCTTGGAGTCGGCGATGTAGTGCTGGCCGGATTCCACGCCGGCGATGGACGAGACGGGCGCCGTGCCGTCCACGGCGAACTGGATCGCGGCATTGCCGTCGCGGTCGGCGTTCTTGTTATCCATCGTGTTCTGCGAGAGGTTGCCTGCGGTGTCGCGCGAGGTCAGCACCACACGGTAGAAGCCGTCGTCCTTGAAGTTGCTCGCCGGAAGCGTGTACTTCGTGCGGCTCCAGCCCTGGTCGTCGACGGTTTCCTTCTTGTAGTCGCCGTCGCCGAGGGTCTTGGTCTCGGACGTCGTGCCGTTGGACACCACCACGCTCGAATCCTGGGTGTCCAGGCCGGAGACGTTGATCTCGGAGACCTCGACGTCCTGCGCCTGCTTGATATACGTTCCCACGATGTCGGAGGTATCGCCTTCGAACAGGTAGGTGGAGCCGAAGCGGTTGACGGAGAAGGTCACCGCCTTATGCGTGGAGTTACCCGCCAGATCGGTGTAGGTGGCCTCCAGCGTGTAGACGTCGTCATCCTCCACCTCATGCGGGAAATCGGTGTAGCTGACCGTCTGCGTGCGGTCGGCGTCGCTCTTGAGGTTGGTGGACGTGAGCTTCGAGGCCACGTTGCCGCGGCGCACGCCCTTGAGCGTGTAGGTCAGCGTCTGGACGTCGGCGTTCTTGTCGGTCGCCTGGATCTCAGGAATCACGCGGTCGGCGTAGGCGGTCTTGTCGGTCACGTTCGTGATGTCGAGCGTCGGGTCGGTCGCATCGATCACGAATTCCGGCGACGACACCTCGTCCGACACATTGCCGGCCAGATCGGTGACATGCGCGGTGATCGTATACGTGCCGTCGGCGGCGAAGTCGACTGTAGCGTTCCACACCTGGTCGCCGTTCGCATCGCTCCATCCGGAGGAGGCGGGGCCAGGCTGGCCGGCGGCGTCGGCATCCGTCGTGACGATGGGCGAGGCGGTGGCCGAGGTGTCGAAGTTGCGCTCGGTGGCCGTCAGCGTGGCCACGCGGGCGGCGTCGTAGTACTTGCCGTTACGCACCGCGTTGTTGTCGAAGGTGAGCGTCAGCACCGGCTTCGTGGTATCGACGATGAAATCGTCGTTCCATGCGGCGGTGCGGCCCGCCACGTCGGTGAAGCTCGCGGACGACACCCATTCGCCGTCCTCGGCGCAGTCGAACTGCGCGATCCACGTCTTGCCGTCACCGCTCGGATTGGTGAAATCGGTGCGGCGCAGGGTGTAGGGCTGGCCGTCGCGCGTCAGCGTGACGATGCCGTTCGCCGGGTCCTGCACGCGGCTGAAGCGGAAGGTGGATTCGGTGAGGGTCACGGTCATGTGGCGGCCGGCGTTGTAATACTTGCCGTTGCGCACATCGTTGTTGTCATAGGCCACGGACAGCGTCGGGGCCTGGGTGTCCACGACGATGTCCGTCAGGCCCAGCACCTGGTTGTCGGCGGTCGTCTGGAATCCGGTGTAGTCGGAGAGCACGCTCGTGGTCGCCCAGTTGCCGGCCGCGTCACTGATCTTCACGCTCGTGTTGCCCAGCGACAGGCTCTGGCCGTCGCCGGAGAAGGAGAAGGAGATGGCGCCGTTCGCGGACACCGGGTGGGGCTCCGAGCCGTCGAGCTTGGTGAAGCCGTAGTCTGCGAAGGCCACCGTGCGGTCGTCCACTCCGGAGACGCTGTCGGTGACGCCGTTGATTGTCACGGTGACGGGCTGCGTCTGCACGTTGAGGCTTCCGTTACGGATTCCCGGGTTCGACAGCGTCAGCGAGCCGAGGGTCGGGGCCGTCCAGTCGAGTACGATTTCGCCGCCGTGGTTGTTGTTATAGGCGCCCTTGATCGCATCGGCCTGGCCGCTCTTGATATCCGGATAGGTCACCGTGAAGTTGTAGTGCCCCTCCACGGACTTGGCGATGGGATAGGTGCCGCCTTGGTTCCACAGATCGTTGACAGTCGGCTGGTCGCCGTCCGCTCCCTCGCCCTTGGTCAGGGTGGAAACCGAGGTGCCGCCAAACAGCGCCTGCGTGAACTTATGCCAGTCGTCCTTAACCGTAAACGTCGCCGTCACACCGCCACGGAAGTAGTAGTGCTCTTCCGTGGACGCGGGGTTGCCCGACTGGTTCTCCACGTCCAGGGACTGGACGCTCGGCTGCTGGTAGTGATCGCCGAGCACGAGGATGGACGAGCTGTCCTTAAGCTGCGTGAGCTGAGGGTACTGCTTGAGCAGCAGCTGCCTGAGGGTCTGGCTCTTCTGCGCATCGTCCTTCGGATTGCCGTTCTTGTCGGTAAAGGTAACGGTGATGTTGTCGAGGTCATAGATGCCGGTGTTGCTCAGGGTAACGGTCATCGTATGCGGGTCAGACTTCGGACCATCGGTGCCCGTGGGATCGCCATCCTCATTCGTGCGAACTATCGCGGAGACGGTGCCGCTCGCGACACCATAGGTTCCGGAATCGTCGGCGCTGCAGTCATGACCCGGGTAGCAGTCGTAGCCGGTGACGGTGAAGGTCAGCGGACCATTGACCACAAGGACATCCTTGTTGGAGGAACCGACCGGGACGTCCTTGGCCTCCCTGCCCTGGGAGATGGCACCCAAGATGCTGTCATCGGCGGTCGCCTTGACGGTCGGCGCCGTGGTGTCGACGATATGATCGCCCGTGTCTTTCCACGAGAGGATGTCGGCTGCGGGCTCGGCGATATCGTACTTGCCATCGTTCAGCGCAATCATGTGAATGAACTTGCCACCGGTCATCTCGGAGGCCTTCACGACGTGGGATGCCGAATCGCCATCATAGGTCTGATAGGTCAGCAGGTCGTCGCTCTCTGCGAGCATATCCCACGCCACGTCCGCACCCGCAACCGACTTGGTCTCGATGGAAAGCGTGGTGCCGTCAATCCTCGCCGTAGCGAGATTGTTGAAGTCCACATCCTTGCGGCTTGCGATATACAGCTTATCGGCACCACCCAGCTGGTCGCCGAGAATCTCCTTCAGCGTCTCCGACTTCTGGTTACCGGCCTTATCCGTGGCAATGGCGGTGATCTCGTTCACATCGTATGTGCCATCGGGAAGCGTCGCGGTGAAACTGGAGCCGGTTGCGTCGGGAATCTTCTGCTCGTTGCCGTCAGAATCGGTATACGTACCCTTGAACGTCAGGCTGGCCACGCCGGATGCCATACCGTTGGGATCCGAATCCGTGGCCGAAATCGTCACATTGTGACTGAAAGCGGCATTGCGCTTGATAACGGGCTGTTCGGAAGCGGAATTCGAGCTGATCTTCGGCGCCTGCGCATCAATGATATAGGTGACCGATCCGGAGGTGACGCCGGGGAAGGCCTTGGCATTCAGGGCGATGGCGTATTGCCCGTCGTTTTGCGGGCCGCCGGAAATCGTCTGCACGGGCGACTCTTTGCCATTCTTCAGGAACCAGTTGGCATTGCCGATAGCCGCCTGTCGATCTGCCAGTGCGGGATCGGTAATCGTGAGCCTGAGAGCCCTCGCATACTGGGTACCGGGGTTGGTGCCCTTCGGGACGATGTCGATGGGGTCTCCGTCGGTCGTGGGGTCTCCACGCATCGGCACCACCGTGGCCTTAATGCCGCTGATCGGATCAAGGTCGATGGTGGTGGGCGCATTCTCGACAGTACCGAGAACGACGGAATCCACGGGATCGCCGGCGGTCATGGTGTTATCGGCGTCGCCGGGGGTTGTGCCATCGGTCGGGGTGGCGCTATCGGTCGGCGTGGCGCTATCGGTCGGCGAAGCGGTATCAGTCGGCGTGGCGGACGACGTGGAAGACGACGTGTCACCGGTGGTATCCGATGCCTTGGCCGGAACGGCCTTGTAGATGCCGGACACCGTGATGCCGCTCGTCTTGTACTGCTTGAAGGAATTGGAAGTCAGCGTCACGTAGGCGGTCGTGATGGTCCCGTTGTCGTTCTTGTTGCCGGGGGCGATGGTCAGCTGCTCGGGCGTGGCCGTCTGGTCGGTGCCGTCGGCGTTCTTGTACGTCGCCGCCGGCTTCTTGCCATCGGCGTCGCTGAAGGTGTAGCCATCGGCGAGCGTCAGGGTCAGCTGCACGCTTGCCTCGGACGGATCTGCGCCATCGTACGTCGCGCCGGCAATGACAATGCCGTTGGCGGCGAGCGTGGTGTTCGGGTTGGACGACGTCATGACTCCGCTCACCACAACAGCGGGCTGCTCGGGTTCATCGGTTCCCGTGGGGTCGGAGCTCGGCGTCGGATCCGCGGTCGGCGTGGCGGTGTCGCTCACGGACGGGCCGGCGGACGGCGTCGGCGTCTGCAGAAGCGCAGACAGCGGATGCTCCGCCGACGACGGGTCGGTTGTCACCGTCGACGTCGAGGTGAAATCCTGGTCGGCCGTCGCATGATCGAGCTGTGAGCTCAAGGCGGCGCACGTCAGGGTGCCTGACAGGCAGATCATGGCCGCCCACGTAATAGCAGTGCGAGTCCTCATCGCCTGCCTCCCTTCTTCTTCCTGCCGTTAGCCAGAACGGTAGGAGCTTCGTCTTCGGAATCGTCTGTATTATCTGCCGCGCCCTGCGGAACGTTCGCATCCTCGGCATCGGAATGCCACAGGATGGTCGGCGCGGAATCCTCGTCATCATCGGCGTCGACCGTCTGCCTCACGCCGTGCTTGCGGATTCCCGCGAGCACGGTCGGCGCGTCATCGTCGTCGGATGCATCGTTTGCCTTCTTCGCGGCGGAACGCTTCGACCCGCGCTTCGCCAGAACGGTCGGCGCGGAATCCTCGTCGCCTCCGGCGAGCTCGGTCAGGTAATCGTCATCCTCTTCATCACCGCGGCCGGCCAGAACGGTCGGCGTGGAATCGTCTTCCTCATCGCGCCCTGCGAGCGTGGTCGGGGTGTAATCCTCGACCTCGTCGTCGTTGGACGCCGCGCGCTTCCTGCGCTTCTTGGCAAGGGAGGTTCGCGCGAGCTCGGTTTCGGAGGAATCGTCGATCTCGGCGTCGGAGTTGAGAGACGTCGGCGCGCCGGGGTTCCTGTCACGATTGCCCGCAGCGGACTTCGGCGTGCGGGTGCGCTTGGTGGGCTGCTTCACCTCATCGGCGGACTGCTCGCGCGTGGCGCGCTCCGCCGGACGCGAAGACACACCCGTTTCGGCGCGCAGCTCGTCCTCGACCGGATCGAGCCAGGTTCCCACTCGGCTCGAGCGCAGGATCTCGATCTCGCGCTCCCTGTCCTGGCCGTTCAGTGCCTGATGTGCCTGGCGCACGCGCAGCACGCGCCAGACGATGGCCGCCGCGATGAAAAGCACGGCAGCGGCGACGAGAAGAATGATCTCAAGCGTTTTCCAACCTGTGTACGTCATGCTTCGTTTCCCTTCTGGCCGGTGACGTCGATGAAGGCGTTCTCAATGGCTGTGGTGGTGGCGTCCTTCGAATCGATGGCGCGCTTCCTGTTGTTCTCCTGGGTGGAGTCGCTGGCGTTCACGGTCGTGCCCTGCGCCAGGTCCACCGCACTCTGGGCGAGGGCGAGCATATCGTCCTTGCTGATTCCCTCGGCGCGGAAGTTGCGCGGATACGTCTGGAGTGCGTAGAGGGTGAGGTTCGCCACGTCGAGCCTCATAACGGGGTTCGTTTCATCCTGGCTGTTCTCCACGAGCTTGCGCAGCTCCTCGAAGTGCTTGCTGTAGCCTGAATCGGTGCCCTGCTTGATCTTCGCGTCGATCTGCGTCATGAAGTCGGCGATCTCGGCGTAGACCGCGGCCTTGTCTTTGATGTCGGCCGTGGAATCGGCGGCGTTGTGCATCCACTGCGAGGCGGCGCGCACCCTCAGGCCGCGGGCCTGCTCGTCGGCCTCGGCGGAGGTTGCGGACGACGACGCGGACGCGACGGCGGAATCCGGGGTGTAGAAGTACCAGTACATCAGGCCGGTGTCGTATGACAGCGTGCCCCAGTTGTCGCTGTTCTTGGAGAGGTCCTGCGTGTTCTCCACGATCAGCGTGTTGAAGGTCTGCTCCTCGCTGGTCGAGAACTGTCCGTCGTTTTCGTACAGGGCGATCAGCTTCTCGTACGGCTCGATGGAATCGGACTTGGCCTTGGTGGCGTTCCTGTAGGCCTGCTCGGCGGCGGCATCGTTCGTGCTCTGCGCGCCCGTCTGCATCCAGTAGTCGTAGTCCTTGTTCCTGCTGGCGTTGCCGGCGGGGATGCAGGCCAGGCCGAGGACGAGGCAGACCACGGCGGCGATCACGAGGCCGTTGAAGATCCTCACGCGGCGCCTGAAGGCGCGGTTATGCGCGGCGTCGCGGTCACGATAATGACGCAGGGCGTAGGCCATCTCCGCGCAATCGGCGTAGCGCTTGTTCGGGTCCTGCTGCGTGGCCCTGAGGATGACCTCCTCGAGACCCTCGGACAGCGAGGGGTCGATCTGGCGGATCGGCTTCATCGGGTTCGTGTGCGGGTTGACGCCGGTGAGCAGATAGAACAGCGTGGCGCCCAGCGCATAGATATCGGTGCGGGCGTCGATGGGGGCGCCGTCCTCGAACTGCTCCGGCGCGCCGAAGCCCTGGGTGCCGAGGGGGCGGGGGTCACCCAGCAGCGTGCGGCCTTCGGTTCCCTTGCCGGGGATCTCGCGGGCGATGCCGAAATCGATGAGGCGGATGGCGCCGTCGGGCGTGAGCATGACGTTCGACGGCTTGACGTCGCGGTAAATGATGGACGGGTTGCGGCGATGCAGGTAATCGAGCACGTCGCAAAGCTGGACGCCCCAGTCGGCGACGACCTGCTCGGACTGCGGGCCCTTCTTCGTCACGAGGCGGCTGAGGGTGCGGCCCTCGACGTAATCCATGACGATGTAGATTTCGTCGGCGTTCTTCGCGTCCGTCTGGAACAGATCGACGATTCGCGGAATGGCCGGGTGGTTGAGGCCCTTGAGCAGGTTCGCCTCGTTGACCAGGCCCTTGATGATGACGTCACGCTGCTCGGCGTCGCCGACGGTGCGGATCTCCTTGAGCGCCCACTGCTTGTTGAGCTTCGTATCGGTCGCAAGATAGACGGTCGACATGCCGCCGTGACCGATCACCTTGTCGATCCTGTACCGCCCGGCTATCACTTCTCCTACCCCAGCCATAGGTGTGCCCCTCGTCTCGTGGATATCTTCTCACTATATGTACTCCAACATAATGTTTTCAAGGGACAATTGGCCTGTGGGAGCGGGGTGGGGCGGGCGGTGGAATGGGAGTCTGGTGCGAGGCAGGGTGCGGGGTGAGTGGCAGGCGGCGAAACGGGATGGAATGCGTGGTGAAGCTGGGCGGAGCGCGTGGAGCGCGATGGAGCGAATGGCGGGGACGAACGGTGGAGCGGGGCGGAGCGGGGCAGCTCGCGAATCGGCATGCGGAGTCGCGGACCTGGCATACCGTTCGCGAATGCGGCAGTGCGGGGGACAGGCGCGTGCAGTGGAACTGGGAATCGTACGTGCAGCGAAGCGTGCGGTGAACGAAGCCGATGCGAGGCTGGCTCGGGAATCGGCATGCATCTTGGCACGCGTCAGGTCCGGGATGAAAACACGTCCCGCGCCGAGCGCATCTATTCTCTATTCTTTTTCCGCCCTCTCTCCTCCGTCTCCTTCTCCCCGTCTCTCGTCTTCCCTCTTCCCCCTCCTTTCCCCTATTCCTTCTTTTCCCGTTCAGATCTTTCTCCCTCCTCCCCATCTCCCTTTGACTCCACCCCTCCGCCTCCTCCTTCTTCCCTCTCCTTTTCCCCTATTCCCTCTTGTCCCGTTCAAATCTTTCTCCCTCCTCCCCATCTCCCTTTGACTCCACCCCTCCGCCTCCTCCCTCTTCCCTCTCCTTTCCCCATTCCCGCTCTTTCCATCCATGTCTCTCTGCCCCTTCTTTTTCTCCTCCCTTTCTCACCCCTCGTCCTGTTCTTTTCTTTCCCCTTTTTCCCTCCTTCTTCCCTCGTCCTTTTTCTTCTTTCTTCCCCGCTCCTCTTTTCTCCCCACCGTCGTATGAGTCTCGAAAAGCAAGGGGCTGTGCCGGGAAACGAGACATCGTCCCCCGGCACAGCGGGTGCATCATGGATCAGAAAACACCGGGGCGGAACCCAGCGCCGCCGGGCTCGGATTCCTCCGCGTCCTCCGCGGCATCCGCCGCCTCGCCCTCGCCCGCGGCCTCAGCGTCTACGCCCCGCGCATCGTCTTCGCCCGACGCACCATCGCCCGAGCCGAACGGCCGCGTGACGCCGAACGTCTGACCCGACCCGGCGGGAGGAGCTCCCCCACCAGATGCGCGGGCTTCCATGGACGACACCGCCGCGCGGGCGGCGTCCTCCTCGTCCTGCGCCACCTGGGACGGCTTGGAATTGCGCGACTTGCGCTCGAACGAGCTGACACCGCGGCTCAGGTCGTGCCCAATGGACGCCGCTTCGATGGACAACGCCGTCCTCATGCTGCCGTCCTGCGCCTTCCAGCTGTCGGATACCAGCTGCCCGTTGATGATGACGGGGTCGCCGCGGGAGATGGATTCCTTGACATTCAGTGCGAGCTGACGATACGCCCGCACCGACATCCAGGTGGTGGGGAGGTCCTCCCATCTGCCTTCGCGCTGGCTGAAATACCGGCGAGTGCTGGCCACGCGGAACACGCAGCAGGGGACCTTGCCGACGTCCCCGATCAGCCGGGGCTCGCCGCCTACATAACCGGTCACCGTGACCATGGATTGCTGTGCCATTGTTCTTCCTTTCATTCTTTCTTTCCACCGACTCGGCGGCGAAGCTTGCGCTCGCCGTCGGCCGGTTGCGTCGCCTTCCGCGGATGCGCCCCGCGCTCCGTGCGCGCGGCGTCGACTGTTCGCAGGGGATGCGATGCTCTCGTCGTCGTGCGGAAGGTGCGTCCACTATGACGCATGCGACACGCTGACGCGGCCGGTTTCGGACAATGTGGAAAAACGTCGGCGAAAGCTTACGATGTGGACGGATTTATCCACAATGTCCGCATAGCGAACGCCAAATTGTCCCATTCTGGCGTATCTCGACGATTTCTCAGCGGTGCACGGCATCGGTGGCGTGCACGATCTCGGCGGCGCGCAGCATGCCATCGGCGGTGCGCACGATCTCGGCGGTCTCTGCCAAGCGCCCCCGCCATGCGCCATGGGCTGCCCGTCGCCGAGGGCGCAAAATCCTGCACCCCCAACCACGATTACCCCGGCCAACCACCCCACCAGACGGCCTATCCCCCACCGAGGGCGCACAATCGTGCACCCTCAACCCCGGTTAGGCAAAAGATCGGCCGGGTTTGAAGGGACAGTGGCCACCGAAGGTGCAATCCCGTGCACCCTCGACCCGGATTAGGCAGAGAATCGGCCGCATCTGGAGAGGTAACCAGCACCGAGGGTGCAATCCTGTGCACCCTCGACCACGATTACCCCCGCCAACCACACCGCCAGACAGCCCACCCCCACCGAGGGCGCATAATCGTGCACCCTCGACCGCGGTTAGAGAGGGGCAGGCCGGGTTTGAGGAACCTATTCCGCGCCGAAGGAGCACAATCGTGCACCCTCGACCACGATTACCCCGGCCGATGACCCCGCCAGATGGCCTATCCCCCACCGAGGGCGCATAATCGTGCACCCTCAACCCCGGTTAGGCAAGGATTCAGCCGGGTTTGAAAGGGCAACCGCCACCGAAGGCGCACAATCGTGCACCCTCGACCCCGGTTAGGCAGAGAATCAGCCGCATCTGGAGAGGTAACCAGCACCGAGGGTGCAATCCCGTGCACCCTCGGTGCGCGCACCGCGCCCGGGCACCCGCGCCGCGCCACCCGCGCCGCGCGCAGCACCGACACCCGCGCACCCGCCTCCGCCCCGCGCGCGCTACTGAAGCGCGGCGATGCGCTCGCGGATGCGGGCGGCGGCGTCGGCCACAGCAACGGCCTCGTCATTCTCGCCGTTGCGGTCGCGAATCTCGATCGTGCCGTTGTTCACGGTGTCGCGGCCCACGACGGCGATGATCGGCGCACCGATGAGCTCGGCGTCCTTGAACTTCACGCCGGGGCTCACCTTGCCGGCGCGGTCATCGTAGAGGACCTCCACGCCGGCGTCGGCCAGCTCGGACACCAGCGCGTCGGCGGCCTCGAACGCCTTGGGGTCCTTGCCCGTCGCCACCACGTGCACCTGCGCCGGAGCCACGGACACAGGCCACGCCAGGCCCTTGTCGTCATGGTGGAACTCGGCGATGCACGCCATCACGCGCGAAACACCGATGCCATAGGAGCCCATCCACACCGGCACGGCCTTGCCCTGCTGGTTGAGAACCTTGAAATCAAGCGCCTCGGAGTACTTCAGGCCAAGCTGGAACACCTGGCCGATCTCCACGCCGCGCTCGAAGCTGAGCGGACCGGAGCCGTCGGGGCTCATGTCGCCGTCGCGCACCTGCACGGCCTCCACGGTGCCGTCGGCCTCGAAGTCGCGGCCCCACACGGCGTGGAACAGATGCGTGCCCTCCTTGTCGGCGCCCGTGATCCACTCGGCGCCGCGCGTCACATGCGGGTCGATGAGGTAACGGATCGGGCACTTGATGCCGGCGGCCTTGGCCTGCGGGCCGAGCACCATCGGGCCGATGTAGCCCTTGACAAGCTCGGGATGCGCCTTGAGGTCGTCCTCGGTGGCCTCCTCGATCTCGGCCGGGGCGAAGCTGGCCTCGAGACGCTTCATGTCGACGGTGCGGTCGCCGGGAACGCCGATGGCCACGATTTCGCGCCACGGCTTGTCATGGTCCTCGTCCTCCGGGTGCTTGACCGCGATGATCAGGTTCTTCAGCGTGTCGGCGGCGGTCCACTCACGCCCGTCGGAGCGCGGATGCAGCGCATTGGCCTGCGCGACCAGCGTCTCGATGGTCTTGGAATCCGGCGTCGCCAGCGCCTCCATGGCCGGGGTGTCGGTGAAGTCGACGGGCTCGGGCACCGGCGTGGTCAGCGCCTCGACGTTCCAAGCCTTGCCGGACGGCGACATGGCGAAGGTGTCCTCGCCAATGGGCAGCGGCGCAAGGAACTCCTCGGATTCGAAGCCGCCCATCGGGCCGGACACGGCATGCACGATGACGTACTTCACGCCCAGGCGGTCGTAGATGCGACGGTAGGCCGCGCGCTCCTCGTCATAGCACTTGATGAGTCCTTCCTTGTCGATCGTGAAGGAGTAGGCGTCCTTCATCACGAACTCGCGGCCGCGGATCAGGCCGGCGCGCGGGCGGAATTCGTCGCGGTACTTGCTCTGGATCTGGTAGAGCGTGACGGGAAGGTCCTTGTAAGAGGAGTACATGTCCTTGGCCATGAGGGTGAACATCTCCTCATGGGTCGGGGCAAGCAGGTAGTCCTGGTCGTGGCGGTCCTTGAAGCGGAAGATGTTCTCGCCGTATTCCTCCCAGCGGTGCGTGCGCTCGTACGGCTCGCGCGGCTGCATGGCGGTGAAGTGGACTTCCTGGCCGCCGATCGCGTCGATTTCCTCGCGCACGATGGCCTCGATCTTGTTGAGGACCTTGAGGCCGAGCGGGAGCCAGGCGTACAGGCCCGGGGCGACCTTGCGAATATATCCGGCGCGCGTCAGCAGCTTGGCGGAGTCGACGTCGGCATCGGCGGGATCGTCGCGCAGCGTGCGCAGGAACAGGGTGGACATACGCATAACATGTGAGCTCATGGTTCCTCAGACTATTCGCGTTGCGTGACAAAGCACGATGGTCCCGGCGCCGCGCGGCGGCGAGAGTCCACGATGCTTCCGCCGCTCATCAGACACCGCGCCCGGGCATCCTCCCTCATGCGGAGAACAGCAGCCAGAAGTACCCGGTTCCGATGAGGAAGCCGCCGATGAGGCCGCCCACATGCGCCGACAGGTTGATGCCGCGGTTGCCCAGCCCCGGCGCGATGCACAGGAACACATTCGTCACGATGGCGCCCACATTGAGATACGCACGCAGGGACGGCACGAACAGCATCGCCACGTACACGCCGAGCAGCCCGCAGATCGCACCGGAGGCGCCGGCGGAGACGACATCGTATTGCCCGCTGGACTCCTGAACCGCCCACGTCAGCAGGTTTCCGAGCAACCCCGACACAAGATACGTCACGATGAGGAACAGTGACCCCGTCATGATCCGCGTGCCGAACGCCATCTCGATCACCACGCCGAGGTACAGAAGCGACATCATGTTGCACGCCAGGTGCACGAAGCCGAAATGCACGAACATCGACGTCATCAGGCGCCACCACTGGCCGCGGCGGATGTCACGCACCGTCATGGCGCCGAAGCGCCGTGCCACGCGGATATCGGTGCTGCCGCCCGCCACGGTTTCAAGAAGGAAGACGATGATGTTGATTGCGATCAGCGCGAAGGTGACCGGCGCGGCGGAGACGAGCTCGGCCGGATCGGAGTAATACATGCGGGCTCCTTTCGACGTCTCTACGATACCGCCGCCGCGCGCAGGAATGCCGCCGCCATGCGCAGGGTTACCGTCGCGCGCACACCATGCAACGCCCGCCCGCGCGCCGCCACCCGCCTCAGAACAGAACGCCCTGCGCGAATTCGTCGTCCTCGCCATCATCCGCCGACGACGCGCCATCCACCTTCGTCAGCGCAATCGCGCCGACGTGCCCAAGCGTTTCGCACGCCTTCTCGGAGCGCGCCACGAGCTCCCTGTCGATGCGCATGGCGCCCTCGCTTACCTCGAACGCACGCGGGCCGACCCCTTCGAGGTACAGCCCGTCGAGCGACTCCACGCGTGACAGCGCCACATACCCCATGCCGGGCGCGAACGTGCGGCGCAGGTCCATCACCGCGGCGTCCAGCGTCATGCCCTGCGACTTGTGAATCGTAATGCCCCACGCGCAACGCAGCGGGATCTGCGAGACCTCCGCCAGCACCGCGTCGTTGTCCGTGATCTGCCAATCGGCCGGGTGCATCGTCACCACATTGCCGTTGTCGAAGCTCACGATGGGCGCGCCGCCCGCCGCCTCGGACGCGGCCGAGGGCGCGCCGGATGACAGCCGCTTCTCGAAATCCGTCACCACGCCGATGGACCCGTTCACGTACCGGTGCTCGGAATCGTTGCGCAGCGCCATGACCACGGCGCCCTTTTTCAGCGACAGCCTTTCCGGGGCGAGCATCGAGCGCTTGAGCTGCTTGACAAGCGTGGGCGAGCCCGTGGACGTGGCGATGAAATCATGCGACATCCCGGGCAGCTGGTACAGGCGCATGTCGTTGAGCTGGTCGGCCTGGCGGTTGGTCGGGTACAGGCGCACGATCGGCATGTCCACGGGCACGGCGCCGACGCGGCCGTCGAGCACCGCGCGGTCGGCGGGCGTCACGGCGCCCTCGCGGATATGGGTCAGGACGCTCAGCAGCTCGCCGTGGTCCTGCCTGTGCTGCTCGGTGAGGTAGCACACCACCGGGTCGAAGTCGCGCCACACGAAGGATTCGGTGATGAAGCCGTCGGGGTCGTGCCCGGCGTCGGCGTAGGACTGGCGGTATTGCGCCACGTCTGGGTCCATGCGCAGGCCGTCGTCCGAGTTGCCGCGGTTGGTGCGGACGACGGGCGGCAGCTGGAAGAGGTCGCCGGAGATGACGACCTGGAGGCCGCCGAAGGGGTGGCCGGCGTCGTGGCGGATGGCGCGGCAGATGCGGTCGACCATGTCGAACTGCCAGGCGGGCATCATGGAGATCTCGTCGATGACGAGCACGTCGGCGCGGCGGATGGCCTTGCCGCGGTAGGTGCGGGCGCGGCGAAGAAGCGCCTCGGTCGGCGCCTGCGCCACTCCCATGCCGCTCCACGAGTGGATGGTCTGGCCGTTGATATGCGTGGAGGCGATGCCCGTGGTGGCGGTTATCGACACGATTTTCCCGGCCGCGCGGGCGGACGAGATGAACTGGTTGAGCACATAGGTCTTGCCTGCGCCCGGGGCGCCGGTCAGGAACACCGATGCGCCGGCGTCGAGGATCTTCAGCGCGTCCGATTGCTTCATGGGCTCCCTTTCTCCTGGATTCGCGGGCTGGCGGGCTCATCCGGCTCGCAGGCCGGTTCGACTGGTCCGGCCTCACCCAGAGTACTCGTGACAAACGAAGGCCGATTTCTGGGGCAAAATCGTATATACACCGCACAACCGGCGTTCGTTTGCCACAGCTTCTCTGCTCTATACCACACTCTTAAAACGCGCTACCTTCAGAGTCCCCGGCGATGCACCATGGTTCGGCAACTTTCCGCGCGAATGCGCAAAATACAAGAAAAGAACCCGAGCTCTCCGTCACAGGCAGAGACAGGGGTTCCTCTACAATTTCACTATTTGTGAAACTATTCCGTAAAACGTGTTGACGATTCCTTTTTCGTGTTTATACTTCGAGCGTCAGAATTTTTCATAACAGAACCGCCGATGCAAAGGAGGTCACTTTGTCAGACAGCAAGAAAACGTACCATGAAAACGCTCTCAAATTCGCGGAACACGCCGACGAGACCGAACAAGACAAAAGGCGAGTTGAGATCAGGAAAGATCGCGAACGTCGCTTCAAGGGCACATGGCCGCTTGTGGACATTGAGGAAGTGCGCAAACGCTACGCCCCGAAAGACCCGCACGGCCACAAGCAAGGATACAAATGGAATTTCGAAGACAATCCTGAAGATCATAAACACGGTTACGTGGTGTCTTGCGATATGATAACCGGCTCCCTCAGAGTATTCCTGAAAATTCCCCACACCAAGAAGTCAAAAATCAAACGTAAGGCCATTCATATTGAAGACAACACAATCGGAGAGGACAAGGATACACACTACAGAATCAAGAAACGCAACGGCAACGACACAGCCAAAGGAATCCAGCGGACGTTGAAAAGGAGAAAAAACAAGAAAAACAAGAAAAAGCATGGCAAGACATCAGACAACGACAACCAATAAGGCAGCCCTATGCTGAAATACAACAAACACGCCTAAGGAGCCAACCCATGATTCTCATGCTGTATCACGATTTGTCCAAGGTCAAGCATTGGTACGGGCCACTGCCGGATGATGGACCGGTCGAAACGGACAACGTCTCCGTGCTGGGTACCTCCGAGGACTGTTACATGGACGACGAAACGTATCCGGCGTACTACGACAACGTCTTCGGCCCTATCAACGACGTCTGCGGCTCGGACCTCGACAATTTCGACTACGACTTCCTCAACGCCGAACAATGCAAGAAACTCATCCCCTGGCTCGACGAGCAGATCAGGCATCCTAACGACAAACGATTCCTGCCCATGTACAAGGAACTCAAGGACTACGCGCTCAAGGCCATCGAATACAACACCGGCATCGGCATCGAGTGCTGTTGAAAATCAACCGCTTCCCCGCCTCGAACGGACGGAAAGATCCACCCCACGCCGTAGTTCGTCTCCATGACGTCGCTCGTCAAACTGCGTTGCCGAACACAACAACAGAAATTGAGTGAGACCTTCCCATGCATTTCACTATCTGTGAAATCCTTTCTTTCATTACAGCGCGTCTTCTCATTCTGTGTGTTATCATCACCGAGTAGAAAGATACCTTGATTCCATGAAAGGAGCCTACGATGACCGACACCAAGGACATCTTCCACAAGAACGCAGTCACTTTCTACGAACACGCAGACGAGACCGAGCAGGACAAGGAACGAATCGAAAGAGCCCAAAACCGCGAAAGCCGATACAACGACGCCTGGCCAAAAGTCGACATCGAGGAAGTGCGCAAACGCTACGCCCCGAAAGACGCGCAAGGCCATAAAAGCGGATATAAGTGGGTCTACGAAGACAACCCCAAAGACCACAACCACGGCTATCAGGTCGTCTGCGACATGCTCAACGGATCTCTTAGGGTCTACCTGAAAATTCCCCACACGAAAAAGTCGAAAATCAAACACAAGGCTGTTCACATTGAGGACAATTCATTCGGGGACAAGACAAACACGCATTACAAGATCAAGAAACGCAACGGCAATGACACTAGAAGGGGAATACTCAAAACACTGGAAAACCGGAGAAGAAAAAGAATAAAGCCGAAAACGAACGGAGTTGACAACAACCCGCCGACAAACGGCAGCAAACAACGAGCATCGGACACAAAGCACAGCAACAAGAATTGACGTCAGGAGCAAATGATGATTCTTTCGCTTTACCATGATCTGAGCAAGGTCAAGAAGTGGTATGTGAACATTCCGGCCGACGACCCAGTTGACACGGACAACGTCACCGTACTCTACACCAGCGAGGACTGCGACATGGACGAAGACTGGGAAGCGTACGAAAAATGCTTCTTCCTTCCAGTCGACAAGCTATGCAACGCACTTCTGGAAATGTATGAGTACGACTTCCTCAACGCGGAGCAGTGCAAGAAGCTCATCCCCTGGCTCGACGAGCAGATCAGGCATCCTAACGACAAACGATTCCTGCCCATGTACAAGGAACTCAAGGACTACGCGCTCAAGGCCATCGAATACAACACCGGCATCGGCATCGAGTGCTGTTGAGGATGTGACGACACATGAAATCAACGTATTTTCTGCCGGGCGCGTACTGGGACAAAATGAAACACGACGCCTGCAGCATTCCCGAATACGTTGATCTCTTTACCAAGCGCCTCGCGTCGTTGGGCTGCACCTTCAACGACAACAGCTTCCCCGCGTTGGAATCGAATTGGTTCATGCATGGAGAACCTCACGATATGGCGACCTTCACGATGCGAAACGCGCCATACATCAAAGACCACGGGCGAACACTCCTGTGTTTCTACAGTTCCGACAGACGAATCTATCCCAGATTCGACACAATCGACCAGAACCTTCCGATCTACCGTGAATTCATGGGAGTAGTAGCACCAGACCTCACGGTCTCTCCCGAGACGCCCATCAAAGAATGAAGGAGCGCCATTCGGAAAAGCAGATACTCATCGTGTGAGTTGTTGTCTATAATTTGTATACGGAATTCACTTCACGTGAAACCCATTCCGCCGCAAATCAACAAAAAAGACAGAATAATGAGAATGCACAGCGACGCCAACGAAAACAGGAGGATTCGCATAGCATCGCTAATCATTCTCCAGAAAAGCGCCGAACAACAAAGAAGGAAAGACATGGCAACTCCACTGGGGAAGGCTTTGCGCAAGATGCGCATCGACAGAGACGAATTGCTTAAGGACATGGCAGGCAAACTTGACATGTCGTCATCCATGCTGTCATCAATCGAAAACGGCACACGAAAGGCACCCAATGGATTCATGGAGCGCATCGAAAACGCCTACGCTCTGACTGACGAGGAAAAGGATGACATCGGGGCCGCCCTGTCGGACGAATGGGGAGAGGTACGCATACCCGTTGACGATGTCGACGCCGACGACAAGGAATTTGCATTGACATTCGCTAGAAGCTATAGGAAAGTCAGCGAGGAGGACAAACGACGAATCCTAGATATTCTGAGGAAAGGAGAGTGAATGGCCCTTTCTGCTTTCGAGGCATTCGTCAAGAACGACCGTGTCGACAACTTCGAGAATGGTTTCGTCGTTCCACCGACAAGTCGCGACAACATCCGACGTTGGCGAATTGCCGATGCCCCCGCCAATAGTCGGCCTCACTGGTCGCCACACTGCCAGTGAGAGGTACTGTCGGACAAACGATCGCTGAGCGTTATCAGGTTTCCCCCAGAGCAGCCGAAGTTGAAAAGAGCAAACTCAACAAGATAACAGGGGTCCGGAACTCACTCCCGGCGTAGGGTCGCACTGGCCGGAATCGGGGGATTGCGCCCGGGCACCGCCTTCTCACCATGGCCGACAGACTTCTCACCACGGCCGACAGAACAGTCTGGGTCAGGCGAGCCGGAACAGCCCGAATCCCATCAGGCTGGTCCGACCCGCAACCAGCCTGAATCAGTACTCGGCCTTTTCGGGCGTGGAGGCATCCTCAATCGGATTGCCCTCGGACTCATACACGCGCAGCAGGCTGGTCGCCTCGATGCGCGCGGCGCCGGCGCGGGCGGCCTCGGCATCGGGGCCGGGCGCGGGCACGAAGCACATCTCGCGGTAATAGCGCAGCTCGTCGATGGACTCCACGATGTCCGCAAGCGCGCGGTGGCCGCCGTGCTTGGCGGGCTTGTTGAGGCTGACCTGCGGGTACCAGCGGCGCGCGAGCTCCTTCATGGTGCTGACATCGATCACACGATAGTGCAGCAGGCTGGTGAGGTCGGGCATGTAGCGGTCGAGGAACTTCTTGTCGGAGTGGATGGAGTTGCCGGCCAGATGTGCCTTGCCGTGGCCTTCGGCGGGCAGGAACGGCCTGACGTACTCGACCACCTGGCGCGTGGCCTCCTCGAGGGAGACGCCGGTGGCGTTCCACTCGTCGATAAGCCCGGAGACGGTGTGCATATGGCGCACGAAATCGTTCATATGCGCGACGGCGGCGTCGGACGGCTTGATCACGATGTCGAAGCCCTTGTCAAGCACCTTGAGGTTGAAGTCGGTGGGGACGACGGACACCTCGCACAGTTCGTCGTGGAAGATGTCGAGTCCCGTCATCTCGCAATCGATCCAGATCATGCGGGATTCTTCGGGGCTGAAAACCTGATTGTCGTCGTGCGCCATGGATGGCCGTCCTTTCGTCTGCGTTCATCTGCGTTCGCCTGCGCCGCATCGCCTGCGCCGCATCGTCGGCACCGCTTCGTCGGCGTCATGGCGCGGTCCGGCGCGCCACGGAACGTTTCAGACTACCGCGCGGCGCATCGTTGCGCAAGCCGCGCTCCCGCGCCGCGCCGCCATCGCCCACGGCGCATCATGTGCCATCGTCCATGCCATCGTCGCACAATGACCGCATGAAGATCGCACTCGTCCAGACCCATATGTCCGATTCCGTCGACGCCAACCTCGCGCACGCGCTCGAGGCGATGCGCACGGCGGCGCAATCCGGCGCCGAGCTCATCGTGTTCCCCGAGGTGCAGCTCTCCCCGTTCTTCCCGCAGTACCCCGGGCGCGACGCCTCCCGCTACGCCATGCGCCTCGACGGCCCCGAGGCGCGCGCCCTCCAGAACGAATGCGCGCGGCTGGGCGTCTGGGCGTCGCCGAACCTGTACATCGAACGCGACGGGAAGCGCTTCGACACAAGCCTGCTCATCGACGACCGCGGGCGGCTTGTGGGAACGCAGGAGATGATCCACATCGCGCAGGCCGAGAAGTTCTACGAGCAGGACTACTACGCGCCGGGCGACCGCGGGTTCCAGGTCTTCGACACCCCGATGGGCCGCATCGCGATCGTGGTGTGCTTCGACAGGCACTACCCCGAGTCGATTCGCACGCAGGCGCTGCGCGGGGCGGATCTGGTGCTTGTGCCGACCGCGAACACGACGGCCGAGCCGGCCGAGATGTTCGACTGGGAGATCAAGGTGCAGGCCTTCCAGAACAGCGTGGCCGTGGCGATGTGCAACAGGTGCGGCGTGGAGGGGAATATGGAGTTCTCCGGGCGTTCCCTGGTGTGCGGGCCCAATGGCGAGACGATTGCGCAGGCCGGCGCCTACGACGAGCTGCTCCTGGCGGACGTGGACCTCGGCGCGGTGCCGGCGGTGCGCGCGGGTAGGCCCTATACGCAGCTGCGGCGGCCAGACGTGTATGCGTGATGCACCGCGCGCGGGCGGCGCGGCGATAGCACACGCATTGTGCCGGCACGCCGCCGACACCGGCCCTTCCCAATCCACCAATCCACACGACATGCACGGAATCTCCATCGTTTCCCCGCTCAGCGGAAAAACGATGGATAACCGCCGAATCCACACGCGCAACAGGTACGATAAGACCATGACACAAGCAATCATTCACACGTCCGAAGGCGACATCACCGTCGACCTCTTCGACGACAAGGCACCGTTCACCGTCCAGAACTTCATCGCGCTGGCCGAAGGCACCCAGGAATGGCGTGACCCCGACACCGGCGAGACCCGCACCGATCCGCTGTTTGACGGCACCACCTTCCACCGCATCATCAAGGACTTCATGATCCAGGGCGGCGATCCGGCCGGCAACGGCACGGGCGGCCCCGGCTACGTGTTCGACGATGAGATCAACGATGTGAAGTTCGACCGTCCGTACATCCTCGCGATGGCGAACGCCGGCATCCATCCCGGCCCCGACGGCCGCATGCACGGCACCAACGGCAGCCAGTTCTTCATCACCACCGTCCCCACCCCGTGGCTCGACGGCCACCATACCGTGTTCGGCGAAGTGGCGGATGACGACAGCAAGAAGGTCGTCGATGCCATCGAAGGCGTTGCCACGGACGCGCGCGACATGCCGCTCGAGCCCGTCATCATCGAATCCGTCGAGGTTCTCGACGAGGAGTAGCCTGTGGTTGGCTTTTGCTGACTAGCGGGTTCGTCGGCGCAGGTTCAGCTGACGCGGGTTCAGCTGGCGCAAGGCCGGCTCTGCTACGGCCAGATGCAGAAGGCGCATGTATGTCGATTGACATGCACGCGCCTTTTTTGTGTGCGCTGTGTCCTGCGTGACCGGCACTTGCGGCGGCTGGTTTTCAACGATTTCGCCGACGTTCACCGGATAGGAAAATCGTGGACCATGCGGCAGATTCCCACACGGCACCGCTACTGGCGGTCAGCCTTTCTGCTCCTGCTCGGCGGGGAAATGCGCGACGTCCACGAGGGTCAGCGCCATGTAGCACGGCTCCACCGCCTTCAGCGAATGCGGCTCGCCCGGCGCCAGGTAGATGACGTCGCCGGCGCGGAGGACGGACTTCTCGGCGCCGATCCAGAAATCCATCACGCCCTGCAGGAGCGTGACGACGACCGCGCGCGGCGAGGCGTGCTCCTTCATATCGCAGCCCGCATCCATGGCGAACACCACGTGACGCAGCCTTTCGTTGTTCTCCACGATTTTCGACGTCGTGGCATGCGGCGTGATGGGCAGATCCTGGAAAATCCCCGTCACGACTTTCGTTTCCTTCGACGATGACAGTGCCATACCCCCTCCCTCTCGATCGGCACGGATGGGTGTTCCAAGACTACCGCGCGGCCCGCCACGGCCGGTCGGCGCGACCAATATGCAGCGAGGGAGCAGAATCGTGCACCCCCGATCGCAGTTACCCCAGCAATCAGCACCACCCAGCACCCAAACCCACACCGAAGGAGCAAAGTCGTGCACCCTCGACCGGGATTACCCCAGCCCAAGACCCCTCTCACCCACCTAACCGCCACCGAAGGTGCAAAATCGTGCACCCTCGACCGGAGTTACCCCAGCCCAAGGCCCTTCTCACCTACATAACCCGCACCGAGGGCGCACAACCCTGCACCCTCGACCGGGGTTACCCCACCCATCCGCACCTCCCGGCACCCTAACCGCCACCGAGAGAGCACAACCGTGCACCCTCGACCCCGCTTACCCCGGCCCAGGATCCTTATCACCCACCCAACCCGCACCGAAGGTGCACCATCGTGCACCCTCGACCGGGGTTACCCCACCCATCCGCACCTCCCGGCACCCTAACCGCCACCGAGGGCGCACAACCGTGCACCCTCGGCTATGACGAACGTCATCTCGCAGCGGGGCATCGTCACGCGGATTGTGGTTCCTCCCGGTCCGCGAGTATCCTGTGGTTCAGAAGCCGGCGACCCTCGTGTTTCCACAATCTCTCACGTTTCCACAGAGAGGTATTTCGCGGGACGGCGCCGTCTGCTTCGTATCGTCCTCGGACCCAGCACATTTCCGAAAAGAGAAACCAATGGTGAACGCCAACAACCCTTCCGATCCCGCCTCTGGTGATTCTGCCGGATACGTCGGCAACGCCTACGGGCAGAACGGGGCTAATCAAACTAGCCAACCGTATCAAGGAACGCAGTACCAAGGCGCATACGCCCAGCCGCAGTACGCGCAGCAACCGTATGTGCAGTCGCAGTACGCGCAGCAGCCATACAGCCAAACCACCCCCAGCAATCCTTATGACCAAGGGCAATATGCCAGCGCTCAGCCCGCTAGCCCTTACGCCCAGCCGCAGCTGAACTACGCTGCGCCGGCGCCGCAATATCAAAACGCACCCCAGTACCAAAGCACACCCGCTTTCGGTCTGAGCGATAAGTCGAAACTCGCCGCCGGACTTCTCGGCATTTTCCTCGGCGGCTTTGGCATTCACAATTTCTATCTCGGCTACACCACGAAAGGTGTCATCCAGCTGGTGGTCAGCCTTTTCACCGTCGGCATCGGTTCGCTCTGGGGATTCATCGAAGGAATCCTCATCCTCTGCTCGGCCACAGGATCGCACTGGCACCGCGATGCGCAAGGACGCGAACTGCGCGACAACGCATAGTCGCGTATCGGCAGTCAGAAAAGCTGTCAGGAAACACGATTTTCCCGCCGTTGCCCCGCACCGAGGGCGCACAACCGTGCACCCTCGACCGGAATTAGATGTCGGGAGAACCGATGTTGAGAGGGCAACCCGCATCGAGGGCGCACAACCGTGCACCCTCGACCCCGCTTACCCCACCAATCGGCACCTCCCGGCACCCTAACCGCCACCGAGGGCGCACAACCCTGCACCCTCAACCGGAGTTGGCGGGGCAAAGCCGGGTATAAGAAGAGTAACCCCCACCGAGGGCGCACCGCAGTGCACCCTGGGCCGGGATTAGGCACAAGAAGAAGCGGGTGGGAAGGGGCAACCCCCACCGAGGGCGCACCGCAGTGCACCCTCACCGCCCATCACCGAACCAAGCCACACCAACAACGGATCAGCTTGTGATGTGGATGCCGCCGGAGAGGGCGGCGACGACCAGGCGCACGCCAAACCAGCAGATCAGTCCCAGCCCGACGCCCCAACCGGCGAACCACCAGACGAAGAATCGGTCGCTGCGGCGGAAACATTCGTGTCGCAGGGAAGCCAAAACAAGCTCGAGGATGATACCGACCGGTCCGAACAGAGCCGGCAGAACGATCGAGATGAATCCGGGCGCGTTGCGCAGGGGATTGTAGATCATGCCTTTCGACCCATTCCCAGTAAGCCCAGAGAACCCAGAGAGTCCGGCGAATCCCGCGGATCTATTGAAAGCGCCTGCAAAATCGCCGCTAGCGAATGACTCGACCGCGGCGCGGAACCGCCCGCGCTCGTCGAGCGTGAGGTCGGGGTAGCGCGCCCACACGAACAGCGGCGCCGTGAACGCAACCAGCACCACGCCCAGGACGATGGCGGCGATCCGCAGCACCTGCGCCGCATCGGGGTCGCTGCCGAGCATCCAGCACAGTGCGACGACGAACAGTTCAAACACCGCCGCGATGACACACCAGATCGCGAGTCGCACACGACGGCCACGCCGCACCTTCCGCACGATGTCGTCGATCGGGTCGGCGGAGGAAAAAGCAGAGGCGGCGGCAGAGGCAAAAGCGGAGGCAGAGGCGGCGGGACCGGAAAAGGCAGAAGACGCATCGTGAATCGTGGACGACCCCGCCGAAAAATCGTATGCCCCGCCTCGCGCAGCACCACCGCGAGCGCCACCGAACGCCGCGCCATCGTCCACCGAAGATGCCGTCGCGGACGCCGCGCCATCAGAGCGACCGTTCTCGCGCAGCACCTGCTCCTGCACCGCAGACCAGATCGAACGGTCCGCCTCGCCCGGCTGCTCCTGCCCCTCCGCCGGCGCGAACGGCACCTGCCCAGGCGTCTCCCACGGCCGCCATCCCGCGCCTCCGCCCGCGCTGATCGGCGCGGAATCCCTCTTGTGGTCGTTCATCGAGGCCTCTCTCCTATCGGTGTCCCCTAGATACTTCACGATTCTACCTGACCGCGCCACGCCGCTCTCCCTTCCCGCCCCGCTCCGTCGCTCGTCGGCTGAGGGGTATATGCCCTCGCCGAAGGTGCACGATATTGCACCCTCGACCGAAGTTAGAGGGGCCAGAGGGCAGATTCACCGGCCTAAACCCTGTCGAAGGTGCACGATATTGCACCCTCGACCGCAATCACCTCGCACAAACAGCTCTCCCAACCGCCTAACTCCCACTGAGGGTGCACAATCCTGCACCCTCGACCCGGATTACCCCGCCCAAACCACACCCACCATCCACTAACCGCCGCCGAGGGTACACGATATTGCGCTCTCGACCCCAGTTACCCCACGGGGACGCTGCTCCCGGCCGCCTAATCCCCGCCGAGGGTACACGATTCTGCACCCTCAACACCAGTTAGAGAGGAAAAAGACTGACCGAAGAGAGATAACCCGCACCGAAGGAGCACAACTGTGCACCCTCAACCACAGTTAGGCACGGGAGAAGGCGAACAGAAAGAGGTAACCCCCACCGAAGGCGCACAATCGTGCACCCTCGACCGGGATTAGACGGGAAAAAGGCAGACAGGAAGAGGTAACCGCCATCGAAGGAGCACAACCGTGCACCCTCGACCCGGTTAGGCACAGGAAAAGGCAGGTTCGACGGGGTAATTGCCACCGAGGGTGCATAATAAAGCACCCTCGGGAGCAGATCGCCAGGCCCATCGTCAATGAACCTGCTGATTCCACCACCGAGAGTGCACGAATCGTTGTCTCAACTGCGGCCGGTCATCTCACCCGCCTTCCCGCCGCCCGACCGAGCGCCCTTCTTCCCGCTCGTCCCACTCCCCCTCCCACTCTTCGCCTTCTTCCCGCTGCGCGACCGGCGCAGATCGGTCATCTCGCGCAAGGTCATCGGCGCCTCAAGCGGCGTCACCGTGCCTCCACGGCGCGCGATCCGTTCGGCCACACTGCGCACGACGGCCCGGCGGCGGTCCTCGTCACGCAAATCGTCCCAAGTCACGTTGACCAGCAACCATTGCGCGTCGCCGAGCAGCTTGATGCGCCGCTGATCGCTCTCCCATGCCTCCTCATGATGCCGCCCGTCGTACTCCACCGCAACGCCCCACTGTGGGAAGGCGAGGTCGAGGAAAAACCGCCGCACCACCCCACGCTCATCCCTCACATCGGCCGCCGCATTCACAACCGGCCGCGGCAGACCGTAGCCCTCCAGCAGCAGCCGCACCTGCGTCTCGGGCAGCGAATCGGTGCCCGGCTGCATAAGCCGCAGCGCGCGGCGGCAGTTGAGGAATCCGCGAGGCGTCGGCAGGCCCTTCTCGTCAAGGCGCCGCTCGAACTCGCCGACCGCGCGCGTGAAGTCGTCGGGCGTGTGCCAGCGGACGTCGGCGTCGCGGCGCATCATCGCGTCACCGAGCAGCACGAGGTCGCCGAGGCTGACATACGATGCGAACATCAGCCACGTGTCGAGCGGCGCGACGCACTTGATGCCGTCGCTGGTGATGGTTTCGACCGGATGGCACCATTGCACGCACCGCAGCCCCTGTATGCGTCGGCGCGATGTGCGCGAATCCGCGTAGATGACGAGTTCATCGTCCGCGGCGAACGTAGCGCGCGGCGTCTGTTGGGCTTGCGGTGTCTGTTGCGCCGAGTTCGCCGGGCGCGGTGTTTGCGCTTTCTGCTGCGCCCGCGCCTTCCCCGCCTTTGCCGACCGCGCGGGAGGATGCAAACGCAGTCGCTCCTGCACCTCGCGCGGCACATCGATGCACATGAGTTTCAGTGCGGTGTCGAGCGCAAAGATCAGCGGTCGCGACGACCGGCTTTGGGCCTCGCGACAGCGGGCCAGGGTTTCCGCACGTTGGCGCAGCAGCCTGACGCGGGTCGTTTCGAAATGGATACCTTCTGATTGCTCAAGCAATCGTGATTTTTTAGTACTCATAAGGGCACCGTAACAAAGACGCGCGCGGAATGGGGTGTGTCGCGGGAAATGTTGATAACTTCGTTCGGGCGCGTGCAAGGCATCTATGTTTTTGGCTTAAATACTGGGCTTTTTAACTTCTGGAAGTTATCCACAATACGATTTTCCCGCCGTCTTCCCCGCCGTCCGCGGCAAGATGCGGCGTCATCAGAGGCTTGCGCCGCCCGAGGTGCCCCCACCGCAGACCAATCGGCGTCGAAGGCGCAACATCGTGCACCCTCGACCCCAGTTACCTCACCGATCGGCGCCACCCGGCACCCTAACCGCCACCGAAGGCGCACATCCCTGCACCCTCGACCGAGATTAGGCAGGGAAAGAGGCGGGTTCGACGGGGTAATCGGCGCCGAGGGAGCACAACCGTGCACCTTCGACGCAGGAGAGCGGCCAATCAAAAACAATGGGATGGGTTTCGGACAGAAATCGGTGTTTTTGCCACGAAATCCGGGTCAAAATGTCCGCAAGCCATCCCACTGTTATCGGGGAGATTGCGCGCATGGGGCCGGGCCCACATCGGGCTGGGCGCACAGTGAGGAGGGCGCGCGCGTTTAGGCGACCACCACGCACGCCACCCACGCGACCAAGCACACGGCTCCACGATTGCAAGATCCACGCACCCCAAACGAAACCGCCACGCACGCGACCAAACACACGGCCCCACGATTGCAAGATCCACGCACCCCAAACGAAACCACCACACGCGCACACCCACGCGGCCAAACACAAGGCCCCGCGGGCGCGGGATACGCGCTCACGGGGCCTTGATACAGGGCCTTGTGTGAACCTTAGAGACTTAGACCTCAGAGACCCAAGCCGCACCAATCACATCGATCAGTCGTGGAAACCGCTGTAGTTCGGGGCTTCCTTGGTCATGACGATGTCATGCGGATGGGACTCGCGCAGACCGGCGTCGGTGATGCGCACGAAGCGGCCCTTCTGCTTGAGCTCCGGAATCGTGCGGGAGCCGGTGTAGAACATCGTCTGGTGCAGGCCGCCGACGAGCTCGTACAGCACGTAGTTGAGGGAGCCGCGGTACGGAACCTCGCCCTCGACGCCTTCCGGCACAACCTTGTCGTTGCTGGTGACATCGGCCTGGAAGTAGCGGTCCTTGGAGTAGGACTTCTTGCCGCGCGGAGCCATGGCGCCCATGGAGCCCATGCCGCGGTAGACCTTGTACTGCTTGCCGTGCAGGAGCACCTTCTCGCCCGGGGCCTCCTCGGTGCCGGCGAGCAGGCCGCCGAGCATCACGGAATCGGCACCGGCCACGATGGCCTTGGCGATATCACCGGAGTAATGGATGCCGCCATCGGCGATCAACGGGATGCCAGCCGGGGTGCAGGCCTGCGCCGCGTCATAGACGGCAGTGAGCTGCGGCACGCCGACGCCCGCTACGATGCGCGTGGTGCAGATGGAGCCGGGGCCGACGCCGACCTTGACGGCGTCCACGCCCGCGTCGATCAGCGCCTGGGCACCCTCGCGGGTCGCCACGTTGCCGCCGATGATCTCCACGCCACGGAAGGCCGGGTCGGACTTCAAGCGCTGGATCATGTCGAGCATGAGCTTGGCATGGCCGTGCGCGGTGTCGACGACGAGCACGTCCACGCCCGCATCCACGAGCGCGGTGCAACGCTGCCACGCGTCACCGAAGAAGCCGACGGCGGCGGCGACGCGCAGGCGGCCCTGCTCGTCCTTGGTGGCGTCCGGGTACTGCTCGGTCTTCACGAAGTCCTTGACGGTGATGAGGCCGGCGAGCTTGCCTTCGTCATCGACGAGCGGCAGCTTCTCCACCTTGTGCTGGGCGAGCAGCTTGTGCGCGTCCTCCTTGGAGATGTTGGCCGGGCCGGTCACAAGGCCGTCCTTGGTCATGATGTCCTTGACCTTGAGCGTGTCATAGTCGGCCGGGTCCACGAAGCGCATATCGCGGTTCGTGATGATGCCGACGAGATGATTCTCGCTGTCCACCACCGGCAGGCCGGACACGTGGTACGCGCCGCACAGCTTGTCGAGCTCGGTCAGCGATGCCTCGGGCTGCACCGTGAGCGGATCGGTGATCATGCCGGATTCGCTGCGCTTGACGATGTCGACCTGGTTGGCCTGGTCCTCGATGGACAGGTTGCGGTGAAGCACGCCGATTCCGCCGTTACGCGCCATGGCGATGGCCATCTGGGATTCGGTCACGGTATCCATTGCGGCGGAGATAACCGGGGACTTCATCGTGATGTTGCGGGTGAGGTGGGTCGTCGTATCGACTTCCGAAGGGACGACGTCCGACTCATTGGGGAGCAGCAGAACGTCATCATAAGCGAGTCCCAGCTTCTGGAACGGAGCGGGAAGCGGATTATAGGAATTATCAGCTGTGTTTTCAAAAGCCATAAAACTACTCTATGGGCCGCACACGACTTTGACACGCTTCAGCCATGGGAGGATTTTCCACGATGCCCCGGCGGTTATTTACGATTCTCCCGCCTGTGGGAATACCGGCAGGAATGACGGCGAGAATACCGGCCGACGATGCGGATACGCCCGACCCGCCCGCGTCTCATGGGTGGGTGCGCATGATTTCGTCGCCGATTATGGGGATCGGCGCACGCGATATGACGAGGATGTTGACGTTCTCCCCCACCACGATGCCGATGGCGAGCAGGATGCCGAAATACGCGCGGTCGATGTCCATCGTCTCGATGGCGGCGACCGCGGCGACGATGACGAGGCACAGCTTCGCCGCCCACGACACGATCATGCGGCGGGTCAGCGCTCCCCCTGTTTTGCCGCGGCGGATGGCGCGGATGACGGATTGCGAGGTGGCCGTGCACGACACCCACGAAAAGGCGAAGGCGAGCGCGGCCGACGCGAGCTGCGTGAGTCCCGCGCGCGCGTGGATCCACAGTGCGGCGATGGCGAAGACGATGACGAGTGCGACGGAGGACCATACGATGGCGCGGTGCATGGCGCGCACGACCGGCTGACGGCGGAACGCTTCGCGCGGGTCGTCGGCGGACGCGGCGCTGCGTTCGGAATCGTTTTTCTTAACGCCCATCTCGACGTCCGTCTCATCGTTCTTCCCGGCATTCTGCGTCATTCAGCGCTCCTTCCCGTCGCCGCGCCCGTCCACGGAATCGTCAGTGAAACCGCCGGCGGCCACGGGGCTGCCAGCGGGAACATCGTCGCCGTCGCGTCGCGCATGATGCGCGGACTGCACATCGGAGCGACCGCCCACGCGCCCGCGCACCGCACGCCGCGCAATCCGCCGCCGCCTCAGACACGGCCAGAAAGTCACCACAAGCAGCACGCACGCGGCCACTGCGCAGACGGCCACCACGTCCTGCCACGTCAGGAAAATCGTCAGCAGGGAGCCGAACGCGAACAGCGCGGCCCACGCCCACAGAATCAGCACGGCGCCCTGCACCGAATGGCCGATGCGCAGCATGCGGTGATGCAGGTGCTGGCGGTCCGGATGCATCGGCGACTGTCCGCGCGCCAGACGCCGCACGATGGCGAGCACCATGTCGAGCAGCGGCAGGAACAGCACGAACAGCGGCAGCAGAATCGGCATGAACACGGGAACGTACTGGCTTGTGTGCAGCGTGGACGGGTCGAGATGCCCGGTCACCACCATGGACGCGCATGTGATGAGGTAGCCGAGCAGCATGGAGCCCGAATCGCCCATGAACAGCTTGGCGGGATGCCAGTTATGAAGGAGGAATCCCACGCAGATGCCGACGAGAGCGACGTCGATCAGCGTGGCGATGGACGCGTAGCTCGGCGAATGGCGTGCCAGCATGTACGAGTACGCTGCGAACGCGATGCCGCCGATGCCCGCGATGCCCGCGGCCAGGCCGTCGAGGCCGTCGACGAAGTTCACGGCGTTGATGCATGTGACGAGCACAAGCGCCGTGAACGCCACCGACAGGCTCGGCGACGCGGTGATCAGCGAACCGAAGGGCAGCGACACCACGCGGATGCCGCCCCAGGAGACGAAGACGGAGATGAGCAGCTGCCCGGCGAGCTTGAGCATCCAATCGAGATCGAAGATATCGTCGAGAACGCCGAGCGCCACGATGAGAACCGCGCCGATGGCGACGATCCATGCCTCGTCGTTGCCGATGAACGCGCCGGAGATAAAAGGCAGGCGCGAGGCGAAGACGATGGCGACGACGAATCCGATAAGCATGCCGACGCCGCCCATACGCGGGGTGGGAACGGTATGCACATCGCGGGCACGGACCTTGCCGACCGCGCCCGCCGCGATGGCGAGATGCCGCACAAGCGGCGTGATAAGCCAGGTGACGCCGCCCGCGATGGCGGCGATGAGCAGGTAGACCCTCATGCGCGGCCTCCGTTCTGTCGGGCGTGCGGTTTGGTAGGCGCGGGCGCGGGCGAATCCACGATGGCTCCGCGCAGCACGGCGCGGATGCGGGAATCGTCGATCACGCCATGGCGCAGGATCGCGATGCCGTCGGCGCCATCCGGATCGGCCGCGACAATCGTGCTCGCCACGGCACCCGGCGTGGGGCCGGCATCGATGTAGAGGTCCACACTGTTGCCGAGCTGGGCGTAGGCGTCCTGAGCGGTCATGCACGACGGGCCGCCGGAGATGTTGGCGCTGGACGCCGCGAGTGGCCCCGTGACGGCGATGATGCGCCGCGTCACGTCGGAATCGGGCACGCGCACGGCCTGCGTATGGTCGTCGGCGCGCACCGTGGCGAGCCGGCACTGCGGTCCCGCGAGGCAGATCGGCGAAAACGGCCCCGGAAGGAACCGGTCGGCAAGGACGTCCAAAGGCGCGGGAAGTCTCAGGTCAAGCGATTCCAACCTGTCTTGGGAATCCAGCAATACCTGCAGTGATTTGGTGCGCGGACGGCGCTTGGCTGTGAAAAGACGATCGATTGCCGCATTGTTGGCCGGATCGCACGCGATACCGTAAATCGTGTCCGTGGGAATGACCACAAGACCACCCGCCGCGATGATGCGCTCGGCCTGCGTCAGCGACTCGTCGCTCACCGGCAGGACCGGTGCCGCATGCGACGTGTGCAATGCGCAAAGTTGTTCCATACTCGATTCCATCGCAACCCATGCTATTGCCTGCCGTGCATTTTCACACCGTGGGAACGCGCAACAGGCGGCGACTCGGCTAGTCGGCATGCGCGATGGAATCGACGATTCTGCCGTCACGCAGAACCACCGTGCGGTCGGTACGGGCGGCGAGCTCGAGGCTGTGCGTGACCATGACGACGGTGGTGCCCGTCTCGGCGATCTGCCTGAGAAGGCCGACCACGATGTCCGCGTTCTTCGAATCGAGTGCACCCGTCGGCTCGTCGGAGAACACAATGCCTGGCGAGCACGCGAGAGTGCGCGCGATGGCGATGCGCTGACGTTCGCCACCCGACATATCGGATGGATATGCGCCAGCGAGATACCCCACGCCGAGACGACCCATCGCATCCTCCGCCAGCCGCCGCGCCTGGCCTGCACGATGTCCGCACAGGCGCAGCGACAACTCGATATTCGCCCGCCCGGTCAGCGAATCGATGAGGTTGTAGTCCTGGAAGATGAAACCCGCGGTATCACGCCTGACCACAGACACATCTTGGCGCGACATGCGAGTGATGTCGGTTCCGCCAAGCCGTACCGCTCCTCCGTCCACGCTTTCCAGTCCCGACAGGCAGTACAGCAGTGTGGATTTCCCGGAACCGGACGGCCCTACGATGGAGACGAATTCACCAACATCTGCGGAAAAATCCACGCCGTGGAGCACCTCGTTCCATTCCTTGCGCCTGCCGAGGCGGAATCGCTTAATCACGCCTTGCGCTTGTACTGGCCGCCAGTCTTCGGCCGATTCAGGTGCATCGCTTGCGGTTGCGTCGGTTTTTGTGTTGTTGTGAGAAATCATGGCTGGTCCTTGAGTCTGTTAGACATGTGTGATGAGTGAAGATATGGATGGAGGCGCGGGAATCGTGGTATCACGAACGGGATCTCCGCGTCACCACTCGTTATCTGTCCGTTGCACGAACGATAGTGAGCGGATCGCGCTGTGTTTGTAAGGCGAGTATTGAAACGAGCAGGATTGCGAGAAGTGCAAATCCCGCTGCGATGATGCAGAACGCACTGGAGTCGATGCCCGCATAGCCGGCGCCCGGAACTGGTCCTGCGCCCAACGCCGCACCGATGGCCAGCGCATTGACTTCGAGAATCGCAACGGTCAGGATGGCCGCGACGAGGGAATAAACGAAGGCTTCCACAAAGCCGGACGCGATGATGGCACGCCGCGGAACGCCGGCGACCATGAGCAGTGCAGTATCGGTTTTACGTTGAGCGCCTGTGATGACGATGATGCAAAACGCCGCGACCGCGGCGAGGATGATCGGTGACATGAATTCGAAGACGATTTGCCCGGCGGGAGTCACCTGCAACTCGGATTCGGAAACGCCCCGGGCACGTGAGACGTTCCTGATCTGCCGTACAAGCCCCATGATGGCGCCGACGGTACCCGCCGCCACGCAGATAGGCGTCACCATGGCGGTCGACATGCGGATGCGACGCCTGGCAGAGCCGCACGCCAAGAAGGAGCCCAGTCCTCCCGATTGCGGGATGAGACGGGACACGACTGCGACGGCAAGAGGCACAACAGTGGATTCGCACAATGCGAGTGCAAGAAGCCAACCCAAGGCGCAGCCCCAATAGGCCGCCATCAGGCCGTCCAAGGTGTCGGAGGAAATGGTGGATGGCTGCTTCGAAATCGCTACATATCCGGTGATGATTCCTACCGCCACGGCGATACCCAAAAGAAGACGCACAGGGTGGTGGCGCGTTCTCGACAGGCCCGTGTCGCGCACGACCGTGGCGATATCGATGTGGGAGATGGACCTCATGCTGCCCGCTCCGGCAAGCGCCGTCACCGCTATGCCGGTAGCGATACCGATCGGAAGCGCGATGGCGGAAATCGATTCGTGCATTTCATCGACCGAGGGAAACGATACGCGAAGGGCCCACGACGAGTAAGCCGGCCACAGCAACCAGGCGACCAGGCCACCGAGAATGCTAAAGATGATGGCATCGATGACAAGAGAGCACCAGTACAAACCCTGGCTCTGCCTGACACTGGCACCCGCCAACTGCCACCGCGCGATGCGCGGCGAATCCACGGCGATTGACGTGGAGACAACGGCGGGGACGATGGCCAGCACCCCGAACGCAATGAAAGCCAGTTGCATACCGCCTAGGGAGATGTATTCCTCACCAATGTCGCGCAATCCAAAGTCAAGGTCATCGGCATAGGGGGCGCCGGCGGCGATGAAGCCGATCGACAGGCACAGCAGACACACCGCCACCGCTAGGAACACGCCCAACGCGAGCCATTGGCGGCGACATGCATGCATCTCTTCCGCGATGAAATGAATCATTGAACCGTCACCTCCTGATATCCGCAGCATCATGGCGCCGAATATCTTCCTCATGTTACATTACGGAAAAGTAGGTTGCATAAGAACACGGAAACTCTAGGTGTCTCAAGGATGGTCGGAGGCCTTTGCGCGACGGCGCATCGGCTCCGTCGACGTTAGCGTTGGTTACGGACTCTGCATGAGCACGAGGCGAGAGATGATGCAAGACAACAAAAGCAACTCGGACAACACACCCTCAACGACGTTGGATGACCTGCCCCAGTATCTTTTCAGCTTCAGGTACTCCGGCGATGACGACGACACGACGATCGAGAAATATGAATCCGCGGCCGATGGCGTTCTCGAAGGATATCTATGCCGCGCCCGCCCGATTCCACCGTGCACATCCCATCACCCCCATCGCCCCGGCAACTCGTCGCCCATCACTCCTTGTCACCCCAGTAGTACGAGAAGTAGTAGTCCTTCTGCTTCTCATTGCGGGGGTCGTCCGCCCCGACGTCAACGTAACCGTCGCCCCATTCCACCGCGCACGACCCGCCATCGTAAGGCACGTACACCACGGACCGACGGCTCCAGAGCACATCGCCCCCAGGGCCGACATGCTCCAGCGTGAACCGCGTTGGCGTCCCGGACATGATCGTGGCGCTGGCCAGCATGTCCGCCCGCAGGCTGTACGTCCCGTCGGGCGACTGGGACCTGCACCACGTGCGGTTGCCGATGTACGGCACTGTGGTTACCCCGTAATAGAGAAGAAACACCAGCAGGCACCCAAGGAGCGCGTTCAGCGCCGTCGACATGCCATGGAGCTCGTGCGCGCCGCCGGTCGGCCTTCCCATTTCCACAAGCCACGAGACGAAATAGAACGCCAGCATGACGATGCACAGTGGAATGGCAAGGCACGCAATCACCAGTGCGACGAACACGATCAGAGAAAAAACCTCCACGGGTTCCATGACACCCTCCCGTTCAGTCGGTGACGGGGACGAGGAAGGCCTCATCCGACGGGCAGCCTGGGAAGGAGACGCGCGCATACCGGCCACTGCCCTTCTCGCCGAGACGCCGCACACCGTCATAGGAATCGGCAAAGACCGGGTCGCCCGTCGCGCACCCCGGGACGACAATGGTCCGGCTGTCCTCGAAGTCGTCCTCGCCTGCTCGCAGGAGCAGACACTCGCCCGCAACGCCGGGGCACGTCGTTCTGAGGGCGGTCCAGCCGGAACTTCCGGCGGGCCTGCCGTAATACCCCAGCTGGATTTGGAAACACAAGGCAATCACCAGCGCCTGGATCAGAATCGCCGCAACGAACTTCACCACTACGCATCGCCCGATTCCATCCGCCGTCGGATCGCCGCAGCCTTCCCGGACTGCACCCGCAGCCGAAAATCTCAATCGTTTCATTTCTAACTCCCTAACCTCATCCCACAAAATCGACAAAGACATGGACACCGCACAAACGCATCAATGCAAGCCGCCGCGGCATCGCGCATCGAAGGGCAACAGCAGATGTCATGCCTGGCGCCAGACGCAGGGACACACCTCGCGCACCTCCGCGGTGCACGCCGCCGCGCGCCGAACGCCTTGTGGAAACAATCCCGCGCATTACCGAACCCCTCCGGCTCTCCGATTCCGATGCAACCCGGCCACCGCCCGGGCTCCATCACCCCACGGCAACCGAAATTGGAAAAAGCGTAACAGGACGAACGCCCGGACCACCCCACGCGCACGGCACCATCACAATCCCCACGCAACCGACACGACCCAGCGCCCCCGCGCACCCCACGCACAGGACGCAGACCCACGCCGGCAGGACACGACACGGCCCAGCACTTACCCCGCGCACGGCCCCCGGCCGGACACGCGGCAGACTAACCGCTAATCGTCCATTGGCGAAGAACGTCTTCAAGGAAAGCAAAGAAGTCCCCATAGCGCACGGCATCGTCGAAAGTGCCACCCTCACGGTTATAGACCACCGTCGCCTCACCCGTCAGACTCACAAGCACGAGGTCGGTATCCGGCATCATTCCGACGACAAGCCAGCCGCCCTCGGGCGTATAGGGATCATCAAGCTCCAGCAGCGGCGGATGGACGACGCCATACAGCTCGATGCCCTCCGGAGAGAACAGACGCCCGCCGTCGCTGATCTCCAGCCAGCTCCTGAACGACGCGGGAAGCACGACGCCATTGCCGCACTCGAATTCGGAAATCTCCGCATCGGTCGCACCAGGACGCAACCGCGTCCCATCCACCTGCGCCAGATTCGCGGCGATTTGCCGCATCAGTTTTCTCCTCCTGTCGGTGAAGTCTTCCTCTGCAACCATGTCTGTGTTCCTTACGATGCAACGGATCAGGTCAGGATTACGTAACGCTTCCAACGGTACATGAGCGATGCCGTTCCAGACGCCATTGCATGTACCGTACCACGATTCACAGCGGCGCGCAGGCGAAACGACTCTGCGAAGCGAGCACGGATCGCTCCCGCAATGCCAATCACCTGGCTTCGCCATGGTTTCGCCATGATGCTCAATGCCGAGGGCGCGGCATCGTGCACCCTCGACCGCAGATAGACCACCCCGGCCGCCCTTACGGCACCACAACCGGCGTCGAGGGAGCATTATCCTGCACCCTCGACCGCAGATACCCCGCCACAACCGCCATTCCGGCCCCATAACCCGCACCGAGGGGCAACAACGCGCACCCTCGACCGCGATTACCCCGCCACCAGGCCTCTCCGGAAAGCTAACGCGCCGCCGCAGCATTCCCGCGGCAACCCGCCTTACTCTCCGTCGCGGCAGGCGACGAGGAAGCGGTCACGGCCGGTCAGGTCTGGCTCGGTGCGCGGCCGCACAAAACCCATGCGCAACGCGGCCTCGCGCAACGCAGCACCTTGCGTGATGTCATGCTCCATCACAACTAATCCGCCCGGGCGCAGCAGCGTGCGGATGCGGCGCAGCAACAGCACGGGAATGTGCAATCCGTCATCCGAACCACCGAACAGCGCCACATGCGGGTCCCAATCGATGACCTCGGGCTGTTCGGGCGGCGTGGCAAGCGGAATATACGGCGGATTCGTCACCACCGCGTCCACCGTGCCGTCGAGCTGTGCGAGGGTCGCGGCATCGGTGGCATCCGCCTGCACAAGATGGTAGCGGTCGGCGGCCCCGGCAATGCCGTCAAGAACGCGGCTCGCGTTGCGGCGAGTCCAGACGATGGCGTCATCGTCTTTCTCCACGGCCCAGACCTGGCTCGCCGGCAGTTCGGTGACGAGGGACAGGCCGATGGCTCCGGTCCCGGCACACAGGTCCACGATGCGGGTGCCCGCTCCCGGTATGCAAGCGGACCGCAGCCAGTCAAGCGCCAGATCGACGGCCATTTCCGTCTCGGGCCGCGGCACGAACACGCCGGGGCCGACGTCGAGGCTCAGATAGCGGAATGGCGCGGTTCCGACGATGTATTGCAGCGGTTCTCGCGCGCAACGACGGCGCAGCGCATCATCGAAACGCGCCAACACGGATCGCGGCATGCCAGCGAAATGCGACAGGAAGACATCCATCGTCTCCCCCATGAGCATCGCCCGGCGCACATCGCCCGGCTCGCAACCAGCCGCCCAAGCAAGCAGAAGCACGGCTTCGTACTCGCCGTGCTCCACGCCCGCGTGTTCCAATGCCGCGCCCGCAGCGATCACCGCGAGGCGCACATCGGACGCATCCGATGGTGCATCGAAGCGATCGTCAGTCATTGCCGCCAGCGGCGCGCGACAGGCGGTCGGCCTCGTCGGCGCGGATGTCGGAATCGATCACCGCCTGCAGGTCTCCGTCGAGCACCTGATCGAGGTTGTAGGCCTTGTAGCCCGTGCGATGGTCCACGATGCGGTTCTCCGGGAAGTTATAGGTGCGGATGCGCTCGGAGCGGTCAAGCGAACGCACCTGGGAATGGCGCAGATCCGCGGCTTCCGCAGCCTCCTGCTCGTGCTTGATGGCGAGCAGGCGGCTCTTGAGCACGCGCATGGCAGCCTCGCGGTTCTGGATCTGACTACGCTCGTCCTGCATCGTCACCATCATGCCGGTGGGCAGGTAGGTCAGGCGCACCGCGGAATATGTGGTGTTCACGCCCTGGCCGCCCGCGCCGGAGCTCATGTAGGTGTCGACGCGGATGTCCTTGGGATCGATCTCGATCTCGTCGGTGTCATCGTCGGCCTCGGGGAACACGTACACGCCGGCCGCGGAGGTCTGGATGCGGCCCTGCGACTCGGTGACGGGGATGCGCTGCACGCGGTGCACGCCGCCCTCGTACTTGAGCGACGCCCACACGCCATCCTCGGGGCTCGGGTTGCCCTTGGCGCGGATGGCGATCTCGCAGTCCTTGATGCCGCCGAGCTCGGTGGTGTTCTGGTCCATCACCTCGACCTTCCAGCCGCGCTTCTCCGCATACCGCGTGTACATGCGCAGCAGGTCGCCGGCGAAGAGGGCCGCTTCCTCGCCGCCAGTGCCGGCCTTGATCTCCATGATGGTGTCGCGCGCGTCATCGGGGTCGCGCGGGATAAGCGCGGTGCGCAGCTTCTCCGCCGCCTGCTCCAGCTCACCTTCGAGACGCTTGGCCTCCTCGGCGAACGAGGCGTCCTCTCCCGCAAGCTCCTTCGCGGCCTCGAGATCGTCGCGCGTCGAGGAATACTCGCCGTAGGCCGACACGATGGGCTGGAGCTCGGAATGGCGACGCCCCAGCTTGCGCATCTTGGTCGGATCGGCCGCCACCTCGGGCTGGCTCATCTGCTGTTCGATATTGTGGTACTCCTCAAGCGCCGCCTGCGCCGCGGGGAACTGGTTCTCGTCGCTCATAATGCTCCGTCTCGTACTCTTATTCGCTGTGTTTCACAATACGCCGCGCCCGGCATGGCATCGTTTCCGGCACCCGGCGGAAGGCATACAAAGGCATACAAAAACGCCAGCCCCCGTGGCGGCGTGCTGCAGCACGCTGCGCGAAGACTGGCGTCCGACGTTTGCTACTTGGCGTTGCGCTTGCCGTAACGAGCCTCGAAGCGAGCCACGCGGCCGCCGGTGTCGAGGATCTTCTGCTTGCCCGTGTAGAACGGATGGCACTTGGCGCACACGTCAGCGGTGATATGGCCGGACTTGACGGTGGAACGCGTCACGAAGTGGTTGCCGCAAGAGCACACGACCTCGGTCGGCACATACTCGGGATGGATTCCCTGCTTCATATTGTTCTCCTAGGATTTGAGAAGCCCGGGTCGCCTGCCCCGATGGCAGACGTGAACCGGAACCTCATGCATTATACTCGCCCCGCCCGACTCGGGCAAGGCGCGCTGACTATCGCGAGGATATGGAGGCTCCGCGAGCGCGGCGGGATGCGTCATGCAGCGACGTGCGGGGCGCGGCTTTCGATGACGTCGCATACCTCGTCGAGGGTGCGGCCCGCGAGGTCCTTTTCGAAATCGTTGCGAATCTCCTTGAGCTGCCCGTCGAGCGCCGCGTGGATGTTGCGGCCCACCGGGCACTGCGGATTGGGACTCTCGTGGAAACGGAACACCCCGTCGTCGGCGTTCGTCTCGACCGCCCGGTACACGTCGAGGAACGTGATGTCGTGCAGCGGGCGCGCGAGCCTGCAGCCGCCGGGGCCGCGCCTGACCTCCAGCAGCCCGGCGTCCTGCAGTTGGCGCATGATCGTGCGCACGATGACGGGATTCGTGCCCACGCTGTCTGCCAGCAGCGCGCTCGTCACCTTGTGGTCGCCGCCGAAATACGCGGTCGCGGCCAGCATGTGGATCGCGATGGTGAATTTCGTGGAGATCTGCATGGTGTTTCTCGCTTTCCGCTTCTACGATGGCGCGTTTCTACGATGGCGCGTTTCTACGATGGCGCGTTTCTACGATGGCGCCGATCCGATGTCATGCGCGAGACGCCGGCAGACGCCCCGCCAGCGTGACCGATGCCATTGCGATTGATGTCATCGTGACCGATGCCATCGTGGTCGCCGCCGCCGACATGCGCGCGGGGCGCCCGGATTCCTGCCTGTTAGGCGCGGACAACGCTGATGCGCTGCTGGATGTGGTCGCCCTTCTCGATCTCGTCGACCATCGCGATGGCGTAGTCGGCGTACGAGATGATGGACTCGCCGCGATCGTTGAGAGTGAGCTCCTCGCCGGCGAGCAGGTACTTGCCGGTGCGGTCGCCGTCGGCCTGGAAGTCGCCGGCGGGGCTGGCGTACGTCCACTTCACGTCGCCGCGCTTGCGCAGGTCTGCAAGCGCGGAGGCCATCGCGTTCGCCAGCGGCTTGAAGGAGTCCGGGAAGTCCGGCGTCTGCGACAGGGTGACCGTATGCTCCGGGTTGACGTAGAGCGAACCGGCGCCGCCGACGATAAGCAGGCGGGTGTCGGTGCCGGCAAGCAGGTCGCTCAGGTGGGCGAGCGTCGTGGAGTGCTGCGGGAGGGTGTCCTCCGTCCATGCGCCGAAGGCGTCGACCACGGCATCGAAGCCCTTGAGGTCATCGGCCGTCAGGTCGAAGATATCACGCTTGACGTAGTGCTGGGCATCGGTGGGGTTCTCGTCCTTGCGGCCGAAGGCGGTCACATCGAAGCCACGATTCACGGCCTCGGTGATGATCTTGCGGGCGGCGCGGCCATCGGCTGCAACGACTGCGATCTTCTTCGTCATGATGTTCTCCTGTTCCGCGCCTGCCTCCGGCGCCGTTCTTTGATGTAATCTCTTTTGTTACATCTTGTGATTATGAAGATACAGGGTTGCGGCATGGTTGTCAATATTTTGGTTACATCTTGTGGTTTGCAGAAGGGAAATCGTGGCAATTGGCGGCCTTCATCGGCGTGTCGGCATCGTCAAGGCAGCGAAAACTCGCGCAAAAATCGTGCGCCCGCGCACCCACGCACTCTCACGCACCCTCACGCCCACGCAATGCAAGCGGTCAGTCGCTCGTCACATCGTGCGCCATCTTCTCGAAGGCGCCGATATACGCGTCGCACGCCGCCTTGTCATGCGCCACCGACAGCGTCCACTCCTCCTCGCGACCCGGCGTCATGAATACGCCGTTGTTCATGGCGTACAGCCAGCACAGCTGGTTGAGATCCGTGCGCTGGCCCTGCTTGAAGGTGACGTAATCCACGATCTTGTGCGGCGAGAACGTGACGCAGCCCTTCGCGCCGAAGCCGATCGAGTAGCCGGGGAAGCCGTACTTCTTCACGACCTCGGTGCAGCCTTCCATGAGGTAGCTGTTGAGCTCGTCGAAATGCCTGTAGGCTTCGGGCGTCAGCACCTTCTCGAGGTTCGCGCGCGCCGCGGCGACGCACAGCGGATTGCCCGAATACGTGCCCACCTGGTAGACCTCGCCGGATTCGACCACGCTCATGACCTCCTCGGTGCCGCCGATGGCGCCCATCGGCAGGCCGCCGGAGATGGCCTTCGCCATCGTGACGAGGTCGGGCGTCACGCCGAACAGCTTCGTGGCGCCGCCTGGCCCGATGGTCAGACCGGTCTTGACCTCGTCGAAGATCAGGACCATGCCGTGGCGCTTCGTGATCTCGCGCACCTTCTCCAGATAGCCCGGCTCCGGCGGCACGATCGACATGTTCATGAGGCAGGCCTCCATGATGAGGCAGGCCGGCGGATTGCCGTCCGTCTCCATCTCGCGAATGCGGAATTCGAGCGAATCGGCGTCGTTGAACGGAACAGGGACGGTGAGCGGCACCATGGACTTGGGGATGCCGGCGCCGTACGGGATGGACTTGAGGTGCTTCTTGTCGCCGATGTTCTCGTAATCGCCGACGATCGAGACCATGACGGCGTCATGATGGCCGTGGTAGGAGCCGAAGATCTTCATGATCGGATCGCGGTGCGTGTAGGCGCGGGCGATGCGGATGGCGTCCATCGTGGCCTCGGAACCGGAGTTTGTGAAGCGCCACTTCGGAAGGCCGAAGCGCTGGGTGAGCTCGTCGGCGACCACGAAATCGTCTTCGTCGGGGAGGGCGAAATGCGTGCCCTTCGGGAAGCGGTCGGCGATGGCCTTGCCGATCTCGGGGTTCGCGTGGCCCTGGACCATGGCGCCGAAGCCGTTGTGGAAATCGTAGTACTCGTTGCCATCCACGTCCCAGACCTTCGCGCCCTCGCCGTGGTCCACGTAAATCGGCCACGGGTCGCGCAGCTGGTAGGACGACGCGACGCCGTTGCACAGATGCACGCGCGCCTTTGCGTACATTTCGCGCGACTTGGTGAGCTTGGCGTCGAGTTTCGCGCCTTCGCGCTCGGTAAGTTCCTTGACCTTGGCCGGATCGATTGTTGCGGTCATGATATCTGCCTTTCGTTTTCGACGTTGATAGCAGCTAATCATCGGTGTATTTCGCAGTGGTTAACCGTTTTACATATGTATTTCGAAATTGAGTGGGGCGTTTGAGCGTGGGATGCGCATTTTTCGGGGTGACTGGGAGGGAGGCCTGTTCCCTACGGTGCTCGCCTCGCTCCGCCCCGACGGTCGGTCTCGCTGGTCGATTCCGTGCCAGCGAGAGGCACCGTTACCGGTTCGGCCGTTGAAAACACTGGGCCCTTCCCCCGACGGTCGGTCTCACCGGTCGATGCCGTGCCAGCGAGAGGCACCGTTACCGGTTCGGCCGTTGAAAACACTGGGCCCTTTCCCCAACGGTCGGTCTCACTGGTCGATGCCGTGCCAGTGAGAGGCACCGTTGCCAGTCCGGCCGTTGAAAACACTCGGCTTTCCCCCAACAGTCGGTCTCACTGGTCGATGCCGTGCCAGCGAGAGGCACTGTTGCCGGTCCGGCCGTTGGAAACACTGGGCTCTTTCCCCAACGGTCGGTCTCGCTGGTCGATGCCGTGCCAGTGAGGGGCACTGTTGGCGGCCGGGCCGTTGAAAACACTTGGCTTATTGCGTAACGGTGCCTCTCGCTGGTCGCTTCCGTGCCAGTGAGGGGCACTGTTGGCGGCCGGGCCGTTCAAAACACTTGGCTCTTTCCCCAGCAGTCGGTCTCGTTGGTCGATGCCGTGCTAGTGAGAGGCACTGTTATCGCTCGCGGGCCGGGGCGGATGCCGGTCCGGGGTTGGATCGGGGTGTTCGATGCGGGAACGGGGTGTCTTGGGAGGGGTATTTCGCGGTTTGTGGGGTCCTTTTCGGGGGCCGGCCGAGTAGACGGGGCCCGGAATCGTTGCAATTGCGTCGGCCGAATCCGCGCCGGGACCCCACAAACCCGCGGATAGGTGTTCGATGCCCCGGGATGCGCATGGGGAAAATCGTGGAAACCGCGAGATTGCACCGTTCCAGGCAAATCCCCCTTCGATACGCCCCGGTCTCCGCCCGCGATTTCGGAAACCCACCCGCGCCCATACCCGCGCCACAGACGCGCGACTAACCATCAACCTCCCACATGGGACGACGCCGCCGGCCCATGCGACGGCGGTCGGCCAGCTGCTCGGTCGTCGACTCGGCCCGCAGCCGCACCTTATGCCCCACGCGCCGCGACATGCGTTCGGCCACGCGCCGTGCCAGTTCGCGCTCCGCGTTGAGGTCGGCCAAATCGTCTTTCGTCACCTGGATGTATATCCAACCCGCATCCTCGATCGCCGTGCGCCGCGCGCTATCCGCGAGCCACTGCCGCGCATGATGCATGCCATCGTACTCGATCGCAATCTTGAGCTCGGGATACGCAAGATCAAGGTACAGCCGCCTGCCCGACCGCGGATCCTCCATCATGTGATTGATCTGGGGCTCGTCAAGGCCGCACCGCATCAGCGCCAGCCGCAGGCGCGTCTCCTGCGAGGAATCCGTGCGCTCGCGCATCAGGCGCAGCGCCTTCTCGCAGGCGCGCAGGCCGTGGGGCTTGCGCCAATCGCCGCCCGGGCCCGCGATTCTCGGGCCCGCCGCGTTCCCGCTGCGAGCGCCGATCACGCCGCTCGCAGCGCCCGCGCTCCGCTCCTCGCCCATCGCCCGCAGCGATTCGACGCGGCGCTCGAACTCCTCGAGCCGACACGACACGCCGAGATATCCGCGCCGCATCATGGAATCGCCGAGCACCACGAGCTCCTCCAGGCTGAGATGGCTCGCGAACATGATCCACGTGTCGACGGCGTCCACGCACCTCACGGAGTCCTCCAGCATGCCCACGCCGATGGTGCGCGTCTGCGGGCCGAACGCCGCGACGACGTACCGCAGCCCGGGCATCGTGTGGCGTTGGCGCGGGCGCACGTTCGCGTTCGGCAGCGCCATGTACAGCGGCGAGTCGTCCATGAAGGCGCGCGATGCCTCGCTGCACGGCGCCGGGCGCGGCTTTTCGATGCCCATGAGTTCGAGCGCGGTCCAGAGGCAGTACGGCCAGGTCCGGCTCGATTCGCCGTCGCGCTCGAGGCAGACGGCGAGGCGCCGCGCGGCCTCCTCAAGAAGCCGGGTATGCGTGATGCCCGCGTGGGACGGGGATTTGTCGGCGGGGTTTTGGTTTTTCGAATTGACGATTCCCATATCGTGGAAGGTTCCGGCGTATTCGCAGGCGCTGCGCGGGCGCCTGTCGCGCGGGTGGGCGTTGCGCGGGCGCGCGGGGTCACAGCGGGGTTCGAAGGGGAACTTCCAGCAACCGTTGAGATCCACGACGTCGGTGTGCACGATGTGGTCGGGGTCGTAGTCGGCGTCCGCACCATCGCCATCGGCATCGTCACAGTCGCCATCGTCGATGTCCGCAAGCACGTCGAGGGTGCTCAAGGCATCGTGGATATCCGAGACGTCCGAGGCATCCGCAGTCGAATCGGGTTCCAGGGCCGGATCGGCAGCACCGAAAAAGCTCGGATGCACGATGCGCGAATCACACGAATCGTTCGCCCAGCCGTCGCCCGAGCGCATGCCTCTCGATTCCGCCCCGTCCCAGCGCATGCCCGCGTCGGTCTCCGCGCCGCCAGGCCGCCACGACCCGCGCGCCGTCTCTCCCTCGGTGGAATCGTCTCCCCCGTCACTCCAATCGTCTCTCTCGTCGCCCCCAAGGCAATCATCAGACATCGCACCCCATTCGAACCGACCATCGTCGCGCTCGGGGCAATCCACCCCGCACCAATCATCTGGCCGCGCGTCGCAATCGGCCAGCGGCGGATTCCAGCCGCTCGCCTGCCCGGCCATATCGGGCGACGCACCCCAGCCGCCCAACGCATTCGACACGTCCGGCCGCGCGGGCGGTGCATCCGGTTGCGCGCGCCACGCATCCGGCATCGCGCGCCGGGCGCGCGACACAGCGCACAGGCCGGGCCGCTGTACGCACCACGTGCCGGGCGGCGTGCCCCATGCGCCCGTCAGGTCCTCGACCCCGTTGATTTCGACGATGTCGTTGCCGTCCCCATCCCCGAGCAGGCCAGCATGGAGGTTGCTCTCGTATGGCGGCGCCTTGACGACGTCCTTGTCGAACGCGCCGCTGGCGATCGCTCTCTCCATCTTCACAATGTCGGCGGAGGTGAATGTGATGTCGGGAACGCGGACGGCGACGATTTCGCCGAAGCGCGTGATGACGGCGGGCAAGGTCGGGGACGCGGACGGGTTTCCAGGGTTCTCCGGGTTCTCGGGGGACTCAGGGTGCTCAGGGCGCTCCGAGGGCTCCGGATTATGATCGGGTTCGTCGACATCAGCGGGGTTCCCCAGTTTATCGGCGGAGCGTTCGGCGTCAGGACGTTCAGCGGCAGATTCGTCGACGATGAGTCCATCACGAGCGACTCCATTATCAACGGGTCGTTCGGCGGACGCCATGCCAGCAGCGGCCGCCGTATCAACCGATCGCTCTGCGGAAACGTTCCCATCGGCATCGAGCGCATCGGGAGCGCCATCACGCGCATCGGGAGCGCCATCGAGCGCCGCGTCGTTGTGCGTCGGGAACAGCACAACGCAGCCTGGACACGCGCATCCCGCGTCCGCGCATTCCTCGCAGGCGCACGTCCTGCGAGCGCCATCCCCCGGCGCCCCGGCCGGCCCGGACACGGCAAAGCCGGCGTCATCCCTATTTTCGTTGTAATTCTTGAATTCCTCAGTCATCTCTAACCCTTTCCCGGCCGCGGAGATGAGTGTAAAGAACGGCCGTGGAATCAAGGCTAGAGGAAGACACGCCGCGACACGGGCGCGCCAGGTAAATTTGTGGATAAGTGGATAACTTCTTTTTAGTGTGGACAACCACCCCTATTTTTTGTGGATAACTCCACGATTCGAACGGCCCGCATGCCGTTCGAGTATGTTTGCCTGGTTCCGTTGCGGTGTGGGTTTCCGAAATCGCGGGCGGAGACCGGGGCGTATCGAAGGGGGATTTGCCTGGAACGGTGCAATCTCGCGGTTTCCACGATTTTCCCCATGCGCATCCCGGGGCATCGAACACCTATCCGCGGGTTTGTGGGGTCCCGGCGCGGATTCGGCCGACGCAATTGCAACGATTCCGGGCCCCGTCTACTCGGCCGGCCCCCGAAAAGGACCCCACAAACCGCGAAATACCCCTCCCAAGACACCCCGTTCCCGCATCGAACACCCCGATCCAACCCCGGACCGGCATCCGCCCCGGCCCGCGAGCGATAACAGTGCCTCTCACTAGCACGGCATCGACCAACGAGACCGACTGCTGGGGAAAGAGCCAAGTGTTTTGAACGGCCCGGCCGCCAACAGTGCCCCTCACTGGCACGGAAGCGACCAGCGAGACCGACCGTTGCGGCCCAACGCCCCAGCACCCAACACCCAACACCCAACCCCGCTAGCTCCGGAAGTCCTCGAACATCTGCGTGTAGTTGTCATTGAGCTCATTCGAGCAGTGACGCTCCATAATGGTCGTGGCGCGCTCGACATCGCTGGGCTCGATCACATTGACGCTGCGCATGTCGTCCGGGAGCAGCTCGTCACCGCCGGTGAGCACGCTGCCGGCGCCCGCATTCTGCTCCACGGCCGTTTTGTTCTCCGGATCGAGCATCCAGTTGATGAACGTCTTCGCCTGGCCGATGTTCTCCGCCCCGCTCGAGATCGCGATGTTGTCGACGAACATATTCGTGCCGTCCGACGGGAACACGAACTTCAGATCCGGATTCGCCGCAATCGCCTGGTACGCGTCGTAGCTCCACGCCATGCCGACTTTCTGCTCCCCCGACGCGAGCCGGTCCGCCACGCCCTCGGAGCTGAGCACGCCGACATGCGGCTTGAAGCTTTCGAGCAAGTCGCTGGCGTTCTGGTAATCCTGCGGATCGGTCGGGCATTGGTCGCTTCCGGTCGCGCGCAGCGCCGCGTTCACGGTTTCGATCTGGTCGTCGAGCACCTGCTGCCCGCCCCAGGAGTCGCGCGGATGGAAGAAATCGTCCCACGATGCGGGCGCCTCGTCGGCGGGAATGGACGCGGAATCATAGACGATCCCGGTATAGCTGACGATATACGGCACTGAATAGAGGTTGTCGGGGTCATAGTAAGGTGTGCGGAATTCCTCCTTGATGTTGCCGTAGTTCGGCAGGCTCGTGGCGTCGAACTGCATGAGCAGCCCCTCCTGCGCGAGCTGCTCGACCATGTAGTCGGACGGCATCACGATGTCGTAGCCCGAGCCGCCCGTCGACTGCAGCTTGGCCTCGAGCGCCTCGTTGCTGTCGAAGGTGTCGACGGTCAGCGAGATGCCCGTGTCGTTCTCGAACGCCTCGATCACGCCGTCGGGCATGTAGCCGGCCCACGTATATATATGGAGTTCGCCACCTGTCGCCGCCGCGTAAGGCCCGATGCCGGCGGTGGCGTTGCCGGCGGCGGCCACGTCGCTGACGCCGCCGGAGCAGGCGGAGCACGATGCGGCAATGACGATGGCCGCCGATGCCGCCGCAATGCCCCGCGCCACGCCGCGGAAGACGGCCGCGCGGGATGTGCGGCGTGCGTGATGTGAGGAAGATTCACGATTCCCCCGCTGTGAGATGTTGTTGCTTGTCATAAAAGCCTCCTTGTCCATGACGGCATCCAGGCCGCCCGGGCTTGCGCCCGTAGCATCCGTAGCATCCGTAGCGCCCGAGCCGCCGCCCGGGGTCACTTGTCCTTGCGGTTGGTGAGCAGCGACGAGATCACCGTCACCACAATCGCGAGCAGGAGCAGAAGCGTCGCCACCACATTGACGCTCGGGTTCACGCCCTTGCGGATCAGCGAGAAGATGTAGATCGGCAACGTGGTGGTGCCGGCGGTTGTCAGGAAGTTCGAGATCATGTAATCGTCCATCGACACCACGAAGCCCATCAGCGCACCAGACACGATGCCCGGCGTCAGCAGCGGCAGCGTGATTTTCGTCACCGTGGTCAGCTGCGAGGCGCCGAGATCCTGCGCCGCCTCGAAGCAACTGCGGTCGAGCGTCTGCAGCCTGGCGCGAATCGGCATCTCCACGAACGGGATGCAGAAGGTGGTGTGCGCGAGAATCAGCGGCAGATAGCCCGGCGCCATGCCGATCATGCGGATGAACGCCATGGTCGCGACGCCCAACACGATTTCCGGAATCATCATGGACGCGTTGATCAGCCCGGACGCGAGCTTCGAGCCGAATCGCGACATGTGGTCGAGCGCCAGCACATAGCCGAGCGAGAGAATCGTGGCGAGGGCCGTGGCCGCAACTGCCACGATCAGCGAGGTGCGCGTGGCCGCGATGATGGACGGGTCGTGGAACACCGAAGCGTACCAGCGCAGTGAGAAGCCCTGCCACAGCAGCGCCTGGCGCCCGCCGTTGAAGGAGTACGCCACCACGATGAGCATGGGGATGTAGAGGAACAGCAGCACCGCCACGGAGATGAACCCGACGAAGGGAAAGCGCTTGAGGCCGTTCTTCGCGCGGCCGGAGCGGCGCGTCGTGAGAGCCTTGTCGGGCTTCTTGTCTTCGAGCCATTCGGGAACCACGATGGTTCCGTGGTTGGCCACGGAAGCACGCGCGACGAGCTCGGCGTACTCGGTATGCGTGGCATCCATCGGCGCCATCGTTATTACTTTGTTCTGTTCGGGAGTTTTTCCAGTCATGCCGACTCACCCGCCTTTCGTGCGGAACGATTGCCCATCACGCTGGCCACAAGCGCCGCAAGCAGCGTGATGACGAGAATCACGGTGGAAATGGCCGCGCCGAACGGCCAGTTGCGCGCCTCGGAGAATTGGGACGAGATGAGGTTGCCCACCATGAGCACGCGGCCGCCGCCGAGCAGCACGGGCTGCACATAGGAGCCGAACGCAGGGATCAGGCACAGCGCGATGCCGCTGAGAATGCCCGGCCGCGCGGCGCGCAGGATGATGCGGCGCAGCACCACGCCCTTCGTGGCGCCGAGATCGTACGCTGCCTCCGCCAGGCGGAAGTCGAAGCCCGACAGCGCCGAGTACATCGGAAGGATGGCGAAAGGCAGGAAGGTGTAGATCAGGCCGATCAACGATGCCCCGGTTGTGTAGAGCATATGCTGCGTGCCGAAGCCGAATGCGGTGGCGAACGCGTTGATGGGACCGTTGTCGTTGAGGATGAGCATCCACGCGTATGTGCGCACGATGAGATTCGTCCAGAACGGGATGGTCACAAGGAGTACGAGGATGCGCTGCGTGCGTTCGGTGCGCATGGAGATCCACAGCGCGATCGGGAAGGCGAGGGCGATGCACACGGCCGTGGTGACGAGCGCCATCCACAGCGAGGTCCAGAACACCTCAAGATAACGCGGGTCGAAATAACTGTTGCCGAAGAAGTCCTCGCGGAACAGAAGCTTTCGGTAGCCTTCGGTGGAGAAGGCGAATTTCACGCCGCCGCCGACGTCCGGCCGGCTCATGAAGGAGAACGCGACGATGACGCAGATGGGGCCGAGCGTAAACAGAAGCCCCAGGATGATGGACGGAACGGCCCAGACGCGGTGCAGCAGGCCCGGCTTGACCTTGCGGCCCAGCCCGATCTTGCGGCGGGGGCGGGCGGAGCCGCGCGGAGCGGGGGCGGAGCCATGGCGCGGCATGGAAGTGGAAGGCGTGGAGGCGGAAGGCGCAGCACTCGAAGGCGTGGAGGACGGGAAAATCGTAGATTCTTCTGGGACCCTGGTCATATCATCGTCGCTCATCGCTCCACCACCCTGATGTGGTCGCTCTCCACGCCGAGCGACACCGGCGTGCCGGGCGCGATGAGGCTTGCGTCGAAGGGCGGCGCGAGGCGCGTCATGACGGTTTCGCCGGTCGCGAGGCGCACGTGCACGCGCATGTCGAAGCCCATGAACATGGACTCCGTCACGGTGCCGTCGAACACCGGCTTTCCGTCAAACGTCGGCCCCGCCGCGCCCGCGCCAGCTCCCGCGCCATCAGCCTTGCCGCGCGGCATCAGCGTGATGCGCTCGGGGCGGATCGCCGCGCTCACACCCTTCCCCGTCGCGAAGCCCGAGAGGTCCTGCGCCACAGCGAGCCGCACGCCTGCGGTCTCGATCTCGCGCGGCCCGGTGATGCGCGCGTCAATGAAGTTGATGTCACCGATGAAATCGGCCACGAAGCGATCGACGGGCTCATCGTAGATCTGTTCGGGCGTGCCGATCTGTTCGGGGCGGCCGTTGTGGAAAACCGCGATGCGGTCGCCCATCGACAGCGCCTCCTCCTGGTCATGCGTCACGAAGATGAACGTGATGCCGGTTTCGCGCTGGATGCGCTTGAGCTCGGTCTGCATCTGGCGGCGCAGCTTGAAGTCGAGCGCGGACAGCGATTCGTCAAGCAGCAGCACCTTGGGCTTCTTCGCCAGCGCACGGGCGAGTGCGACGCGCTGCTGCTGGCCGCCGGAGAGCTGGCTGGGGCGGCGCCTGCCGAATTCCGACAGGTGCACGAGGTCGAGCATCTCGGCCACGGTGGCGTCGATCTGCTTCTTCGGCTTCTTCTCCATCTCGAGGCCGAAGGCGATGTTCTCGGCCACCGTCATATGTGGGAAGAGGGCGTAGCTCTGGAACACCGTGTTCACGGGGCGTTCATAGGGCGGAAGATTGTCGATGCGCTGGTCGCCGATGTAGATTTCGCCGGCGTCCAGGGTTTCGAGGCCGGCGATAGAGCGCAGGAGTGTGGTCTTGCCACATCCCGAGGGGCCGAGCATGATGAAGAACTCGCCCGCATTCACGGCCAGGCTCACGTCGTCGATGGCCTTGACTTCCTTGTCCTCCGCGGAGATGAAGGTTTTGCGGGCGCGGCCGACGGTCAGGCCGGCCTCGCGCCGGTCGACCGCCGCGTCGCGCGTCAGGCGAACGGTTGCGTTTGTTGGTGCGGTGGCGGTTGCGGTTGTGAGTGCGGGCGTGGAGGTGGCGTTCAGAATGGCCGTCGGCGGTTTTCTGCTCGCCGCGGCGTGCGCCACGATGCTCGGTGCGCCGAACGCTGAAACGAGACCGGACCTGACCGCCCGCGCGACACGGAACATCGCGCCTTTCGCACCGGCCGTCGCGCTAGCCATTGTCGCCGCACCAGTCTTTGCGGCGGCCGTTGCGCCGACCGCGGCGCCTGCAGTTCCGCCACCGGCCATAGCGCCGGTCGCTGCATTCATCGTTGCCGTCATCGCGTACCTCTCTTCCTGCGCGCCGCACACCTTCGCCTGGCCCGCCACGCATTGCGCGCGACGACGACGATTCCTGCGGCCACGGTGGTTTTGGTAACCGCCGACCGCCGCATCTGCAAGGTGTTGGACTTCGCAATCAATTCACCGGGATTTTGATTTTTCCGTCGTTTTTTATCCAAAGCCATGCTGATTTCGGAACAGTAAAGCGGATTTGCATCTCGTTATGCGTTGTTTACATAAGACTTTGCGGAATTCGCAGTTTGGCGGCACGCCACGGCACGAAACCGAATATTCATAAAGGCTTGCTTACGATATCGGCATGACTCAGGAAACCGAAGAACCGGGGCCGCTGCGCTCCGTGCAGGCCGTTGAATCCGCCGGACTCGACGAAACCAACAAGAAGATCATTTCACTGTTGCAGAAGAACGGCCGCCGATCGTATGTGTCGATCGCCAAGGAGATCGGACTGTCGGAGGCGGCCGTGCGACTGCGCGTGCAGCGCCTGACCGACGACGGCATCATCCAGATCGTGGCCGTGACGAACCCCATGGAGATGGGATTCCGGCGGCAAGCGATGGTCGGCATCACCGTGAACGGCGACATCGAGCAGGTGGCGCGCGACCTGCGCAAGATCGCGCAGATTGACTACATCATCATCACCGCCGGGCGCTATGACATCCTCGCCGAAGTGTTCGCGTCCGACGACGAGGCGCTGCTGCAGCTCGTCAACCGCAAGATCCGGCGCATCCAGGGCATCGGCCATACCGAGCTGTTCACCTATATGCGGCTCGAGAGCCAGCGCTACGACTGGGGCGTCGCCTAGGTCGGGTGCGGGTTGGCGCTGCGCGCGGCGGGGTTGACCGGTCGGTGCGCGGCGGGCAATACAGACGATTTGGTCGGCGAGGGTACACGATTATGCTCCCTCGCCGACCGAATCCCCCATCCACACACGTCCTCGGCGCCCTACTGTGCGCCGAGGGCGCACAAAATCGTACCCTCGACCCCAGTTAGACCGCCAACCGACCCCTCCACGCACGCTAACCTCCGCCGAAGGTGCAAAATCGTGCACCCTCAACCGCAATTAGGATCGGGCAGGCCGGTTTCAGAAGGGGCAACCCGCACCGAGGGCGCAAAATCGTGCACCCTCGACCCCAATTACCCCGCCAACCGGCCCCTCCACGCCACCTAACCCCCACCGAGGGTGCAAAATCATGCACCCTCGACCCCAATTAGGATGAGGCGGGCCGGTTTCAGAAGGCCCAATGCCCACCGAGGGCGCACAATCGTGCACCCTCGACGAACTTGCCGGCCCCACGGGAAAACGGGCGCCACGCCTAGCCGAGCAGGCGCCACCCGCACCCCCGCACATCCACGCGCACGCACGCCCGCGCGCCCGATTCGCCTCAGAAGTAATCCGGCGTATCGAGGCTAATGAGCTTGAGGTTAACGAACTCATTGATGCCGAGCGACCCGAGCTCGCGACCGAAACCGGAGTTCTTGACGCCACCGAACGGCATTTCGGCGGAATCCGCGCCGACCTCGTTGACGTAGGTCATGCCGGTTTCGAGGGCATCGGCCACGCGCTCGCCCTGCCGCGGATCGATGGTGAACACGTAGGAGCCGAGGCCGTACGGGGTGTCGTTCGCAAGCGCGATCGCCTCCGCCTCGTCCTTCACGCGGTAGAACTGGCTCACCGGGCCGAAGAACTCGGCGTATCGCGCGGGCGCGCCGGCGGGGATGTCGGTGAGAATCGTCGGGGCGAAGAAGGCGCCGTCGTTCTTGCCGTCGCCAAGCGCAAGCGTCGCTCCATCCGCCACCGCCTGCGCCACCTGTTCGGACAGATGTCGCGCGGCCTTGACCGAGCACAGCGGCCCGAGTTCGACGGCCTTCGACGCCTCGGCGAACTTGGCGAGGAACTCATCGTAGAGTGAATCAAGCACGATGAAGCGCTTCGGCCCGTTGCACACCTGGCCGCAGTTCTCATACTTGCCCGCGACGGCCGTGGCGACGAGCGCGTCCATGTCGTCGGTTCCGAGCACGACGAACGGATCCGAGCCGCCGAGCTCGCACACCACCTTTTTCAGCGCCGCGCCCGCCTCGCCGGCGATTGCGACGCCCGCGCGCTCCGATCCGGTGAGCGACACGCCGCGCACGCGCGGGTCGGCGATCATGGCGCTGGTCTGGTCGAAGCTCGCGTACAGGTTCGTGAACGCACCCTTCGGGAAGCCCGCGTCGAGGAAGATGCGCTCCATGGCGGCGGACGACGCGGGGCACAGCGACGCATGCTTGAGCAGGATGGTGTTGCCGAGCATGAGGTTCGGCGCGGCGAATCGCGCCACCTGGTAATACGGGTAGTTCCACGGCATGACGCCGACCAGCGGACCGATGGGCATCTTGCGCACCACCGCGGAGCCGGCGGCCTCGCGCTCGACGGGGATGTCGGCGAGGAATTCCTCGCCGTGGTCGGCGTAGTAGCGGTAGATGGACGCGGAGAACTCGACCTCGCCGATGGCCTCGTCGAGTTTCTTGCCCATCTCGTGGTTGATGGTTTCGGCGAGCTCCTGCTTGCGCGCCTCGTACAGGTCGGCGACTTTGGCGAGCAGCGCCGCGCGCTGCGCCTTCGTTGTGGTGCGGCCCCACTGCACGTAGGCGTTTTGCGCCGCGGCGAGGGCGGCGTCGACCTCGGCGTCGGTGGCGCTCGGATAGGTTTTCTCGACCTGGCCGGTCGCGGGGTTGGTAACGGTGTACGCGCTCATGATGCCTCCTCGTCCGCGCGCGAAGGTCGCGCGCCTGTGGGTTTCGCGTATGTACTCGGCTGTGCGTGGATGGTGTTGGTTGCGCGGTGCGGGGTGATGCCCCGCGGTGCCGGGCAGCACCGCGGGGCAAGTCACGCAAGCCGCATCAAACAACGATTCCGCGCTGTCAATCGTCAAGATATTCGAAAACCGTATCTGTTTTGTTACACACGTTTCGTTTTTCATACGATTTCCCGACGATTTCTCCCGTCCTCGCAGTCTTGTCAACGATTTGCCCACCGATCACAGCGTCAGACGCGAGAATGGCGGAAGCCATCAAGGGTGCGCAATCGTGGACTTTGGACCGTGATTACCCGCGGTCAGCACCCCTCCACACGCCCTAACCTCCACCGAAGGTGCAAAATCGTGCACCCTCGACTGCGATTGCCCCCGCCCAACGCCTTTCCAGACTTCCTATTCCCCACCGAGGGTGCACAGTCGTGCACCCTCGACCCCTGTTAGGACATGGTCGGGCAGGTTTTGGAGGGGTAACCCCCACCGAAGGTGCAATTCCCTGCACCCTCGACCCAAGTTAGGGCAGGGACGGCCGGTTATCGGAAGGGCAAACGCCACCGAGGGCGCACAATCGTGCACCCTCGACCGTGATTACCCCGCCAAGCGCCCCCTCTCCGCCACCTAACCCCCACCGAGGGCGCAATCCTCTGCACCCTCGACCACGATTACCCCGGTCCAGCACCCCGCTAGGCAGCCTATTCCCCACCGAAGGCGCAATCCCATGCACCCTTGACCCCAATTGCCCCCGCCCAACGCCCCTCCAGACTTCCTATTCCCCATCGAGGGTGCACAGTCGTGCACCCTCGACCCCAATTACCACCGAACCAAGCGGGTATAGGAGGGGTAACCCCTACCGAAGGTGCAATTCCCTGCACCCTCGACCATGGTTAGACCGGCGCCGGGCAGGTTTTGGAGGGGTAACCGCCACCGAAGGTGCAATGCCGTGCACCCTCGACGCAAACGCGGACGCGGACGCGAACACCAGTACAAGCACAGACGCCGATGCAACATCGGCAATCAGGAAGCGAAACCGGGGTCACGGTCACTGCCGAAGCGGGTGTAGCGGCAGGCGTACCAGAGCTCGGCCATGACGCCGGGGTCGTCCATCGACACATGCATCGCCTCGCCGATCCGCGCGATGTACTTGGTCATCGTGTGGCGATGCACTCCGATCCGCCGGGCGGCCTCCTCCACGCGGCCGCGGCTGTCGACCCATGCGCGCACGACGTCCACGGCCTGGATCGTGGTGCTGCTGTCGATGATGCCGTCGCGTCCCGTCCGCGAGCCGGCGGAGGGAGAAGAATCCGCCCCGTCCCCGTCGGCACCGGCAGACGATTCGCCCGTCTGCGAGGCGACGCCTTGCGAAAAAGAGGAAGAGGCACCGTCAGCCGCCCCGCCACCAACCGCACCCCCACTCCCACCGCGATGCGCACCGACGGAGATATCGAAGGTCATCGTGGAAATCGGCGCCAGGCGCAGATCGGCGAACGCCCGCATCGTGGCCGGATCGATCACACGCTCGAGCGCGGCCGCACTGCCGCCGGAGCCGTACCGCACGGACCGCTCGCCCGACGCCAGCGCCTCGGCCCCGGCCTGGAACGCCTCGTGCCGCCCGCGCGGCAACCCACGCCACGTGCACCCCGACGACTCGCCCACCGTCAGCCTCGTGTCCTTGCCCAGCTGCACCAGCCACTCGTCCACATTGGACTGCGACACCACAACCCACAGCTCGTCGTCGATCTCGCCGTACATCACGGGGTTCATGTTGCGCGCGATATGCGATCCGAACGGCTCGAGCAGCCTCGCCGCACTCTCGATGGCGTCGGGCTCCCCCATCACGCGCAGCACCTCGAGCGGCTCGTGCGGCATGCCGCCCCACAGGTCGTCGGCGTACCGGTGCACGTCCTCGCTGCGCCCCTCGAGGCAGTCGCGCGTCAGGGCGGTGCGGAAATGCGTGAGCGCCAGCGTGCCGCGCGAGGAGCTGCCGATGGCGAGCGCGAGCATCGTGGCGGCCTCGGCGCACAGCGTCTGGTCGAGCGACCCCTTGACACCGCGGCATCCGGCAACGAGGTACCCGAGCGTGACATGCGCGGGCGTGGCGACGTGCAGCACGGCGATGTCGTACCCCTTGGCCTGGAAGAAATGCGTCTCGCCGAGCTTGCTGAAAGTCAACGCGTCGCTGAGTTCCTCGACGCCGACGGGCAGGAAATGGTGCGACGATTCACGCACCTTGCCCGCGGGGTTGAGCAGCGCGGCCCACCCTCCGACGAGCTGCGCCGTTTTCGTGACGATGCCGCGCACCGGGTCCACCTGCCGCGCGGAGCGGATGAGCTGCTGCTGGGCGCGGTACATGCGCGCGAATTCCTGGTTCTTGCTGTCCGCCACGCCGCGCGACACGCGTTTGGAGATGGCGATGAACGGCGTTTCCAGCGGCACGGAAAGCAGCGGCACACCGGCGTGCTCGCATTGGTCGACAAGCCACTGCGGGATGGCGGGATGGTTGACCTCGATGCCGAATCCGATGCCGCGGATGCCGATGCCGGCGAGCCGCGACGCGTAGAGGCGCAGTTCCTCGGTGGGTTCGTCGTCGGGCATCTGCAGGCCGGTGAGCAGCAGCAGTTCGCCGCCCTCGAGATACGGCGTGGGGTCGGTCGATTCGGAGGCGTGTACCCACACGATGGGATCGTCGAGCGCCCCGGGTTCGCCCTCGACGACGAGGGAGAGATCGAGCGAGCTTTCCGCAAGGAGGTCGTTGAGTGTCACCGCCATATGCCGCGCCTTTCGTTTGTTGCGCCTTTCATATGTTGCGCAATGCGAGGGGCGGCGGTTGCGAGAAACTCCACGATGCCTCCGCCGCAACCGCCCCGCCGTGCAGTGCGAACCGTGGACGTATCGTCCACGAACCACGGGTATTTTATCCAACTCGTCCATCGAATCTCCGGGCGTGTCCACATACGTTAGCAAGTGCAGGAACACCGCGGCGGCCGCCAACAACCGCCACACAACGGCACCACACACCGACGAAAGGAGCAGACATGACAGGCACGGCACAGACCGACGGCGCATCCCCCATCACGATCGCCATGGCGCAGTACAGCCAGCTTCCCATCGGCAAGCCTTTCGGCAGCTTCGCGAACACGGTGCGCTCCATCGCCAGCGAAAGAGACGCCGAGGGCCGCAAGCCGCAGCTCGTCGTCTTCCCCGAGATGCATCTGTTCGGCACGCCCGACATGGACGGGGCGCAGCACCGCGCCGCCGAACGCGCCGCGGCCACCGACCTGCACGACGATTTCGCCCGCCGGCTCGGCGGGCTCGCCCGCGAGCTCGGCATCTGGCTCATCCCGGGAACGGTGTGCGAGAAGAACCCTTCGGGCCATGTGTTCAACACCATGCCGGTGTTCGCCCCCGACGGCTCCCTCACCGCCACCTACCGCAAGATCTGCCCCTGGCGCCCGTACGAGCAGTACACGCCGGGCACGTCGTTCACGACGGTCGACATCCCGGGCGTCGGACGCCTCGGCCTGACGATCTGCTACGACGCGTGGTTCCCCGAGATCTCGCGCCAGGTGGCGTGGATGGGCGCCGACATCATCATCAACCTCGTGCGCACCACCACGCCGGACCGCCGCCAGGAGCTCGTCCTGGCGCGCGCCAACGCCATCGTGAACCAGGCGTTCGTGCTGTCGCTGAACGCGCCGGCGCCCGAGGGCTTCGGCGAATCCATCCTCGTCAGCCCCGAGGGAACGCCGATCGTGCAGATCCACGGCAACGAGCCGGACCTCGCGATCGCCACCGTCGATCTGGCACAGGCGCGGCGCGTGCGCGACCGGGGAACGCTCGGCATCAACCGCATGTGGCATCAGTTCGGTTCCGGCGACGCCACGATTCCCCTTCCCCTGTACCAAGGCAGGATCGATCCGAACACATGGAGCCCCGCCCCACGCTGATCGGCACGGCGGCACCCGCCGACACGCACCAACCTCGCCGGCACCCGCCAGGCTCCATCGAAAACTTCACACCACTTCGCATCACATCACACCACACCACATACCCCCCGGGCGGCCACCGCCGCCCCACCCGGAAAGGACACGCCATGACAGCACCGGCAATCGAGGCGAGCGCCGCCTCGGGCATCATCCAGGGCACGGGAACCCGCGTCACAACCGCAAGCGCCGCAGCCACCGTCATCTCGGACACCAAGGCTCCGGCCTTCAGGCGCACGATGGGCCTGCGTTCCGTCACCATGATGGGCCTGGCCTACATGACCCCGATCATCGCACTCGGCACCTTCGGCGTCATCGCCTCCGACTCGCACGGCGCGGCAGCGATGAGTTACCTCGTCGCCACCATCGCCATGCTGTTCACCGCCAACAGCTACGGCAGGATGTCGCTGCTCCACCCCGAGTCCGGCAGCGCCTACACCTATGTGGGCAAGACCATCAGCCGCAAGCTCGGCTTCCTCGTGGGCTGGGCCGTGTTGCTCGACTACATGTTCCTTCCGATGGTCGTGTGGCTCATCGGCGCATCGTATCTCAACGCACTGTTCCCCACCGTACCGATGTGGGCGTGGATCATGGGGTACATCGTGCTTGACACGGGCATCAACATCCTCGGCGTCAACGTGGCCGACAAGATCAACTTCGTGCTCATGGCCTTCCAGGCTCTTGTCATCGTGCTGTTCGTCGGACTGTCCATCCGCTCCGTGCTCGGCGGCACCGGCACGGGCACGCTGCTGAGCCTCAGCCCGTTCACCGGCCAGGGCTCCTCGATCAGCGCCGTCGTGGCGGGTGCCGCGGTGGCCGCCTACTCCTTCCTCGGCTTCGATGCCGTCACCACCATGAGCGAGGAGACCAAGGACCCGAAGCGCACCATGCCGCGCGCCATCATGCTCGTCGCCATGATCGGCGGCCTCATCTTCATCGGCGTGGCCTACTTCACGCAGCTCGTGCACCCCGGCGGTGCCTTCGTCGACTCCTCATCCGCCGCCTATGAGATCGCCATGACGATCGGCGGCAACCTGTTCACCTCCGTGTTCGTGGCCGGCCTGTGCATCGGCCAGTTCACCTCCGGCATCGCCACCCAGGCCAGCGCCTCCCGCCTCATGTACGTGATGGGCCGCGACGGCGTGCTGCCGAAGAAGGTGTTCGGCCGCCTGAGCAAGCGCTTCGGCACCCCGGTCCCGTGCATCCTCATCATCGCGGCCGTCGGCCTCATCGCGCTGTCCCTTGACGTGGCCACCTCCACCTCCTTCGTGAACTTCGGAGCCTTCACCTCCTTCACGCTCGTCAACGTCTCGCTTATCGTGGCGTATGCCAAGTCCCGCCGCAACGGCGGATCGGACGAGCTCGGCACCGACGGGCGCTCCGTGGCGCGCAACGTGGTGTTCCCGCTTCTCGGTGCGTTCTTCTGCTGCGTAGTCATCGGGGGTCACGTCGTGCTCGGGCGACGACGTGCTGGCGCTCGGCTTCCACTCGTCCGTTCCGGATTCCTGGAGGTGGAGCGCGCGGTCCTGCAGGGCGGCCTCGTCGA
>NZ_MWWR01000008.1 GCF_002259605.1 Pseudoscardovia radai | reverse complement strand
GCGTGTGGGCGGCGCTGCGCCTCAGGGGCACGGTCGTGTCGGCCAGGCGGGTCATGCGCCTGATGACCGGCAACGGTCTGGTGCCCCCGTTCAAGAGCTCGCGCCGCTACTCCTCGTACAAGGGCGAGCTGTCCGACGCGCCCGCGAACATCGTCAACCGTGACTTCCACGCGGACGCGCCCAACAGGCTGTGGGTCACGGACATCACCGAGTTCTCCATCCCCGCGGGCAAGGTCTACCTGTCGCCGGTCATCGACTGCTACGACGGCATGCCCGTGGCATGGACGATCGGGACGAGCCCGAACTCGGCCCTGTCCAACGGCATGCTGCGCAAGGCANGCGCCGCGCTCAAACCGGGCGAGAGACCCGTGATCCACTCGGACCGGGGATGCCACTACCGGTGGGACGGGTGGATCTCGATCTGCGAGGAGAACGGGCTGGTGCGCTCGATGAGCGCGAAGGGCTGCAGCCCCGACAACGCGGCGGCCGAGGGCTTCTTCGGACGCCTCAAGCAGGAGTTCTTCCACAAGCGCTCCTTCGCGGGCGTCTCCCTGCGGGAGTTCATCCGCAGGCTCGACGAGTACATGACGTGGTACCGCGACGAACGCATCAAGACCGAGTTCGGCACCAGCATCACCGCGCGGCGACGCGAGCTCGGACTCATGGCATAATGAAAACCAACGACAACGCAGTCCAACAAAACAGCACCACCCCCCATCCGCGCAGTCGGTGGAGGTGAGCCTGGTCAACTATCTGTGGCCCACGCTGCTCGTGCTGCTCACGGCGATGTTGTCACGCCGCCCCGGCGCGGTATGGCGCGCGCTGCCGGGCGCGATCATCGCCACAATCGGCGTGGCGATGGCCGTGGGCGGCAACAGCCTCGACGCCCGGTCGGCAGTAGCAAATATCGCGTCGAACCCGCTGCCCTTCGCCCTGGCGTTCGCCGGCGCGATCATCTGGTCGGTGTACGCGGCCGTGACGCCGCGCATATCCAGCGGATACGACGGCACCACGATTTTCTTCTGCTGCGTTGCGGTGACGCTGTGGGTTATCCATGCGGCCTCGGGCGACGGACTGCCCGCGCAGGCTCCCGGCATCGGCGGATACGCGGCACTGCTCGCGTGCGCGGCGGCCATCGCGGGCGGATACGCGTGCTGGGGCTACGGCATGCTGCATGGCACCATGGAGACGATGGCGATCGGCTCATACGCCACGCCGTTGTTCTCCACCGCGTCAAGCACGGTGCTGCTGGGCGTCGCCCTCGGAGCTCCGTTCTGGATCGGCGTGGTGCTGGTGGTGGCCGGATCGCTGCTCAACGTCTGGTTCGCGCGAGGACGCCAGCACTAACAATGTGATTGTTCCGCGGGAAATTGTTCCGCGGGAGGAATCCCACGATTCGCAGCTCACGGTATCATGGCGAAAGTCTCCGGTGCGGGGCTTAAGGATGCAAGACCCGGGGAGGAGAAGCCGGAGCAAGGGAACGGAGAAAGATGATGGACGGAGAAATCGTGTTTTCGCAACCCTACGGGGAACCTCGCACGGAACCGCACGCTGAGCCCAGGCACGCCCGTCACGCCGCGCACGCGCAGACCGCCGACATCGACCCCGTGGAGCAGCTGTGGTCCTTCGTCGCGGCGGCGGGCAATTCCGACGCCATTGTGTTCGACACGGAGACGACGGGCATGGGCGCCGACGCCCACATCATCGAGATCGGCGCGCTTCTCATCAGCGGCGACGAGCCCATCTACGAATACGACCAGCTGATCCAGCCCCACGTCGAGCTTTCCGCAGGCATCACGGCGCTGACGGGCATCACGCAATCCGACCTCGACGGCCAGCCTGACGCGGAATTCGTGATCCCGCAGTTTCTGACCGCGATCCGCCCGCTCGTGCTCATCGGGCATAACGTCTCGTTCGACATCAAGATGCTCAACATCGAAGGCGCAGCGCTGGGATGCCGCGAGGTCACCAACGGATACATGGACACTCTGCGCATGTCGCGCCGCATGTTCCCGAACGCGCCATCGCACTCACTGCAGGAAGTGATGCGTCTGCTGGGCATCGATGAGGTCGAGACGCACAGGGCGGTGTCCGATGCGCGCCAGACATGGCAATGCTGGCAGCTGTTGAGCCAGATGAAGGAGCCCAAGCTGCTCGCCGATGACGAAATCGCCGAATCGCGGCGGCGCAATGCTGCCGTGAAGCGTCGGCACGCCAGCGGGTTCATGCGCAGCTCGTACCTGAGCAACCGGGACACCACCCCGGTGAACGCCCGTCCGGAGGGCGAGTCAATCGAGGATTTCACGTGCGGCGTCACCGTCTCCGGAGACACCAAGCACCAGGATGAGCTCTCGCGCTACGGATACGATGCGTGGCTGTGGGTGACGGTGACCCATGGCGTAATCGATTCGGGAAGGAACGCGGGGCACCCGACGCTGTGCGTGTCTTTGGACGGCCAGGAGATCGGCCATATTCCCGCGCTCCAAGAGGAGCGTCACCGCGGCCAGGTCCCGCCGGAGGGCGCCGTAATGATGGCGCATATCCCCAATTCGAAAAACGATAAGGAGAACGGCGTCTACCGCCTCCGCCTCCAGATGCCCGCCGAAAACGACGATTGATGCGAAGGAAAAGATAGCCGCCTTCACGCCTCGCCCAGCGACTCCTCGCCACGCGACTCGCCGCGTTTCGTCGCTGATAAGATGGTTGCACATTGGAAACAAGTGAAGGGGAATCCATCATGGTCAACAACAATACGCATCTCGTTTTCGGCGCCTGCCCTCTCTGCGGCGAGGAGACCACGGCAGAGATCGATGACGCGGCATACTCGAAGTACCAGGACCTGCTGAACGCGGATGACGTCGATTTCGACGATTACATCGCCGCGTTCCCTGACGACAGGACGCTCGCGGGCTTCCTCTACTGCGGTCTGTGCGAGAACCACGCGAACATCAAGTAAGCCTGAGCCAATCAAACCGCGCTCTCGTCACAGCGTGTGGTAGAACAGCACGATGTCCTCATAAGAGCCATCGTCGAGCCTATACCCGCCGGGCACGGTGCCAAGCCGCACGAAGCCAAGGCGCTCGTACAGGTGCAGCGCGTGCACATTGCTGGCAACCACAGCGTTGAACTGCAGGATGCGGAAGCCGATCTCCTTCGCCTTCGCAAGGCAATCGAGCACAAGCCGCTCGCCGATATGCCGCCCGCGCATGTCGCGGCTCACCGCGTAGCTTGCGTTGCAAATATGCCCGCAACGCCCCACGTTATTCGGATGCAGGATGTACAGCCCCACCACATGGCCGGTCTCGTCGTCTTCGGCCACGGCGCAGTAGCTCTGCGACGTGAAGAACGCGTCCGCCTCGTCCGCGCCGAGACCCTCCTCCTGCGGGAACGCCACGCCGTCGTCCACCACCTGGTTCCAGATGCGTGCCGCCTGAACCGCGTCCTCGCTCCGATATTGCCGAATCACGATGCCCACGCCGAGTCAACCTCCTGCTGCAATAGCTCCAATAACAAAATCTCCCCACTAACAATGTGATGGCTTGCGGACATTTTCGGGCCTCAAAAGTCCTGTTTCCGCCCGATTTCTGTCCGCGACCCATCACATTGTTCAGTGAAGAGTCTGCGCGGAGTTCCGAAAGAAAAGAACACGATTATGGGTTCACACCACAATACGGACGATGCCGACGCGCTCGACAACTGGCGCATCGGCTCGGGTTTGCAGGGCGTCGATGGTCTCACCACATCCGCGGCTGCATGCAATATCGCCCACCGGTACGCAGACGGCCTCATCGAGGAAGACCAGGCGGAACAGGAAATCCGCGCCTGGCACGCCTCGCATCCCGACTGTCCCGACAACCAAGACGCAGACATCGTGGCATTTCGAATCTGCAGCCTCCTGACCTCCGACGCCGACCATATCGTTGGCCCTCATACCACTTCGCTCTCCCCCGCCATGCTCGCGGCCATCCACCGCCGTCTTTTCACCGGCGTGCTTCCAACCACATGGACCGGCCGCTGGCGCACGCAGAACATCCGCAAATCAGAGCCGGTGCTCGGCGGCGACACGGTGGCATACTCCGCATGGGACTGGATCGATCCGACGCTGAACTACGATTTTTCGGAAGAGACACGGCGCCGCGCATCGTATGCGCGCATGGATCCCCGCGATGTCGCCGCGTACGTGCGCGGTTTCGTGGCAGGCGTCTGGCAGATTCACCCGTTCCGAGAAGGCAACACGCGCACGGTGATGACGCTCGCCGTGCTTTACCTACGCGATTTGGGCTTCCGCATCAGCCCCGCCCCGTTCGACCACAGCCAGTTTCTGCGCGACGCCCTCGTTCTCGCGAACGCGCCAAGTGCAGGGAGCCACGATGCGAACGACCACGCACCGGACGCACCCCTCACCCGCTTCTGGAACACCATGCTCTTCGACGCCGACGACCCGCTCACGAGTTTGCGCGGCGAGTAAGCGAACCGAAGAAGAGCAAGGGACGACGCCCCTACTCGTCGCGCTCGAGGACCTCGATGTCGCGCACGCCGTCGATCTGCGACATGCGCTCGATCACATCGTGCAGATGCGCCATGTCACCGCTGACGCGCATCTCCACCGTCGCACCGTTCCAATCGTCGCCGCTACGGTCATGCGTGGAAACGATCTGCGTCTCGAAGCCCGCGCCCGCCGCAAGCAGCAGCGTTTCGCGCAACGCTCCCTTGCCATCCTCATACGTCATGCGGAGCGTGCAATCCCTGTCGCGTCGCAACACCCATGTGACGAGCGGCGCCACCGCAAGCACCACGAGAAAGTACATCGCCGTCACCAGCGCGGCCAGCGGCAGCATCCCCGCGCCGCACGCCACGCCCACTGCGGCGGCGATCCAAATGGCGCACGCCGTGGTCAGGCCGCGCACGGTGTCGTTGGCGAAGCAGATCACACCGGCGCCCAGGAACCCGATGCCGGTCACCACCTGCGCGGCGATGCGGGATGCATCCCACGTCACGCCCTGCCCCAACAGCATCGGCACGCCCTCGATCGACACCATGGTGAACAGGCAGCTGCCGAGGCCGACGAGGATATGCGTGCGGATGCCCGCGTCCTTGCGCCGCGCCTCGCGTTCGAAACCGATGAGCCCGCATAGCATGAGCGCGCACAGCGTATCCGCCACATCCATCCATTGAAGTCCGATCAGCTGCATGCATCCTCCTTCGACGAGACCGGTGCGCCCGCACATCCACTGTACAGACCCTCGCGCGGACGCGACGGACGCGACGCCGAAGCCAGCAACCGCGACGCTAAGTCGGTAACCGCGACGACGCCGCAACCGCTGCGTCGCGTCGCGGACGGGAGGGGATTCCCGTCTGCGTCGACGAACGCGGTGCCGGTGCTGACGTTCCAGGTGTAGCTTTTCAGCGTGTAGATGCGGCCGGCATCCGGATCCGCCGCAAGCTCGAAGCTCTTGGGAAGCTTTCCTCCGAGCTCGATGCTCTCGTTCTCGATGGAATTCGACGCGTTCTTCACGTCCGACAGCGTGACCTGTTGCACGGCGCCTTGCGCGCATTGAGGTAGATCAGAAAACAGCGCGAAGAAACAATGATACAGCTTGCGGACAAATTTCCACGATTTTCGGGCCCCTGAGCCCGATTTTCGTCCGCGAACCGTACCACTGTTAAGAATCCGGAATCGTTTACGCCACCAGTGCGCCATTCATACGCCAACAGTGCCTCTCACTGGCACGCCATCGACCAGTAAGACCGACCGTTGGGGAGAAAGCCCAACGTTTCCAACGATGATGTCGCGAACAGTGCCTCTCACTGGCACGCCATCGACCAGCGAGAGCCACCGTCAGCACAGAAATCGTTGAAAACACTCACACCGCGCCCCAACAGTGCCTCTCACTGGCAGCCCATCGACCAGCGAGAGCCACCGTCAGCACAGAAATCGTTGAAAACACTCACACCGCGCCCCAACAGTGCCCCTCAGTGGCACGCCAGCCACCAGCCAAGCCCACTGTTCCCCTCACCCGCGCCTTCACGCGAGCGCCTGGCGGTAGATCTCCCGGTCATCGTCGCCGAAAACGTCGAACACCACGCGGCGCACGCTCGAACCGGCATGTCCGTCGAGCCACGTGCGCACCGTATCCACGGCGATGCGCGCCGCCTCGCGCTTGGGGAACCGGAACACGCCGGTCGAGATGCAGCAGAAGGCCACCGTGCCCCGCCTCGCATCCGTCATGGAATCGGTCGCATTGTCGTCTTCATCCAAACATCTTCATCAAAGCATCAACAATTGCTTGTCTCCATCCACAACAGCCGATAGGGGCTTATGCCATTAGGAGGTCACCGTGCGCAATCTTCAACTGTTTTGCAAACAGACCAAGGCATTTGAGCTTGATGTGGCGATGGAACTTTCACGCTTTGTAATCCAAAGATTATTCAGACCGCTGGCATGAATCCTGTCGCTGCCAATAGATTTAAATCTGACATTCGAGTAGACAACAGTGAGGATCTCCGGCACCGAACTACACGACACGCCGAACGTTTGATGCAGGAGTTGCCGATGCCACGATTATCACATCGGCAACGCATTACCAGGGAGGCATGCATGGGAACCAGCCTAGGGAATAGGATTCTCTTTTATCTTCAAGAGGCAGGCATGACGCGAAAGGAGCTCTGCGAAAAAACAGGAATCACCGAAGCCGCGCTTTCGCGTTACATAACCGGACAACGCGAGCCTAGGGCCGTGACCCTTTCATCAATTGCAAAGGCCCTGAACGTCACCATGGATGATTTGCTGGGGACCAGCACAAAGGATTCGGCAACACTCCATGGCGCGATTCGCCTAGTCGCGCGAAATTCAGAACAATTAACACCCGAACAGAGAAAATTCCTTATTGATTCACTTCTCAATTTTTAGGAGACAAATACGTATTCACTACCAATAGAACGATACGATGAGATCCGCGAATGTGTATCAGATGTCTTGGAGACATACGAAGTCAACGATTACCCGCTTGATATTTTTGGCCTCGCGTACTGCATTGGACTACGACTCGTTCCCTATTCTTCGCTCCCCAGCGAACTGCAAGAGATACTTCGCATGACTCATCCCGATGCAGTAACAAGAGCTAGCACCGATTGGGATATACAAAGCATCGCCATTTTTTATAACGACGCCGCAGATTACCACAGAATGCGCTTTTCACTAGCCCATGAAGTAGGACACATTTTTCTGGGACATTATGACGATAATGATGTATCCGAGATCGAGGCCAATCTATTCGCAAACTATTTGCTGGCTCCCGGCCCTCTTGTAATACGAGATTCTGCGTTCGACACTCAAACCATCAGCCAAGATTTTGACATTAGCTATGGCTGTGCACGAGTGGTATTGGATCGCACAATCAATCGCCTACGCTGCGGACGACCTATGACCAAATACGAAAACACTATAGAAAATCTGTGCCATCTGAACCGATAAGAAAATAAGGAGCATATGAACTCTCTATCCCCTTAGTCGTTTCCTCAGAATTCACCGATCTCACCAGCCAAAACCATATCGTCAGATTCTGGGGGAACCTCTCGCAGATCTCATGCATAGAGAATGACTCTGCGCCAATCCTGCTATCGACTTCGAGGATTGCACCGATTGTTCAGTATTCTCCATTGATTACTCAAAGGAGTTGAGACAGTGAAACGAATCAGAAAACACTTGCTTAGCAATGGTGAAACCAAACTTGAACCAATTGATCTCCGACGTAAGATGTGTTTGAATTACCTCGAATACTCCAACACCACTCATGCCTGCGGCAAATTCGATCTGCCGGAATTATTGTGCTCAACAACTATCTTCCCGGATTATATTGCACTCTACAGCGAGCCAGGGCAATATCATCGTACGCCGCTAACCGCTGTCGGATTCTGGCAATTTGATAACGTATTCGACGGCATCGATGGTATCTACAACGCAATCTACTATTCGGACAAGAAACTACTGAAATACTATCGTCAGCGTTTTGCTGGAGTACACCTTTTCTTCACGCCCGATTATTCACAATTCGGAGACGTCGATCTAATCGAGCAACTAATGCGGCTGAAAAAAGCGAGAATTGTTGGACTCTGGTTTGCGCTAGAGCTCCATGCCGTTGTAATTCCGTTTATCACAGTCCCTACCGTTGCAACTCTAGATTACGCGCTCAACGGACTCGAACATTGCCATGTTGTCGCTTTCAGCACTAAAGGCTATGTACGAAATCTAGAAGAACGAAACTCGTTGAAGGAAATTATCCGACGAACAGTTGATACTTTGGAGCTCGACGCTATAGTCGTTTACGATGTTTGCAAAGACAACCGTGCGATCAACGACATCTTTTCCTACGCAAAACAACGGGATATAGAAATCATTGTTCCAATGAACACCCTGAAACTACGAAACATGACACGCGCGGAGGAGCGAAGCAAACGCGAGAGGTACTAACAGTGGACTAGCACACGGGACTAGCGGCTCACCCCAGGCATCTCTCGAACAGGAGATATATGAACAAACGGTCAGACAGAATGAGACATCACTCCAACAACTCACCCAACATGGCGAATTGGTTGACCCTTCGCTCGTTACAGAGATGGAAAAGCACGGATACAAATTTCACAAAGAAGAGTTAATTTTCACAACGCGGGATGCAACCGGTCAGATTGTCTGGCTGGAAAGGGGGAACAAATATGCAGGATATGAACATCTAAAAACTCGCGGTCATTTGCAACATCTGGCTCATTATTTTCACGTCGAGGAAGCAATAATCCCCCGTATATTGCGAGACGTAATTCATTCAGGCAAGGTCATCTCGAATAAAATCGTCGAGCGTAATGGACGGAAGGCCTATGAGAGATGTTACGAATACCGCAACCGTAAAGTGATACTTGCCGGAATCGGTTCAAATGGATTTCTGGTCACTGCGTATCCCAAATCATAGGAGAATTTTCATCTGCCATGCAAAAAATCACTATCATGCTCGATTTTCTACAGGGTCCCATATGGACAAGCGATCCAGAGACAGGGAAACCTCAAACAGGCATTCCCATGATTGACAACGACTCGGTCATCCAATCTATTAGCCACGACATTCAGGAGATGTATTTCGGTTATTTCCATTTTGATACTGATGACGAGGCCTGCTGGTTCGACGAAAATCAAGAACGAAAGGATAAGAGGAAAATGCTTGCAATGCTCAAGCAGCTCAACAATCGTCTCAATGAAATAAATGACGGTAGCTTCACCGTGGAGGATTTGGAGACACCACGAGTCCGAAAACTATAATTCCCGATTATCACACTGGACATTCCTCCTCGCCCGCGCCCTCACGCGAGCGCCTGGCGGTAAATCTCCCGGTCATCGTCGCCGAAAACGTCGAACACCACGCGGCGCACGCTCGAACCGGCATGCCCGTCAAGCCATGCGCGCACCGTATCCACGGCGATGCGCGCCGCCTCGCGCTTGGGGAACCGGAACACACCGGTCGAGATGCAGCAGAAGGCCACCGTGCCCAGGCCCTCGCCCGCCGCGCAGTCCAGCACGCTGCGGTAGCACGACGCCAGCAGCCGCCGGTGTTCGTCGGTCAGCTCCCCGAACACGATGGGCCCAACCGTGTGGATCACATGCCGCGCCGGCAGGTTGTACCCGCCCGTCAGAAGCGCACGCCCGGTGGGTTCCTCGGCGAGCGCACCGCCTTCGCCGCGCGCCTTCATGATGCGGTAGCATTCCTCGCGCAGCTCCACGCCCGCCATGGTGTGGATCGCGTTGTCGATGCACATGTGCAGCGGCGCGAAGCATCCCATCATGCCCGAGTTGGCGGCGTTCACGATGGCGTCCGCCGCGAGCGCGGTGATGTCTCCCTGCCACAGCGCCAGGCGCGGGTCAAGCGGAGCGGCTGCGAGCGCCATCGGGTCGGCGATTCCCTTGGCGGCGGTGATGGCGCGCAGTACCCTGGACTGCTCGCGGTAGAAACGCTCGGGCAGCGTGTGCCCGGTTTCGCCGTGCGGCATGCGCACGTTGCACAGCGCGCGGTAGAGGAGAAACGATTGCTCCGCGCTGTCGGGCACCGGAGTCCCCGCGTACTCGGGAACCTCCTTCTCCAGGCATCCGATGAGATACGCGAGGCTGCGCCGCATGTCCCCGTCCGTCATCGGAGCGTCTGCCCGAGCGTTAGTCCAGTCATCGCCTCGCGCCGCATCGCGTGCGCCCTCCCGCGCATCCGTCGGCGCGTCGTTCCGCATTCCGCCCATCGTCTCGTCCATCGTCTCTCCTTCCCCGCCGTGCCGACTCGCAAACCAGGCACGCAATCTCTTCCGAACAATCGTATGCGCCCGGCAATCCAAGCGCTCCGCACCGCTCAGTCCAGCGCGCGCACCACGTCGGCGATATCCGCGTCGATGCACATCGACCTTCCCGCTATCTGCCCCGGGCACCACGCCTCGTCCTTGGTGACGCAGGCGTAGATGGCGTTCGGGTTCGCCGCCGTGAGCTGCCAGAACGGGTATTTGATGATGCCAGGCGTGTTCATGCCCACGCCGAGCTCGAGGTACAGCACGCGTGCGTCTCGGTGCGAGCGCAGGAACGCCGTGTACCGGTCGGCGGCCGCATGCCAGCCGGCGTCCTCCACAAAGGTGTCGTCCGCCCTGAGGTTCGGCACCATGGGTCGCCCGTCATCAGGGCACACGGGTAGCAGATCCCGGGGCACCTGCAAGGACAGGCGCCCGCCGTCGGGAAGGCTCAGCTGCCCGTCGGCGCCGATGCGGAAACCCTGCGACAACACCATGCGGCGAACGGCGTCCTCGTTGTCATACGTGCGGTGCGCCGAGGCACCCTGCGGCTCGGCGCTCTGGAACAGCCCGTAATCGCCCTGTGTGTAGAACAGGCGCATCTTGTCGAAGCCGACGCGCTGGAAGCAGTGGTCCACGTTCGTGGTGAGCACGAAGTAGTCGCGCCCCTTCACGAGACGCAACAGGCGCCGGTACAGATCGGACGGCATGGGCCCGTAGCGGTTGATCCAGATGTACCGGCTCCAGTACGCCCAGTACTCCCCCGGCGTGTCGAACGGATAGAAGCCGCCCGAGTACATGTCCGTGAAACCATAGCGCGCCACGAAATCGGGAAAATACCGCAGAAGGCGATCGCCGTCGTAGGTGTATCCGGCGGCTGTCGAGAGCCCCGAGCCGGCGCCGATCACGATGGCGTCGGCCTGCGAGAGACTGCGCGCGAGGCGCTCCGTGTCGGTCTGCCCCGCCATGGCGCGTGTCTCGCTACGTGACACCGCATCATGATGCCCATGCAGAATGTCCTTCCAAGTCATGGTGACCGTCCTTCCCTACGATTTTCCCGCCATTGCACCGACGCCGGCCGAACCGGCAGACAGCCCGCCAGCCCCGACTTGTTGTAATGTACTTCATTACAACGAATCCGTCAAGGCCCTGCAGACAGTCCCCACCCCACTACATGCACCCCGTCGTCACCTCGCCATCCCTGCACACCTTTCGCGAGTCCGTACATTTCGCGGGGTGCACGGAATTACAGCGCGGACCGTTGGGATTGAAACCCACGATTTCCAACGATGGAATCGTGAACAGTGCCTCTCACTGGCAGCCCATCGACCAGTGAGAGGCACTCTTAGCACAGGAATCGTTGAAAACACTCACACCGCAACCCAACGGTGCCTCTCACTGGCACGCCAGCCACCAGTGAGACCGACCGTTGACGGGGAAGGCGAGCGTTTCCAACGATGGAATCATGAACAGTGCCTCTCACTGGCAGCGGAGCGACCAGCGAGAGGCACCCTTGAAGAAAAACCCCAGCATTCCCAACAACAACCCTGCCAACAGTGCCCCTCACTGGCACGCCATCGACCAGTGAGACCGACCGTTGGGGAGAAAGCCCAGCGTTTCCAACAACAACCCCGCCAACAGTCCCCTTCACTGGCGAGCCATCAACCAGTGAGACCGACCGTTGGAATTGAAACCCACGATTTCCAACGATGGAATCGTGAACAGTGCCTCTCACTGGCAGCGGAGCGACCAGCGAGAGGCACCCTTGAAGAAAAACCCCAGCATTCCCAACAACAACCCTGCCAACAGTGCCCCTCACTGGCACGCCATCGACCAGTGAGACCGACCGTTGGGGAGAAAGCCCAGCGTTTCCAACAACAACCCCGCCAACAGTCCCCTTCACTGGCGAGCCATCAACCAGCGAGACCGACCGTTGACAGGGAAGGCGAGCGTTTCCAACGATGGAATCGTGAACAGTGCCCCTCACTGGCAACCCATCGACCAGCGAGACCGACCGTTGGGGAGAAAGCCCAGCGTTTCCAACGATGGGGTTGGCAAAAGTGTGACGGCCTGCGGACGAATTTCCACGATTGTAGAGCCCCGGAGCCCGCTTTTATCCGCAAACCATCACATTGTTATGAATAAGCCCGCACGCGCTCACGCAAATCCCCCGCCTCGCGGCGCACACGTGATACCGTGTTTATGGAGCGTCCCGCGCTGGGAGCCTCGTCGCGCCGGAAGGAGCCCGGCCGCGAGCGCCCGCGTCGCGCACCGTCGCTGCCCCGACCACGGAAAGGACCCCGATGCAGCTCGACATACGCAACATCCGTAAATCTTTCGAAGGGCGGGAGGTTTTGCATTCCCTGAGCTTCAGCGTGTCCAGCGGCCGCGCGATGGGCTTCCTCGGCCGCAACGGCGCGGGAAAGTCCACTACGTTCCGCTGTCTTATGCAGGTCTTCCGCCAGGATTCGGGCGAGTTCCTCATCGACGGCGCGCCCCTGGACCCCGCAAGGCACCGCATCGGCTACCTTCCCGAGGAGCGCGGCATGTATGGCAAGACCACGCTCGCCGACCAGCTCGAGTACTTCGCATGTCTCAAGGGCTCGCGGCGCAAGGCGGCGCGCAGGGACGCGCTCGACTGGATCCATTACTTCGGTCTCGACGATTATGCGAGCAAGCGCCTCGAGACCCTTTCGAAGGGCAACCAGCAGAAGATCCAGATCGCGCAGGCCTTCCTGGCCGATCCCGACATCATCGTGCTCGACGAGCCGTTCTCGGGCCTCGACCCGGTGAACGCGCAGGTGTTCAAGGAGGCGATCCGCCACATGGTGTCGCTGGGCAAGCTCGTCATCTTCTCCTCCCATCAGATGGCCTACGTGGAGGAGATGTGCGATGACATCACGGTGATCGACCGCGGGCACATCGTGACATCCGGCCCGCTCGAGGCGATCAAGGCGTCCGCCGGGCGCGGGCTGTACGCCATCGAGGCTACGCCGGGCGCTGAGGACGCCATCGCCACGGCCATCGCGGCCGCGGGGCGCGAGGCGACGCGCCACGGCGGGCTGGTGCTCACACCGCGCGACGACGCGTTCCTGCGCAGCTTCGTGTCGGAGCATTTCGAACGCATCGCCTCCGCTGGCGACTGGCGCCCCTCGATGCAGGAGATCTTCATCGATCTGACGGGCCACGATGATGCCAACGATGGCGCCGGCCACGATTTGGACGAGAATCCCGACGATGGCGCAACCTCCACCCGCACAACCGCCACACGCACTACCACCTCCTCCCCGACCGAAAGGACCGCAGCATGACCGGCATGGGAACCGTCTTCCGCTTCGAATACACCCAGCAGGTGCGCAAGAAGCCCTTCGTCATCACCACGGTGCTGCTGGCCATCGCCGCCGTCATTGCGGCGCTGTGCCCCGCCCTCTTCGCCTCCTCACTCGAATCGTCCGGGGACGCGCAGACCGTCGCGGGCGGCGTGTACTACGCCGACGCCTCGCTCGCCGGCACCCTTCCCTTCGAGGACGACCACGTCTATTCAAGCGAAGGCGCTCTGCGCGATGCCGTGACCGATGGCACGGAATCGGTGGGATTCGTGGTCTCCGACCCCACCCATATCACCACGTATTACAACAACTACACGGCAGGCGTCGCCAAGGACTCCTCGCTCGTCCGCTCCATGCTCCAGCAGATATACGTCACGTCGCGCCTCGCGGCCAGCGGCGTCTCCCCCGAGGAATACGAGGCGCTGCTCTCCACACCCGTCGAGGAGAACCGGCAGATCCTGGGGCGCGACACCACCACGCAGTACGCCATGGCCATCGTGTACCTCGTGCTCGTCTACATGGTGGTGCTGTTCTACGGCCAGACCGTGGCCGCGGCGGTGGCGCGCGAGAAAGACAGCAAGACGATGGAGCTGCTCATCACCTCCACGCGCCCCTCGAACCTCATCCTGGGCAAGGTGGCGGGCCTGACCTGCGCCGCCCTCACGCAGCTCGCCGTGGTGCTCGCCGCGTTCCTCGCCACCTTCGCCGGGGCCCGACCGCACTATCCCCAGGCGGTTCAGGACATGCTCGCGACCGTCCTCGACACCTCGATGCTCGGCGTGTACCTGATCAACTTCGTGCTCGCGCTCATGCTGTACATGGTGCTGTACGCGGCGCTCGGCTCGCTCGTCTCGCGCGTGGAAGACGTCTCCACGGCCACCGCTCCGGTAATCGCGCTCGTGGTCATCGCGTATTTCCTCGCGTTCTACGCTACGAACGGCACCACGTCGGCCCTGCTCGATGTGGGATCGTGGATCCCGTTCTTCTCCGTGTTCGTCATGCCGATCCGCTTCAGCGTCGGCACCGCCTCGTGGGCGCTGGTGCTGGGCTCGACGGCTGTGACGCTCGCCTTCACGGTGGCGCTGGCCTGGATGTCGGTGCGCATCTACCGCTGGGGCACGCTGCGCTATGGTTCGCGCGTGGGCCTTGTGACGGCTGTGCGCAAGGCCTTCGCAAAGGAGTGAGATCGCGCCGCGCAACCGTGTGAGAGCACAGCAACGATAACAACACAAGGGGCGCCCCTGACAGGGAGCGCCCCTTTCTGACCTTTCTGCCCCTTTCTCATAAGGCCGCTTCATAAGACCTCTGATAAGGCTCCTCGCGTGCGTCAGGCCCTTCGCCCGCCCGCGCCGCAACGCCCCCCCTCACACGCGGCGCAGCCTCGGCGGCTTGTACGTCGTCAGGAACAGCGGCTGCATCTCGGTGACCGGATTGTACGGAGACAATCCGAACCACTTGGCCGGCGATCCGGCCGCGTGGCGGATGGCGTACTTGGCGTTCAGCGCAAGCGCCTGGCCGCTCGTCACGCGGGATTCCGGCATGAGCTCCTTGTGGATGAGCACATAGCGGATGGGGCCGATGTTCGGATCGGCGTCCATCTTCGGATAGCGCATCTGCTGGCGCGGCAGCTCACCGCTCTCCACGAGGTCGTTCATGATCTGGTGGATGTACGGCGGGATGGATTGCGACACCTTGAAGCCCAGGCGGATACGCACGCGGAACATGTAGTCGGTGCCGAAGTTCTCGACGGAGTACTCCCGGGTGAACGGCTCGTCCGAGGTCTCCACGCTCACGGCCCACCAAGCGCGCGCCCGTTTGGGATGGTCGGCGAAGATGGAGAAGAAGATGTCGGTGTCGAAGCGCTTGGTATACGGGTCCGACGTCAGGTACACGATGTTGTCGGAGTAGTACGGGATGCACTCGTCGGCGTGCAGCTTCTCGAGGGACGGCAGGCAGTCGGCAGGCTTCATATGGCGCCGCTGCTCGCGTTCAAGCGCCGTGCCCTCGCTCCACGCGACCATGACGAGAAGGATCGCCAGGGTCAGCAGCATGGTGAACCAGCCGCCGTGGAGGAACTTCGACATCGAGGCGATGAAGAACATCGTCTGGATCGCAAGGAACACGACGAGGAACACGACGGCCCCGACGCGGTGGCGGTCATGCCAGATGTACACCGACAGCAGGATTGTGGTCGTGATCATCGTGACGGTCAGGGCCAGGCCGTATGCGGCGGAGATATGCTCCGAGTCTCGGAACAACGCCAGCACGAGGAGGGTGGCCACGCACAGCACGCGGTTGACCATCGGGATGTACAGCTGCCCTCGCGTGCGCGACGGGTAGCGCACCTGGAGGTGCGGCATCCAGTTCAGGCGCGTGGCTTCCGAAACCATGGTGAACGCGCCGGTGATAAGCGCCTGGGAGGCGATGACGCCGGCGGCCACCGACAGCACGACCGCCACGCAGCGCACGCCGGGGCTCATCATCTGGAAGAACGGGTTGACCGAGACGAATCCCATGTAGTCGCCGTTGTACTGGTTGCGCAGCATCCACGCGCCCTGGCCGAAGTAGCACAGCACGAGCGCCACCTTGATGAACGGCCAGGTGAAATAGATGTTTCCGCGACCCACGTGGCCCATGTCGGAATACAGGGCCTCGGCGCCCGTGGTGGACAGGAACACGGTTCCCATGAGCGCGACCCCGGCCACGTTGTGCTTGCTGAACAGGAAACGCACGCCGTACGCGGGGTTGAGGGCGGCGAACACGCCCCAGTCCTGGCTGAGGTTCGCCAGGCCCACCGCCGCCAGGAAGGTGAACCATACCATGACGACCGAGCCGAATACCTTCCCGATGCTCTCCGTGCCACGCGACTGGAGCGAGAAGAGAACGAGGATGATGACGACGGTGATCATGAGCGTGAGCTCGGGATTATCGTGGAACACCTGCTCGAGGCCGGGCAGCGTGCGCAGGCCCTCGACGGCCGAGCTGATGGACACCGCGGGGGTGAGCACCGAATCGGCGAGGAACGCCGCGCCGCCGATCATGGCGGGGGCGGCGAGCCAGGCGCCGTACCTGCGGATCAGCGAATACAGGGCGAAGATGCCGCCCTCGCCCTTGTTGTCGATGCGCATGGCGATGAGCACGTATTTGACGGTCGTGATCAGGGTGATGGACCAGAACACCAGCGACAGCATGCCCAGCACCGCGGGACGGTCCACGTTGGCCAGACCCCCCTGGCCGGAAATGAAAGTCTGCATCGTGTACAGCGGCGAGGTGCCGATGTCGCCGTACACCACGCCGAGAGCCACGATGCACATAGCCGGCGTGATCTTGTCCCGACCCGACTGGAGGCGGTAGAACCACCGCCCGAGCGGGCCCTTGTCCGCCACCTTGTCAAGCCTGGCGGTGGCCTCCTTCTCCTCGGCGCTTCGCTTAAGCAGCACCTTGCGCTCCTCCTTGGTGAGGGTGCGCTGCTGGACCTTCGGCGCCTTGGTGAATTGCTGGACGCGCAGGATGCGCTGCGTGTCCTCGACCAACTCACGCTCCTCGGCGCTCTGCGGTTCGGATTCCTTCTGGCCGCGCGCCGAATGCGCCCGTGTCTTCTTCTCGTCCTTCATCAATCGTGCCTTTCAAAGCTTGTTGCTTCAGACGGCGGGTTCCCCCGCATGCACGAACCTTCACGATTCGAACACAGGCGGATACAGTAACCCCTCGTGGCACGAATGGCAAGGCGAATTGTGAAGACCGGGGCCGGGGCTGCGGGATTCGACTCCCCCGCGCGTGCGCGGCACGGCGTCGGCCGGGCAACGGGACCTCCCCCGCGGCCGGACACCGCGGTCACATCGTGAGACCGGAGAACCAGCTGCCCACCCACGAATACAGCACGGGGTTGGTGGAGGCGAGCGCCTCATAGCGCCCGGTGGCGAAGAAGCCCATGCCGATCATGAACGCGGCGAACAGCACGGCCGCCGCGGCCGCCAGCGCCATGACGCGCGCGGGAATCGTGGCGCAACCGGAAGCCGCATCGTCCTGCCGACCCTCGGGGCGCAGCGATTCCTCAAGCGCAAGCGCCACCAGGATCGCCGCGAGCGCCAGCAGCATGCTGAAGTCGCCGTAGTAGCGGTTGTTGATGCCACCGATGAGGGTGTCGGTGAGCATGACCACGATGCCCAGGGCGACGCACCACAGCGCCATGCCCCAGGCGCGGTGGCGGCGCAGCGGACGGCGCGCCATCCACATCAGGAGCACGACGGCGAGCATGGGCACGAGCGCCAGGAGGCCGCCGAGCGACGGCTCCTGCGGCGCGGCGATGGCGGTGGACGTGGTCTGCACGAACGGGAACTGGCCGAGCAATGAGACGGGCTGGAACAGTTCGAGGAACAGTTCGGCCGGCAGGAGGAAGACGGAGGGGCGCTGGCTCGTCAGGTCATAGGACGTCAGGTTGTAGTCCTGGCCGAAGTCGAACGGCGAGCCGAAGCGCGCCACGTTGTAAGCGCCGAGCGGCACGAGCACCGCGAGCGCGGCGAGCGCCACGGCCAGCGTCAGGCGCCACGATGTGCGGGAGACGAGCTGGCGGGTGTGGCGGATCTCGTCCCAGAACAGCGGGATGGCGAGGAGGATCATGGCGGCGAACTGCGGGCGGCAGCCGACGGTCATGGCCATGAGCACGGTGCCGAGCACCATGCGCCACGCGGAGAGCTTCGTGGCGGCGGGGGCGGCGGCGGGCGCGTCCGAGGAATCGGCAACGCAAGTCGCCGGTGAACCATCGGCGGGAGCATCGTGGGGCATCGCGAACGCCCACCGGCCGCTGGCGGCGTCACGGCGCGCGCGGATCCAGAAGTACAGCCCCGCCGACGCCACGGCCATGGCCATGAGCACGGGCACTCCGTAGAACGACGGGTCGAACACGTAGTACCACATGCTTGTGGCGGCCATGGCGGTGAACAGGCACAACCAGGCCATCGCCTGCGATGCGTTCGGGAAGAAACGGCGGATGAACGACATCACGAACAGCGTGCCGAACACCGTGAACGCCACGGCCAGCGTCCAGGACGCGGCCCATGTGGGAAGCCAGCCTCCGGTGATCGCCTCGTACGGGGCGAAGAGGAGGAGGGCGGGCAGCACGCCGAAATAGCAGTAGTAGTGGCCCTGGTAGTAGGCGTGGTCCCAGAAGTAGACGGCGCCGGTGGAGGCGTTCCGGCTGACGCGCGCGCCGAAATCGTAGGGGTTCTGCATGGTCTGCAGGGAGTTGTCGACCGGCAGGTCGAGCCATAGGCGGCCGTGCAGGAGCGCGTCGGCGAGGCGCTGGTACTGCGCGGGGTCGGTCCAGTGGTGGAAGCTCGAGTTGAACGCTGTGGCGAGGGAGACATGCGAGCCGCCGGTCATCTGGCTGATGGCGAGGAGCGCGGCGGATTGCAGCACGATGAACGCGCCGATGGCGATACGGTGCCCGCGCGAGTCGATGTCGAGGCGGCGGCGCCACAGCGCGGACCCGGGGCGCAGGCAGATGACGAACGCGGCGAGGGCAAGCATGATGACGAGCCTGGGCAGCGAGACCATGAAGGGCACCGTGGGGTTGAGTTCATATGATGCGAGGGAGACGACGGCGCCGGCGGACTGGCTGCCGTAGTCGATGCGCAGCCAGGTGCTGTAGCGGTTGTCATCGCTTTTCTGGCCGGCGAGCACGTATTGGGTGGACGGGATCTTGGTGTAGGTGAGGGTTTTGGCGTCCGTCCACACACCCTGACCAAGGTCGCGCCACGTCAGGGAGTCGGTGTCTGTGGTCGAATCGTCGGCGCTGCCGTAAGCGGTTTTGAACGAGGCCGTGGAGTACGACCACCCCGTGCCGGCGGGCACGAGGCGCACGCTGCGCAGTTCGGCGGCGCCGCCGGAGGCGGAGCGGATCGGGATGCCGATGGTGGCCTTGTCGGCGTCGGTCACCGTATACGTGCCGTCGCCGTTGTCGGTCAGGCCCGAGGCGATGACGGGCGTGCCCGATTCCACGGCCGGGGCGCCGACCGTGCGCCAGTGCGGCAGGTTGAAGATTCCGATCTCGCAGGCGGCGATGAGGACGACCGCCACGATCCACAGGACGAGCGTATGCTTGCGCGATGCCATGTCACTCCCCGGACTGGTGCGGCGCGGCCTGTCGGCTTTTCTGCTTTCTCGGCCTTCGGCTCCTCGGCTTTCCGCGCGCGCCGGGATGCGCGGGTCCGGGCCGGCGCATCCGCGCGGTAGGCTACCACCCGCGTCTGTGCTTGGGCCGGGAGGATACTGCGAGGTAACACGATTTTCACAAGGTCATCGCACATCGCGTCTCGGACATGGCGCCACCAACACGGTGCTACCAACACGGTGCCCTCGAACATGGCGCCATCGTATCTGATGCGCGGCCGCGCCCTTTGTTTCCGGTGCGGTTATAGTGGGACGAGAGTGATTGTCGTAGTCAGAGATCACAGAAGGGAAACCAGGAATGAAGTGCCCCAAGTGTGGAGCGGACGTTGTGCCTGATGGGAAGTTCTGCGGCCGTTGCGGCGCCCCGCTTCAGCAGGCCCAGCCTCAGCCGATTCAGCAAGCCCAGCCCCAGCAGCAGGCGGCGCCGGCGGCGTCATCGTTCATGTCTGCCATCGCGTCCACCCCGGCATCCCAGCCGGTGCAGATGGAGGACGATGCGGAGGAGGAGTCCGCCCCTACATCGCTCGCCGCACCCGCCATGCGCCACCACGTGCCCAAGGTGACCAAGGCCGCCCAGACCCCGCCGCCGTCCGCCGCTCCCGCCGTCTCACCCGTGCAGACGGCTTCCTTCGCGGACGCCATCGCGTCGACGCCGGCCGCGCCCGCCATCGATGCGGACGATGATGACGATGACGCTGAGGAGGAGTTTGCCCCCACGTCCCTCGCGACTCCGGCCATGCGCCACCACGTGCCCAAGGTGACCAAGGCCGCCCAGACGCCGACGCCCGCCGCGCAGACGGGCGAATCGTCTACCGCAGCGACCGACACGAGGCGTCCGAATCCCTTCGATGAAGATTCCGCGGCGACTTCCATTCTTCCCCCGGCGCAGCGTCACAAGACTCCGAAGGCCCAGTACGCGGGCCAGCCGACGCAAAACCAGACGGCTCAGCCGGCGCCTGCGCAGAACGCGGCGCAGCAGAACGCACAGCAGCAGCCCGTCCAGCCGCAGTACGCCTGGCAGTCCCAGCCGGAGTATGCGCAGCAGCTGCAGAACCAGCAGCCGGTTACCCCTCAGCCGTACGCCACCCCGCAGCCGTCGTACCAGACGCTGCAGAACCCGTACCAGCAGAACCCGTACCAGCCGAACACCACCATGCCGCAGCCAACGCCGCAGCCAGTCGAATCCCTCGTGCATATGCCCGCGGAATCCTCCACCGCGCCTGCCACGAAGAAGCGCCGCGGTCTGCGCAAGAAGAAGGCCGAGGCCCAGCAGGCCGCCCAGCTCGAGGCCCAGCAGGCCGCGCAGCAGGCGCAATCGTATCTTGTCGGGCCGCGCGCCGACCAGCCCATGCAGAACCTTACCCAGCCCGCGCCGTTCGCGCCGACGTCCAAGGCGCCGCAGGGCGAGGAGGAGCCGCAGAACGATGCGCCGATCACCTCCTCCTCCGAGGTTCCTCAGGAAGAGAAGAAGGGGCACAAGGCCTCCGCCATCGTCATGACCGTGGCCCTTGTGCTCATGGTTGCCGCGGGCGGCTTCGCCGGTTACGAGGCCTTCCTCGACCCGGCGCGCACCTCCACGCAGCCCGCCGCCACCGCCACCGTGGACAGGAGCCAGTACGACGGCACGTGGATCGAGGTCATCCAGAACGCTGACGGCACCATGAAAACCGGCAACGTGTACACGGTGTCGGGCAACAACGTGTGCCAGTACACCTCGCAGGACGCGCAGGGTGTGACCCCCGAGACCTGCTCGTGGGCGGTGTCGGACTCCGGCGTGGTGCGTATCTCCTTCGCGGACCGCGGATCCGTGCCGCTGGTGTTCAACTCCGACAAAACGGCGCTTGTGCCGGCCACCGCGACTCCCGACGGCACCATCCTGCGCCGCGTGGACACGAAGTAGCCGAAGAGGCCTCTGGGCAAAACCGACCTGAGCGACATCGATAGAAACACAGAAGAAGGAACCATGATTTGCTCTCATTGCGATAACGCCGTGCCGGAGGGCATGGGCACCTGCCCATACTGCGGCAACAGCCTCGTGCCGACCGATCCGGCCACGGGGATGCCGACCGGGATGCCGGTGAACGCCACCGTGCAGCCCACGCCCACCCCGCAGGGCGCGGCGAAGAAGAAGCACCACGCGAACCCGCGCATCATCATCGCCATCGTGGCGTTCGTGCTCGCCATCGCGCTGGCCGCCACCGGCGTCATGCTGCGCCAGCGCTACGCCTCCGCCGCGGCAAGCACCACGCAGACGCAGGCCGCCGACCCGGTCGGCGTGTGGACGGTCTCCTCCGCCAGCAGCGGCGACACCACCTTCGAACCGGGCTCGTCCACCGAGCTGCAGTTCCTGAGTTCCACGGCGAAGAACCTGGGCTACGCGGACGCCGACGGCGCGCTGATCCCCATGTTCGAAAGCCTCACGATCGAGATCCGCCCCGACAATTCGTGCGTGGTGTATGACTCCCTCGTCACGGGCGGCAACGGTATCAACCAGTGGTCGTGCTCGTGGCAGCAGGACGGCGGGAACATCGCCGTCGAGTACAAGCAGACGGGCAACGCCGCGCAGGACTACAAGCTGACGCTCGCGTTCTCCGACGGCAAGCTGACCTTCGACGGCGCTTCGAACGCCGATTTCATCCAGCAGGTGGACGCCAACGGCATCTTCCCGCTCCAGAACCTCGCCAACGGCGGGGCGCTGGCCGGCGCGTCGATTACCTTCGAGCGCGAAGGCAGGTCGGCGCAGTGACGACGGCGCCATGACGACGGCGCAGTGACACACTCTGAAAGAAGGCGCCGCACGATGTTTCGAAGCATCGTGCGGCGCCTTTCATATTCCGTCTGTGTATTCCGTCTGCGGGCGGGAGCGTCTGCGGGCGGGGGACATCGGCGGGATTGTCAACGATTGGGGCCGTCAGCAGGCAGCGTCACCGTCGTCGCCGTCGTCGCCGTCCATATCAAGCGCGGCCTGGGTGAACATCATGCCCACGTAGGCGAGGGATTTCGTGTGGTCCGCGGCGGGAACATCGTGGTTCCTCTCCCCCGCCTCGACGCCCTCCGTCTCCATACCCTCCATCTGCGCGCCCTCCGTCTCGATCTCGTACGCGGCGCTGTAGTACTCGTTGGCGAGCCGCATGTCGGGCACGGGCGCGAGGCGCGACTCGGGGAAGCCGGTGCTGAACAGGTCGCCCAGGCTCACGCATGACGAATAGTCACCGGCGGCCGCGCCGGACATCAGCGCGTCGATCATGCGGTCGGGGTCGCGGGGCGTGCCGCGGCCGAGCAGGTAGTCCATCGCCACGTAGGCCCACGCAGAGGCGTCGCCATCATGCGCGGCGCGCACATGGTAACGGTGTGCGAGCGGGAGGTTCGGCTCGAGCAGGCCGCCGCTGGTGAGCATGCGCGACAGTTCCATCGACGCCTCGGCGCAGCCCAGGTCGGACGCGGACGTCAGGAGCATGAGCGGACCGGGGCACAGAAGCCAGTCCTGTTGGTCGGCGTCGAGACAGGCGGTGTGGATGGCCAGGCAGTAATAAGCGGAGCCGCGGATCTCCTCGCAGGCGCGCTTCGAGAGCTGCCATAGGTCGTTCATGAGACCGATGGCGTCCATCGTGGGAAGCGTGTCGAAATTCGCCCACAGGTCGTTGCGCGCGTAGACGGTTTCGAGGTCGAGGGCGTCGAGGTTGCCGTGGCGGGCCTCGTGCTCGACGTAGCCCTGCCACGCCTCGAGCTTGGCGTCTGCGTCGGCGGCGTCATGCGTCTCCTCGTACAGGCGCAGGTAGCTGAGGGTGGCCGGGTCAAGCGAGGCGGGCTGCGCTGGGTTGGTGCCCTGGCGAAACATCGACACGAGCGTGTCGCGGCAGTCCTCGATGAGTTCGGGATGGCAGAATCGGAGCTTGAATTCCTCGACGGAGCGATCTGCGGATGCATCGGCCATATGGTCTTCCTCCTCCGGTCCCTGATGTGGCGGACAATTCTGTGATTGCTTGCGCGGTGGCGCGGGTGCGCGGTGCGTTGCGGTATGCATGGATGCGCGGTGCGCGGCGGGCGCGCACAGTGATGTGCGCGGTGCGCGGCGGGCGCACGCACCGGATGTGCACAATTGCTGTATATCGCGGATGTGCAGTGGGCTTGCGCAGTGACTGTGCGAAACCGACGACTGCGAACTGCCCTTATTTATACCAGCGACGGCCTCCCCCGTCGAGACCTCTACGCCCACCGTGTAATCGTAACGTCAAGACTCCCAACAGTGCCTCTCACTGGCACGCAGGGCGCCAACGAGACCGACTGTCGGCGGAACAATCGTGCATTTGCAACGATCCCCAGCCCAACAGTGCCTCTCACTGGCACGGGATCAACCAGCGAGAGCCACTCTCGCCAAAATAATCGTGCATTCCCAACGATCCCCAGTTCAACAGTCGCTCTCACTGGCACGGGATCAACCAGCGAGAGGCACTCTCGCCGGGACACTCGCCCATTCGCAACGCTCAGGCGCCCAACAGTGCCTCTCACTGGCACGCCAGCCGCCAATGAGGCCGACCGTTGGCGAGAATGGGGGCCACGCGAGGAACCGGGACCATTCCGCCAAAACGAAAACACTGGTACTGCTTACGGACAGAGAACCACGATTTGGGGGCCTAAATCCCTCGAAAATGTCCGCAAGCCGTACCACTGTTCAGGAATCGATGCCACTGGTACGAGTTCCGGACCGGGAACAAGGTCCGGATTGAAGCGCAAGATCAGGACCGGGATGCGAAATCGGACCGGGGCACAAGATCCGGTCCTACGCACGAGATTGGGACCGACGCAAAAGCTCCGCGAGGCCCAAACTCCGCGAGGCCCAAACTCCGGCACACGAACTTCGCGGTGCACGAACTCCGGCACACGAATTCACAGCGGAAAAGCGAAAGGTCCCGGGCGTGCGAACCCGGGACCTTTCGGTACCCCCAATTACCCGGCGAGCAGCTTCTCTCGGCCCGCTTGCCGGATACCGCGGCGGGAGAAGAAGGAAAACCCGCCACGGAAGACCCTATCGGAAGAACGGCTCCAGACGCCGTGAACTCACGCCAGCTTCAGACGAAGCATGGGGTGCGCGAGCAGAATCTGGTCGAGGGCGGCCTTGCCCGTATCGACGCCGTGCTCGGCGGCCTCCATGTAGCAGCGCGCGGCCCATTCGTTGTTGCCACAGAACTCGTAGACCTTGCCGGCGAGCAGATACCCGATGGCCAGGCCCTTCTGGGCGGCGCCGAGGAAGTAGTCCAGGGCACGGTCGCAGTACGACGCGACGGAACGACCGAGCATCGAATACCAACGGCCGAGGTCGATCATGGCCTCGGGGTCGCCCGCTTCGGCGGCGAGCATCGCGGAACGGACCGCGAGATCGGAATTGGCGACCTCACGCTTCTCGTTGCTGTACCAGCGACCATCGGCGTAGCTGTACGTCCCGGACTCCCCAGCCTGGGCATTCATGCCGCGCGTGGCGCAGGATTCGTTGGAAAATTCGTTGGCAAGCGCCGTGTTCGCGGCGTATGCAGTCGTTGCCTTGTCGACCATATCGTCTCCCTTTGTTCGTTCGGCAGACGATTCCGTGCGCCATCGTTGGCGCTGATAAACATGTCGCGGGTTTGACCCCGGAGCCTGTCCATCTATCCCTCGGCATCGTGCTGCCTTGCACTTGTTCCGACAACTAGAAAGGTAGCACATGTTCGAGACGATAGGAAGGCCCTCATTTCGCATAGTGAGATTTTGAAGTCTGATAACATCACAAAAATCGTTGCAATTGCGGGGCTTCCAGTTGACGGAACAGTAATGGAACGAGGCTCTATCTTCCGCGTGTCGCATCCCAAGGCCGTTCGAGCGCATCGAACATATCGAACATATGCCCCTCTATCCGTAGGTGTTCGATATATCCGTTCGACACAAGACCGCGTGCGGTGTCGCTCCACAGTCGTCCGAAGGCATACGATGGCCCCGATCGGCACACCCGACCGGGGCCATCACAAAACAGGGACATCGTAGAAACAGCTGGGGACATCCGCTGCTCGAGCCCAGCCGCGGTGACGTCCAGCCGCCCGCGCAGCAGTCTCTCGAGCCCAGACACCCGCGCGGCCGCCGCGCCGCTCCTACGCCCCGTACGTGGCGAGGTAGCGCTGCGCCTCGGCGCGCAGCTCGTCGCCGATGAGCGGCGAGCCGTCCGCCGCGCGCATCGTGGACGCCGCATCGAAGATCTCGCGCACGTTGGCGATGGCGAACACGGGGAAGCCGAACTCCTCATGCACGGCCTGGACGGCGGACTTGTCGGAGTCCTTCGTCTTCTCCATGCGGTCCACCGACAGCACGAGGCCCACGATGTTCACGTCCGCGGCGGCCTTGAGCTTGGGCACCACCTCGCGCACGGCCGTGCCGGCGGTCATGACGTCGTCGACCATGAGCACGCTCATGCCGTCCTCGAGCTGCGTGCCGACGAACATGCCGCCGTCGCCGTGGTCCTTCTTCTCCTTGCGGTCGAAGGTGTAGCCCACGTTCTGCCCGTGGCGCGCGGCAAGCGCCATCGACGTGCTCACCGCGAGCGGAATGCCCTTGTAGGCCGGGCCGAACACGGTGTCGATATGCTCCGGCAACACGCCCTGCTCCTGCGCGGCCGCGATGGTGGCGGCGTAGTACTCGCCGAGGCGGGCGATGCGCGCGCCGTCATTGAACGAGCCGGCGTTGATGAAATACGGCGACTGGCGGCCGGACTTGAGAGTGAACGAACCGAACTTGAGCGCGCCGGCGTCCAGCAGGAAGCGCGTGAACTCCTCCTGCATCGAACCTGCCTCGTACTGCGTCTGCGTCATGGTGGACCTTTCTCGTGCCTGTGCGACGATTACCGCCCTATATTGTTCCGCGAGCGCATGACAGCGGCACGGCGACGGAAACACTGCGGCGGCAACGCGGCAGGAGCGCGACGGCAACGCGGCGGAAACACGATGTGCCCCGCATCGCACGAGGACGATGCGGGGCACATGCACGCTCTACAGCAACCTTACGACTGCCAGGTGCGGCCCTCCTCGAGGGCCTGGGCGAGTTCGGGACGCTGGTCGAGCAGCGCGTCGAGCTCGCAGGCGATGCGCAGCGGCGCCACCGGGTCGGCGAGCGCGGCGGAGCCCACCTCGACGGCGTTGGCGCCGGCGTAGAGGAACTCGAGCGCGTCCTCGCCGGTGGAGATGCCGCCGATGCCGATGATCGGGATCTCCGGGAAGGCCTGGCGCGTCTTGTACACGAAGGCAAGGGCCATCGGGTGCACGCACGGGCCGGACACGCCGCCCGTGATGTTCGCGAGGATCGGCTTGCCGGTGCGGATGTCGAAGCGCATGCCCACGAAGGTGTTGATCATCGACAGCGCGTCGGCGCCGCCTTCGATGCAGGCCTCCGCGATGGGGCGGATGTCGGTGACGTTCGGCGTGAGCTTGACGATCATGGGCTTGTCGGTGAGCGGACGCAGGCGCTTGACGAGGCGCTTAAGCGCCACCGGATCGGTGCCGGTGGACAGTCCGTCGGCCGACACGTTGGGGCAGCTGACGTTGATCTCGAGCATGTCGGATTCGTGGTCGGCGAGCTTGGAGACCACCTCGGCGTAATCGTCGTCGGAGTGGCCCGCCACGTTCGTGATGACGGTGGCTCCCGCGGCCTTGAGGCGCGGAAGGTCGTTGACAAGATAATCGTCGACGCCGGGGTTCTGCAGGCCCACGGAGTTGACGGAACCCGCCGGCGTCTCGGCGGTGCGGGGCACGGGGTTGCCCTCCCACGGCACGGGCGAGACGCCCTTCGTGGAGACGGCGCCCAGCTGGCTCACGTCATAGAAAGGTCGCACGGCGTCGAAGTTGAAGGTGCCGGAGGCGGTGCCCACGGGGTTCTTCCACTCCACGCCGGCCACCTGGGTCTTGTGGTGCCAGGTGAAGGTGCGGTTGGCGTCGAAATAGCACGGCAGCTGCTGTCCGCCCTGCGCCTGCCCCTGCGCCGCCTGCGTGGCCGCCTGCGCGGTCTGCGTCATCGTGGTTCCGCTCATCGTGCGGCCTCCCATCCCTCGAGTTCTGCGGTGTTGAAAACCGGCCCGTCATGGCAGGTCTTGAGGATTCCGCGCGTGGTGTGCACGGTGCACACCACGCAGGTGCCGAAGCCGCAGCCCATGCGCGACTCAAGGCTCGCCTGCGTCTCCAGGCCGCGTTCGCGCGCCCAGGCGGAGACGGCCTTCATCATGCCCAGCGGGCCGCAGGTCAGGATCACGAAGGGCCTCTCCCCCTCCGCCACGGGGCGCAGCACGCCGTCCCGGTCGGCCGTGATGCCGTTCTCGGCGGCCCAGCGGTCGAGAAGCGCGACCACATTGCCCTCGGATTCGTCGATGGAGCGCACGTCGTCGCACCAGCGGCTGGCGTCATCGTCGGCGAAATGCACGTTCCTGTAGCCGAACAGCACGGTGCAGCCGGCGTCCTCGCGGCCCTTGAGCTCCTGCGCGGTGCGGATCAGCGGCGGCACGCCGAGGCCGCCGCCGACGAGCACGTAGTTCGCGGAGCGCGTCAGGTCGAAGCCGTGGCCGAGCGGGCCGAGCACGTCCACCGTCTGGCCGGGGCGCAGGTGGCGGAACTCCTCGGTGCCCTTGCCCACGACGGCGAACATCAGCGTGAAGGTGTCGCCCTCGGCCTGGCAGACGCCGAAGGGTCGCGGCGAGAGGCGCTGCTCATTCGTGGTGTACAGGTTCACGAACTGCGCCGGCCGCGCGTTCGCGGCGATGAACTCGTCGCGCAGCGTCAGGCGCACGACGCCGTCGGTCAGCTCCCTGCAGTCGACGACCTCGGCGGGCCGCCTGGAGGGGAGGTAGGTGGGCTTGAAATCGCTCATGCGTTCTCCTTGGGGTTGTTCCTGCTGTCCGCCGTCGGGTCGGCGACGGGCGGGCGGTTGTCGAGGGCGTGCACGAGGTCGTCGCGCATGCGTTCGGCGGCCTGGCGCGCGCAGTCGGCCACGAGGTCGAGCGCGGCGGCGGCATCGGCGACCGATGCCTCGGCGAGCGCGGCGTCCGCCGTCGTGGCGGAGGCGGCGGCGATTGCGGCGTCGGCGTCGGGCGCGAAGCGGGCCGCGCGTTCGTCCTTGCGCCACGCGCCGATGATGCCGCGCGACGAATTGACGATGGCGCCCGAGCCGTTCGCGTCGAACATGGCGGCGACGTCGGCGGCGGACCCGCCCTGCGCGCCGTAGCCGGGGATGAGGAAGAACGTATGCGGCATGGCGCGGCGCAGCGCGGCGCCCGCCTCGGGATGCGTGGCCCCGACGACGGCGCCGACGCGCGAATACCCGTGCGCACCGAGCGTGTCGGCGCCCCAGCGCTCCACGAGCTCGCCCACATGACCGCTCACGGTGCCGCCGTCGGCCAGGGCGAGCGTCTGCACCTGGTCGCTGGACGGATTGGAGGTGCGCACGAGCACGAACACATCCTTGTCTGCGGCCTGCGCCACGTCCACGAAGGGCATGATGCCGTCCTCGCCCATATACGGGTTGAGGGTGACGGCGTCCTCATGCCACGGGTCCTCCGGCTCGGTGCCGAAGGAGTCGCCCCACTGCGCCACCTCGGGCACGCCGCCCAGATGCGCGGCGTACTGGGCGGCGGTGCTGCCGATGTCGCCGCGCTTGACATCGCCGAGCACGTACAGGCCCTGCGAACGCGCGTAGGCGCAGGTGTCGCAATACAGCTGCAGGCCGGCGGGGCCGAGCGCCTCGTACATGGCGATCTGCGGCTTGACGGCGGGTACGATGCCGGCGACGGCATCCACGATGCTGCGGTTGAACGCACGGTAGGCGGCCGCGAGCGCGGCGGCGCGGCTTTCGCCGTGCTCGGCGCGGGCGGCGGCGAGCACGGGGGCCGGAATCAGCGCGGGCTTGGGGTCAAGCCCCACCACGCTGGGGTTTCCTGTGCGTTCGATGGCTTCGATGAGCTTGTCCATGTTCTCCTCGTTCCGGCTGCGACAGGCAGCCATCGTATTGCGGCAAGATGTGGGATTTGTTGCGACGATGTTGCGCGTCGCATGGCTCCTATGCGGCGGCCCCGTCGTCGCGGGAATGTGCGACGACGCTATGCGCGATGGCGTCGGGCAGCGAGCCGTCCGTGGTGGCCGCGCCGTCGATGATGCGAGAGGCGGGGATGCGCGTGAACACGATGCGCGAGCCGATAACCGTGGCCATGGGCCGGCCCGTGAGCTCCATCCCCGCGAACGGCGTGTTGCGTGCCTTGGAGTGGAAGCGCTCGGGGTCGACGGTCCACTCGGCGTGCGGGTCGAGCAGCGTGAAGTCGAGCGGCGTGGCGGTGTCGTCGGCCGACAGGAAGTCGCTGGTGGTCACACCGGTATGCGCCACGGCGGCGAGGTCGAGCAGGTCGCGGCGCGCGTGCAGCGGCTCGCGGCCATCGGCGGCATCCGCACCGTCGGCCACCGCGGCATCCGCACCAGCGGAGCCAGGCCCGGCGGGGGCATCGTGGACCCTCTCCCCCGCCTCGTCGGCGAGCGGCGCGAGCAGGCTGTCGGCGGACGGCTCGGCGGAGCCCAGGAGGCGCGCCGGGGCGACGCTCATGAGCTCGATGAGGCGGTCGTCGTCGATCCAGCCGCCCTCCACAAGAACCGTGCGGCACACGCCGTACGCGGTTTCGAGGCCGATGATGCCGTTGGGCGCCTTGAGCATGCCGAGGGCCTTCTCCTCGGCCGTGTGGGGCGCGTGGTCGGTGGCGATCATGTCGACGGTGCCGTCGGCGATGGCGCGCAGCGTGGCCTGGCGGTCCTCCTCGCTGCGCAGCGGCGGGTTCATCTTCGCCATCGTGCCCAGGCGCTCCACCGCGGTGTCGTTAAGAGCGATGTAGTGCGGCGCCGTCTCGCAGGTGACGGGAAGGCCCTCGGCCTTGGCGGCGCGGATGAGGTCGAACGACGCGGCGCAGCTGACATGCTGCAGGTGCACGTGGCAGCCGGTGCGGCGCGCCAGGTCGATGTCGCGTTCGATGATCGCGGTCTCGGTGCTGGCGGGGATGCCGGGCAGGCCGAGCCGGCGGGAGGTCTCGCCCTCGGTCATGACACCGGACTCGTGGTGCTCGCAGTGGTCGATGAACGGCACGCCGGCCTTGAGGCAGTTGGCGGCCACTTCGTCGAGGATGTCGGCGGGCACGGCGGCGCCGTCGTCGCTCAGCGCGATGACGGGGTGGCGGAACCCGAAACCTTGCAGGCCGTGCTGCCAGTCGGCGTACTTGCTGGCCTGCGCCCCGTCGCGCCCCGTGGATGCGGCGGCGCACAGCGCGTAGCGCACGGGAAGCTGCACGCCGTTGTCTGCCTCGTAGTTCTCGAGGTAGTCGAGCGACGACCAGCGCCCGTGCATGGCCTCGATGTCGGCGGTGTCGCTGGGGGCCACGGCCGCGCCGTCAAGCGCGGGAACGGTGTTGGGCATGATGAGGACGGTGGTGTATCCGCCGGCCGCGGCGGCGGCCGATCCGGTCACCATCGTCTCCTTGGCGAGCTGGCCGGGGTCGCGGAAATGCACATGCGGGTCGTGCAGGCCCGGCGCGAGCACCATGCCGCGCGCGTCCACCACCACGGCGGAGCCGTCCGGCGCACCGGCCACGGCCCCGTCATCGTCCATGAGGCGGCCTGGGCACACGGGCACGATCGCGTCGACCGTCTGTCCCGTCTCCCACAGCTGCACTCCCAGCAGCTTGACAACGGCGGCTGTCATCAGAACTTCGCCTCCTCGTCGCAGTAGTCGCAGCGGTACTCGGGGCGCCCGCCGACGGTGACGAGGTGGAAGCCCTGGCGGATGTCGCGCTCCGTGGAGGTGACGCAGCGCGGGTTGGGGCAGCGGATGACGCCCTCGACATGCTGGGGCAGCGTGGGCGTGAGCTTCCTGACGATGCGCCCGTCGCGCACGATGCCGACCGTGGCCTGGCGGGCCACGAGGCCGAGCACGTCAAGGTCGATGCGGTCGTCGGCCATGCCCTCGATCTTGATGATGTCCTTCGTGCCCAGGCGCTTCGAATCGGTGTTCATGATCAGCGCGATCTTCGTCCTGGCGGGGTCGACGTTCAGGTACTCGAGCACCTTGAGCGCCGTGCCGGCGGGCACGTGGTCGATGATGATTCCGTTCTGCAGGCTTGTGACTTCCATTCAGGCCTGGACCTCCTGTGTTTGCGAAAAGCCGGGCAGCGGATCGCCCAGCAGGGAGCTTTCGAGCGCCATGCGCATGAGCATGCCGCGGTACACCTGCTGGAAGTACGCGGCACGCGGGTCGGCGTCCACCTCGGTGGCGATCTCGTTGACGCGCGGCAGCGGGTGGAGCACGGCCATCGTGGGCTTGGCGAGCTTCATCTTGTCGGCGTCGAGGATATACGTGTCGCGAAGGCGCAGGTAGTCGTCCTCGTTGAAGAAGCGCTCCTGCTGCACGCGCGTCATATAGAGCACGTCGAGGCGGCCGATGACGTCCTGCAGGTCGTGCACCTCCTCGTAGTCGCACGACGGCGAGGCCTCGATGCGGTCGATGACGTAGCGCGGGGTCTTGAGCTCATCGGGGCTGATGAGCACGAAATGTACGTTGCCGAAGCGGCACAGCGTCTCGATCAGCGAATGGACGGTGCGGCCGAACTTGAGGTCGCCGCACAGGCCCACGACGAGGTCGGTGATGCGGCCGAAGCGCTTCTCGATGGTCGACAGGTCGGCGAGCGTCTGCGTGGGGTGCATGTGGCCGCCGTCGCCGCCGTTGATGACGGGGATCTCGGCCGCGCGGGCCGCGACGAGCGCCGCGCCTTCCTTGGGGTGGCGCATGGCGATGACGTCGGCGAACTGGGAGACGACGCGCACGGTGTCGGAGATGGTCTCGCCCTTGGACACGGAGGTGTTCTGGGTGCCCGAGAAGCCGATGACGTGACCGCCCATGCGCAGCATGGCGGTTTCGAAGCTCAGACGCGTGCGGGTGGAGGGCTCGTAGAACAGCGTGGCGAGGATCCTGCCGTCGCATGCGTGGGCGACGCGTCGGGGGTTCGATTCGATGTAGCTCGCCTTGCGAAGAAGAAGCGAAATCTGGTCGGTCGTCAGATCGTCAAGCGTTACCACGCTTTTGCCGACCAGCTGGGATTCGAGAGCAGCGCAGTCCTGCGCCGTTTGTGATGCCATTGCACGCCTTTCGAAAGACTCTGGGAGGCGGCCACGTGCCGTGACCTCTACAAAGGTAGTCCGCAAACGCGACATGGAACCGCGTCGTTTCCGGTCGTGACGCGCCGTAACAATCGCCCAACGCGAAATCGTGCAATCGTCAAGTAATCTGAAGGAAACACCGCCGACCGCCCGCAGCCCGCCCCGCCCCAGGCCAAGGGAACGCCGACGGAACCGTCCCGACCGACCCGCACCGGTCCCACCCGATCCCCACTGATCCCCACCGATGGGAGGCGCCTTTGGAAATCCTGTCCCTTGTCATCCTCGTCGTCACGGGCGTGCTCGCATCGTCGATCCTGGAACGCTTCATACCGCGCGTCTCCCTGCCGCTCGTGCAGGTAGGGCTCGGAGTCGTGTGGTATTTCACGCCGTTCCTGCCCACCGTGCGCATGGATTCGCAGCTGTTCATGGTGCTGTTCATCGCGCCGCTGCTGTTCAACGCGGCGCGCAGCACCACGATGTCCCGGCTGCTCAAGGTGATCAGGCAATCCCTGTGGCTCGCCGTCGGCCTCGTGTTCCTGTGCATCGTCGCCACCGGCCTGACGCTGCACGGCCTGTGGCCGCAAATCGGACTCGCCGCGGCCCTCGCCCTCGGCGCGGCCCTGGCGCCCACCGACGCCGTGGCCGTCACGCAGATGAGCAGCCAGGCGCGCCTGACGCAGACGCAGACCGAGACACTCAAGGGCGAGAGCCTGTTCAACGACGCCGCATCCATCGTGAGCTTCGAATTCGCCGTCGTGGCCGCCACCACGGGGCGGTTCTCCCCCGCCCGCTTCGCCCTCGAGGTGGTTATGAGCTTCGTCGGCGGCATCCTGTTCGGCCTCGTCATGGGCTGGCTCATCGACCGCATCGTCATGCTCCTGCGCAACCACCGCCTCGAAACCACCACGAACCGCATCACCATCGAGGTGCTCACGCCGTTCCTGACCTATTACCTCTCCGAGCGCCTTGGCTTCTCCGCCGTGCTGTCCGTCGTGGCCGCGGGCCTGACCATCCAGTTCCACCGCCGCGGCTTCGGCGCCGACATCGCCAGCGTGAACCTCGTGTCGAACTCCGTGTGGGAGTTCCTCGAGTTCAACCTCAACGGCGCCGTGTTCGTGCTTCTCGGCATGCAGCTGCCCATCATCTTCCTCGACGCCTCGCAGGGCCTCGTCCCCGACGTGCCCACGATCATCGCGGCGGCGCTGGCGCTCACCGTGGTCTCGCTGCTTGTGCGCTTCGCGGCGGTGACGGCGATGCAGCGCATGCAGCCCGACCCCGCGTGGGCGGTGGCCGTCGGCGCGGATCCGCGCGGTGCATCCGATTCCACGGCTTCGCGTCCCTTGGACGCGCAGATCAAGGCCGCGCGCAAGGAGCGGCGCCGCTCCGCGCTCGTCATGACCTTCGGCGGCGCGAAAGGCGCCATCACGATCTCCCTGGCCTTCACGCTGCCCGCGATGGGCGCCACATCGCAGGGCGAGAGCATCCGCTGGATGCTGTGGGCCATCGCCGCCGTCTTCGTCATCGTGTCGCTCGTGCTCACGAACATCATGCTGCCGCTCCTAGCGCCGCGCACCGACCTTAACGCCGCGGAGCTGACCGAGGCCAAGCGCCTCGTGCTCAACACCACCATCGAGCGCCTCGCGCAGACCGACACGCCGGAAACCCACCAGGCGCTGCAGCGCGTCATGAACTCCTACCTGTACCGCATCGAACGCCTCGAGGACACGCACCACTCCACGCTGCAGATCGAGGCGGACCAGCGCCTGCGCCATGACACGCTGACATGGCAGATCGCGTGGCTTCACGATTACGACGAGGCGCATCCGGACGCGCACGAGGCCACCGGCGACATCATTTCGAATATCACGTCCACGCTGGAGAAGAACAAGGATTGCTCGCGGTTCCATCGTCTGCCCGCGCGCATCAAGCGCACCGTCATGCACCTGCGCGTGGCATGGCACCGCCTGCGCAGCCGCCTGCACCCCTCGCTGGCCGGAGGCGACAAGCACGCGCATGACACGGTGGTGGTGCATGACGCGCTGCTCAAGGCCACGATCAACCATCTGTTCGGGCTCGTCAACGACCCGTCCTACGACACCGAATGCGTGATGGCCCTCATGGGCGAATACCGCGCGGCGTATGTGAGCATCCCCTTCATCGGGGCGGGCATCGACGAGCGCGAGCGCATGTCGCGGCAGGTTTCGCAGGTACGCGCAGACGCATTCCGCATCGAGCTCGAGGTGGTGCGCGACATGCTCGACGAGCAGCGCATCACGCGCGAGCAGGCGCATATCATGCGCCAGAACGTGCACCTCATGCAGGCCGATCTCGGGTACTGACGGGCGGGGCGGCTTCTACCCCGCCCCCCTACTCCTCCGCGTAGAACAGGCGCTCGGTTACGGCGCGGCAGCGGCGCATGAGGCCCAGCAGCTCGTCGGCGAAGGCCTGGCCGGAGTTCGCGGGGCGCCCCAGGCACGCCGCGATGCCGCCGAGCGCGTAGGTGTCGTCGGGAATCACGTCGGCTCGGTTCGTGCGGCCGGTCCACAGCATATTCGCGTTCCTTGTGTTCGTGCACAGCCACCAGGTGCGGCGCAGCACGTCCGCGTCGTCGCCGGCCACGAGGCCCGCGCCTTCGAGCGCGTCGAGCGCGGCCATCGTGCCCGTCGTGCGCAGCTCGGGATGCGCGCCGGCATGCGTGAGCTGGAGCAGCTGCACCGTCCACTCCACGTCCGATAGGCCGCCCATGCCGAGCTTGACGTGCCGGTCGCGGCGCACGCCGCGCGGCAGGCGCTCGGCCTCCATGCGCGCCTTGAGCGTGCGGATCTGCTGGAGCTCGGCGTCGGTCAACGGCGCCCCGGGGTAGCGCAGCGGGTCGGCGATGTCGTGCAGGAACCGCTCTGCGAGCGCCTGGTCGCCGGCCGCGTACCGGGCGCGCAGCAGCGCCTGGTGCTCCCATGTGTCGGCCCAGGACGCGTAATACTCGCGGCAGGAATCGTAGGACCGCACGAGTGCGCCGTTGCGGCCTTCCGGCCTCAGGTCCAGGTCGAGCTCGATGGGCGGCTCGGTGGTCTGCGGGCCCATGAGGATCTGGCGCGTGCGGTCCTCCACGGCGCGTGCGAAGGCGTTGGCCTGCGCCGGATCCGCGCCGTCGGCCGGCTCGTAGATCACGATGATGTCGGCGTCGGAGCTGAAATTCACCTCGCGGCCGCCGTAACGCCCCATGCCGATGACCGCCACGGTGGCGGGGGCATCGTCGAGGCCCTCGGCCTGGAGCCTTTCCGCCGTCGACCACGCGAGCGCGGCGTGCAGCGCGGCATCGTAGACATCCGTCATGGCCCCGAGGCTGTCGGCGCTGGAGACCACGCCGTTGATCCAGCCCAGGCCGATGCGTTCGATCTCGTGGCGGCGCATGGCGCGCAGCGACGCGGAGAAGGCCGCCATGTCGCCGGCGTAGCGGTGCAGGGCGCTGGTGCAGCGCACGTCGAGGCTGGCACGGGAGCGCGGCTGCAGCTCCTCTTCTCCGCCGAGCCATGTGACGGATTCGGAGGATTTGACGAGTGCGTCGCCGAGGAAGCGCGAGTTGGGCAGCACGCGGCATACGCGTGTCAGGGCGGTGGAGGAATCGCGCAGGAAGCCGAGGTAGAGCGAGCCGGTGCCGAACGATTCGACGAGGCGGCGCCATTGGAGCAGGCCCATGTCGGGGTTCTGGCCGCGCGCGATCATCTCGAGCACGCCGGGCAGGAGGATGCGGTTGATCTTCGCGGCGCGCGAGACGCCTTCGGTCAGGGCCTGCACGTGGCCGATGGCGGCGTGCGGGTCGAGGAAGCCCAGGGACGAGAAGCGGTCCTCGATGGCCTGGGGCGTCAGGCTGATGGCATCGTCGCTCATCTGCGCGACGAGCGGCAGCATGGGGCGGTAGTAGATGTCGAGATGCAGCTGGCGGATCTCGCGGCGTGTGGAATCGTAGGCCTCGACGAGCTGGTCGCCGCGCATGCCGACGGCGCGGGCCAGGCGGCGCAGGTCACGGTTGCGGTCGAGGTCCGGCAGGCTGATCTTGCGCGGCGTGTCGAGGCCGCCGCGGCTGGCTTCGCCGAGGTCGGGGAACAGATGGGTGCGGTGGAACTGCCACATCTGCTGGCGGTGTTCCATGACGCGTTCGAAACGATAGTCGCGCGAGAGGCGTTCGGCCTGGCGGCGGCTCACATAACCGCCGGCGGCGAGGGCCTTCAGCGCGTCGAGCGTGGCGCGGCGGCGCAGCGTCTCGTCGGTGCGCCCGTGCACGAGCTGGAGCATCTGCACGGTGAATTCCACGTCGCGCAGGCCACCGCGGCCGAGCTTTATCTCGCGGTCGCGCAGAGCGGGCTGGATGTAGTCCTCCACGCGGCGGCGCATGGCCTGGCAGTCGGAGACGAAGTTGGGGCGGGCGGAGGCGGACCACACGAAGGGTTGCATGGCGGCGAGGTAGGCCTCGCACACGCCTGGGTCGCCGGCCACGCCGCGTGCCTTGAGCAGGGCCTGGAACTCCCAGTTGTCGGCCCATTTCTCGTAATAGGCGCGGTGCGAGTCGACGGTGCGCACGAGCTGCCCGGCCTTGCCTTCGGGGCGCAGGGCGCCGTCGATCTGCCACAGGGCGGGTTCGGTGACGCCGGGGATCGGGTCTTGGCAGATGCGCTGCATCTGCGTGGCGATCTTCGTTCCCAGGCGGTTGAGCGCGTCGCCATGCGGGGCGTCGTCGCCTGCGGGTTCCACGGCGTAGATGAGGTCGCAGTCCGACATGTAGTTCAGTTCGCGGGCGCCGAGCTTGCCCATGCCGATGACGGCGAACAGGCAGCCGGACGCGCCGTCCACGACGCTGCGCGAGATGGCGAGCGCCGCCTCGATGGCCGCGTCGGCGGCGTCGGAGAGGGCCAGGCTCACCTGGGGCTGGACTTCGAGCGGATCGGGGGCGGAGACATCGTATGCCGCGATGGCCGCCATCTGGCGCCAGTAGCGGCGGCGCATGCCGTTCGTCGCCTCGGCCAGGGGCAGCGTGGCGACGGGATTCGCATCGGCCGGGTCGGCGCCGGCGGCCTCGAGCAGGTCGGCGCGGCGCTTCTCGCGCGTCCAAGAGCGCGAGGCGTAGGCGTCGCCCGTCACGGCGTCGAGGATGTCGGAGCGGGTTTCCATCAGGCGGCCCAGGTAATCGGATGCTCCGAGCACCCGGATGAGGCGGCGGAACGCGGAGGCGTTGCCGAAGCAACCGGGCTGCGTGCGGCCGGACTCCACAAGGTCGGCCAGGTGGCGCAGCGCGCAATCGGGATCGCAGGCGTGCTGCAGCTCGTCGACCAGCGCATCGAGGTACTCCCCCGGCAGCCCCGAGTCGGCGATGCGCCCGATCACCGCCCTCGCCTCCCCGGCATCGCTCACACCCGCGCGAATAAGGTCCATGGACGAGATTTCCGAAGCGTCTTTCATACCCGCCATTCTATTCCCGCCCCGTTATGTCCGGTCGGACAGGGCGCGGGGCGCAGGCTCGGGCATGTGCGCGGGCGGGGGGGGCATGTGCGCGGGCGGGGGCGGGACGGCGCGGTCGCAGGCGGGACGGCGCGGTCGCGCAGCGGACTGCCCACCCCCATAACAATGTGATGGCTTACGGACACAAAACGATGGAAAACGGGGCGAATCCACCCGAAAATGTCCGCAACCCATCACACTGTTGCCGAATTCATAACAATGTGATGGCTTACGGACACAAATCCACGATTTTCGGGCCTAAACCCTTCGAAAATGTCCGCAAGCCATCACATTGTTCCCGACATTGTTCCCGAAACCTCACTCCGTCCCGAGACCGCGGCGGGCGAGGATATCGGAGGCGGGATAGCGCTGGCCGCGCCATTCGCGCAGGAACATGCGCTCCGTCATCGTGTCATCGTCCACATGCGGAACGCCAATCGCGGCCAGCTTGTTCTGCAGCGCCACGCGGTCGTATACATCGGACATGCCGAAGCGCACCACAAGGATCCCCAGCATGTTCAGCGCCGTCTCCCTGTCTTTCTCCCTGATGAGCACGTCCTCGACGTCCCGACCGCCGCGCATGGACTCGTCCTTGTATTTGCGCATGCCGTCGAGCTCCCCCGCAATCGTTCTTCCCGAAGCCACGCGCCACAGGAAATCGGGCCGGATCTCGCGCCGCGTGGACGGATCGCGGAACGTGCGCTGGACTTCGGGCGCCGCGAACCCCAGCTCGAGCATCGCCGCACGTGCCCGCGACTCCCCTCCGTTCTCGCTGCGCCCGCTCGCGTATTTCAACAGCAGCCGCGCGAGACGGATGCCAGGCGTCCTGCGCTGGAGTTCGCTGCATCGGTCCATGAAGGCCTTCATGGAGCCAGGCTCCACAAGCCCCTCGCGAAACGCGGCATCCCAAATCGGCAGGGACTCCGAGAAACGCAGGTCGCGCGCACAATCGAGCAACACGCGCTCGGGATGCAGCACGCGGCATCCTTGCGCCTCGCGCAGGTCGGCAAGATCGCGCGCCGGATCAAGCACGGTGTGCACATGCACGAGGCCATGGTCCGGCTTGGATACCGCCGCGCCCCGGGAGCGCGCCACATGCACGCGCCGCTGCAGGGCGTAGCTATCGTCAAGCCCCAGCAGATACGCCGCCGTCGTGGATGAGAACACGTACTCCGGGTGCATGTCCGCCACGGTGAAGATGATACGATTCGTCCGCTCGGCATCGCTGAGCTCACGCCATTCATCGGGCAGCGCGAACGCATGCCGGATCGGTGACACGAGCAGACCGCCGCGGCGGCATCGTGCCAGATAATGTTGCTCCGTTGCATCGTCGGACCATGCGAGCCTGTGCCTGTCGCGGGCCCGAACGAGAGCGGGATGGTTCCCAACGTCCATGGCGTCCCCGTTCGTCGAAGGTTCGATTCCCCCGCGCGAACACGATGCCCGCACGGGGCACCAGTTTCACAAAGACGCCCGCCGCGCCACAAGGCATTACGCCCTGCGCGTACGGAACAGTTACGGGACAAGGGGCAACGGCTACCCACCCCCATAACAATGTGATGGCTTACGGACACAAAACGATGGAAAACGGGGCGAATCCACCCGAAAATGTCCGCAACCCATCACACTGTTCGAGAAGGGGGTGCCGGACACCCACCCCGACCCGGCTCAGCGGGACGGGGGCTCGAAGAGGTCGCCGACGTTCTGCCAGATGCGGCGGGTCACGCCGGGGTGGTTCATCGTGTACAGATGCACGCCGTCGACACCCTGCGCCACGAGGTCCGCGATCTGCTGCGACGCGTACACGATCCCGGCCGCGCGCAACGACTTCTTGTCGTCCTGCCAGCGGTCGAGCATGCGGTCGAGCGCGTGCGGGATGCGTGCGCCGCAGATCTTGCCCATGCGCCGCACCTGCCCCACGTTCATCACCGGCATGATGCCCGCCTCGATCGGCGTGTCGATGCCGGCCTCGCGCGCCAGCGAGATGAAGTTAAGGAAGTCGGAGTTGTCATAGAACAGCTGCGAAACCAGGTGCGAGACGCCCGCATCCACCTTCTTCTTCAGGTTCTCCACGTCCTGAGAGAGCGACGTGGCCTCGGGATGCCCTTCGGGATAGCACGCGCCGTACACGTCGAGGTCCGGGTGTGTGGAGCGGATGTACGCGGCGAGGTCCGACGCGTGCTCGAACACGCCGGCCGGCTCGCGGCCCTCCACGCTGTCGCCGCGCAGGGCGAGCACGCCGCGCACCTTGGCCTGCTCGAACAGGTCGAGCGCCTCGTCGGCGCCGTCCTTGTCGAGGTACTGCGCGGTCAGATGCGCCACGACGGGAATATCATATTCCTGCCGGATGGTGTTCGAGATACGCGCGGTGGCGGTGCGGTCCGACTGCTTGCCCGTGCCGTAGGTGACGGAGATGAAGTCGGGGTCGACGCCCTGCAGGCCGTCGAGGGTGTCGTAGATGGTGCCCACCGCGGCGTTGCGCTTGGGCGGGAAGACCTCAAGCGAGAAAATCGGGGAATGGTCGGTGCTCATAAAACCTCCGATGCTGGAACTACACGATGGCGCCGCCGCATACAGCAGGCCGCGGCCAAAACCGCGGCCTGCCCTATCCGCGCCGGCATGATCGCGCCGACGCGCTGCGCGCACGGCGCCATCGTGCGAAACCCGACGCTACGCGCCGAGCTCCTCGCGAACCTTCTTCGTGGCCTCCACGAGGTTCTCGAGGCTCGGCCACGTCTCCTCGTCGCCGCGGGTCTTCAGGCCGCAGTCGGGGTTGACCCACACCTTCTGCACGTCCATCTTCTTCAGGATCGCGTGGATCTTGCCGACGATCTCGTCGACGGACGGAATGCGCGGCGAGTGAATGTCGTACACGCCGGGGCCGGCCTCGGTTTCGAAATGCGCCTCGTGGATGGCGTCGAGAACCGTGAGGTCGGAGCGGGACGCCTCGAAGGAGATGACGTCGGCGTCCATATCATCGATGGAGCGGATGATGTCGTTGAACTCCGAGTAGCACATATGCGTGTGGATCTGCGTGTCGGGCTTGACGCCGGAGTGCACGAGGCGGAACGCCGGGATGGCCCAGTCGAGGTACTTGCCGTACCAGTCGGAGCGGCGCACCGGCAGCTTCTCGCGCAGCGCGGCCTCGTCGATCTGGATCACGCGGATGCCGGCGGCCTCGAGGTCGAGCACCTCGTCGCGGATGGCGAGCGCCAGCTGCGTGGTCTGCAGCTCGTGGGAGACGTCCTCGCGCGGCCAGGACCAGTTGAGGATCGTCACCGGGCCGGTGAGCATGCCCTTGACCACATGCTTCGTGCGGGACTGCGCATAGGAGCTCCAGCGCACGGTGATCGGACGGGCGCGGGAGACGTCGCCCCACACGATCGGGGGCTTGACGCAGCGCGTGCCGTAGGACTGCACCCAGGCGTTGCGCGTGAACAGGAAGCCGTTGAGGTTCTGGCCGAAGTACTCGACCATGTCGTTGCGCTCGAACTCGCCGTGCACGAGCACGTCGAGGCCCACCTGCTCCTGGTGCCTGATGCATTCGTCGATCTTGGAGGCGATGAAATCGTCGTAGGTCTTCTGGTCGATCTCGCCCTTGCGGAAGCGGGCGCGGTACTGGCGAACCTCGCGCGTCTGCGGGAAGGAGCCGATCGTGGTGGTCGGCAGCAGCGGCAGGCCAAGCTCGGCGCGCTGCGTCTTCTGGCGCTCGGCGCGGGCCGGCTGGCGGGTGTAATCGTCGGCGGTCAGGGCGGCCACGCGGTTGGCCACGGCCTCGTCGGGCTGCACGCGCGTGCCGTCGAACAGAGCCTGGTTGGCGCGCAGCACGTCGCTGCCCTGGCGCTCCTCGTCGGAGGCGTCGGCGAGGGCGGCGATGTCGGTGAGCTCGCCGAGCTTCTCGACGGCGAAGGAGAAGTGGCGCAGCACGTCGTCGCCGAGCGTCGGCTCGTTGGCCGTGGTGAACGGCACGTGCAGCAGCGAGTCGGCGGTGGAGACGACCACGTTCTTCGTCACCTGGCGCACGGCGTCGAGCGTGCCGAGGCTCTGCGCGTAGTCATTGCGCCAGATGTTGCGGCCGTTGACGACGCCTGCGAAAATCGTGACGTCATCGGGCACGGTGAAGGTGCCCAGCGCGTTGAGGTTCTCGTCGCGGCCTTCGATGAGGTCGAGGCCTACGCCGTCCACATGCAGGTCGAACAGCGTGTCGAGCGAATCGGCGATATGCCCGAAATACGTCTGGACGAGCACCTTGGGCGTGTTCTCGGCGGCGCGACGCGCTGCGAGGATGGGCGCGTAGAGTGTGCGGAACAGATCGAGGTCGCCCTCCTCCTTGTCGAGCACGAGGTAGGGCTCGTCGAGCTGCAGCCAGGAGGCGCCGAGCTCGGCGAAGCGCGTCTCGATCTGCGCGTAAGCCTGCGCGGTGGCCGACACGATGGCGTCGGTCAGCTCGAGGTCGGCGGCCTGCGGACCGCGGGCGAGCTTGAGGAAGGTGTAGGGGCCGATGATGACGGGCTTCGTATCGACGCCCTGCTCCTTGGCCTCCTGGTACTCGTCGAAGGGCTTGGTGCCGGCGAGGCGGATCTCGGTGTCCTCGCCGATCTCGGGAACCAGATAGTGGTAGTTGGTGGTGAACCACTTCTTCATGGGCTGGGCGGTGACGTCGCCCTGCTCGCCCTGGTAGCCGCGCGCGACGGCGAAGAGGGTGTCCTCGGCGCCCAGGCCCAGGTCGCGGTAGCGCTTGGGAACCACGTTGAGGAGGATGGCGGTGTCGAGCATCTGGTCGTAGTAGCTGAAATCGTTGCTCGGGATGAGGTCGATGCCCGCGTCCTTCTGGATCTTCCAGTGCTTGGCACGCAGCGACGCGGCGGTGGCGCGCATCTCATCGAGACTGGAGGAACCCTTCCAGTAGGCTTCGATGGACTTCTTCAGCTCGCGGTTCTCGCCGATGCGCGGGAATCCGATGACAGATGTGACTGCGCTCATGTGTCGACCTCTTTTCATTGGTTACGGGGAACAATGAAAAGCTAGCAAGTTTCGGCCGAAGTGCGGTAATCCACCGCTTTTGCATGTCGTTATAAACGAAGTCTATAGGTGCGGGGTTTTGCTTGGTGTGGGTTTATATGCACGATAACACCGCCCGGCCCGGTTGTCACGGGTCGGGCGGCGTGGAGGCGGCCGGCGCGAGGTAGCACGGGCGGCCGAGACGCACGGCTAGTCGAGGTCGCCGGCGCGCACGAATGCGAGCGGGCGCCCCTCATGCAGCCCCCATTCGGCGAAGGGCTTGTCGGACCCCAGGATCGCGACCGATGCGGGCGAGAAACCGAGTCGCATCTCCCCCAGCACCTGCGGCTTGCCCTGGTCGGGGTCGACGAGCCACTGGGCCGCCTCCGACACTGTCGGCTCATGGCAGACGATCAGCAGCACGCGATGCGTGGGCTTCGTGTGGTCCATCTCGTCGAGAAGCGCCTGCATGCCGCCCTCGTACAGGTCCATGTGATACGCCACGGTCGGCTTGTCTCCGAAGACCTGGAGCATGCGGTCGGTTGTCTGGCGCGCACGAGTGGCGGCCGACGAGGCGATGACATCGGGAACGAGGCCCATCTCCTCGAGCGCCTTGGCCATGCGCTTGGCCTGTTTGCGGCCCTTGTCGGTCAGCTCACGCTCCGCGTCGCCGCCCTGGGACATCGCCTCGGCCTTGCCATGCCGCATGAGAACCAGCACATGGGGCACGTCCGCCGCCTGCTTGCCGATTTTCTTGAGATTGACCATGACCGAAACAGACCTCCCGCAGGCAGCCCCCGCCTGCACCGGGCGCGTTCGCGCGCGGACCGCCCGGCGCGACATGCAGGCCGGCACGGGAACGTCGTGATGGAACGCGGTGTTGCATAAGGTGATGGCGCGAACCGACGCCGCGCCTTGCTCTATGCTACACCGTTCGACGGGTCACGTTCGGCACCTCACATGCATTCGCCGCCGCGATGGAGTCAGACTCCATCGTGTTCTTCGCCCCTTCTCCTTCCTCTTCATCCCCCTCTCTGAACAGGTCCTCTCCCTGAACAATGTAATGGCTTGCGGACAAAAATCCACGATTCCCGGGCCCGAATCGCCCGAATCGGTCCGAAACCCATCACATTGTTCGGGAAAGACCGCCCCGCACACCCCCGAGCCGCGAAAACCGCCTTCGGCGGGTGCCACGACACCCGCCCAACGGCATTCCAAGGGGAAATCGTCGAAAACCCGGCCAAAATCGTCTTCGGCGGGTGCCCGCACACCCGCCGAACACCATTCCAAAGGGAAGATCATCGGGAACCAAGCCGAAATCGTCTTAAACGGGTGTCGTCACACCCGCCGAACACCATTTCGGCCACCCAACACCCTGCAAACCACCCGAAATCGTCTTCGGCGGGTTCCACGACACCCGCCCAACGCAATCCCCGACCAATCCGATAACAATGTGATGGCTTGCGGACAAAAATCCACGATTCCCGGGCCCAAATCCCCCGAATCGGTCCGAAACCCATCACATTGTTATATGGGGGGGGAGGCGCTGGAAGCCAGAGCAGCGCCGAAGCACTCAGACCTCGGAGGATCGGCGGGTGAAGGAGACCTGCTCGTCGAGGTCGCGGATCACCTTGCGCACCTTGCGGTCGGAGATGTCGCGCAACTCGAGGCCACCCATGTCATCGACGTCGGTGTATACGTCCTTCGTGGCGCGCTCGCGCTTATGCAGCGCGGCGAAACCATTGGCCATGGCGCGCGTGACGAGAAGGAAGCCGGTATGACCGATCATCTGGTGGTTGGGGCGCACGGCCAGGCCCTCCACCTTCCACGTGCGCTCGAGCGTCTCCTGCACGTCGGGTTCCGTCCACTGCCCCGATGCGCGCACGGCCTCGGCGAGGCGGCTAAGTTGCGTAGTGGTGGTGACGTAGGCGGTGAGAACGCCGCCGGGCGCGATGACGCGATGCGCCTGCTCCAGGCGGTTCCATGGGTCGAGCATGTCGAGCACGATGCGGTCGAACGATGCGTCCGGCAGTCCGGCGGCGACGGAATCGAAATCCCCCACGAGCAAATCCCACCACAAGGGACGCTCCCCGTAGAACACCGTGGCGTTCGCCTCGCAGATATGCGCGAATTCAGGGCGCAGTTCGATCGTGGTCAGGTGTCCGGACGCCCCGACGGCCTCGAGCAGGTTGATGCCCATGGCACCGCTGCCGCCGCCCGATTCGAGCACGCGCATGCCGGGACGAATGTCACCCAGCTGGATCACCTCGGCGATGTCCTTGGGGTACATGATCTGCGCGCCGCGCGGCATGGACAGCACGTAGTCGGCCAGCCTGGGCCGCATGACGCAGTACTCCCAGCCGCCGATCGCGCGCGTGCCCTTCCACGGCTTGTTCCCGCGCGTCGCCTGGATGTGCTGCGGGTCGTCGTTCTGCTCGCCCGATGCTTCCTGCTCGCGCGCCTTGCTCCGGGTGACGATGACGGAGCCTTCCTTGACGCCGATCACGTCATTATGCACGATGAACCCGTGCTCGGTCTGCGTGACGCGACCGGGGACAAGCTGGATCGTGACCATCTTGCCCTTGCGGTCGGTGAGCTGCACTTTCTCGCCCGCGCACAGCGGTCCTCGACGAATCATGGTGTCCTTTCGAATTTGTGGACTGCCTGTCGGCCGTCTTGCGAAACCCGGCCTTGCGAAACCCGCGCGGCGCTACGCCGCGTACGCCGCCCAACGCGTGCCGGTGTGCACGACGTGCAGCGGCATGCCGAACAGGTGCGTCATGCGCTCGTCGGTGAAGCCGTGCTCGAGGTCGCCCGTGTACACGATGGTGCCGGGCTCGGGGTCGCCGTCACGCACGATGACGTTTGCGGCCTGGACCTCGGAACCGGACATACGCCCCATGATCGCCAGATGGTCGAAGCCCTCCGGGATCTCCTCGAGGCGGTGGGTGACAAGTACCATGGCGCGCGGCGAATCCTCGAAGGCGATCTCGCGCAGAGAGCGGATGACGAGCTCCCTGCCGCCCAGGTCGAGGCCGGTGGTCGGCTCGTCGAGGATGATGAGGTCGGAGTTCGCCATCAGCGCGCGGCAGATCATGACGCGCGTGCTCTCGCCCATCGATAGGCGCCACATCTGCTTGCCCGCCAGATACCCGATGCCGAAGCGTTCCATGAGGCCCCGGGCCTTGGCGTACTCCTCTTCGGTATAGGTGTCGCGCCAGCGTCCGGTGACGGCGTTGAGCGCCGTCACCACCGCGTCGAGCGGGTCCTCGTCGTAGGGGAACGAGTCGGCGAGCTCGGCCGAGGTCACGCCGATGCGGTTGCGGTAGGAGAATACGTCGACGCGCCCCAGGCGATTGCCCAGCACGTCCACGGTTCCCTCGGACGGGAAGCCGCGCGTGGCCATCATGGAGATGAGCGTGGATTTGCCGATGCCGTTGGGGCCGAACAGCACCCACTTCTCCCCCGGCTGGATGGTGAGGTTGACATGCGTGAGGATGACGCGCTTCTTGCGTCGGAACTCCACGTCCGTGAGCTTCACGGCCGGCTTGCCATGGTCAATGTCCATCTGTGTCCTTTCGCCGTCACGGTCTGTGGTCGGTTTTTGTGCGGTCTGTCGGTATCATGCGGTCCGGCGGCATGTGCGGTCGGTCTACGATTGTTCCACCGCACCCACGCGAACGGGCGGCCGAGGAATCCCCCTCCCGGCCGCCCGTCGAATCGTACATCGTCGGATCAGACGGCCGTGCCGTTCGAATCGACGTTAGGGTTGTCGGAGGGCGAACCGCTGAAAAGGAACAGCGACAGCACGCCGATGATGAAAATGGCGCTGACGGTGACGATGGCCCACATCGGCTTGTTCGGCAGGAACATGACCACGATGAACGCGATGGCCGACAGCACGATGAACAGCCAGCTGAAGAAACGACCCCAGCCGCGCGCGGTCTTCGGCGCCGGCGCCTTGGACGGGTTGCGGGAGGCGTAGTCATCGGGGGTCACGTCGTGCTCGGGCGACGACGTGCTGGCGCTCGGCTTCCACTCGTCCGTTCCGGATTCCTGGAGGTGGAGCGCGCGGTCCTGCAGGGCGGCCTCGTCGATAACCCCTGCACGGCTACGGCTGCGCGGCTGCGTCGCCGTGCCCTGTCCGCGCCTCGACCTCTTTGCCTGGGCGCGTCGTTCTGCTCTGTTAGGCATGACTTCTCCTTTGTGTCTCGAGTCTGTAGACATGATACAGCCTTTCGGCCCGGCGCGTCGGTTCCACGGCCGCGCCCGCCACGCGAAAGCGCCGCAGAAACCTCCACGATGCCCCCACAATTACTTCGCGATCCCCCGCGAAGCCGCCTTGAAGCCACCTCGAAACCGCCTTGAAACGGCGCAGGGCCGGGGTTTAGGACCCCGGCCCTGCGGAATGCGCGGAATGCGTCGACGGACTGCGCGTCAGCGGCGCGGCAGGCTCATCGGGCGCGTCGACGATTCAATCGGGCTGGCGAGCTCCGACGTACCGTTGAGGTACTCGTCCACGGCGTGGGCGCAGCTGCGGCCCTCGGCGATGGCCCACACGACGAGGGACTGGCCGCGGCCGGCGTCGCCGCAGGCGAACACGCGCGGGTTGGACGTCTGGAAGCCCTGGAGGCGCGCGATGTTGCCGCGGTTGTCCTTGTCCAGCGGCAGCTGCTCGTCGAGCGTGGCGGTGTCGGGATGCAGGAAGCCGACGGAGATAAGCACGAGGTCGGCGGGGATCTCGCGCTCGGTGCCCGGCTGGTGCGTGAACGGACCGTTCTCACCCGGCGCCACGTCGCAGATCCTCAGGCCCTTGACGTGGCCGTTGCCGTCTGAGACGAACTCGAGGGAGTCGACGTTGTAGATATAGGTGCCGCCCTCCTCCATGCTGGAGGTCTCCTTGTACAGGCGCGCGAAGGTCGGCCACGGCTGGTTGCCCGGACGGTCGGTCGGCTCCTTCGGCATGATCTGGAGCACGGTGACGTCCTTGGCGCCCTGGCGGATGGACGTGCCGAGGCAGTCGGAACCGGTGTCGCCGCCACCGATGATGACGACGTGCTTGTCCTTCGCCGTGATGTCGTTGACCGGCGTCAGGCCACGCACGCGGCGCGTGGCATCGGGCAGGAAGTCCATGGCGAAGTGGATGCCGTCGAGCTCGCGGCCCGGCAGCTTCATGTCGCGCGGCACGCGCGAGCCGATGGCGACGACCACGGCATCGTAGCGGCTGTACAGGTCGTCCCAGGTGATGTCCTCGCCGATGGTCGTATTCGTGACGAAGCGGGTGCCCTCGGCCTCCATCTGCTTGATGCGGCGGTCGATCAGCGACTTCTCGAGCTTGAAGTTCGGGATGCCGAAGCGCATGAGGCCACCCAGCTCCTCGTCGCGCTCATACACGACGACGGTGTGGCCGGCGCGCGTCAGCTGCTGGGCGCAGGCGAGGCCCGCGGGGCCGGAGCCGACGACGGCGACGGTGAAGTCGGTCAGGCGCTCCGGGGGCAGCGGCTTGACGTAGCCCAGCTCCCACGCCTGGTCGATGATGGCCTGCTCGTCGTTGTGGATCATGGTCGGCGGCTGGTGGATGCCCAGCACGCAGGCCGATTCGCACAGCGCCGGGCAGATGCGTCCGGTCACCTCGGGGAAGTTATTGGTCTGGGAGAGGCGGTTGTACGCGTCCTCCCACTTGCCCTGGCGCACGAGGTCGTTCCACTCGGGAATCAGGTTGCCCAGCGGGCAGCCGGTCATGCAGAACGGCGTGCCGCAGTCCATGCAGCGCGAGGCCTGCGTCTGGGTGAACGGCGTCAGGCCATGCTCGGCGTGGACGTCGAGCCAATCGTTGATACGCTCCTCGACCGGGCGCTCCTTGAGCTCCTGGCGCGTGCGCACCTTGAGGAATCCACGGGGATCAGCCATGTCAGCGTGCTCCTTCCATAACGTGTTCGTAAACCTTTTCCCACGCACCGGGGGCGTTGAAGTCGACGCCCTTGCTCTCGGCCTCGTCCATCGCCTCGGTCATGGCGAGGAACTGGCGCGGCACGATGCGGGTGAAGCGGGTGCGGGCGTTGTCCCAGTCGGCCAGGAGGTCGGAGGCGATCTGGCTGCCGGTCTCCTCGGCGTGCTTCTTGACGAGCTCGTGCACGACGGGCTCGGTCTCGTCGTCGAGCGGCTTGAACTGGAGCGCGCCGTTGGCGACGGACGCAGGGTTGACCTTCGACTTGTCGAGGTCGAGCACATACGCGTTGCCACCGGAGAAGCCGGCGCCGAAGTTGCGTCCGGTCCTGCCGAGCACCACCACGGTGCCGCCGGTCATGTACTCGCAGCCGTGGTCGCCCACGCCCTCGACGACGAACGAGGCGCCGCCGTTGCGCACGGCGAAGCGCTCGCCCGCCAGGCCGCGGATGAACATCTCGCCGCTGGTGGCGCCGAAGCCCGTGACGTTGCCGGCGATGACGTTCTCATGCGCGTCGATGACGGCCTCCTCGTCGGGGCGCACGATGATGCGTCCGCCCGACAGGCCCTTGCCGGCGTAATCGTTGACCTCGCCGTAGATGCGCAGCGTCTCGCCGTGCGGGATGAACGCGCCGAAGGACTGGCCGGCGGAGCCGTGGAAGGTGATGTCGATCGTGTCGGTCGGCAGGCCCGCCTCGCGGTAGCGGCGCGTGATCTCGTAGCCGAGCATCGTGCCCACGGTGCGCTGCACGTTGCGAATCGGCAGCTCGATGCGGACCGGCTCGCGGTTCTCGAGAGCGTCGGCGCTCATCTCGATGAGCTTGTTGTCGAGCGCCTTCTCGAGGCCGTGCTTCTGGTCGATGGTGTGGTGCAGCTCGGTGCCCGGCACCGGGCCGGCCTGCACAAGCACGTTGGACAGGTCGATGCCCTTGGCCTTCCACGCGCTCACGGCATCGGTCTGGTCGAGGCACTCGACGTGGCCCACGGCCTCCTCGAGCGTGCGGAAGCCGAGCTTGGCGAGGATCTCGCGCACTTCCTCGGCGAGGTACATGAAGTAGTTGATCACGTACTCCGGCTTGCCGCGGAAGCGGGCGCGCAGCTCCGGGTCCTGCGTGGCGATGCCCTGCGGGCAGGTGTTGAGCTGGCAGGCGCGCATCATGACGCAGCCCTCCACGATAAGCGCGGAGGTGGCGAAGCCGAATTCCTCGGCGCCCAGCAGGGCGGCGATGACGATGTCGCGGCCGGTCTTGAGCTCGCCGTCGCACTGCACGACGACGCGGGAGCGCAGGCCGTTGAGGATCAGCGTCTGCTGCGTCTCGGACAGGCCGATCTCCCACGGGGTGCCGGCGTGCTTGATGGCGTTGAGCGGGGCCGCGCCCGTGCCACCGTCGCCACCCGAGATGAGGATGACGTCGGCGTGGGCCTTGGCCACGCCCGCGGCGATCGTGCCGACGCCGAACTCGGAGACGAGCTTGACGTGGATGCGGGCCTTGGGGTTCGCGTTCTTCGCATCGTGGATCAGCTGCGCCAGGTCCTCGATGGAGTAGATGTCATGGTGCGGCGGCGGGGAGATGAGCTCCACGCCCGGCGTGGCGTGACGCACCTTGGCGATCCACGGCGGGACCTTCGCGCCGGGCAGATGGCCGCCCTCGCCGGGCTTGGCGCCCTGGCCGAGCTTGATCTGCAGGTCGGTGGCGTGCACGAGGTAGTCGCTCGTGACGCCGAAGCGCGCGGAGGCGATCTGCTTGATGCGGCTGCAACGCTCCGGATCGTCGAGGCGCTCGGTGGATTCGCCGCCCTCGCCCGAGTTGGAGCGGGCGCCGATGCGGTTCATGGCGATGGCGAGCGTCTCATGCGCCTCCTGGCTGATGGAGCCGTAGGACATGGCGCCTGTCGAGAAGCGCTTGACGATTTCGCTGGCCGGCTCCACCTCGTCGAGCGGAACGGACGGGCGGGTGGTCTTGAAGTCCATGAGGCCGCGCAGCGTCATGATGCGGCGCGAGGTGTCGTTGACATGCTTCGTGTACTCCTTGAACATGCCGTAGTCGCCGCGCTGGGTGGACTGCTGCAGCAGGAAGATGCTCGTCGGGTCGTTGAGGTGCTCCTCGCCCGTGCGGCGCCACTTGTACTGGCCGCCGGTGCGCAGGTTGCGGTGAGGGCGGGCCGTCCACTGCACGGGGTACGCCACCTGATGGCGGGCCGCCACCTCGTCGGCGATCTCGTTGATGCCGATGCCGCCGACGCGCGTCGGGGTGCCGGTGAAGTACGTGTCCACGAGCTCCTGCGAGAGGCCCACGGCCTCGAACAGCTGCGCGCCGCGGTACGACATGATCGTGTCGACGCCCATCTTGCTCATGATCTTCATGACGCCCTGGCTCATGGCCTTGATGACGTTCCTGACGGCCGTCTTCGCGTCCACCTTGAGGTATCCGCGGTCCGAGAGGTTCTCGGCCGATTCAAGCGCCAGGTACGGGTTGACGCAGGCCGCGCCGTAGGCGATGAGAAGCGCCACGTGGTGGATCTCGCGCACATCGCCGGCCTCCACGGCAAGCGAGACCTGGGTGCGCGTGTGGCGGCGCAGCAGGTGGTGGTGCACGGCCGAGGTCAGCAGCAGCGACGGGATCGGCGCCCACTCGTGATCCGAGTTGCGGTCGGAGAGGATGAGGAAGTTCTTGCCGTCCTCGATGGCCTTGTCGACTTCCTCGAAGATCTCCTCGAGGCGCGCGGCGAGTGCGTCGCCGCCGCCGGCCACGTGGTACAGGCCGCGCACGACGAGCGGCTTGTAGAAGCCGCCCAGGATCGGCGCGCGGTCGAGGCGCTTGAGCTGGGCCATCTCGTCGGAGTCGATGACGGGCAGCGGGATGACGACCTTCTTGGCGTGCAGCTCCACGTCCTCGAGCAGATTGGCCTCGGGGCCGATGGCGGATTCGAGGCAGGTGACGATGTCCTCGCGCTCCCAGTCGAGCGGCGGGTTCGTGACCTGCGCGAACTTCTGCGTGAAGTAGTCGAAAAGCATGCGGTCGTGGTTCGACAGAACCGCGATCGGAGCATCGTTGCCCATGGCGCCGAGCGGCTCGCGGCCGGTGTTCGCCATCGGGGTCAGCAGGATCTTGAGGTCCTCCTCGGTGTAGCCGAAGGCGCGCTGGCGGCGCTGCACCGACAGGTTGGAGTGGCGCACGTGCTCGCGCTGCGGCAGCTGCGACATCTTCACCGTGTTGTTCTCCACCCACTGGCGGTACGGGTGCTGGGAGGCGAGGTCGTGCTTGATCTCGTCGTCCGGGATGATGCGGCCGGCGGCGGTGTCGATGAGGAACATCTTGCCCGGCTCGAGGCGGCCCTTGCGCACGATGTGCTTCTGCTCGATCTCGTTGAGCACGCCAGCCTCGGAGGCGAGGACGACAAGGCCGTCGTCGGTCACCTGCCAGCGGCCGGGGCGCAGGCCGTTGCGGTCGAGCGTGGCGCCGACGAGCGTGCCGTCGGTGAACACGATGTCCGCCGGGCCGTCCCACGGCTCGATCAGCGTGTTGTTGTACTCGTAGAAGGCGCGCACGTCGGGGTCGAGGTCCGGGTTCTTCTCCCAGGCCGGCGGCACCATCATGGACACGGCGTGCGGCAGGCTGCGGCCGGCCAGGTGCAGGAGTTCGAGCGTCTCGTCGAAGGTGCCGGAATCCGAGTAGCCGGGCGTGTTGATAGGCAGCAGCGGGGCCATGTCGCCGAGCAGTTCGGAGCTCAGGCGGCCTTCGCGGGCGGACACCCAGTTGCGGTTGCCCTGGATGGTGTTGATCTCGCCGTTATGCGCCAGGAGGCGGAAGGGCTGGGCCAGCGGCCAGCTCGGGAAGGTGTTCGTGGAGAAGCGGGAGTGAACGATGGCGATGGTGGTGGCCATGTCCGGATCCGACAGGTCGAGGAAGAAGGGCTGCAGCTGCTTGGTGGTGAGCATGCCCTTATATGTGATGGTGCGGCACGAGAGGGTGGCGAAGTAGATGCCGATCTCATGCTCGGAGCGCTTGCGCACGCGGTAGGCGCGGCGCTCGAGCGCCAGGTCGGTGAGCTTGCCCTCGGGGTCGGCGAACACCGGCATGTCGAAGCTCGGCATGGAGCTCAGGGCGCCCAGGCCCAGGCCGTCGGGGTTGACCGGCACGGCGCGCCATGCGAGGGTCTCGAGACCCTCCTCGGAGGCGATGCGCGTGATGTCGCGCTGCTGAGAGGCGCGTTCGCCCGCGTCGCGCGAGAGGAAGGCGATGCCGGTGGCGTAGGCGCCCAGGGCGGGCAGTTCAACGCCGGTCACCTTGCGCAGGAAGGCGTCCGGCATGGCCATGAGGATGCCGGCGCCATCGCCCGTGTTCTCCTCGGCGCCCACGGCGCCGCGGTGGTCCAGGTGCTCGAGCGCCTCGATGGCGTCGTCGACGATAGCCCGCATGGGCTTCTTGTTCAGAGTGGTCACCATTGCCACACCGCAGGCATCATGTTCGGCCGACGGGTCGTACATGCCCTGCGGGGCGTGGACACTCAAATCTAGCGGTGCATTCGTCACAGTCATCACCTCGGGTTTTGAACGGATAGTGCTCTGGGCCTCGCTGTCTCGCCGGCGATCGGGGTTACCCCGGCCCAAGTCTTTTTTATAGTATTACCCGCACGCTACAGTGCCGGCCGCTGTTTTATGCGGTTCCGGGAGGGTTCCTTCGAATTGCGCAGCCTTGGAAACAAGCCCTAAAACGGCCGTAAAACGCCCGTAACCTACCCCATGCGGCCGAAACATGGACGTTACACAAACGTAACGAAAGACCACATGATGGTTGATTTTTATACGATTTCGCTGTGAATTTCACGAGAATCGTAACGTTCGGCGTTCCACAATGTGGCCTTGCGCTTCTCGAAGGGGTGTCGGTGGCGTCTGCTCGCGGTCGGTGCGCGACGACTACTGGCGGTTGTAGTAGGCGACGCCGTCGTCGGGGCGGAAATACGTGCGGATGCAGCCGCGATCCGACACGACCACGAAGTTATTGCCCGACTGCTGGTAGTACACGGTGTCGTCGTCCTCCGACTCGGGCTTGTGCATCGTGTCGGGCGCCTCGACCACTTGCGCGGCGGCCTGCTCGTAGTCCTCGGGCGAGGCGTAGCCCATCTCGCGGCCATGCTTGTCGTAATGCTGGTCGAGGCCACCGACCGTGCAGAAGGAGATGTCGGAGGCGGTTGCGGAGCTGCCGGCATCGGCCGGAGCGTCGGAAGTCGCCGCAGCGGTGGCGGACGATGCGTCCTGGGTTGCCTGGTCCTCGGATGTCTGTCCGTTCTCGGATGCGAGCACGGAGGCCGCTGCGGAAGCCAGCGCATCGTCCGATGGATCGGTCGAAACGGAGGCGGACGAATCCGACGGGGACGAGGAGACCCACGATTGCGCGATCTGCTCGAGCCCCGGGATTCCGCCCGAGGCCACCGCGGCGACGAGGAAGGCGCCGGCGACGATCACGGCCGCGACTCGCCGCCCCGTATGCCGCTGTGACCTGCCGTGCCTGGTATCATCGTCGAAATCGTTATCGACATCGTCGTCGCGGTTATCGTACCGGTTCGTGTTCTTCGATGCCATGCTGCGTCCCTTCTTCCTTCTTTTTATGCTGCCTTCCTATGGTAAGCGATTCCATGCCGTCCTGCGCGGACATCACAGGCGTCACAGGTAACAGAGAATACACACGTTTCCCAAAACACAAACCTCCCACTTCGACGAAGGGTGTATCGGTCGCCGAAGAGGGAGGTTAGCGGTGTGGAATCATTGCGGGTGCGTGAATCGCCTCGCTACAGCGTCAGGGACTCGAGCCAGGAACGGATGGCGGAATCGGATGCAGAGGATGGGAAGCGCTTGCCGCCCAGCCATTGGGCGCCTTTTGCCATGTCTTTGACATCGGATTCATTGCCGAACGAGGAGCTTGACGAGGTGACGAACGCCGCCAGCTTCTTGCCGGTGAAATCGTTGGATGTGAGGAAATCGTCGATCGGCCATGCGGCGACGCCCCACCATACCGGGGCGCCTATGAACACCACGTTGTAAGAATCCCAGTCTGGCACGGATGTGTCCTCGAGCTTCACAGATTGGCGCTCGGTTGGGTCATTCGCCTCGCGGTTGACGCGACTTCCCGGATCACGCCAATCGAGGTCGGCCGCCGTGTATGGTTCCGCCGCCTTGAGTTCATGCAGCGTGGCTCCCGTCGCCTCGGCAATGGTCTGCGCCACACGACGGGTGCACCCGCTTTCCGTGAAATAAACCACCAATGCCTTCATATCGCTCTCGATTCTTGAATCGTTTGAGTCATCTCACTCACTGTGATTGTTTGCCTGAACCGTCCGATCCTGGTTCCAGACACTCGACGGGCCGCCGGTCATGCCGCGAGCGCGTCGTATTCGGCGTCGCTGACCGGCTCAAGCCATTCGTTGCTCATGCCTTCGCCTGGCAGCATGAAGGCAAGGTGCGAGAACCACGAATCCTTCGCGGCACCGTGCCAGTGCTTCACTCCGGCTGGCACCTCCACCACATCGCCGGGAAGCATGTGGTGCGCCGGCTGGCCTTCGAACTGGCACCATCCTTCGCCGTCGACGCAGATGAGGATCTGCCCGCCGCCACGCGCGGCATGGTGGATGTGCCAGTTGTTGCGGCATCCGGGTTCGAATGTCACGTTGTGGATGGCGAGTGGATCGCCGGGTGCGCTTATCTGCTTGAGGTAGGACCGTCCGGTGAAGTATTGCGCGTAGCCGTCGTTTGGTTCGCCCATGCCGAAGAACCCGCCGTGTTCCTCCTGCTCTGCCGCGTCATGCGTGGCATCGGAGGCATACACTTCCTTTGCCATCGGGAATGCCGCCCATGCGTTCGGCCAGCCTGCGTAGAAAGCGATGTGTGTGAGAATCGATGCCATTTCGTCACGGGTCACGCCGTTGGCGCGGGCGGTCTGAAGATGGTATGTGAGCGAGGAATCAGTGATGCCTTTGCCGATGAGGGTGCTGATCGTGATGATGCTGCGCGTCTTAGGCGAGAGCGTGGGGTCGTTCCACACTTCGCCGAAGAGCACGTCGTCGTTGTAATGGGCGAACTTCGGCGAGAAATCGCCCAACTGATCGTGTCCTGCCGTTTGTTTGATCATTGTGTACTCCTTGATGGTTTCGCTGGATGCCTGTCATCCGGCTATATGTGAGTCTCTGTGCGTGGACGAAGCTCATGTGTCGGCTGGATCCGGCACATGGGGTCGGATATGGTCGCCATTGCCGCTGTCACTCATCATCCTTGTCCTTGCATCCGGCGGCCGTTTCGCTTCCAGTTGCCTCCTGGGTGTCTGGGATCCTGTCGGGTTCCATGCCGGGGGCTTCGTCGACATGGACGGCGGATTCAGTACCTGCGGCGATGGCGGTGCGATAGTACCAATCTTTGAAATCGAGCTCCCGCAGGTAGAACTTCAGTTGCTCGATCTGGTCGAGCACGGCCTGTCGCTGCGCTTTGATGAGCTCATAGCGTTGTTCGAGCGAAGCGTCGCCCTCCTCGCACAGCTGCGCGTATTCCCTGATCCGCCGTATGGGCATACCCGTGTTTTTCAAACACTGCAGCACTCGCAACCACGGAAAGTCCTTGTTGCGGAACACGCGCACGCCGTTGATGCGCTCCACGTGCGGCAGCAATCCTTCGTGGTCGTAGTAGCGCAGCGCGGACGGGGCGACGCCCATGATCTGCGCGACCTGGGATATCGAATACGCCGGTTCATCGTCGGAACCATACGCATCGGTGGACGATGAGGAGAGGGACCGCCCCACACTGTCCGTCACCGCGGCGCCCGCCATCGCATCGTCATGGGCGTCTGGCCTACCGCTGCTCATGCCCTTCCTCCGTATACGGGCCAGAAACTCTGGTCTCCGTAGTCCTTGATGTGTTCCATGCCTTCAAGGGCCTCCATGTCTTCGTCGGATATCTCGAAATCCACTTGCGCATTGGTGCGCATATGGTCGGGGTTCGCCGTCTTGGGAAGCGGCAACAACCCCAGCTGCAGGTCGTAGCGGATGCACAACTGCGCAGGGCTCACCCCGTAACGCTGCGCCATCGATGCGATCTGGGGGTTGTCCAGCACCACACCGTGCGCGATAGGCGAATACGCTTCGACGAGTATCCCCTGCTTCTTGCAGTAGTCGATGACGTCCCACGGGGTGTTGGTGATATGTGCAAGGACTTGGTTGACCGCAGGCGTCACTGTGCAGTTGTCCAGGATGTTGTCGATGTCGTGCACCGTAAAGTTTGACACGCCGATCGCACGGATCTTGCCAGCCTTGTAGGCGTCCTCGAGAGCGCGGTACGCCTCGACATTGCCTTTCTCATACCGGTCGGACGACTGGTTGACGGCGCTCCAAGGCTGGGGGCTGTGGATGATCATCATGTCGATATATCCCAGGTCGAGTTTGCGCAAGGATTCTTCAATGGCGGCTGCCGCTGAATCATAGTCTTTGCATTCCGCGGCGAGCTTGGTCGTCACGAACACCTCGGCACGATCCACACCGGATTCGCGCACACCGCGTCCGACCTCCGCCTCGTTGCCATATGCTTCGGCGGTGTCGATGTGACGGTAGCCGATTGCAAGCGCCGCCTTGACTGCATCGGTCGCCTGCCGCCCTTCGATGAGCCATGTGCCCAGCGCAAGCTTGGGAATCGTCACCCCGTTGTTGAGGGTAAATGTCTGGGCCAATGCCGAATCCGCCATGGTGCGGTCTCCTTTTCATATCGTCTTGTAGCAAGCAGCGCAGCGATTCATGCAGTGCCTTTCCTCAGGATTGGCATCCAGCCGCATTTGCTTTCGATAACATCACGGTAGGGCTTAAAGCACACTTTAAGTCAAAGCGCGACACGCCGACGGGAGGAAGGAGAAATGGAAAGGAAGGAAAAGGAGAAGGAAGTAAGGCAGGGCAAGCAGAAGGAGAAAGAGAAAAAGAAAAAAGGAAAAGGAAAAGGGAAAAAATAGAGAAGAAACGACGTGAGAGACGAAGGAAGCGATGTGAAAAGAGACAGAGAAAAGGAATAAAATGACATGGAAAGAAAAGGGGAAGCGCGCCGGCACAATACACTGGTGGCATGCGCTGCATCACCGTCGATGCCATGCACGTCGATGCCATGCACAGAACGCAACCCGCAGCACGCAAGACTTGCCCGAGGGCAATCCGCCAGAAACAACCGCTGAAGGACAAAAATGATGAATGAACTACAGTCCGGGGACCCGCAAGACAACCGAAACGATCCTCATTCAACAGGCAGCGCCGCCGAAACTGCTTCCGACACCATCGCCAACAACACCCCCGATACCACCAGCACCAACACCGCAACCGGCATCTCAACCGATGCCACTGCCACGACCAGCGAATACACCAACGACACAGCCACGACTGCCACCACTAACTCCGACGCCAACGACACCACCACAACCGCCGCAACCAACGCAACCAACGCGACCGCCACCCACATTCACTTCCCATTGCGCCAGACTGCGACGGCAATCGTGTGCATCGCCGCGTTCGCCAGCCTGTGGTACGCCCGCGCGGTCTACAACACGCACACCGGCACGTCATTCTGGCTGTTCTGGGTGGCTCTTGCGCTCGCCCTTGGCGTGTGGGCTGCGGCCATCTGGTTCCATTGGTGGCGAGTGCTGCCCAGCGCGGCGCGCATTCCCATCGGCATCGTGCTATGCGTCGCACTATGCAGTTTTGGCATGTCGCAAGCCGCCATCGTCTCTCACATGCGCGACGAAGGCAATCGGAACCTTGATTACATCATCGTGCTAGGCGCGCAGGTCTACCAAGGCTCCCCCAGCCTCGTGCTGCGCTACCGACTTGACAAAGCAGCCGAATACTTGCGCGCAAACCCTGGCACGACGTGCATCGTCTCGGGCGGGCAGGGCCCCAATGAACCGTATGCGGAGGCGCGAGGAATGGCGGATTATCTTGAGCATGACGCCGGCATCGATGCATCGCGCATCATCGAGGAGCCCAATTCCTCCACGACCGTGGAAAACCTGCGTAACAGCCGCGCAATCATCGACAGCGCCAACAACACAGGGAGCAGCACCAGCAGCACCGTGTCCGAGCCTTCCATTGGCATCGTCACCAACGACTTCCATGTATTCCGTTCCCTGCAAATCGCCCATGACCAGGGTTACACGGATGTGCGCGGCATCGCGGCGGGCTCCCCACGCGACATGCTCCTCAACAACATGGTGCGCGAGTCCTTTGCGGAAGCCAAATATCTGATCAAGCGCTGACTGACTGCCCGCCGCCTTCCCTGCCTCGCTGTGCACGCCGCCGCATCACCCGCTGCCAGCCGTGCCCGGCCTCAGAGGAACCGGCCGGTGAGGCTGTCGGGGTTGCGGCGGATGTCATCAGGTGTGCCTTGGGCGACGATGCGGCCGCCTTGCACACCTCCGAGCGGCCCCATGTCGATGATCCAGTCGGCGTTGCGCATCACGTCGAGGTCGTGTTCGATGACGATGACGGTGGCGCCGTGGTCGATGAGCGTTTGGAACACGTCCAGCAGCGTAAGCACGTCCTTGGGGTGCAGGCCGATCGTCGGCTCGTCGAACACGAACAGCGAATCGTCCTGGGCGCGCCCCATCTCGCTGGCGAGCTTGAGGCGCTGCGCCTCGCCGCCGGAGAGCCCGGGCGTCTGCTCCCCGATCGTGAGATAGCCCAGCCCCAGGTCGTGTAGCGTCTGCAGACGCTGGCGCAGCAGCTTGAGACCGCGGCCGGAATCGAACGCTTCGAGCGCTTCATCCACGCTCATGCGCATGAGTTGCGGCAGACTGTATTCAACCGTGCCGCCGAACGGGCGTCGTATCGCATCGGCCTGCTTGCCGTAGCGCGACCCATGGCAATCGGGGCAATCCACCTGCACGTCGGGCAGGAACTGCACGTCGAGCGAAATCTGGCCAGTGCCGTCGCATGTGGGGCACCGCAGCCTTCCGGTGTTGTATGAGAAATCCCCTGCCTTGAATCCCAGCCGTTTTGCGTCGTCCGTGCGCGCGAACGCCTTGCGCAGCTCGTCGTGGATGCCCGCGTAGGTGGCGACAGTGGAACGCACGTTGATACCGATCGGCGTGGCGTCGATGAGCTTGGCATGCCTGATTCCCGGCGCCGAAAGGCTCTGCACATGCGCAGGCAACGCAACATCAGCCGAATCCACAGAATCAGTTGAACCGGCCGAATCCGCGGCCGCCTGAAGCGCCGGCACCAGGCTTTCGAGCACCATCGTCGTCTTGCCGGACCCGGACACGCCGGTCACAACGGTGAGCCTGCCCTTGGGGACGCGCACGTCCAGCGGATGCACGGTGTGGATGGCACGGGTGTGCATGGCTATCGTGCCCATGTCGAACGCCTCTCCCTTCGGCACCACCGGGCGCACACGCTCCGCGGCAGGTTCCCCGTCCCCGGACTCGACCTGCCGCGCGAGGAACGGGCCGATCACCGACCGGGCATCGCCCGCCAGGTCAGGCACAGTGCCCTGCGCGATCACACTGCCGCCGTCCGCTCCGGCGCCTGGCCCCATCTCGACGATCCAATCGGCATGGCCCAGCACCTGCGTGTCATGGTCCACCAGCACCACGGAATTGCCGTCGGCAACCAAATCGTCCATCACACCCACCAACCCTTGCAGGTTGTACGGATGCAAACCGATGGACGGCTCGTCAAGCACATAGAGCACCCCGGTCGTGCGGTTGCGCACGGCGCGGGCGAGCTGCACGCGCTGACGCTCGCCGGTCGACAACGTGGAGCCGGCGCGGTCGAGCGACAGGTAGCCCAGGCCGAGGTCCATCAGGCGGCGCGCCGTATCAAGGAACGAATCGCAGATGTTCTTTGCCATCGGGCGCATCTTGGCAGGCAGCGAATCCGGCACGCCCTTGACCCACTCGATGGCATCGCCCAGCGTCATCGCGGTGGCATCCGCCAGCCCGATGCCCCGCAGCCTCGGCGCCCGCGCCGCCTCGCTCAGACGCATGCCATGGCAATCGGGGCACGTGCCGTCCTTCAGGTATTTGGCGACGCGTTTCATGCCACGCTCGTCCTTGACCTTGGAGAGCGCGTTCTTGACAGTGTTGACGGCGCTGTAGTAGGTGAAGTCGAGCTCACCGTCCTGCTGGGCGTTTTTGCTCACGTAATGGATGTGCTTCTTGACCATGGGGCCGTGGTAGACGATCTCTTTCTCACGGTCGGTCAGGTCGCGGAACGGCACGTCGGTGCGCACGCCCATCTCGCGGCACACATCCGTCATGAGCGACCAGATGAGGCTGCCCCATACGACGACGGCGCCTTCGTCGATGGTCTTCGACTGGTCGGGCACGAGGGTGGATTCGTCGACGATGTGCGCGATGCCGGTGCCTTGGCAGGTCGGGCAGGCGCCGCGGCTGTTGAAGGCGAGGTCCTCGGCGCCGGGCGCTTCGACCTGCGCGCCGCATTCGGGGCAGACGATCGGCTGCATGGCGGCGACGGCGAGGGTGGGCTCGACGTAATGCCCGTTGGGGCAGCGGTGGCTTGCCAGGCGCGAGAACATGAGGCGCAGGCTGTTAAGCAGTTCGCTCATCGTGCCGAAGGTGCTGCGGATGCCGGGCACGCCGGGGCGCTGGTGCAATGCGAGCGCGGCGGGCACGTAACGCACGTCGTCGACGTCCGCCCGTTCGGCCTGCGTCATGCGCCGGCGCGTGTAGGTGGAGAGGGATTCAAGGTAGCGGCGCGAGCCTTCCGCATACAGCACGCCGAGCGCGAGCGACGACTTGCCCGATCCGGAAACGCCGGCGATTCCCACGATCTTGCCGAGCGGCACGTCCACGTCGATGTTTCGCAGGTTGTGGACGCGCGCCCCGCGCACCTCGATGGCGGCGGGCCTGCGGGCGGATGTCGCGGTTGCGGAGGTTGCGCTGGTGGGTGCGGGGCGTGCGGATTGCGTGGGGTTTGACAGGTGGATATTTGACGATGACATCGGGTGTTCGTTCACAGCTACCTCCAAGACACTCACAGCCGCCTCTAAGATTTGTGGCTCAATCCTTGCATGGTACCGTGACCATTCGGAGCCTGACCTTCCGCAGGAATCCGGTAGGCTGATCCGGCGGGATGGTCGGAGATATGCTGAGCACCGTGAACACAGCGCAACCGAATGCACCACGGGTGGCGCCGTGATGGCGCGATGAGACGGGATTCATCATGGAACGATTGACGGGGCAGCAAGTCTACAACAAACTGGTCGAAGCCTATGGCAAGCCGCGATGGTGGCCGGGCACGCCGTACGAAATCATGGTCAGCGCCGTCCTGGTGCAAAACACAGCGTGGACGCAGGTGGAGAAAGCGCTTGCCGCATGGGGCGAACCCGAGCCTGCCAAGGTACTGGAGATGCCTGTCGAACAGCTGCAGGAGACGATTCGCCCGTGCGGTTTCATGAAGGCGAAGGCGGCGACGATCCGCAACGTCAGCGAATGGTACCGCGGGTATGGATTCGACATCGAAAAGGCGCGGGCGACGAGTCTGGATCGGCTGCGGCGCGAACTGCTGGGACTAAAAGGCATCGGCGCGGAAACCGCGGACGCGATGCTCGTATTCGCGCTACACAAGCCGTCGTTCGTCATCGACGCCTACACGCGCCGCTTCCTTGACCGCATGGGATACGGATTCACAGATGACAGGCAGATCCGCCGCTTCTTCGAATCCGGCCTGCCCGCCGATTACCAAATCTACGGCTGGTACCACTGGCTGCTGCTCGAACATGGCAAGAACCACTGCGGCAAGCAGCCGACGTGCGACGGCTGTGCGTTCAGCACAGTGTGCCCTGGACGGATTCTCTAAGCCTCCCCCATCGGCACCCCATGATGAAACCGCATCACATGGCGCGCCATTGCGTGGTCTCCCCTCCACTCACAGGTAATCGAAGAGGCGCTCGATGATGAGGTCGTTGAGCAATCGGCCGCGCAGCGTCGGCACCGCAAGCGAACCAGACGGCCTAGGCACCAAGTGAATCAACCCCTCGGATTCCAGCTGCCGCCATGCCTCGAGCGGGATGATTCCGGCGAAGCGCGACGTGTCGAAACCTTCATGCAGACGCAGACCGAGCATCAGCGTCTCCTCTGCATCCTGCCGCGCAGTGATCGCCTCGCTGCCCGCCCATGGCACCGTGGCTGTGTTGATCTGGTGGGCCCATGCGCGGGGATGCGCGGTGTCCCAGGCGCGCATGCCCACCGCAGGTATATTACTCAGTGTTACATGCTCCGCGTTATCCGCGGAACCGCGCTTCTCGAAGCGGTAGTGGGAATGCGCGCCGGGGCCGATGCCGGCCCAGTCCACGTTGCGCCAGTACCCCAGGTTGTGCCGTGATTCGAAGCCGGGCCGCGCCCAGTTGCTGATTTCATACCATGTCAATCCCGCGGCGGCGAAGGCCTCGTCGGCGATCTCGTATTTGGCGGCCTCGTCATCGTCGCTGGGCTTGGGCAGCCGGCCGGCGGCGATCATGCGGCCCATCGTGGTGCGCGGCGCAATCGTGAGCGCATACGCAGATATATGATTCACGCCCAGATCCACCGCGGCGCGCACCGACGTGCGCCAATCCTCGAAGCTCTCCCCCGGCGCGCCGTAGATCAGGTCCACGCTCGAACGAAGCCCGCAGGCATCCGCCGCGCGCACACCTGCCTCGACGTTCGCCGGCGTATGGCGACGATCCAGGGTGCGCAGCACCGAGGGAACCGCGGACTGCATGCCGAAGGAAATCCGCGTGAACCCGCCGTCGGCAAGACGCTTGATGTAATCGGCATCCACGGTGTCGGGGTTCGCCTCGGTCGTCACCTCGGCGCCGGGCTGCAGGCCCCAGATGCGGCGCACCGCATCAAGCATCTCGACGAGGTCATCGGCCGGCAGAATCGTGGGCGTGCCGCCTCCGAAGAACACACTCCCCGCCGGCGGCTCATCAAGGCCGCGCTCCTCCTGCCACGCGCGCACCAACTCCATCTCGCGCACCGCCATACGCGCGTAATTACCGCGCGAAGCGCCCTCACCGAGGTCCGGCGCCGTGTATGTGTTGAAATCACAGTATCCGCAGCGCCTCAGGCAGAACGGCACATGCACGTAGACCTCGAAGGGCGAAGGTGCGGCGGGACCGGAGGCGGGAACGGATGCGGCGGAGACACCCGCAGCAGCGGCATCGTGGGCCACGCCCTGCGCGCCCACCGTCAGTTCCCCGCCTTCTGCGCGGCGCGAATCTTGTCCTTCGTGTCGCGGTCGGTCGGCTCATCCGTGCTCAGCGCGGCGATGAACGCCTCCTGCGGCACCTCCACGTGGCCGAGCATCTTCATGCGCTTCTTGCCGGCCTTCTGCTTCTCGAGCAGCTTGCGCTTTCGGGTGATGTCGCCGCCGTAGCACTTGGCCAGCACGTCCTTGCGCAGCGCGCGGATCGTCTCTCGCGCGATGATGCGCGAGCCGATGGCCGCCTGGATCGGAATCTCGAACTGCTGGCGCGGGATGAGCTCGCGCAGCTTCTTCGTCATCATGACGCCGTAGGAATACGCCTTGTCACGATGCACGATGGCGGAGAACGCGTCCACCTTCTCGCCCTGGATGAGGATGTCGACCTTCACGAGATCCGCCTTCTGCTCGCCGTCCTCATGGTAGTCGAGCGACGCGTAGCCGCGCGTGCGGCTCTTGAGCTGGTCGAAGAAATCGAACACGATTTCCGCAAGCGGGATGCGGTAGTGCATCTCCACGCGCTCCGTGCCGATGTACTCCATCGTTCCCATCTGGCCGCGATGATCCTGGCACAGCTCCATCACCGAGCCGATGAACTCCTTCGGCGTGATGATGTCGGCCGCCACCATCGGCTCCACGATGCTCTTGACCTTGCCGTCGGGGAACTCGCTGGGGTTCTTGACATGGTGCAGCGTGCCGTCCTCGGCCGTGACGTCGTACTCCACGTTCGGCGCCGTGGAGATGAGGTCGAGGCCGAACTCGCGCTGCAGGCGCTCCGACACGATCTCCATATGCAGCAGGCCGAGGAAGCCGCAGCGGAAGCCGAAACCCAGCGCCACCGACGTCTCGGGCTCGTACACAAGCGCGGCATCGTTGAGCTTGAGCTTGTCCAGCGCATCGCGCAGCTCCGGGAACTGCGCGTTGTCGATCGGGAACAGACCCGCGTACACCATCGGCTTGGGGTCGCGGTAGCCGGGCAGCGCCTGGGCCGCCGGACGCGCCTCCGTCGTAATCGTGTCGCCCACCTTCGACTGGCGCACGTCCTTCACGCCGGTGATCACATAGCCCACCTCGCCGGCGCCCAGCGAATCCGTCGGCGTCATATCCGGCTGGATCACGCCCAGCTCGATCGGATCGTGCGTCGTACCCAGGCCCATCATGCGGATGCGCTCGCGGCTGTGCAGCTCGCCATCGACCATGCGGATGTAGGTGACGATGCCACGGTACGAGTCGTACACGGAGTCGAAGATGAGAGCGCGGGCCGGCGCGTCGGGGTCGCCGGTGGGTGCGGGCACCTCCATGACGATGCGGTCGAGCAGGTCGGCCACGCCCTCGCCGGTTTTGCCCGACACGCGCAGCACGTCGGAGGTGTCGCAGCCCAGCAGGCCGGCGATCTCCTCGGCATGCTTGTCGGGCTCGGCGCTCGGCAGGTCGATTTTGTTGAGCACGGGGATGATGGTCAGGTCGTTGTCGATGGCCATGTACAGGTTCGACAGCGTCTGTGCCTCGATGCCCTGCGTGGCGTCGACGAGGAGCACGGCACCCTCGCATGCGGCGAGCGCGCGGGACACCTCGTATGAGAAGTCGACGTGGCCCGGCGTGTCGATCATGCCGAGCGTGTATTCCTGCCCGTCGAAGGTCCACGGCACGCGCACGGCCTGAGACTTGATGGTGATGCCGCGCTCCTGCTCGATGTCCATGCGGTCGAGGAAGCGGTCATGCATCTCGCGCTGCGGCACGACGCCCGACATCTGCAGGATGCGGTCGGCGACCGTAGACTTGCCATGGTCGATATGCGCGATGATGCAGAAGTTGCGGATGAGCTCCGGGTTGGTGGAACCGGGCTTGTTTTTCTGTTGCATCACTGAGCGTTCTCCTTGTCCACGACCGCCGGAAGACGGATACCGGCGTCCACACATACGTCCTCACCCGTCGGTTGCGTGCGGCGGGCATATCCAATTGTTCCAGTCTAACGGCTTGGGCAGGCAACGGCGGCAGCGCGTTGCGCAACCGCCGCCAAACTACCGTCACGCACCCGCCTTCCGCCAATCCCCGGCAGGCTACCGGCCTAGAATCAAACGCGGGAGGGCGACCTTCCACTCCCTGTCGGTCTTGTTGTCATACCAGCGCACCACGTAACCCACGTCCGCCTTGAGCACATGGTATCTGCCCGTTCCTCCGCGCCTGCACACGTATCTGTTGATTTTCTCGTTCATGCTTCGCGACGGCCGGACCGTGGCGTGCGTACCGTCGCCGCAGTCCAACACGAACCGCAGCGACCCGCCTCCGTCCCGCGAATCGATGCGCCCGTGGAGCGCGTCGCCCGCCTGCAGCCCGCCAATCGCCCGCTGCGCCGCGTCACTCTCCACGTCACCGAGCCGGACATCGCGCAGCGAGCATGCCAGCATCACGTTCCGCGGCTCCCCGTAGTCACGCGAGTCGCGCGTCACACGCACCCCGGCCTTCGCGAACGGCTCGTCAAGGTCGTGCAGCATTGCCGAGGAATCACACAATACCAGCGAATGGCGGGCGCGCGTCATCCCCACATACAGAAGGTTCACGGCCTGGATGTCGGCGGGCGTGAATCGTTCGGTCACCTGGCAGTAGACGGTGTCGAACTGCCGCCCCTTGGCCTTGTGGTAGGTCGACACGATGACGTCCGAGCCCTCCGGCTGCATCAGTTCCGCCACCGTGGTGTTCGCCAGCATTTCTTCCAAGTCGGACCGATAGATGGTTCCGACGCTGTCGGCGTAGCGTTGCAACGCACCGGTTACGTCTTCGACGACGATGCTGCGAGAGAAACGTGCGCGCAGTCGATCAAGAGCCTCGCGATAATGCTCGGTGGGAATCACCATGTTATCGTCCAGGGATTCGAGGAAGACGGCGCATTCCTCGAGCATCTCGGCGCGGAAGCCAGCGTGGTCGTCGATGAACGTCACGGGAACGCCGCGATGCTGCAGCTCGCAGTAGACCGTGGCGACATCCTCGTTGGTGGGAACGAGCACGGCGATGCTTCCCCCGCCCGCCGTGCCAGAGCTTTCCACGCCGTGGCTTTCCGCGCTGTGTCCATCCTGCGCGTGGGTGGCGTGCCAGCGTTCATCGACCCGTTCGATGACCGACGTGATGCTCGGATGGTCGAGGACGACATGCTCCACGCTGCCCTGTTCGCGGCTGTGGGCGTGGCAGCGTGTCGTCTTCAGGCCGTGGGGTTTGAGCGTGAGGAGTGCATTGGCCGCCTCGACGATGGATGTGTCGCTGCGATAATTCACAGATAGCTCGATGATGGTGGCGTCATCGGCGAGCGCCGCGTTTTCGGGCACGGCACCGCCCGGCTGCCCGGCAACGGCGGGAGGAGCGGGCTCATCGGGGTCGTTGGCGGCGGAGGCAAACTTCGCCATGTAGGCGCTGTCGGCCCCACGGAACCCCATGATGGCTTGGTCGTCGTCGCCGACTGCGATGACACGCATGTCCGTGTTGCGGCGCATCAGCGCGGCGACCAGTTCGTATTCGTCGGCTGACATGTCCTGGGCTTCGTCGATGACGAGACAGGTTTTCGTGCACACCGATTCATCGATGCCGGCGTCCGGGTCGTTGAGTAGCGCCGCCGCCTGCCGTTCGATGGTGTCTGCCTGCTCGAGGTTGCCGACGCGGCCTGCCACGTCGAATGCGAAGGCATAGAAGGTGCGTATGCCGACGTAATACGACATGTCGCCGATGAGGTCGTACAGGCGGTGGGCGAATTCCATGGCGGCGGCGTGCGAGAAGGTGAGCATGAGCAGCTGCTCGGGCTTGGTGTCTTCCAGCAGCACCAGGCTTGCCAGCTTGTGCACGAGGGTCATCGTCTTGCCGCTTCCCGGCCCTGCGGCGACCACGATCACCCGGTGCGTGGCGTCGTCGATGACGCGACGCTGCTCCTCGTTGAGGCCGGCGAACAGAAGGTCGTACCGTTGTTTGGTCATGCCCAGCGACAGTCCGGCACGGTCGCTTTTGCTGATGTATGTGTCAAGGAACGTATCGTGATCCATGGCGAAGTAATCCGCGGCGAAGCGCATCGCCCGGTCGTGGTCGTCGACCATCATCGAGGCGAAGCGGCCGACCAAGTGAATCTGCTCGATCCTGTTGCGGTAATAGGCATCGAGCTGCGCGTAGTCCTCTTTGCGGTAACGGCGCCGGTTGTCCGTTTCGACGCGGGTGATGCGCATACCGTTGTAGATGACCAGGAAGCCGCCTTCGATATCCAGCTCCCCTGTCCTTTCCAAATACAGCACCGCGCGCCGCACGTCCGTCAGGTTCACGGATGGGGCGGTCGTGGCGTCGGATGCGCCGGCGGCAGGCTCCGAGACGGGTGTAAGTCCGAATCCCTTAAGGTGCGGGCTAAGGTCGGACGTGCCCCCATCCGTCGCATCATCGGCGGCGCAGCAACGCTGCAAATCGACCAAAGAGAACACGACGTCGATGCGCTCCCCAGCGTTTTCGCCGCGGGAACGCATCTGGGCGAGCTGCGTATGGGCCAGGTCGGTCACATAATCGTCGATGCTCCGGGCGTGGCGTTGGCGTTCCGAGACGCGTTGGGCGAACGTCTTCCCATCGATGCCGTCGGCGAACGTGATGTCGATGGAGGATGCGTTGGGATGCGCGGGCTTGCGGATGTAGCGCGCGTCGATCCACGAAGCGACGATGGACTTCACCTTCGGAACGCTGCTGGTGGCGATTCCCGCTTCCAGCGCGGCCTCATTGGCCTCCTTGTATTCCACTGACTGACCGTCGTGCACGTGGCGCACGAGGAAGTCCACGAGGAATGTCTCCAAGGCGTTCATCTCGCTCAACGTGCCTCGGCGCGAACGCCCCGACGCCTTGCCTCGTCGCACGTAGGCGTGCATGTCGGTGTCGTTTCGCAAGATCTTGAGGCGTTTCATCTCGTCGATGTCGTCACGCACCCGTCCCTTGGGCAAGGCGAGGCAATCGGCGAGGTAGTCCACTCGGCTTTCGGCCTCCCCCTGCATGCCCTGGCCCGTGTGCTTGCTGGAGAGCAGACGGGAGAGTATGCGCACGCATTCCTCGATCCGCTCGGGGCCCATGCCGCTGTTTGGCTTTTCGAGGATGCTGCGCGCGGACGGGATGTCGTCGACGGCAAGGCTGTCGGCGAAAACGCGGGATGCGTTGATGCCGCGTGTGATGTATCCGGATTGCTCCAGTGACATGAGCGCCGCCCGCACGCGCGTCTCCACGTCGTAGGACGTGTTGCTCCACCCGGCTTCGCGGGCTATCTCCAAGGCGCTGGCGGTGAACGACATGCGCCCGTGATGGCGACTGTCGCTCAGATACTTGATGGCCTGCCATACCTGCTGGATCTGGTTGATGGTGATGCGGCTTTGATTGAGCATCTGGAAGTGCACGTCCAGGTCACGCGCGTTGTACAGGATGATGCAATCCGCGTCAAGCCGCTCATCGCGTCCCGCCCTGCCGGATTCTTGGACGTAGTCCTCCAAGGATTCGGAGATCGTGTAGTGGATGACCTGCTGCACATCCGACTTGTCGATCCCCATGCCGAACGCCTTGGTGGCGACCATCACGTTGACGCGGCCGCTGAGGAAAGCCTCCTGGCTGGTCATTTTCTCAACGACGGACATGTCTCCGTGGAATGCGCATGCCGGGATTCCGTCGCGGCTGAGCCTTCGGGCAAGTTCCGTGGTCTGGCGGCGCTTGGCGACGAAGACGATGGTCGGCGGGCAGGGATCCTTCTTTTCGATGAGCTCGCGCAGGGCCCGGTAACGGTGCTCGTCGTCGGCGTCAACGGGGATGACCTGATAGTGCAGGTTGCGCCGTTGCGCGGTTGTGGCGAACAGCCGCAGGTCCCTGCCCGTCTGGTCGTGAAAATAAGTGCGGATGTCGGCGATGACCTGCTGCTTGGCAGTGGCGGTGAAACAGGACACAGGTATGCTCCGCCCCACGTGTGATTCAAGCTGCCTGATGAATTCACCGATGTACCAGTAGTCCACGCGGAAGTCCTGGCCCCAGGCGGAGAAACAGTGCGCTTCGTCGACGACGATGCGCGTGACGTTCCGTGATTGCACCAGCCGCTGAATCGTTGGCGACCGCAAGGATTCCGGCGCGATGTACAGCAGGGAGGCGATGCCACTTCGGACCCGTTCGATCTGATTGGTGCGCTGCACGGGGTCTAGCGTGCCGTTGATGGTCGCGGCTGCGGTGATGCCACGCCGTTCCAGCGACGCAACCTGGTCGACCATCAAGGATTGCAATGGCGAGATGACGATGGTCAGCCCGTCCACTCTCTGCCCGTCGATGATCGCCGGCAGCTGGAATGTCAAGGACTTGCCGCCGCCGGTGGGGAAAACCGCCATGATGGACTCCCCGTCGATCGCCGCTTGCACGGCCTGCCGCTGCAGGTCCTGCCCCTGCCACGTGCGGAAGGATTCGAAGCCGAAGACACGGCGCAATTGCACGGTGGCGTCGAGCATGGTGGTGCAATACCGACACGATGGCGACGAGCAGCGCGTGCGGCACAACGCATCCAGCACGCCTGTAATTCCCGGGAAACGGCGAAGGGCCCACTCGCTGATATGGCGCTTGTCCACCGGTGCCAGCGCGTAGGCGAGCGCATAGGCAAGCTCCACCGGCCGGTCCATCGCCAGCCGGGCAAGATCGGCCGATTCACACAGGCAGGGATCTGGCAGTGCCGCGATCTCCTCCTCCATCGCCTGCGCGGCAAGGTTCGCCACGTCCGGCAGCAGCTTCACGCCGTCGCTCACGGCTTGCGGATCGACAGGCGCGTCGCCGACGGCAGCCGATTGCGCGCGGGCGCCATGGCGCGCTTCCTGTGCGGCATGCGCTGCACCGCCGCGATCGGAAGCCGCGGGCGCGCCATGCCGCGGGGCCTTCCACGCTTCGATGGCGCACGCCTCGCCCGCCTGACGCAGCAAGGCGTACCATCCGCGAAAATACGGGTGGTGTTGCAACAGCAGCGCATACACCATCCGCATCGTCTCGTCCAGCGACGCGTATTTCTGAATCTCTTGCAAAAACAGATCGCGGCATTTATAGGCATCCGTCAGCGGATTGTTGAGCGCATCGTCGCTTATTTTCTCGGGTTTGCCCAAGGCATGGCTGGCTTTGCTTGGATACAGCAGCGCGGACAGGGGCAGCGTGTCGATGCATTGGCGAATGCCGGCGGCGGTCAGATCGTCGCCGATGGCTGCCATGTCGAAATCCACGAGATTGTGGCCCACCGCCCACGACGCCCCATGGATGAAATTCCTGAACGCCTTCCTGTCGGGCGCATGGAACTGTGCGAGACGCGACGGCACATGCGGCGTGCGACGATGCAGGAACCCAAAGAAACGACCCATCCTCTGCGTTGCATGCTGCGCCTGAGTGGGAGGCTCCTGCTGCTGGGCGAAACGCGCCGTCAGATATTCCACCACATCGGAGCCGGTGCGCAATGCACCGATGTCACACAGCTTCCCCGGAACCGAAGCCTTCTCGCCGGCCGATGACGGGGCGGGAGCCGATGGTTTGCGCATGTCACTGGCGTTGGAGTCGGACCGATCGGCTCTGGCATCCTGCGCGGCGCGAGTGTTTTCGGTATCGACATAGACCAGCGTGGAAGCCCCTGACATTACTCATCCTCTCTGGCATCGCCTTCGACACGTGCACCCGCGAGTCGGCTGCGCATAAGCCGCCCGGCTTCATCGTCCGCGGGTTTCCGTCACCTTACGTCCGTTCGCCGACATCATGCGGGCTTGAGCCTTCGCGCGCAGGCTCAGCCTCGCGCGCAGGCTGCGAAGCTTGCAGCGGCTCCCCTTGCAGCTGCTCCCCTTGTGCGGATTCCCCATGAGCGCGCTCCCCCTGTGCGGCCACCCCTTGCACAGATTCGCCGTGCACAGGTTCGCCTTGCTGGGAACGCGAGGAAGCATGCGCTCCGCGACCTGTGCGGGGGCGCTCGGGCATGTGCAGGGCCTCCCGCCGGGGCATCGCGCCCGGAAGGGTGATGTCGAAGCGCACCGACAGGACGCGCATCACCACCACCAGGATGATGATCGCCACGTCGACGACGATCTCTCCCCGCGGGCTCACCAGGCCATTGGCTCGGGCGCGGCTGCTGACAACGGTAAGGACGCTGCCGACAAACGAGGGGAACGCATACCAGTGGCGGTCTCGTACCACCGTCGGCACCTCGTTGAGCAGCACGTCCCTGATCAATCCGCCGGCGAGGGCGGTGAACATGCCCAGAAAGACGGCAGCCATGCCGCTGGTGCCATACATGAGGGCCTTCTGCGTGCCGTTGACGGCGAACAGGCCCAGCGCCAGCGCATCAAGGACGATCATCGACCAGTGCATGCGGTCCACTTCCGGATGCATGACCGCCACGATCAGCCCGGCGGCAAGGGCGGTGATCACCATGCCTTTGTCGGATATCCCTACGGGAGGCCGCGCCCCCAGGATGACGTCGCGGACGAGACCGCCGCCCAACGAGGTCACCCACGCGGTCAGAAGGATGGCGAAGAGGTCATAATGCTTGCGCACGGCGGCAAGACCGCCGAGCAAGCCACAACAGAACACCGCCAAGTACTCAATGCCATAGAAAAACGCATTGCTTTCCAATGTCACCTGTGTCGCTTCCATCGCAACCTCCGCGTTATCGCCCGCACACGGGCTTGGTACGGCACGGGGCGCTGGCCACGGCAATCGTTCGCCGCCGATTGCCGTCGGCGCGGGGTGCGCGACGAAGCGCGCGGAAGCACGCTGCCCGGGGCGAATCCGCCGACTTTTTCGCAATATCCCCTCAATAGTAGCGTAGGTTATGGTATGATATCCGTTCGTATGGCCGTTGAACAACTGTAAAACTCGTCAAAAGGAACTACATTGGCTAACATCAAGTCTCAGAAGAAGCGCATTCTGACCAACGAGAAGGCGCACAAGCGCAACGTCTCCGTCAAGTCGGAGCTCAAGACCGCCGTGCGCAGGACCCGCGAGGCCATCGCCACCGGCGACAAGGCCGCCGCGCAGGCTGCCTACGCCGTCGCGTCGCAGAAGCTCGACAAGGCCGCCGGCCGTGGCTTCATCCACAAGAACCAGGCCGCGAACCGCAAGTCCGCCCTGGCGAACGCCATCAACCAGCTGTAAACCAGCCGGTCGCGCTCTTCACATAGGCCCCGCCCCCATCGGCGGGGCCTTTTTGTTGCTCCGGGTTCGGTGCCAGTGCGCGGCGCGGCGCGCGGCGTCACGATTCGGGGCCCACGATTCACGAAACGATTCCGGATCCGGCAACAGTCGGCCTCACTGGTTGGTGGACTGCCAGCGAGAGGCACCGTTCACGATCCCATCGTTGGGAACACTGGGCCTCCTCCCCAACAGTCGGTCTCCCTGGTCGATGGACTGCCAGCGAGAGGCACCGTTCACGATCCCATCGTTGGGAACACTCGCCTTCCCCGCCAACGGTCGGCCTCACTGGTCGATGGACTGCCAGTGAAAGGCACTGTTCACGATTCCATCGTTGAAAACACTCACTTCTCCCGCCAACAGTCGCTCTCACTGGTCGATGGACTGCCAGTGAAAGGCACCGTTGGAAAAGAATCCACCCATTCCCAACGATCTCCGCTCCAACGGTCGGCCTCACTGGTCAATGGACTGCCTGCGAGAGGCACTGTTGACGATTCCATCGTTGAAAACACACACTTCTCCCGCCAACGGTCGGCCTCACTGGTTACTCGCGTGCCAGCGAAGGGCACCGTTACCGTCGCGAGCGCACGCGCCGCCACCTCATAACCCGCGCACGGATATGAGAACGCGGCCACCGCACTGAGGCGATGGCCGCGCATCGAAGGGGGCGTGTTGAACCCGGTGGCATGCCATGAGTCAGACAAGTGTCCGTCCCCGGGGCAGCACCTCACCGGAGCGGAACGGTCACGGAACCGTCGCGGATCCGGACTCATCCGGCCGCAACGGTCTCGCAACCGGTTCATCGGCGCCCCGGCTCACATCGGGCTCCCCCGCCTCACATATGGATCACGCCGAACGCATTGAGCACGGAGCTCACCAAGATGATCACGAGGAACGCGATGCACACGTACTTGACGACGAAGTTGTACACCTTCTTGCGCTTGAACGGCGCGCCATCGTACGTCACCTCGTCCTCGACACCCTTGAGCGTGACGGAGCGCAGCACCAGCAGGCAGATGGCGATGGCGGCGATCGGCATCATCACGGAGTTCGTGATGAAGTCGAAGAAGTCGAGGAAGTCCATGCCGAGCAGCTTGACGTTGCCAAGCACGTTGAATCCCAGGCTGGAGAGTGTGCCGAGCACGATGTAGATGCCGCCGTACGTGAGCGTGGCGATCGGACGGGACATGCCGAGCTCGTCCTGGAACGTGGAGACGGCGCTTTCCATCAGCGAGATGGAGCTGGTGAGCGCGGCGAGGAACACGAGCAGGAAGAACACGATGCCGATGGCCATGCCGAAGCCCATGCTGCCGAACACCTTCGGCATGGTGATGAACATCAGCGACGGACCCGCCTTGAGCGTCTGCGACGCATCATTGCCATAGAAGGCGAATACGGCGGGAATGATCATAAGACCGGCGAGCACGGCGATGAGAGTGTCGAAGAACTCGACCTGCGTGGTGGACTTCTCGATGCTCACGTCACGCTTCATGTACGAGCCATACGTGATGAGGATGCCCATGGCGCAGGACAGCGAGTAGAACATCTGGCCGATGGCGGTGACGAAGGTCATCCACGACACGTTCTGCATCTGCGGGATGAAGAAGTACTTGATGCCATCGATGGCTCCGGGGCGCGTGCACGAATAGATGCACACGACGACGGACAGCACAACGAGAACCGGCAGCAGCACCTTGGAGACGCGCTCCACGCCGTTCTGCACGCCGAAGAAGATGACGGCAATCGTGCAGACGGCGAACACGAGGAACCAGAATTCCACGGACGTGCCGCTGGAGATGAAGTTCGTGAACGCATTGTCTCCGCCCAGCTCCTTGACCTGCCCCTGCATGTAGGAGAACATGTAGTAGAGCACCCAGCCGCCGATGACGGAGTAATACGGGGCGATGAGCATGGGGATGATGGCGTTGATCCAGCCGCCGAAGCTGTGCGCCTTCGTGTTGCCGAAGTGGCGGAAGGCACCGACCGGGCTTTTCTTGGTCTTGCGGCCGATGACGGTTTCCGACGTGATGAGCACGTAGCCGAAGGTGTACACGCTGATCAGGTAGACGATCAGAAACACGGCGCCGCCGTATTTAGCGGCGAGGTACGGGAACCTCCAGATGTTGCCCAGGCCGATTGCCGAACCGGCGGCGGCCATCACATAGCCGATGCGCCCGGTGAAGCTCGCCCTTTTCTCACCCTTATCCACGGCTGTGGTTTCGGTGTTTGACATTCTTTCTCTCTTCTCTATGGGGAACGTTGCGTGAGGCTCTCAGCAGCACAGGGATTGTGCATGTCGCCGACAACAGCGCACAACCATCCGTACCAGCCATGTCATTGATGGAACCATGTCATTCATGCATCCGTGTCACTGATGTCGTTCATACCATTCATGCAACCGGCATCAGACGGACTTTACGAAAACCAACGCTGGGCGCACTCACGTCCCGGAAGCCTGATGCAAGGCAATCGCCATGCCGTGTAGGCATCCGAATTATGGCGCGGCAACCATGGGTCGCCTCCCCACGCATTGTGTGCGTTGTCGGAGACACTGACGCGAAGATTCCTCCCCCGCGTTTTGTGACGCTGGGCGAATGCTTGCGAACCGCTTAACCGCACCCCAACGTAATGCGACACGCCGAGATTGTCAACCATCCAGGCCATTCGTGGACGACTGCGCGACGCATGGCGGAACGGGAACGGCACACAGGAACGCGCGCAGGGGCACGCGTAACACGGAAACGGCAGGCATGCAGGCATAGAGGCACGCGCACGCGAGATACAACAAACGACAAACAGTTCGGGCTTCCAGCCCCGCAAGGCTGGAAGCCCGAACTGCAATGGCTTCACTGAAGTGATTCAGCGTATAGATCGTGGTTCAGCACACCATGATCTCTGCAAAATCGTGACCTCTGCGAAACCGTGGCCGCGACGAAACCGCGACGGCCACGGAAGCTATGCCACGGTTCACATGACCTTCCACATCCAGTTATGCGGGTCCTCGACCTCGCCGAGCTGGATGCCGAGGAGCTGGTTGCGCAGCTTCATCGTGTACTCGCCGGACTGGCCGCCGTTGACCTCGACGTCGAACTTCTCGGACTTGAAGCGACCGATCGGGGTGATGATGGCGGCGGTGCCGCAGGCGAAGACCTCGGTGACCTCGCCGGACTTGATGTCCTCGAGCAGGTCGTCGAGCTTGATCATGGTCTCGACCACGTCGCGGCCGTCATCCTGGATGAGCTGGATGAGGGAGCGGCGGGTGACGCCCGGAAGGATGTTGCCCGTCAGGCTCGGGGTCTCCACGTGGCCGTCCTTGTGCACGACCATCATGTTCATGCCGCCGAGCTCCTCGAGGTACGTCTTGGTGGCCGCGTCGACGAAGCACACCTGCTGGCAGCCGTGGTCGATGCCGTTGTACTCGCCGATGAGGGAGGCGGCGTAGTTGCCGCCGCACTTGGCGAAGCCCGTGCCACCGGGGCCGGTGCGGAACCACTTGTCTTCCACCCAGATGCTCACCGGCTTGACGCCGCCCGGGAAGTACGGACCGGACGGGGACGCGATGACGCAGTACTCGACTTCCTGCGCCTTGCGCACGCCGAGGAACGGCTCGGAGGCGAACATGAACGGACGCATGTACAGCGTGTACTCGCGGCGGGTCGGGACCCACTTGTGGTCGCGCTTGATAAGGGCGGCCACGGAACCGATGAAGTCATCGACGGGAAGCTCCGGCAGGGCCAGACGCGTGGCGGAGTTCTGGAAACGCTCGGCGTTGGCGTCCGGGCGGAAGATCCAGATGGAGCCGTCGGCGTGGTGGTAGGCCTTGAGGCCCTCGAAGACCTCCTGAGCATAATGCAGCACGGATGCGCCCGGGTCGAGCTTGAGCGGTGCGTACGGCTCGATGCGGCGGTCGGTCCAGCCTTCGCCGGCGGTCCACGTCATATGGGCCATGTTGTCAGAGAACAGCTGGCCGAACTTCGGCTTGTCGATCAGCTCCTCGCGCTTGGCATCCGGCGTCGGGTTGTCGTTCGGCAGGACGGTGAACTTCGCAGCGAGCTCGTTAAGAGCCGCGGGATCGTGATGAGAATTCTCAGTCATACCTTTACTTCTTTGCTTTGCTCGTAAACACGGCATCGCCGTTTTGCGGCATTTTCGTTATGGTGGGGCGGCGCTTGTGACGCCGCGTGATGGTGTTACTCTCTCACATCCTCCCGGGCGCGGAGCGGGACGGTTCACATTCTGAAAGCCGTATCCGCCATGCGGACGGTCGCGGCGCATGCGGTCGGCGCGCAGTCGGCGCGCGGTGACGCGCTCGGCGCATGGCAACGCTGTGCCTGGCAGCGCCGTGCGGCCATGCCATGCAGGTGTGGGGAGTTCCTCCACTCCACGATGATAGCCGCCCTCCCCGCTCTGGGCCACCCGCCGACGCGACAGGCGGCTCAATCGGCGAGTCAGAAGACACCGCGCCGCACAGCGAACAACGAAAGGCACAGAACGAAACGGACCGCCGCGGAAAACCGCGACGGTCCGTTTTGAATACCGATTGCGCCGTGTGGCGCGCGAATCAGGCCTTGTCGGCGTCGGCAGCCGGGGCAGCGGCCGCGGCATCGGCGGTGGCGTCGGCAGCCGGGGCGGCCGTCTCCGGCACATCCTCTTCCGGCACCTCGACGGACACGACGGACTCCTCCGGGTTCACGTGCTCGGCGAGCTCGGCGCCCTCCGGCAGCTTGACGTCCTTGGCGAACACCTTGTCGCCGTCCTGCAGGCCGTCGACGGAAACGACGATGCGCTCCGGCAGGTTGGTGACGTCGGCGCGCACGGCGAGCTCCTGGATGTCGACGAACGCCACGGCGGCGCCCTTCGGCGTGCCCTCGACGAACACCGGCACCTCGACGGTGATCTTCTCGCCGGCGACGACCTCGTAGAAGTCGATGTGCTCGATGATGCGCTTGACCGGGTTGCGCTGGACGTCCTTGACGACCGCGTGCTTGGTCTGGTCGCCGAACTTGATCTGGTACAGGGCGTTCGTGTGGCGCAGGGCATTGGTGGTCTCGCGCATCGGAAGCTCGATGTAGACGGGCTGGTTGCCGCCCGCGTAGATGGTGGCCGGGATGAGGCCGGCGACGCGCATGCGGCGCGCAGCACCCTTGCCGAACTCGGTACGCTCAGTGCCATTGAGAACGATGGCTGCCATGATGTGTTTCCTCCATGCGGAATTCCGCTGTTTCGGGATTTGCTTCAACACATCGACGAGTCTTGAGAACGCGCGGAATGCGCCGCGCGGATCTAGAAGCCCAGTCGATTACGGAACCGCCGACTGCGGTTCCCTCGCCAAAGCGGGCGTGCTCGTGCACGCACCAAGGAAGTAACCTACCACGCGGCGCCGACCGGCGCAACATCGCGGAACCGATGGAGCCATCGTGGATCCTTCCACGCCCGTCGACCACAGCGCCGGCATAGCAAAACAGCGCCGGCATAGCAAAGCCGCCGCGGCGGATCCATGCGGGACCCACCGCGGCGGCTTGCCAAACCGGCGTCACGATGAAGCGGCGCCGGCGCAGAGGCGGATATCAGGCGTCGAGCTCCTTGAGCGCGGCGATGATCTCCTCGAGCTCCTTCTTGGCGTCGCCGAACAGCATCTGCGTGTTGTCCTGGAAGTACAGCTCGTTCTGGATGCCGGCGTAGCCGGTGCCGCGGCCACGCTTGATGACCACGACGTGCTGCGCCTTGTCGACGTCGAGGATCGGCATGCCGGAAACCGGCGTGCCGGGCCTGCGGGCGGCGGGGTTCGTGACGTCGTTGGCGCCCACCACGAGCGCGACGTTGGCCTGCGGGAACTGCGGGTTGATGTCATCGCGGTCGACGAGCTCCTCGTACGGCACGTTGGCCTCGGCGAGCAGCACGTTCATGTGGCCCGGCATACGGCCGGCCACCGGGTGGATGGCGTACTCGACCTCGATGCCCTTCTTCTCGAGCATCGCGCCGAGGTCGGCGAGGTCGCGCTGGGCCTGCGCCTGCGCCAGGCCGAAGCCCGGCACGAAGATGACCTTCTGCGCGTAGGCGAGCTGCATGGCCACGTCGTCGGCGGAGGTCTCCTTCATCGTGCCCTGCGGACCGTCGCCCGCGGCGGCCGCGGCATCGTCACCGCCGAAGCCGCCCAGGAGCACGGCGCTGAGCTTGCGGTTCATGGCCTTCGCCATAAGCACCGACAGCGTCATGCCGGACGCGCCCACAAGGGCGCCGGCCACGATCAGCGCCACGTTGCCAAGCGCGAGGCCCGACATGGCGACGGCCGTACCGGTGCACGCGTTCAACACGGAGATGACGACCGGCATATCGGCGCCGCCGATCGGGAACACGAAGAGCAGGCCGTAGATGAACGACAGCGCGAGCGCCACGATCGCCCAGAGGCTGCGCTGGTCCGGCTGCGCGCACAGCAGCACGAACGACGCGATGATGGCGGCGATGTTGAGCAGCGTCAGGAAGGTCTTGCCCGGGATGTGGGCGGGCTTGCCCGACAGGATGCGCTGGAGCTTGCCGGCGGCCACGAGCGAGCCGGAGAACGTCACGGAGCCGATGATGACGCCGAGTCCCGCGGTGATGAGCAGGACGAGGCTGACCTCGTCATCGGTGGTGTTCATGATGTCGTTGAGCGCGACGAGGGCCGCGGCGCCGCCGCCGACCGTATTGAACAGCGACACGAGCTGCGGGAAGTCCGTGGACTTCGTCTTGGTGGCCAGGCGCACGCCGACGATGGCGCCGACGAGGATGCACGCGACCACGACGATCAGCGCGGTGACGTTGAAGTCGGCGGTGAAGCGCTTGCCCTCGGTGTCATAGAAGAAGCCGACGAAGGCCATGATGACGGCGATCACCATGCCCAGGATGGACACGTGGTTGCCCTTGACGGCGGTCTTCGGGGAGTTCATGTAGTGCAGGCCGCGCACGAAAAGCACGGAGGCGAACAGGTACACGAACCACTGGATGATTTCGAATGCTGTCACGGTGCGGCCTCTCCTTACTTCTCGGCCTTGGCGTCGGACTTGGCCTCGACGTCCTTCTTCGGCTTGAACATCTCGAGCATGCGCTCGGTCACCACATAGCCGCCGACCACGTTGATGGTGCCGAGCAGCGCCGCGAGGCCCACGAACACGAGGGCGAGCGGGGTGTCCGCGTGGGCCGCCACGATGATGACGCCGACGAGCACGATGCCGTGGATGGAGTTGCCGCCCGACATCAGCGGCGTGTGCAGGGTCGCGGGGACCTTGCCGATGACCTCGATGCCGATGAGCAGGGCGAGGATGAACAGGGTGATGGAAACGACGATGGTATTCATGCGGTCTCTCCTTTACGCCTTCTTGGCGGCGTCGGCCTGGGCGTCGGCCGCGGCCTGGGCGGGGCGGCCGGCGACGACCATCTTGTCGTCGAGCTCCTCGGACAGGTCGACGGACAGCTTGCCGTCGCGGATGAAATGGGTCAGGACGTCGGCCACGTTGCGGGCCAGCAGGTTCGACGCGGTGGTGGACACCTCGCTCGACAGCGTCGGGGCGCCGATGATCTTGACGCCGTTGTCGGTGACGATGGTCTGCTCGGGCACGGAGCCGGGCACGTTGCCGCCCAGGTCCGAGGCCGCGCAATCCACGATGACGGCGCCGCGCTTGAGGCCGTCGACGCCGGCCTTGGTCAGGAGGACCGGAGGCTTGCGGCCGGGCACCTTCGCGGTGGTGATGATGACGTCGAAGCCGGCGGCCTTCTGGTCGACGGCGGCCTGCTGCTGCGCCTGCTCCTCGGGGGTGAGGGCACGCGCGTAGCCGCCTTCGCCCTGCCCCTTGGAGAAGTCGAGGCCAAGGTCGAGGAACTTCGCGCCGAGCGAGAGGACCTCGTTCTTCGAGGCGGGGCGGACATCGTATGCCGTCACGACCGCGCCGAGGCGGCGGGCGGTGGCGATGGCCTGGAGGCCGGCGATGCCGGCGCCGAGGACGAGCACCTTGGCCGGGCGGATGGTGCCGGCGGCGGTGGTCATCATCGGGAAGAAGGCGCCGTACTCGTTGGCCGCGACGAGGGCGGCCTTGTAGCCCATGACGGAGTTCTGGCTGGTCATCTCGTCCATGGACTGGGCGGAGCTCAGCTGGCGGGGCAACTTCTCGATGGCGACGGCGACGAGGCCGTGCTGGTTCAGGGACTCGACGTAGTCCTTGTCGGTGAACGAGCCGAGCATGCCGATAACCCACGAGCCCTTGGGGAGCTTGGCGATAAGCGCGTCGTCCGGGCGGCCCACGAAGCCGAAGGCCTGGGCGCCGGCGATGACGCCGTCGCGGTCTACGACCTTCGCGCCTGCCTTGGCGTAATCGTCGTCGGAATACAGGGCGGCCTCTCCCGCGCCCTTCTCGATCAGGCATGTGACGCCGGACTTCTTCAGGCGCGTCACGATGTCAGGCGTCAGCGCCACCCTTTTCTCATGATCCGAGGTCTCGTTGAAGACGCCATAGGCCACTGTTGCCTGTGACTGATCTGCCACTGGATCCTCCTCCTTACACAATACGAACGGCCCCTCACGGCAGAGGGCACCGTGGCCGATAATAACCCACTTTCCCAGACCCCGAGGCGTGCGCACCAGACAATGGACACCCCCGGTCCATGCCACGGACGGCGGACGGCCCGGAACAGCCGCGCGGGGGTGACCGCCATCGCATACGAAAAACCTCCGGTGGGGCGAACCCACCGGAGGTTATCGAAAGGATTTGCCGCCGCACCCCTGTACAATTCATGAAGGACAAATAGAAGAGGAGATACCGTGACATTCTTCCAATCCATCAAGTCCTCCGTCGCAGGAGTGGCACAGCGCGCCCATCGCCTCGGAAAGTACTCCGACACCGACACTCCCGACTATGACGAAGACGTCACCCCCACCTCGGCCATCGACACGTCGAAGCTGCCGTACGAGGCGTGGTGGTCGAAGGACTATCCGACGACGACGTACATCGACGAGAAGACGGGCCTGCTGACCTCGCGCACCGAAGGCGTCGACAGCATCGACGACGATGCCACCGTCTACACGCTGTACGAGGACCGCGCCCGCCGCATGCCCGACGATCCGCTGTTCTCGTACAAGAAGGACGGCCAGTGGGTCACGATGACCGCGGCCGAGACGCTCGCCGACATCCGCCGCGTCGCCAAGGGCCTCATCCACATCGGCCTCGAGAAGGGCGACGCGATCGCCTTCATGTGCCACACGAGCTACGAGTGGGATGTCTTCGATGCCGCGGCACTGGCCGTGGGCGCGGTGATCGCCACCGTCTACGACACCGACTCCGCCGAGCAGATCCGCAATATCGCGAATAACTCCGACGCCCGCGCCGTGGTGGTGGAGACGCGCGACATGGCGGCCAAATGCGAAGGCATCGAGGAGGACTGCCCCACCGTCCGCCGCGTCGGCTGCTTCGAGAACGGCGACCTCGACGCCCTGCGCGCCTACGGCGACGCCATCGACGACGCCACGCTCGACGCGCGCATCGCCTCGATCCACAAGACGGACCTGTGCTCCATCGTGTACACCTCCGGCTCCACCGCCGCGCCGAAGGGCGTCGAGATGACGCACGAGCACTACCTGCAGCTCGCCTACAACCTGCAGGCCTTCATCCCCGACATCGTGAACGACCCCGACGGCTCGATCCTCATGTTCCTGCCGCAGGCGCACACCTTCGCCCGCGCCATCAACTACGGCGTCGTCGGCGCGCAGATGCACGTGTACATCGCCACCGGCATCAAGACGCTGCTCTCCGACCTCCAGGTGGCGCGCCCCACCGCGCTGATCGTGGTGCCGCGTGTGCTCGAGAAGGTGTACAACGCCGCTTCGCAGAAGGCCGGCCGCGGCCCCAAGGGCCTCGTGTTCGCCTCCGCCGTCGAGACGGCGCGCAAGTACATGCGCCAGGTGGCGGCGAACGGCCACGCGAGCCCCGTCACCGCCGCGCACCGCGCGATGTACGAGCAGATTGTGTACTCGCAGCTCAAGTCCGCCCTCGGCGGGCGCATCAAGTGGCTTGTGTGCGGCGGCGCCCCCCTCGACCCCGAGCTCATGACGTTCTACCGCGGCGCCGGAATCCCGGTATACGAGGGCTACGGCCTGACCGAAACCACCGCGCCGTGCGCCTTCGCCCCGCTCGGCACGCCGTTCCGCGCCGGCAGCGTGGGCGTGGCGTTCCCCGGATTCTCCGTGCGCCTCTCCGAGGAGGGCGAGATCCAGCTCAAGGGCCGCAGCGTGTTCAAGCGCTACCACAAGAACGACGAGGCCACCGCCAGCTCCTTCACCAAGGACGGCTGGTACGCCACGGGCGACCTGGGCCGCCTCGACGTGGACGGGTTCCTGTACATCACGGGCCGCAAGAAGGACCTCATCATCACGGCCGGCGGCAAGAACGTCTCCCCCACTCCGATCGAGGAGGCCATCCAACGCTGCTCCATCGTGTCGCATGCGCTGGTGCTCGGCGACAAGCGCCCGTTCATCTCCGCGCTTATCACGCTCGACACGGATGTTCTGGGCGACTGGCTCGAGGCCAACGGCCTGAACCGCTCCATGCCGATGGAGGAGGCTTGCACGAACGGCGCCGTGCGCGCCGAGGTGCAGAAGTACGTGGACCTCGCGAACGAAGGCGTCTCCCGCGCCGAGTCCGTGCGCAAGTTCATCATCGTGCCCGAGGACTTCACGCAGGAGAACGGCCTCATGACCGCCTCCATGAAGGTGATCCGCCCCAAGGTGCTGCGCCGCTACTCCAGGCTGCTGGATACGCAGATGTACGTTCCGCGCAAGTAGGCGCGGGCGGCGCATCCATACGATGTTCCCGACGCCGTGCCGGACCTTCCTCGTCGGAGGCCCGGCACGGCGTCTTTTGTTTCCGCGCCGTGTGTCCGCACGGTGTCTCAGCGCATGGGGAGGCGCACGCGGCGACGTCACGCGCCGGACACACCCGCGGGTAGAATTCAGATGGGATATGTGGCATGGCCACACACCAATCGGACCGCCGAGCGCCGAGCGTCCAACGACGCCCAGCCCGGAGGCCACGGTGACAAGGAGGTTGAGATGAGCGCCAGGAATGGAGCCAAGGAGGGCACGGTCCGCGTCGGCGTGCTCGGTCTGGGACGCATCGCCGCGCATATGGGCGAGACGCTGCGGAAGATGTCCGACGATCCGCGCTACCACACGCTTGTGGAGCCCTACGCCTGCGCCACGCATGATGATGCCGACCGCGCCGCCGACTGGGCGGAAACCTATGGATTCACCCGCTCCTATGGAAGCTACGAGGAACTGCTTGATGACCCCGAGGTGGACCTCGTCTACATCGCCACGCCGAATGTCTTCCACAAGGACCAGGCCATCGACGCCATGGAGCATGGCAAGAACGTGCTCGTCGAGAAGCCGTTCGCCATCAACATCGCGCAGGCCGAGGAGATGATCGAGACATCCCGCGACAACCGCGTGCTATGCGCCGAGGCCATGTGGACGCGCTACATGCCGAGCCGCACGATGCTCACCGACATGCTCGCCTCCGGTCGCATCGGTCGCATCGTGCAGATGCACGCGGATCTGTCGTATCCGCTCACGCATAAGAAGCGCATGACCGACCCGACTCTCGGCGGCGGCATCCTGCTCGACTGCGGCGTGTACGCCTTGAATTTCGGCGGCATGATCTTCCCGAACGCCACGGTCACGCGCATGCTGTCGAACGTGGTTATGTCGCCCGAAGGCGTCGACCAGACCTTCCAGGCGGCGGCCGTGCTCGACAACGGCGTGCTCACGTCGTCATCCGCCTCCATGCTGTGCGCCTCGCCGCGCCTGGGAATCATCCAGGGCACCGAGGGCTACGCCATCGTGTGGAACATCAACAATCCCGAGGCCATCGACGTGTACGACGCCAACCACCGTCTCATCGACCACCTCGTGCCGCCCGAGCAGCTGACGGGTTACGAGTACGAGGTCGCGTCGGCGGCGCAGGCGATTCTCGACGGGCGCATCGAATGCCCGGAGATGCCGCATACGCAGTCGCTGCATATGCTCGGCGCGCTCGACGACCTGCGCGCCGATTGGTCCATGCGCTACCCGTGCGAGTGACGATTACTGATACCGCGCATCAGCACGTCAGCGGCATATGCGAAGGGCTCCTCCCCCATTCGGGGAGGAGCCCTTCGCATATCAAGGCCAGGTGCCGGGCCGCTCTTACGCCTGCCGCCAACCGTTCGGCGCCAGCGACGGCACCGTCCGATCACATGAAGCCGAGGCGGTCGAGTTTCTTGGGGTCGGACTGCCAGTTCTTGGCCACCTTGACGTGGATGTCCATGGCCGACTTCATGCCGACGATGCGGTTGATGGGCGTGCGCAGCTTCTTCTTCACGCGCACGATATGCTCGGCCTTGTGGCCGATGACGATCGGCTTCTGCGAGGGGCGCTCCACGTAGATGGAGATACTCACGCGCGCCTTGCGTGGCGCCTGCGTCTGCTCCGGGGTCGGCTGCTCCTGCTTCGCGGCGTCGGCGGTTGCACCGTCAGAAGCCGCATCGTCGGCCGCAGCGTCCTCGCCCTCGCCGCCGTTCTCCTCGTCGTCCTCGTCCTCGGGGTAATCGATGGAATCGACCACCACGGCAAGGGAATGCGGCAACTCGTCGGTCAGCTCCTCGAGCATGACGCCGCGCACGAGCTCGGCGATCTGGGACTCCTTGGACTCCTCGCTGATCTGCTCGGTCGGGTACAGCTGCGGCCCTTCGGGCAGTGCCTCGACCAGCACGCGCTGCACCTCGTCCATATTGTCTTTGTCAAGCGCGGACACAGGCACGATGTCGGTGAAGTCGGCGAACTGGTCGATCTCGACGAGCTTGGCCATGAGCTGGCTGCGCGACAGCATGTCGATTTTCGTCAGGATGCCGATGACGGGCACGCGCCAGGACCATGCGCCGGAGTCGTCCTTGGCCGCGAACTGCGACCTCAGGCGCGACAGGATGCGGCGGTCGCCCGGGCCGATCTCCTGGTCCGCGGGCAGCAGAAAGGCGATGGCGTCCGCGTCGGCGAGCGAGGCGTCCACCATGTCGTTGAGGCGCTGGCCGAGCAGCGTGCGCGGGCGGTGGATGCCCGGCGTGTCGACGAGCACGATCTGCGCATTGTCAAGCGTGAGGATGCCGCGGATCACCTTGCGCGTGGTTTCCGGTCGGTTCGAGGTGATGGCCACCTGCGTGCCCATCAGCGCGTTGATCAGCGTGGACTTGCCGACGTTCGGCCGCCCGACGACGGCCACGAAGCCGGACCTGTGCGGTTCCGTTCCCGCCGGGTTCCCGGCCGCGGCCTTGCCTGCCGCGTCCATTCCCGCGTCGCCTCCGGCCTGAGGTGCTGTGGTGCTATTCACGATTGTCGTCGTCCTTCCGTTCCTGCTTCGTATCGTCCGAATCATTATCCTCCGGGGTCTCGAACTCGTCCCCGGCCGGCTCCACGAGAATCGTGGAGACCTTCTTGCGGCGGCCCGCGGAATCCACCGCCGTCAGCCTGATGCCGCGCGTCACCGCCGACGAGCCGACGAGCGGCACGCGCCCCAGCGCCTTCGTCAGCAGGCCGTACACGGTGTCCACGTCATCCTCGTCGAGGTCGATTTCGAAAAGCTCCTCGATGTCGGACAGCGGCGTGCGCGCCGGCACCTTCCACGATTTCTCCCCCACCTTCTCCGGCTCGGTGTGCTGGGTGCGGTCGTGCTCGTCCTCGAGCTCGCCCACGATCTGCTCGATCGTGTCCTCGATGGTGACGAGGCCGGCGATGCCGCCGTATTCGTCCACGACGACGGCGATATGCTGCCGGCTGCGCTGCATCTGGTGGAAGAGGTCGTCGACGGGCTTCGTCTCGGGCACAAGCATGGGATCGCGCGCGATGGACTCGACGGGGCGCTGCGCGGCCTGGGGGTTGAAGGTGACGGCGCGCACGGCGTCCTTCATGTAGGCCATGCCGACGAGGTCGTCGACGGATTCGCCGATGATCGGCACGCGCGAGAAACCGGAGCGTGAGAACATCTTGAGCGCCGACTGGAGCGAGTCCATGCGCTCGATGCAGATCATGTCGGTGCGCGGCACCATGATCTCGCGCGTCAGCGTGTCGGACAGCGTGAGCACATTGCGCAGCATTTCGGAGATCTCCGGGTCCATGTCGCTGCTTTCGGCCAGGCGGTCGATCATGGCACGGCCCTGCTCGAGCTGGATCTTCTCGAGCTCCTCGTCGTCCGACAGCTCGTCATGGTGCAGATGCGCGCGGTTGCGGTCGCGCGCGAACGGGGCGAGCGCACGGGCGAAACGCACGAGGCCGCTGTAGCGCAGGAGGTATTGCAGCGGCTTCGTGGCGCCGACCATGCGCGGCCGCACCATCGTGGATATGAACGCCACGATCAGCGCGAACACCACGCCCGCCAGCACCTCGCCCCACAGCGGCGCCCCGCAGAACGCCGCGATGACGGCGACGAGCGCGCCGCTGGAGATGTTGAACAGCACGCGGAAGAACACGCACGCGCCGCCCGTGGCGTAACGGTCGTCGACGAGATGCTGCACATGGTGGATCTTGTCGATATGCTTCATGCGCGTGAACTGCGTCTCGTCGGAGGTCTGCACCTCGAGGATGAGGTTGTTCAGACTCGCGCGTGTGACGCGGCTCACGGCGGCCTCGACGGATGCCATGACGAGGGAGAGCCACGCGAGAAGCAGCGTGACGATGACGAGGGCGACGATCAGCGCTATGTCGCTGCCGGACAGATTCTCCATGCTACGCCTCGTTCCGATGCACGAGGTCGTATTCGGCGAGCAGGTCGGGCGCGCCCTGCGGAAGGAACGCGTCGCGGATCACGCCGGGGCGGTTGGAGAGGAAGGTGAGCAGCAGCTGGCGCTGCAGGCCGAACATCTGCACCTCCTGCGCCTTCGTGGTGTGGTCGTAGCCCAGGAGGTGAAGGATGCCGTGAATGGTCAGCAGCATCATCTCCTCGACGGTGCTGTGGCCCGCCGCGAGCGCCTGCTGGTGCGCCACGTAGGGGCACAGCACGATGTCGCCGAGCACGCCTTCGGGCTGGTGCTTCTCGTCGCCGGGGCGCAGCTCGTCCATCGGGAAGCTCATGACGTCGGTGGGCCCTTCGAGGTTCATCCATTCGAGGTGAAGGCGCGCCATGGCCTCGGGCTCGTTGAACATGATGGTGAGGTCGGACTGCGAGCTGACCCACATCTGGTCCATGGTCCACAGGGCCAGGTTCGAGAAGAGCCTGGGGTCGATAACCCATTCGGTTTCGTTCGTAACGTCGACGCTCATCGTTCGCTTTCCTTGTACTGCGGGGTGTCGTACCTGTCGGTGTCGGTATCGGTGTGGCCGGGCCGGGCGGCGGACGACGCATGCGTCCCGCGCCGCGAGCGGGGGCCGGCTCCGCGTTCGCCCGGCTCCCCTCCGTGCCGTGCGGAATACGCATCATAGGCGCGCACGATGACGCCGACAAGGGAGTGTCGCACGACGTCGCGGGAGTCCAGATGCACGAAGGCGATGTCGTCGATGCCACCGAGCACGTCCTCGATCGAGACGAGGCCGGAGTTGCGCACCTCGAAATCGACCTGCGTGATGTCGCCGGTGATGATCATGCGCGTGTTGAAGCCCAGGCGCGTCAGGAACATCTTCATCTGCTGCGGCGTGGTGTTCTGCGCCTCGTCGAGGATCACATACGCGTCGTTGAGCGTGCGGCCGCGCATATACGCGAGCGGCGCCACCTCGATCGTGCCGTCGGTGAGATACCGGTGCAGACGTTCGCCGCCGATCATGTCGGAGAGGGCATCGTAGAGCGGACGCAGGTAGGGGTCGACCTTCTCGCTCAGGGTTCCCGGCAGGAAGCCGAGGTTCTCCCCCGCCTCCACGGCGGGGCGCGTGAGGATGATGCGGCGCACGAGGCCGTCCTCGAAGACGCGCACGGCCTTGGCCACCGCGAGGTATGTCTTGCCGGTGCCGGCGGGGCCGATGCCAAAGGTGATGGTATGCGTCTCGATGGCGTTCACATAGGCCATCTGGCCGGCCGTTTTCGGACGGACGGGCACGCCGCGCGCCATCGTGATGATGCCGGGCACACGCGTGCGGTGCTCCGCGCGGTCGTCATCATGCCATGCGTCTGCGCCGTCGTCGCGAACGGCGGGAACGGCGGGGTCGCGCACATACGGCCTGTCGAGCAGGCGGTCGACGCCCTCGGCATCCAGCGGGGCGGTGTAGGCGGCCTCGATGACCTGGCGAATCGTGTTCTCCGCCTTGATGGCCTGGGACTCGGTCTGTTTGGAGCGCGACACCACGGCGATGCGATTGCCTCGCACGATGATCGTCACCTCGGGGAAGGCCTGCTCGATGCGGCGGATCACGGTGTCCGCCGGGCCGTACACGGCCACGGGATCGAGTTCGGACGGAATGATGATGGTTCGCGTCGTTGTTGCCACGGGTACCTTTCACGCGTCATGCCTGGAGCATTATGCAGTTATGCGGATTGCGGAATGGGAATGCGATGTGGGCTGTGTTGGGACGGGCCGGGCGCTCAGGCCCGGCCGATGGTCGATGCCCGGCCTGTTCGCTCAGGCGAGGGCCTTGACCAGCTTCGCAGCGTCCGGCTTGCCGCCGAGCACATGCGCATGGCAGTGGAAAACGGTCTGGCCGGCGGCCTCGCCGGTGTTGAACAGCAGATGGAACGCCCCGTCGCAGCGCTTGTCGGCGATGGCCTGGGCGGTTTCCACGATATGCGCGAACAGCTGCGGGTCCGCGGATGCGACGGCGGCCGCATTCGGGTAATGCTTCTTCGGAATCACCAGCACATGCACCTCGCTGACGGGGTTGATGTCCTCGAAAGCGTAGACGGTGTCATCCTCGTACACCTTGGTGCTCGGAATCTGTCCGGCGGCGATCTTGCAGAACAGGCAGTCGTTCTCTTCAGCCATAGTCACTCCTTGGGTCATGCGCCATCCCTTGGCGATGTCATCTTCCATCTTATTCCCCGCCATGCCGTTTTGGCCTCCCCTTCGCCACCCGCACAACGGGCAATCGTGGATCCGCCCGGGCGGCCTCCGCAACGGTGGGCCTCACTGGCGGGCGGAGTGCCAGCGAGAGGCACCGTTCACGATCCCACCACTGAAAACACTAGGATTCCCCCGCAACAGTCACTCTCACTGGCGAACGCAGTGCCAGTAAGAGGCACTGTTGACGATTCCCTCGTTGAAAACACTGGGCTTCCTCTGCAACAGTCGCCCTCACTGGCGGGCACAGTGCCAGTGAGAGGCACCCTTGGAGAAAAACCCGCCCATTCCCAACAACCCCAACCCCAACAGTCGCCCTCACTGGCGGGCGGAGTGCCAGCGAGAGGCACCGTTCACGATCCCACCACTGAAAACACTAGGATTCCCCCGCAACAGTCACTCTCACTGGCGAACGCAGTGCCAGTAAGAGGCACTGTTGACAATTCCCTCGTTGAAAACACTGGGCTTCCTCTGCAACAGTCGCCCTCACTGGCGGGCACAGTGCCAGTGAGAGGCACCCTTGGAGAAAAACCCGCCCATTCCCAACAACCCCAACCCCAACAGTCGCCCTCACTGGCGGGCGGAGTGCCAGCGAGAGGCACCGTTCACGATCCCACCACTGAAAACACTAGGATTCCCCCGCAACAGTCACTCTCACTGGCGAACGCAGTGCCAGTAAGAGGCACTGTTGACAATTCCCTCGTTGAAAACACTGGGCTTCCTCTGCAACAGTCGCCCTCACTGGCGGGCACAGTGCCAGTGAGAGGCACCCTTGGAGAAAAACCCGCCCATTCCCAACAACCCCAACCCCAACAGTCACTCTCACTGGCGGGCGGAGTGCCAGTGAGAGGCACCGTGGGGGAAACGAGGGAACCGGGCCTGGCTGCAGGCGCCGGGCGCCGGGCGCGGGCTAGATCCGGCCGAGGGCGCGGGCGAGAAGCGTCAGTGCCACCGGCCCCGCGGTCGAGGCCCGCAGAATCGTGCTGCCGATGACGCAACTGCGGGCGCCGGCCTCCACGAAGCGCGCGACCTCATCGTCCGCTATGCCGCCTTCCGGTCCGACGACTACCCAGATCGTCGCGGGCTCCGCGCCTGCCGAAGCGCCGGCCAAGGCGCCTGCCGAAACGCCGTCGGCCACGTTCCGCGCGCGGTCGGCGAGGGCTGAGGCGGCGGATTCGACGCCGGCCCAGGTGTCGGTGGCATCCTGATGCAGCACGATAACCATGTCGCCGCGCCGCGTGGCGTCGGCGATCCACTCGGCCAGCTGCCGCGTGGTGTGCAGCGGCTCGAGGTCGGGAACCCACGCCCGGCGCGACTGCTCTGTGGCGGCGACGAGCACGCCGCGCCATTTCGCGAGCGCCTTGTCAGCCTTCGAGCCCTTCCATTGCACGATGGACCGGTTCGCCTGCCACGGCATAACCGCGTCGACGCCGATTTCGGTGGATGTTTCGATGGCCTGCTCGTCGCGGCCGCCTTTCGCGAGGGCCTGGATGAGTCCGAGTCGCACGGCGGGCGCGGGGTCGGCGGTGACGGCGGTGACGTGGGCGAGCATCGCGTCGGCATCGTCCACGCGCATCGTGATGCGTGCTCCCCTGCCGTCGGTGAGTTGGAATTCGTCCCCTTCGACCAGTCGCATGGATTTGAAGGCGTGGCGCTGCACGGATTCGGGAAGCTGCGGGTGCGAGCCGACCGGAAATGCAACGTCAACCGGCATGGCGGGGGAATCGTGGAGCACGAAAACAGGAAGCGTCATGCCTTTCAGGGTAGCACCCGGCGCAAGGCCGCGCCCGGCGCAACTCGCGCCACCGCCCGCCGCCCCAGCGCCACCACCCGCTGCCGGTGTTACTCCTGCACGCGACGCACGTACATGCGCTTGCCGGACCTCATAAGCGTCACCTCGTCACCCGCCGCCACGGGCGGCCGTCCGTCGTGCGCCAGATAGGATTCGCCGGCCTCCGGATCGCCCATGGCCCACACGGTCTCGCCGGTCTGCCTCTCGAGCCTGGCCACGTAACCGTAGCCGCAGAATGCGTCCGCGTTGAACAGCGGGACGGTTACCGCGTCGAGTACCTTCGCGCGCTCGTCGATATGCCAGCGCGGCCTTCCCGCGGAACCGGCTGCCCTCTTCGCGGCGCCGTAGCGCAGGTAGTACGTGACCGCACAGATAAGGAACACGAGAAGGAACACGATGGTGGCGACCCATCGGTACGGAAGCGAGGCGTCCACACCGAACATCGACAGAAGCGGCGACACGGCGAGAGACAGGCAGAACCCGAAGCCGGCGATCTCCATAACCGCCTGGAGCGCGCGGGCGGCGCGCACCGAGGCGCGGGCTGTCTCCCCCTCGCCGGCATTCTCGGGCCGCGCCGACCGGCCGAACAGACGGTAGCCGTCCATCCCGCTGGTGCCGTAGCGAGTGCCCCACGGCGCCTGGCGCCACTTTGCGCCGAAAGACCGCGGGTCCTGATAATCATCCTCGCCCGACACATGGTGCGCGCGACGTCCCGCCGGCGCAATGCCCGCGCCGCCTTGCACATCCCTCACTGTGCCGGGCATGGATACGTTGAAATCCGGGTAGGTGAAAATCCGGCGGATGCGGATGTCATCGGCGCTCTCCCGGTTCGCGTACTGCACCACGACGGCGCTGCCGAGCTCAAGGTCACGCGCGGAGTACGGCACGTCGCCGCTCCACACGCGCACCTGGCGCCCGTGCACGTCCGTGAAGGCCACGAGGAAGTAATGGAACCATGCCATCGTCGGTGTGTATCCGTCGCTGCTGCCCGAGCCTTGGGAAACCTCGCAGTACAACGCGTTGGAATCCACGATGATGCCCCGGGCGAGCCTGAGGTCCTCCCCGAGGATCTTCCCGTAGGCGCCGCCGGAGCCAGCGTTGAACCGCGCGATACGCGCGTCGAGGTCGATGGCCTGCGCGAAGGCGTTGTCCTCCGGGCTTGTGCCGGCAGGGCCCGCACTAAGAATGCTCGTATCAGGCATGCCGCCGCTCCGCCCGGCGTCATCGCCGGAAACGGGCGTCTGGGGAAAAACGTTCATATCACTCATTGTTCCATTGTCACACGATTCCACCGATCAGAAATGGACCAGACCGTAATGGAACGGGGAATTCACGGTGGACGGCCGGCGAACAGAAAACGCACGGTCGCAATCCCGCTGCACCGAAGCCATGAAAGCCCCGCCCGGTCCAGAGCAACAGACGTGAAACGGGAGGCCCGCTCTGCGGCGGAACCTCCCGGGGCACACGTCATGGGACGGATGGCGTCAGTCGACGTATCTCACCCACATCTCGGATGTGTTGCTGTCCCCGCCCGTGTTGTAAACGGTGTAGGGCACATGCGTGGTCTGGGAACCGGAGAAGTTCGGATCGGGTGTGAACGTCGCGAGCATCAGCCCATCGGAGTCACGCCTGATGCTCCATGTTCCTTCGCCGGCCACGTCCAGGGTGTCCGAACCGTTGGCGAACGTGGCTGTGGAATAGCTGTCGGTTCCCTCATCTATCGGGAAGTTCAGCTCCACCGAACCTGCACCGGCCGCAGCCTTGCTGACGACCTTATGCGCCTTGTAGACGGTTGGTGACTGTCGGTCCGTGACTGCTACAGGAAGCGTGCCGCTTCCTTCGATGCCGCTCGCCGTGCGGACTCGCACGATGACGTCGTAGTTGCCGGCCGCCGCATAGGTATGCGAGGCGGTGTCCGTCGTGGTCGTCACGGAATCGGTGCCGTCGCCGAAATCCCAGATGTAGGAGGCGACCGGATCCCCATCAGCGTGGAGCGTGGCCGTGGCGTTGAATGTCACGCTCTCCCCTGTGTGGGGCGTTCCCCGAAGGTTCGTGTCAACGTCAGGGCGTGTCGTCGCGAATGTCACTGCCGATTCGAGCCGATTGACGAAATCCTCGCTCTTGTATTCGATGAAGACGCCGCCTGTCTGCCGCGCTATACGATCCGTGAAATCGCGGAAGCTATCACCGGGGTCACTTATGGCCGTTGCGATTGACAGGCCATCTGCCGCCGGCGCTGATACGTCGGTCCTGCCATCGGCGCCACCATGAGTGGCATAGGCCGCGAGCGCAGAGCGTTCGGCGATCATGGCTGTGACACTCGGACCGGAACTGGACAAAGCACCGGCGGACAGCGGGCGCAGGGCGCCCGTCGTGTTGTCCGTGCCCACGCTCCCTGTCTCACCGCTGAACGCGACGGTGGATGTCGGAATCGAATCGGAATCGGAGTAGTTCCACACCCTGCCCATCGGGTAGATCTGGATGTTCTTGGCCGTGGCGGCATCCACCACGGTGTCGAAGGTGTAGCCGGTCACGGGTTCGGGATCTTTGCCAGGCGCGTCGCCGATGAGGATGATGGACTTGGTGGAACCTGCCCTCCAGTCCAGATCGACGCCCGTTTTGATACCCGAGTACATGCTCTCGGGCGTGTCCCCTCCTCCGTCGGCCCACATTCCGTCCAGGCCGCTTTTGAGAGCGCTGACATCGTTGGTAAAGTCAACGTCGACCCGTGACTGGTAGGCATCGCAATCGTCCTTGTACTCGACGATGGCGATGCGGTAGTCGCTAGTGGTTGACGAGATGGAATCGACGAGCGACTCGATGTCGGTTTTGACGCCGGAGATCTCGCCGCTCATCGAACCGGTGGTGTCGATGACGAACACAAGGTCATTCGACTTGTCACCGACCGTCACGACACCCGAGTCACCGGAATACGCGGTGACGGAAATCGCCTCATCAGGGATCTGGAAGGAATTCCCGTTCTTCACCGCATACGTCACATATCGGGTCTGGACGATGACGCCGCTCATGCCGGACACCGACGCCGATCCACCACCGGATGCGATCTTCCCCTGGACGAGACTCGGAGAGACCTCAAGCGTGGTCCCCGGCTTCTCCCAGGTGGTCGAACCGGTGGAAGTCCTGTCACCATACCAGGTCACACTCGTCATGCCATCATGCCCATCCGCGACATCGGATGGCGACGAATCTGATGAGGAGGAACCGGAGGAGCCTGCGGAGCCATCGCCGGAGGTGATCGAGCAAGTCGTGTAGGACAGCAGCTTGGCTGACGCCTTGCCTTGTACCTTGTATTCCGCGATCTTCACATCGTACAGCGGCATGTCCACGATCGGAATCTGGAGGTTGAACACGACGCCGAGACTCACATACGGTATCAAGCTCAGCGTAATCTCACCTTTGCCGCCGCTTTTATCCGTCTTGGTCTTCTCAATCGTCTTTCCGACCTTCGCCGTGCATGTGAAGCCAGCCGCATCATAGAGAAGGCCCTTGATTTCGCCTTTCAGACACACGTCGACGCTGATCGACACGTTCTCGTCCGCTGACTTTGCGCAGCGGTCCGATTCCTCGGACGAAGAATCGTCGGAACTCGGTTCCTTCTGATTCGAGTACGAGGTATCGATTCCATTGCGATCGTCAAAGATGTATCCGCTCTGCTGCTTGGAGCTGCTCTTTGTGGTCGCGCTGAGCTCGAACGTGCCCGACAGGTCGACGCTCGCGGACACCTTGTAGGTGATGCAAATCGGAATGATCGCGTCGAAGACGTATTTGTTCTCGATCGTTGCCAAAGGAACCGATGCGGTATAGGTACCGCTGAGGTTGAGCTTCGTGGTGGTGCTCGTGTCCTTCTCGGTGCCGATTCTGAAGTACTCCAGATGGGGCGTGACGAAGAACGCCTTGCGTTGTGGCCTGACGATGAGTCCGAAAACGCAGCCCATTGACGTCGTGAAACCGGTTGTGAATCCGAACGTCCCGGAGACCTTATGGCTGAGCTTGCTGTCGGAGACCTGGAATTTCTTCTCGCCTTTGGCGAAATATACGGTCACGCTCTTGCTGAAGGATTGGCTCAGTGTGACATCTTGGGAGTTGGCATCGACCCAATCGGAACTCTTGATGGAGTCATTGCCCGAGCTGACGTTCCGGACGGCGTATGCGTCGCCTGAAGATCCCGTGGTATCCACCGCAGGGTTGGCTACGAAAGAACCGTCCTGTGTCATGATTCGGTCACTTACCGTGGCCGCGCCCGTATCGGAAGAGAGGATATTCGCTGACACATCAGAAGACGCATCCGCACCATCTTCGGCATCGTCCGACATCGCACCGTCCGTTGTGGCGGTGCTGCCAGCGGCATCCCCCTGCCCTTCGACAATCGTCGCATCGGATGCCCCTTCCACTTCGGTCACCCGCGACTGCGACGGATCGGCCGTGACCTTGCTGACCTGATAAAATGCATCGCCGACGGTGGCCTCGTGCGTGGATACGACCCACGTGCCGTTGTTCTCGTCAATCGCATCCACCCATCGGATGAAACCATCGGGAGCGCCTTCGGAGAATCCCGTGACGATCAGGTCGCCGACTTGGAAATCAGGGGCAGCGGAAAGCATCACGGAATCATCCGCGACCTCGATCACAGGGCTTGAATCGCCTGAAGCAATCTCGTGGGTCCTGGGATTGAGCACGGTCTCATCATCGTCCGGGAGCGCCGCATTTACAGTCACGCTTTTGGACGCGGTGTCTCCGTTCACGGTTGTCGCGGTGAAGGTCAGCGTCGTGCTCCCACTTTCCGGAAGACTGAAATCGAAGGACCACCGGGTTCCCGTCGCATCATAACTGACTGCGGCGGTTCCCGTGGCCCCGCCATCGCCCGTGACTTCCACGCTCTTAATTGCGTGGTCCGACGTCACGGTTCCAGAAGCGGTGTACAGCGGCTTTTGTCCGAGGTCAATCGTCTGCCCTTCTGCCGGCGTGTCGATGGAGATGCTCACGGAACCCTTCTCCGTCGGGGCCTGTGCAAGCACATCACCGATCAGAAGCAAATCCGCAGTGGCATCGGTGCCCCGAAGGGACACCGGGACGGTGCCTTCCGTGCCTTCGATCACATCAAGTTGCGGCTGAGCGCCGTTCGTGGCATCCAATACCGCACCATGTGAACGTCCAAGCTGTTCTTCACCGGCATCAAGGTACCCACGCGAATCGTTCCCATCTGCATCGACAAGACCGATACCAAAACTCACGCCCTTGGTTCGCTGGCCCACATCAACAGAGGCAACCCCGCCATCTTCGATAACGGCGGATTCGGCTGCCGAACCGGCAACAGGGACAAAGCCACCTTGCACATTGGCGGACTCCAAGTTCTGCCCGGAACCAACCACGTAACCGCGCACGTCAAGCCTCAAAGCGCCCGACACACCGTCGGTGCAAACCTCGACATTGCCCTTGTCATCCGTGGTCACGAGAGTTGAGACCACGGTTCGGCCTGCATCCAGACGAAGCTGCTGACCGGCGAGGGTCACAGTTCCAGCACCGTCCAACGAGATATCGGCGGTCACATATGCGGCGCGGATACCTTCAACAGGCACACCTCCCCTTCCGAGCAGACCGATCGTCTGTTTCTGGACTGTCAACGCGGACGCGGCGAGGCCACTGGCATTATCGGCACGAGTAACAGGCGATTCCAATGCCACGGTGGATCCCGGCGTCGTCGTATCCGATCCAAAGGAGGCCAGGACCTCGACCCTGGCATCGACCTGTCCGGTAGCGGCCATCGTGACGGCACCGTCCTTCACTGGAGCCAGCACCGTAGTCGAGGCATCGTGCCCAGCGGCGACATGCAGAACCGCAGCTCCTCCCATCGTGACATCGGTATCCTCTGCGGCACCGAATACCGAGATGCGAACCAACGCCGATGCAGCGCCGTCCGCCGTCCGAACCGAAACGGGTCCCTCGGCGCCGACGGGGATCGCACCCAGCCCGATTGTGCTTTCCACCGCGGGAACCCGGTACGTTGCGTCACTGACAAGGGCGTCTGACACGGATGTGATGCCGCCCTGGCCTGCATAGGCCCCGTTGACGCCCAGACTCAGGAAGGATGCCGCCGCGACGAACAGCGCGATGCCGCGCCGCAGGCCGGACCTCATGACAGTGCTCTTACGGTCAACCATTGTCGTCACTCCTCCCCTTCGTCAGCGGGAGTGCCCGCACTGCGTGAATCCACAAACGAATCCGAAGCACGAACGGCGACGATATGACGGCGCCCGACAATGGCCACCGTGAAAGCGATGGCACAAGCCAGAGCGAAGAACACGATGCCCAGAAGCATCGAACCTGTGTCGGCAAGCGAATCCCCAAGATCCTTCGGTGCGGACACCACATCGCCCGGACCATTCGACGAGACAACGATCTCTCCGTCGCCCGCCGAAACGTTCGCAGGCTCGACGGAGAGCCCGGAAGCCGTAAATTTGCCTCGTTGCTCTGCCAGAACCACATCATCGTCTCCGACATACGTAATCGCCAGGTCCACGGCGATATCCTTGTCGGAGCTGATCGTCATCATCGCATCGGCATCCTTCGCAGAGGAAGGAACATTGAGAATCGCCGTACGGCCATTGACCGACTGTTTGAAATCCAACCGGTTGCCGGACACATCCCCCGAAACGGCGTCAAGATCGGGATTGTCCGATTCCAGATCCACCCATACGCTACTTGTCTGTGCCGGAATCCGGATGGATGCGGTATCCGTTGCATCCGCGGCATTCGCCATCGGAACGGACAGTCCGCCCAAAGCGAACGCGATGGAGAGGAATCCTATCGCTCCCCATCTGCGTAGTCTGGACGCAGTTCTCTCTTCTTTCATTATTGGTTTCCCTTCGGGCAGGCACGTGATCTTTTCTCCATCAACGGCCTGTCTGTGATTCTCTCGGAATACGCGGCAGAACACCGCGGACCCATGAAAGACTCATGAATCACTTGTTACTTTACACGACGGAGACAAACCGTTCCCAACCCAATGGGGAATTCACGGTGAGCAGCCGGCACCATCGTGGCCATGGTGATATCGCAGCCACGGCGACATCGACGGCGCGACTCCGTCATGCTCACGGCACCATCGCCGGCGTAGCAGAACGAAGAAGGCTTCCGATTTCTCGGAAGCCTTTCGGAATCGTGTCCGGAGCGGGACTTGAACCCGCACGGTCGTTTAAAAATGACCACTAGCACCTCAAGCTAGCGCGTCTACCATTCCGCCACCCGGACATTTTCTGTTTTCTTGGCTGCGCTCCTTGGCGCAACAGTTGAATAGAATACCACCGCTCACGATTGTCGCAACTTACGGCGTGTCGCGCGCTTTTGTGCGGTTTCCGGCCTTGCCTACAATGATGTTCGCAATGCACGTCATCCGTCTTCGAAGGAGCCTCATGCGCATCATCCACGTCTCCACGCTCGACGACCCACGCCTCGCGGCGTACACCAGCCTGACCGAAATCCAGCTGCGAAATCGTCTGGAACCCGAGAAAGGCATGTTCATCGCGGAAAGCCCGAAGGTCATCGACCGCGCCCTCGACGCACATGTGGAGCCGTTGTCTTTCCTCGTCGAGGAGCCATGGCTCGAGGGCATGGGCCGCGAATTCGCGCAGGTGGACGCCGAATGGGGTCCCGACATCCCCGTGTTCGTCGCCTCCCCCGCCCTGCTCAAGCAACTGACGGGATACCGCATGCACCGCGGCGCCCTGTGCGCGATGCGCCGGTGGCCGCTGCCAAGCGTCGAGGATGTGGTGCGCGGCGCCCGACGCATTGCGGTGATGGAGAATATCGTGGATTTCACGAATGTCGGCGCGATCATGCGCTCGGCCGCGGCGCTGGGCGTGGACGCCGTGCTCGTCACGCCGTCATGTGGCGACCCGCTGTACCGCCGCGCCGCTCGCGTGTCGATGGGCACCGTGTTCCAAGTGCCGTGGACGCGCATCGGTTCGGATGTCCACGATTGGCCTGACAAGGGTCTGGCGCTGCTTCACGATTTGGGTTTCACGACGGTGGCGATGGCGCTGACCGACGATTCGATCAGCATGCAGGAGCTCACGCGACGGCTCGGCCTGCCCGAGGGCGACGCGCAGCGCATCGACCGCATCGCCCTCGTGTTCGGCACGGAGGGCGATGGGCTCAAGCACCGCACGATTGCGCGCACCGACCTCACGGTGAAAATTCCCATGTACCACGGGGTGGATTCCCTGAACGTGGCGGCGAGCACGGCCGTCGCGTTCTATGCCACGCAGCCGACGCAATAACACGCAATAAAAGCGAGGGTGCAGACACCTGATGCGTCTGCACCCTCCGTTGGGATCCATGCCGTGCCGAATCCGCAATCGTGTCAAAACCGTCGGCCTCAGTACTGGGGCAGGTTGCCGGGGTTGAAGCCGAGGGCGGCCATCTGCTCGGCGCCCTCGGGGGTCATCATGTCGACGTTCCACGGCGGGGTCCACGTCCAGTCGATGCGGAACTCGTCCACGAGGCCGGCGAGCACGGTGGCGCATTCGTCCTCGATCAGGGACGTCAGCGGGCATGCCGGAGTGGTCAGCGTCATCGTGATGATGGCGCGACCCAGGCTGTCGATCTCGATTCCGTAGACGAGGCCGAGGTCCATGACGTCCACGCCGAGCTCCGGGTCGATGACCTGGTGCAGCGCCTCCTTGACGTCGTCGGCCGTCGCGCGGCCGATGGAGTCGACCGCGGTGATGTCGACCTTGCCCTCCTGATGGTCGGCGGCGATGCGGCGCGCCTTGGCGCGCATATCCTCCGCTGTGGGCGCGGCGCCATCGGTCCCATCGGCTCCGGTCTCGCCGTCGGCCGCCGCATCGGCGGCACGCTCGCGCTGCTGCTGCGCCGCGTCGAGCAGCTGCCCGGTCGCCGCAGGGTTGCGCACGATGTTCTCCGCCGTCGATTCGTCACCCAGCGCGTTGTTGACGGCGCGCAGGATGGAATCATCGGGCTGGGGCACGAGGTTCGTTCCTCCCATGGCCCTTCTCCTTCCGTTGTATCTACATTCGGTGTTCTGGCCGTCTTACGATTGCGCCGCCCGGAAAGTCGCCGCGAACGGCGCCACCGGCTCTACGCCGTCGCGTCGAGGCGCGCAAGCGCCTGGGCCGTGGAGGCGCGCATGCCCTCCCAACCCAGCAGGGCGCATTTGATGCGCATCGGGTATTTCGACGCGCCCTGGAAGGCCACGGCGTCCTCGAGCTCGTCCATCTCCTCGTCCGAGTCGAGGCCTTTGCCGCGCGACTCCATGAGGCCATGGAACAGGTCGAACAGATGCATGGCCTCGTCAACCGTCTTGCCTTCCACGAGGTCATGCATGATCGACAGACTCGCCTGCGAGATGGAGCAGCCGTGGCCGTCCCACACCAGGCGCTCGATGCGGCGCGGGCCGCCGTCGGAGCCGTCGGTCAGCTCCACGCGCACGGTCGCCTCGTCGCCGCAGGTGGGGTTGAACTGGTGCGACTCGCCGGGCACGCAGTATTCATGCGTGACCTGGAACGTGGAGCTGCCGGACGCCCCGGCGGAACCGGCAGCGCCTCCGGCTTCGCCCGCCGCCCCGCGCGTGTCCTCGCTTTCGTCGGCCAGGTCGGGCGCGAAATGCTCGCTGCCGTTGCGTGCGCGGGAGGCCTCGAGAATAACCTCCTGGTACATCTGGTCCAGACCATCGGATTCAAAACCCATGTCGGTACGACCTTTCGAAAAATCGTCTGCAAAGCCATGCCGCGGGAAACGCCGCGACCCGAGAAATCCGCCTAGCGCCCGAGGAAATACTCGCGCACACCGCCGAGCACATCGAGCAGGCGCTGCACATCGTCCACGCTGTTATACACGCCGCAGGACACGCGGTTGGACGCGTACAGACCGAAATGCCTGTGCACCGGCTGCGCGCAGTGGTGTCCCACGCGGATGGCGATGCCCTGCGCGTCGACGAACTGCCCCACGTCATGCGGGTGCACTCCCTCGACGTCGAAGGCCACGGTTCCGATGCGGTCCTTCTCGTCGCGCGGACCCAGGATGCGGAAGCCGTCGAGGTCTCCGATGCGCAGCAGCTCGTGCGTGAGCGTGCGCTCGTGCTCGGCGATGTTTTCGACGCCGATCTTCATCATCCATTCGGCGGCCACGCCCGCGGCCACCACCTGCGCCACCGGCTGCGTGCCGGCCTCGAAACGCGCCGGCGGCTCCATATACTGCGCCGGACGGTCCATCCAGGCGAGCTCCACCATGGATCCGCCGAAATTCGCCGGCGGCAGCGCCTCGAGCAGCTCGCGCTTGCCATACAGGAAGCCCACGCCGGTGGGGCCGTACATCTTGTGCGCGCTCCAGCAGGCGAAGTCCACGTCCAGCGCCTTGACATCGACGGGGATATGCGGCACGGACTGGCACGCGTCGAGGATGAACAGCGCGCCCACCTCGTGCGCGCGCCTGACAAGCGTCGGCACATCGGTGATGGCACCCGTCACATTCGACACATGCGTCACGGCCACGATCTTCGTGGTTTCGTCGATGACCTCGTCCACGTTGTCGGTGCGCACGCGGCCGTCCTCGGTCAGGTCGAGCCAACGCAGCGTGGCGCCCGTGCGGGCGGCGAGCTCCTGGAACGGAAGAAGCACGGAATGGTGCTCCGCCTTCGACACCACGATGCTGTCGCCGGGGCCGACGGCGAATCGTTTCGCCGCCTCTCCCCCACGTCCCAGGCTCGCGTTGCCGATGGCGATGGCCAGCTCGTTGAGGCCGCCGGTGGCGCCGGGGGTCACGACGATTTCCTCGCCGCCCTCCTCGGCGTTGGCGTTGACCAGACGTGCCACCTGCGCGCGGGCGTGTTCGAAGGCCTCGGTGCTGCGCGCGGCGAGCTCGTGGGCGCCGCGGTGCACGCCGGCGTTGATGGTGCGGTAGAACTCGCTTTCGGCGTCGATGACGCATTCGGGCTTCTGCGCGGTCGCGCCGGAGTCGAGGTACACGAACGGATGTCCGTGGATCTCCTGGTCGAGGATCGGGAACTGGGCGCGGATCGCGTCGAAATCAACCATGCCTTTCACTGCTTTCTTACGATGGCTTTTACGATGGTTTCCTGACGATATGCGCGCCCCTACGCGAGGGCGGATTCCGTGCTTCCTTCGGGAAGGTACTTGTCGTAGCCTTCCTCCTCCAGCACGTCGGCGAGCTCGGGGCCGCCGGTCTCGACAACCTGGCCGTGGGCGAAGACGTGCACGACGTCGGGCTTGATGTACTTGAGGATGCGCGTGTAGTGGGTCACCATCATGATGCCCAGGCCCGTGTTCTCCTTGGCGCGGTTCACGCCCTCCGACACAATGCGCAGGGCGTCGACGTCCAGGCCGGAATCGGTTTCGTCGAGGATGGCGAACTTCGGCTTGAGCAGCTCGAGCTGCAGCACTTCGGCGCGCTTCTTCTCGCCGCCGGAGAAGCCCTCGTTCACGGAGCGCTGCGCGAACTTCGGATCCATGCGCAGGCGCTTCATGGATTCGCCGAGCTCCTTCGTCCATGTGCGGATGGACGGCGCCTTGCCCTGCACCGACGTGACGGCCGTGCGCAGGAAATTCGTCATCGACACGCCCGGCACCTCCACCGGGTACTGCATGGCGAGGAACAGGCCCGCCTTGGCGCGCTCGTCCGGCGTCATCTCGAGGATGTTCTCGCCGTCGAGCAGCGCCTCGCCGCCGTCGACCTGGTACTTGGGGTGGCCGGCGAGCGTGTAGGCGAGCGTGGACTTGCCCGAGCCGTTGGGGCCCATGATGGCGTGCGTCTTGCCCGACTCGATGGTGAGGTTGACGCCGTTGAGGATCTGCTTGCGTCCTTCCTTCGTCTCGACGGAGGCGCGGAGGTCTTTGATAACCAGGGTTGACATTTTTCGTTACTCCTCAGTGGACTGCGCCTCGTCGGAGGCGGCCTGGAACGTGTGGTCGGTCAGGGCTTCGTCGGCGGCGTCGATGGCCGCGGCATCGCCGGACAGGCGGGCGTCGAGCGCCGCCATCAGCGTGTCGGAGATCTGCGGGATGCCAATCTGCTCGACGAGTTCGCGGAAGAAGCCGTGCACGACGAGACGGCGCGCGTCGGCTTCGGACACGCCACGGGACTCGAGGTAGAACAGCTGCTCGTCGTCGAAGCGTCCGACGGAGCTGGCATGTCCCGCGCCCACGATCTCGCCGTTCTCGATTTCGAGGTTCGGCTCGGAGTCGGCGATGGCGCCGCGCGTGAGCAGCAGGTTGCGGTTGAGCTCGTAGGAGTCGGTGCCCGGCGCCTGCGGCTGGATCAGCGCGTTGCCCACCCATGTGCTGTGGGCACCGGCGCCGCTCAGAGCGCCCTTGTAGATGACGCGGCTCGTGCATTCGCGCTGGTTGTGCACCACCATCGTGCGGTGCTCGATATGCTGGTCGGATTTCACGAAGTAGATGCCGAGCATATCGGACTTGCCCTGCGGGCCCTGGAAGTCCTGGTCGAAGCGCAGGCGCACCACGTCGCCGCCGAGGGTGACGACGCTGTGGCGCAGCGTGGCGTTCTCGCCGATGGACAGGCGGTGGCCGCCGACGTGCTTGGAGCCGTCCTTCCAGTCCTGGATGGAGGTGACGGAGATGTCGGAGTCGCGTCCGGTCACGATTTCCACGACCTCGTCGAGGCGTGCGCTTCCCGTATGGGAGATGACGACGTCGCCGCGTGCGCCGGCGTCGGCCTCGATGACGATATGCAGCGCGTCGAGGCTCTCGGCGTCGTTTCCGACGACGGAGACGAGGACAGGCGTCTCGGTGACGCCGTGCAGGCGGATGACGAGCGCGCTGTCGACGCTCGCCCATTCCACGGCCTCGATGATGTCGGCCGGCTTGCCCACCGTGCCCATCGGCGCGGTGCCTTTCTCCACGGCCTCGACGGTCACGGTGTCGGGCAGCTCGGAGCCGTCGATCGCCTCGACGGACACCTCGCAGGAGCCGGAGGGCTCGAAGGGTGCGAAGAACTCGTTCAGGCGCTCGACGGGCGTGTAGCGGAAATCCTCCTGTTTGCGCGTCGGCTCCGCGTAGTCCTTCCACTCGAAGGAGCGCAGGGCGCGGTCGGCGCTCGACGGCATGAGCGCGGGCATGGCATACGGGTCCTTCGGATCGGCCACCGGCATGGTGACCTCGTGAATCGTCTTCTCGGATGCGTTCTGGGAATCTGCGTCGGACATCAGCCCACCGATCCTTCCATCTGAAGCTCCACGAGCCTGTTGAGCTCGAGGGCGTATTCCATCGGCAGCTCGCGCGAAATCGGCTCGACGAAGCCGCGCACGATCATTCCCATCGCCTCGTCCTCGCTCAGGCCGCGGCTCATGAGGTAGAAGAGCTGGTCTTCGGAGACCTTCGACACGGTGGCCTCGTGCGCCATGCGCACGTCGTCCTCGCGCACATCCACATGCGGGTACGTGTCGGAGCGGGAGAACTCGTCCACCAGAAGCGCGTCGCAGACCACGGAGGAGCTGGAGCCCTCCGCGCCCTTGACGATTTTCACCAGGCCGCGGTAGGCGGAGCGGCCGCCGGCGCGGGAGATGGACTTCGCCACGATTTGCGAACTCGTATGCGGTGCCAGGTGGATCATCTTGGCGCCCGTGTCCTGGTACTGGCCTTCCGATGCGAAGCTCAGAGACATCGTCGAGCCGCTGGCGTAGGGCTCGGCGAGGATGCACGCGGGGTATTTCATCGTGGCCTTGGAGCCGATGTTGCCGTCGACCCATTCCATCGTGCCGCCCTCGCGCACATAGGCGCGCTGGGTCACGAGGTTGTACACGTTGTTCGACCAGTTCTGCACGGTGGTGTAGCGCACGCGGGCGTGCGGCTCGACGAAGATCTCCACCACGCCGGAGTGCAGCGAGTCGGTGGAGTAGATCGGGGCCGTGCAGCCTTCCACATAATGAACGTAGGAGCCTTCGTCGGCGATGATCAGCGTGCGCTCGAACTGGCCCATGTTCGGCGTGTTGATGCGGAAGTACGCCTGCAGCGGAATGTCGACGTGCACGCCCTTGGGAACATACACGAAAGAGCCGCCGGACCACGCGGCCGTGTTGAGGGCCGCGAACTTGTTGTCGTTGCTCGGGATGCACTTGCCGAAGTACTTGCGCACGAGGTCGGGGTATTCGCGCACGGCCGTGTCGGTGTCGACGAAGATCACGCCCTGCTTGCGCAGGTCCTCCTGGATGGAGTTGTAGATGACCTCGGACTCGTACTGCGCGGCCACGCCGGAAACGAGGCGCTTCTTCTCGGCCTCGGGGATGCCGAGTTTGTCATACGTGTTTCTGATATCCGTGGGAAGGTCGTCCCATGTCTGGGCCTGTTTGTCGATCGGCTTGACGTAGTACTTGAAGTCATCCGCGTCGAAGCTCTTGAGGTCGACGCCCCACTGGGGCATGGGGCGGTTCACGAAGTCGCGATACCCCTGGAGCCTGTAGTCGAGCATCCACTTCGGCTCGTTCTTGTCGGCGGAAATGGCGCGGACCACGTCCTCGCTGATTCCCTTCTTCGCCGCCTGGCCCGCCGCGTCGGAATCATGCCATCCATAGGTATAATCCCCGAACTCGTTGATGATCTCGTCGTCCTGGCGGATCTTCTCCTCGTTCACTCGCGCACGGTCGGCCACATACTGGCTCATCTCCACGTCAGCAGCCTGTTTGCCGGCGTTCTCGGCCATATGCACCTCCTTATCGATGGGGCGCCGGCATCCGCCGGCCACCCCCGTCACTGACAGCCTACCCTAACAGCTCGCGGCCGGATTGGGAAGGGTCCGGCCGATTTTGCCGTGATTACGTCGTGCGCGAAAACCGCATCGCGGACATCGTGGAGGCGCGCGGAAACAAAGAAAAACAAAAAGGGCGCCTTCCTTCCGGAAGACGCCCTGGGAGCTAACCCTCGCTATTGCTGGATATGCACGGAGGTTCCGTACAGGCACCAGTTGTAGAACCATTCGGCCACGTCCCAGCCCAGGCCGACGCAGCCGTGCGACTCGGCACCCGAGGTGGGCACGTCGGCGTCGTTGATGGCGTAGGTGGAGTTGATGCGGTGGATGGCGCATCCCGAGTGGGAGAAGTAGTTGACGTACTTGACACCAGGGGCGTTCCACGATGTGGTGGAGCCGTTGGAGAGCGTCAGCGTACCCTTCATGTCCTGGGAGTCGAGCTTCCACCAGATGGTGAAGTCGCCGGTCGGCGTGCACAGGTCGCCGGTGCAGCTGCCGTCCGCGGCTATGCCGGCGCCGTCGGCGATGTTGAAGGTCTTGATGACCTGGTCGTTCTCGTACGCGTACAGCTTCTTGTCGGACAGGTCGATCACGACATGGCGCTTGGTCTGCGTCGTGTTCATCGGAGTCACGGTCGCGTCGATCGTGACGGTGCCCGAACCGTTGGCGAAGGCCTTGACGCCATCCGTGCCGACGTCACGGTCGCCGCCGTCGGCGACCGTGACGCCCGGATGTCCTTCGGAATTGGCCTGCAACACGTCGCCGTTGTTATTCACGATGACGTTGCGGTCCTCCTCGGTGGGCTGGTAGTTCGCCTTGATCTGGGTGTCGTAGTAGTCCTGCAGTTTGTCGGCGTCGAACACCACGTACCCGTTTCGGGTCTCGGTGCTCGACAGGTCTGCGTCCTGGTCGGGCTCGACGCGCATGCAGGCGGCAAGGGCGTCGGCGCCGAGCGTCGTGATGTCGCCGCCATTGCCGGCGATGGTGACCGGGCTGGCGATCAGCGCGTTCAGGGTGTCGGCCGCGGAGGAGGCGATGTCGTCGGTGACGCTCGGATCGATGTCCTCCACCTGGAGGCTCACCGGGGCCGGCGACGTGGCGTTGCCGCCCTTGATGGCGTCGATAAGCTCCTTGGCCGCGTCGGATGCGTTCAGGCCACTGCCCTGGGAGGCGGCGGTCGTCACGAACTGGCTGTGGTCGTCGTTGAGCACCACCGTGGCGTCGGTGCTCGGGGACGAGGCCACGCCGAGGGTGGAGCCGATGCCGGTCGGATCGGCCTCGGCCGGGTTGCCGATCTCGGGGGAGATATCGGCCTTCGTGGACGAGGCGTAGCGGCTGAAGAAGGAGTCGGAGCGCTTGGCGTCCATGGCCTGCTGCGCAATGGAATCGGCGTCGATCGTATAACCGAGGTCGGCCAGCGTCACATCGGCGGAGTCACCGTTGTAGCTGACGGTGACGGTCGTATCGTCGAAGGCCTTCTGCACCTGGTCGGAGATCTCGGACTGGGTTTTGCCCTGCACCGACACGCCCCAGACCGTCACGCCGGGAAGGGCGCGGTCCTTGTACTTCTGCGTGGTGCCGACGAACACGCCCACCGCGATGCCGACGAGCACGAGCAGAACCAGGAGAATCCACGGCCACACATGGCGGCGCTTCCTGGTCGCCGTCGCGGCGGCCTCGCCATCGGAGGCGGCGCCGGCCGTCGGGGCCGGGGCATCCGCACGGGTCGAAGCGGCATCGGACGATGCAGTCGCCGCAGCGGTTGCGAAACCGGCGGCGGGAGCCGCGGAATCCGCCACGGAGTAGGACGATTCCGCGCGGGGCACCGTATACGTCTGATCCGAGATGGAATCAAAGGAGACGGCGTTCTGCGCAGGCACGTCGGCGCCGGCGTAGACGTTGCCGAGCACCTGGGTCTCCGCGTCGGGGGACGCCGAGCGGCCGGGGACGGCGTATGCGCCGTCAAGCGGCTGCGATCCCGCGTAATCGGCGGAATCGTCGGCTACGAAACGCGGCGCCGGCTGCCATGCGGCGGCGGAACCTGCCGCATCGCCCGCGGCATCCGCCGCGCCATACGTCGCATCGAAACCGCCGCGCACGGCATCGTCCTGCCCCCCGGCATTCTGGCCCGCGGCATTCCGCTCTGCGCCGGAACCCGCCAGGAAATCGAAATCGTTCGATTCATCACCCATGCGTGTAGTGAACTCCTCTTCACATGAAACGCGCCATCCCCTTGCGGGGGCGCGCCAAATACAGAATTAGTTCCGATTCTACGGTTGTGCGCCGACACATGCAACCGATGCGAAGGTGACGCTGGTCACACGCCTCGCCGCCGGCCACCCGGACACACCGCACTACATGCCAGGACGCGCGGACGCGCGAACACCTGGATACGAAAGGCGGGGCGCCCCCGAAGGACGCCCCGCCATGGATGCGGATAAGAAGGTCTCGGCAACCGCCGCTGGCCTACTCGCCGATCTTCTGCTCGCTTTCGCGCTCGTGCTTGTGCTCGAGCGCCGCGGCCACGAGGCCCTTGAACAGCGGGTGCGGCTTGGTCGGGCGGCTCTTGAACTCCGGGTGCGCCTGCGTGCCCACGTAGAACGGGTGCACGTCGCGGGGAAGCTCCACGAACTCGGTGAGCTCGCCGTCCGGGCTCGTGCCCGAGATGACGAGGCCGGCGTCCTCGAGACGCTGCTTGTAGTCCACGTTCACCTCGTAGCGGTGGCGGTGGCGTTCGCTCACGTTCGTCGTACCGTACAGCTGCGCGACGAGGGAGCCTTCGCGCAGCACGGCCGGGTAGGCGCCGAGGCGCATCGTGTGGCCCATGTCGCCGCCCTGTTCGACGTACTTCTTCTGCTCCTCCATCGTGGCGATGAGCGGATGCTCGCACTCCGGGTTGAACTCGGTGGAGTCGGCGTCCTCGATGCCCATGACGTCGCGCGCGTATTCGATAACCATCGACTGCAGGCCGAGGCACAGGCCCAGGGCCGGCACCTTCTTCTCACGGGCCCAGCGCAGCGCGCCGATCTTGCCCTCGATGCCGCGGATGCCGAAGCCGCCGGGGATCACGATGCCATCGACGTCGCCGAGCTCGCGTTCGGCGCCGTCCATCGTGGCGCAGGAATCAGCCGGGATCCACAGCACGTTGACCTTCGCCCAGTTGCCGAAGCCGCCGGCCTTGAGGGCCTCGGTGACGGACAGATAGGCGTCGGGCAGGTCGATGTACTTGCCGACGATGGCGATCGTGACCTCCTCCTTGGGATGGTGCACGCGCTCGAGCAGGTCGGACCACTCGGCCCAGTCGACGTCGTGGAACGGAAGCTCGAGCTTGCGCACCACGTAGGCGTCGAGGCCCTCGTCGAAGAGAATCTTCGGAATGTCGTAGATCGAGTTGGCGTCGATGCAGTTGACGACGGCCTCCTCGTCCACGTCGCACATCAGGGAGATCTTGTCCTTGATGCCCTTGCCGAGCGGACGGTCGGAGCGCAGGACGAGGGCGTCCGGGCGGATGCCCAGCTGGCGCAGGCTCATGACGGAGTGCTGCGTCGGCTTGGTCTTGAGCTCGTGGGCGGAGGCGATATACGGCACGAGGGAGACGTGCACGAACATGCAGTTCTTCTCCCCCAGCTCGCGGCGCACTTCGCGCGCGGCCTCGAGGAAGGGCTGGGATTCGATGTCGCCGACGGTGCCGCCGATCTCGGTGATGATGACGTCCACCTTGTCGGAGGCCTGGGCGCGCATGCGGCTCTTGATCTCGTTCGTGATATGCGGGATCACCTGGACGCACTGGCCGAGGTATTCGCCGGCGCGCTCCTTGCGCAGCACGGACTGGTAGATCTGACCGGTGGTGACGTTCGCCTTCTGGGACAGCGGGACGTCGAGGAAGCGCTCGTAGTGGCCGATGTCGAGATCGGTTTCGGCGCCGTCCTCGGTCACGTAGACCTCGCCGTGCTGGAACGGGTTCATGGTGCCGGGGTCGACGTTGATATACGGATCGAGCTTCTGCTGGAGAACGCGCAGGCCGCGGCTGCGCAGGAGACGGCCGAGGGAGGATGCGGTCAGTCCCTTGCCGAGGGAAGACACGACGCCGCCGGTGACGAAAATATGCTTGGTGACGTGTTCTTGGGAGATTCCATTTTCAATGACCATGGAACTCCATAGTAACAGCCGAATACGACGAGGCGCACCCGTGTCGCGCCGCGTACCGGAGCCGCCCCGAAAGGCGGTTCGTGCACGCGGGCGGCGCGGATGCGCCAAGGCCCGGTTATGCGGTCAGCGGCGGGCTTGTTCAGTGGCGTCAGCTCAGTGGCGGGCCTTGAGAAGCACGGCGATGGATTCGATGGCCAGCTTGTAGCCGTAGAAGCCCATGCCGGTGATCGTGCCGGTGGCGATCGGCGAGATCACCGAGTACCGGCGGAAGGCCTCGCGCCCCGCCGGGTTCGAGATATGCACCTCGATCAGCGGCAGCCCCGCGTCGGTCACCTGCACCGCGGCGTCGCGCAGGCCGTAGCTGTAATGCGTGAACGCGGCCGGGTTGAGCACGACGGGCGTGCGGCGGTCGACGGCCTGGTGCATCCAGCCGATGACCTCGGCCTCGTCGTCGCTCTGGCGCACGTCCACCTCGAGGCCGTATTCGCGGGCCCAACCCACGCACAGCTGGCGCAGCGCGTTGAGGTCCTGCTTGCCGTAGACCTCGGGCTCGCGCACGCCGAGGCGGCCGAGGTTCGGTCCGTTAACCACCACGATTTTGTTCGCGGCGAAGTTCTGCGTTCCTGTCTGGATTGTCTGGGCCATGCGCCCCGTCCTTTCTGTGCTGTGGCTTCCTGCGGCCGGCGAATGAACGCCGGCCGCGCCGTCTGCTCCGTCTGCGCCGCCGCTTCGCTTCTACCGGCGGATGAGCTCGAAGGCCTCGCGCACCGCGTCGAGCGGCGGATTGTCGAGGTGGATCGGGTGGGCGACGTCGTCGAGGATGACGAAGCGCAGCGTGTTGCCGCGCGCCTTCTTGTCTCGGTGCATGAGGGCGAGCACATCGTCGAAGCTTCCGCCGTCCCAGCTCGTGCGCAGTCCCAGCGAGCCGAGCAGCTCGCGGTGATAGTCCACGAGTTCCTGGTCGATATGCCCGGTCAGGCGCGAGAGCTCGGCGGCGAACACCATGCCGACGGCCACGGCCTGGCCGTGGCGCCAGCGGAAATGCTCGAGCTTCTCGATGGCGTGACCCAGGGTGTGGCCGTAGTTGAGGAACTCGCGCAGGCCGCGCTCCCTCAGATCGTTGCTCACGTGGTATGCCTTGACGGTGACCGTGCGCTCGATGAGCTCGGCGATGACGTCGAGCAGTTCGGGGCTGATGTCGGTGCAGTCGAAGGAGCGCAGCTGTCCGGCGTGGTCCTCGAGGATGTCGAGGATGCGCGGGTCGCGGATAAAGCCGGACTTGGCCACCTCGCCCAGGCCTTCCACGAAGATGTCATTGGGCAGCGTGCCCAGCGCGTCGAGGTCGGCAAGCACGCCTGCCGGCGTGTAGAAGCTGCCGACGAGGTTCTTGCCCTCCTCGGTGTTGATGCCGGTTTTGCCGCCCGTCGAGGCGTCCACCATGGCGAGCAGCGACGTGGGGCAGTTCACGTAGCGGATGCCGCGCATCCACGTGGCCGCCACGAAGCCGGCCAGGTCGGTGCAGGCGCCGCCGCCGAGGCCCACGATGGCGTCGGAGCGGGTGAAGCCCTCCTGCCCCAGTCGTTTCCAGATGCTGCTGGCCACGTCGATGGTCTTGCCCATCTCGGCGTCCGGGATGATGATGTCGCTGACCGTGTATCCGGCGCGCCTGAGAATCGTGCGCGCCTTGTCGGAATGGCGCTGCACCGAGCTCGTGTGGATGAGGGCCACGCGCACGGGCGCCTCGCCGAGCACCTGCGGAAGATGGCTGATCGTATTCGCCCCGATGCGCACGTCGTAGGGTTCGATCGTGCTTCCGGTGACATGCACAACTCTTTCGTTCATACCTTCCATCACTGCCTTTGCTGCTTTCATGGGTGTTTTGCCGCGCGTGGGCACCGCCACGGTGGCGATGGCGGAGTACACGGGGTCGCGCTGCGCGTACAGGCGCATCCACGTAGCGCGTGCGTCGTCCGCCAGAAGCGGGCGGTTGCCGCCGTGCTGCGAACGGAGCATGGCTTCCTCGGGGTCGGCGCGAAGATACACGATTTTCCCGCCCTCGCGCTCGTAGCGCACCAGCGCCTCGCGGGTGCCCTCGTGCATGGGCGAGCCGCCGCCGAGCGACAGGATGCCCTCGAAGGAGTCGAGCAGTCCGACGACGACCTCGTTCTCGATGGCGCGGAACCTCGGTTCGCCGAAGCGTTCGAAGATCTGCGGGATCGTCATGCCCTCGCGCCGTTCGATCTCGTCGTCGGAGTCGAGGAAGTCCATGCCCAGCGCACGGGCCACCTCCATGCCGATGCGCGTCTTGCCGGCGCCCGGCATGCCGATGAAGACGGCGGCCGGGTGCCCCGGGTTGTGCAGCCGGCGCGGGTCGACGATATCGCCCAGCTCGGCACGGGCGGCGCGGCGCGACCCTTGCTGCGGGCGGCGCGCGGAGCCTTGCGGGCGGCGGCGCGAGGAATGGCGGTGCGTGTGATTCTTATGACGGTTGACCATAATGCCTCCCCCGCCCGCCTGACGGCGGGCGGCGACGAGTGTCTAGCGCAGGTGCTCGGGCCAGGAGGCGACGTATGCCTCGGCGTTGCGACGGACCTCGGCCACGGAGTCGCCGCCGAATTTCTCGAGTGCGAAGCGGGCGAGCGTCAGGCGCACCATGGCCTCGGCCACCACGGAGGCTGCGGGAACGGCGGTGGCGTCGGAGCGCTGGTTGATGGCGGTTGCGGCCTCGCCCGTGAGCACGTCGACGGTGCGCAGGGCGCGCGGCAGCGATGGGATGGGCTTCATGGCGGCGCGCACGCGGATCGGCTCGCCGTTGGACATGCCGCCCTCGATGCCGCCGGCGCGGTTGCTCAGGCGCGAGATATGGCCCTGCGCGTCCGACACGATTTCGTCATGCGCGAGGGATCCGGGGCGTTCGGCCTCGAGGAAGCCGTCGCCGACCTCCACGCCCTTGATGGCCTGGATGCCCATAAGCGCGCCCGCGAGGGCCGCGTCGAGGCGACGGTCGGACTCCACGTAGGTGCCGAGTCCGGCGGGAACGCCGTAGGCGATGACCTCCACGACGCCGCCGAGCGTGTCGCCGTTGGACTTGGCCTCGTCGATGCGCTGCTTCATGCGCTCCTCGGCCTCCTTGTCCAGCGTGCGCGTGGCGGAGGCGTCGAGGGCCTCGAGGTCGTCGGGCGTGGGAAGGGGCAGGGAATCGTCGGCATGCACGCCGCCGAGCGACACCACATGCGCGATCGTGCGGATGCCGAGAGCCTGCTCGAGGAATTTCGCGGCCACGGCGCCGAGGGCGACGCGGGACGCGGTTTCGCGCGCCGACGAGCGTTCGAGCACAGGGCGCGAATCGGTGAAGCCGTACTTGCGCATGCCGGTGAGGTCCGCATGGCCCGGACGGGGGCGGCTCAGCGGTGCGTTGCGCCCCTCGGGCGGAAGCGTCACGCCCTCGGGCAGTGGGTCGGCGCTCATGACCTCGGTCCACTTGGGCCATTCGGTGTTGCCGATCTCGATGGCGACCGGCGAGCCCAGCGTGGAGCCGTGGCGCACGCCGGCGAGAAGACGCACCTGGTCCTGTTCGAATTTCATGCGCGCCCCGCGGCCGTAGCCCAGGCGGCGGCGCGCCAGCGCCTCGCGGATGTCGTCGGTGCGGATCTCGACGCCCGAGGGAAGGCCCTCGATCATGGCCACCAGTGCCTCGCCATGGGATTCGCCCGCGGTCTGCCAACGCAACATTGCTTACTCCTTCGTGTCCGTGTCTGAAAGGATATCTTACGTAAGACCCGCGCCGAAAGGGAAAATCGTCCGGGAATGCGGACGGCCGGCGCCGATATGCATCGGAGCCGGCCACCGTGGGTATGCCGCCGCCGAGCGACGGCGGCGGTGGCGCGAAGCCCGTGTCAGCCGTCGAGGCCGTTGTCGGCGAGCCATTGCTTGTACTCGTCGCGGAACTGGTAGAACTCGTCCTCGCTGGCCGTGAACTTCGTCTCTCCGGTTTCCAGATTCACAGTGCAGAAGTACAGCCAGTCGCCCTCCTCCGGAGTGACCGCGGCCTGGATCGACGCGTCGCCGGGGTTGTTGATCGGCGTCGGCGGCAGGCCGGTCCGGATGCGGTCGTTGTACGGGTTCGTGGAATCGTTGAGCATGGCGTCCGTCAGCTGCGAGCCGGTCACGCCGTTGCCGTAGGCCACCACGGAATCCATGCCGAGCGGCATATTCGCGGCCAGTCGGTTCTCGATGACCCGGGCCACCTTGGCGCGGTACCGGTCGCTGTTGGATTCGCCCTCCACGATGGACGCCTTGATGAGGATCGTCTCGCGCTGGCCTTCGGCGATGCCGAGCGATTCAAGCTTCTGGATGCGTGCGTCCACGAGCATCTTGATGATGTTCCCGGCCGTCAGCGACGAATCGGTGACCACATAGGAGCCCGGTTCGAACCAGCCCTCGTAACTGCCGCCCGCCTCGGCAGGCAGAATCGTGTCGCCGCCGGCCTGGATGACGGCCGTGAACTCGGACGCGTCGATGCCTGAGGCCTGCGCGGCCGCCTGGATGACATCACTGACGGTCTCGCCCGAGCGCACCTCGAGGATGCCCTGCGCGGCGGAGGTGTCGGTGAGCACCGTGACGACACTGGCCGAACTCATATGCTTGTGCAGTGTGAACACGCCCGGCTGCAGCTTGGCGGAGGCGTTCGCCGCATTGACGGCGGAGAGGAAGCCTGTCGTCGTCTTCACGATGTCCTGCTCCACGAGATGCTGCGCGATCGTGGACGCGTCCTCGCCGGAGCTGACCGTGAACTGCACCTCCTCGCCCTCCTGCTCGTCGTAGTAGTCGAGGGCCTGGGCCGTGGTTTTCGAGGCGGAGGCGCCGGGCGACGAGGCGCGGCGGTGGGCGAAGGAGACGACCGTGCCCACGAGCACGAGGACGAGCACGAGGAACACCGCCACGAAAACGATGCGCATGCGGCGTTTCTTGTCGGCGGCGCGGCGGCGTTCGCGCAGCTCACGGCGGTTGCGCACGGGCCCGGACTGCGCGGCCTCCGCCGGAGTCTCGACATCGCGGTCGTCCGTCACCTTGGTGAAGTTGTCGTCATCGAAGAACGAATCGAAATCATCGGCCACTGCCGAGTCCCCGCTTTCCTTGTCTCTTTTGTGCCATAGGCATGCCTGTGTGTTTGTGCCATGGGCATGCCACGCCCTGCATCCGCCGGATTCCCGGCCGGCGGATGCGGTTCGACGCCGCCCTCAGCGACGGGCGTCGAGGGCCGTCTGGAGGATGACGACGGCCGATTGCTGGTCCACGCTCGACCGGTGCCGGCGCATGGACATGCCGGCCTCGGACAGCTGGTGGTGCGCCGTCACCGTGGTGAGGCGCTCGTCGAGAAGCTCGACGGTGACATCGTCGAAGCCCTCGACCGCAAGCCTGTAGCGCAACCTGTCGGCCCACGCGCCGGCCTTGCGCGCGGATTCGCCCTCTTTTCCGCTCAGAAGAAGCGGATGGCCGACCACAACATGGCTGACGTGGTCGTCCTCGATACGGTCGATGACATCCTCGACGGTCATCGAGTAATCGCCGTAGGCGCGGATGTTCCCGGCCGGATGGGCGAAGGTGAGCTCGGGGTCCGACAGGGCCAGGCCCACCCTCGCGTTGCCCAGGTCGACGCCCATCCACACGGACGGGGCATCGACCTGGGAATCGTCATGCACGGCCATGCGCGTCAGGCCTTGGCGCGCACATCGTGCTCGAGCTGGGCCAGCGCGTCCGCAACCTTCGTCGCGTCCTGGCCGCCGCCCTGGGCGAAGTCCGGCTTGCCGCCGCCACCGCCGCCGAGCACCTTGGAGGCGGAACGCACGAGGTCGCCGGCCTTGATGCCCTTGTCTCGCGCCGGGGCGTTCGTGGCCACGACGATGGACGGGGAGCCGGCCTCGGTCAGGCCCGCGAGGGCCACGACGACGGGCTTGGCGTCACCGATGCGCTGGCGGATGTCCATCGCGGTCTTGCGCAGCGCGTCGTTCGAGCCGAAGGAGCCGACGTTCTCGGCCACGACCACAATCGGGTCGGCGCTCTTGCGCGCGTTCTCGACGTAGGTGACCGCCTTGTCGGCCAGCTCGCGCTCGTACAGGGCGGCGAGCTTGGCGTCGGAGTCCTTGAGGCGCTGGAGCAGCTTGGCCACGCGGTCCTGCAGCTCGTCCGGACGCGCGTTCAGCGAATCGGACAGCTGCGAGACGAGGGCGTGCTCGCGGGCGTTGTACTCGTAGGCGGACTTGCCGACAAGCGCGTCCACGCGGCGCGTGCCGGTGCCGACGGACGCCTCGGACAGAATCGTGACCTGGCCGATGACGCCCACGTTGCTCACATGGGTGCCGCCACACAGCTCGCGGCTCCAGCCGTCCTGGCCGATCGTGACGACGCGCACCACGTCGCCGTACTTCTCGCCGAACAGGTGCATGGCGCCGAGCGCGATGGCGTCATCGTATTTCATCTCCTGCGTGGTGACCGCAAGGTTGTCGCGCAGCTTGTCGTTGACGCGGGCCTCGACGGCGTTCATCGCGCTCTTGCTCGGAGCGCTGCCCCACTGGAAGTCGAAGCGCAGGCGGTTCGGCGCGTCCTCGGAGCCGCGCTGCGTGGCCTGCGGGCCGAGCTCCTCGCGCAGGGCCTTGTGCACCATATGCGTGGCCGTGTGCGCACGGGCGATGGCGCCGCGGCGGTTGAGGTCGATGGAGGCGGAGACCTGGGCGCCCGACAGCAGACGGCCTTCGACGAGGCGGCAGCGGTGCACGGTGATGCCCTTGATCGGGTTCTGCACGTCGTCCACCTCGAGCACGGCGCCGTCATCGGTGAGGATCTGGCCCTGGTCGGCCAGCTGGCCGCCGGCCTCGGCGTAGAACGGGGTCTTGTCGAGGATCACCTCGACGGAGCACGGTGCGACGGCGACCGGCACGGCGCCCTCGCCTTCCTTCACGATGCCAAGCACCGTGGAGCGGGTGGAGAACGTGGTGTAGCCGACGAACTCGAGCGGCGCGGTCAGCGACTTCTTGATCTCGTCGTACACCGACACGTCCACGTTGCCGCGCTTCTTCAGGGCGTCGGCGCGTGCACGGGACTTCTGCTCGGCCATGAGCTCGCGGAACTTGGCCTCGTCGACCTTCACGCCCTCCTCGGCGGCCATCTCGAGCGTCAGCTCGATCGGGAAGCCGTAGGTGTCGTGCAGTTCGAACGCGTCCTTGCCGGACACGACGTTGCCGGCCTTCTTGGCGTTGCCCACGGCCACGTCGAGGATGGTGGTGCCCTTCTCGAGGGTGCGGCGGAAGGCGTCCTCCTCGCCGTACGCGGCCTCGGAGATGTCATGGAAGGTCTCGTTGAGCTCCGGGTAGTTCGGCGCCATGGCGTCCTTGCTCACCGGCAGCAGGTACGGAAGAACCTCGCTCGTCACGCCCAGGCGGCGCATGGCGACCTCGGTGCGGCGGATGAGGCGGCGCAGCACGTAGCCGCGTCCTTCGTTGCTCGGGCGCACGCCGTCGCTCATGATCATCAGCGCGGAGCGCACGTGGTCGGCCACCACGCGGAAGCGCACGTCGGCGTCGGCGTCCTCGCCGTACTTGCGGCCCGAGAGCTTCTCGGCGGCCTCGATCACCGGGTACATCTCGTCGGTTTCGTAGATGTTGTTCTTTCCCTGGAGCAGGTAGGCCACGCGCTCGAGGCCCATGCCGGTGTCGATGTTCTTGTTCGCCAGCTCGCCCACGATATGCAGGTCGGTCTTGGACTTGACGTTGTCGACCTCGTAGTTCTCGAACACGAGGTCCCAGATCTCGGTGTAGCGGTTCTCGTCGGCGATGGGGCCACCCTCCTTGCCGAACTGCGGGCCGCGGTCCACGTAGATCTCGGAGCACGGGCCGCCGGGGCCGGGGCCGCCGGTGGTCCAGAAGTTATCCTCCATGCCCATCTGCTGGATGCGCTCGGGGTCCATGCCCTCGTTGCGCCAGATGGAGCGGGCCTCCTCGTCATCGGTGAAAGTGGTGACCCACAGCTTGGCGGGATCGAAGCCGAAGCCGCCCTTGTCCTGCGGGGTGGTCAGGAGCTCCCACGCGTAGTGGATGGCCTCCTCCTTGAAGTAGTCGCCGAAGGAGAAGTTGCCGAGCATCTGGAAGAAGGTGCCGTGGCGGGTGGTCTTGCCCACCTCGTCGATGTCGAGCGTGCGCACGCATTTCTGGTTGCTCGCCATGCGCTTGCGCGGCGGGGTTTTCTCGCCCAGAAGATACGGGATGAACGGCACCATGCCCGCGATGGTGAACAGGGTGGTCGGATTCGGCGAGATCAGCGATGCCGACGGCACGACCAGGTGTCCGCGCGTTTCAAAGTAGTCGAGATACCGCGATGCTATCTCCGCTGTACGCATGTATGCGTCTCCTTATGTGTTGCGTTCGTGTTGCGCCCGGCGTCGTCAGCAGCCTCATGCCGGGTTCTGCCGATAAAGAATATACGCCTCCCCGGCGAATTGCCATTCATCGGGGAGGCGCCGGGGATTCGGTTCGTGGGTGCGGCCCGCGCTCAGCCCTGGCGGCGCTGGCGCGCGCGGCTGCGCTCAATGAATTCACGATTCAGCTCGTCCTCGCGCTGCAGGCGGTACGCGTTGAAATCGCTCCACAGCGACTGCACCGTGCGCAGGGCCACGTTGTTCTGGTCGGGACCGAGCACGAACTCACGCGCCTGCTTGGGCGTATGTGCCTTGACGTAGGCGCTGGCCTTGCATGCCACCACGATGCCGGCGGCGACTCCCACGCCGACCCAGAAAACTCGTTTCGCCATCACTTGCCTGCCTTCGTCGATGCGGATGCGGATGCGGATGCCGCGGCCGCCGCGGGCTTGGATGCCGGCTTCTCGGCGGCCGGCTTGGCGGCGGCGGGCGTCGCAGTGGACTCCACGACTTTCTTGCCTCCCCTGCCGAAGCCCTTGAAGAAATCACCGACGGTCTGGCGCACGGCCCACAGTGTGGACGCCACCTTGATGGCGGGCTTGCCAAGCATGGAGCCGTAGAGGTCGGTGAGCGAGGACACGTTGTTCGCGGTGGTCGACAGGGCGTCGGACACATCGTTGACGTCATCCAGCGACTGGTTGATCTTGCGAACCGTCTCGGTTCCCTCGTCGAGGGCCGGGAACGCGTGGTCGCCGGTCTCCTTGACCGTCTGCGACAGCTGGTCGAACAGCTTTCCCAAGCGAATGAGCGGATAGATCAGGAAGCCGACCAGCACGACGAATGCAATGGCGGCGATCAGCCCTGCGACGTCACCCAAGCTCATGGATACCTCTTCTTTCCTATCAGGTCAGATACATCGTCAAGGCTAGCACGATGGCGCCGCCCCGCCGTGATTTCCCCGCGCCTTTTCGCCGCCGGCCGCAAGCGCGGCGTGCGGAACCATTCGGTGGGACTGATCGGTGAATCTATTCGTTGTACGACACGACGGTCACGGCCTCGTCGAGCGGACGGGCGGTGTCGAAGTCGAAACGCGTGACCGATCCGTTGCCGGGCCGCTCGGACAGGTCATAGCCGGTCGGGGCGAAGCGTTGCATAAGGCTCAGCAGCGTGTTGCCGTGCGAGATCTGCAGCACATTGTCGCCGTCCTTGAGGCCCGGATGCGCAGCGATGAGGGCGAAGGCGCCGTCCACACGATGCCAGTACTCATCGTTCGATTCGGCGTCGTGGAAGGGGTCAGCCTCCTTGAGGAAGTCACGCGTCGCGGCAGGTCCGTACTGCTCCACGATTTTGTTGTACGTGGGCGTCCCATGCGGCGCCCCAGCCGCCCACCAGGCGAGGTTCATGTCCTGGCCCTCGAAGTAGCCGTAGTGCTGCTCGCGAAAATGCATGTCGCTGACAAGCTCCGGGCGGGAGGGACTGGCCGTGTTCATATCGAGAATCGTGCTCGCCGTCACCTGGGCGCGCGTCGTGTCCGAGCAGAAGGCGGCGGCGAAGGGGACGCCGGCCAGCTTCTGGCCGGCCCGGCGTGCGTCGGCAAGGCCTTTCTCGGTCAGCGGCGAGTTGCTCCACCCCTGGAGGCGGTTATAACGATTGAACTCGGTCTGTCCATGGCGGACGAGAAACAGATGCAGCATCATGCCTTCATTGTATGGCCCTCCCCCGTTCCGCCGCGCAACCGCACGGATCAATCCGAAATCGTCTACAGCGGGTGCCACCACACCCGCCGAACGCCATTCCGACCACCCAGCAGGCCGAAACCAACCCAAAACCCACCTAAACGGGTGCCACCACACCCGCCGAAGCCCATCTCGGTCGGTAAATCGTCAAGAACCAGCCCCAAACCGCCTTAAACGGGTGCCACCACACCCGCCCAACGCCATTCCGACCACCCAACACCCCGAAACCAGCCCAAAACCGCCTTAAACGGGTGCCACCACACCCGCCCAACGCCATTCCGACCACCCAACACCCCGAAACCAGCCCAAAACCGCCTTAAACGGGTGCCACCACACCCGCCGAACCCCATCTCGGTCGGTAAATCGTCAAAAACCAGCCCAAAACCGCCTTAAACGGGTGCCGCCGCACCCGCCCAACGCCATTCCGACCACCCAGCAGGCCGAAAACCACCCAAAACCCACCTAAACGGGTGCCCCGACACCCGCCGAAGCCCACCTCGGCGACCAAACGCCCCGTTACCATACCAGTGTTCCGGAGAAGAGGAGGAGAAAGAAGCATAAAGCATAAAGAGAGAGGAAGAAGAGGGAGAAGAAAAAGAGGGGAGGAAGAAAGAAGACTGGAGGGGCAGGATCAAGGAGAAGAGCAGGATTAGGGAGAAAACGATAAGAGGAAAGAAGGAGAGAAGGAAGAAGAGCAGCCGAAGAAGGGGAAGGACAGAAGATGAAGAGGAAGAGCAACAGAAGAAGAAAAGAAGAAGAAAAAAGGGAGAGGAAGAAGAAAGACAACAGCCAACAGAAGATGGAGAAAGAGCAGGAATAGGAGCAGGAACAGGAACAGGAACAGGAACAGGAACAGGAACAGGAACAGGAACAGGAACAGGAACAGGAACAGGAACAGGAACAGGAACAGGAACAGGAACAGAAGAAGGAAACGAACGTAACAAAGGAAGAAGAACAAAAAACGAGAAAGGAGAGGAGAAGGAGGTAAAGGTGGGGACCGAGGACAGAAGAAGGCACCCCTCTCCTACTCCATAAACAAGCGAGGGACCGGCAGTTCCGGTCCCTCGTATCATTGCGTATCACACACGCGTAACCTGCACACGCGCGCCACACAACACGCAGCGTACGCCCGTCACGCGCTTACCCAACGCACACGTCGCACGCAACACGCAACACGCACGCGCCACACGTCTACACACGCGTATCAGTCGGCGCGGGCATCGTGGCGCAGCTCGCGCGCGATCAGCGCGGCTGCGATCACGCCGGCCACGATCGCGAACACATACGCCCAGTGCGCGCCGGTCACGGTGGCGGAGGCGAAGCTTGCGCCGGATGCCTGTTCGGTGGCCTGGAACACCGACACGGTGGTCGCACTCACGGTGGTTCCGAAAGCGCAGCCGAACTGCTGCATCGTGTTGAACAAGGCGTTGCCGTCGGGGTTCTCGCGGCCGGGCACCTTGCGCAGGCCGACCGTGAACATATTCGAATACGTGTTGGAGAAGCCGATCTCGCAAATCGCGTACCCGAGCATGAGTCCGCCGATCGTCAGGCTCGATGTGAACACCGCCTGGTACACAAGCCCGAGGACGAGCACGGTCACGCCGCATGCAATCGGCAGCACCGGCCCCCTCCGGTCGAGCACACGACCGCTGAGGATGGTGAGCACGGCGCCGATGAGCGCGCCCGGCAGCACGGTCAGACCGGCCTGCAGCGACGAGGCGCCCAAGCCCATCTGGCTGAAGTTCGGCACCACGTACGAGAGGGTCAGCTGGATGAACTGCGTGAAGATGGCCGCGCACACGCCGCAGCGCAACGCCGGATGACGCAGCACGCGCAGGTTGATGAGCGGGTTGTCGGAGAACAGCGACAGCCGCGCGAACAGCGCGATGAACACGATTCCCACGATCAGCGTTCCGAGGCACACGGCCGGAAGCGAGCCGAGATCGGCGCCGGTCGTGGCCTTCTCGATCCAGGAGCCGGATTTCTGCAGACCGAAGATGAGCAGCGCGAAACCGCCTGCCACGAAGATGGTCTGCATGACGCTGATGCGCGCGTCCTTGTCAACCGGCGAGCTCTGGTGCAGGCACACGGCGCCGGTGATGCCGAACGCCACGATAAGCGCGATGATGATGACGAAGATATGCCGCCACGGCATGATCTCGATCATGAGACCGCCGAAGGTAGGGCCGAGCGCCGGGGCAAGGGCCACGACGAGGTTGCACAGGCCCATGAGCATGCCCAGCTTGGCGCGCGGCGACTGCTCGAGCACCACGTTGAACATCAGCGGCATGCAGATGCCGGTGCTCAGGCCCTGGATGATGCGCGCCACGATGAGCACGGCGAAGGAAGGCGACCACATGGCGATGAGTCCGCCGACGATTGCGAGGATGACGGACGCGAGGAAGACCTGCTTGTACAGGAAGCGCTTCTTGAGGAAGGCGCTGACGGGGATGGTGGCGGCGACCGTGAGGATGCACGCGCTCGTGACCCACTGGACGGTGGCCGCGTCGATGCCGAACTCGCCCATGAGATGCGGGAACAGCACGTTCATCATGGTTTCGGTGAGGATGCCGACGAAGCAGATGCCGGCTGTTGCGACGATGGATCCGACGAGTTTGCCGGAGACCTTGCTGACGTTGAGCTGCGGGGGGACGAATTCGCCGGGGGCGGCTTTCTTCGTTTGCGCGGCGGCGGACGGCGTTTCCGAAGCCGTGGAGGTCGCGGCGGTCGCCGCCTTCCCCTTCACGCCGGGACTGGATGTGGATGATTGCTTGTTCTGTGCCTTGTTCTTGTCCTCTGTCATGTTCCGATTTCCGATAGAGCTCCACTACTGCAGTGAGGCACCATGGTGTCTCGCCACACTCGCGGCTGACGATTGTCATTGTTAGGAAAGCCCTAGACAAAATCGTGGACCTCCATACGGAAAACGCCCACCGCGCAAGGCGATGGGCGTTCCGGTATGTATGGCTGTTGATCGAATCCGCGTCAGGGACGCGGGTCAGCGCGCATCAGCGGCTGTAGTATTCGACGACGTACTGGATGTTGACCTGCACCGGGATCTCCTCCGGCTCGGGGATACGCGTCAGCGTAGCCTTGAGGGACGGCAGGTTCACGTCGAGGTAACCCGGGACGGCGGGCAGAACGTCGCGGTGCACGCCTTCGGCGGCCTGGACGAACGGCTCCATGGTCTGGGACTTGGCACGCACCTGGATGGTCTGGCCGGGCTTGACGCGGTAGCTCGGACGATCCACCTTGTTGCCATCGACGAGGATGTGGCCGTGGACGACGAACTGGCGGGCCTGGGCGGTGGTGCGGGCGAAGCCGGCGCGCAGCACGAGGGCGTCGAGACGGGTCTCGAGCTCGCGCATCATGGCGTAACCGGTCTGGCCGGCAACGCGCGTGGAGCGGTCGTAGACGGCGCGCAGCTGCTTCTCGGAGATGCCGTACTGGGCGCGCAGACGCTGCTTCTCGCGCAGACGAACGCTGTAATCGGACTCGGTGCGGCGACGGGTGCGGCCGTGCTCACCAGGAGCATACGGGCGCTTCTCGAAGATGCGCTGGGCCTTGGGGGTAAGCGCAATGCCGAGGGCGCGGGAAAGGCGCACCTGACGGCGAGCACGCTGAACTTTGGTCATTGTGATCCTAACTTTCTGTCGTTATCTGAACGCAGGCGGAAACCCGCCGAGCCAGCCTCTCCAGTGCTTCACCGTGCATCGCACGAACGGCTTGCGCCGCCGACCCACTGACGGGCTAAGGCTCCAGACGTGCGGCCCTCGCGGGCACACACAAAGGGACACTATACACGATGTCGGGGACGGCGCGCGCACAGGCGGCCCGGAAAAGCGTCAGAGCTTCTCGATCGGCGCCATGCGCAGCATGAGGCGCTTGACGCCCCCGTCTCCGAAATCGATCGTGACGACGGAGTTCTCGCCCTTGTCCTCCATGGCCACGACGGTGCCCAGGCCGTACTTGTCATGCGTCACGAGGTCGCCGGCCGCGAGGTCCTGCGGGGTGAGGCTGTTGCGCGGCGCCGACGAGGAGGCGTGCGACGAGGACGCGGAATGCGTGGCGGCGACGCGGCGCGTGGAGACCTTTCCGTTGCGCGAGCCGTAGGATGACGAGCCGGAGCCATACGACGACCGCGATCCGTAGGACGACGATCCGTAGGACGAGCGGCCGCGCGAGCCGGAGCCATACGACGACCCCGACCCGTAGGACGACCTGCCGCGCGAACCGTAGGATGATGATCCGCCCCGCGACCCGTACGACGACGAGCCATACGACGACCCGCCGCGCGACCCATACGACCCCGACCCGCCGCGCGAACCCGAGCCATACGAGGACCTCGATCCCCCGCGCGAGCCGAACGTCGAATACCCGTCGGAATCGTCGAAGCCCGCGAAACCGCCGAACCCGCCGAACTCATCGGAATCGTCGTCGCCGAGCATCATGCGCCGGTCGACGGCCGTCTCCTTGCGCTTCCAGTCGATCAGCGCGTCGGGGATGTCCTCGAGGAACTCGCTGGGCGTCTTGGACTCGGAGCGGCCCCACTGCGAGCGCTCGCCGGCGCGCGTCACGTACAGGCGCTTGCGGGCGCGCGTGATGCCGACGTAGGCGAGGCGGCGCTCCTCGGCGAGCTCGCTGACGTTCTCCATCGCGCGCTGGTGCGGGAAGGTGCCTTCCTCGAGGCCGACGAGGAACACGACAGGGTATTCGAGGCCCTTGGAGGTGTGCAGGGTCATGAGCGTGACGCTGCCGTTGTTCTCGCCCTCGTCGGGCAGCTGGTCGGAGTCCGCCACCAACGCCACGTTCTCGAGGAACCCGGCGAGGGTGGAATCGGGCGTGTTCTGCTCGTACTCGGCGGCGACGGACTGCAGCTGCGCGAGGTTCTCGACGCGTCCCTGGTCCTGCTCGTCGGGCGATTTCCTGAGTTCCTCCACGATTCCCGTCTTGTCGAGGACCGCGGCCACGATCTCGCTGGGGTTGGAGTCCTTCGCCTGCGCGTCCGCGATCAGCTCCTCCATGAGGTCCCGGAAGGCTTGGAGCGGTCGGGCCAGGCGCGTGGTCATGCCGGGGATCTCCTGCAGGCGGCCGAGCGCGTCCCAGAAGGTCAGGCCCGCGGATTCGGCGTAGGCGGCCACGGTTCCCTCGGCGCGCTCGCCCAAGCCGCGCTTGGGCACGTTGAGGATGCGGCGCATGTTCGTGTCATCGGCCGGGTTGGCGATGCACTGCAGGTAAGCGATGGCGTCCTTGACCTCCTTGCGCTCGTAGAAGCGCGTGCCGCCGATGAGCTGGTAGGGCACGCCCGCGTTGATAAGGGCCTCCTCGAAGCGGCGCGACTGCGCGTTGGCACGGTACATGATGGCGACGTCCCCGTACGTGAAGCCGTCCTCCACGGTCAGGCGCACGATCTCCTGCACCACCCACTGCGCCTCCTCGTAATCGTTGTCGGCGGCGTAGCCCACGATCGGCGAGCCCTTGCCCGCGTCGGTCCACAGCTTCTTGGGACGGCGTCCCTGGTTCTTGGAGATGACGGCGTTGGCCGCGTCGAGGATGGTCTGGGTCGAGCGGTAGTTCTGCTCGAGCATGATGGTCTTGGCCTCGGGGAAATCCTTCTCGAAGTCGAGGATGTTGTGGATGTCGGCGCCGCGGAAGGCGTAGATGGACTGGTCGGAGTCGCCCACGACGGTCACGGCCGCCGGCCGCTCCCCGTCGTCGGCGTCGAGTCCGGCGAGCTCGCGGATGAGCACGTACTGCGCGTGGTTGGTGTCCTGGTACTCGTCCACGAAGATGTAGCGGAACTTGTGGTGATAGTACGCGGCGACCTGCGGGTCGAGACGCAGGAGCTGCACGGTGCGCATGATGAGGTCGTCGAAGTCGACGGCGTTCGCGGCCTGCAGGCGGCGCTGGTATTCGGCGTACAGGCAGGCGTACAGCTGCTCCCCCGCCTCGAGGTGGCCCAGGCGCGCGCCCGGCTGGCCGGGGCGGAAGTCGGGGGCGAATTCCTTGAGCTGGCTACGCCAGTCCTTGAGCTCGTTCTTGCAGTCGGAGATGGCGGTCAGCACGTCGCGCGGCTTGACGCGCTTGGGATCGATGCCGTATTGCTGCTCCACCGTGCGCATAAGGCGCTGGCTGTCGGCCTGGTCGTAGATCGTGAAACCCCGGGTCAGGCCGACGGCCTCGCCGTCGCGCCGGAGGATGCGCACGCACGCCGAATGGAAGGTCGACACCCACATGCGCTGCGCCACGGGGCCGATGAGGGTCTCGAGCCTGTCCTTCATCTCACGGGCGGCCTTGTTCGTGAAGGTGATGGCGAGGATCTGACTGGGCCAGGCGCGCCATTGGCTGAGGGCCCAGGCGATGCGGCGCGTGAGCACGCGCGTCTTGCCCGAGCCGGCGCCTGCGCCGATGAGAAGCGCCTGCCCCTGGTACTGCACGGCCTCGGATTGCTGCGGGTTGAGGCCGTCGAGCAGCTCCTGGGGATCGCGTCGGATGACCTCCGGCTCCGGCATCTGGGATGTGGCGAACGACATGGGGCACCTCCGGGTCTGCGCCGCGCGGCGGCATGCCGACCGCGGGGCGCGCGTTGCGATGTTGCGATTGTTGCTGTGCGGCGCGGGCCGTGCGGCGACAGCAAGACACCAAGTCTAGCGCCCGTCATTGCGCCGGCGCGGCGTGACCTGCGGCGAGCCATGCCGAGATGCTGTCACGGATGGTCTGCACGTACAGGTCCTCGCCCGCGGCGCCCTGCGGGTGCACGCCGTCGACCAAGAGCCCCGCCTGCGGCGAGATGGCGGCGTACCAGTCGGCGAGCACCACGTTGTCGGGGTGCGCGGCGGCGAAGGAGGTCAGGATCTGCCTGTCGGGGTCGATCCACGAACGGCTCTCGGCGTAGCCGGTGACGAGCACGATGACGCGCGAGCCGCCGCAGATGCGCAGGAGGTTGTCGAGTTCCGCCTGGCTGACCGTTCCGTTCGTGGACAGGCCGATGACCACCCATTGGCGCAGCGTGCCGTTGTCAACGCCTTGCTGCGCGAGGATCGGCCCCTTTCCGAACTGGCGGGACACCTCCGCGTCGATATCCGCGCCCGGGAAGGATGCCATCAGCGAGGGCATGGCGCTGAGCATGACGGAGTCGCCGATCATCGACATCTGCGCACCGGTCGGCATGCCCGCGGTCGCCGCGGCCTGCTGGGGCGCCGGTGCGGCGTCAGTCGACGATTGCTGCGCCGGATTCTGCTGCGCCTGCTGGTTCTGCTCGGCGTTCGCCGCGTCAAGGGCGGCCTGGCGCTGGGCCTCGGTGGCGGCGTCGGCATCGATCTGCGCGTCGAAGGCGTCCGCGATCGAGGACGGCGCGTCCTTGGCGGAGCGCCGCGCCTCGCCCATGGCGTTGACGCCCGAGGACATCGTGGAGGCATGCGTCTGCAGAATCTCGTCGGCTTCGAGAATCGCCTGGGTGGGCGTCATGCATGGCGCGTTCCAGACCACGAGGCCGCTGCCGAGCGCGAGGCAGACCACGATTCCCAGTCCCGCGGAGGCGCGCGCCACCTGCGCGCCGCGGCCGATCCACACGTCGCGGGCGAAGAAGGCGCCGATCACTCCCCCGCGCTGCGCGACGGGGCGGTCGAAAAGATGGTGCGAGGCGGCGCACAGAGCGGCCGTCAGGGCGAGCGTGCCGGCGTACAGGCCGGCGGCGCGCGCATCGGGATGCGCGAGGTCAAGCCCCGGCATGCGCGAGGCGATGATGACGAAAACCGGGTAATGCCACAGGTAGATGCCGTAGGAATGGCGGCCGAGGAACGCGAGGGGGCGGATTCCCAGCGCTCGCGAGACGGTGCTGTCGGCATCAAGGCAACCGCGCAGCGCAAGGACGGCGAGGACCGCGGAGAGGACGAGGCCCCCGCGCATGGCGATGCCGGTGTCGCGCACCGCGACGGCGCCGATGACAAGGCCGAGCAGCGCCAGCGCCGCGAGCGCCTGTGCCGCTCCCCTGCCGTGCACCAGGCGCTGGTCCGGCCATGCGGCGCCGGCTCCTGCGATCGGGGCGGGGCCGGTGCGTGTGGCGACGGACCAGCCGTAGGCCATGCCGAGGAGCAGGCCGAAGCAATGCGTGTCGGTGCCGAAATAGGCGCGCGTGGGGTTCGCCGGGTCGTACAGGATGCCCATGGCGAGGGCGGAGGCCAGGGCGAGGGCGGCGAGGATGACGGGCGGGGCTTTCGGGGTGCGCCGGCCGATGCGGCGCAACAGCGCCACAAGGGGCGGGGCCACGAGAAGCACTTGGGCGAGCAGGGCGACGAACCACAGGTGCTGAAGCGGTTCGGGCGTGAGATTCGCGAAATAGCTGGCGTCGGATGCGAGGGCCACCCAGTTGTATGTGAAGGTCAGGGCGCCGGCGACCTGCGTGCCGATGCCGACGAGGGCGGCGCGGCACAGGAACCACGCGGCGAACACCGTGGCGAGCGTGACGACGAGAAGCGTCGGGTACAGGCGGCGCAGGCGACGCAGGTAGTAGGTGCGCACGGGATGCGCGGACCCGTCGGCGGCGTGGCGCAGCAGGCCGGTGACGGTGAGGAACCCGGAGACGGCGAAGAAGACGTCGACGAAGAGGTATCCGCCGGCGAAGCCCACCACCTGCAGGTGGTAGAGCACGATGGCGATGATGGCCACGCCCTTGAGCCCGTCGACGCCCGCGTTGCGTCGTCGCGCGGCGGGCGCCGTCCCGTTCAAGGGCGTCCCGTTGCGCGACGCCCCGGCGGAAGGCATTGGGCTACCTGACATCCTGCTGACCGACGCCATGCTGACCGACACCCCCTGGTCCTCCTATGGACGATGCTTGTTTCCTCTCGATGCGCTCGAACCTTACCACGCCTCGGTGACCGTCAGCGAGGGCGGAACGGGCATCCGGCGCACACGAGGGACTGCGGGTCGGGGCTGCAGGAGCCCGAAGCGCAGGCGTCGCGCCACTCGGGCATGTCGAGGCGACCCTGCGCCGCGGCGACGTCGATGATCTGCCGCACGAAGGGCACGGGCAGGCGGAGCCGTCGCGCGATGTCGAGGGGCGGCGTGCCGCGCCCGCACAGCTCGACGACCGAATCCATGACGGTGGCGGTGTGTCCCACCGCGACACCGCGTTCCGCCGCGTCATCCTCCGCGCGGCGCGTCGTCCTCCATCGTCCCATATCCGTCTCCCGTCCCGCCGCCGGCCTGTCGTCGGCCGGCGGCGCCATCGTATGCCTTGTTCGCCCAGGTGCTTTCTTTTCCGCCCCGGGTGTCTCATATGCCTTGGGTCTGCGCGGCGCGTCACAGCACGAGGCGCAGCAGCTGGAAGGCGACGACCGCGAGGATATACGCGCTCACGAGGCCGATGCCCACGGTTTTCGCGGCGATCCGCCCTCCGTACTGGCGTCTGAGCTCCGCCACCGTGGCGAGGCACGGCGTGTACGCGAGCACGAACAGGAGGAAGGCGATGGCCGCGGCGCGACCGTGGCCGCCGGAGGACTCGTCGAAGCCCTCGCGCAGCGCCTCGCCGAGCGCTCCCCTGCCCTGGTCCGCCTCGGAGACGTCGTCGGGCTCGTCGACGCTGTACGACTGGCTCATCGCACCGACCACCACCTCCTTGGCCACGAAGCCGGTGACGAGGGCGGCCGAGGCGTGCCAGTCGCCGAAACCGGCGGGCGTGAACACGGGGGCCACGGCGTCGGCCAGGCGCCCGTAGGCGGAATCGTGTACGTTCTCCACATGCCCGAAGCTTCCGGCGGCGGCCGTCACGGGGATTCCCTGCAGAAGCCACAGCACGAGGATGGTGGAGATGATGATGGAGCTGGCGCCTTTGACGAAGGCCCACAGGCGGCCGAAAACGCTGCGCAACAGCGCCACGACGCGCGGGCACTGGTACGGCGGCAGGCTCATGGCGAAGGGCTCGGGCTCGAGGCTGCGGAACATGGTGCGGCGCAGCAGCAGGCCGATGCCCAGGATCACGAGGATCGACATGACGTACATGCCGAACACCACGAGGCCTGCGTACCGCTCGAAGAACGCGTAGGCGAGCACAAGGTACACGCTCAGGCGCGCCGAGCACGAGGCGAAGGGGATGAGCATGCCCACGAACACGCGCTGGCGCGAGTCAGGCAGCGTGCGCGTGGCCGCCAGGCCCGGCAGGTTGCAGCCGAAGCCGACCACGATCGGCAGGAACGCGCGCCCGTCGAGGCCCAGCGAGCGCATGGCGCGGTCCATGACGAACGCGGCGCGCGCCAGGTAGCCGCAGTCCTCGAGCAGCGACAGCAGGATGAACATGATGCCCATGGGCGGGATGAACGTGAGCACCGTGATGACGCCGTCGAGCAGGCCGTTGACGATCAGCGAGCGGAACCAGCCGTCAAGCGCGGCGGGGCCGGCGAGGCCGAACAGCCAGTCGATGCCCGTGGTGAGCCAGGCGCGCACCGTGACGTCGAACCAGTCCTGCAGGGGCCCGGCGAGCCACGTGGTGCACTGGAACACGATGAACATGACGGCGAGGAACGCGGCGATGCCGCCGACCGGGTGCAGCAGCACGCGGTCGATGCGGTCGGACGTCGTCATGCCGTCCGACGAGCCGATGCCAAGGCGCGTCAGAACGGACGACGCCCACTCGAAGCGGATGTCGGAGCGCGACTGCACCCAGTCCTTCATGGTGACGCCGGGCCGCGGCGCGGCATTCTCGAGGCCATGCGGCACGGGTGTGCCGTCGAAGGAGCGGCCGATGGCGTCCGCGAGTGCGGCGCATCCGGTGCCCACGCGCCCGTCGACGGCGACGACGGGCACGCCGTCGAGCGCCCGTGACAGGCTGGCGGCATTCACGTCAAGGCCCTGCTTGGCGGCGAGGTCGACCATGGTGAGGGCGACGACGGTGGGGCGCCCCAGTTCGAGCACCTGCGCGAGGAAGTACAGGGAGCGCGGCAGGTTCGTGGCGTCGATGACGGCCACGACGAGGTCGGGTGTCGTGTTGCCGTTGGCCCCGATGACGGCCTCGGCGGCCACCTCCTCGTCGGGTGACATGGGCAGCAGCGAATAGGTGCCGGGCGTGTCGACGAAGCTCCAGTCCTGCGCGGGCTGACGGTTGCCGTGCGGACGGTAAGAATAGGTGCCGCTTTCGAGCAGCACCGTGGTGCCGGGCGCGTTCATGACGCGCGCGTGCATGCCGAGCATGGCGTTGAAAAGAGACGACTTGCCCACGTTCGGGTTGCCGATGAACACGACGCGCGGCATGCCGCTGCGCTCCGCGGCGCCGGTCGCGGCGCCGGCGCCGTCGGCGGTGTCGGACGGGGCCGCGGGCGCGGCGACCGCGAGCCGTTCGCCATCGCCGGCGTCGAAGGCGATGGTCGAGTCATGGGAGTCGAACAGCGCCGCGATGCCGCGATGGTGCGCATGCCCGCCGCCTCCGTGGCATCCGCCGCCATGCCCGGCGTGCGAACCTCCGGCGCCCCCCTGCTCCGTATGGTCGTGGCACGGGGCTTCATGCCCGGCTTGCGTGTCATGGCCTGCGCAACACGATTCCGTCGCCCCGTGGCCGCACGGCGCGCCCTGGTCGTTGCTCGCGGTCGGGTCGACCTGAGCCCCCGGCTCCCGCGTCGTTGTGGATTCGGTCATCGTCTCGTTGCTCCTGTCCCGCGTCATGCGTCCTGGCCTGCCTCGCGTCGTCCCGTGGCGCCATCGTGCTCGGCGCCATCGTCAAGCGGCGGTTCGCGCAGCACGATGGCGCGCGCGGTGGCGCCGTCGACGGCGATGCGCTGGCTGCCCATGGCCACGACGCGCCCTCCGAAATTGCCCTTCTGGATGACGCGCACCCTCATGCCCGTCCGGATGCCGATCTCGGCAAGGCGGAAGGCGTGCCTGCCGTCGAGGTCGATGGCCGCCACCTGCATGTCGCGGCCCAGCGGGGCGTCGGCCACCGTCATGCGGGGCGCCCTGCCCCGGTCCGGCTCACGGGATACGCCGGAGCCGCCGCGCGGATCGTTCGTCACAGTTATTTTCGTCACAGACCCTTTTCTAAAGGACGATCCGGGGAAAATCAACCCTTTCTTTTTGGGCGGTTTCGTGATAATGGGCGGGGCGCGACACGCCGCGTGCGGCGCCGCAGCCGGCTCCGTGACCGCAGCCGGCGTCCGAAGCGCGCAAGGGGCGCGACGGGTTTCCCCGCCGCGCCCCTTGCGCGCCGCCCTACCGGGCGCTGTGCTCAGCGCCGATCAGACATTGCCCTGCTCGGAGGTGCTGAACTTCGGCACGTTGCTGCCGTCGTACTCGTAGATGCCGATGCTCGCGGTGCTCGGGTCATGGTCGTCGTTCCACGGACCGATGCCGCACTGGCCGGAGTACTGGATCTCCTTGCCCCCGTCGAGAAGCGCCTTGCAGTCCTTGTAGCTCTCGCACTTCTCGCCACCGGTGGAGCCGGAGACCGCCATCATGTTGGCCTGCACGGTCTCGCCGTCGTTCGCCTTGCCCTTCTCGGCGGCGAGCGCCTCGAGGATCACCGCGTCGTATGTCTCGGCCGCGTAGGTGAAGTCGTCGATCTGCGTGCTGGAGACGCCCTGGAGCCTGCCCTGGAACTCGTCGGAGGCGTGGGCGCCCGGGATGGTGCCCTTGGAGCCGGTCAGCGCCCCGGCGGCGAACTCGTTGGAGTAATCGGACGTGTTGCCATCGACCAGATACAGATGCGTCGTATCGACGCCCTGCGTGATGAGCTCGCGGATCAGCGTCTCGGTCTGGTCGAAGGCGACGATGGCGATGGCGTCTGCGCCGCTGGCTTTGATGGCCGTGACGATGGACGAGAAATTCGTCTCCGTCGGGTCGAAGGCCTGGTCCGCGCCGTACACGATGTTGACGCCTTGGTCGCCTGCCGTCTTGGCGATCTGGTCGCGCAGACCGGTGCCGTACTCGTCGTTGAACGCCGCGATGGCGAGGTTCTGCACGCCGTCCTGCGCGATGACGTTGCCCAGCACGGTGCCCTGTACGGTGTCCGGCGGGACGGTGCGGAAGAAGTAGTCGCTCAGGCCGGAGAACGAGGTGGATGTCGAGCCCATGGACGTCATGGGCACATGCGCCTCGGTAATCTCCTGATAGACGTTGCGCACGACGGCGCTGGAGGCGGGGCCGACGATGGCCGACGGGTTATGCGACAGCACGTCCTCGGCGGCCGACGTGTTCTGGTCGGCGTGGTCGGCGTCGGAGGTGTCGGCCTGGTAGAAAGTGGCATCCGCCCCGTTGACGCCGCCGGCGTCGTTGATATCATCGATCGCCAGCTGCACGGCCGCGACCTCCGCCGCCGACATATACGCCAGCGAGCCGGTCAGCGGCATGAGGGCGCCGAGTACGAAACCGCCCGAAGCCGCCGACGAACCGGATCCCGAGGTCCCGGAGGACGACCCGCAGCCGCCCAGCGCGAGAACCGCCGCCACGGCCGCCGCGGTCGCGGTCATGGCCATTTTCTTCGCCTTGTTCCTGATCTGTCCCATATGAATCACCATTCTTCCGTCCTCGCCGCCTGCGGATCGCGCAGGCGGCCCCCTGTCCCGTCCATCGCCGCCATGCGGCCGGTTGTGCCAGGGTGGACGGGCACGTGATGTAGAAGGAACCGGATGCGTCGGTGCTTCGTCGCCCCGGTTCTTGATTGTGAAGATACGGGGGCTTCGATTCCTCCGTGTGTTGCGCGTGTAACCGCGTCATGTCACCGTTAAACACGCCGGAAACATAGGAATTCCAACGATGTTCAGGCATGCCGAAGGCCCGCCGCATACGCATGCGGCGGGCGTCGCGAATCGTTTCCGGAGGCTCAGCGCCCCTCCTTCTCCACCTCCTCCTCGAGATTGCCCAGATACAGGGAGACGACCTTCGGGTCGGTCATGAGGTCCCGGCCCGTGCCCGAATAGGCGTTTCGTCCCTGGTCGAGCACATAGCCCCTGTCGCAGATCTGCAGGCAGCGCCGGGCGTTCTGCTCCACGATGACGACGGACACGCCCGCCTTGTTCACCGTGCGCACGCGGATGAAGGTATCGTCCTGCAGCATCGGGGACAGGCCGGCGGACGGCTCGTCGAGCAGAAGCACCGACGGCTTCATCATGAGGGCCCGCCCCATGGCGACCATCTGCCGCTGGCCGCCCGACAGGGAGCCTGCCACCTGGTTGCGCCGCTGCCCCAGCACGGGGAAGATCGACGCCACGTAGTCGAAGCGCTCGCGGAAGGCCTTGGGCGCCTGGAAGCCGCCCATGCGCATGTTCTCCTCGATCGTGAGGGACGGGAACACGTTTTCGGTCTGCGGCACGAATCCCACGCCGCGGCTGACGAGCTTGTCGGCGCGGAGGTTGGTGATGTCCTCGCCGCGCAGCAGGAGCTTTCCGGAGTGGATGTGCACGAGGCCGAACAGCGCCTTGAGCAATGTGGATTTGCCCGCGCCGTTGGGGCCGATGATGCCCACGATCTCGCCGTCGTGCAGCGACAGCGAGGCCCCGTTGAGGATGTTGACGCCGGGAAGGTACCCGGCTACGAGGTCCTGCGCGTCGAGCAGCGGCTCGCCCTCGGGCTCGCCCACGTGGATCGCCGCCCTGTCGGGGGTGCCGGGGGCATCGTGTTCCGTCTTCTCCATCGTCGTCATCTCCATCACTTCCCTTCCCACGCCGCGACCGGGGCCTGCGGCGCTTCCTCGAGCACGGAATCGTCCCCGAGGTCGATGTTCGCGTGCGAGCCGAGGTAGGCGTCGACCACCGCCGGGTCGTCCATGACGGTTTTCGGCTGCCCCTCGGCCACGATCTTCCCCTCCGCCATCACCGTGACCCAGTCGGCGATATGGCGCACCATGGCCATGTCGTGTTCGACGAACAGCACCGTCGTGCCCTGTTCGCGCAGCGAGAGGATCGCGTCGAGCAGCGACTGCTTGAGCGCGGGGTTCACGCCGGCCATCGGCTCGTCGAGCATGACGAGCTGCGGGTCCCTCATCAAGGCGCGCGCCATCTCGAGGAGCTTGCGCTGGCCGCCCGACAGGGAGCCGGCGAGGTCGTCGCGCTTCTTCCACAGCAGGAAGCGCTTGAGCAGCGCCTCCGCCTTGGCCCGGTTCGCCTTCTCGTAGCGGCGCCACCGGGCGGGGAACAGCGCGGTGACCATGCCCTCCCCCGGCTGCACGGGGGCGCCGAGCAGCATGTTGTCCATCACCGACAGGCGCGCCATGACCTTCGTCAGCTGGAAGGTGCGCACCATGCCCAGCTTGGCGACGCGTTCGGGCGATACGGATTTCAGCGGCACGCCGTCGAATTCCCAGCTTCCGCTGTCGGGCCGGTCGAAGCCGGTCATGAGGTTGAAGAAGGTGGTCTTGCCCGCGCCGTTGGGGCCGATGAGGGCCGTGATGGCGTGGCGTTCGATTTCGAAATGCCCTACGTCGACGGCGGTGATGCCGCCGAAGCGGCGCGTCACGCCGTCTGCGATGAGAATCGGGTCGGGCTTGGGTACGCCCGGCTTGTTCTCGACGGGTGCGAGGTCGGCCTCGACGCGGTCGGCGAGGGCGGTGGAGACGAGCTTCTCGCCTGCGGGCGCCTTGGTGGCCCAGTCGGACAGGTCGCCGTAGGCGGCGCCCGGCGTGATGCCGTTGTTGATGAGGCGGCGGCTGTCCTGCGTCATGCCCTCGTCGCGCAGGAACGGGACGTCGGTCCCAGCCGCCCCATCGTGCGGTTCCTTGTCATCATGTGACCCAGGGTTATGTGACCTAGACATTGAACGCCAGCTCCTTTCTGTCGCCGAGGATTCCCTGCGGCCGGAAGATGACGATGCACATGAGCACGACGCCCATGATGATCCAGCCGATGGCCTCGACCTGCGACGATGTGATGACCGTGGTGGGGATGACGCCGCGCATGAAGCCGCGGATAAGCGTCAGCGCCACCCACATGATGACCGAGCCGAGCACGGGGCCCAGCACCGTGGCGGCGCCGCCCATGAGCAGGATCGTCCAGGTGTTGAAGGTGACCTGGCGTCCCAGCGAATCGGGCTGCACGGAGCGCGGCAGCACGAACACGATGCCGCCGAGGGCGCCGAAGCAGCCGCCGAGCACGAGGGCCTGCATCTTGAACTTCGTCGGCGACTTGCCGAGCGACTTGATGGCGTTCTCGTCCTCGCGGATGCCCTTGAGCACACGGCCCCACGGCGAGCGGAACCACGCCCAGGTCAGGAGCACGGCGATGAGCACGAGGCTCCAGGCCACGATGCGCAGCCACCAGGAGTTCGCCACGTTGTTCGAATACGTCCACAGCAGGAAGTGCGTCCTGCCCTCGGGCAGCGGCGACAGGGCGCGGAAGCCGTCGGAGTAGTGCTCCGGCGAGATGCCCGAAGAGCCGCCCGTCACGTTCGTCATGGCCGTGGAGCGACCGACGATGCGGATGATCTCGGCAGACGCGAGCGCCACCATCGACAGGTAGTCGGGGCCGAGCTTGAGCGTGGGGATGCCCAGGAGCAGCCCGTATGCGCAGGCCAGGACGAGGGACATGAGTACGGAGCCCAGCACGCTCCAGCCCATGGACTGCGTGATGGCGAAGCCGTAGGCGCCCAGGAGCATGAAACCGGCCTGGCCCATGTTGAACAGACCCGTCATGCCGAAATGGATGTTGAGGCCGATGGCCGCAAGCGCGTAGGCCGCGGTCGTCGGGGCGATGATCTCGCCGAGTGCGTTGCTGATGATGTCGTTCATATCATCCCACCCTTTGAGCCTTTCCGAAAATGCCCTGCGGACGGATCAGCAGGACGATGATGAGGATCGCCAGCGCGCTGGCGTAGCGCATGTCGGTCGGAATCCACAGGGAGCTCATGTCGGACACGATGCCGATGACCAGCGAGCCGACGATGGCGCCGGACGCGGTTCCCAGACCGCCGAGCGTGACGGCGGAGAACATGAGCAGCAGGAGCACCGCGCCCGTGTTCCACGCCACGCCGTTGAGATAGATGCCCACGAGCACGCCGGACAGGGCGGCGAGGGCGCAGGACAGGATCCAGACGATGCGCACGACGCCGTCGACGTCGATGCCGGAGGCGGCGGCGAGCGCAGAATTATCGGAGACGGCGCGCATGGCCTGGCCGAAGCGAGTGCGGTACAGGAACCAGGACGTGCCGAGGATCACGACGATGGCGATGGCGGCACAGACAAGGGTCGTGCGCGTGGTCGTGACCGGGCCGAGCTGGAATCCACGGTCGATGTCGTTGCGGATCTGCTTGGTGTCGCCGCCGTAGAAGAACTGGAAGGTGTACTGCATGAACATCGACAGGCCGATGGTGACGATGAGCTTCTGCGTGACGCCCAGGCGCTTGCGGCGCAGGGGCCGCCAGATGATGGCGTTCTGCAGCCAGCCGGTGAGCGCGCCCGCCACGATGGCGAACAGCGCGGAGACGAGCAGCGGCCAGTGCAGCAGCTGCGTGCCCGTGTAGGCAAGCAGGCCGCCGAACGTGACCTGCTCGCCGTGCGAGAAGGAGCTCAGGCCGGTCGTGCCGTACACGAGGCTCATGCCCATGCTCATGAGGCACAGCATGAGGCCGAAGATGATGCCGGAGTACAGCTGCTGCCAGAACCTCATCGCGAAATTCGAGGACGGAGCCGAGGATGATGCGGATGATGACGACGAGTCATCGGACGAGGCTTGCGACGAGGCGGAGCCGGCGGCCGACGACGCGGCCGACGAGCCCGACGACGCTCCGGCCGATCCCGACGATGCCGCGGAGGACGACGAGGCGGATGCCTTGTCGAAACGCACCACCTGGCGCTGGCCGGAGAAGCTCTGCCTCTCGATGGCGACGGAGGCGCTCGAGGCCGCCAGGCCGTTGGCGCTCGCGACGTCGGTGGGGATGGACACGGTGTAGTCGCCGTCCGATTCGACGGCGAAGGCCCATCTTCCGTCGGGGCCGGTCGTTGCGGTGGCGCTTTCGGCGCCGTCAAGCGTGACCGTCACACCGGCGATCGGATTGCGGGAGGGGTCCTGAAGGATTCCGTTGATGCACCCCGTCGTTTCGCTCGGGGTGCAGGTTTCGGTGGCTTCGGCGGCCCTGGCCGTGGCAGGGGCCGCGACAAGCATGGATGCGGAAAGCAAAAGAAGCGACATCACGATGATGGCCGTCGCCGTGCGTAGGACGGCGGGAAGGCCGGAGGCGCGACGTCGCGCGTGGAAGTGTGCGACTGTCATATCACTGTCCTCTCTGAATGTGATTGTGACGGTATCTCCTCCGGCTCCATGGTGCGTTGTGGTTGCATTTCGCGCACGTTAGAAAGCGGCCCCCTTTGTTTCCTGTGTGTTATTCCGCGTCGCCCGCCCATGCATCGGCGGGTGTAACGTATCGCGCCCGCGCAGGCATGCGGCGTATACGACAACGCCGGCGGATTCCCGCCGGCGCACCTCATTCGGCATATCGAGCCGCATCATTCGCATCGGCGCCGCCCCATCGTGGCGCCGCGCCATCGTATGCCCCTCAGGGCGTCGACATATCCGGCGTCTCCAAGTCCGGCGGCGTGTGCGAATCCAGGCCCTGGCGACAGACGTCGACGAAGGACCGGAGGATGGCGCGCTGCTGCGCGTATTTGCGCCACATGAACTCGGGATGCCATTGCACACCCCACACGAAGCGGCGCAACGGCATGCACACCGCCTCCACGAGGCCGTCGGGGGCGACGGCCATGGCCTCGAGCCCCTCGCCCAGCCGGTCGATGCCCTGGTGATGGTAGCTGTTGACCTTGAGCACGCCTTCCCCGACCACCCCGGCCAACGGCGTCCCGGCCAGAACGTCGACCGTATGGATGGGCCGATCGTAGGGCGGCGACATGTGGTGGCGCACCGACGAGGGATGCTGCGACGGCAGGTCCTGGAACAGCGTGCCGTCCATCATGACGTTGATGAACTGCAGGCCACGGCAGATACCGAACACGGGCATGTCGCGCTCGAGCGCCTTCGAGAACAGCAGGCATTCCAGGGTGTCGCGCCCCTCGTTCGCCGGCCCGCACGACGGAAGGCGCGTCTGGCCGTAGACGGCGGGGTTGATGTCATGGCCTCCCGTGAGCAGAAGGCCGTCGAGTCCGTCGACAAGCGCCGCCACGTCCGTGGGGTCGGAGGTGAACGGGAGGATGACCGGAAGCGCCCCGCACGCCTTGAGCAGATTCATATAGCCGGGCAACATCCAGATGCTGCGCTTGGCGTCATCCCACAGCGGCGTCACCCCGATAATCGGTTTATCCCTTTTCATGGCGCCCACGCTACGCCGGGAAGCTTTCGCACAGGCTAAAGCTGTGTTACACGCCGCCCGGCGGCATAACACACGGGAAACACCCTGTTCCGCCGGCTTGGCTCCGTCCGGCCGCCGGACCGCCCGCCTGCCGGCCCCGTCAGCCGGCCCCGTCAGCCATCGGCGCGTTGGAGCTTCACGCGGAACGCGATGGCGCGCGGCGTGGGCATGTCGTCGAAGGCGATGACGTAGGCGCCGGCCTGCGTATCGATCTCGGTCACCGTTCCCGGTCCGAACACGGGATGCGCCACCCTGTCGCCCACGGCGAAGGAGGCGGACGACGACTCAGTCCATCGTTGCGTCAGGCGGATATGGTCGCGCGTGCGCGCCAGGAGCGTATCGTCGGGACGATTCTCGAACTGCAGGAGACCGGGCCTGACGTCGAGCAGGAAGCGCGAGGGATAGCGCACGGAGGAATCAGGCGAAGTGAATCCCTCGGCCTCGGAGATATGCAGGCCCAGCCGGGCGCGCGTCATCGCCACGAAGGCGAGGCGGCGCTCCTCCTCCATCTGCTCGGCCGTGCGGATCTTGCGCGAGGGGAAGATGCCCTCGTTCATGCCGCACAGGAAAACATGCGCGAATTCGAGCCCCTTGGCCGCGTGGACCGTCATGAGGCGTACCTTGTCACCGGAGTCGGCGGTGTCCTGGTTGCTGAACAGCGCCACATGCGACAGGTAGTCCTCCATCGTCGTCTCCTCGCCGCTGTCCACCTCCCAGTCGTAGGCGGACTGCTTGAGCTCGGCGAGGTTGTCGAGACGGTCCTGGCTTCCCTCCGTGCGCAGCATGTCCTCGTAGCCGCTGGCGTCGAGCACCGCCGCCAGCGCCTCCGACACGGGCCGGTGCGCGTATTCGAGCGACATGTTCTCGACCATCGACAGGAAGGGCCGCGCCTTCGTGCCCTTGAACACGGCGTCATCGACGGTGCGCTCGAGCGCCTCGAACAGCGTGCAGCCGTGGCTGTCGGCATAGGCGCGCAGGAAGGCCATGCGCTTGCGCCCCATGTTGCGTTTGGGCCGGTTGACGACGCGCTCGAAGGAGAGGTCGTCGTGCTCGGCCACGAGACGCAGGTACGCGAGCGCGTCCTTGACCTCGGCGCGGTCGAAGAACTGCACGCCGGAATAGATGACGTACGGGATCTTCGCGTTCCTCAGGGCCTCCTCGACGGCGCGCGTCACGTAATGGGCGCGGTAGAGCACGGCGATGTCGCGAAAGGCGGCGCCCGACCCATGCAGGGCGCCGATGGACGCCGCAATCTGCGCGGCCTCCGAATCGGCGTCCTTGGCATGGTTCCATGTCACGGGCGCCCCGTCGGGCAGCACGGGCACGAGGTCCTTGGCGATCCGGTGCCTGTTCTTCGAGATCAGCGAGTTGGCCACGTCGAGGATCTGCGGCGTGGAGCGGTAGTTCGTCGTCATCATGACGGTGCGCGTGCCCGGGAAGTCCTGAGGAAAGTCCATGAGGAAGCGCACGTCGGCTCCGCGCCACGTGTAGATGGTCTGGTCGGGGTCCCCCACCACGAAAAGGTTGCGGTGGTAGCCGCACAGCTGCGTCATGAGCTCGTGCTGCGGCCCGTCGATGTCCTGGAACTCGTCGACCATGACGTATTCGAGGCGCTTCTGCCATTTGAGGCGAATCTCCGGGAATCGTCGGAACATGTACAGCGTCAGGAAGATGAGGTCGTTGTAGTCCACGCCGAAGCAGCGGCGCTCCTGGTACAGGTAGCCGCGGAAGATGATGTCGTCGGGTTTGCTCGCCGCGTCGTAGGCCTTCTTGAGTTCCTCGACGGGAAGGGTGACCATGTCGAGGTAGTAGTCGGGCTCGGTGATGCATTTGCGCATCTCGATCATGTCCCTGGCCTGCGAGAAGGTCATCTGCCGCAGGGTCAGGTCCCTTTCCTCGTAGATGCCGGCGAGCATCTGGTCGATGTCGGAGTTGTCGAGCACGAGCATGTTGCGCGGGTATCCCAGGCTATGGCCGTCCTCCTGAAGGATGCCAACGCACAGCCCGTGGAATGTGTTGACGTAGCCGGTGTCCCGGTCCCCCGTCAGCTCCCGGATCCTGCGGCGCATCTCCTGGGCGGCCTTGTTCGTGAACGTGGCGCACAGGATGTTGCCCGGCATGATGCCGAGGTCGTTGACGAGATAGGCGAAGCGCCGCGTCAGGGCGCGCGTCTTTCCCGACCCGGCGCCGGCGACGACGCGCACGTACCCCTCCGTCGTCGTCACCGCCTCGCGCTGGGCGTCGTTCAGTCCGTCAAGAATGTCTTCCATACGCCCCAGTATACACGATTTCGTACATATGTTCGAATCGGCGTGCCGTGCCGCGTCGACGCCCGTGAACCGCCCCGTGCCAAAGTCAGACCGTGAGGAACACCATCGCGATGATCATGGCGAATCCGGCCAGGTCGGTCGCCGCGAAATGCGCGCCGAGGCACGCCACGGACGAGACGGTGGCGGTCAGCGGCTCGATGGTGCCCACCATGGTGCCGCGCACGGGGCCGATCATGGTCACGCCCTTGAGGAACATGCCGAAGGAGGCGAAGGTGCCGAACACCACGGACGCCGCCAGCAGCCACCACCCGGCGGCATCGAGCGGCGGCACGTGCCCCCATGGCCGGTCCACGGCCACGAGCACGGCGCCGGAGAACAGGAAGGTGACGGCGTTGACCGTGAAGCTGCCCCAGGTGCGGATGGCGCGGGTCGGGAAGATCGACAGCGCGGCGCCGCCCGCGGCGTTGACGAGGCCCCAGACGATGCCCTGCCACGGCAGGGCGAGGTTGTGCGGGTTGCCGCCGGTGGCGAGCAGATAGACGCCTGCGAGGGCCAGAAGGGAGCCGACGATATCCCTGGCGCGCGGCGCCTTGCGGTGCGCGATGCACACATACACGAGCACCATGACGATGTTGACGCTCTGCAGCACGGTGGCGGTGGCCGAATTCGTCCAGTCGATCGTCTCGAGGTAACCCAGCTGCACGATGAGCACGCAGGTCACCGACAGCATGGCCATCGTGCCCACATGACGCCAGCTCGAGAACACGTCGGCCAGGCTCCGGGGCGTGCGAAGAAGCGCGAAGACGAGGAACAGAAGCCCCGCGCCCACCTGCCTGACGCAGGAGAACCACAGGGGCGTGACGGCGTACCGCGTCATGAGGTATTTCGACAACGTGCCGTTGAGGCCCCAGAGCACGGCGCCGCCCGCGGCCAGCAGGAAACCGATGGTAAGGCTGCTGCTCATGGCGCGGCGCGAATGACGCGAGACACGGGGCTTTCTCATGGATCCCACATTATTCCCAGACCGCGATGACGGTGTTTCGCCCGCATGACGGGCAACGCGCATGACGGGCGACGCAGGCGACGCCGGATCACCGGGCCGTTTCGAGAACGGCCGCCGCGAGCGCCGCGGAGCACCGGGGCACGGCCTCGGGCGACAAGCCGTCGTATTGCATGACGAAGCGCGGCATCGTATCCGCATAGCCGGGAAGGGGCGCCGACGCCCCCACGCCGGCATATCCCGCGGCATCGTCCCACGGGGCGCCGTCGTCCGCCGTCGCGTACCGGGACATCGGCGCCAGGCGCACGCCGTGGCGCAGACCGGCCCGGGCGATCTGCGCCTCCGTGGCGCCGGTGCGCACGGCAAGCACGAAATGAAGGCCCGAATCGGCCTCTTCCACGCTCAGACGGGGTGCGGCCGGCGAGGCGGCGAGGGCGGCGAGCAGGGCATCGCGCACCTGACGGCGCTGCGTGCGGTAGCGGTTGACATGCCGCGCATAGTCCCCCGATTCGAGAAGGCGCGCCAGGCAGATCTGGTCCACCACGCCGACGGTGCTCGAGTAGAAGCCGAGCGCCGCGTCGTAGCGCGCGGCGAGGACGGGCGGCAGCACCATATAGGCCAGGCGCAGGGCCGAGCCGAGGGATTTGGAGAAGGTGCCGATGTAGATGACGCGGCCCAGCACGTCGATGCTGGCCAGCGACGGGATCGGCCGGCCGGCCATGCGGAACTCGTTGTCGTAGTCGTCCTCCACGAGATAGCGCTCGGATCCGCCGGCGAGCCAGCCGAGCAGCTCGTAGCGTCGCGTCACCGACGTCACGCGCCCCGTCGGGAACTGGTGAGAGGGCATGATGTGGACGATGTCGGCGCCGCTGGCGTCCAGGGCGTCGATGTCGATTCCCCCGGCATCGAGCGGCACATGGCGCACGTCGAAGCCGTAGGAGGCGTAAATGCTCGACAGACGCGGGTAACCGG
>NZ_MWWR01000007.1 GCF_002259605.1 Pseudoscardovia radai | reverse complement strand
TTTGGGCTTGGGCGGGTGTGGTGGCACCCGCCGAACGTGATTTTGGGCTGGTTCGGGTGGTTTTGTGGGGTGTTTTGGGCTTGGGCGGGTGTGGTGGCACCCGCCGAACGTGATTTTGGGCTCGTTCGGGTGGTTTTGTGGGGTGTTTTGGGCTTGGGCGGGTGTGGTGGCACCCGCCGAACGTGATTTTGGGCTCGTTCGGGTGGTTTTGTGGGGTGTTTTGGGCTTGGGCGGGTGTGGTGGCACCCGCCCAACGCCATTTTGAGGCTGGCGCGGCTGACAACCGCCCGACGTCTGCCCGCATGCAAAAGGGGTTCCGGATGCGGGAGCATCCGAAACCCCTGTGGTTAAGCGTTCCTGAACCGGATCAGTTGAAAATACGGCGAATCGAGTAGCCGGAGGCGAACGACGTCACGGCGTCGCACGGGTAGATGCCCGTGCCCAGCGACGGGTTCATGGCCTGGGCGCAGTTGCCGCCGCCCACATAGATGGCCGCGTGCATGCCGTTGGCGACGATGTCACCCGGCTGCGCCTTCGACAGGTCGGCCTTGCCGCCGATATACGTGCCGGTCTGCGCCTGCACGCCGGAGGAGTGGGCCAGGCTCACGCCGAACTGCGCGTACAGCCACTGCACGTAACCGGAGCAATCCCAGCCGCTCGGCGTGTTGCCGCCGGAGACGTACGGGACGCCGAGGTACTGAATCGCGAGGTTCGCCACGCTCTGGCCGGTGCCGGAGCCCGCGGTCACCGGCACCGTGGTGGACGACGACGCAGCGGGCTGGCCCGTGGACTGGGTGCCGGTGGACGGCGTCGGGGCGGTCGTGCTGGCCGCGGCCTTCGCCTTGCCCGCCACGATGGCGGAGTTCACGGTATTCGCGGACTGTGCGAGGCTGGAGTTGATGGCATAGATCTCATCGGTGGTCGCGTTATCGTTCGCCACCACGGAATTCGCCTGGTCGATAAGCCCCTGCAGCGTCGACAGGTCGCTGGCGCTGGCATAGGACTGCCCGCCCTGCAGCGTGGAGGTGGCGCTGGAAATCGTGTTCTGCAGCGTGGCGCGCGCTTCCTGCACATCCTGCGTCAGCGGCGCCTCGATGATGACGTTGTTCTCGTCGACGCCCGTCGTGAAGGTGCCGTCGACCGACAGCTGGGTCTGCTCTGACAGCAGGGAGCGCGAGGAGTCGCGGCCCGCCGCCGACGAGCTGTTCAGCTGCGTGGCGGGGAGCATCGACGACGTATTCCCGTTGACGGCCATGGCCGTGCTGCTTCCTGCAAGGAGCAGCGCCAGGGCGACGGCGGGGAGGGTCTTCGAAATCTTGATGGCCTTCTCGCGGTGGAACGGGGCCTTGGGGGCCGCATGGCGCTTCTGCACATGCCTGCCCGAGCTCTTGGCCGACCCGTGAATCGGAAAATTCAAGATTGTACCTTACTGTTGACTGCATTTTCGCGAGTGCGACGGCTTGCTGTCGCGGCGTACCCACGCGCGTATGCGCCGGCCTCGCGTATCAAGAACCAAATGTAGCACGCCGCCGTAACAAAAAGAACGGACGATGTGCAGATTCTGCTTATGGCCGGTTGTCGCAGGGCCGGAAGAACCACGATTCTCCCGGCCTGGATCTATTGCCGCCGGCCTCAGCCGCGGGCGGAGGCGAGGGCCGCCAGGGCGCGGCGGCGCGTCTCGTCGAGCTGGCTGGCGCGCAGGGCGGGGTCGTCCTCGCCCGTATGGTCCACGTACTCGATCTCGACATCGTCGACGCCGCAGTACTTGTTGAAGGTGTTGCGCACGATCTGCAGCTCCAGCGCCTCGCCGACGCCGCCCTCGGCGTACCATTCCTCGGCCGCGCCGGTCAGCGCCACGAAGCGCGCGGTTTTGCCCGCGAGCCTGTACGGCGTGGAGTCCTCGGGGTGGTAGGCGAAGCCGCGGCAGATGACGCGGTCGAAGAAGCCCTTCATCATGGCCGTCATCGTGTACCAGTAGATCGGGGAGATGAAGACGATGACATCGGCCTTGTCAAGCGCCTCCTGGTACGGCACGACGTCCTGGGGCATCGGCGCGGACGGGTCGTTGTAATGGCGGCGGTCTTCGAGGGTATACGCGGGGTTGAAGCCGGCCTCGCTCAGGTCGATGACGCTGGCCTCGTCGCCATCGGCCTCGGAGGCGGCCTGCGCCCATGTACGGGCGACGGAGGCGGTCAGCGACGTGGGATCGGGGTTCGAGAAGATGACAAGCGTGCGCATTGCGGGTCCTTTCCGTGCGCCGGGGTGTATTCCCTCCCATCTTGCTGCCTAAGACGGACACGGACGGGCATGGTTACGCTGCAAGAGAAGGCGCAGAGAAAGCGCGTGGCACGGCGCGGGGAGGAGCGGGCACGGCGCTAGGCACGCCGTGGGAATTGCATCGGGCGGCGGGGCGTCCGTATTATGCGGGTGAGGAAACGCGGCACACGGACGTGCCGCGATGCATAAGGGATCCGCGCCAGAGCAATCCGCGCAATGAGAGGCTTGAGTATGACACACCGCACAACCGGGACGTGCGACCGCCATCCGCAGACCGACGCATCGTCTGCATCGGAATCGACTCGAGAAAGCATCGTGTCTGAAGCTGCCGTGCTTGAAAACGAAAACACAGAGTTTGAAAACACAGGGCGAATCGTCAAGAAAGCCGCGGCTGCCGACAACACGCATTCCGGGCATCGTGCGCGCCATCGTGCCTCCCGCGCTCACCGAACGACCTCCGCTGATCGCACGACCTCCGCTGATCGCACAACCCGCGCCGGCGGCAACGCCACCGTCTCCTTCTTCGCCGCCCGCCCCCTCGTCTGCATCGCCTCCTCGGCGCTGGTCGCCGTCCTTGCGCTCGGCGGCATGAAGGCCTCCTACGCCGACTCGCGCACCATGACGCCGACGCTGCTCGGCGCCTCCATCTCCACCTCCGTCGACGCCTCCGACGCAGCCGCGCGCTCCGAGGTCTCGCGCAGCAGCCAGCGCCTCGCCATCCCGTCCGACACCGCCGCCCAAACGCTGACGGAAGGCGGCTCGTGGGCGTCCGGCGAAAACCCCGATGCGCTTGACATCGTCATCCCCATGAGCCAGGACGAGACGGCATGCCGCCAGAACCTCGCCGCGCTGCTCTCCGACGCGCAGACGGTCTACGATTCGAGCGCCGGCGTGATCGGCGACGACCAGCGCCAGCCGCTCAAGGACGCCATCGATTCCGCCACGCCGCTCCTGACCGACGATTCGACGCGCGTGGACGGCTATAACGCGGCCATTGCGAATGTGCAGTCGAAGAAGCAGGAGGTCAGCGACGCCGTGGACGCGGCGAAGAAGGCCGCCGAGGAGCGCGCCGCCGCTGCGAAGGCCGCCGCCGACGCCACAAGCGGCAGCTTCGGGATCACAACCGCCGTCTCGGTGTCCGAGGACGCCGCGTGGGCGCCGATGATCTCCGTGAACCATGCCACCGGCGACACCGGCAGCAATCCCTATGCCTACGGGCAGTGCACATGGTGGGCGTGGTTGCGCCGCCACCAGATGGGTCTGCCGTGCAGCAGCTTCTTCGGCAACGCCATGCTGTGGGGTACGCAGGCCGCGGCGCTGGGCTACCAGGTCGACTCCACTCCCGCCGTCGGCGCGGTGATAGTGTTCCAGCCGCATCGGAGCGGCGCCAGCGACATCGGCCATGTGGGCGTGGTGGAGGCCGTGGACGACGCCACCGGTACGTTCACGATCAGCGAGGCGAATGTGGACGGGAACCCGCATCCGCAGGGCCGTACGCTGAAGAACGACGGACAGTACACGTTCATCCATAACTGATCGACCGGAGGCATATATGGCGGCAGCCACCGATGCACCAATCACGGACGTCCTTTTCGATTTCGCCGGGGTGCTCGTCGACTGGCGCCCCGAGCTCGCGCTGCGCGGCCGCGTGCCGCAGGACGTGATCGACGGCTTCCTCGACCACGGCGATCCACACGGCTTCTGGGCCTTCGACGACCTGCGCGACGCCGGAATGCCCGGCCGTGAGGTCTGCGCCGCCTACGACGCGTGGCACGAGCCACCGCTGCGCGGCGCCTACCGCGTGTACCTCGACAACATCGCGCAGACCATCGCCGGCATGATGCCCGGCATGGACGCCCTCCTGCACGACCTTGCGGCCGCGGGCGTCGGGGTCTGGGGCCTGACGAACTGGTCCGCCGAGGACATCGACGCGCCGTTCACACGGCTGCCGGCGCTCGCGATGCTCGGCGGCACGGTGGTATCGGGGCGCGAACGCTGCGTCAAGCCGACGGCCGATATCTACCGCCTGGCCCTCTCGCGCTTCGGTCTGGATCCGGCACACGCGATGTTCTTCGACGACAAGCCCGAGAACGTGGCCGGCGCCGAGGCCTGCGGCATCCGCGCCCATGTGTTCGCCGGGGCGCAGGCCGTGCGCGAGACGCTGCGAGGTTGCGGCGTGGCGGTGTAGGGCTGCGGCGGTTGCGGCCGAGCCTCGCCACGATGATGAGGCGCCACGATGATGGGGGCCGCCACGATGCAGAGGCGCACGCCGCATTTGCCCGCGCCGCGCCGCATCACTAGCATGTAGGCGATGCATCCGCGCGACCCCGCGCGGGCACGGGTCTGGACGAGCCAGACGAAACCTTGGAGGGGGACGAATGCCGCAGACGACGGACGGTGCGATGGACGCGACGATAGGCGCTGTGACGGCGAATGCCGCGGTGGCGAACGCTGTGACGGCGAACGGTACGGAGGCGAAGGCGGCGGCGCAGGCCGTCCCCGAGATCCCGCGCCGCCGGCGTCCCGAGGTGCTCGCGCCGGCAGGCAATCTCACGGCTCTGAAAACCGCCGTCGACTTCGGCGCCGACGCCGTGTACTGCTCGGGCAAGATGTTCGGCATGCGCTCCGCGCCGCGCAACCTCACGCTCGAGGAACTCGAGGAGGGCGCGCGCTATGCCCACGCCCGCGGCGCCCGCGTCTACGTGACGTGCAACATCCTGCCCACGAACTCCGAGGTCGAAGGCATGACCGAGTACATCGGCCGGCTCGGCGAGATCGGCGTGGACGCCATCATCGTCACCGACATCGGCGTCATGATGGCCGCGCGCAAGGTGGCGCCGAACCTCGAGATCCATATCTCCACCCAGGCCGGCGTGACGAACTACCTGGCGGCGAACACGCTGTATGAGCTGGGCGCCAGGCGCGTCGTGCTCGCGCGCGAGCTGTCGTTGCGCGACGTGGCGCAGATCCGCCGCAACACGCCCGACGACCTCGACATCGAGACCTTCGTGCACGGCTCCATGTGCATGGCCTTCTCCGGGCGCTGCCTTATCTCGAATTTCATGACCGGCCGCTCCGGCAACCACGGCGAATGCGCCCAGCCCTGCCGCTGGCGCTACAGCGTGGTGGAGGAGAAGCGCCCCGGGCAGTATTTCCCGGTGGAACAGACCAAGGACGGCGCGTATATCTTCAACTCGCAGGACATGAACATGCTCGATCACGTCGGCGACGTGATCGAGGCCGGGGCGTCGAGCCTCAAGATCGAGGGACGTGCGAAAAGCGCCTACTACGTGGCGGCCATGACGAACGCATACAAAACCGCGGTCAGCGAGTACCTTGCGTGGCGCGAGGAGCACGGCCCGGTGACGGGGGAGTGGAACGGCGCCGACGACGCCGCGGCCGGCGGTTCCGGGGCTCCGGTCGGTGGAAGGCCCGGCAAGAGGTCCGGCGATGCGAACGATGCGCCGGCCGTCGTTCCCGAGGTGTCGCGCACGGCGGACGGCGAGGAGTTCCGCTTGCCGCACTGGCTGCACGACGAGCCCTTCAAGGTGTCGCACCGCGATTACTGCACGGGCTTCTGGTATCGTCAGGTTCCCGCCGCGCAGAACGTGGACCGCGGCGGATACTACCGCGACTGGATCGTGGTCGGCGACGTGCACGGGTGGAGCGACGGCCGCGTGAGTTTCGTGGGCCGCAACAAAATCGTGCCGGGGCAGCATATCGAGATCCTGCAGCCTGGCCGCGAGCCGCTCGAACTCGAGGTGGCCGACGATATCCGCGACGACCAGGGCGTGCCGGTGGCCGAAGCGAACCACCCGACCCGCGTGTTCTCGTTGCCATGCCCCGAGCCCATCGTGCCCGGCGCCGCGATGCGCACGCGCGCCCTGAAGCGCACCCTCAAGGCCGAATGACACGCCGACGGCGTGTCGTGTATCATCGGCACGCCGCCGCCGGAAGAAAGCCTACGGAGGCGAAAGTTACGCCTTCGTCAAATATTGTGCCCGCAATAGCGCTTTTTCGCACCGGCGTCTTCTTATAATGTCGGTGTTGTTCCGCATGTGACGAAATTTGGGACATGAGGGATTGGGCATCCAAGGAAGGACGTGTCATGATCGATATCGTTCAGCAAACGACGACGCCGTTGGCCAAGCCGATTGACAACGATGGCAACCTATACGACTTGCTCGAGAACAGGGCGTCGCGCACGCCCGACGAGCAGATCATCAGGTATCGCGACAAGAACGGCGAGTGGCAGGGGTTCACGGGCACGCAGTTCCTCGAGCTCGCGCATTCGCTGGCCAAGGGCCTTATTGCCAAGGGCTTCAAGCCCGGCGACTCCATCTGCATCCTTGCCTCGACAAGCTGGCGCTGGACGGCCATGGACTTCGCCATCACATCCATCGGCTGCGTCGTCGTTCCGATCTACCAGACGGATTCCGCCGCCCAGATCAAGAGAATCTGCAATGATTCCACCGTGCTGTGCGCATTCGCCGGCGACGACCGGCTGCGCGATTCCCTCGAGTCGGTGCGCGATGAGTGCCCCAGCATGAAGGACGTGTACCTTCTGGACGACAATACGCTCACTGCGCTCAAGGAGCTCGGCCAGAACGTGCCGGATTCCGAATTCGACGTGCGCCGCAAGGCCGTGGGCCGCGACACCGTGGCCACCATCGTGTACACGTCCGGCTCCACCGGCGCGTCCAAAGGCGTCGAGCTGAGCCACGGAAACTTCCTGTTCACGGTGTATTCCGGTTTTCAGTTCATGCCGGAGTTCACGCTGGGCGAGGACCAGGCGATGTGGCTGTTCCTGCCGCTGGCGCATGTGTTCGCCCGGTACATGCAGTTCATCTGCATCGGCGGCACCGTGCAGCTGGGGCTGGGAGACAATTTCAAGACGATTATCAAGGACTTCCAGGAGTTCAAGCCCACGCTGATCCTCGCCGTGCCCCGCGTTTTCGAAAAGGTGTACAACGCGGCGTCACAGAAGGCCGGCACCGGCTTCAAGGGCCGTATGTTCAACCGCGCGGCCGTCACGGCGCGCGACTGGAGCCGTGCGCAGCAGGCCGGCACGAAGCTGCCGCTGGGCGAGCGCATCCGGTACGCCTTCTATAAGAAGACCGTGTATTCCAAGATCATCGATGTGTTCGGCGGCCGCGCCGAGCGCGCCATCTCCGGTGGCGCGGCCATCGCGCCCGATCTGTCGCATTTCTTCAACGGCATCGGCATGCCGCTTCTCGAAGGCTATGGTTCCACCGAGACGACGGCGCCGTCCTCCGTCAGCCCGTTCCACCACTACAAGATCGGTACGATCGGCACGCCGCTGAGCGGCATGACGTACGCCATCAACAGGCCGGTCGAGGGCTACCAGTACGGCGAGCTGCTCATCAAAAGCCCGTCCGTGTGCCTGGGATACCACAATCGTCCGGAACTGACGGCGGAGACGATCGAGGACGGCTGGCTGCACACCGGCGACCTCGCCACCCTTGACGACGAGGGCTTCGCCACGCTCAAAGGCCGCATGAAGGACATCATCATCACGGCAGGCGGCAAGAACGTCGTGCCTTCCGACCTTGAGGCCTCCGTCATGAAAAGCGAGGTCGTGGACCAGTGCCTCGTCATCGGCGACGGAAAGCCGTTCATCTCCGCGCTCGTGACGCTTGACCTCGACGGCGTCAATGACTGGCTGCAGACGCAGGGCGGCGAGCCGCTCAAGAACCTGGAGGAGGCCTCGAAGAACGCGGCGGTGCGCGCCGAGGTGGAACGCGTGGTCAACCAGGCGAACGCGCAGGTGTCGCGCGCCGAGTCCATCCGCAAGTTCGAGATCCTTCCGGACACGTGGAACGTGGAGAACGGCATGCTCACCGCAAGCCTGAAGACGCGCCGCGGCGTCATCACGAAGAACTACTCCAAGCTCATCGATACCGTGATTTACGCGCCTCGCAAGAAGTAGCGCAAGGGTAGCGCGAGGGTAGCGCAAGAACTAGCGAGCGTCACCGCCCTCCTTCACAGGAGGGCGGGCCGGCTCCATGTCCGAAAACTTCCTTAGGCTTGGGCTGTGCGCCCGGGAGGCATGCAGGCGCAGCACCTCAAGCGCAGCACCTAAGGAGGAGTGGAATGGCACAGATGGCTTTCGCCGGATCCGAAGCGGGGAGCGTCATCGCACGACACGCCATGAGAGGACCGCGTCCAGGCGACGAATCCACAGCCGAATCCACGTCGGATTCTCCCGACATGAACGACAGCCAGAACGATGGCCCGAACGCCGGCCCGAACGATCGCGGCGGCAACCCGCGCGGACTGCGAAATCGTCTGATCTCCGTGCTGCGCATGCCGCTGACCTACGTCATGCTTGCGGCGATTGCGCTGCGCATCGGCTTCGCGCGGTGGATCGGTGTGTGGTTCTGGGGCGGCATGCACTGGGACGACACGCTTCTGTTCCGGTATTCGTTGGGGTCGCATTTTACGGATCCGACGGATGAGGAGTTGTTCAAGGTCGCGGGGTATTCATGGTTCCTGGCGGCCGTGCGTAAGCTGCATTGGGATTATCCGACGTGCGTGGCGTTGCTGTGGGTGGCGGCGGCGCTTGTGGCGTTCGCTCTGGTGATGGCGGTGTGCCGGAGGCGTTGGGTTGCTTTCGGGGCTTTTGTGTATGTGTTGTTTTATCCGTCGGCTTTCGAGGCGGATATCGGGACGCGCATGTATCGCAATTCGGTGCTGATTCCGTTGTATGTGGCTGTCATCGGTCTTGCGGTGCTGCTGGTGTGGAAGGTGGCGTTCGACCGGTTTTCGGTTCCGGGTCTGCTGGTGTTGTCGGTGGTTCTGGGCGTGGGGTTCTCGTATACGTATTACGTGAAGGAGGATGGCGCGTGGCTTGCGGCGTCGCTGGCGGCGGCGTTCGCTGTGGGCCTGGGCGTGTATGCGGTGGTCGGCGTCGGGCGGTGGCGTTCGCGTAAACACGATTCCGAGGCTGTGCCAGGCGATGAGGCGTCCGGTGGTTCCGCGTCCGGTGGTTCCGTGTCCGTTCGCGGGGCGGGGGCATCGTATACCCTCCGCCGTTTCGTCGCGGCCGTGCTTGCGGCGGTGGTTCCCTTCGCGTGCCTGGCGGGCGTGACCGCGGCGTACAAGGCCGTCAACAAGAAGTACTTCGGCATCGCGCAGACGCAGACACGTGTGAGCGGGCAGCTGTTCGGCTTCGTCGAGCGCGTGTACGCCATCGATTCGCCGAACCGCAGCATGTCGGTGTGGGCGCCCGCCGATGCCATCGATGCCGCGTTCGCCGCCTCGCCCACGCTGGCGAAGGAAACGTACCTGCATGACATGGTGGTGCATTCGCAGTGGATCGGCGGAGACCCCACGAATTTCGCCAACGGTCGCACGATGTACGAGGCGCCGTTCCCCGGTGACATGTTCACGTGGGGCATGCACACCGCGCTGTTGTATGCGGGGCTGTGGCACTCGCAGCAGCAGGTGGACGACATGTTCCGCCAGGTCAACGCCGAGCTCGACCGGGCCTTCGCGAACGGGACGCTGAAGAAATCCACGCGCTTCCAGCTCGTGCCGAGCGCCGGCGGGTTTACACGAGACGAGATGGGCCAGTGCTTCGTGGCCATGCTCAAGGGCTATAACGGCGTGCTCCGCTTGGTGAACTACGCGCCGGGCAGCAAGGCCGGCGATTACCGCGACATGAACCGTCTCGATGAGTATCCGTATGTCGGCGTGCAGGCGGCCCAGGCGTTCAACCTGCCGTATCTGGCGGATTATTCGCTGCGCGAGAGCCGGTTCGGGCCGGCGAACCGCGTGGTCTCGGCGGTCTTCGCCGTGTACCGGGTGGTGAACGCTCTGATGGCGGTGTTGCTCGCTGTGGTGCTGGTCGGCGGGGTGGTGCGCCTGTGCCGGCGGCGGAGGATCGCGGCACCGCTGACGGGGCGCATGGTGCTGTTCTGGCTCACGGACCTCGCGCTCGTGCTGCTGTCGGCTGTGTACACCTATGCGATGTCTTGGTTCGACGTCAATGTCACCGGCATGGAGAACTACAACTATTCGTGGGCCAACTACTACAACCTGGGCACCGTGTCGTTGCTCGTCCTCGCCTTCAGCCTGGCCCTCGCCATCGCCGCGAACGCCTGGACCGCGCACCGGGAGGCCCAGGCGGCGCACCGCGAGGCGCAGGCGGCTTGAGGAACAATGTGATGGTTTGCGGACCGGTTCCCCGACCATTCACTCCGCTCAACCTCAACGGTGCCTCTCGCTGGCACGCCAGCAATCAGCGAGGCTGACCGTTGAGACCGGAACCCAGCATTCTCAACACAATCCCTCCCGACAGTGCCTCTCGCTGGCACGCCAGCGACCAGTGAGACCGACCGTCGGCGGGGGAATCGTTGGGAATGCGTGCGTTTTTCTCCAACGGTGCCTCTCGCTGGCATGCCAGCGACCAGTGAGACCCACCGTTGGCGGGGGAATCGTTGGGAATGCGTGCGTTTTTCTTCAACGGTGCCTCTCGCTGGCACGCGAGTGACTAGCGAGGCCGACCGTTGGCGAAACCACCGTTGGAAACAGGCCCTTCCCGTCCCAACGGTGCCTCTCGCTGGCACGCCAGTGACCGGCGAGATCGACCGTCGGCGGGGCGGGATGCCGAGGATAGGAATCGGAGGACGATTTCGCGCAATGAGAGCTCAAACAAAGAGCCCATGGCGTGAATAGCCAAGAATCGTGTTCGCAAGCCATCACATTGTTATCGAAACGGGTATTGAAACGGGGCATAAGAATTACGTATAGGACACGCGCGACGGGGGCGCGGGGGCGACCATATGGTGGGAGACGATTTCACCGATGCCGTGCATTGGCAATGCCGTGATGCGCACTGACATCATTCGGCGACGGCATCGTGTGACTCAGACATCGCGCATGACGGCAGACGTCATCGCGACCACCCATCGTCATCATGAGGAGAGACCATGAGTTCCCCGAATATCTCCACCGCCGCAACGCCCGCGCCCGCCGCCGCGCCCACCTCCGCATCGTGGACCCCGCAGGCCTCGCTCGCGCATCGTGTCTCCGTCATCCCCGCCAACCCCTTTGCGGCATCGGACGCACGCGTCGCCGCAGCCGTCGCGCAGGGCCGCGACATCATCAACCTCGCCAAGGGCAACCCGGACGGCGCCCCGCCGCAGTTCATGCAGGACGCCCTCGCCCGCGCAGCGCATGACCCTGCCAATTTCAAGTACCCGCAGTTCGACGGCAAGCCCGAGTTCCTCGACGCCGCCGCCCACTGGTACCAGGCCGAGCACGGCGTGACCATCGACCCGCGCACGCAGCTGCTTGCCGTGGCCGGCGCCTCGGTCGGCATCTCCGCCACCATCACCACGCTGATCGACCCGGGCGACCTCGTGGTGCTCGTCGGCCCCTACTACCCGCAGTACGAAGGCTCCACCGCCGTCGTCGGCGGCCGCATCCACGTGATCCCGGCGCTCGAGGAGAACGGCTTCCTGCCCGACCTCGACTCCGTGCCAGCCTCCGTGTGGGACGAGGCGAAGCTCCTCATCCTCAACTACCCGAACAACCCCACCGGCGCGGTGGCCACGCCCGAGTTGTTCGCCACGGCCGTCAGGCTCGCGCACGAGCACCACTTCGTGGTGGTCAACGATTTCGCCTACGCGGGCATTGGTTTCGACGCCCAGCCGCCGATCAGCCTGTTCGAGACGCCCAGCGCGCTCGAGGTGGGCGTCGAGCTGTGCTCGCTGTCGAAGATGTACATGGTGGCCGGCTGGCGCGGCGGATTCGTGGCCGGCAACGCCGGGCTCCTGCGCGCCATCAAGGCCGTGCACCAGCAGACGAGCATCCTGATGTCGTCCGTCGTGCAGGTGGCGGGCGCCGCGGGGCTCAACTCTGACCAGTCCACGGTGCGCGCGCTCGCGGCCACCTACCGCGGCCGCTACGAGGCGCTGAACGCCGGGCTTGCGAAGGCGGGTCTCGAGCTCGAGCCCGTGCACGGCGGCCTGTTCGCGTGGCTTAAGGTTCCGCACGATTGGGATGACGCCGATTTCGCGGTGTGGCTGCTTGACAAGGCGGGCGTCGCCGTGATCCCGGGATCCGATTTCGGTGCGACGGGCGCAGGATTCGTTCGCTTCAGCCTGCTCGAGCCCTCGGAAACGCTTGAGGAGGCGGCGCGGCGCATTGCCGCGGCGCGCGGAACCGCGTGGTAGGCGGAATCGGCGGCTGAAAAAGCGGCGGAAAAATCGTTCGAAAATCGGCCGGAAATCGTAGAAACCCAAAACCCAGGCATACAAGGCAAAACAAGGCAGAACAAAGCAAGGAGAGCATATGGCCAAGGACCTCACATACGCAGTGATCGGAGCAGGCGGCATGGGCACGCAGTTCGGCGTGCTCCTGCAGGAATTCGCCGGCAGGCACGTCGATTTCATCGACACATGGCAGGCGAACGTCGACGCGGTGCGCGAGAAGGGCGGATATTACGTGTCGCAGGACGAGAAGGACCGCCATTTCGTCAAGGCGCGCATCTTCACGCCCGAGGAGTACGACGGCGACCCGGACGTGTGGATCGTGTTCGCCAAGCAGGTACAGCTCGACATCGTGCTGCGCCGCTGCGCCCACCTGTTCAAGGAGCACCAGGTGGTGTTCTCCGCCATGAACGGCTACGGGCATTTCGAGAAGATCAACCGGTACTTCCCGAAGGACCATATCTTCGGCGGCACGGCGCTTATCGGCGCGGTGGTGCACGGTCCGGGCGACGTGAACTTCACCGGCGGCGCCACCGCGAAGGCCATGAACCTGTGCTCGTTCGACCCCGAGGTCGCGGCGCGCGGCGCCCAGGGCGCGCCTGAGATCGAGAAGCGTATTTTCGACGATTTCACCGCCGCCACGCTGAACCCGACCATCGTGGATAATTTCCAGGGCATGTGCCTGGCGAAGATCGTGTTCAACTCCGTGCTCAACACGTTGTGCACGATGTACCAGATCCGCTTCGGCGAGTTCGCGGCGCATCCGGCGTCGACGTGGCTGACGCAGCGGCTCGTGGACGAGGCGTACACGGCGGCCGAGAAGGCCGGCATCCCGCTGCTCGGCACGCGCGACAGCGAGGTGGCGACGATTCTGCACACCGCGGGCGTGGCGCATCCGCTGCACTACCCGTCGATGTACCAGGACCTCACCACGGGGCGTCCGACGGAGGTGGATTACATCAACGGCTACATTGCGAAGCTGGGGCGCGAGCACGGCTACGAGTGCACGCTGCATGAGTTCGTGACACAGGAGCTGCATCTGGCCGAGCATGCGTTCGCGATCCACAATCCCGAGATTGCAGCGGCGGCAAAGGCCGAGGCGGAGGCGGTTGCCGCGGTCGAGCCGATCTCGCAGATCGGAGGCGCGGCGGCGTAAAGCGCGTGCGCTGGTGCGTGCACGTTGTGTGCGTGGCGGTTGCGCTACGATTTTCCCAACATTGCGGCGCATCCCGTATGCCAGAATCCTTAGGCGGGTGTGGTGGCACCCGCCTAAGGCGGTTTTGGGTTGGTTTGGCTGCTGGGGGCGGCTGTTTTGGTGTTCGGCGGGTGTGGTGACACCCACCTAAGGCGGTTTTGGGTTGGTTTGGCTGCTGGGAACGGCTGTTTTGGCGTTGGGCGGGTGTGGGGGCACCCGCTTAAGGCGATTTTGCGGGGTTTGGGCTCGGTTGGCTGGCTGGAATGGCGTTGGGCGGGTGTGGTGGCACCCGCCTAAGGCGATTTCGGGCCGTGGTGGTGCACGGCGAGGTCCGGTGCGTCACATTGTTCCGCATCTGCCTCTGTCTCCGCTTCCGCATCTGTCTCCGCTTCCCGATAACGCGCCATAAAACATGGCGATAGCGTTTTGAGGAGGCGATAAGGAACCCCGATAACAGCGGGCGCGTGTGGCATGGAGGGGCCGCATAGTGTGTGAACCATCGTCCGAGAGAAGTCACAGCCACACGGCGGAAGGAGAGACGATGAGCATCACCCTGACATTCGATTCCCTGAAGAAGACGGTCGCCGCGGTCGTCGCGGGATGCGCCCTGCTGGGCTCGCTCGCGGCCTGCGGTGGCAACAGCGCGAACGCCGACAAGCTCCAGAAGGCCGACGGCAGCACCCTCACCGACGTGACGGTCGGCGTGTGCCCCGGCCCGTACGGCGACATGGTCACCGAGGTCCTCGCCCCGCTGCTCAAGGAGGACGGCTACAACCTCACCACCAAGGAGTTCACCGACTACGTGCAGCCCAACAAGGCGCTCGACTCCGGCAGCATCGACGCGAACCTCTTCCAGCACGGCAACTACCTCAAGAAGTTCACGGCCGACAACAACCTCGACCTGACGTCCCTCGGCCAGACGCCGACACTCGGCCTGGGCATCTACTCCAACAAGTACACGAGCATCGACCAGATCCCTGACGGCGCGACGGTTTCCATTTCCAACGATGCGTCCAACCTCGCCCGCTCGCTTGACGTGCTGCGCCAGGTCGGCCTGATCGAGCTCAACGGCGATACCGACGCCACGAAGGCCACGGTCGACGATATCGCGAGCAACCCGAAGAACCTCGACATCAAAACCGTTGACGCCGCGCAGCTCGCCCGCTCGCTCGACACCGTGGACTTCAGCCTCGTGCCCGGCAACTACTCATGGGACGCCGGCCTTGATCCGAACAGCGCCCTCGCCCTCGAGGACCAGACCGACGGTGTGATGGAGGTGTTCGTCGTGCGTACGAGCGACGCCGACACCGACTTCGCCAAGACGGTCAAGGACCTCCTGGTGAGCCAGCGCTTCAAGGATGCCATCGCCAACAGCCGCTTCTCCAGCTTCGGCAAGCCCGCGGCTTGGGGTGAGGACGATTCCTCCGCCTCCGCCTCCGCGTCCGATTCGAGCTCCGCATCCGCGACCAGCTCCTCCGCCAGCGAGTCCTCCTCCGAAGACAAGGAATCGAGCTCCAGCACCGAGTGAGCCGGCGCCGCCGGGCCATCGCGCCCGGCACACCACACCGAGTGACCCCGCGTCACACCGCGCCGGCTCGCGAGGGCCGGCGCCTTTCGTTCCCCCGGCCGGATGCACCCGACCACGGTCCCTTCACCCGCGGCACCCAGCATCCGGCGACTATTGGAAAGCACAGCATATGAGCGTTATCGAATTGAAGGACGTGCACGTCACGTTCCATGAAGGCGGCAAGACCGTCGAGGCGGTCAAGGGCGTCAACCTGCTCGCCCTCGACGGCGAGATCTACGGAATCGTCGGCTACTCCGGGGCCGGCAAGAGCACGCTGGTGCGTACCATCAACCTACTCGAACGCCCCACCCAGGGCCGCGTGTTCATCGACGGCGAGGACATCACCGACGCCAGGGGAGCGCGCCTGCGCGAACTGCGCCGCAAGATCGGCTTCGTGTTCCAGGGCTTCAACCTCGTGGGCAACCTCACGGTGGGCCAGAACATCCAGTTCGCCCTGAAGGCCGGCGGCTGGAAGCGCGGCGAATGGCGCGAACGCACGCTCGAGCTTCTGCGCCTCGTGGGCCTCGAGGACCGCATCGACAGCTACCCCTCGGGCCTGTCGGGCGGCCAGAAGCAGCGCGTCGCCATCGCCCGCGCGCTCGCGAACGACCCGAAGATCCTTCTGTGCGACGAGGCGACGAGCGCGCTCGACCTCGAGACCACGCAGGACATCCTCGCCCTGCTGCGCCGCATCAACCGCGAGCTGCACATCACCATCGTGTTCATCACGCACCAGCTGGAGGTTGCCAAGGAGATCTTCGACCACGTGGCGGTGATGGAGAACGGGCGCATCGTGGAACAGGGGGAGACCTTCGACGTGTTCAGTGCACCGAAGCATCCCACCACGAAGTCGCTTGTGGGTCGCTTCCTCGGCATCACGTTGCCGCCGCGCCTCGTGCGTTCGCTTCCGGCGGGCGAGCTCGTGGAGCTGACGTACCGCGGCGACGACGCGCTCGAGCCGCTGATCAGCGACGTGGCGCGCAACCGCGGCGTGAGCGTCAACGTGCTGCATGGCAACGTCGAGTACTTCGGCGCGCGCCCGATCGGTGTGCTCATCGTGCTCGTGTCGGGCGAGGATGCGGCGGTGGCCGCGGCGCTCGACGATATCCGCGGCAAGGTGCTGAAATTCGAGGTCCTCGACCGCGACGAGCTTGCGGCGGGTGACGAGGCGCACGATGGCGAGGAAGGCAATGGCGCGGAGGGCGCCGGCGACAAGACGATTCCCCCGACCGATACCGACAAGGATAACGATAAGGACACCGACAAGGAGGCCACGCGATGACGACATGGGATATCATCCAGGCGCATCTTCCCGAGGCGCTGCTCGAAACGCTCTACATGGTGGTCGTGGCCACCGTCGTCGGCATCGTGCTCGGCGGCCTGCTCGGCGTGCTGCTGTACGTGACGGAAAGCCGCCTCCTGCACGCCAACCGTGCGGTCAACGCCATCGTCGGGTTCATCGTGAACGCCATCCGCTCGCTGCCGTTCCTCATCCTGCTCGTCGTGCTCATCCCGGTCGTCACCTTCTTCGTCGGCGACCCGTACACGCCCACGGGTGGCGCGATCGCACTGTGCGTGGCGGCCATCCCGTTCTTCGCGCGCATCTCCGAAAGCGCATTCGCGCAAGTCGACCCGGGCATTGTGGAGGCGAGCGTCTCGACGGGCGCCACGGTTCCGCAGATCCTGTGGGGCGCCGTCTTCCCGCAGGCCAGGCCGTCGCTGGTGCGCGGCATCGTCATCACCATCATCTCGCTGATCGGCAGCTCCGCCATGGTCGGCACGATCGGCGCCGGCGGCATCGGCGACATGGCCATCCAGTACGGCTACAACCGTTACGAGACGGGCGTGCTCGCGGTAATCGTGGTGATCCTCATCGTGATTGTGCAGGTGATCCAGTGGATCGGCAACCGTCGCGCCAAGGCGCTGGCGCACTGAGCCTGCCGGACGCCGCGTGGTGTTTCCAGGAACCGCAGGGGGCCGTGTCCCTTGCGGTTCTTACGATATTCGTGGTGTCGCGCCGCGCGAGGGCTGGCGGCGCGACTACGCGAGTCAGGAGAGGTATGGCACAGGTTGCGTTGCGGTCCGGGATACGACGATTCTTCGCAAGGCGTTCGGCTGCGGTGGAGGATGCGGCAGATGCCGTGGCGGGCGATGCGTCGAAGACCGGTGCCGCCTACGCGGACTCCGTCTCCGCTTCCCGCGATGACGCCGCCTCCCGTCGCACCGGCCTGCGCGCCCCGCGCCCCGGCGTGCTGTGCGCGATCATGGCCGTCGCCATCGTGCTGCGCATCGCCGCCGCGCGCTTCGTGGGCGTGTGGTTCTGGGCGCTCCAGCACTGGGACGACACCGTGCTCCTGCGCTACTCGCTTCCCGGCTACTACTCGAATCCGTCCGACGACGGCGCCCTCATGAAGGTGACCGGCTACTCGCAGCTCCTGCGCGTCGTGCGCATACTGCATCTGAACTACCCGACGGTGCTCGCGCTGCTCTGGGTGGCGGCGGCGCTCGTCGTGTTCTTCCTCGTACGCGCCGTCTCGCGCCGTCCGTGGCTGTCTGTAGCCGCGTTCCTGTACACGCTGTTCTACCCGGTGGCGTTCGAGGCGAATATCGGCACGCGCATGTACCGCAACTCCATCCTCATCCCGTGCTACGTCTTTGTTATCGGGCTTGTGCTTCTCATGACATACCGAGTGCTGTCGCGCACCGCTCGCCCATGGCCGCTGGTCGGCCAGTCCGTGCTCATGACCGTCGCGCTCGTCTACACCTACTGGGTCAAGGAGGACGGCCTGTGGATGGTCGCGTGCGTGGCCGCGGCCGCGGCGGTGTGCATCGTGGCGCAGGTGGTGATATGCGTGCGCGACCGCCGGCGCGAGGCGGGCGAGAGGAACCACGATGCCCCCGCCGCATCCTTGCAGGCATCGCCATCGGACGCCGCATCGTCTGACGCCGCGGCGTCTTCCGCTCCCGCCGCGTGGCGCAGAATCGTCGCCGTCGTCATCGCCTTCGCCATCCCCTTCGCCGGACTCGCCGCATCGAGCGTCGCGTACAAGTCGGTGAACAGGAAGTATTTCGGCGCGTACGTTGGCAACATGCGCCTCGGCGGCGAAACCGGACGCTTCGTCGAATACCTCTACGCCATCGACGCGCCCGGCCGCTCCTCCTACGTCTGGGCGCCCGCCGACGCCATCCGCCAGGCCTTCGACGCCTCGCCCACGCTGCAGTCGCATCCCGAGCTGTACCAGGCCATCGTGCACACGCCGTGGATCGTCAAACCCGACCATTCCAATATCACCGACACGATTTTCGAAACTCCGATCCCCGGCGACAGCATCACCTGGGTGCTGCACTCCGCGCTGGTCGAAACCGGCCTGTGGACGTCGCAGGAGGCGGTCAACGACCTGTTCGCGCAGGTCAACTGCGAGATCCAGGCCGCGTTCGACAACGGCACGCTGAGGAAAAGCCGCACGATCCAGCCGCTCGCCAGCGTCGGCGGATACACCAGGCGTGAGATCGCCGGCCTCGTGCCGTATATCGCCGAGGGCTACGCCGGCGTCACGTTCCTCGCGGGCTACACGCCCGGCGCCAAGTACGGCGACTACCTCGACAACGCCGCCACGAACGGCCAGACCAAGCAGATCGGCGCCACCGCGGCCGAGGCCTTCGGCCTGCCCTACCTTGCCGACTACACGCTGCGCAGCCCCACCCGCTACGCCCTGGCCAACACCTTCGCCATCCTGCTGTTCTGGGCGTACCGCATCCTCAATACGCTGTTGCTGATTGCCCTCGCCATCGTGCTTATCGGCGGAATCGTGCGCCTCGTGCGCCGCCGCAGGGCCGCGCCGCCCGTCACCGCGCGCTCCGTCATGACGTACCTGCTTCTTGTCGCCGCCGTCGGCGTGTCTCTGGTGTACTCGACCGTCATCCAGTGGTACAACGCGTTCCTGTACCACAACGACGGTTTCTCCATGACGTGGTCGAACTACTACGACCTGGGCGCCGTGGCGATGCAGATCCTCGTCTTCGCGCTCGCCGCATGCATCCTCGCCTCGTGGCGCGAGGGGAGGGCGGCGGCTTCTTCGTCGTCTGCGGCGAACGAGACGGCGAACGGGGCGCACGGCGAGGTTAGGCAGTCATGACACGGCGCCATTCGCCCCGTCACACAAGCCGACACGGAGCGCCGTCCGCTCAAGGCGCGGCATCGCGCGTCTCCATCGGCGCCATCGTGGCGTGTCTGCTCGCCGCCGTCGCGCTTCTTGCGCTGCGCGTGTGGTGCGCCAACCGCGTCGGCATCTACATGTGGTCATACGCAGGCTTCGACGACGCCCTGCTCGTGCGCTACGCGCAGCCCGACCATTTCACGAACCCGGACTGGCTGAGCATGGTCAAGGTCATGGGCTTTTCGATGTTCCTGCTCATCGTCCGCGCATCGCACCTGACCTTCGCCACCGCCATCGCGCTTCTGTGGGGCCTCGCCGCGGCGCTTGTCGCAGACATCGTGCACACCCTGGCGCCCCGGCATCCATGGTGGGCGCTCGCCGCCTACGCCGCCACGCTGTTCCATCCCATCGGATTCAGCCCCGACTGCGGCACGCGCCTGTACCGGAACACCGTCATGACGCCGCTGTACATCGCCGTGCTCGCGCTGATGGTCCTGCTTGTGCTGCACACGCTCGAAGGGCGCCGCGCCGCATGGTTGCTGGCCGACGGACTGGCGCTCGCGGTGTCGGTCACTGCCGCCTACTTCATGAAAGAGGACGGCACCTGGCTGCTTGCATGCCTGGCGCTTGCGGATCTCGCCGCCATCGTGTGCGCGTGGTGTGTCAGGCGCCTCTGGGGTCCGGTGCTGACCGGGCGGCGTGGGGCGGCTTCGCGTGGTGGTGGCGCAAGCTCGCGCGGTGGTGCTCTCTCGTGCGGCGGGGCCGTCGCCGTCGCGTCGCATGCCGACGCCTCGGCGCGCGACGCCATCCGTCGGCCCGCCATCCTCGCCCTCGTCGTCGCCATCGTGCTTCCGTGGGGCCTGCTTGCCGGCGCCACCGCCGTGTATGAAGGCGTGAACGAGCGCGCCTTCGGCGTGCGGGGGATGGAAACGCGTATGTCCGGGCAGCTCGGCGGATTCGTGGAGCGGCTTTACCAAATCGACGCCGAGGGGAGGTCATCGTATGTGTGGGCGCCCGCCGACGCGGTGGCCAAGGCCTTCGATGCCTCGCCCACGTTGTGCTCCCACCCGGAGCTGCGCGACCAGCTGATCAACCATCCCATGACCACCGGTACGCTGTACAGCAACCCGGTGAAAGGCGACATCCTGACATGGGATGTGCGCTATGCACTGGTTATGAGCGGCCTGTGGCAGTCCGGCGGGCAGGTCGACGCTCTGTTCCGGCAGGTCAACGCCGAGCTCGACGCCGCCTTCGCCGACGGCAGTCTACCGCGCGACACGCAGCGCATTCACCTGCTCGCCTCCGTCGGCGGCATGACGCGCGACGATCTGCGCGCCGTTCTCGACGGCGCCATGCGGAGCCTGTACTCGCAGGTGGTTCTCGACGATTTCTCCCCCGGAGGCCGCGCCGGCGATGCCTCCGACGCGTCCGTGGCGGCCGAGGCGGCGGATCTGGCGAACACCCCGTATCTTGTGGATTATGCGACGTCGGGCATCGACTACGATGCCGTGAACCGATGGATCGGCCGGCTGGTGCGCGTCTTCCGCGTGCTCAACATCGCGCTCGCCGCGCTGACGCTGGTCTGTGTGGTGTGGGGAATCGTGCGGTTCGTGCGGCAGCGTCAGAGTCGGAGTCGGCGCGGTGCGGATGCGGGCGGTGTGGATGCGCTCACCCCGGAGGCCGTCGCGGACGCATGGCATGCGACGGCCGCCTGGTGGATCATCGTCGTGTGCCTCGGACTCGCGGTTGGGCTGAACGTGGGACTCGAATGGTTCGAGATGGGCGCGGAACCGCACTACGCCGCGTACCTCACGTACTTCTACGACATACCTGCGATTGCCGCCCTCGTGGTGCTCTGCGCCGCGTCCCTCGCCTACGCCTTGCGCCGCTTCGACGTCCGGCACGTGCGCGTGACTTCCTGAGTGGGGGTGCGGCCCCGGACCGATTCCCCGCCCATCGGATTATCGCCCGTCCAACGGTGTCTCTCATTGCCGCTGTGGTGACCAGCGAGAGCCACTGTTGGACGAAAACGGAACACAAGGCGGACCGGCGACGGGGGAGATGACGCAGCGAGCAGACACCACGGAGCAGACACCACGATTATGCAGCGGGGCTGTCGGGATGGGATCGGGTGTATTCCTCGATAGCAAGATAGAGCCGCATGAGGTCGTGTGCGTTCGCCAGATCGACGCCGAGCAGTTGCTCGATGCGTGCGAGCCGGTTCTCGACGGTATGCCGGTGCACGCCAAGCCGCTGTGCGGTGGTGGTGATGTTAAACGATGAGATGACGAACGACGACGCGGTACGCAAGAGGGTATGACGCGTCGCGCCGGTCGCACCATGGCCGTCCTCGAGCAAGGGGCGCAGGAACGCCTGGCAGAACGATTCGGCGACGCGTGGTGCGATGAGGTGCATGATGTCGAGGTCGGCGATGGCACCGCCACCTGGCCCGCCCGCGGAGAGGGGCATCGCCGACATCTGCAGGTCGAGGCGGGCCTCCGCGTAGGCCGATCGCAGGGTCTCCCACGATGTCGCCGTCGCCATGCCGATTCCGCACCGTTGTATGCCGAGCCGTTGCGCCGCGGCCTTGATGCGTTCGCGCAGGCCGGCGCCCTCGTTCCGCGAGACGAGGAACCAGAGTTTGTTGTCGAAATCGCCGAACAGCACGGAGCCATCGTCGGGCCTCTGCGCCACCTGTGGTCCCTGCGTTGCCTGTGGCGTCCGCGCCATCGTCGCATCGGACGGATCGGATCGCGGATCCGCCATGCCGCTGATTCTGCTGATTCCGCCGATGCCCTCGATGCCGTCAAGCCCCGCGGAGAGCGCCTGCGCTTCGTAAAGCCGCGTGAGATCCTCCGCTTCGCCGTCCACGCACAGAACCGCAACCGGCGCATGCGGCAGCGGTCCCCACAGTTCCGCCGCTACGTCGGACAACCCGCGGCCCAGTCCGTTCGCCATGCCGCGCATGACGGTGGCGCGCAGACTGCGTAGCTGGATCTGCCGCAGCATGGCCTGTGCCACGGTCACCGAGAGCACGTCCGCAGCATTCATGACGGCCGTGCGCACCGCCATCTCGTCGGTGCCCTGCTCAGGTGCCACGCCCAGCATGAGGCCGAGCGGCCGCTGGCTTGCGTCATGGAGCTCGGCGGCGCAGCACAGGCTGCCTTCGTGATCGAACACCGAGGCGTGCGAGGGAGCGAGATTGTCATCGCCCAGCTGATGAAGGGCACGATAGGTGAGCGCGACGGTGCGGGCCATGCCGCGCGCGCCGGAATGCGACACGTCCCAGACCTCGCCGGCGGGCGTGACGAAGGCCGCCCATCCTCCGATGGAATCCGCCACGTCGATAACGGTCGCGTGGATCGGGTCGGGGCTTTTCGCCGCGGCGATGAACGTGCGCTGCAGGGAGTACGAGTCGCGTAGGAAGCGGTGGCCTTCGTCTGCGATGGACTGTGACACGGTGCGGCTGATGTCCTGGAACGTGGTTTCGATGGGAATCTCGAACAGCGGCAGGCCATGTCGCGACGCCGCCTCGATAAGAGCCCGCGGAACCGTGGGATGCCGCATGCCGACACCGAATCCGCACGCGAGCACGCCGGCGTCCACCATGCCCGTGACGAAGGCGTCGCACATCCGATTGAAGCGCGCCATCTCCTGCGGATCGGCGTCCATCGCGGCCTGTGCACTGCGGTCGTCGATTTGCGGCATGTCGAGGCCTATCGTGAGCAGGATCTCCCCGGGTTCGCAGAATTCCGTGGAATCCACCACCTCCGTGATATGCACCCAGTAGATGCTGCGTTCGAGGTTGGCGCTGTTGCCGAGCACGACGAGCTGCAGATGCAGCGCGTCCTCGGCGAGAAGTTCTCTGACGGTCATCGACATGTAACCATTGTGTTAGCCGTTGTATTACATGGCCAATGTCGTGTCGTAACAAGTGCATTATGTCCATTGTTGCCGCTGCCGCGCCGCCATATCGTAGGGGCAACGAAACGGAAAGCGCAGGGTGCGGCAGACGCCGGACGCCACGCCGACCGGATCGTCACCCTTATCGTCCGCTTCCGGACGATTCACGCACCGCATCGCGCATTGAGCTGCGGTTCGCGCAAAACCCTTGTTCAGCCTAGGCGAAGCCATGCCTCGAACGCATGGCGCGTCCGGCGACCATCACGCCACGCTGCCGCATGCATGCGCGGCGGCAGCACCAGGAGGCACGCAATGTCCATGGATTTCAACGATTACAAGCAGTATCTCGCCCCGGCGTATTCCAAGAGCACGGATCTCATCATGCAGTCCGGCAAGGGCATGTACCTGACCGACGTGAACGGCAAGAGGTACATCGACTGGGTGCAGGGCATTGCGGTCAACGCGCTCGGACACTGCCATCCGCGTGTCATCGCCGCGGCCAAGGAGCAGATCGACCGCCTGGTCACCGCGTCGTTCAACGTCGTGAGCTACCCGACCACGCTCGAGCTGGCCCGCCGCATCGCCGAGGTCACGCCGGGCGACCTCGACTCCATCCTCTTCTCCAACGGCGGCGCCGAAGCCACCGACGCGGCCATCAAGGCGGCGCGCGTCATCACTGGCCGTCCGAACGTCATCGCCTTCAAAGGCTCCTTCCATGGGCGCACGATGGGCGCGGCGAGTATCACCGCATCGAATTCCTTCTATCGCAAGGGCCTCGAGCCCATGATGGGCGGCGTGTTCTTCGCGCCGTACCCGTCGCGCGACCTGTGCCCGGAGGGCTACGACGCCAAGGAGCGCGCGCAGTGGTGCCTGGGCGAGATCAAGAAGATGTTCACCTACTACGTGCCGCCGGAGGACACCGCGTGCATCTATGTGGAGCCGGTGCAGGGCGAGGGCGGCTACGTGGTGCCCGACCCCAGCTTCCTGCAGGGTCTGCGCGAGATCTGTGACACCTACGGCATCATGTTGTGCTTCGACGAAATCCAGGCGGGCTACGGCCGCACCGGAAAGATGTTCGCCGGCATGCACGCCGGCGTCGTGCCCGACCTCATGACGATGGGCAAGGCCATCGCCGGCGGCTTCCCGATGAGTGCGCTCGTCGGCCGTCCCGAGGACATGGCCAAGTGGATGCCCGGCCAGCATGGCGGCACCTTCGGCGGCAATCCGGTCGCCGGCGCTGCGGGACTGGCGGTTCTCGACGAATTCAAGGAAAAGGACATCGTGGGCAATGCCGCCAAGGTGGGCGACTACTTCAAGGGCCGCCTGCTCGACCTGCAGAAGAAATACCCGTTCATCGCCGACGTGCGCGGCGTGGGCATGATGCTCGCCATCGAGCTGGGGGAGAAGGACGGTAAGAGCGGCGCCGAGCTGTTCTCCGCGATTTGCGCGAAGGGAATCGAGAAGGGCCTGCTGCTGCTCGGCTGCGGCGTGCACCACAACGCCATCCGCTTCGCCGCGCCGTTGAACTCCACCGCCGCCGAGATCGACGAGGGCCTGGCGGTGTTCGACTCCATCCTGTCGGAGCTGTGAGACTTCGCCGCAGCCCCTCGCGGGGGAGCTGCTAATTCCCGGAAACCAGCACGCACGAATCGGAAAAGAGGACGACATGATCAGATACATTGTCAAACGCCTGCTGTCGGCGATCCCCATCGTGCTCATCGTCGGCATCATCGCCTTCTCCCTGTCCCACCTGTCCGGGGGAGACCCGGCGCGAGTCATCGTCGGAAACGACGCCACCGAGGAGCAGGTCGAGGCGGTGCGCCAATCCATGGGACTCGACCAGCCGGTCATGGCGCAGCTGTGGACGTGGTTCGTCAACCTGCTGCACGGCGACCTGGGCTACTCGTACATCATGAACATGCCGGTGAGCGAGGCGATCTCCTCGCATATCCTGCCTACGCTGTCCATCGCGGTGCTGGGCGAGATCATCGCCCTGCTCATTGCAATCCCCCTGGGCGTGTACGCGGCAGGACGGCATGGACGCGCCGCCGACAAGGCGGTGCTCGGCTTCGCTACCCTCACCGGCTCCCTGCCCAGCTTCCTGTCGGGCCTGCTGCTCATGATCCTCTTCGCCATGCAGTGGCGCCTGCTTCCCGCCTCGGGCTACATCTCGCCGTCCAAGGACTTCGGCGGCTATCTCGAGCATCTCATCCTGCCGTCCCTGGCGGTGGCCACGCTCCAGATCGCCGTCGTGACGCGCATGACCCGCTCGTCCATGATCGACCAACTGGGCAGCGCCTATATCCGCACCACCGAGGCCAAGGGGCTTCCTGCCCGCGGCCGGCTGTGGAGGCACGCGTTCAAGAACGCGTCCATCCCGATCATCACGGTGGTGGGCCAGTCATTCGGCGAGCTCATCGCCGGCGCCATCGTGGTGGAGACCGTGTTCAACGTGCCGGGCGTCGGCCAGCTCGTCGTCAACTCCATCCTGAGGCGCGACTACCAGATGATCCAGGGCGTCATGATCTTCGTGGCCTTCATGTTCATCATCGTGAACCTGCTCACCGACGTGCTGTACGCGGTTATCGACCCGCGTATCAGGGAAAGGTCGTTCTGACATGACCGCCGCAACACACAACCCCTCCGTTCCCTCCGCCGCCGCGCGCCACGCTTCCGGATCGTCCCGCCTGCGCCGCGCGGCCCGCGCCCTGCGCCGTTCGCCCATGACGCTGTGGGGCCTCGTGCTCCTGCTCGCCATCGTCATCGTCTGCTTCGTCATCCCCGTCGCAGCCCATATGGACGCCTACACCACCGACACGGCGCAGATGCTCGAATCCCCGTCGGGAGCCCATCCGATGGGAACCGACAACCTGGGCCGCGACATCCTGACCCGCGTGCTGCTCGGCGGCAAATCGTCGTTGACGGTCGGCTTCCTCACCGCCGTCATCTCCGGTTTCCTTGGCCTCGTGCTCGGCCTGTACGCCGCGTACTACCCCAAGCTCGGCTACGTCATCATGCGCCTGTGCGACGGCGTCATGGCCTTCCCGGCCATCCTCTTCGGCATCGTGTTCGTCGAGGTGCTCGGGCAGAGCACGCAAAGCGTCGTCGCGGCGCTCTCCATCGTGCTCACCCCGTATGTGGCCCGCGTCGTGCGCTCCAGCGCGATGTCGACGATGAACGAGAACTACGTGCAGGTGCTCATAGGCCTCGGGGCCGGCGGCTTCAGGATCCTGTGGCGCAACATCGCGCTCAACGTCATCGCATCGTGGATCGTCGAGGTGACCTTCGTCTTCGCCGACGCGATCCTCGTCGAGGCGGCCATGAGCTTCATCGGCGCGGGCATCCCGCAGCCTACCCCGACCTGGGGCAACATGCTTTACGACAGCCGCACCTATATCTACAACGCGTCCTGGATGACGCTGTTCCCGGGCCTGGCGCTCGCCCTCACCGTGTTTGTCATCAATATGCTCGGCGACGGCCTGCGCGAAACGCTCGATCCGAAACGAAGGGGGCAGTGACATGACCGCCACACCGACAATCATCGAATCCGTCAAGCCGCCGACCGAGGCGCCCGCCGACACCGCCAACGCCGCCGCACATAACGCCGACAGCCCGCTGCTCGAGGTCGAGGACCTCGCCGTCAGCTTCGCCACCGTCGACAAGAAGTGGAAGACCACCGTCGAAGGCGTGAGCTTCAGCGTCGGCCAGGGCGAGATCCTCGGCATCGTGGGGGAGTCCGGCTGCGGCAAGTCCGTGACATCGTTCTCCATCCCGCGCCTGCACGACGAGCGCACGACGCGTTACGAGGGTCGCATCACCTTCGATGGGCGTGACATGCTCTCCCTCGACCAAGCCAGCCTGCGCGCCCTGCGCGGCGAGGACATCGGCTTCATCTTCCAGAACCCCATGTCGAGCCTCGACCCGCTTATGCGCATCGGCCGCCAGCTCGAGGAAACCGTGAGGGTGCACCACAAGAACCTTGCGAAGGGGGAGGTGCGCAGCCGCTGCATCGACGCGCTCAAGGAAGCCGGCGCTGACAAGCCCGAGCTGTGGATGGGCAAATACCCCTACCAGATGTCCGGCGGTCAGCTGCAGCGCGTCGTCATCGCCATGGCGCTCGTCAACAAGCCCAAGCTGCTCATCGCCGACGAGCCAACCACCGCCCTCGACGTAACCATCCAGGCGCAGCTTCTGCGTGTGCTGCGCTCGCTGCGCGACCGTCTGGGCATGAGCATCATCCTCATCACGCATGACATGGGCGTCGTGGCGCAGATGTGCGATCGCGTGGCCGTCATGTACCTAGGGCAGGTGGTGGAGACGGCGCCGGTGCGCGAATTGTTCGCCCACCCCTCGCACCCGTATACGAAGGGTCTGCTGTCCGCCACGCCGCCGCTGTCGGGGCCGCGCCCGGAGCGCTTGGCCACGATCGAGGGCTCCGTGCCGCAGCTGTCGGAGGTACCCGACGGATGCCGCTTCGCCTCTCGATGCCCCTTCGCCACCGGGGAGTGCCGCACGGGCAAGGTTGCGATGCGGCAGGTCGGGCAGGCGCATTCCATACGATGCGCGCGCTTCCGGGAGGTGCACGACCTGCCGTTCCAGGCGGCGCAGAAGAAGCACGATGCCGCGGCGGCTGCCGGGGCGGACGATTCGACCGGCAAGGAGGCATGAGATGAAAGAGAACGACACTCCACGCACAACCGATACGCCGGCATCCGGGCTGCCGGGTGCCGCCCGCCGACCTGAGCCCATCGTGCAGGTCAACGACCTGTGCAAGGACTACGTGACGCGCGGCTTCACTAACGGCGCCTCGAGCGTGTTCCACGCCGTGAAGAACGTGAGCTTCGAGCTGTACCCGCGCCAGACCTACGCGCTCGTCGGTGAGTCGGGAAGCGGCAAAAGCACCACCGGGCGCATGGTCTGTGCCCTCGAAAGGCCGACCTCCGGCTCCGCAAGCTTCGAAGGGCGCGCCTACACCGACGATTCGCCCGCGCTTCTGCGCAAAGGCATCCGGTCCAAGATCCAGATGGTGTTCCAGGACCCGTTCTCCGCTCTCAACCCGCGCAAGACGATCGGCAACGCGCTGGTGGAGGCCATGGAAATCCAGCGCATCGGCTCCTCACGCGCCGACCGTCGCGATCGTGCCGTGGCGATGCTCGAACGCGTGGGGCTTTCCTCCGCCCATATGGACCGCTTCCCACACCAGTTCTCCGGCGGGCAATTGCAGCGCGTCACGATAGCCCGTGCGCTCGCGGTGGAGCCCAGGGTGCTGATCCTCGACGAATCCGTCTCCGCCCTCGATGTGTCGGTGCAGGCTCAGGTGCTCAACCTCTTGCAGGACCTCAAGGATGACCTGGGCCTGAGCTACCTGTTCATCACGCACGACCTGAGCGTCGTGCGCTTCATCGCCGACCGCGTGGGGGTGCTGCGGCACGGGGAACTCGTGGAGGAAGACGACGTGGCGTCGATCTTCCGCAATCCACGCACCGACTACACGCGCCGGTTGCTCGACAGCATCCCGCTGCCCGATCCCACCGACCGCAGGCTGATGGACGGGCCGCCCCAGTGACGGCGCCGTGCATCGTTCCCTCCCCGGTCCACCGGACATCCAGCCCGTGCCGGACACCCGCCTTGCGCAGACAGGGCATGCCACAGTCAGAAACAAGAGAAAGAGGATCCCATGGTCTCCGAAACAACAACCGGCAGGAAGCACCACACTCTGATTAAGAAAATCGTTGCGATGGGCGTCGCCGCCGTCATGGCCGCGGGCCTGACCGCCTGCGGATCGTCGGGCTCCGCCTCGGGCGGCGCCGCGGTCGACGGCGGCACCGTGCATATTGCGCTCAACGCGAATATCACCAGCCTCGACCCGATGATGACGGGCGCCTATGTGGCGCGTGACACGATGCGCAACATCTACGAGACGCTCGTGACGCTGGACGCAGACGGCAATGTGGTGGATCTTCTCGCCGCCAGCCACGAGGTGAGCGCCGACAACAAGACGTTCACGTTCACGCTGCGCCAGGGCGTGAAATTCCATAACGGCGCCGAGATGACCGCGGATGACGTCGTGGCGTCCATGCAGCGCTGGATCAAGCTCTCGCAGAGCGGCCACGCCTTCTTCGACGGATCGACGGTGGAGAAGAAGGACGATTCCACCGTCGTCATCACATCGCCCACCCCGGTGTCGCAGGGCCTGTACATCATGGCCGACACCGGACGCATCGCGGCCATCATGCCCAAGTCCGTCATCGACGCGGCAACCGATACGGGCGTCACGGACTACATCGGAACCGGTCCGTTCAAGTACGCCTCGTGGACCAAGGACCAGAACATCGTCCTCGACAAGTTCGCCGACTATTCGAGCCCCAGCGGCGACACGAACGGATACGCCGGAACCCGCGCGCCGCATGCCGACCACCTCGAGTTCGACTTCGTGACCGACGGCACCACCCGCATGAGCAGTACGCTCAGCGGCCAGTATGAGGTCGGGTACTCCCTCGCCGATTCGCAGTACGCGCAGGTGAAGGCCTCCCCAGACGTGAGCGTGCAGGAGGACGAGATGCTCGAGACGCTGCTGTTCAACAAGAAGCAGGGCATCTTCGCCGATAACAAGACCCTGCGCCAGGCCGTCCTCGCCGCCCTCGACATGAACAAGATCGCCAAGGCAGGCCACCAGAGCGATGACCTGTACGAGACGGACGGCGGCCTCATGCCGAAGAACAGCCCGCTGCGCAGCGAGGCGGCGCTCGACAACTACAACCAGGCGAACGCCGACAAGGCCAAGCAACTGCTGGCGCAGTCCGGCTACAACGGCGAGACGATCACCTTCATCGCCACCAAGGACTACCCGTATATGTACGACGAGACGATGGAGATCCAGACGGAGCTCAACGCCGTCGGCATCAACACCGACGTGCAGGTCTACGACTGGGCCACCTGCCTGCAGAAGATGTTCCAGGCCGACCAGTGGGAGATGATGATCTCCAGCTACAGCTATTCGGCGTCGCCGATCGTGTACTCCTTCTTCCAGGCCTCCGGCGCCGGTTGGAACACCGACCCGCAGTTCACGCAGATCGCCTCCGAGATCAACGCCGCCGCAAGCGACGACGAGGTGAAGACCGGCATGGACGACCTTCAGACCTGGTTCTACGACTACGTGCCGAACATCATCATCAGCAAGTACAAGCAGATCTCGGCGGTGTCGAACAAGACCACCGGCTACTCCGGCGGCATGCAGGGCCCCGTGTTCTACAACATGGCTCTGACGCAGTAGGCGTCCGCTGTACGGCGCCGGCCGATTCCGCATAACCATCCACAAACCAACCACACCAGCTCGCCGGCGGTCCTCGCCGGCGGGCGGAACGAGGCATCATGACCGTCCAGGCATCCCAGAACCAACGCCCCAGACTTGCCGAGCTTCCTAGCCTTGTCGACTTTCCTCTTGCCGACATGCAGCGCCTTATCCGCACCGGAGGGCTCACTTCCACGGAGCTGACGGTCGGATACCTCAACCGCCTGTTCTACTACGACCGCAACGGCGCGCATCTCAACTCCACGCCTCTCATCGCCGCCGACGCGCTCGCGCAGGCCATGGAGCGCGATGAGGAGCACGCCAGCGGTCGCGACAGGGGAGCGCTCCAGGGCATACCGTTCTCCGTCAAGGACAGCTACATGGTCAAGGGCATGACGATGGCCGCGGGCTCCCCGGCCTTCGCCCACGTCACCGCCAATGAGGACTCCTTCAGCGTCGAGGCGCTGAAAGCCGCCGGAGCCGTGGTGATCGGCAAGACCACGATGCCCCCGATGGCCGCCGGCGGCATGCAGCGCGGCGTCTACGGCCGCGCCGAGAACCCGTACAACCGCCAGTACCTTGCGGCCGCCTGGGATTCCGGCTCTTCCAACGGCTCCGGCGTCTCCACGGCCGCCAGCCTCGCGGCCTTCGGACTGGCCGAGGAAACAGTCTCCTCCGGGCGATCCCCGGCCGCCAACAACGGACTCGTGGCGTACACGCCGTCGCGCGGAGTCATCTCGCTGCGCGGCAACTGGCCGCTACACGCCACCAAGGATGTGGTCGTGCCCCACACCCGCACCATGGACGACCTTCTCACCATCCTGCCCTTCCTCATCGCCGACGACCCCGATACGCGCGGCGACATGTGGCGCTGGCAGAAGCACGTTAGCCTCGACGGCGCCCGAATCGTGAAGGAAGCCGGCGTCGACGGACTTACCGAGACGGACGTGCTCGCGGGCCTGCGCATCGGCGTGGTCTGCGAGTACGCGGGCCGTCGCGGCGGCACAGTGCCGTCCGTGTATATCCGCCCCAGCATCGACTCCCTGCTCCTGCGTGCCATCGGCGACCTGGAATCCCTCGGCGCAAGCGTGGAATGGACGCCGCTGCCAATCCGCGACCTGTACGAATCCGCCCCGCGCACGCTCGAGGCCTTCGCCAGACGCGGCCTCATCCCCGCCGACTGGATGGAGCACGAGTGGCTGCAGCTCAACGCCGCGGTGCTCGAGGAATTCATCCACGATTTCGACATGTCCGGCGTGAGTTCGCTGCTCGACGTGGACCCCGACGACATCTTCCCGAACCCGCATGATTCCGTGGACTTCCGCACCGGCCGCCAATACGGCTTCTACCAGAAGGCGGCGGAGTACATGCGCGCCGGGCGCCTCCTGCCCGCGAAGGACACCCCGGAACTCGCCGAGGGCCTGCGGGGCCTCGAGCGCATCCGCCGCGAATGCTTCGAATCGTGGATGCGCGAGGCCGGGTTCGACCTTCTCATCTTCCCGACGAACAGCAACATCGGCCGCGCCGATGCCGAAACCGACGAGGCGTTCTACGTGGAGGCCGCGCTGCAGGACGGCGCGTTCTTCTCGAACGGCAACCGCATGATCCGCCACCTGGGCATCCCCACGGTGAGCGTGACCATGGGCCTCATGGAAGACACAGGCGTCCCAGCCGGCCTCACCTTCGCCGGCCCCTCCGGTTCCGACCGCCTGCTCCTGGCGGCAGCCGCCCAGTACGAGCACGCCACGAAGCGTCGCGTGGCGCCGCGCCGCACGCCCGATATCGCGCCCGCCGAGCGCATCGGCTTCGACGTGACGCCAGGAGGCCCGACTGGCGGCGCTTTCCCGGGCAAGCTCCATGCCTCGATGGATGGCACGACGCTGCGCTTCGCCGTCGTTCCCGTCGCCCCGGCCGACAAAGTGGCCTGTCGCGTTTTCGTCAACGGCACGCTGGTGGCGCAGTGGTCGGCGGGGCAGGAGTGGACGGGATCCGTGCACGCGGCGCGCTTCTTCGACGATTCGACGCTCGGCGTCGTGTCGGAGTTCACCGGCCGCGGCGGCCGCGTCGGGGCTGACATGGCGGTGCTCGCCAACCCCTTCGCAGGCCCGTCCGCCGGTTCGGTGATCTGAAGCGCATAGGAGAGCGCAGAAAAGACAGCGCAGGAAAGGAACGACATGTTTGCCATCGATACGATTTTCGAGAACGCCAGGTTCCAGACCATGGACCCCGCCCATCCCTGGGCGACCCGCATCGGGGTCTACGACGGGAAAATCGTCGGACTTGACGGGGACCTCGACGGCGTGGACGCACGTGAACACATGGACCTCGGCGGACACTACGCCTGCCCCGGGTTCCATGACGCGCACCTGCATTTCACCGGTCTGGGCGCCAACCTCAACCAGGTGGACCTGCGCCCGGTTTCCGCGCCGACGATGGACGAGCTGTATGTGAGGATCCACGAGGCGGCGCGCACTACGCCGGCCGGAAAGTGGATCCTCGGATGGGGCTTCAACCAGTTCTCCCTCGGCGGCTTTCCGCAGCGCTCGGTGCTCGACTCCATCGCCGGCGACCACCCCGTGTTCATCCTCCACATTTCCAATCACGCGGCCGTCATCAACACACAGGCATTCCGCCTCGCGGGTTTCGACGACCCTGACACCCAGGGCGACCCCAGCCTCGTGATCCGCGAGGACGGGGTCGCCACCGGACTCGTCAAAGATACGGTGTGCTTCCGCATCATGGCGATGGCCAACCGGGTGGACGAAGCCACGCTTCTGCACCAGCTGAGCCTGGCGGCCGACTACACGCTCGCCAAGGGCATCACGACCTATGAGGACGCCGGAACCGGCACCGACCGCGACGGCAACGGCATTGGCCAGACGCCCGGCGACATCGGCCTGTTCCAGACCGCCTACGAGCAAGGCCTTATCCACCAGCGCGGCATCCTCATGCCGTACTTCGCGGCGATGCATGACCTGGGCGAGCTCTCGACCGACATTCCCCACGGCTTCGGCATCGATCTGGGCCTGCGTACGGGATTCGGGGACGACATGCTCTCGATCGGCCCGTTCAAAATCATCCTCGACGGCGCGTTCAACAGCCTGTCGGCATACCTCAAGGAGCCCTACGCCTCGGATGCCGGCAACACCGGTGTGTTCAGCTGGGATCCGGAGGAATTCAAGCGCGATGTGGCCATACTCCACCGCGAAGGCTGGCGTATGGCGGTCCACGCCATCGGGGACCGCAGCGTTGACATCGCCCTCGACGCCATCGAGAATGCGCAGCGCCTGTACCCGCGCCACGACATGCGCCATCGCCTCGAGCATGTGGGCCTGGCTGACGACGCGACCGTTGAGCGCATCATCGCCGATGGCATCGTGCCGAATCCGCAGGGCAGCTTCATGCATGACAACGGCGACAGCTACCTGCGCTTGCTGGGTGACGAGCGCGGACGCCGCGCCTACCGCATGGGCGCGTTCGTGCATCGCGGCGCCGTCATCCCCGGTTCCACGGATGCGCCGTGCGCCCCGGTCGATCCGCTGATCTCTCTCGAGGGCATGGTGACGCGTCGCACGGCCGGCGGTGAGGTGCTCGGCGAGGACGAGCGCCTCACCGTGGACGAGGCGCTGCGCGCTTACACCTATGGCAGCGCCTACGCCGCGAAGAAGGAGGACGTGCTGGGAACGCTGGCGCGCGGCAAGTACGCGGACATCGTGGTGTTGTCCGGCGATCCGCATGATGTGGAGCCGGACTCCATTCACGAGCTGTCCGTCGAGCAGACGATTGTCGGCGGCGTCGTGCGGTACGACGCCGGGCGGTGACGCGACGGGCGCATCGTGCGGTTGTTCAAGACATAACGGATCCAGAATCAGGAGGAATCATGAAAACAGCCATCTACCACGGAAACAAAACCATGACCGTCGAGGACGTCCCCGGCCCCGTCATCGAGCAGCCGACCGACGCCATCGTCGATATCGAATACGCCGGTGTCTGCGGCTCCGACCTGTGGACCTACCGCGGGCAGGGCGCCCAGGCACCGTGCCGCATCGGCCATGAATTCGTCGGCATCGTGCGTGAGGTCGGCGCTGACGTGAGTTCCGTCAAGCCCGGCGACTGGGTTATGGTGCCCTTCCGTTGGAGCGACGGAACCTGCGAGTACTGCCGCCGCGGTCTGGAAACAAGCTGCGTGCACGGCGGCTTCTGGAGCCGTGAGATTCCGTGGGCCGGCCAGGCCGAGGCAGCGCGGATTCCCTACGCCGATGGGACGCTTGTCAAGGCCTATGACGATGGGCATCGGCCGGATGACGCGGTTATCCCCAGCCTCCTGACGCTGACCGACGTGTTCACGACCGGCTACCATGCGGCGGTCAGTGCCGGCGTGGGCGATGGCGACACCGTGATCGTGGTCGGCGACGGGGCCGTGGGGCTCTCCGCCATCATGGCGGCGAAACTCCTGGGCGCCGCGCGCGTCATCAACGCCGGCAGCACGCATGAGGAACGCCACGCGCTGGCGCGTACTTTCGGTGCCGATGACATCATCTCCACGCGCGGAGAGGATGCCGTCGCCGACATCCGCAGCCTCACCGATGGGGCGATGGCCTCGCGGGTGCTCGAATGCGTGGGCTCCGCGCAATCGTTCTCCACCGCCATCGACATGGCAGCGCCCGGCGGAACCGTGGGCTACGTGGGCCTGCCGCATGGCGTGAGCATCGACGCCAAGCGCCTGTTCTTCTCGAATATTCGCATCGCCGGAGGCATGTCGCCGGCACACCACTACATCGCCGACCTCGTGCCGAGCGTGTTGTCGGGCTCCATCAACCCCGGTTTCGTCTACAACCGCACGTATACGCTCGACCAGATCGGCCAGGCCTACGACGACATGGATAACCGGCGCGTCATCAAGCCGTTGATCCGCCTCGTCTGAGATTTCGGACCGTGCAGGCGGCATAGGCATGTGACGGATTCCGGTCGGGCAGGCCGGAATGCGGGAATCAGAGAGTCGGGGAATCAGAGAAGGGATGCGAGCCATGCATGATTTCGAAGGATACAGGGCGCTGGCACAGCCCGTGCATCGTGTGAGCGAGGCGCAGGCCGAACGCTTCCTCGCCAAGGTCTACGGCATGGAAGGCGTCACCGTGCGCCGCATCGTGACGGAGCGCGACGACACATTCGCCGTCGCCGGCGCGACGGGAGGCACGCGTTGGGTGCTCAAGATCGAGAACCCGGCCGAGGAATACGCCGCCGTCGAGATGCGCGCGCGGGCGCTGCGGCTTGTGGAAAACAGTTCCGATGCCATCCCCGCCATGCGCATCGTGCCGGCCCTCGACGGGCGTCTCGTCACGATATTCGGCGGCGAAGACGGCGATGACAGCGATGACGAAGGCGGATCTGCCCCCGTGTGCGCGGCAAGCGTCACCACATACGTCGACGGAATCGTGCTCGCCCGCCTGCCCATGCCGTACGAGCCGCGGCTCGTCGACGACATCGGCATCCGCCTCGCCCAGGTGCAGGAAGCGCTCGCTCCGCTGTCGGGCGACGACATCGGGTTTACGGACGCACGCGGGCGCATCCTATGGGACGTCGACCTCGTGACCGACCTTGTGGACGACCTCTCGGACCTGCTCAACACGCCGCGCCAGCGGAACCTCGTCGAATGCGCCGCAGCCGGCTACGCCGACATCCGCACCATCCTAGGCGCACTGCCCGCGCAGTACTGTCATGGCGATTTCCATCCGGGCAACATCATCGTGCATGGGCCGCGCTCCACAAGCATCCGGGGCGTCATCGACTTCGGCGACATGCACGCCATGTCCGATGTCGCAGACCTTGGCACATGCCTGACATACCTCATCGATTTCAGCAATGGCAACCATGCCTTCGACGTCTGCCGGCGCGCGCTCGCCGCCTACCTTCGGCAGCGCCGCGGCTTCGACCCGGCGCTTGTGGAGCTGCTGCCCGCCATCTTCAAGGCGCGCATAGCCCTGGCCATCCTGCTGCCGATCATGGTCGAGCGCTTCTCCGGCGCCCGGCCAGGGCATTACCTGACAAGCGCCTCGCGCCGGTTCCGTCAGCTGGAGATGCTCGAACGGTGGACCGACGACGAAATCGTGCGCATGCTGCAGTCGGACGCCGCATGGGCGTAGGGCGTCGAAGGGCATCGCAAACAGGAACACAGGCAGGAAACACGCGGAAAGGAAGGACGCACAATGAAGAACGCACAGGGGCGCAAAAGCGTGGCGAACGGATTCGACTTCTCGCACGGTCTCGAGGGCCTCGACGCCGACGAGGCGGCAGTGGTACGACGGCGTCAGAAGGTTCTCGGCACGATGGGGCCGCTGTTCTATAACAGGCCGCTGCATGTGATCTCGGGGTCGGGCGTGCATCTGCGCGGCGCGGATGGCGCGGACTATCTGGACTGCTACAACAACGTGGCGTGCGTGGGACATTCCAACCCGCATGTGCGCCAGGCGGTGGCGGACCAGCTGGGGCGGCAGAACACGCATTCGCGGTATCTGCAGGACGAGGTGCTCGACTATGCCGAAAGGCTTCTGGCCACCTTCCCTGGCGCCATCGACCATGTGGCGTTCACGAATTCGGGATCCGAATCGAACGACCTCGCGCTGCGCATGGCACGCGTGGCGACGGGCCATATGGGTGTGGTGGTGACGCAAGGCGCGTACCACGGCATCACGTCGCTGGTGTCCAGCGTCTCTCCAAGCTTCGGCACCGGGCTGCCGCTGGCGCCGTTCTTGGCCACAGTGCGCGTGGACGATGCGCTGCATGATGCCGATGGATTGGGCGATGGGACGGGCGATGGGGCGGATGGCGCAGCCGCCTCCGATGCCGTGTGGGCGGTGCTCGGACCGCGTTTCAATCAGGCATTCGATGCGCTCGAACACGGCGGATACGGGGTCTCCTGCGTGCTCATCGACGAGGTGATGTCTTCGGATGGCATCCTTCCCGGCGCCCGCGGATGGATCGCGCGCCTCGCCGACGCCGTGCATGCGCGCGGCGGGCTGCTCATCAGCGACGAGGTGCAGGCGGGCTTCGGACGCATGGGCGGCGTGATGTGGGGCTTCCAGCGGCATGGCGCCGAGGCGGATATCGTGACGATGGGCAAGCCCATGGGCAACGGCATTCCGGTGGGTGGCGTGGCCTACAGGCATCCCATCGGAGACGCCTTCGCCGCATGCACCCGGTATTTCAACACCTTCGGTGGCAATCCGGTGTCCATGCGCGCGGCGGGTGCGGTGCTGGACGAGATCGAACGGCTCGGCCTCGTGGCGCATGCGCGGGACATGGGTGACCGGCTCGCCAGGGATTTGAGTGAGATCCTCGAAGGCCATGAACGTTTCGGCGGCCTACGGCATGCCGGCCTGTTCCTCGGCATCGATGTCACCGACGGTGCGGATGATGGTGGCGCTGCGCAGCCGGACGGCGCCGCCGCGCGCGCCATCGTCAACGCCTTGCGCGACGACGAGCATGTGCTGATCTCCTCGGCAGGCCCCGGCGACGCCGTGCTCAAGGTGCGCCCGCCGCTTGTTTTCGACGATTCCGACGCCGATCGGCTTCTGGAAGCCGTCCGGCACATCTGCGAGCGCGGGTTGTTCGACCGATGAGCGGGGAGACGACACGGGGCGGTGTGACACGGAGCGGTGTGACATCGGGCGAGCTGAGATCGGGCGAGGCAACATCGGACGAGGCTATACGGGGCGGGGCGCGGAAACACCTCCGTGCGGCGTACTGCATGTGGGGCCTGGGCATGGCGGGGTATATTTTCGCCGTCACATGCAGGTCGTCGTTCAGCGCCATCGCCACCGATGCCGCGGTGCATCTGAACGCCTCGAGCGCCGCGCTGTCATCATTCGTCTACCTGCAGCTGTGCGTCTACGCCGTCATGCAGATTCCCGCCGGCGCGTTGCTCGACCGCTTCGGCGCTCGAAAACTCATTGCGGCCGGCTGCCTGAGTCTTGCGCTCGGCCAGGGCATGCTCGCTTTCGCGCCGGGCATCGCGGCGGCCGTCACCGGACGCGCCATCGTCGGTCTGGGCGATTCGCTGATTTTCATCCCCGTGGTCAGGCTCGCGGCATCATGGTTTCCGGTGCGCAGGCTGCCGTTGATCAACCAGCTGACAGGGCAGATCGGGGGAGTGGGGCAGATCATCTCGGTCTATCCCTTCGCTGGGCTGCTGCATGTGGCAGGGTGGCGCGCGGCGTTCCTCTCGCTCAGCGGCATCGGCGTGCTCATAGCGGCGATGGTTCGGCTCGGCGTGCGCGACGAACCGTACTGGACGCCTGCGCGAGGCGCGGGTGCGTCCGGTGCATTGGATACCGCACCCGCGCGTGCATCGCTGTGGTCGGGTATGCGCCGGGGTGTGGCGCAGGTACTGCGTTCCGCCGGCACATGGTGCGCCTTCTGCGTACACGGGTGCACGTGGTTCTCGGCCAACGCCCTGTACCTGCTGTGGGGAGTGCCGTTCCTCGAAACCGTGGAAGGCGTGGACTACGGCACCGCAAGCGGGCTCCTGACCTTCGCGATGGTCATGAACGTGGTGTGGGCGCTGACGCTGGGGCGTTTCACCAGCGTGCATCCCGTGCGCGGCCGGGCGGGCGCCATCGTGCTCTCGGTGACGGCGCAGATGGTGGTCTGGACCATCGTGCTGTGCGCGCCCGGGCCGATGCCCGTGTGGTTTCTCGTGGCGTTTTTCGCCGTGCTGGCGACCGGCGCGCCCTGCGCCAACATGGCGCTCGACTATGCGCGCGAGACCAATGCGCCCCAGGTCATGGGCACGGCCACCGGGTTCTCGAACACGGCCGGCTTCATCGTCTCGGCCATCGTGCTCGCCCTGATCGGCGTGCTTCTCGATGCGCAGGGTGCCACGACGCCCGCACTGTACACGCCGCACGCGATGCGCCTGGCCATGGCGGTGCAATACCCGTTCTGGATCGCCGGCCTCGCGGGATTCCTCGTCACCGTGCCCCGCGCATGGCGCCTCGCCTCCCGCTCCTGACAGTGGTAGTGCGGGGTGGGGGGAGTTCCTAAGTGGCTGGGGTTCCTGAGTGGGGGGGTGCGGCCCCGGACCGATTCCTCGTCCATCGGATCATCGCCCGCTCAACAGTGCCTCTCACTGGCACTGTGGCAACCAGTGAAGGGCACTGTTGCGGGGGAAGCCCAGTGTTTTCAACGGCGGGCTATCCAACGGTGCCTCTCGCTGGCACTGCGTTGACCAGCGAGGGCGACTGTTGCGGGGAGAGCCCAGTGTTTTCAACGGCGGGCTGCTCAACGGTGCCTCTCGCTGGCACTGTGGCGACCAGCGAAGGCAAGTGTTGTAGAAATACGGAACACAGGAGGGATCGGTGGCGAGAAGTTCCTAACAGTGGTACGACTTTCGGACGTTTTCGACGATTTTTGGGCTGCTGGAGCCGGATTTTGTCCGCAAACCGTACCACTGTTCGTGAGGAGATTCCCCCCTCACTCGATGCCGGGGACGTGGAGGGCGATGAGGGAGGCGCGCAGAGCGGCGGCGATGCGCCGGATGTCGGCGTCGGCCAGGGGAGCGCGGAAGGAGAATCGTATGGCCGCCTTCGCCTCAACCTCGCTCAAACCCATCGCCAGCAGCGTGCCAGGCGCCTCGTGGCGGCCCACGGCGCACGCCGATCCCGACGACACCTCGATGCCGCGCGCGTCGAGGTCCACGAGCAGCGCCTCGCCGGTGACCCCTGGGAACACGAACGACGCATGCCCCGGCAGACGATGCACCGGATCTCCGGTCACACGCGCCGTCGGCACCGCTTCGAGCACCGCGCGCACCAACGCGTCACGGGAGGCCGCCAGCGCCGTGGAGTTGCGCTCCATTGTCTCGCATGCCTCATGAAGCGCCACTGCCAGCGCCACGGCGCCGGCCACGTTCTGCGTCCCCGAGCGCAGCCCGCGCTCCTGCCCGCCGCCGCTGATCAGCGGCTCGATCGGCGTGCGCCCGCGCACGAGCAGCGCCCCGAGACCCTTGGGTGCGCCGAACTTGTGGCCTGACACGGCCATCGTATCGGCGTCCAAGCCGCGGAAATCCACGGGAATCGTGCCCGCGGCCTGCACCGCGTCCACATGCACCGGCACGCCCGCCCCGTGGCAGATGCGCACGGCCTGCGCCACCGGCTCCACGGTGCCGACCTCGTTATTCGCCATCATGACGCAGGCGAGGCTCGCTCCGCGTTGCGCCTCGCGTTCCAGCGCCGCAAGGTCGAGATGCGCCTGCGCGTCCACGGGGATGCGCACCACGTCGAAACCAAAGAAATCATGCAGCCACTGCGCCGATTCGGCCACCGCCGGATGCTCGACAGCGCTTATGAGGATGCGCCGCGGATGTGCGGTGTGCTCCGGGTTTGCGCAAGCGGAGGCTGCCGAGGTACTCCCGACACCTGCGGCCGCTGCGTCGCGCGCCGCATTCTCGCGCCTCACCTGCGCCAGGGCAACGCCCTTGATGGCGAGGTTATCGGATTCCGTGCCGCCGGACGTGAACACCACGTCGCCCGGATGCGCCCCGAGGTCGGCGGCGAAGGACGCTCGCGCCGCTTCCAGCGCCCGCGCGGCCGTGGCACCCTCGGCATGCACGCTCGAAGGATTGCCGTAGGCCTCGGTGAGGAAGGGCAGCATGGCTTCGATTGCCGCGCGGCTGACGGCCTCCGACGCCGCGGTGTCGAGATACAGGTCGGTGGGGGCGGCGGTGGCTGACGATGTTTCCGTTTCGCTCATGCGGCTCACCGCGTCACTCCCAGTCGAGCCCGAGGTCGACGGCCTTGACGGAATGTGTCAGCGCCCCCACGGAGATCACATCGACGCCGGTGGCGGCCACGCCGGGAATGCGGTCGAGCGTCATCGTGCCCGAGGCCTCCACGACGGTGCGATGCGCGATAAGCTCCACGCCGCGGCGCGTGTCGTCCAGCGAGAAGTTGTCGAGCATGATGATATCCGCGCCTCCGTCGAGCGCCAGCGGAATCTGCTTCGGGGAATCCACCTCCACCTCGATGGTGGTGGTGTGGCCGATGCGGCCTCGGATGGCACGCAGCGCCGCCACCGTGTCGAGCCCGGCCTCGCGCAGGGCCGCGAGATGGTTGTCCTTGACCATGACGGCGTCGGACAGGCCGAAGCGGTGGTTGTGCCCGCCGCCGCAGGTCACGGCGTATTTCTCGAAGGCGCGCAGGCCGGGCAGGGTTTTGCGGGTATCCACGATGCGCGGGGCGGCGCCGGGCGCGCAGGCGGCGGTCGCGGCGTCGACGAAAGCGCGCGTCATGGTGGCGATGCCGCTCATATGTTGCGTGAAATTCAGCGCTACGCGCTCCGCGGTGAGGATGCCGCGCACCGGGCCACGCACCGTGGCGAGGACGTCGCCGGGTTCGAAGGCGGAGCCGTCGGGACGCTCGAGGCTGACCTCGAGGCGCGGGTCCTGGAGGCGGAAGGCGGCGGCGAACACGCGCCCGCCGCTCAAGACGCCGGGCTGGCGTGGCACAAGGCGAGCGACGCCCGTGGCGTCTGCGGGAATCGTGGTCTCGACGGTGACGTCGCCCCACGGGCAGTCCTCGTCAAGAGCCGCGCGCACGGCGCGATCGATGATCGAATCGGTGAGCATGATGTCCTTTCTGTGGTTCCGCTGCGTTTCCGTTCCGCTGCGTTTCCGTTCCGCTGCGTTTGCGTTCCGTCTTCGCTACAGCGTCCAGGCGCGGGAGCGGGCCTGCGAGGGATCGGCGGCGGGGAAGTCGGTGCGGGCGTGGGCGCCGCGCGATTCGGTACGTGCCAGCGCCGCCAGCGTGGCGGCGTAGGCTGTCACGGCGAGGCTGCGGCAGTCGTAGGCCGCTGTGAGGTCGGCGTAGCCGGGGGCGTCGGTGCCGTTGGTACCGTTGGCGGAAACACGATGGCTCGGCGCGTCGATCCATCGCGCCGCTTCGTCGGCGATGGCGCTGATCTGCGGCAGCGCGGCCTCGAGGTCGTTCGCGGTGCGCAGGACGCCGACATGCGTCCACATGATGTTCTCGAGCCGCGACGTAGCATCGACAATGGAATCGTGGAGTGTGACTCCATTCATGCCGTCAACGCCGCCATCGACCGCCGCGCCGCCGCCGAACACCGTCGCCAGCCCGCCGCAGATGGCGCGGACCTCGTCGGATGCCGTCGTGGCGCCCTCGGCCGGGTCGAGCGGACGCGGCTGCCACGGCGTGCCGTCGGCGTCGCGCACCGCCGCGATGCCGGCCCTGTGGCCGAACACCAGGCCTTCGAGCAGCGAATTCGACGCAAGGCGGTTCGCGCCCTGCACGCCGGTGCGCGCGCATTCGCCGGCCGCGTACAGTCCCGGCAGTGAGGTGCGTCCCTCCATGTCCGTGCGCACGCCGCCCATGTAGTAATGCGCCGCGGGCGTCACGGGGATGGGGGTCTGGCTCCAGTCGATGCCCATGCCGCGCACATACGCGTCGATGGTGGGGAAGCGGCGCGCGAGGAAATCGGCCAGCGGCGTGCCGGGGTGGCGCTGGCCGACCGGGCGCAGGTCGAGGAACACGGGACGGCCGTCCTGACGCATCATCTGCTTGAAGTTCTCGCGCGCCACGATGTCGCGCGGCGCGAGCTCGGCGCGCTCGTCGATGGATGGCATATAGCGCTCGCCCGCCTCGTTCACCAGATGCGCGCCCTCTCCGCGCACGGCCTCGGAGATGAGGAAGTTCTCGCCCATCGCCAGTGCGGTGGGATGGAACTGGTAGAACTCGAGGTCCGCCACCTGCGCGCCCGCGGCCAGCGCGAGGGCCACGCCGTTCGCGTTCGCCCCGCGCGGGTTCGTGGTGTACGGGTACATGTTGCCCGCGCCGCCGGTGGCGAGGATCACGCGGTCGGCGTCGAGGGTTTCTACGATGGTGCGGTCTGCGCGGTTGCTTTCGCCGCCATCGCCGTCTGTGCGGTTTCCTTCGCGGTTTTCGCGTCTGAGTAGCGTCACGCGCCAGCGCCCGCCGCCCAGGGGCTCGAGGCGGGTCGCGTACCCGTCGCGTCGCTCGATGCGCGGCGTGTGCTCCACCATCGCGGCGATATCGGTTTCCACCACGCGTCCCGTCGCGTCACCGCCCGCGTGCAGGATGCGCTTGCGGCTGTGCGCGCCCTCGAGACCGCGCACGAGGTTCCCGTCGGCGTCACGGTCGAAATGCACCCCTGCCTCGATGAGCTCGTTCACGCGGTCGCGCCCCTCGCTGGTGAGGATTGACACGGCGCCCGGGTCGCACAGGCCCGCGCCGGCGATCAGCGTGTCGCGCGTATGCAGGGCGGGGTCGTCGTCGGGGAAGACGGCCGCCGCGATGCCGCCCTGCGCGTGGTATGTGTTCGAACCATCCACGGAGCCGATAAGCAGCACCGGCTGGATGCGGCGCGCGGGGTCGTGGCTCGCGTCGAGTTCGGCGGCCGCGGCGAGGGCGGCGGAGATGCCGGCGATGCCGGCCCCGATTACGACGATGGGGTCGCGCTGCAGGGTTGGTGCCGGCTGCGCGGGCTGGTTTTGCGCGGTCGGCTGTGTGGACTGTGCGGATTGCGAGGTGTCTGTCATGGCATGACGTCCTTGGTGCAAAATTGCGGAATCGTAGATTGCGGAATAGTGGAAATCGCTGGGAAAATCGTGGACCGGAAATCGTGGACCGGAAACCTATGGCGCTACGGGTGGACGCGCAGCATGCGGTCCAGCGCCACCTTCGCGTCGGAGGCGGTCTGCGGATCGACCGTGATCTTGTTCACCACGGTGCCGTTGACGAGGTTCTCGAGCGCCCACGCCAGGTACGCCGGGTGGATGCGGTACATCGTGGAGCACGGGCACACCACCGGGTCGAGGCAGAACACGGTTTTGTCGGGGTGCTGCGCGGCGAGACGGTTGACGAGGTTGATCTCGGTGCCCACGGCGATGGCGGAGCCGGCCGGGGCATTCTCGATTTCCTTGACGATATACGCCGTGGAGCCCGTGCCGTCGGCCGCGTTCACCACATCCATCGAGCACTCGGGGTGCACGATCACCTTGACGCCCGGGTAGGCGCGGCGCGCACGCTCGATCTGCTCCACCGTGAAGCGCTGGTGCACGGAGCAGAAGCCCTTCCACAGGATCATCTTCGCGTTTGCATACTCCTCGGGGCTCGCGCCGCCGCCGGCCACGAACGGGTCCCACAGCGGCATCTGGTCGAGCGTCATGCCCATCGCCAGCGCGGTGTTGCGGCCCAGGTGCTGGTCGGGGAAGAACAGCACGCGCTTGCCGCGCGCGAAGGCCCACTCGAGCACGGCCCGCGCATTGGAGCTCGTGCACACGATGCCGCCGTTGCGTCCGCAGAACGCCTTGAGCGCGGCCGAGGAGTTCATATACGTGACGGGGATGACCTCCTGCAGGCCGTCGGCATCCTTGCTGGCCGCGCCGTCCGAGCCGCCGCCCACGATGTCGCCCAGCTGCTCCCAGCAGTCCGTCACCTGGTCGATGTTGGCCATGTCGGCCATGGAGCAGCCGGCGGACATATTCGGCAGGATCACGTTCTGCTCGGGTGTGGAGAGGATGTCGGCGGTCTCGGCCATGAAATGCACGCCGCAGAACACGATGTTGTCGGCCTCCGGGCGCGTGGCCGCGTTCTTCGAGAGTTGGAAGGAGTCGCCCACGTAGTCGGCGTGCACGATGATCTCGTCGCGCTGGTAGAAGTGGCCGAGAATGAGCAGCTTGCTGCCGAGCGTGCGCTTGGCCTCGATGATGCGCTCCTGCAGCTCGGCGTCCGAGGCGTCGGTGTATTCCTTCGGCAGCGGCTGCTGGCGTGGCGCGTTGCGCGGGAACATGTCGAGCGCCGAGGCGCCCGGGCCGTAGCCGGGCTTCGTGATGCTCCACGGGTCCTGGGTGAGGCCCGCGTCGCAGGTGCTGTGCGCTCCGAGGCGTTCGATGATGGCGTCGACGGATGTCATGGTGGTCCTTTCGGTGTGTTTGTGTCGGGTTGACGATTTGTAGGTGGGTGGTGGGAAGTTCCTAGCGGTGCGGCGACTCGTGCGCCACGTACCGGTAGAGCCGCGCGGGTCGGTGGCGTCCCGTCGTCTGCATGCGGCCGGTTGGCTCGAGCAGGCCGGAGGCGAGCATCTTGCGGCGGAAATTCGCCGGGTCGAGGCTTGTGCCCGTGATGGCCTCATGCACCTCGCGCAGCTGCGACATCGTGAATTCGTCGCCCACGATGCGCGTGGCGAGGTCGGTGTAGGCCACCTTGTTGCGCACGCGGGTCAGCGCGTAGTCGATGATCTCACGGTGGTCGAAGGCGAGCGGCGGCAGGTCTGTGGTGGGGAACCACCGCACGTTGTCGCCCTCCTTGAATTCCGTGGTTTCCGTGGCTCCGATCAGCGCCCAGTACACGATCGACACCATGGGCAGCCCGCCCTGCGAACGGCTCGGGTCGCCGAAGGTGTAGAGCTGCTCCAGGTAGCGCGGCGTGAGCTGCGTGGTTGATTCCAGTGCGGAGCGGGCGGCGTCCTCGAGCGAGATATTCGCCTGCGGATGGCCACCGGGAAGCGCCCATCGGCCGAGGAAGGGCTGGCGGATGCGCCTGACGAGCGGAATCCACAGCGCGGGGCGCGCGTACCGGTCGCCCTGGGCTGATGGGGACAGGGCTGATGGACGCTGCGCGGAGGCGGCCTGTGCGGAGGGGGACTGTGCGGAGGGCGCGTTCGTGGAGTCCGGGCCCTGGGCGCCGGAGCGACCGAGGGCGAGGATCACGACGGATACGCCGATGTCCGGCGGCTCCGTGGCGCGTTCGCTGACATTCGCCGATCCAAGCATCGTGCCTCCTTCCGTTCGTGCGTTGCGCCCTACCGTAGTTGTTATGGTCATTATGACTATAAGGTGGTGTGGCGTTGGCTTTTTCTTGCGGATTTTGCAAAAGTCCACATGACCATAAGGGGCGTCGACGGTTTCCCGCTGGGTTGGAGGCGAGCGCAGCGGCACAATCGCGAAGCGTTGTTGTGGGGCGTCATCGTCGTGTGTCGCGGCCGGCGCATAGTGTCGCGAAACAAAGCCCGGCCAACCGAAACCTCTGCCGGCTGACCCCTGCCGACCGACACCGCCGCACCGAAAACACACCGAAGGAAGCGCCATGACCGTCTCCGCCAGCCCGACCACCCATCCCGTCCGCGTCATTCTCTGGGACATCGACAAAACGCTGCTGCTTTCGGACAAGCGCGTCAATCTCTTCGACAACGCCTTCGAGGAGCTGTTCGGTCACCCCAGGCCCGACGATGCCACGATTTCCAAGGGCGGCAAGGTGGACGGACAGATCGCCCGCGAATACCTCGCCCTCGAGAACAGCGACGATTTCGACGGCTATATGCGCGCGCTCAACCGCATTTCCGTGGAGTACTACACGCGCAATCCGCTCAGTTGCGTGCCCGGCGTGCCCGCCACGCTGCGGGCCACGCTGGACGCCGGGGTCATCAACGGCCTGTACACCGGCAACACGCCGGAGCGTGCGAGCGTCAAGCTTACGACCGCCGGCATCGCGCCCGACGAGTATTTCAACGGTTTCGCGCATGGCGCCGCGTTCTGCCAGGGCTATTCGGGCAATCGTCTGGACGGGGTGCCCGCCGTCCTCGCCGCCTTCGACCCCGCCGATGTGCTGATCGCCGGAGATACGCCGCGCGACTACGCCCTCGCGCAGGCCGTGGGCTGCCGTTTCTGGCAGGTGGGCGAGACGCCGATCGACGATGCGGCCGGCATCCGCGTGGGACGTGGGCACGATTTCACCGGTGCGGACGGGGAAGGGTTCCTCGCGGCGCTGCGGTAGGAGTTTTGCAGTAGGCTGCGGTAGGCGCCTGCGGCTGGATTGAGGAAGATTTGACCTGCGGGGCGGATGCATGACTGCTGTCGGAACCGCCTCGCCGACAATGATGCGGGGCCGGAGACGTATGTCTCCGGCCCCGTTCGTCAGGGTCCCGCCGACCTCATCGGGCGGCGGATCGGTGCGACGCCACATCGTATGGTGAATCGTGAATGCCGAATCGTGACGTCACATCGTATGCCCTTGTGGCATCAGCCGTTCGCCGGGAGCATGGCGAGTGCGGACAGCGGGTGGCCTTGGATGGCGCCGCAGTTATCCCAGTCGACGCCGGCCGGCGATGTGGACGTGCCGCCCACATGCAGGCTGGCCTTGTACGAGGTGGCGCCGTTCGTGCGGTAGCGGCCGGCGCCCACGGCGGTTCCCTGCTTCGACATCGAGATTGTCAGGCCTTCGAAGTTGGAGAAGTGGTCGCTCCAGTTGGAGTAGGTGCCGAGTTTGGAATCCGGCGTCTGGCCCTGGATGCCGTTGCCAGCCACCAGGTTGTCGAACTGCGCGTCCACGTGGTCGCCGTTGAGGCGGGCGCTGCCCTCCACCTGGAAGATCAGCGTCGGGGAGAGACTGACGCCGATGCTTGTCAGGAACCTGTTGTTGACGTAGCACCGCAACTGGCCGTCCTGGCTCCAGGTCATCTGCAGATGGTAGGTTTTGCCGACTTCGGGCGTGATGCCGATGGAGGAACCGTCGAAGTAGTAGTACTGTGCCGACCTCGGCGTGGCCTGTTCGATGAGGAAGGTCGTGTGATTCACCTGCGGCTTGGTCGGGTCCATGCGCGTGTCATACTGCACGCCGAAGGAAATCGTGTCGGTGTTCGGCTGGTTGCAATGCATCACGAGCTTGGCGTGGAAGCCGGTGCCGCTGCCCACCAGCGTGACGTCGCCCGACAAGGTGCCGTAGGCGTTGCGGGACAGGTAATCGTCGATGTCGACGGAGATGTCGCTGCCCGTCGAAGCCGCGTACCATGCGATGTTCTCGTTCTGCCAGCCGGCGGAGAGAAGGGCGTTCTTCTCGTTCTCGTTCCACGTGTAGTTGTGCTGGCCGTTGGGGGAATTCGGGTTGTATTGACGGTAGACCGGGGTGGCGTTCTCGTTCGCCGAATACCACCCGATGCCTTCGTCGTTCCAGCCCTTGCCCGTCAGCACGTCTTTCTCGTGCGCGTCCGTGGTGTAGTGGTGGATGCCGGCGTTGGGATTGTACAGGCGGTAGACCGGTGTACTCGACGTGGTCGGCGCCACCCAGCCGATTCCCTCGTATGTCCAGCCGTTGTCGGACAGCGAGTCGCGCTCCGTGGTGGAGGCGGTGTAGAAATGCTCCGACGAATGCGGGTTGTACATGCGGTACATCGTCGTGGTGTCTGCGTCGGCTGCGGTTCCCGTGCCGTCGGCGAAAGCCCGTGCCGACGTGGCGCCAAGCGCTCCCGTCAGCGAGAGGCCGGCGGCCAGCAGGGCGGCGAGGATTCTCTGGTGCGGGCGCCGGGCCGTCTGAGTGCGGCATGTCGCCTCGTTACTCTGTGTTGTTATTGATGTTCCCATCGTGATTCCTTCTTCCCGTGTGTGGAATCTTCCCTTCGGGCGACCAGCATGGCCGTCCGCCTGCATGGTGCCCCTTGCACCGTGCATATTCCCGATTCTATATCGGGATGGCGATGGCCGCACACGGTTGCGACACGACGGTAAATTGTCGGTGAACAGAATTGCGGAAATTGCGGCGAAACGCATGCAAATTGCGGTTGATGTGCATTTACGCAAAACTTTTGGCATTTCCACAATTTTGCGACACGCCAAAAAATGGCGGGAATGCAGCGATATTAGCTGTATTTTTTCCGAATTTAGATGCAAAATACCATTGCGGAGAAGCTAGTGTATAGTTGCAATTACGCAAAAGCAACAGGCGTCTGATGGGTGAGGTTATCGCCCGGCATCGGGCCGGGTCGGCAAACCGATCGTCTGTTCTGGAACAGGGAGGTCCGGAATGTCATCGGCCTGTGGCGGATGCGTCGATGCGGTGCGACGGGATCGCGCGGCATCGTGTCTGTCGACGTCAGATCGACGGAAATTGGAAAGGGCTCCGAAGGCCGGGGCCCGGGGTGGATCCACGGGGATTCACGGAGAGAAATGGAAAGGAGGCGAGTCTACGATGACAGCAGCAACCAACAGGCTCTCGGAAACCGTGAACGCGGCATCGGAAGTGCAGAAGGGGCGGGCGGCATCATCGGAGCCGTCGACGCAGACGGCGCCGGTGCTGTATCAGCCGCAGTCCGCGCGACGCAAGATTGCGTCCGGCGCGGCGTATGCCAAGAGCATGGAGTGTGATTTCCGGGAGTGGCTGGGGGGAAGGTCCGTGCGCAAGAACACGGTCTCGGCATACTGCTCCTATCTGAGGAACTATGACCCGGGGTGCTACCGTTTCGTGGGCACGCATATCTCCTTCGCCAGCAAAGAGGCCGGCATTCTCTCCGTGCTCCCTTCTAATCTTTTTGCCATCGGGAATGCCAGGGTTTTCGCCTATGCCATCAAGGCGCTTGACAACTCGCGTTCCTATGAGACCAAGCGGCCGCGCGGGCGTTCGGATGGGTTCGCCGACGACCACAGCCGTCTGTTCTCGGCGTTCAACAAATACGAGAACTTCCTGAAGGAGCGCCCGTCGCGCCTTTCGGAGAATGACGTCAGGCGGGAGGCCGAGGAGTTCCGGCAGGCTTTTCCCAGGATCGTGAGCATGATGGAGGACGGCGGCACCGAGGCGTTCGGCGATCCCTCGCGTCTCGCGGTCACCACGAAAAGGGCGTCCCGTACATCCGGCGCTGGGCTGCCGTCGGAAAACCCCATCGAGGAGGCTGCGGGCATCAGGTTGCCGTCGGCCACGGACATGAAGAGGTTGTTCGAACGCTGGCTGTTGGAGGATGTCCATCTGTCCCAGACGCAGACGAAGCTCTACTCATCATGCCTGGAGAATTTCGACAGCTCCATGTACCGTTACGCCGACACCCGCCGGCTTCTGTCGGATCCGTTCACGGGTCTGACGTCACTGCTGCCCGACAACCTGTTCATCATCTCGAATCCGCGTCTGATGTCCGCCATCGAACGGGCGTTGAAACAGACCGACAACTACCAGAAGAGATTCGATACCCCCGACGAATCGGGCAACACATGGCGTGACGACAGGGGCCGGATGCATGCGGCGACCAAGAAGTATGCCTCGTTCCTCGAGATCCGCGCGGACCGGATGGGGCCTGAGAATGTGGAAAAGGAATGGCGGGCTTTCCGCCGTGAGTACCTGTTCCACGGCACCAGCGATATACGCGGCGAACAGGACACGGACCGACATGACATCGGGCGGGGCGACGGATACGCTACCGAAGGGGAGGAGGCCTGATATGGAAGGCAAGGATCTGGACAACCAGGGGATGAACGACGGCGTGACGAATAACCGCGGAGCGAACAACGGCGGGGCAAGCGACGCCCCGAAGAACGAGGCGCATACGGCGTCAAGGAAGGCGCATGAGCGTCCCCTCATGCCCTATGAGCAGGCATGGGAGTATGCGACGGCGCATGCCGGGGCGCCCCGCGCCGACCAGGCGTACGGTTCCGAAGGCGTGACGCATATCGACGACGAGGAACTCGTGGATGCCGGAACCCAAGGGGTGGCCGACATCGATCCGGAGACGCTGGACGAGGCGGCGGTTCTGGAAAGCGAATCCGCCATCGAGTCGCTGACCGCCGTGTGGATGCGCGCCAACGAGCCGCCTTTCGACTTCAGCATCGTGCGCCGTCTGGCCGACCGCAACCGCGCCATGGTGCGCCTGCTCGAGGCCAGGGGAGTGACGCTCGAGCCGGTCGACCGTCTGCCGCGCCATCTTCCGTACCGCACGGTTCTGCGCGGCATCGCCGCCCTGCAGGGGCGCGATCTCGAAGATGTGGAGCGCCACGTCAACCGCAAGCCCCAGAGCGAATACCGCACTCGTGTCAAGGCCGAGTACCGCAGGGCGCCATACCGCGGAACCGTCACCGGCATCGACCTCGAGACGACGGGCGGAGACCCGCTGCGCGGTTACATCATCAACACGGGGTGGCTGAACGTCGAACTCAGGAAGGGTGCGGTTCCGACAGACGGCGCATCGTACTATTCCGGTCTGCCGGATTGGTACGAAAGCCATCCGATTCCGTTCGCCGACGTGCACCACATCACGTGGGACGATGTCAGGGCGCGTCCCGAATTCCGCGAGGACACCGACCTGCAGGCACTTGTTCTCGATCAGCTCAACGCCGGTCCGTATATGGCGCATAATGCGGCGTTCGAGCACACCTGGTTCCTGTACTTCCTTGACGGGTACGCCGAGGGGTTCAAGAACGGCACGATTCTCCCGATCGACACCCGCGAGATCTGCAGGAAGCTCGACCGCGACATCGATTCGCTTCCCCTGGACTCGCGCCCGGCCTCCCTCGAGAACTGGGCTCGCCGCAGGGGGACGCTGGACGACGGCAGCAAGGAGAAGCACCTGGGGCTGGCCGATTCCGACCTCATGCTGCGCACGGTCCTGGCGGAGCTGGAGACCAACCATTTGCTGTTGTGATGCGCCGCCGCCACGGTGCGTCTGCGTTGGGGGCGTCTGCGTTGGGGAAACTGGCGGGAACGCGCACGAGTGGAACGCGCACGGGTGGAAACAGACACCGGTGGAAACCGAACACAGGTAAGAAACCACAGGTAAGGGACACAGGCAAGAACGCAAGCCGGAGGCATTCGGCACCAACCGATCACAGCCCGGGGGCACCGGGATCCGGGGAACCGGATATGACGGAAGGATACGACGGAAAGGGACATCATGATCAAGGTTCTGCACACATCCGACTGGCATTTGGGCCGCAAACTCGACGGCTACGACCAGTCCGAGGTCCAGCGGCGCGCGCTGCAGTGGATCGTGGACACCGTAAGGGACGAGCATATCGACGTCGTGCTCGTCTCCGGAGATGTCTATGACACCAAGCTGCCAGGCGATCAGCAGGTGGGCATGCTCAGTGAGGTTCTGACGGATCTCGTCCATATCGAAAGGGACGGCAAGCCGGCCGTGGACGTCATCCTCATCCCCGGCAATCATGACTCCGCCGTCAAACTGGGCTTTCTCTCCCCGCTCATGCCGAGCAACCTCCATATCTGCTCTCAGGTGGATGGCGTGGCCACTCCGGTGATGGTGGAGCGCGGCGACGAGAGACTCGCCGTGTACGCCTTCCCGTACCTGTACCCGAGCGTGGCGCGTTTCCCGCTCAACAGGCTCCTGCACCAGGCCGATCCGGACCTTCCCGAAGACGAGGTGCTCGAGGAGACGACGCAGGCGGTGACGGGCGCCGCCATCCGGCTGGCATCGCGCGACCTTGCCAAGCGTCGCGAGAGCGATCCCCGCCTCGCATCCATCCTCATGATGCATGCGAATGTGGCGAGCCGCCTTCGGGGAAAGATCGGGGAGAAGCGCGACGATTTCTCCGGCGGCGACACGGAACACGCCGCCTCGGAGTCGCCGCTGATCGTCGGAACCGCCGAAGCCATCCCCAGCGAATACTTCGCCGGATCGGGCTTCGACTATCTGGCCCTGGGGCATATCCACAAGCCGCAGACCGTCACCATCGTCGGGGACGGCCAGCTTCCCCAGGCACGTTATTGCGGCTCTCTGCTCGCGTATGACGCCGACGACGTCAAGCAGTCCAAGCCGAGGGAGGGCAACTACCGCGTGGTGGACATCGTCACCATCGACGGCGGCAAGGTGACCGATATCTCCGAACGCTTCATCGAATCCGGCCAGCGCCGCATCGTGAACCTCAAGGGAGACATCGACGAGATCCTCGGCCCGGAGTGCGCACAGTACCGGGATGATTTCGTCAACCTCACCTTCGGCTTCGACCCCGAGAAGCACAAGGACCCGTGGGGCGAGATCCATACAGCGTTCAGCACGGTGCTGGGCTACAAGCCGACGGCATACGGCGAGAAGGATCGCACGACGGCAGATGGCCGCGCCATCCAGCGCAATGTGGACGATCCATTGGACGTCATGCTCTCCTTCGTGCGCGATGTCACCGGGCTGGAGGCGACCGCCCAGGAGAAGAAGGTTCTGGGCGAGGCGCTGAAGCGTGCCCAGAACGTTCCGCAGGCGGACGCGTCGGGTGCCAAGGCGGGCGCTGCGAGCGGCAGGCGCGGGCGGCGTTCGCGCGTTACCGCGGATGCCACGGAGTCAGTGGCATCGGAATCCAATGGCAACGGGAACGACTAGGAAAATCGGTTAGGGAGAGGACAACGACATGAAGATCCGGGCATTGGCCATCAAGGGCATCGGTCCGTATAAGGACGAGTTCTTCATCGACTTCGGCAAGCTGTCGAGGAACGGCCTGTTCCTCATCGACGGCGATACGGGCGCCGGCAAGAGCACAATCATCGATGCCATCTGCTTTGCGCTGTTCGGCACGATGACGAGGAACGACGGCGAAGCGGGCAAGGAACGCATGCGCTCGCGCTTCCTCGACAAACAGGCCGGCGCGGATGCGAGCCGCGTGGAGCTTATCTTCAGCGAGAACGGCACCACGTACTACATCAGGCGCATACCGGGGTACAACCGTCCCAAGAGGGGGCATCTCGACGCCCCGGAATCCGAATGGAAGCATGAATCCGAGGCCGTGACGGTCAAGCAGCTCAACCAGCAAGGTTTCTATTCCGCACAGGAATCCGCCGAGGACATGACGGACATCCGCAAGGCGGGCGAGGCGCTGATCGACTTCGCGCGCAATGATGCCGATGCAACAGTGGTGGCCAATGGCGCCAGGCAGGCTGACGGCTCAAAGGGTGCCAAGCAGACCGATGGCGTCATCCCCAAAATCGTGGGACTGAACGCCGACCAGTTCCGCACCGTCATCTGCCTGCCGCAGGGGCAGTTCGAATCCTTCCTCAAGGCCAAGCCGGAGGATCGCAGCAAGATGCTGATCGACATCTTCCGTCTCGGCCTCTATAAGGATATCGAAGACGCATTGCAGGACATGGAAAGGGAGAAGAACGCGGGCATCGCGAGTTCCAGCTCCGTGCTGCACGGCAAGGTGTCGGAGCTGAAAGGTGCGCTGTCCAATCTTCCGTCCGATGACGATGCGTCCGACAACCACGACGATTCCAATACCGACGATTCCGACGCCGACGATTCCGAGGTCGAAGCCGCACCGACCGGGCTGCGCGATCTTTTGGAAGAGTGGAACGGCGTCGCCGACGGGTCGAAGAACGACCAGCTGGTGGAGCTGCCCGTCGACAATGTCCCGACGAAGCGCCAGGAGCTCGACGGCATTCTCGACCGAATCGACGCGAAGCTGGACGCGCTGACGACGCAGGGCGATGCCATCCGCAGGAAGGCCCTGCAGAAGCGTGACGAGGCCCAGGCGGATTGCACCGTCGCCGGAAAGCTCGAGGAGGATCTTCACAAGCAGAAGGAACTTGTCGAGAACCAGACGAGTCTCGCCGCGGGCAAGGCACAGATCGATGAAATCAGCCGGCGCGTTGAGGCCGCGCGCAACGCCCAGCCCGTTTCCGATGCCCATGATGCCGTGTCGGAAGCCGAAACCGCCGTGTCGCAGAAGCAGAAGGACCTGAAGGAAGCCACCGACAGGCTCGAGGCCATGGAGTCGAAGGAAGCTCTGACCAAGCGTCAGACCGAAGCGCAGAAAGCGCAGACAGCTGTTGCGGCAGGCGAGGCCGAGCGCCAGACATGCCAGAGTGATCTCAACCAGCTCGATCAGCTCGACCAGGCCGAGAAGGAACTGGCCGGCCTGCAGGAGGACGTGGCATCCGCGCAGAAAACCCTCGAGGAAGCCGAGGCGAAGCTCGCGGAGTGCGGGGACCCTGAGAAAATCGTCTCCGATTATGACAACGCCCAGAATATCGTGACGTCGGAACCCGCTCGGCAGACCGCATTCGACACGGCGACCAAGGCCCTCGCCGATTTCGACGAGCTTGACAGGCTGCACGCGGAGGAAGCGAAGCTTGGCAAGGCCGAGAAGGCCGCCCACGCCGCGCATGACGCCGCTCAGAAGAAGTACGAGGAAGCCGAGCTCGAGCGCCGCATCGCCGAACTCGGCGCCCTCGAGGACGGGCAACCGTGCCCGGTCTGCGGCTCCACCGAGCATCCCCGTACCCGGACCGCATCCGATGCCGATGCCACCGCGGCAGCGGAAGAAGCCGCCGCACAGCTGAAAGACGCCCAGGCGGCATGGGAGAGTGCCAAGAGCGAACTCAACCAGTGCCGGGGCAAGGTCGCGGCTCTGGAAAACGGTCTCAAGGACACCACGCGGGATGCCGCACAGTCCGATCGGGATGCCGCCCGCACGGCTCTCGATACCATCGAGCAGACCAAGAAGGCGCTGCCCGGCCTCAAGGAGGCGTCACAAGCCCTGGACGCCGCCCAGAAGGCCCGTGACAAGGCGCAGAACGAGGTCTCCGTGCAGCAGGGCAAGGCCACCACCAAGCAGGAGGACGTGGCCAAACGCCGCGAGGCCTGCGCTGGGAAAAACCGGAGTGAGCTGACCGACCGCATCGCCGCTCTCGACAAGCAGATCGAAGCGGACCGCGAGATCGCCGCCAGTCTCGATGCCATCGCGAAGGCGCTCGATGAGCGCACCAAGGCTGAGGCCGACTGCCGATCCTGCACCGACGTGCTCGAGCAGAAGCGGAAGGATCTCGAATCCGCCCGCGCCAAGCTCGACAAGTCCATCTCGGAGCATGGCTTCGCCTCCCTGGATGCCGCGCTCGCGGCCGTGATCGATCCGCAGGAGCTCAGCGCTCTCGACGGTCAGGTGCGTTCCTACGAGCAGAAGGTCACGTCCACGAATGATCAGCTCGATGCGGCGACCAAGGACCTGCGCGGCCATCTGGCGGAGGACGGCGGACGCGCCCTGCGGCTGCTGTCGCTCGATGAGCTACCCAAGAACCTCGCCCTGTGGACGGCGGGGGAGTCGGATTCCGATGCGGACGCGGAGCAGGCTGTCGCCGTCCGGCGCACGCATCTGGGCTCCGCCATCGCCGCCATCGACGGGGAGGAGCTGCGCGCCCGCCTCGGCGAGGCGTCCCAGGCGTATGACGATGCGAACAGCGCCTATGAGTCTGCGAAATCGTCATACGACGATTTCGCAGACAAGCGCCAGGCCATCGACGAAGCCGCCGACGACTGGGAGGCAACGCGCACCGAGGCCTGGCCGTACCAGCGCATGAGCCAGCTGCTGCGTGGCAACAACAGCAAGGGCGACAACGCCGATAAGCTTACGATCTCGGCATACGCGGTGCAGCAGATCTTCACCGCCGTGCTGGATGAAACCAATGTCATCCTCAGGGGCATCCACGGCGGCATCTTCCGCCTGAGCTTGGGAAGCGGGGCGAAGGGCAACGCCAAGCAGGGTCTTCCGATCTCCGTCTATGATGCGCGCACGAACAGGAACAGCGACGTCAAGACGCTGTCGGGCGGCGAAACCTTCTTCATCTCGCTGGCGCTGTCCCTGGGGCTGGCGCGCGTCGTGCAGACGCGCACGTCCGGCATCGAGATGGGCGTGTTCTTTATCGACGAGGGCTTCGGAACCCTGGACGACACCTGCCGCCGGGATGTGATCCTCGAGCTTCAGAAACTCGCGGAGCAGGGCCGGTCCATCGGCATCATCTCGCATGTCAGCCAGCTGCAGGAGAGCATCGGCACCCAGATCAAGGTGACGCGCGGCGAATCCGCCGGCGGCAAGGAAGGAGACGGGCCCAGCCGGATCGATTTCCAGCTCGTCTGAGCAAGCCGGCTCGCCTGAGCAACGAGGGGAGGGCCGCAAGGAAGGACAAACGAGGAAGAACCGCAAGGAAGAACGAGCGAGGAAGGACAGCGAATGGGACGCATACCAGCCCAATACGAGAACCAGCGGGTCGGGATCATGGGATACCGCGTGCTTGACCTTGACCTGGATGGCGTGTGCGCGGACTACCGCGGTGCCATCGCCGACTACCTGGCGCGCACGCGCGGCCTTGACCCGCGCACCTTCGGCACGAACGACTCCTACAACTTCTACACGGCCCCCGGCTGGCCCATCCGGAACAACGCGGAGTATCTCGCCGTGCACAGAGCCGCCGAGGCGGAGCATCTGTACGCCACCATGCGTCCCATCCCCGGAGCCCCGGAAGCCCTGCGCCGCCTGGCCGCCGAGCATGTGTACATCCGCATCGTCACGCACCGGCTGTTCGTCAGCGGGCAGCATCGTGCCGTCGTGTCCGACACTGCGGCCTGGCTCGACGCCAACGGGATTCCGTATATGTCGCTATGCTTCACAGGGCTCAAGGACTCCATCGGCGCCACCGTGCATATCGACGATTCGCCGGGCAACGTCGCCGTGCTGCGCGCGGCGGGGCAGCACGTCGTCGTCTTCGACCAGCCGTACAACCGCGCCGTTCCTGGACCGCGCATGCTCGACTGGAGCGACGCGGCCGTCGACAGCCTTCTCGAATGGTTCGAACGGTGGCCGTCCGACGCCGCGGTCGCCGGTGCGTGATCGGCGGCGTCTAATCACCCGTACGCATCCGCCGCATCGTGCGAATCGAACGAATAGCGGATGCCTGTGGCGGGGGACGGCAGACGGTGGGTTAGAATTGCCGTAGGAATCACATGGGCCGTCCGGTGTCCGCGCGAAGGATAGATATGCGCGGGGAGCATCCGGGCGTGCCGCGGCGGCCAAGGGTACCGGGCCGGCGCATGACCGGAAGGCGATTATGGGCGAAGGAATGATCGGGCTTGTGGGCCTTGCCGTCGTCGTTGCCGTTTTGGTCATCGTGACACTATGGCTCGCGCACAAGGCGCGCATCGCGCACGCCCGTAAGTCGGGCGACCGAAGCAACGCGCTCGGCGACGATCGCTGGGACGCCGACTACGAGTGGAGCACCCCACACGCCGATAGCGATGACGACGACCTTCGCCAGGCCGAGCAGGACTGGGCCGCCGAGAACGATTGGAGCGTCAAGCCCGACGCCGACGCCACCGTCAAGCCCGAACCCGTCATCACCTTCGATTCCGAGAAGAACTTCGCGGGCGCCCGTAAGCAGCGGCTGCGCATGCAGACCCGCGCCGAGCGCTCGAACGGCCCGAACCACTATGGCTCCGTGCCGCGCGACATCGCGTACAAGACGCAAAACGGCATCGCGCCGAGCGTGACGCGCGAGGAGCTGCGCGAACCCGTTTCCAATCCCGACATCCGCATCGCCCTGCGCGACAAGCGCCGCGTCTCTGACCGCTTCGCCAGCGGCAAGGTGGGCGAGGCCGGCGAGGAGAAGACCCGCCGTATCGTGGACGAATGGGCCAAGCGCCACCATGCCATCGTGCGCCACGGGTACTTCGTCAACCAGCAGATCAAGGATTCCGACGTCGACCACATCATCGCCTTCGAATCCGAGGGCGTGCAGCACGTCATCCTGCTCGATTCGAAGAATTACGCGCCCGGCATCTACGAACGCGGCCGCCGCAAGCTCGACAAATCCGACACCTGGGAGCTTTTCCTCCAGACCGGATCCATGGATCTGGCCGTCAAGCAGCTCGAGAACACGCTGCTGGGCATGCCGTTCCTTTCCGACGTGCATTGCTACACCGTCATCTGGTGCAGCTCGCGCACCGGCAAGGTGGTGTTGCGCGGTTTCGAGAAAGAGTCCACCATTCCGATCAATGGCGAGGACCTTCCCAAGCTGCTCAATGGCTTTTCCGACGCCAGCGAGCCGAACATGGGCATGAGCCGCGCCATCGAGTGGGCTTTCAGCCCGCGCGGTAAGACCAAGAAGACGTGGAGCCTCGGCATGGAGCGCGAGGAGGAGGCGCGTCGGCGTCGCGAGAACGGCGAAGGCAGTGGGAACGGCGGCTCGCGCGGCGGTGACGGCGGTAAAGGCGGCTCGCGCAAGGGCGGGGCGCGAAAGGGCGACGGTTCGCATAAGGGCGACGGCAAGGCCGGCTCGCGCGGAAATGGCGTGCGGCATGGGGCCGGTGGGCGGCGTGGCAAGCGTGTCGTCGGCAATTCGCGCGGAGAACACAGCGCCGCCGCGCAGATCTTCGCCGATTTCGACGAGCCGATGAGCGTACTCGAAAGCGGCATGGCGCTCGCCGCCGACGGCGCCTCCGCACCCGCGCAGGACGGTGCGCCGAAGGGTGCTGCGAAGGGTGTTGCGAAAGGTTCCGAGAAGGGCGCTGCGAAGGGCGCTGCGAAGGTTGGCAAAATCGTTGCGAAGAACAACGATGTCTCCGATGCGTCGCGGAACGATTCCGAACAGGGCGGCGAGAAGGACGGTGCGCCGTCGGACGATGGCGCCGGGGCCGAGGACCAGACGGCGCTGGCGCGGACCGCCGAGGCCGTCGAGAAGGCTGAGAAGGAGCGCGCGAATCAGCTGCGTGCCCAGGCCGAGCATGAGGTTATGGCTGAGTCCGGCGCTATGGATCAAGGCGTTGACGGGCGCGGCGCGAAGCCGGGCGAGAAGCCGGGCGAGAAGTCGGGCGAGAAACCGGGTGAGAAACCGGGAAGTGCGCCGCATCCCGCGCTGTCCCGCCAGAAGCGCCGCATGTTCCAGAAGCGCAATCGAAAGAACAATCGCAAGACCCGCAAATCCCACTGATCGCCGGTTGGTTATCGCGGTTGGTCGGTTTCCGCGGTTGCTCGGTTGCGGTCGGTCGGTTATCGCAGCCGGTTGGTTTCGTCGCCGGTTGGTCGGTTTCCGCAGCCGGTTGGTTCCCCATCCACTTTCCTATTTACCCACTTTTGCGACCTTTGGGCCGCAAAAGTGGGTGGATAGGGAGGGATTGGTTGGTGGGCCTGCTGTATCCGCTTACTTTTGTGGTCGTTTGGCCGCAAAAGTAAGCGGATAGGGTGATGGGTGGTTGGTGGGGAGCCGCAAAAGTGGGTGGATAGAGAAGGGGAAGAGGGAGATTGCTAACGATAGGGAGAGGGAGATTATCAACGATAGGGTAAGTGACGGCGCACGGCGCCAAGCACATCCCGAATGGGTGTACCATAGGAACGTTGCCCCGGTAGCTCAGGGGATAGAGCACCGCTCTCCTAAAGCGGGTGTCGTGCGTTCGAATCGCATCCGGGGCACCGTTCCGGTGCCGGGCATGCCGTCCGGCATCACGATGAACCGCGGACCGCCTGCAGGCGCGTCCGCGGTTTTCTTTTCCGCGGCGCGTGCCGTGACGATCGCGGGCGCGGCGGCGTCGCCGCCCGCGGTGGCGGCAGCGGCCCGCCTTTCGGCGCGCCGGGCCTTCTCGCGGGCGTCCGTCTCGATGGCCTTCTCGAGCTCCTCCTTGGTGGGGGCGGCCCCCATGGAGACCATGATGGTGTCGTCGGTCAGGTCGTCGAGGGACACGCCGAGGAAGGCGGCTGCCTTGACCATGTCGGCCAGGGACCATGTGGTCTTGCCAGTCATCTTCATGGAGACGGCGGATGTCTGCAGTCCCATGAAGTCGGCCAGCTCGCGCTGGGAGCGGTGCTGTGCCGTGAGGCGCTGGCGGATGTTGAAGGCGACGACGCGTTCGTAGCGCACCGTGCTCTCTTCCACCTCGTCGGTGGGGATGACGCCGGTCACATCTACCTCCGATCCATGTTGTCGAGATTCGTGTCGCGGGAATCCTGGGCGCTGGGTGTCCGTGTCATCGGAATCCGTGGCGCAGAATTCATTGCTGATATAGGGAATTCTAACGAACGAATTTGTGTTCTGTCAAATTGAACGATATTGTATATGTACAAATCAGTCAGAATGAACGATGTGAAAGGAGTCTGAACTTTGAATTTGAAGGAATGGCTTGCGGCGCATGGCGTGAGCTATCGGGAGCTCGCCGAGGGCTCCGGACAGTCCAAGGCCAACATCTCGGGGAAAGTCAACGGGCAGATCGCCTGGCAGCCGCGGGATTTGCGCTTTCTGCACGAAAGATACGGATTGTCGGCGGATTTCGTCCTCGGCATCGAGTCCCCGCCTTCGGATTCCGTGAACGCCGGCGACTGACGGCGTGAAAACTGAAGAGGGGTCCTTGGCACTCATTTCCTCATTTCCATTCCAAGGACCCCTTGGATCACTCCACAGATTCGATGGTGATAGGAGAACCTATGGAAAGCAATCCAATGCACGACCAGGAGATGACTAGACCGGTCGGCAGTCTTTGCAGACAGTCTCATTCTACCGAACGTTCCCCCGAGGCGGGGGAGACGCCCGCATGCCCCCTGCCCGAGGGACTCATGTTGCGTCTGTCCATGCTCCGCCATCCGGCTGGGAGCGCCCGGGGGAGGTCGCGATGAGCATACGTGTCCTGTGGTGGGCGATGGGGACCCACCGCGTCAGGTCGTGCACATGCCGCTGCGTGCTCATGGCCTTGGCCGACGCGACCCCGGACGACCACGGCCTGCATGCGTTCCCCAGTGCCCGTTCCATCGCCGAACGGATGGACCTGAGCCTGCGCACAGTCCAGCGCGAACTCGCGTGGATGGAATCGGCGGGCATCATCCGACGCGGCGACCAGAGCTATGTCTCGCGGTATCCGGCCCAGACCCGCCCCATCGTGTGGGACCTGGACGTCGACGGCCCCGAACCCGGGCCAGATGCCGTCGGCGCGGGTGCCAAGGCAATGCCGGCCGCTACGAAGCCCCAAAAGACCGCGATGGCGAGAGGCAAGGGAACAAGCCAAAAAACAGATACGACAAATTGTCGTAGCACCGATTCCGCCGCGACAGGATGTCGTAGCAGCTACGACACGGATGTCGCACAATATGAACTAAATAACTCTCTCAATTCCCCCCATAATCCCCCTAAAGGGGGATTGCCCCCCGTCGAAGGAAATCACGATGGGAAGAACCGCGCCGGGGGGAGCCGCGACGGAGACGGTCGCGGCGAAGCCTCGACTGCTTCCCCCGTTGCCGATTCACTCTGTCTCCTCGACGCCTTCGACGACGGGCTGCGCTCTGACCCCTACGGCGAATTCGTGCCCGAGGAACCCTCCGGTGGCATCGGGGCTCCCGGTTCCGACGGCGCGGCTGAACCCATCGTCGCACCTGCTGCCGCCCATGCGCCGGCTGCCGCCGGCGGAACATCGTACGCCGTTGCCGGAGTCCCGGCCGGTGCAACCGATGCCGCGCCGGGGGAGCGCGTCCTCCGCGCCTCTCGCCGTCTGGTGGCCGAGCACCATCGCCTCATCGGGGAACGCGGCCTGGCGCCGCGCACCTGGCCGAGGCGAGAGGTCGGCAACGCCTCGTGGCTGATCTCGACGCTCACCGAGGCCGGGCGTGACCCCGACCAGGCCGTCGACGACATCCTCTCGGCGGTCGTGTGGGCCCTGTCTCACGATTTCCACCGTGCCCGCGTGCTGACCCTTCGTTCGCTGGCGTCCGACTGGGCTGCGCTGAGACAGGACATCACCTCGCCGAGATCGCGGCAGGGGCAGGGCACCATCCGGTTCGGGCGGATATCGCCTGGCGTGACGCGCGAATCGGCGCCGGGCGTCTCCCCGGTGGTCGCCGCGTCGTACGCGCCGCACCGCCAGCTAACCCGCGCATATTCCGAGGGGCATGCCGTGTACTGGGGTGAGCAGTGGCTTGAACCATCGAACCTCGGCAAGCTCTACCAGCACTGTTACGACGAGGTGGACCCGGGCGAATGCCCGGTGTGCGCGTCGGACGCGCACAACCGTGACCATCACGGTGACATGGCGCGAATCAGGGATGCACGGAAGGAAGGAACGGCATGAACTCCTGGGACTGGACGCAGCACGCCCGGTGCTCCGAGTACCCGGCCGAGCAGAAGGACAAGATGTGGAACCTCAACCGCAACGCGGGAGCGTCGGTGGAATGTACCAAGGGCAGGAAGATCTGCGAAGGCTGCCCTGTGCGGCCCGAATGCCTCGCCACCGCCATCGTCTACGAGGAGACGGCGGGAATCTGGGGAGGCGTCAACCGTCGCATCCGCCTGCATCTGGCACGGGACGCGAAATTGTACAAGGTGTCTGGTGAAGGACTGCACGCAACGCGTGTCGCCGCCCTCGCTGGATGGATCCGCACCAATCCCGACGCCATCGACAGGGCGAAAGCCAAGGACAGCGAAGAGAAAAGGAAATCGCGCCGCCGCCGCAAGGAACAGGAGGTGTGCGACGCGGCAACACCCGCCGAGTCATCCGATGCCGAGAATCTGACGGTGACGGAACCGGGAGGCGACGGCACAACGGAGACAAGGAGGACGTCATGACGAGATTCACGTACGAGGATTGGGCTCGGCCGCTATTGCTGCCGCATGAAGCGGAGTACATCCTTCCGCCCGACACAGATGACGGTGGGGATTATCAGGTCATCGGCATGACTCTGACCGGCCCTGACCCCATCCGCGCCGAGGTGCTGCGGCTTGTGTCCCTCGACCGCAACGGCACGCCGATGCTGGACATGCTCTTCCGTCCCGTCGAGGCCAAGGAATGGCCTGAGGCGGAGGCCCTGACGGGTATCGGCCCCGCCGCAGTCGCGGGCTGCGAGCACATGTTCCGTTGCGTTCCCGACATCGCCATGACGCTTAGGTGTTGCAACCACATCGTGGGGTACAACGCGTATTTCCAGCTTGCTGCGTTGTTCAGGCGCGGAGTGACATGGCGGGCGTCGGTCACGGACGTGATGGTGGAGGCGGCGCGGATGCTCCCTCTGTGCGGGTATGAATCCCGCAAGGGTTTCCCATCGCTGAGACAGTGCGCAGAGTATTTCGGACGTGGTGAATACATGCCCAAGCATGACGCGTACGAGGACGCGCTGGCGACGCTTGAATGCTATCGGGCGATGCGGGACCACCAGCGGGATATCGAAGAATGGCGCGAAAGGACTTGAAAAGCAGACCGTGAATATATACTATAAAACTGTCAATATGACCGGTTGCACACTGGAGGTTCGATGACGGTTCTCGAATTCCCCGGACGCCGGGGCTCTCTGGCGAACCTGGGCGACGTGGCCGGACTCATCGCGACGCGCGAACGCCCGCGCGGCATTTGGCGCAGGGGCGTGCTCCGTGCCGCGCTCGAATTGCTCGAACGGTTCCCCGACGAACGCGTTCTGGTCGGCGACATCCGACGGACTCTCCTCGACGGTTCGCGGGACTGGCACGAGTACTCGGCGTCGGGCAGGGCGCTGGCGGACGAGGAAGACATCGCCCGCCGGTACCTGACTTCCCGCCGCTTCGAATCCTGGCGTGAGGGAAGCCATCCCCACATCGACCTGGTGATGATGCAGGCGAGGGCTCTGCACGAGGCCTGCGGGCTGATCGAGGAAGCGGCGCTCTTCGTCTGAGGGGCGCGCGAAATGGACGGGGACCATGTCCCGGGAAGGAGGCATCCATGAGGTCGGTGTGGCGCAGATGCTCCGACGAGCTGCCGGAAGGCGGCTGGCTCGTCATTAACAGTGCCGGGAAGATCATGCAAGAGACTCCCGAGGGTGCGCATGTGCAGTACAGCGGCGACGTTGAATCGCTCATCGACGTCGGTGCGAGGATCCGACGCGCACGCGTGCGCAGCGGCCTGTCCCAGACCGAGCTGGGAGACAGACTCGGTGTCTCACAGAGCATGGTGCGGCATTGGGAATCGTCGGACAGCCATCCGACCGACGAAACGCTCGGCCGCATCAGACGGGCGCTGGACTCTGGATTGGGGAACCGGGACGCGGGTGTCGCGGCCTTCGACGGGGGAGCGGCGCTTCGACCACAGGGACGGATGCTGCGCACCAAGGCGGGGTTCCGCCGTCTGAGAATCCAGGTCGGCTTCACGCAGGTCGCTCTCGCCGCTGCGGTCGGCATCAAGAGCGGGATGCAGCACGGCACCATCGATGCCATCGTCAAGGAGTGGGAGAACCCCGGCAGTCCAAGGGAAATTCCCGAGAAGGTCTGGGAGTTCCTCTTCGCAATGCGCAAGCGGCAGCGTGACGACGCCGCGAAGTACGTCGAGGCGCTCGTCCAGATGCATCACGATGTCTCCGCGCCCATCGAGCTGACATACTACCGCACGCAGCCGCAGTACGAGAAGTATTCAAAGCGCTCCGGGGACTGCGGCGTGTACGACGCCATGATTCGTCTGGTGGGCGACGGACTTGAGAAGCGCGGCTATGCCGTGCGGTACGTGTATCCCGAGAAAGACATTCCCGAAGCGACCGAGACGATGGAAGAGGCGATGGAAAGGATGGGACGATGACCAAGGAGACGTTGCGGCAGCGCAAGGAATGGCGCCGGTGCTCTGGGGAGCTGCCAGAGGGCGGGTGGCTCGTCATCAATGGCGTAGGCAAAGTGATGCGCGAGACCGACGACGGGCTGCGCGAACCCTACAACGGTGACGCGTCTGGGCTGATCGATGCCGGTGCACGCATACGCATCGCGCGTATCGCAGCGGGGCTGACGCAGGAAGACCTGGCGAAACGGGTCGGACTGACGCAAGGGACGCTATGGGAATGGGAATCCGGGCGGCGGAATCCCACCAGGGAAAGTCTGGACAAGGTGTTTGACGCCCTGACGCCCCACGATGGCCCGGCGTCCTCGGATGCGTCAGCTGACGGTGCGGCGGATGCAGACACCCATTCCGACGTCGCGACGAGCAGGCCGATGCCTCGCACCAAGGCCAACCTCCGCCGCCTGCGAGACGCCACCGAGACCAGTCAGGCATCGCTCGCCATCGCGGCGGGGCTCGACATCAACAACCCCGCTTCGGTGAAGGACGTGCGGCACTGGGAAGACCCGAAGAACCGGCGCTGGGCGCCGGAACCGGTGTGGCTGATGCTGGAGGACACCCTCACGGACCAGCGTGCGACGGCCAGAGAAACCGCGAAAGCCATCGTGGAGCAGCAACCCGACCGCACGATCCCCGTGACTCTGCACTATTACCGCAACCAGAACCAGTACGAGGCGGACGGCTTCTCAGGCGGCTACGGAGTGTACAACGCCATGGCCAGCATGGTCGGCGACCTCCTTGAGGACGCCGGGTACATGGTCGAGTTCCGTTACCCTGACGAGCGGCTGTGAGTGTCATCGTCGGCGTTTGGCCTCCAGAGCCATGCTGGGCGATGCGGCTAGCAGCAGTCTGATTCCTCGGTGGAGAGCGTCTCTAGCTTGTACCTGTCCCCATAACGATGCCAGAAGAATATGCGGTCATAGCGGCTGATTCTTGTCGGGGCTTTCATTTTTCGCTTTGCCATCTCGACTGCCTTGCGCGCTGTTTCTCGGTCTATCGGTTCCAGCCAGACATCCAGTTGGTTCTCCTCATCCCCGATCGGGGTCCAACCGATCCGTCTGCGCAGAAACAGATTGATGGCCGAACGCGAGGAGCCGGCTGTTCTGATGTCTTCGATGGCGTCCTCCATCATGGAGATGCTTACTTCCTTGCGCTTGAAACCATCGTCTTTCCGCATGAAGTTTGGCCGATTGTTCATCCATGGACGGTGTGCCGTCCAACCAAGTTCGGTCTTGCCTCCATCGGTATTGTCCGGCATCGGGATCGCGGCCTTCACCCGATTGATGTCGCAGAAATCGCCCAGCAGATCTTTCGAATAAAGCCAAGAACGGCACTTCGGACAGCACAACTTGCCATGCGAATCGGAAATGAGCAGGGAACGATAGATTCCTCCACGTGTTTTCGCGTCAAGGTGCGCCATGAAATCAGTGATCGCCGACTCTTCTGATTGGCTGAGCGACATGGCAAGCGCACAGAACTTGGATTCGCTCCGTTCAAGTTCTTCTCGCATTTGTCGGGAGAGCCAGATGCGGCGCGTGGAACCGCATCGATGGCACTGCGTGGCAGCACACAACAGCAGATACGTGAGCGAAGGGCGGCGCTGCAACGATGCAGATTTCCGCAGCATGTCCTTGACCCATAGCGCGAGATCCCTCCATCCGTGGTCATACCAGACGGCGAGGGAGAATGATTCCAGGTCGCACCGGAATGGGAAGCGCAGTGCGCCATCCGTTTCCTCCACTCCGTCCCACCGCGTCGATTCGAGAATGGCAACGGATCGCTGATACGCCCCCTTGATGGAGTATCGATCGGAATAGTCCTCCAGTTCGGATTCGGAAACCGGGTCGAGGGGATGAGTGCATTGCAAAGGCTCAATCCTGGAGTCAAGCCACACGCAATCGTATCCGGCTTCATGGTAATCGGTCGTTCTCTGCGAGAAATCCGATGCGTCCTGCTTCGAAAGCTGGACTTCGACGACCAGAGGGTTCCGGAGGTTGGATTCATCGAACCATATCACGGTGTCCGCTATTCGCCTCTTGCTCTCTGAGACCTCGATAGGGACTTCGGATTCCGCGCGATATCCAAGGGACCGTGCGATGCTTACAATCCACGTTTTTGTGATTGCGTGTTCCGGCGATTCGTTCTCAAGGAATCTGTACTCCGGTGGCAAGGACTGTCCTGGATACAGCGAGAAGAACTGAAAACCGTCCTTTGACGTTTTGCAGTACATCGGTATCGTGCGATCGAAGGTGGTGGTGATGACTGGTTCCTCTTTCGGCGCGTTCTTCTGGCGTCGTTGAAGGTCCAGCCATGCTGGGCGCGCCATTAGACTTGCAGCGACTCTTTCGCCATCAACCAATGCTTCCTGCATATGTTGCCCCCAACAGAATTCCAATGATTTCCGAACATTTTACTCTGAAGTCCGAAGTCCAGATCGAATGTGCCGATGCGCTCGGTGCGATCAATCCGGTTCTCCGGAAAGCCTCGGAACGCGTGCAGAGGGAATGGAAGCTCGCGTTTGGCGGGCGCTTCGCAGAGCCATGCTGCGCCTGTCCACATTTCGGGTGGAATATTCCACTGTTGGGCAAGTGCAAAGCGTTGCAATGAAGCCGTTTCGGTCGGTGTGGCTGAACGAAAAGTCCCTTCGTGGGACGGAATTGTGCACAACCCCTTGTGCGGCAATTCCGTAGTCTGCTATTTTCCTATCAATCGGTCCGGCCCCATGCCGAAAACAATGAAAGGAGATGGCAGTGAATCATGGAGCTCAGGAAGGGGATTCAGAGAAACCATATGTGATTGATGCGTTGAACGCATTCGGCGAAATCCTGAGGGAGAAACGTCTCGCGCAAGGGATGAGCGAGGAGGAACTCGCCGATACGTGCAACATTCCGGTGTCTGATGTGCGTAGTTGGGAATCCGGGAAGGACTGCCCCTTGGGCGGGATGGTGCTTCTGTGCGCGGTCCTACGCACCGATGTGTGCAGCTTATGCCGGGAGATCTCGGAACGGCTCGACCCGACGCGCGTGGATGTGGATCCAGACAGGGGCACGTACCAGGAGTTCTGGCGCATTGTCCAGGGTATGGGCGGCGACTTCATGTGGTGACGAGAACCTCTCATGGACACGGTTGTTGGGGAAACGACGGGGACAGCAGCGAGAGCACGGATTGCGACGGACGCAACCGTGCTAAAACGGGTCGCAACCAATAGGGCGGCGGCACGCACCAAGCCAAGACACGACGGCAGGGCTGCCGTCCGGAAAGGGACATCATGACAAAAACAATTCTCGCGGTGCACGCTGTGATCGTGGCGCACGCGGCAGACGCTGCGGAAGCGGCGGGGCAGTCGGTATCGCCTGGCGCCATCGTGTACATCGTAATCTGCGTATCGCTTGTGCTGACGGTCATCATGGCCATCCTCAGGCCGTTCGTGCCACTCATCGCCACGGCGTTGTCCGCCGTGGCGTCGCTGCTGGGTGCGGCGGGTCGATGGCTCTCCACCCTGGTGCGCAGCCCGCTATGCGCCTTGCTGCAGCTTGCGCAGTTCCTCCTGACCCTCGGCGGATTCGCACTGGTCGGCTGGGGCGTGTGGGAGGCGTTCCACTGGTCGGCACCCGACACGAACCGGCCGCTCGTGGTCGCCGCGTTCGTGTGCGCCGTGATGGCGTGGTTCGCGGGATCCGTCGCACAGGTGTATTCCGAACGCTTCGCACCGCTGCAGACGGCAGGGGCCATGCCTTCTGAAGATACGGCAAGGGAGGAAGATACGGCCGCGGATTGATTCGTGATGTCTCCACCGGCAGATGGCTTAAGGGCAGACAATGGCGGCGCAGGACACACCACCAGACGAAAAGGAGAAAACATGTCACTTGCGCTCACCAGCTTCGCCTCCGACGCCATCGTGCTTGCGGATGGCAGCAGCTCCATGCTGACCACGGTCCTGGAGCTGTTCACCAAGTTCGCCACCATCGGCGGCGCCCTGTGGCTCGTGTGGGGCGCCATCACCCTCGCGGGCGGTCTCAAGGACCAGAACGGCCCCCAGTTGCAGAGCGGCATCTGGCAGTGCCTCGGCGGCGGCATGATTATCGGCGCGGCCGTGCTCTTCGGCACCATCTCCGTGTAAACGGGAGGCCATGCCTTGATCGACTGGATAGTCGCGATGCTCAACGCGTTGGGCGGCGGCGTCGACGACGGCACGGTCAACCTCCTCGGGAACACACCGGCGGAGTACAACGAAACCGTCTATCAGTTCGCCCTCAACGTCAATGACGTCGCGGTCAAGCCAGTCGCGGCGGTCATACTCTCCATCATCTTCACGCTGGAGCTGGCGAAGGTCTCCACCCGCATCGACGGGGATCGCCAGCTCGGTGTGAAGATCGTCGCCGCCGCCATGTTCAAAATCGCGCTGCTTTTGGTCGCGGCGCAGAACGCGAAGCTGTTCCTTGACGCCATCAACGAAATCACTACCACGATTTTCACTGGCATCACCGACGCCATGCCCGCAGGCACGTCTGCGGCGACGAACCTTGGCGATGGTATACGCGACCAGATTGACAGCCATGACTACATGGGGCAGGCGGGCGCCATGCTGATTCTCGTCTTCCCGTTCCTTGCCGCGAAATGCGCCCAATTGGCGTTCCACGTCATCGTGCTGCTGCGTTTCTTCGAACTGTATCTGCTTACGGCCTTCAACTCGCTTCCCATCGCCTTCCTCGGCACGGACGAGACGAAGCCCATGGCCATCGGGTACTTCAAGAAGTACGCCTCCACATGCGTGAAGGCGGTGACGCTGTTCATCGGCGTGTGGATCTACCGCTCGTTCATGTCGACGTTCTCCATCGCCTCCTACGACGGCTCCAGCATCGCCGGATGGTGCATTGGCAACCTCGGCGACTTCCTGATGGCCAGCGTGCTCCTCCTGGGCATGATCGGCCTATCCAATGGCGCCGCGAAGGCACTCGTCGGGGAGTGACGACGCTCCGCATGCCCGCGCATGGGGCGAGACTACAGAAAGGGAATTCATCGTGCTCCAGATGCACGTCTACAAGGAAATCAACACGCTTGAGCCAAAGGTCATGTGGGGCCTGACATGGCGGCAGATGCTCGCCGCAGCCATCATCGTACTGTCCGGAGGCGGACTGTGGGCCGTTTTCTACTTCCTCCTCAAACAGCCGGACGTGGGCATGTATGCGGTCTTCGCCGTATGCACGCCGATAGCCGCCTACGGATGGTGGCGTCCGCAGGGGCTCAAACCGGAGGTCTACGCACGCTATGTTCTGCGCCATGTCGCCGGGCAATCCGTGTACCTACTCGATGGCAAGAAGCCACGCCAGACAGCGAACAAGAAGATGGCATACAAGGAGAAAGGAAAGAACGCACTGTGACCACGGCACCCATCATGCCCACCCAGACTCCCGGGCAGGCACCCGGATACGCATCCGGCCAGATGCCCGTGCAAACCCAGGAAGCAATGCAGGCGCAGATGCAGGACGCAATGCCGATGAAGATGCCCATGTCGGCGGCAACGCCCACGCCCATGCGGATTCCGCTGCAGACGGCAGGCCTAGCGGCGGTTCCTGTCGCAGCTCCTGCAGCGGAAACGCAGCCGGAGCCGAGAGGGGAGAAGAAGGCGAGCAGAGGACATCGAAAGGCCGCCAAGAAAGCCGAAAAGGCTAAGAAAGCGGACACAAAGCGCAAGAAAAGCTCATCGTCTTTCAAAACCGCCAAGCAGATGATTCCCTACGAATCCATGGCGGAATCTGGCGCTTGCTATCTGGGCGACGACCGGTGGAGCATCACGATGTCCATCAGCGACGTCAACTACCAGATCAGCCCCGAGGAACACCAGATGCAGATCCTCGACGGCTGGGCCAAGTGGCTCAACAACTTCGGCGAGGGATCCACAGTGCAGATCGGAATCATGACGCGCATCCTGGATTCGTCCGCCATCACCGAGCAAATCGCCATGCGTACCAGAGACGATGGGTACGACGACCTGCGCCAGGCCGAGAACCAGATCCAGCATGACAAGCTCTCCGGTCTGGCAAGCAACACGCGCACCGACAAATTCGTGACAATCGCCATCACCGAGCCGGATCCCGAGCGTGCCATGCTCACGCTCAACCGCATCGCCCTCGATGCGACGAGCCAGCTCCACGGCCTTGACGGATGCGTGGCGCGACGTATGGACCGTGTGCAGCGTCTCGACCTGCTCGCCAAGTACCTGCGCCCCGGCGAGGAATCCGGATTCGATGAGCGGAGCTTCGCCGCATCGAAACTCGCGACCAAGGATTACTGCTGCCCGTGGGCCATCGATACCAAGGACAAGCGCATGCTCACGCTTGTCTCGGGGCAACGCGAGACCTACCACCGCACGCTGTGGATCCGCGAATACCCGCCCGAGCTCACCGACCAGCTTGTTTCCGAGCTCAGCGGCATCAAGGCGAACATCAACGTTGCCATCCATCTCAAACCCTACGACCGTGGCGACGGCCTCGAACTCGTCAAGCGCACCGTGGCCGAGCTCGACATGCAGGTCATGAGCCAGCGACGGAAGAACATCAAGCAGAACATGCCCGAGGACCAGATGCCCCACGACCTGGCCGATGCCAAGGAGCAGGCGGACGAATTGCTCGACTCCCTGCAACGTTCCAACGAGCGCCTGCTGGATTCCATCGTGGTGATCGGCGTATCGGACGATGACAAGGCGCTGCTCGACCAGCACGTGAAGGACGTGACGGCCGCGTGCCGGCGCCTGTCGTGCGTGCCGGAGTCGCTGGACTACATGCAGATTGAGGGACTGCAGGCCGAGCTGCCGCTGGGCGTGCAGCCGCTGCCCATGAGCCGCACGCTGACCACGAACTCCGCCGCGATCCTGATCCCGTTCACCACGCAGGAGGTGTTCGAGCCGTCGGGCGTGTTCTACGGCACGAACGCGCAGTCCGGCAACCCGCTCGTGGTGGACCGGCGTCTGCGCATGAACCAGAACGGGTTCATCCTCGGAACCACCGGTTCCGGCAAGTCGGCGTCGGCCAAGTCGGAGATGACGAACATCTTCCTGGGCTCCGACGACGACATCGTGATCATCGACCCGGAGCACGAGTACGGCGCGCTGTGTGAGCGCTTCGGCGGGCAGGCGATACGCATCGCCGCGGACTCCGACCAGCACATCAACCCCATGGACGTGGAGCTGGGCAGTGACGAGGGCGACCCGCTGCGCCAGAAGACCAGCGCGCTCATCGCCATGCTCTCCGCGCTTCTGGGCGGTTCGGACGGCCTGGACCCCATCGAGAAGAGCCTCATGGATCGCGTGGCGCTTGACCTGTACCGGGCGCGCGTCAATGCGCCGGAGTTCACGACACCCACGCTGGTGGACCTCGCCGCCGCGCTGGAGGCCACCGGTGAGCCGGAGGGGCACAGGCTCGCCCTCGCCCTGGGCCAGTACACGGAGGGATCGTCGGCTGGTTTCGCCGGGCGCACGAACGTGAGCCTCGACAACCGGTTCGTGGTGTTCGACGTCAACGGTCTGGACGGCGAGATGAAGACGTTCGGCATGATGGTGGTGCTCGACCAGGTGTGGAACCGAGTGATCCGCAACCGCAGGCAGAGGCGCCGCACGTGGCTGTACGCCGACGAGTTCCACCGGTTCTTCAGCAACCCGTACGCCTCGAAGACCTTCCTCGACATCTTCAAGAGGGCGCGAAAGTGGGGCTTGGGAGTGACCGGTATCACGCAGAACATCGAGGAGCTGCTCATCAACGATGACGCGCGCCTCATGCTCGCCAACGCGGACTTCCTGCTGCTCATGAACCAGAACTCCACGGACGCCGACAGCCTGTGCGACCTGCTGCGACTCTCCGCAGAACAGCGCGCGTTCTTCACCGGCGTCCAGTCCGGTCAGGGCCTGCTCAAGTCCGGGGCGGCGTACATTCCGCTCGATGGGCGCATCCGTACAGACAACCCGCTCTACAAGCTGTACAGCACGAAATTCGGAGAATGATGACGAAGAGCACCAGCCACCGTTCTGCTTCCTCGAAAGGTCTGGCGTCATCCGCGTCTGCGCAGACAGGCAAAAGCATGAATGCGAAGGGCGTGAAGAAGCGTCGCAGCGAAGGTTCCTCGCCGGTTGGCGCGGTATCAAGCGTGTATTCACGCATGGGCCGCGTCTCGGGCGGGGATGAGGAAGACCAGGCGTCGAAGCATCTATCGACGTTTGCCTCCGGTGCGCGTGGCGCGACCAAGTCCAGTGCCGCTGCGGTCAAGGGTGGTGTTCGTGTGTCGAAAGCAGCGGTGTCTGCTTCGAAAGCGACGGTCAAGGGCGCCAAGGCGGCCAAAGCCGGAGCCAAGAAGGCCTCCGATGCTGCCAAACGAGCGAAGGCTCTCAAGAAGCAAGGCAAGCTCGGGTCGACCGTCAAGAACGCCGGGCGGGGAAAGATTCGCTCTCTTGCGAGGAAGGGCAAGGTCGGAATCAGGAAGGCGCCGAAGGCTATTGCCAAGAATGGTGCGAAATTTGCGAGGAAGGGCGCGGTCAAAGGTTTCAGGTTCAGCGCTACGAAAGGCATCCCTGGAGCGTATAAGGGAGCCGCGGGCGGTGCCGGGGGCGTCATGTCGCGCATGGCGGGAGACGATTCCACCGCCCAGGCCGCGGCACAGGCGACCGATATGCTGCTGAAAGCACCTGACGGTGCCGTGAGACTGGGACGCACTGCTTTCCATGGAGCCAAGAACGCGCGGAAGGTCGCGCAAACCATGAAGAATGCGCCCAAGGCTGCGCGGGCGACAATGAGGGCGGCCGCGAAAGCCGCCCAGATGGTGCGGGCCATCGCCGCGAAGGTCGCAGCGGCCGTGGCGTCGATGATTGCGGCTGCTGCGCCCATGATGGGCATCGTCGCCATCGTGGGTGTGGTGGTGGGGCTCATCATGAGCATCATCTCATGGCTGCCGTCGTTCATCGGCGGCAGGGAACAGGACCGCTGGGACTCGTACTGCATGTGCCAGGCGGCGCAGGACGGCGCCGCGCCCAACCGCGAGGCATGGCAGACGGCGAAGGATAACGCGGCGGACGTAATCGGTTACAGGGATTCCGATGTCGAGGACGCCGACGTGTTGAAGAAGCTCAAGGATGATTACAACTGGCCGCTGACGGATCCGGCCGCGTGCAACGAGCATGACGAGCCGGAAGACAGCAAGAGTCTGGCCGCGGAATGGAGCGCGGCCTCGGGCAAGTACCTGAGCCAGGCGCAGCTCATCGACGCGGATGCCGCGGCTGTGCGCGAGTCCCGGCAGAAGAAGCTGGGCAACGACGCAAGGAAACGAGTCAGCGACAAGCTCACCACAGCCCGGCAGCTGCTCTCGGATTCCGACGGCAAAACCCAGGACAACGAGGTGCGCCAGACGCTGACCGACCGCATCAATGAGGCGCGGGCGTTGGTGGACTCTGGTTCTTATGATCTCAGCCGTCTTGAAACGATGGAGTCAGACTTGCAGGGGGCGATGGATGACGTGAACGCGAGTATGAAGGAGCGGGAGAAGAGTCAGGCGGGGTGAGAGGTGAGTGTTGCGAGTCATCAGATTGCCTAGACGGGAGGGGCTACAGCGTATGATTCTGTACACCCTTGGCTGTTGAAATCGTATTGAGGGAGGCTGATGCGGCATGAGGAGGAAGACTCAGAGCGAGTTCGTCAGTGAGGTTGCGAAGGTTCTTCCGAATGTCCGTGTCGAGGGCGCATATGTGAATTCGAGGACGAAGGTCGCGGTTTCGTGCGTCGTGTGTGGTTACAAGTGGCAGGCCAATCCTTTTGACTTGATTCGTGGTCACGGGTGTCCGAGGTGCGCGGGGAAGGAGAGGAAGACTCCGGAGCGTTTTGAATCCGAGATTGCGGCGGTCAACCCTGGGATTGAACTGATTGACAGTTACAGGAACACGTCTACGAAGATGCTGGTTCGATGCCGTACTTGCCGCTTCGAATGGTTGGCGAACCCGAGTACGCTGCGCGTCGGCATCGGTTGTCCGTCGTGCGCTGGGACTTTGAAGAAAACCCGGGATATATTCGTTCGCCAGCTCGCGCAGGTGAATCCTGGCATTACCGTTCTTGGGGAGTACCGGAACAACAGGACGAAAATCCTCGTCAGATGCGACAGATGCCATCACGAGTGGAGCCAGACTCCACACAACCTGCTTGACTCCCGGTCTAGGTGCCCTCGGTGCGTCCACTCATCCACTTCGTTCACCGAACAATACATCATTGGTTTCCTCAAACAGCTCGATGGCATTGGCAAGATTCTGGAACGAGACAGGGACGTCATCGGCATGGAGCTGGACGTGTACGTTCCCAGTCTTCGCCTCGCATTCGAGCCGGGTTCTTGGGTATGGCACCGGAACAAGCTTGCAACGGATGCCAGGAAGAGGTCGTTGTGTGCCGCCAAAGGCGTCCGCCTGGTGACCATCTACGATGAGGTGCCGTTGGACGAGACTCCGCAGGCGGAGAACGTGTACTGCGTCCCCTATGATTTCAAGGTCAACAGGGATCGCAGGGGACTGCAGGATTTGCTCATCTCGGTGACGTCTGCCGCGGCAGGCGTTGATTTCTGCGGTTCGGTGGACTGGCAAGCGGTTGAGGATTATGCCTATGCGCATTCCGTGTGTGGAGGTACGGAGGACTTCGTTGCAAAACTGGCGAAGCGTAGTCCCAACATCGCTGTGATAGGGGAATACAAGGGTTCTTCGCAGCGCATTCAGGTTCGATGCAAGGTCTGTGGATTCGAATGGTCGTCGCGCGCGGACACGCTTCTTGAAGGGAACAGCGCGTGCCGGAAATGCGGGCAGCGAAGCTCAGCAAAGAAACATCTGAAATCGCCAGAGGAATTCGTAAGGGAAGTGGCGGAGGAGAATCCCACGGTCGAGTTGACGGGGCGTTATCGGAAAGCGGCGGAGCGAATCGGTGCCAGGTGTAGGCTGTGCGGTTACGAGTGGTCTCCCGTAGCCGGCTCTCTTGTGGGGAAGCATCGCTCCGCTTGCCCTAGTTGCTGGGGTGGGAAGAGGAAACCGAAGTACTAGCGGAGCCCTGTACCGGAGTGTGGTGCGGTTACTTGTGAGGAGAACCGCGCCACATTCCTTTTTGTGATTTATCTGAATTGGTACGGTTCTTTGCGGGAAAGCTGATTAGCCGGCTGTTTCGACCTTCGTGAAATCAATAATGGGTGGGTACAGGGAGCTCACCGTGTTTTTAACGGCATCCAAGTCAGGGTGCTCGTACAGAAATTTTGTTGTCCCTGCCTTCATGGTCTTGAGGAATTGATAAAGATCCAGATTGACACGATAGATGCATTGTTGGTCGTTCTCATTTGTTGTCAATTCCGATATTCCGTTCCCGCCAACTGCGTCTGCGGTATGTACGGTGAATTGGATTGCCTTATAGGGTATTTTCTCTTCTTTCTGGGGAGTATTGGTGCCCTCGTGCAGATAAACACAGCGAAGTTGATAGCAATCAGATCCATTGAAATAATCGTCAACGGTGTCGTCTGTTGTCTTTTGCGCAGCTGCCTTGTGCCATGAAGAAGTTCCCGGGCGGGGCCCGCGGAACGAGAAAGGCTTGACATATGTATCAAACCATTTGGCGTATCGCTCTCCGACCCCTGTGTCAGGCCAGAGTCGGCCACCGCAAATGTCGGGTATCGTTAGCGCAAGAGTTACGGCAGAGATGTACGCTCCTCCATGGAATGCCAGGAGAGCATCGTTCATCCTTCCACTGATGGATGTGTCGATTATTGTCGGGAACTTCGCTTGCTCCATGTCCCACCTCGGCGTCCTGGTACGAGCTTTACTATTTATTGCTATTGCTAACCTATATCTGTGTGATTGTCAGCGTGTCGGCATGGTGTCTGTCGCGGGTATGCGATTGCTTTCTGTTCTGGTGAAGGACGGGGCATCTTTGCAATCACCGTCAATCGCACGAATCATCTGTTACTGCAGCATTCTCGTGATTCATTGATCGGTGTTCGCTGTGCTTAGTGTTTGATGTCGCTGGGTTAAAATGTCAGCATAATGACATATTATCATCCCTATGAATACCAATGGAGAATTGCTCGATTCGAAGGATGACCCTGATGAGCTCATTGCTCGGCTCAGGGAGTCTATGACCCGGCGTCAGCTTGCCGAAGCGCTGCATGTGTCGTCCTCGACCGTGGAGCGTTGGGAGACGGGGAAGGTACAGTGCAAGCTTGCCTATGTGCCGGCTCTCCGCGACCTATATTACGGAACGACGCATGAAACGGGCATGGATTTTACAACAATAGATCTGTTTGCCGGCATCGGAGGCATCCGCCGCGGTTTTGCGCAGAACGGTGGACATGCCGTGTTCGCCTCGGAATGGAACGAATTCTCGATGCGGACGTACCGTACGAACTATGGGTTCGCAGAAGATGTCGCTGGTGACATTACCAAGGTAGACGCTACGTGCATTCCTGATTGCGATGTGGTCTTGGCCGGTTTTCCATGCCAACCTTTTAGTGTCGCCGGAGTTTCCAAGAAGCGTAGTCTTGGGCGGGAAACGGGATTCCGAGACAAGACGCAGGGAACGCTGTTCTTTGATGTGGCGCGCATCATAGCGACGAAACGCCCGGCGGCTTTCATGCTGGAAAACGTGAAAAACCTTACTTCGCATGATCATGGTCGCACCTTCAAAGTCATTCTTGAGACGCTTCGTGATGAGCTCGGTTACGAGGTGCATTGGAAGGTAATCGATGGACAGCATTTCGTCCCCCAGCACCGTGAGCGCATCTACATTGTCGGTTTCAGATCCCCGACGGATTTCACGTGGGATGATTTGAGCTTTCCTGAGCGTAAACCCGTTCTCGCGGACATTCTGCACAAGACCGATGGGACCGAACCGTATCTCGAATGGGATGGTGACAGATTCTTCGATTTCGAGCATCAGAGGGTTCAGGAGAAATACACGCTCACGCCAAGGCTTTGGCAATACCTCCAAGATTACAAGAAGAAACACGAGGCTCTAGGTCATGGGTTCGGCTACGGTCTTGTCACTCCGGACATGGTGTCGAGGACTCTCTCCGCAAGATATCACAAAGACGGTTCCGAAATACTTGTGGCGCAACCGGGCGATCGACCTCGTAGGCTTACGCCGAGGGAGTGCGCTCGTTTGATGGGATATCCCGATGACTTTCGTATCCCAGTGTCCGACACCCAGGCATACAGGCAGTTCGGCAATTCCGTCGTGGTGCCTGCCGTCGCTGAGGTCGCGCGGATTATGAAACCGCATCTTCTCAAGATTATGGGTGAGAACGCTTATCCTGTTGTTGAAGAGGATGAAATTGAGGTGAAGGACGCAATCCGCAGGGCGAGGGAACGAGCAGTGGACGGCGCGAGCCGCGACTGATCTGCAGAGCGGTTGTATCGTTGAGTCATGGAACATGATGGCAGCGACAATGATGTGCAATGGTATGACACCATAACCATCGAGCAGGTCAGGGATGAATTCACCGCCGTAGGCGCGAAGGTGGTCTGGGCGAAGCTCATGGGACGGAACAACAATTCCAAACAGCAAGTCTGGTTGGCGGGCGATCCTTCCGATTTGTCCTTCTTGCCCCTTGGCGTGCCGTCGTATAACGAGGGCACGTCGAGGAAGAAGAAGGCGGGGCCCTTGGTTGTCAGGATTCCTGTCTCATGGAATTGGGTTGTCCCTGGCGTGGGAAGGTTCCTCGCGCCTGATGCGAAGTTGTGTTACTACCCTCAGTATCCAGAGGTGCGTTTCTCGGGTTTCCTACGGGGATGTTCTATGGCGCCGAACGAGCTGATGGGCCCCTCAAAACGCGGATTCGAAGAAGGGAGGGTGCTGTTCTTCGCCACGGTAGACATCGATGGGGAACATCCCACGGTGGTCGCCATGGTTGTAGGGGCTCCTTCGCCTGCCGCTGCCTATATGTATGCGTTGGGTGCTGATGCCGCAGGAAGGCCGAAACCGGTTGTTTTCCCCGGCATGCAGGTGTTAGACGAGATTTCTGTTCTCGAAAACGCACTCAAGGGCTTCGTGGGAGAGAAAGTTGTTCCCTGCAGACTTCTGGGAGACGGAACCGTCATCCGTCCATATATTGCGCAAAACGCAGCGGGCTTCACCCTCGAGGCCGAGATGGGGGTTGGTGAGAATTCGGTACCGGGCCCTGATTTTGATGTTTGGGAGCTGAAGGCTATCAAGCAGGTAAATCTGTTGAAACGACATAATCATAAGGTCACGCTATTCACGCCACAGCCTGATCGTGGCTGGATTACCGAACACCCCCAGACGGATTTCGTACTCAGGTATGGGCATGTGTATAAGACTAATGAACAGGGTAAGCCGGTCTCGTACTATTTCACATCTGGCGATTTTGAGGGAATCGGAACGGATAAGCCGAGTGCGCGGCTTAGGATGCAAATTGAGGGATTCCGAAATTCGAAGGACTTCGATCCCTCGGGAATGATCGAACTCGTTGATAAGGAGACGGGCGAGGTGGCTGCGGGCTGGTCGTTCATGAAGTTGCTTGATCACTGGCAGAGAAAGCACAATCGCGCCGCCTATATCCCGTATGCCAAGGAAGGTGACGGCGAATCAACGCTTTTTGAATTTGGCCCTTTGATTACGCTTGGAATCTCTACGAGTTTCGGTTTGTTCCTTCAAGCCTTTTCTGAAGGCAAGGTGGTGTTTGACCCCGGGGACAAAGCGGTGCTCAGGGATGGCAAGTGGGTCCCGCACAGCAGAAGCCAGTTCCGTATCAACTTGTTTGATATCGGAGCGATATATCAAGAGACGCGCTTCATCGACATCAGGGATGATGATGCTGATGATGGTCAACGGTGATTCCTTCCGCCAGTATTGTCATGAGAGTAAGTGCAATTCCCGAGATACTGATTCTACGGACAGGGCTTCTCAGCATGCTTGCAAAGCCGATTGGATTCCATGTCTGCGTAATGGGATCATCCTCTTGGCGATTCTTTTCGGCTCGTCGTTGTTGCTAAGGTGGCGGATTCTAGTGGTGGTCGCAACATCTTTGTTGTCTATTGGTGTTCATGGTATCGGTCGGCGACGTCGGCGGGCCTGTCGCCGGTCATGACCATGGGCTCGGGGAACCTGGGGCGTCTGGACTGGCCGTCGCCCCGAGGCCTGCGGGCGGTGCGGCCGCGGCGCATGGCCTGCTTGAGCTGGATGCGCAGCTCGCCCCTTCCCTGCACGTAGATGGCCTGGTAGATGGTCTCGTGGCACGCGTTCATGCTGCCGTCGCCGGGATGCTCGAGCCGGAGCCTGCCGGCGATCTGCTCGGGGATCCAGTGCGTGTCCAGGTCCGCCCGGACCTCGTCCCACAGTCGTGTGCCGGGCGCGATCTTGCGGTCCTTGGGGCGTTTGAGGCGGTGGGTGGCCTTCTGCTGGGCGCGGTTCGGGCCGTACCCGCCGCCGATGTCGTCGGCGTTGCGGTGCAGTTCGCGGCTGACGGTGCTGGGCGCCCTGCCGAGGGTCCGGGCGATGGCGCGCACGCCGCTGCCGGCGCGGTGCATGCCGGCGATGGTGATGCGCTCGTCCAGGCCCAGGTGCCTGGCGCAGGTGGTCTTGGGCTTGTCCATGTCGCCACGGCACCAGTCCGCGAGCGGCCGTTCGTTGCGGCCGGTGGAGCGCGTCCTGCCGTTGCGCGAGACCTTCCCGGTGCGTTTGGAAACCCCGACGGCGCGGGCGGCCTGGGTGAAGTTCATGCCCCCGTGCACCAGCTCGAGGTATTTCGCGCGCCTCGCCTCCTGCATGTCGCGTAGCTTGTCGTATTCGGTTCCGTCGAACTCGTACACCATGTCCCGGCTCCTTCCAAAACCCATGGTGTTGCGGCGTTCACTAGGATTCGCCATATTGATGGTTGGGCATTGGGGGCACAGTGCGGTTGGGTGAAGAAGAAGATAATTGTCGGATACTTGACGGATAAATAACCGATATGTAGAATAGGAGACATGGAGGAAACAAAAAATGATAGATTCCGAAGACTTGCGAAAAGTCGCGGAACTCGTCTGATTAGGGAAATCCAAATATTGGGAAACCTGTCGAACAGGAAGAACTACGCATATACCTCCGCGGAGGTTGATGCTTTGTTTGACCCAATAGAGGATGAGCTCAAGCGGGTTCGTGGCTTGTTTGCAGATTCGGAGAAAGATATGGAGAAATGAAATGACCAAGATGGAGCATTATGGTTTTGTTTTCAAACCCAATGGAAATTCTGTGCAGGGTGCAAAAATCCCAGGTGCAGAGGTCTTCGGAAATGATTCGGTTGTAACAGCTCTCGCGCGTGAGTTGGGGCAGAATTCCCTCGATGCAAAGTTGAAGGATGATGACTCTCCCGTGACCATGGTCTTCGAGCTCAGGACTGTCCCGACTACCGAGATTCCTGATGTGGAAAATCTGCGACGACACGCTAACTCTTGCGCTCGGCAATATCCTGACGCTCCGGAACTTCAGGATGCTGTTGATTGTCTGAATAGCGAGACTATCGATGTCCTTCGAATCGGCGACTACGGGACCAAAGGGTTGACTGGCAGTGAGAGCCTTATCGAGGGGCGCGATTCTGTTCTTACAGCTTTGACACGAGGATCAGGATTGAGCGTCGGGAAAACCGATGCGGGAGGTTCTTTCGGCATCGGTAAGGCGGCAGGAATTCTTGCTTCTCGTGCTAGGACCGAATTGTGGGTGACGAAGCCTTACGACTCACCTGAAACTGTTTTTGCGGGAGCTTGCCAGTTCACTACTCATCAAAAACCCGGTTCGAACGATCCTTGCGATCTCCTCGGTGCGATGGGAGTATATACATCTCAAGATCTTCCCAACGATTTTCAATATTTGCGGAACCCGCGTCCGTTTGGTGGGTTCCCGGAAAGAACCCAATCCGGCACAGATACCTATATCCTCGGATATAAGCGTGGCGCGGACGGGGAGGGATTCCTCGATGTGCGAGATGCCATGATAGAGAATTTCATGGTTGCCATCAGTCGCGGACGCCTTGTGGTTAAAGGACATGGTGACGGTCTGTCGTGGCGCCTTGATGCGTCGAATCTCGAAAAGCAGATCGGATCAATGACGGATGAAGCGACTCGTGGAGCGATGCTCGCTTACTATCGTGCAATCCAAGAAGAACCAGTTGTCAAGGCAATTCCGAGGCTGGGTGAGGTGAAACTCTATATCAATATCGATGATTGCATTCGAAAGAGGCTTGACGTGCTCTGTGTGCGCAAGCCGCTTATGAAGGTGCATCATTTTCGTTTGAATTCGCTTTCTGCTGCTTTCGCTGCCGTGTTCGAATGTTCCTCCGACGAAGGTAACAAAAGGCTCAGGCAGATGGAATCTGCTCGACATGACCAATGGGTCGCAACTCGCGGAACACCGGAACAACAGAAGGAATCTAAGCGGATTCTCGATGACATCAGGAAATTTGCTCGAGAAGAGATAAACGCAAGAACGAAGCATGAAATGGGAGATGTCCTCAAAATCAAAGGGCTCAATCTGCTTCTACCTGAAGATTTGCAGCATGCGGACAAGACAAAAGTCAAGGGCACCAATCCTGCTACCGGTGACGGAGACGCCAGAGAGGCCGCAACTCTTCAAGGCAAAGAGACAGAGGGAAAGAGCACCCCTGTTTCAGCGGGGAAAGCGGTTCCCATTAGCGTGATCAAGCCCGCAACGGCTGGAAGTGGTAACGACCAAGTGACAACGGGCAAACGCCAACATGGAATCAATCATCGACCTCCACACCCCGGTCCGCAGCCGGGATTCCCGGCCAAAGGTCATCCGGACAATGAAGGTAAATCGTCCTTGAAGAGCAACAGTCTCAGCATGCGTTATTGGTATGAGCCAGCAACAAATAGCTATGTCTTGGTACTGCGTTCAGTAACGGGAGTTGCGGAGAGCGGTATGCTGCGTCTCGTTGCTTCGCTCGACGGGCAGTTCGATAGGAACTCCGTTGATGTGAATGTAACGAGTGCAGAAGATATCACCGACGATGCGGGCACAAGAAAAGCGTTGACCGTGATTAACAACGGCATCCGAGATGTAACCGTGAGTCCCCAAAAACCGACACGCCTACGCGTGCACGTAGATAACCGAATTCGTCTGCAATTGGGAGTGGCTGACTAATGACTAATACAACATCGTATCCGATTCCTGTCCTTGGCGGTGGAGTTCCTGGAAACTCCGACGTTGCCTCGCGCTGGGAAGTCAAGGATATCACTGTCGAGACCATGACGGAGGATGTCCCGATTCGCATGCGTGTATGTTGTGACGATCCTGATTTGAAGAAGCTCCTTGATGCTGGGGACGTGGCAATCAAGGCGCGTTGGGACTGCCCTTCGACCTTCTCATCCGGATATCTCGATCTTTCGAAGATTCAACCGCATGCGGATGGGGCGACCTATGAGTCAAGTATCGATCAACGAATGATATGTAACTGGGTAACTGTCAGCATATTTGTGGTGGCATGCAGGAATATCCCGGGTTTTCACTGGGAGCGACAGCATCCTGATTACGGTGACGCTGCTTTCGATGTGAGTGCAGGGGATCTCCTTGCGGTCCCGCAGCAATTCTCGTTCATACCGGAGAAACTTTATGATCCGCAGCGCCCGCCTTTGAATTCAATCTTCAATATCGTGCGCGACAACAGTCGTAAAGAAGGTATCAGGACAGAACTGGGACAAGATCAGATTGAAGTCCAATGCGGGAAAGACTTGTTTGATAACCTGCAACTTTGGACCTCTGCGAGACTCCAATTGATGTCGGTCGTTTTCCCGGCGTTGATTGACGCAATCGGTTATATGCAAGAGAACGAGGCACTTGGCGAAAACGGCGACCTTTCGATGAAGTGGTGCAGCACTTTGCGCGAGCTGATTCAGTCGGCAGGCTTGAAAACCGATAAACGTCCTTTGGAATTGGCTCAGAAGTTGCTCAGGCAACCGATAGATGGGTTCCTGGACGAGTATACGAACCAGATAAAGGGCCAGTAGGGTAACGAGGAGGAATCATGAATGACACTACATGCAAGAAACAATTCAATAAGGACGCCGTCACATTGCTCCGTCTCAAACTTAAGGAATGCGATACGTTCGAGGACTATCTTGCTTCCGTCGATGAGCTGTCGAATGATGACCATTATCTGCTTGACAGGGATGCGATAGAACTTGATTCACCTCTTTCTGCGAGCGACGCCGATGGCAATAACGCTATCGCACTGTTCACTGCGGTGGGAGCCATCGATAGAGTAAACGCAACAATTCCTGGGCTTTGGACCTACCTGGCATTCAACACGTGTCGTCAATATATGCTGGAACGTTGGAATCCCGGAAAATCAGGGAACTGGAGACAGCGAGTCAAGGATCGTTGGTTGTTGCCAATCGAGCCGAACCGAGGAAACCTTGTTAGGCATGGAATAGCTCGACTGTGGTGGGCGGCGGAGCTCACGATAGATGATTCGTGCGAACATGTATTGAGCCGTGAAAAGCAGGATCCTTATGCGTATACGCGCTGGATCTTCGAAGTGGAAGATCGGTGGCTCCAGCTCTTTGATCGTTCTGTCGGACAGAATAGCGAAGTGCTCTGGGCGGTCCTTGACTCGATGCAGAAAGACAGAAGCACACCCCAGTCGGCGCTGGCGAAAGCCGTCGGTCGCGATCTTCTGCTCGCAATGTCCACGCGCCGACTGGATGTTCTGCCACCGGACGAGCTGAGAAACGCTGTCGACACTATTCGGGAAGAGGCAAGCAGGGAAGTACTTGCGTCTCGTAAGAAATAGCGAGAAGGTTGGTGTGGCGGGTGTTGCACTGTCGCTCTCCACGCCAACCTCCCGTCCGCTCTCCGTCGCGGAATAGTCATGTTTCCAGTGTCTGAAGTACAACGCTGGTGTGGCCGTTTTGATGTGTATAGACATGTCGTAAGGGGCGCTTCCAGCCGTTCGCTTGGACAAGAAAATACTGGAGTGCTCTATTCCTGCTGGGTGAAACGCGTCGTTGGCGCATCGCTGCGAATCGCCCTACTGCGCTCTATCGACCTTCCACACCCTTCGTCCCCGCCGATCTTCCTCGACAAGAACGGCGCCACGCCGCGTAGCAGGTACACGCATTCGTCGCTGGGGATGACGCCGAGTTCGTCCGGGGTCATGAGCTCTCGCCCCGTGCGCTGGTAATTGATGGTGAATCCGCCGGTCTGTCCTTTGGACTGGCTGGTGGTGCGGGTGTCGATGGTCTGTTTGCCCAGGCGGTCGCTGATCCACTTCGTGGTGGTCTCCTCGTTGCCACCGAGGAACAGCGTGGAATCGCAGTTTCCGGCGATGGTCTCCCACTGCTCCTTGTACAGCGCCTTGAGCTGGGCGAGGTTCTGCACCACGATGCTGGCCGAGATGCCGCGTGAGCGAATGGTGGCGATGAGTGTCGGGAAGGCTGGGATTTTGCCGATGTTGGCGAACTCGTCAAGGAAGCAGTGCATCTCGCGGTTCAGACGTTGCTCGGGGTTGGCGTCGGCCTGCCTGACGGTGGTCTGGAAGAGACACTGGTAGAACACGGCGGCGAGGAAGTTGAACGTGGCGTCGGTGTCGGACAATATGAGGAACACCGCGCTCTTGCCGGCGTCAAGCTCGTCAATGTGGATGGTGTCATCGGCGAGGATCTCGCGCACCTCGTGGATGCTCAGCGGGCTGAGCCGGACGCCGAGGGAGATGATGATGCTTTTCTTCGTTTCCCCTGCGCCCTGACTGTAGCGCCGGTAGCAGCGCAGGGCGAACCGTATGCCCTCCAGCACGCGCCTGGCATCGTCGTCGCATCCGGCCCATTCCGATTCGGCGGCCTTGTCATACACGTCCTGCGCGGATTCCATGAGGATGTCCACGGGGCTCTTGCTCGTGTCGTCCTTCTCGTAGGCGTCCATGAGCTCCAGGAGGTCGGTCACGTCGTTGAGGCTCGGCTCGTGTGCCCCGATGCCGGTTTCGTCGTCCCAGCCGTCCGCGTGCCAGCGGGTAAAGTACACCCAGGCGATGAGCGCGGTGAGCAGCGTGCGCTCCGCCGCGCCCCAGAAGCTGTCGTCCCGAGCGTTCTCCGCGGTGGTGTTGACGATGATGTTCTCCGTGAGCTCGCGGATGGATTTCTCGGGGTGCTCCGCGTCGATGTAGCGCAGGGGGTTGAAATGGCCGGAGTGCGACATGGACTTCAGGTCGAGCGCGTGAACCATGTACCCCGCGTCCTCCAGCGGCCTGCGCATCTCGGCGCACAGCTCGCCCTTGGGGTCGGTGACGACGTAGTTCATGCTCATCTGCCGCATGTTGGGCATGATGTAGTACCTGGTTTTGCCCGAGCCGGACGAGCCGATGACGAGAGCGTTGAGGTTCCTGAGCGTCTTGCGGGTGTCGAGCGAGAGACGCTCGGTGCGCGTCATGAGCAGGTTCCGTGCGGACGTCTTGTCGACGAACGTGGCGATGTCTTTGCGGGAGCCCCATTCGGCCGACCCGTTCTCCTCGCCGTCGCGCATCTTCTTGCGGCTTGCCCACCGGTAGAGCAGGAACAGCGCGACGAGCGCGATTCCGGCGAAGCCCCACGCAGCGTCCGCCTTGGCGAAGCTGGGGCTGAACGGCGCGTTCTCAAGACGGTCGAACATGTGCTCCACGATGTAGCCCATGTCCGCGCCGGATTCATGGTCGGTTCGGATCTGGGCTGCGGTGAGGTCGAACACCCACCATGCCGCGAGGCAGGCAAGCGCCGTCATGACGATGGCGGGTGTCTTGTTGGCTCCCTTGGTCGATTCGGCTCGGGTCTTCATTCTCGTGTCTTCCCTTCGCGGCTGTTGCGGGTGTCGTTTGCACGGCGTATGCCTCCATTGGCGCATTCGTCCGCGCTCCCGCCGTCGGCGGAGGCGCGGCGTTTGGTGGCGACGTGCCGGATGGCGTCGAGGAACTGCGCCGCAGTCCTGGGGCGGGTTCCCGATGGTGGTGCCGTGGGCTGAGTCGGCTGCGTGGGTCGCGTTGTGCTCTGCGTGGCGGCGGGGCGGATGCGCACGAGGGGAGCGTCGTGCCAGCGGATGGCCGCCTCGCCTCCGCACATGGCGGCGACGAGGCGGCCCAGTCCCGTTCCGGTGCCGACGATGCGCACCGCGCCGGCCGACCCGGCGTCGATGCCGTCCGGGTCGGCCGTCACGATCATGTCGGGACTGCGGGTCATCCTTGCCCGCGCCAATCCGCCGACGTGCCGGTGGCGGCCGCCTGGAGCGCCACGTACCAGCCGACGTCCTCGGGCTGGCGGGCGTCGTGCCTGGCGAGTCCCACGGCGAAGATGCGGCCACCGTCGCCGGGATCTCGGTCGATGAGGTACTCGGCGGTTCGCCCGGACGCCCGCAGCTCGACGGAGTCCTGTGCGCCCTCGGGCGTCACTGCGGCGACCCACAGGCGGCTTCCGTCGCGTAGCGTGACGATGCGCGGGACGCCGGTGACGTGGCCGAACACGAAGATCGTGTCGCCGTCCCGGCGCTCGTCTATCGCCGGCGCTTCCGGCGTGCTTCCGTTCCGCGCGGCGGCCGTGCCTTCCTCCACGGCGCCGTCCCGCCCGCTCATCGCGCTCCCTTCCTCGGCTGCTTCCTGCTGCGCTCCGTTGCATTGCGGGCGGCATCCCCGGCCATGCGTTCCTTGACGGTTCGGCGCACCGCGTCGAGGATGTCGGCGGTGCTCCTTTTCGGCTTGGACGCGGGGTTCTCAATGCTGTCCGCGAGGCTGTCGACCGCAGGCGTGGAGCGTTCCGCCGCGGCGGAATGGATCGCCGCGCCCACGACCGGCACCGCTGCGGCTGCGGCAGGTGCCAGGGGAGAGGGAGTGGGCGGCGCGTCCGCCTGTGCCCTCGTGGCGCGTCCTTCGCCGGACTCCTGCGCCTGACGGCGTTGCTCCTGCCGTTGCGTGCGGCTCTGCCGCGACTGCGTTTCGGCGTTCGCGGGCGCGTCTTGCGTCGGCTTTCCCGGCTGTTCTCGCCCGCGCTCCTTTTGCGACTGTTCGGCGGGGGACTGTTCGGCGTGGTTCTGCTCGGTTGTCGTCTGTCCGGCGGGCGTGTTGGCGGTGTCCGTCTTTTCTGCTGCGGGCTTCGTGGCGGTCGTCTGCGTGGGTGCCTCTTGCTCCGCCGCCGGTTCAGGTGTCGGCCGCTCCGCATCCGGCGCTGGTTGCTCCGCCGTCTGCGCGGATGCGGTGGGCGTCTGCGGCGCGGCCTTCTTTTGGTCCTGCACGAGGGGCGCCTCCAGCGACGGCATGTCGATCTTCTGCCCGAGCTGCCGTTCGAGTGCCTTTACCGTGGTGCGGACGTAATCGAGGTCCTTGCCCTGGAACACGATGCCGTGCTCGCCCGCGCCGATGTCCTGGAGGGCGTAGGCGACGCCGCTCCTGTCGAGCGTCGTCTTGATCGCGTCGAGCGTCCTGTCGCTCAGACCGGTGAGCGGGTGCAGGTCCTGCCCGGTGCCATACAGGCGGCGCAGGTCCACTTGCCCGCTCAGGGGCTTGTCCACATGGCGCAGCCACAGCGCTTCGATGCCTTTTGCGCCAAGGGAGAGCACGCATGTCACGATCTGCGCCATCCCCAGGGCGACACCGCCCAGTCCGTTCGCGGCCTGGCCCATCGCCTGCGTGGCGAAGCCGTCGGCCACTCCTTCTTCGGAGATCATCTTGTCCTGTCCTTTCCTCCCGCCCGGCGGGCTTGTGTTTCCTTATGGGGCGTCCCGGCATGGCGCGCGTGCGCCCGCCTCAGGTCGCCCAGATCCCGTTGCATCGCCTCAATCTCGCGTTCGCGCGATTCGAGCGCGGCGAGGCCGTCCGCGTCGGGCGGACGCCCCTCGGCGATGCACTCGTCGTTGGCTATGAGCTGCGCCTGCAGCCCGGCGCGCGCACGGCGGATGTCATCTTCGAGCCCCTCCATCGCGTCAGCCAGAGGGCTGCTGCCGTCAGTCGCGCGGATCGCGGTGTCGAGTCCGCGCACGTCGTCGCGCAGCCTGTCGAGCTTCCTCGCCTGCCGCATCCACGCCTCACGCTCTGCCTCGGTGCGGCCTGCGGGAATCGTCCGCCATGAGTCCGCCGCCATGCGTTCGAGCAGCGCCTCGGGGCGTTTGAAATGCGCATACAGGTCTTCCGTCGCCACGGTGCACAGGTACGCGCCGTCCTTCGACAGCACGGTCTGCGGTTCGTTCGTCGGCAGGAACGCGCGCCATGTGCGCCCGTCCTTGATGACGCACCGCATGGGCACGCTGATGCACTGGCGGCGCCGCGTGCCCGGCAGCCACACGACGGCATGCCCGTCGCCCTGCTCCCTGATCATCGACGTGTCGAAGCTGATCTGGCTCACGGCGCACCGGCCCATGCGTGCCATCACCGTGTCCTGCATGTATGCCATCCCCAGGCGCGAGTCGCGCACCCTGAGTCCGCTTGCCGCGTCCTCGTACACGATGTGCTGGCCGCGCACCGTGACGCGCATGCCCGCCGCGCCCAACAGGGCGGCGAAGGTGGGGAAGTCGCGCGCGTTCTGCGCGGCGATGTCGATTGCTTGGCGCATGGACGACTTGACGCCGACGCCTTTCGCGCTGGCGTAGATTTCGGCGAAGCTGCAGCCATGGCGCCGTTCGATGGAGCGTTCTATGACGCTCAGCCCCTCCCTGCGGCACAGATCGTCGGACACGTCGCGCCACTGAAGGATCGAACGGCGTGTCAGGCGCATGTGCCGTCCGGTCGCCGGGTCGGTCGGGCATAGGATGACGTGGTTGTGGATGTGCTCGCGGTCGGTGTGCGTGGCGATGACGAACCGGTGTCCCGGCGCGATGCGTTCCATGAGCTCCACGCCCAGGGAGTGCGCCCGTTCGGGCGTCACAGGGTCGTCGGGGCTGAAGCTCTGGATGACGTGGTAGGCGAGCACCGAGCCCTTGCGTGGCGCGTTCCTGCCATGCGCGAGCGTGTCGAGCATCTGCCGGGCGAGCTTCTCGGGGTCGCCCTCGCCGGGGTTCCACGACGCTGTCACGAGCTGGCCGCCCTGTGTCTTCGCTCCGTTGACGATGTAGCGCACGGACAGGTTCAGCGTGGCCTTGACCTTGCCCATCTTCACGACTGCCATCCTGAGCCATCGATCCTGTCCTGCGCGTCCTTGCAGATGCGTGAGAGGATTCCGACGGCCTCGCGCAGCAGCGACTCCATCTCCTGCACGTCGCCGGGCTCCCGATGACCCCGCGCGTTCACGCGGTGCGCCACCTGGTTGACGTTCACGCCGATTCTGGCGACCTCATGCGCGAGGCGGTCGGTGTCGGCGGGGATGACGACGCGGCGCACGGAGCCCCACATGAGCAGCTCCCGCGCATGTGCGGAGAACGTCCGGTGCCCTCCGCCCGCGCGCCACAGGGCGCAGGCCTTGCCCCATTCCTGCTCCGTGAAGTAGACCTTGCGCACCACGGGCCGGCTGCGGCCGTCGCGCCAGCTCATCGCCCGCCTCCCGTCTTCCGGCGGGGCGCGGGTATCGGGTCCGGGTGTCCCGCCGTCCCCGGCACGCATGTGCCGGGGCAAGCAGCGAGTGAGGCCTCACTCGCGTTGCTTGCTACGAATTTTCCGTTTCCTGTTTCGAGGTGTGCCGTTCCGGCGTTTTCCGGCATTCCGTTATGGCGTCCGGCCGTGTCCATGTCGTGGCCTCCTTTCGGGTAGGGGGGCGAACCGTGGTTCCTGCTGCCGCCATTGTGGGGGACGGAGTGGCGCGGCGGGTGAGACATCAGCGAATTCCCTCCACCGGTATCCGGCCGGCCGATGTCTCACCGCGGAACGGCGTGGCGCCCATAGCCTTGGAAACCATCCGCAACCAATGGGAAGGAGAACGTATGGCAAAGACCGATATGCAGAGGCGCCGCGCTGCACTCGTGAAGAAAGCGATGGAGGCCAAGCGCCGTGAATACGAACGCGACATGAGGGTCACGGAAGGAATCGTCTCGGCGTTCCTCGACTACCGGGCGGCGCTTGACGCGTTGCGCCGTCGCGTCGCCGAATCGGGCAAAGCGCGGCGCGACGTACTCGGCGTGTTGGAGGGCGTCGGTGACGTTCCCGGTGGGGAGGCGGCGCTGATCTTCGCTGCGCCGTCCGATACGAGCGCGGGTGATATGGGCGGTGACGATGCGATGCCGTCCGGGGCTGCGCAGGGTGGCGCGATGCCGGGTCCGCGGGCTACGGAATGCGTGGAATCCCCGTATGCCGTGCAATGCGGCGGGGGATTGTGAGCGGTTCCGCGTGACATGGCAAGGGGCGCCCGTCCCCTCCCTGTCGGGGAGGGCGCGGGCGCCCCTTGCCGGTCGGCGGCATCCGGTCGGCGCTGTTTGCTTGTCGCCGTGGCGTCAGTATTCGGGGGCGGCGTCGAACCATTCGTCGCCGTAGGGGTTGGGGTCTGGGGTCTCGGTTGTGGGCGTTTCGGGCTTGAGACGTCCGGTGGTGTCGTAGTCACTGCCGGTGAAGTCGCCGTCGATGAACGCGCCGGTTTTCGCCGGCTCGTTATCATCCGGGTGTTTCGTCTGGGGGCGCGGGGCGCTTCCGGTGTGTGCGTCTTCGGGCGTGCGGTCCCATGATGTGTGGCAGGCCATAAGGCTGACGCGGAGGATGGTTTCGTCTTCGCCTCGGTAGTCGTTGTACCGTTCGTGTTCGCGGCCGATGGCGATGACGAACGAGCCCTTGCGCAGGTTCTGGCGTTCGAGCCATTCGAGGTTGCGGCGGCGGACTTCAGCCGACACGTATCGTGTCTGCCCGTCGGCGTCGGTGTAGGCGATGCGTAGGTAGGCGGCGCTGTTGCCGTCGGGGAAGCTCCTGATGACGGGGTCCTTGGTGAGGTTGCCCGCGCGGAATGTGCATGCGGCAAGCCCGGCTGCGCTGGGCTGGGGTGATGTTTCGGTCATGGGTGGTCCTTCCGGGGGTGGTTTGCTGTGTGGTATCAGTGTGCCGTGGTCGTGCGGCGGCGGCGTGAGACTCGGACGGGCTGGGGCGTCGGGTGGTGGGTGGGGCTGGCGGATTTCCCGCTTGCGGGGAATCCGCCAGCCCCACGTGGTCGCCGCCTGGCACGGGGCTGGCCTCGTGCCAGGCGGGTTTCGTCATGCGGTTTCGCGTGGGCGAAAGGTGGCGGCGGGGCGTCTGGCCCCGCCGCCGGGCCGGGCTAGACGCCCATCGTGGTGCGCCATGCGGGCGTCACGTCGAACTCGTGGGCGGTCATGATGATTTGCGCAAGGCTGCAGCCGTTGTCGGTTTCGAGGGCGCGCGCCGCCTCCTTGCCTGCGGCGTCGATGTCGCCGAGCCACCACTTGATGTAGGCGGTGACCGCGTGGAGGTGGGCGGCGTCGCATGCCTCCGTGGCGTTGCCAAGCAGGTCGGCGATGGCGTCGAGGGCGTTCCCGCACTTCGTGGTGTCGGGGAGGGCGGACGGGTCGCGGAACACCTTGTTCAGGGCGTCGAACACGCGGCCCACGCTCTTCGAGTCGTGGGGGTTGCCCGCGATTTCTATGGTGTCGGCCTCGTCCGCGTCTGACAGGACGGCGACGAGCATCGCGTCGCGCATGGAGAGGGTGACGCGGGTGCCGGCGAAGATGCGGGCGGCGGCGTCGGTGGTGAGGATGCCGCCGTTCTCGATGGCGTCCATCCACTCATGCACGGCGGGTGCGAAGAAATCGGTGTCGGTGGTGACGAAACCATGCTTGGCGCGCGCGTCGCGGAACTGCTGCTTCAGTGCGGCGACGTCCTCACGGGAGAGCTTGCCGTTGGCGGGGGTGTCGAAATTGATAGTCATGGTGACTCTCTTTCTGAATCCTTTGGATTCGTTCTCTGTGCCATCTCTTGATGACAGTTATATAGTATAACAGATTTGGCGTGATGTCAACTCGAAACGGCTGTTTTTTCAAGGAAAATAGAGGAAATTTTCGCCCGGGCGTGTCGCGGTTTCCGTTTACTTTGCGTCTTGAAATGGGCATGGTTATCCTTTGTTTCCCATTTTTTCTTTTTGCCTCGCCGCCCTCAACCGTAGGCGAAGCCGTCAGCGAAGGTTCTGTCAAATACCGACGCTCCGACGCGTAGCGTCGCGTGCGGCGGGATTTGACAGGTTCTTCGCTGACGGTACAATCTGCCGACTCCGGCGGCGGGGCAAAAAGAAAAAGATGGATTGTGCGCCCGAAGGGCGCTCCCCGTCTGGGTTCCGCTGCTTGCTGCGGAACCCAGACGGGGAGATTCCAAGAGGGTTTCCCTCTTGGCTGTCCGGCCGATCGGCCCTCGTGGCCGTGAGACCGGCGGGTCCGGCGCGGCGACATGAGATGTTACAGGCGTTGACCGGAACGCACGCTCACGCCGGCGCGCGGGTTCCGTGTTCGGACGATTCCTCCCCTGCCTCGGTGGGAGGATGCCAGGGTCAGCGGTTCCATGGCAGCGGGTCGAGGCGGCAATCGTCACCGGAACAGGAGAACACGGGATTGTTGTCGCTGATGACATTCCCCGCCGCCAGCATGCGCGCCGCTCGATACGCTTTTTCCGCCGCCAGCTCGTCCAGAGGCTCCATCCACGCATCTAGGTCATTCGGGTTGTTCTCCGACGGATGCCATCCCATCCTCTTGCGATGGAAGATGTTGAGCGGGGAGTGCGAGCGACGCCACTCCCGGATGTCACCGAGTGTGTCCTCCATGGCCTGCAGGCTCGTCGCCGTGCGGACGAATCGTTCCTCTTTCGCGGCGGTGAACCCGTCGTCAGCCCATGCGTTGCTGTACGTCCACCCTTCCTCGGACGCGTCCCGCCCCGGTTCCTCCAGCGGTATCGCCGCCTTGGTGTATTGCAGTGACGCCTTCATCTCCGCCGTGCCCAGCGTTCTTCCGCATCTGGGGCAATGCAGGTGCCCGTCATCGCCTCTGGCGAGAAGGGCGCCATCGTTGAACGTCTCCATCCTTCCCGCCATCGCCGCGGCGAATTCCTCGATCGCGTGGCGCTCTCGATCCGTCATCGTCTCATTGAGCACGCAGTCGCCCGGCCGTGCCCGCCGTATCTCGCCGATCATCGCGTCGTTCGCCCAGAACCGTCGTGCGCTGTCGCACTCCTCGCATCTCCTGGCCGAGAACAGCCTGACATACGAGAGCCTTGGACGGGGGTGGAATGAATCCGGGCGTTCCAGGAAGTCGTAAAGCCAGACGTCTAGGTCTTTCCAGTCATGGTCGAACCACACGGCGAAGGTGCGCGTGTCCATGTCGATGCGGAACGGGAACCGCAGGGCGCCCCTGATGGGTTCTACGCCATCCCATCGGAAGCTCTTCAGCATGTCCTCCGAGCACTCATACGTGCCGTCCCGCAGCGAATACTCTGTATGCCTTTCAAGCTCCATGGCCGGGTCGAGCGGGTTCGTGCATGAATGCGGCATCAGATTGAAGTCGAGCCACGCGCAGTCATATCCCGTATCGTGGTAATCCCGCGTGCGCTGCTCGAAGTCGAGGTCGTCCTGCTTCGTTATCTGGATTTCTATCGCCAGCGGCCGACGTCCGGCGGAATCCGGGAAGGTGACGACGGTATCGGCGATCCGGTGCCGCCCGTCCGCCAGCGGCACGGGCTTCTCGCATTCCGCCTGATAGCCGAAGGTTTCGGCCATGGACACGATGAATGCCTTGGTGATGGCGTGCTCCGGCGACTCGTTCCCCAGCCAGTCGGCATCGAAGCCCGCCGGCAGCGTGACGTGCGGATAGAAGCTGAAGAAGTGGAGTCCTGTCCTTCCGTGCGTCTTGCACGACATCGGCTGCCCGAACCCGAATGGATCCCTGGCAATCGGGTCGTCGCGGGTCACTGACTTCTGCCGCATCCGCAACTCATCCCACTGCTGCTGCGGAATGAGGCTGGCGACCACTTTCTCCCCATCGATGATTGCAGTCTGCATGTCCGCTCCCTTCGGGCATTAGCTGTCGTTAAGACAATATTACCAAATGATACGTATGTTGACGGCGTGAGGAACTACCTTGGATTGCTCCCAACTCATCAAGCCGCATGACTAGTGCAATGCGCTTAGAATCTGTGTGCAGGGATGTCAATCGTCCGTCGGTTTGAGTTGCCATCGTTCTTCGAACTCCTCGCACAATAGCTTGACGCGTCGTGGATTCGAACGGAGAGTCTTGTAAACGCCGTCTTTTGTTGCGGCAGTGCCAGGATTGCCGAGTCGTGTGCAAATTTCATAGAGCATCTGGACCGATTGAGTGGCGCAGAAAGGCTTGCCGGCTGTTGCAAGCTGTAGTGCCTTGGGCGCTTCGCTGAGCGCATTTTCCATAAGATTCTCGGGTTTGGGATAATCAGAGTTGTTGGCGATCATCAAATGGTATGTGTGGCTGTTTTCTTCTTTCTTCGTGTAGCTTGTTGCTTGGTTCTCTTTCGATTTCCTGATGGGGGCGACTGGCGACGTGCGCCCTAGGCCAAGATAGGTTACCGGGGCAAGTCCTTGCCGTTCCATACTCTTTGAGAACTCTCCGTTGCGGCAGTCGATGATCGCTGCTTGCGCAATGTCGAAGGTTAATGCGGGGTATGAGGCGAGCACGATCCAATCAACGTTCTTCGAAATCCGATTCAGTTGTTCGTACAGCTCCGTGAACATGGGCAGCTCTCCGTTGTATGTCCGGGTCGTGCCTTCCGCGGTGTTGAGAAACAGGTTCTGAAGGTTGGTGTGAAACTCTATCACGAATCCGATTTCAACGGTCGCGTCAGTGCGATACCGCCGTTGTAGGTTGCATAGGTATGCGGGAATTTTCTTGATGTGTCCATTGTTTCCAAACGCACCCTGCTCTAGCGAACTTACGATGTCCATGATGCACGCGTTTCGCTGCTGGCGCAGTGCGTTGTCGCACGTGTTCAGGAGTAGTTCCGCTATGTCGTCAGTAGGTGGGTTGCCGTGGAATTGTCGGACGAGCTGTTTCCGCTTCTTGTTGGCTTCATTGCTTAGCTGTGCAACTGCTGAAGCGTGGTTTTTGCCTTTGATGAAGTGATCGACACGAAAATGTTCGAGCCCAATGAGCCGTCCGTCAGCTGTCTCAATGGCAAGGTCGGGTCTCTCGATATCAGTGTGGACACGCCCAGATAGAAGGTTGGCGTTTTCCCTTCCCTCTGTTGACTGAGCATTGCACCAATCAATTGCATCAAGGAGCGTTTGGCACTCGTTGCTCTTCTTCGTCATCTTGGCTCCATCTCATTGGTGAAGTTGCCCATTACATATGGTAGAGCTTCGCTCAATTCTGGTTATCTAGTCTGCCGGCATCTCATCGGGCGAGTATCTGCTTGGCGCATTGAACGGTTGTGCGGATCGAAGTGCGGAGACGCTCCATCGCCATCATAGAATTCAACGTCTGCATCATTTTGGGGTCTGCATTGGCTGCGATGGTGCCGGTTGTGTGTTTGAGGCAGATTGACCGATAAGTGAACGGCTGGCGAACATTGTCTATTATTGACTTCCTGTGTGACTTCCTGTGGAATTCATGGAGAGGTCAAGGAGGGGCCGATGGATTTGGGTGCACAGCTGTTCTATAAATGTCAGTTTGATCTGAGCCTGACGGAATACAGCGAGAATAGAGACCTGCTGTGGGAAATCGTGCTTGAACTGACGGGATGGGTGAAATCGAAGCATTATCACCTCCTTGATGAGCGCATCGATATGACAAGGTTGAAGCGAGGAACTGGTAGGACTCCTTTCACGGAAAGGCAAAGGGGGAAGTGGATAACCGTCAAGAGTGCGTTGTTCCAAGATGGCGATACTGTCGAATGGGCGGCGCAAATTGATGAGGAGATGCGGAGAGAGCGCGATGAACAGACGGACATTTATATCGCGCCTCGAAAGTGGACGACCGAAATTAGCTATCGGTCGGTTTCCAAGCAAGATTCGGGTGTGTTTTCCCTGATTCTTTCCTATCAGGACCGTCCTGGATTCCTGGGACCGGCATCACCCGCCCCGAAAGCCTCGGTTCCGCGTCTTGTGAAATTCTTGACGGCGGATGAGAACTTGTATTGCAGCAAATCCGATCTCGACATCGCGGAAATGCTGACGAAAGTCGCGACGCAAGCTGGGGCGGGTGCGATCAGTGCAAGTACTTTTTGGAAACTGGTGATGCGAAGCGATCGCGAATACCCGATTGTTTATATCGCTCTTGACAAGGAGACCGGAAAACCTGCGATTGACCCGGAAAAACTTGACGAGGAGCTGTACCCCAATGCGTTGATTTGCTATCCGACCAGTGTGGCCGAGGATGATGCTGTCCAGAGGGCGTGCCCAATTCCCGATTTGCGTTGTTATACAGACTCGGTCAGGGTGTACCAGACACGTCCCAATTTCGGCGGGGATAACAAGTGGAATGAGTTGAAGAGGCACCGATATTTCACTAGACGAAATATGGATGATTTACCCAGATTGATGCACGGCGCGTCCGGTGACCCATTGATATTCCTCCTCCGTCAAGCGCTGTCGCAGGACGTGCATTTTTATGAGACCGAGGAATTCGTCACTGTTGAAGACGTGGTTCAGCATAAAAAGGTTGCTGAAATCAGAAATGACTTGGAGATGGCCGACGAGCGACTTTCCGAGTATCAATCGCGAATCAGCACTCTTCGCCAGGGCTTTGCTGAGCGTCAGAAAGCGCTGCATGAGCAGGAAGAGCGTCAGGATGCGATAAGCGAGGAGACTGAAGATCTTTCTGCCAAGCTGGAAGATGAGAAAAACAGAAGACTGCAGAGTGAACAAGATGTAGAAGCAGCATTGAATCTCGCTGAGCAGACAGAGAACGAACTGAAACAGATACGGGCCGACTATTCGGAATTGCTTCAAGAGAATTATTCTTTGAAGGCGAAGTACCGTGGTCTCAATAATGAATCCGATGCCGTGGAGGGCAATCAGCGTGAACAGTTGCGCAAGATGCTCACGACGGAACTGCCTGAAGTCTTCTCGGCTAGTGGTGCGAATCCCTATGAGTCGAACCATGCGATCGTGGAAATGCTTTCCAAGCTCTACGATGACAGAATCGTCGTATCCGATAGAGCATGGTCGAGCTTGAAGGACTGCATCACCAGTCCCTCATTGTGCTGGAAGGCGATGATGATGGTCTGTCGTCCGCTATGGCTGGCATATGCGGAGGGCGAAGGGAATATCAATGAGATATTCCGCCAGAATCCAGAAACCCTGGCGGGGTTCGATGTTGCCCTCAGCGAAGGGCGTGAGACGAGAAGAAATCCTCAATTGATGAAGCTTCGCGAGCTTTCCGTTGACGGGAAGCAGTATTCCATAGAGCCTCATTTGAAGAAAGGCAATAAGGAGGATGCGGATTCAATACGCATTTACTATGCATGGGACCCTGAGAGCCGGAAGATAGTCCTTGGCTCGATAGGAAAACATCTTACGAACTATACGTCGCGCAGCATCCATTGAGATTCAGGGCTGTGGCAGGCGAGCAGAACGTTGCGATGGTCGACAGGCTGCATACTGCCGACGACGTGTGGGGCGGAACCGTGGAGTTCCGCCCCACTACCGTATCAGCGAGCGAAAATATCGCCATCAGGCAATCCAGGCTCAGCTTCGCTGGACGTCTGCCCCGTCCTTACGCGATCATCCTCTCGGCCATTCTTTCCACGGCCTGGCGGCGGTGTTCCGGGACGATGCGCTGGTAGTGCTGGATGGCGATGCGCTCGCTCGTGTGACCGAGCTCGTCCATGCATTCGCGGAGGGTTCCGCCGCAGATGAGGAGCATCGTGGCGTGGGTGGCCCTGAGGGTGTGGAAGGTGATGTCGGTGCGTCCCGCGGCTTTGCGGGCGGCGCGGAACTGCTGCTGCACGGTTGTGGGGGAGAGGATGTCGGCTCGTCGCGCCTGGAAGAGCATGGGGTCGTCCGGGTCGCACCAGCGACCGATGTGCTCCCTGATGAAGGGGACGATGACCTCGGGGATGGGCACGACGCGGTTGCTCTTCTTGGTCTTGGTGCGGCACAGTTCGTTGGGACCCAGGTCGTCGCTGCCTCTGTTGACCGAGTGGGCGACGTGCATCTCGAGGCGGTCGAGGTCGATGTCGCTTTTGCGCAAGGCGCATGCTTCTCCGATGCGCAGGCCGCCCACGACGGCCGCGATGTACACGATGAGCCTGTCGTAGCAGGGCATGGCGTGGTACAGCTTCTTCAGTTCCGCCGGTGTGACGGGCTCGACGTCTTCGCGGCCTGATTCCGGCAATGGCGGGAGTCGGAAGGACCACGGGGATTTCTGGATGAGCTTGCCCCATTCGCCGACGCTGCCGTCCTCGGCGGCTTTGAGGATGCGCTTCATGCGCGCGCACTGGCGGTGGAAGGAGTGAGGGCCTTCGGGGTGCTCCGCGTCGTACCAGTCGCGCAGTTCCTTGCGCCTGATCTTGCCAATCTCCATGCCGCCGAAGGCGCGGATGAGGTGCGAGACGTCCGCCTCGAGGTTGCGCCGCGTTGCCCCCTCGGCCCGACGTCCGTCGGCGAGCCTGTATTCACGGATCCACTGGTTTGCGTATTCCTCGAATGTGGGGCCATGCTCCCTCTCGACCCTCTCGCTGGGCGGAGTCCACCGGGCCAGTCCCATCTCGGCCCTGTCGACCAGGGCGTGCTCCTCCTCGAGCCATTGGTAGGCAAGCGCCTTCTGTCCGATGGGGAACGACTTCGAGATCTTCTTGCTGTGGTCGAGCGGCGACGTGTACCGGGCCACCCAACTTGATACCTTTCCTTCTCTGTTCTTCCGGGGGAACACGGTGCCCCATTGCATCCTCATGCGCTTTCTGCCTCCGTTGAGTTCTCAATGTTTCCGATGGGTCGTGGGTATGAAAAAAGCTGCGCTTTCCGGCGCAGCTTCTGTGATACCTAATTTGATACCTTAGCCTGTGATGGTCAGTGCCTTACGGATGAGAGCATATCTTTGAAATAAACACACATGACAAGCATTTGCAATGCAAGAACACCATTCAGTCCGTTTGAATGTTGTTCTCGCATCCGGGGCACCCTTCGCCAGTGTCGGGCCCTTCGTCGGGCCGGCCGGCAACACGATGAACCGCGGACTGCCTGCAGGCGCGTCCGCGGTTCATCGTTTCTTGTATCCCAAGAACCTCCGCATTCTCAGAGATTATGAGAGATCATGGGTCATCATCCAATCCCAAACTTTCGCAGCCTCTTGGCTAGCACTCTCATCATCGGCATGCCAGCTGAGACTGGTGAGCTGCGTGTTGTGTGTAGTGTTGAGCTCCCACAGAAAGTTTTGGCTGGCATCAAGGAAGGTGAGTTGCGTGTTGTGGGTGACGTCGAGCTCCTTGAGCTGGTTGGAGTAGACATCTAGGTAAGTGAGTTGCGTGTTGTGGGTCAGATCGAGTTCCTCCAGATCGTTGTAACAGGCCTGCAGCCTGTCGAGTTGCGTATTGTGGGTCACGTCGAGCTCCGACAGCCAGGTGCTGCTGACGTTCAGATCGGTGAGCTGCGGGTTGTGGCTCACGTCGACTTCCCCCAGTTTGTTGTCGCTGACGTCCAGATCGGTGAGCTGCGGGTTGTGGCTCACGTCGATGTCCGTCAGCAGGTTTTTGAAGACATATAGAGAGTAGAGCTCCGTGTTGTGGCTCACGTCGAGTTCCGTCAGCCGGTTATTGGAGACGTCAAGGCAGCCGAGCTGAGTGCGACGCGTCACGTCGATGTCCGTCAGCTGGTTGGATCTGGCGTCCAGTATGTCAAGTTGTGTGTTGTGGCTTACGTCGAGCTCTGTCAGCTGGTTGTAGCTGGCGTCCAGTATGTCAAGTTGTGTGTTGTGGCTCACGTCGAGTTCCGCCAGCTTGTTTTGTCCAGCGGTCAGCCATTTGATCTCTATGTTATGGCTTACGTCGAGCTCCGTCAGCTGGTTGGAGCTGACGTCGAGATGGGTGAGCTGCGGGTTGTTGCTCACGTTGAGTTCCGTCAGTTTGTTGGAGCTGACGCCCAGATGGGTGAGCTGCGTGTTATGGCTCACGTCGAGCTTCAGCAGCCGGTTGGTGCAGGCTTCCAGCCAGTCAAGCTGCGGGTTGCGGCTTGTGTTGAGATTCCTCAGCCGGTTATAGCTGGCGTCGAGATGGGTGAGCTGCGTGTTGTGGGTCACGGTGAGCCTCGACAGCTGGTTATGGCTGACGTCCAGCCACTCGAGCTGTGTGTTGCGGATTACGGTGAGCTTCGTCAGGTTGTTGTGATCGGCGCTCAGCTTGGTGAGGCGCTTGTTGCGGCTCATGTCGAGTTCCGTCAGCTGGTTGTGGCTGGCGTTCAGCTCGGTGAGGTCGGCGAAGTATTCGATGCCCTCCAGGCTGGCGATGAGGCCCTCTTCGTCCTTGCCTTCGCCTGTTTCGCTCGCGTCTTCCGCGCCTTCTGCGTCTTCCGCGCTGGCGGCCGGCGACCCGGTGTAGCCGCTGACGTCGATCATCGTGACGGCGTCGGCTTCCTCTTTGGTGAGGGTGGCGGGGTTACCGTCCTTGCCGGAGATGTTCTCGATGACGTACGTGCGGAACAGGTCGTCCGGGAAGGTGGTTTCGTCGACGGCGACAGGCCAGGACGTGGTCTTCCTCGCTGCGGTGGTCTTCCTGGCCGCGGTGCTGTTGTTGCCGGTGCTGGTGTTGCTGGTTGCGTTCGTCATTCTCTGTTCCCTTCTTCTTGTGTTGTTTTCTTTTTGCTATTCCTATCCATGCCGCTGAGTCTGCCGGGCTCTGCGGCTTGCGACTCGCTACCTTGCGGGCCAAGTGGAATCATGATATGCCCACGATTTTCCCGGCGTGTCGCGACATGAGATTGGTTGATTTCATCTTGGCGATGGCCATGTTCACAGGTGCGATACGCTTGGAATCGGATCAATGTCTTGGTGTTCGCCCTGCCGTTTGTCCGGTGGGGCTGTTGCATGGGGAGGCGCGGAGGAATGAAGGGGTCGGCGACGAATCTGGTGTCGTTCATGGAAGGTACGGACAAGAGGTTCGTCATTCCCGTGTACCAGAGGAAATACGATTGGAGAGTCGATAACTGCCGTCAGCTGTACGAGGATCTGAAGAGGGTTGTCCGTGACGGGCGAGGACATCATTTCTTCGGCAGCATCGTCTCCTAGGTCGTGGGCGATGGCGCAAGGACCGAATACCGCGTCATAGACGGGCAGCAGCGTCTGACGACGGTCACGCTGCTGCTTTTGGCGGTCTGCGCCATGGTCAGGTCCGGACGTGTGGAGTCGGAGCGTGAGAATCTCGCCGACATGATCATGAACCGCTACATCGTCGATGAGTGGAACGACGGCGACGACAGGATCAAGCTGCGTCCCGTCAGGGGCGACAGGGACGCGTTGCGAAGGCTTGTGGCGGGTGATCCGGACGAGTTCGAGCCGGCCTCGAACCTGACGATCAACTACCGGTTCTTCTGTAAGCAGATTACCAAGGGCGATGTGTCGGTGGATGACTTGTTCGCCGCAGTGGGGAGGCTGCAGGTCATCAGCATTACGCTTGACGGCGATGACGATGACAGCACGGCTGCGGAGGAAAGAGAAAAAATCAGATGCATCAACGGCCTGATACGGCCGGTGTTGTCGCGGAAGCGGCGACCCGCGCACAGACCCCGCGTTGGCGAACACGCCCGACGCATTGGCGGAATGGCTCGAAAGGCCAATCCGCCGGAAACAGTGAAAGGAAACCATCATGAAGAAGCGAATCATCCGAAACCTGACCCCGGAGCAGTTGGCCGACCCCACCGTCATGCACATCCGTCTCAGCGACGGCGCGGCCAAGCTCCACCACGTCGAAGACCACCCGGAGTTCGACGTGACGTGCTACCCGCACACGCCGGACGCGGATTACAGCGTGACGCTTCCCGACGGGTACCGCGCCGACTCGTGGTGGGTCGATGACGACGACCCGAAGCGCGACGAACACAGCGACCTCATGTTCGCCATCGGCCTGTGCCTGAACGCCTACCTCATCCGCTACCCCGACGGCAAGGAAGACATGTCCGGGTGGGAGCGTGTGTTCCCCGAAAGCGCGCGCATCATGCGCGAAGAGGACGAGCGTCACGAGGCGGAGCGGCAGAAGGCCATCGCGGAACGGAAGGCGCGCCACATGGAGGACGTGGAACGCCCGGTGACCGTCACCGTCAAGGAGCCACGCGACTGAACGTGACTGATCGAGTCCGGGCGCGCTATGGCACCGCCCGATCGGAGCCCACCCCGTCCCGATCAGGACGGAATCACTCCGAATGCAAGGCCTTTTTCATCTTCACGTGGGGGATACCGGCTTCGATGAAATAGTCGGAGACGGCATCGTATCCCAGCTTCCTGTAGAAGCCCTCGGCCGTCTTCTGTGCGTCCAAGCGGATCTCCCTGGCGCCGAGCCGTTCCGCCGCGGTCCTCTCCGCGAAGCGCATCAGCTGCGCGCCGGTGCCTCGGCCGTGATGCATGGTCAGGACCCTGCCGAACTGCGCGGCGTCCGGCAGCTCGTCCGCCCCGAACATCCTCAGATAGGCCTCGACGCGGCCGTTTTCATCGGTGGCGAATGCGTGCATGCACTGGTAGTCCAATCCGTCCGCGTCGGGGTAGACGATTTTCTGCTCGCCTACGAACACCGCCGCCCTAGCTCTCATGATCTCATGCAGCTCGTGTGTGGTCAGCTCGTCGAATGCCTTTTCGAAGAATCGCATATCGCTTCCGTTCCGGCCGCGTTCCGGTTTCCGTGATGGCGTTCGCGGCGCCCGTCGCATCAGGTGACTGGTGCGCCAAATGTTCGTTGTGGCAAGTCTAATGCGCGGATGTGATGCCGGGATCCGGTCAATGTTTCAAGGCTCGCGATGGCCGGTGGAGATGATTGGGGAGAGGGATGCCTGAGCCATATTTACCTGAGCCATATGTGGTGTTGCGACATTCACTAGAACCCGCCCGGGCTCGTTTTGTCTGGGGGGGGTAGTTTCTAGACGATGGTTTGCGCCATCGTTTGGAAGGGTGCGGCGTGTGTCGCAGTGTGAATTCAGAGAGGGATCGATATGAGAAACACGATGCGTGCCGTTTCGGCGATGCTTGTTGCGTTCCTGTCCTTGGTTTCGATGGCTGCATGCGGAGGGTCATCGAGTGGTGCGTCGGGCGGTTCGGAGTCCGGCTCGTCGGCGGTCACCTTCACCCAGGCCATTGAGAATCATAAGCTCTGGTTCCTTGTGGAGCCTGGGACGGCGGATGATGACTCTGTCGGCTTTCCTGGCTTGAGTAAGGACGGAGAGATTGATTCTGTTTGGGTGCGTACTGGCGGTGCGAACGGACAGTACCAGTGGGATACTTATTCCACTTCCCTCACTTTCCAGGACATCAATGGGAAGACCGACGACGAAATCATCTCCAGCCTTGGAAAAAGCGGGGAGAAGGCGAGTGGCACGACCCGCACTTATGTCACGACCGATCCGACTGGTAACAATGCCCAAACTGAATTCATCGCTAGTCAATTGACATATGATCAAAGGTGCCGTGGCGGCAATTCAGTACTTTATGACGGCGAGTGCTATCCGCAGGGCGGTGATTTCCTCTATCCCGAGACGCTTGGCGGGATGCCTCTGACGCACACCGCGCAAATCTATGACATGTATTTCCAGGGTCTTGAATCGTCTGAGATATCCACTCCGGGTGAGGATTATTACGATACGCAATTCTTCGTCACTCGCGTGGACGCCGACGATCCGGGAATCATCATGGATAGCCCCAAGGACGGTGCGGTGACGGTCGTCGGATGATTCCCGACGGCGAAGCGCCGGCATGGTGACGATGGAGCCGATGGTGGGAGCGGAACAAAGAGTCACGCTCCCACCATCGGCCCCATCGTATTCACCGTCATAACCCGTTTACGCGTCACTTGGACATGACGCCACCAACGGTCTTGCAGCCGGCATCGCAGTTGAAGTCGGTGAGCTTTTCGTTGTTGCTCAGGTCGATTTCCGTCAGCTGGTTGTCGCTGACATTCAGGAAGGTGAGCTGTGTGTTGTTGCTCACATCGAGCTTCTCCAAGGAGTTGCTGCCGGCGTCCAGTGCGGTGAGATGTGTGTTGTGCGTTACGTCGAGGGTCGTCAGTGTGTTTCCATAGACGTCCAGTTCGGTGAGCTGTGTGTTGTGACTTACATCGAGTTCCGTCAACACATTGCTGCTGGTGCACAGTTCGGAGAGCTGTGTGTTGTGGCTTACATCGAGCTTCTCCAAGGAGTTGCTGCCGGCGTCCAAATCGGTGAGCTGCGTGTTGTGACTCACGTCGAGACTCTCCAGCTGGTTGGTGTTGACGTTCAGATGGGTGAGGTGCGAGTTGTGGCTTATGTCGAGCTCCTCGAGCTGGTTGTCGCTGGCGTCCAGCTCGGTAAGGTTCGCGAAGTATTCGATGCCTTTCAGGCTGGTGATGCAACCCCCTTCGTAAACCATGTCATCGTATACCGTGACGCCGTCGAATGCGAGGTCATTCCCGTTTTCGGGGTCGAATGTCGCCCAGGTGCATTTGCTGATGTCGATCTTCGTGACGGCGTCGGCTTCCTCTTGGGTGAGGGTGGTGGGGTCGCCATCCTTGCCGGAGATGTTCTCCAAGACGTACTCGCAGAACAACTCGTCCGGGAAGGTGGTTTCGTCGACGGCGATGGGCCAAGGCGTGGTGTTGCTGGCTTCGGTGGTCTTGCTGGTTGCGGTTGTCATGTGTCTGTTCCCTTCTTCTTGTTTTTGGGTCTTCTTGTTTGGGCCTACTTGTTTTCCTATCCATGCTGCGGAGCCTGTCAGCCCCCGCAGCACAGCTCGTCTCGCTGCTTTGCGGGCCAAGTGGAATCATCATATGCCCACGATTTTCCCGGCGTGTCGCGAAATTCGGTCGAATCCGGCGACTCGTCTGGCGGGATCCATTTGACGGTGCGGGCACCTAGGTCTTCGCCGAGGGTGTGGTTTTGTACACCCTCGGTGCTGGTTGTGATGGCACCGTCTTTGGGATGGCGACCATCTCGTGATAAGGGCAGGGAAGGACTGTGCCGCATGATAGTCACACGGTTCGCTACGCCGTTCGGCGCTTTCGAGGTGTTGCGCAATGGGCGTTGCGTCGGATTCTCCATCGTGGAGAGTGACCGCAACGTCTATTGCGTCGGCGATACGCCGCTGCATGCGGACGGTGGAGACGAAGACACCGTCAACGCTGTCGTGGAGCTTCCGTCGTATGCCATCGGCATGGGGTGCATCGACACGCCGACTCTCGAAGACCGCTGGTCGTTGCGCAGGCGACGGGGCGATGCCTCCATGGGGCCGTTCCTCACGCCGTGCACGATTACGCGGGGGATATCGTTTCCTTCCTGACCTGCTAGCAGTGAAGTCGGATAGGCCGCGCCGCCTATTACGCGCCGCCCATCACGCAGGTCGGAATACAAGGCGAGGACCGGCGGATTCCCAAACGTCATCAAATGAATGTCATTCGTGTCTGTGCCCAAACCGCGTCGTAAGGCGGTTGAGGGTGCACGGTGGTGCTCCTTCGGCGTGGGTTGTGGCGCCTAAATGGCGATTGGGGCGGGATAATCCGGGTCGAGGGTGCAGAATATTGCACCCTCGATGCGGGTTAGGCTTTGTTGGGCGGCCTGGTGTTGGGCTATCTGCGGCCGAGGGTGCACGATGGCGCGCCTTCAATGGCGGTTATGGCATCGGAATGGCGGTTGGGGCGGGGTAATCCGGGTCGAGGGTGCACGATGGTGCGCCCTCGGTGCCGATTGCGGTTCCGGTTGCGGTGTCGGGACGACGGTTGGGCCGGGACAATGCCTCCTTCGAACCGCTGGACGCCATTCCATGTGCAATCTTTACGATTTCCCTCGCTGTGGGCGGGACTCCGGTGCGATAATCGACGTAATGCTGGCGTGGGGCCGGCGGTCAGAAGAGGGTCAATATGAGTGAACATGACTACAGCTTGCTGGACGGGGCCGCCATGTACGACGTGTTCTACGAAGCGGGCACCAAGCTCGGCGGACGGCTGGTCGCGCTCGATCGGCAGGCGAAGGCACGCGGCGACGAGGCGGAATCTGCGAAATGGAGGGCAGAGCACGTCGCACTGAACCGTGAACGCGCCGCGGTCGATCCCAACGACCGGGCCGCGCAGATAGCGGCGGTGAAACGCTGGAACGCCCGACGTGCGGAGCTGAAAGGGCTTCTCTATGACTGAACCTTCAGATGCGGAGCTGGAGCGGATCTGGCTCTCCGACATTCTCCCCGGCATGTATCCCGGGGTGGAGCCGAGCCCGGAGCCGGTTACGTACTTCCTGGGCGCCCAGCCCGGAGCAGGCAAGACCCGCGGGCAGATGTTCATACAACGGCTGTGCCCCGGATACCTCATGCCCGTCGTCGGCGACGACTTTCGCCAGTACCATCCGGATTACGACTGGCTGATGGAAACGGACCCGCTGTCCATGCCGGACGTGACGGCCAGGGCCGCCGGCGCCTGGACGGGCATGGCGGTGGAATACGCCGACGGCAACCGCATCTCATGCGTGATCGAGGGCACGTGGCGCAACGCCGCCACCGTGCTCGACGAGGCGCGACGAGCCCGGAGCCTGGGCCGCGGCACACGCGCGGTGTTGCTCGCGGTTCCTCCCGCTCTCAGCCGCCTGGGCATCCTGTCGCGCTTCTACGAAGACATGCGCACCGAGGGCAGCGCCAGGTGGACGCCCCCGATGGCGCACGAGACCACCGTGGGGAACCTGCCCCGGACGGTGCCGCAGGTCGCCGGCAGCGGGCTCATGGACAGGCTGACGGTGCTGGAACGCTCGGGAAACGTGCTGTACGACGGCGACAACCCCGCGCGGTTCGTCGCTGCGTGGCAGCAGGGATTCGACAGGACGCTGTCCGCAGACGAAATTGGATTCGCGGCCACCACATGGGAATGCTTGGTCGGGCTCTGCGAGGAGTTCACGCCGAACAATTTAGAGGCACACCACGTCCTGGAGCTGATTCGAGCCGACATCGACAGGTCTGCGGGCGCGGGGGAACAGCCGGATCAACCAATGGAGCCGGAGGAGCCAACGATTCCTCCGCCGATGCCGTGCCAGCCGTCCGACCCGACATGGGTCTGCGGCATCTAGCTGCTCCCGCATGCCTGGCCCGTCCGAAAATCGTGCTGTCCGATGATCAGTGACCGCTTGTCAGCATCGCCATGCTGCCGACCAACCGTCGCCGCGGGGCTATCGTGCTCGGCATGTGCGGCATTGTGTTTGGCGCCATCGGATTCGTGGGACTCGCCGTGGGCGGTGACTTCGGATCCTTTACATCGGGCATGATGCCCGGCGTTCTTATCGGGCTATCGCTGCTCGCTATCATCGTTGCCGGCGCAGGCCGGGGCGATGGCGACGACGCCGGCCACGGCGCCCGCTGACGCTACCGTCGCAGACGCTGCGGTTGTTGCCGCTGCCGGCGTTGCCGTCGGGAAATCCGATGCTGCCGGCAGGAAAACCCACACGATCGGCGGAATGAGAATGACGGCGATGGCGAGCCCCAGTCCCGTGGAATCGTATCTCAGGGGCAGGTCGGCCTTCCGCGTTTGGCGCCGGTACACGTGCGCGATCACATAGACCGCGGTGCACAGAGCCAGCGCGGGAACGAGCATGAGGCGGAACATGTAGTCGTGGCGTGCGGCGACGTTCCAGCCGTTGAGCGCGGCGAGGCGGTCGCCGACGAAGCGGCCGACAAGAAGCGTGACCATGACGGTCGGAATGGGCAGGTAGATGACGAGATGCAGGAGCCCGATTCCGAACGAGGCGAGGAATGACAGGTGTTTTTCCTCGTAGGCGGGGGTGTTGGAGGCATTGGAGGTGCCTGCTGCGTCGGTCGCGGCATCCGTTTCCGTGCGGAATGCGTCCTTCGAATCGATGCGGGTCATACCATCGCTCGTGTCATCGCTCATGGAAGGTCTCTCTTCTCCTTCGCGCCGCCTTGCGCGCCGGCACGGTTCCGCGCGTCGGCGTCATGCGCGTGAACTCATCATATTTCCGCGATTCGCGGGGGCGGGCGGCGCAAGATGAACGGAAGGCAAACAGACGGGGAGAGCGGACGATTGCCCGCATTAAACGGCCTCGGTAAAGCCGTGCCTGATAGAATAAACCCCTAAAATGATAGAATAAATGATAGAAAAAACCGCTTGGATGCGTGTTGCGGGGGGCTTTTCCTAACGCGGATTGCTCGAACGCGTGGGGTCGCGCAAAAGCGGGTATTGCTCTGCAAGCACCCTGGTTGTCCGCTTGAAAGGTTATGTTGAGGCTATCCGTGAGGCGGTTGCGTGAGCAACATCCGCCGTATCGGATGCGAATGCCCTGCATTGAGGCGGGGATTCGCAGGAAACAGGAGACAACGGAGGAACAGTCATGTCATCTGATGAACAGATAATCCTTCCTTTGGGCAGCATCGTCCATGTCAAGGGCGGAACGGAGGAGCAGCGCCTGATGATCGTGGCGCGTGGGTCGCTGACCGAGGTGGACGGTACCACGGGGTATTTCGACTACGCGGCGGTTTCCTGCCCCGAAGGGCTTGTCGATGCCAGCCAGATGCTGTTCTTCAATAGAGAAGACGTGAAAGACGTCGTCTTCGTTGGCTTTCGCGATGCGCGGGAACAGTTCTTCGCGGAGCATTATGACCAAGTCGTTTCCGCCACGCCATATCCGAAACTGCATGTGACGCGTGAGGATAGCCATGAGTGACCTTGTTATCAATGACTCCGATCTGGCATCCCTATCACAGACGCTGAAAGACACGGGGCCGGCGATTGACGGCTTGTCTCCAGAACTGGATGTGTCGCAGACGGTTATCGGGGAGGTCCATCTGTCTCAGGCGATGGAGGAGTTTTCCACGGGAAGCCGATCACGCCTTTCCGACCTATGGAACAAGATGGAAAGCGTTGTCGATTTCTTGGAAAATGTTCGGATATCCTCCTCCGAGGTGGACAATAATCTGCATCTTGATATTAGGGATCTGGATCTGTGAGAGCCAAGAGAGTATGAAGAAGGCGTTCGCACAGATACGTTGTGATTGGGGAATGGAGTGTGAGGTTTCGTGACATATGTTGACAATGAGCGAAAACCGGGGCTGGACTGGTCTGCTCTAAATCTGGATGGGGATCCCGTTCCCGGGGATTGCGGGGACGTGAGTCTCCTTGCCGACCGTTATGCGGACCGATCGGTGACGTGCTCGCAGATTGAGCATGTGCTCGAAGAAGCCATTAGCGATAGAGTGTCTTTCAAAGGCAAATCAGCGATTGCCATGCACAATGCAATCCAGGATTCCATAGGCATCGTCCATAAGCTCGCGCAGGCTTTTGAAGGCGCTAGCAAAGCAATACAAACCTGGGCGTATGCACTTCAGGAGTTCCAGCAGACCGCGGATTCCCTTTGCCAGCAGGCTATGGAGAAAAGGTCCACGATTGGCAAAACCCAGCAGCTTTTGAACGATGCTCGGACCAGCTACAGCCAGATGATGTCGCAAGAAGACGCTGCGTATGACGATCTGGCCAATGCGTCATCGTTGGTCAATCGTTACAACGGTGACCTGACGGATTTGAATGACGATGTGCGCAGTCTTACATACCAAGTGCAGGATTGCGAAGACGAGTATCACTCCAAGGGCAAGGATTTGTCTGGTGACATCGAGACGCATCTGAGCACCCTGCAGGAAATTAGCAATGGATTGACACAGGTTCAGCATTTCCGAACATGCATCGGTGTTTTCGAAGCCACGGGTCATACGAGTTTGGCGATAGGAAAGCGTGCTTTCAAGAATGCGAATGTGGTAACGGGGCAGAAAATCCTCGGCAAAATGGAACGGTATACGGGGAATCTCGAGATTCCCATGAAGGTGCCGAAGCATATTTCGAAATGGCGTCAAGTCGTCAGAGGCGGCATCAAAGGGAGTATCGTTGGCTCTCTTCTCGATGGCGCGCTTGACGGGGCGCAGACTTACTCCGAGAGGGATGAGCAGTATGGTGCGGATACGGCTCGTCAGGATGCGTGGTGGCATTTCGGGATTTCCACCGTGGCTGGCGTCGTGGGTGGAACTGTGTCTGTGTTGGCGACAGGGGCGGCAGCAGGTGCTGTTGCCGGTTCAGTCGTTCCGGGACTCGGCACCGTTGTGGGTGCTGCAGCTGGTGCTATTGCTGGTCTTGCAGTAGGGAGTGTTATTTCGTCTGCCGGAGATGCTTTCTACGATTCCGTCGTCGGTCGCGGAGAGGGTGATGGTTTCTGGGACAAACTTGGGAATAACCTTAAATTCTGGTAATCGGTTACGCTGAACCTTTGGATTCCAACGAAGAGGTGGTGCATATGAGAGGGCGCGATCTGACCCTTATCGGTCGTCTGCCGGAATACCAAATTCCCGTGTATTGGGACGCAGCATCCGAGCGTTTCATCAAGGTGTCACCATATCCCCCGGGCTCGGTGGACAAAGACAGGAAACCCATACCTGGGAAACTTGTGCGGGATGAATACGGCAGACAGATTCCTGCCGAGGATTTCGTGAGAAAAATCCAGAAACAGGCAATGCACAGAGCGACCGTCATGCTTATCGTGATATGCGCTGTGGGCCTCGGATACATTCTGGGCCGTTGGGGGATGAGCGAGTTGCCACCGTCAAAATTCCTTGCTATCCCGGCGCTCGTTGCTGGCATTGTGCTCGGACTCTGGGCAAATTGGTGGGTAACGAAGAAATCGTATACCGGTTTCGTCATGCCTGCTTCGCCGCGTGAAGTGGCCGCCGCCGCCCGCGAGGGAGGTGTCGATTCCGTCCGGGGCTTCCAATATCACCTGGGATCCCTGCCGATGACCATAAGCTTCGTAATCTGCTTTTCGGGTGTGCCGGCGTCGTTGCTGATTGATTTTTGCCTGTCGGATTCAGCTGTCAAAGTGCTTGCGTTTCCGTTCCTTGGCGCGTTGATGTTCCTGGGCGTCGGCATCATTTGGTTCGCGTTCTTCTCTGACCGTTTCGATTCGTGGCGTCACCGCCATCGTGATGCTACGGAAGTCTGGGGTATGTGATGTTTGCCGATTTCTTTCTTCTTTTCTGTATCGGTTTTCTGTTCTCGTTCATCAGCGGCTTGTTCGTAGGTAGCCAGAGCTTCCGACGCCGACGCAAGGCGGCGAGAAAGTATGTATTCCCCTATTTCGAGGAGCATGCCCGGGATTACGATGACTACCCCCAGTCCCGGTGGGATGCGCTGCCGGACGATTACAACCCCTACGACGTGGATGACTGGCCGAAGGACGCTCCGTCGGGTGATGCGCGCGACGTCTCGCCTGCGGGCAGGCTTGGTTACAGCAAGGACTACGACTTGCTGCACTGGCAGGTGACGCCGAGACACGGCGCGAGATAGCGGATCGATGCCTGAACGAGATGGCACTGCGCGGTAGGCTGGGGGCATGACGGAACGAACCGAGACCTGTGCCGGATGCGTGTACGATTCCCCTGCCGGGCGCATGATTCTGCGCACTTCGACGAAGGGACTGGCGCAGGCGCGATTCGCGCAGACGACGGGCGCGGCGCTCGCCGGAGAGGCGGCGGGTTTTTCGCAGATGCGGTCTGCGCAGGTGGGGCCTGCGGATACGGGACGTGTGCCTGAGAAGGCGCGGTACATGCTTGACGAGGCGCGGCGCTGGCTCGACGCGTATTTCACGGGCGCCGACCCGGGCGCCGTGCCGCCGCTCGACCTTGCCGGAACGAATTTCCAGCGCCTTGTGTGGTCGGCGTTGCTCGAGGTGCCCTACGGCACCACATCCACGTACCGCGAGCTCGCGCGGCGGGTGGGGGAGCGGCGCGGCACGCCGACGTCAGCGCGGGCGGTCGGCGGGGCGGCCGGGCGCAATCCGGTTCTTGTCATCGTGCCGTGCCATCGCATCGTCGGCGCGGACGGGAGCCTGACCGGCTATGCCGCCGGTCTCGATCGCAAGCGCCGTCTGCTCGCCCTGGAGGGTGTCGTTCTGTGATTGCCGCACCGCACGGACGTGACTTCCACGCGTGATAGGGTGAACGTGTTTGGCGGGGGTGTCGGCGGCGAATGCAGGACTTGGGCCCCGCGGCGGCGTGCGGCCCTCGCCAGGTATCCGCACCGGCCACGGACCGCCCGGCCCGGGGCCGCCAACCCCAAGGAGAGCCAAGAGCAATGGAGAAGTTCTTCCATCTCAAGGAGAACGGCACCACGGTATCCACCGAGATAACCGCCGGTCTGACCACGTTCTTCGCGATGTCGTATATCATCGTCGTCAACCCGCAGGTCCTGAGCAAAACCGGTATGCCATGGGGCGGCGTGTTCCTCGCCACCATCATCGCGGCCGTCATCGGAACGCTCGTCATGGGCCTGTTCGCCAACGTCCCGTATGCGCAGGCGGCGGGCATGGGCCTCAACGCCTTCTTCACCTACACCGTCTGCTTCGGGCTGGGCTTCACCTGGCAGGAGGCGCTGTGCATGGTGTTCCTGTGCGGCGTGATCAACATCATCATCACGGTCACGAAGATCCGCAAGATGATCATCCGCGCCATCCCGCCGGTGCTGCAGAACGCCATCGGCGCAGGCATCGGCCTGTTCGTGGCGTATGTGGGCATGCTCAACGTCGGATTCATCCAGTTCACGCCGAGCGACCCGGCCGCGGCCGCGAACGGCGGCGCCATCAGCGCCACGCCGGGGCTCGCCACGCTGAACACGCCCACGCTGTGGCTGTTCCTCATCGGGTTGCTGCTCGCCATCGTGTTCACCGTCACCAAGGTGAAGGCCGGGCTGCTGCTCACCATCGTCATCACGGCCCTCGTCGGCATCCCGATGGGGCTGACGAGCATGGCGAACTCCGTGTCGGTGGGCGAGGCGTTCTCGCAGCTGCCCACCACCTTCGGCGCCATCTTCACGGCGCAGGGATTCCCGGCGCTGTTCTCGAATCCGGCGCGCATCCCGCTTGTGCTCGTCACGATTTTCGCGTTCTCGATGTCCGACACCTTCGACACCATCGGCACGTTCATCGGCACCGGCCGGCGCACCGGCATCTTCTCTGAGGAGGACGAGAAGGCGCTCGAGGACGGCTCCGGATTCAGCTCGAAGATGGACCGCGCGCTGTTCGCGGATTCGATCGCCACGTCGATCGGCTCCATCTTCGGCACCTCGAACACCACCACCTACGTGGAGTCCGCGGCGGGTATCGGCGCGGGCGGCCGCACGGGCCTGACCTCCGTGGTCGTCTCGCTGTGCTTCATTCTGTCGATCTTCCTGTCGCCGCTGATCTCCGCCGTGCCGAGCGCCGCGACCGCAGGCGTGCTCGTGATCGTGGGCTGCATGATGGCGTCGAGTCTCAAGGAAGTCGCCTGGGACAACATCGAGGAGGCGATTCCTGCGCTCTTCGCCGCCGTGTTCATGGCATACTCGTATTCGATTTCGTACGGCATCGCCGGCGGCTTCATCACGTACTGCATCGTGATGACGTGCAAGAAGAAGGCGAAGGAGGTCTCCGCGGTGATCTGGGTGGTCGCGGCGCTGTTCATCCTCGACTTCGTGTGCATGGCGCTTTTGTGACGGCTTGCGCCGTCGTGTGACGGCGGCGTGAGTGCCGGCGGCGCCACACCTTCGGGAACCGTGGCGCCGCCACAATAACAGCGGTACGGCCTGCGTACATTTTCGAGGCGTTATCGCCTAGAAAACGGTGATTTCTGTACGCAGGCCGTACCATTGTTTTTGCGTGCCCCGGTCTCCGATTTCCCGGGGAAACACACTCCGGTTCCGTGGCGGGTCATGCGAAAATGGCTTGTTTCTGCGGTTCTTCAGTGGCCGGGGCGTGTTCGCGAAAGGAGCCGGACTGTATTTCGGGGTTTGTGGGGTCCGGAGCGGCGACACGACGACGTAGTTTCAACGGTTTCGGGCCCTGTATACTCGGCCCACCCCCGAAAAAGGACCCCACAAACCCGCAAATACCCCCTCCGCAGGTGTTCGATATGCTGCCTGACCGATGTCTTTTCGGGAACAGTGGTACGGCTTGCGGATATTTTCGGGGAGTTTTCGCCTAGAAAACGGTGATTTCTGTACGCAGGCCGTGCCGTCATTGTCCAGCGTCTCCTTGCACATCCTCCTGACCATCGGATAGGACGGGCAGGGGGTTGTGCGACGGATGGTTGTAGGATGGGCGGGTACCCCGGATTGGGATCGGGCATGCGACGGCCGCCGCCCGGCGCGCGGGGAATGCGAAAGAGATCAGGAGAAGGGTTATGTATTGCCCGCAATGTGGCACGATCTGTTCCGACGGCGCGAGGTTCTGCACGCAGTGCGGCTTTGCGTTCGCCGATACGATGGGCGCAGCCGGTGCGCTCAGCGTTCCTGGCACGTCGGGTTCCGGTGCGTCGGATGTCGTGTCAGCGGTGGCGCAGACGCCCGCGGGTGTGGCGCCGGCTTCTCCGTACGATGACGCCGACGACGATTGCGTTCCCACACTTCAGACACGATTCCTCGATATGCCGTATCGCGAGCCTGCGCCGCTTGACCTCGGCCTCGTGCTCGATCCGCAGACCGATGGTGCCATGACGTTCCGTTCCGCCGCGTTCCGTCACGATCCAGAGCCGCAGCCAGCCGCGCCCGCGCCTCCTGCGCCGCCCGCGGTATCCGCGCCCGCTGCAATGTCCGTGCCCGCTCCGGCCGCCGTTCAGGCTCCTGTTCGGACACCCGTCCAGGCTGCGGCGCAGATCCCGTCGCCGGCCCCGTCGCCGGCCCAATCGTCCGCCCAGTCGCCGGACACGGTCCACAACCTGCACGGTGTCAGCCGTTTCACCGATTTCACGCCGCTTCTCGACATCACCGGCATGCACCGCAATCGTTCGGATGCCGCGAATCCCACCTCCGCGAACCCCGCCGCGCCTGCCGATGCCGGCACCGACGCCTCGCATCGTGGAGTCGCGGGGCGCGCCATCCTCCCCGCGCTCGCCGGCATCGGCCTAGGCGCGTTGTTCGCCTTCCTCGTCAGTCTTATCGTGGCGCTGCCCATCTGGGTGATTGCGGCGAATTGCTCGCCGGCCCTTCGCGCCGACGCGGGCGCGTCGCTCCTGGGCTCCTTCGCGCTTCTCAACACGTTCGGGCTCGGCGCCTCGATCACCACGCATATCGGCGCTGCCACACTCGCCACAACCATGTCATCGCTCGGACTGTCCGGCATCGCGCTCGCCGTGGGAACCGCCGTGGGCGCCTACCGCGTGGCGCGGCATGCGGCGCCCTCGCGCGCCGGGGGAATCGTGGGCACGGTTGTAACCGCCGCAATCGGCGCGGCGCTCGCGGCGGCGCTGGCGGCCGCGACCGGCGCCGGCGCCACGCGCATGTTGCGTGGCGCCTACGGCGCGCTCGCAGCCGACGCAGGCGCCGGCAATGCTTCGGCAGGCGGGACGACGGCCGCCGGCGGCTTCTCCGGCCTCGACATCTCCGCCATCGCCGTCTCCTGCGATGCCGGATACCTTGCGCTGCGTGTCGCACTTCTCGCCGGGCTCGGCGCCGCCGTCGCGTTCGCACTCGCCTGCAGTTGCGCGGGCGCGGGGCAGGACGGCCTGTTCCCGGCCCTGCGCGCATGGCGCCGTCACGCGCGCGGATGGTCGCGCACGCTGGTCGAAACGGGGCGGTTCCTGCTTATCGCCTCCGCTGTGCTCGGCGTGGCATATGCGGCCGTGGCCGTGCGCGCGCTGGTGGAGTCCGCGTCCGGCGGGCGGGTGTCGCTGTGGCCGAACGCGCTTCTGGCGGGATGCCTGCTCGCCGATCCGGCGTGGGTCGGCGGCGCAGGCGGGGCAGGTGGCGCAGGAACCAGCCTCGACTCCAACCTTCTTCTTCCCGGCATCAACGCGACCGCCGCGATTCTCGCCATCGCAGTGGTGGCATCGTATGCCGGCACCTTCGTGATGATGGCGCTCGGGCTGATGCTTGGCAAGGGCGTCGATTACTCGCTCGGTGTCGGCGCGACGCGACATGACACCACGATGTCGCTGACCGGCAGCAGCTGGATTGACGCTTTCGTGCCGTCACTCGGTGGCGTGAATGGAGCATTCGGCGGTGCCGACGGCATGGCGGCGTGGGTGCGAGTGGCGGCGATCGTGACGATCGTTCTGCTCGTGGCTGGCGCGTGCGTGCTGGCGCTGCGCGCCGCCGCCCGCGCGTGCTGCGACCGCGATGACACCGGTTGGACCGGTTGCTGGATCGGCCTGCTCGTGGCGCTTGCCGTGACGGCTGTGCTCTGGGCGCTGTTCCGCGGCGTGAGCTTCACTCAGACCTTCGATGCGGGGGCGGGAACCGGCGCCGGTGCGGCCGGCGGTGCACTTGATGGTGCGGCCGGCGGTGCACTTGGCGCAACGGCCGAGAACAGTTCCGGATTCTTCGCGGTGCATCCGATCGTGATTCTTATGGTGCCTGCGTTCCTTGCCATCGTGAGCCTGCTGGCGCGCACCGTGGCGGCGCCCGCGGTCCGTTCGTCGCGCGCGCTGTGGAACCTCGCGCACCGCGGCGCGGCGGCGGTGGATGGCGCGAGCGGAAGTGCCGTGCGTGACCTGACATGGGACGATATCGTTGCGATGAAGCGGGCGGCGAAGGAGGCGGCGCCTGTTGTGGCTGGGCCGGCGATGGCCGGGGTGGCGGCGCCTGTTGTGGCGGCACCTACGATGCCTGCGGCTCAGGTTGTGGCTCCGGTTGCGGCGTCCGCCTCCCAGACGATTCAGCCCGCCGTTCAGACGATTGCGCAGCCGGCAATCGTGGCATCGCAGCCGATGCAGCAGCCGGCCTTCGTGCCGCAGCCCGCATCGCAGCCGGTCTCCGGGCCGAGTGCGGGCGGGGCGTACCGCGAGCTGCCGGTCAGCGGATATGAGCGCACGGCCGTGCTGCGCCCCATGCCCGCCGGTTTCAACGCCGCACAGGAAGCGGGGAGTGCGTCTACTGCGCAGGGCGCGGGGTATGCGTCGGGTGCGGTGGGCAACGCGGATGCGTCGTGGCAGTATGCGTCGTCGGATGTGTATCGCGTTGTGCCGGGAATGCGGCATGTGATCCAGCAGACCGTCGATCCCGCGCAATACGCCCAGGAGCAGGTCCGTTTCCAGCAGATTCCGGCTCAGCCGGGAGCGGTTCAGGCGGGTGCGATTCCGGTGATGCCGGTCCAGGCAGGTGTTGCTCAGACGAGTGCTGATCCGGTGTTGCCAGTTCAGCCGGCGTCTGGTCAGCCGGCGCCGATCCCTCCGACCCAGCGATCCGCCAACTGATCCCGCGCCCCAACGGTGCTTCTCGCTGGCAGTGTGCTGACCAGTGAGGGCGACTGTTGGGATGGGAGGGGCCTGTTTGCAACGCCGGCTTGGTCAACAGTGCTTCTCGCTGGCAGTGTGCTGACCAGTGAGAGCGACTGTTGGGATGGGAGGGGCCTGTTTACAACGCCGGCTTGGTCAACAGTGCTTCTCGCTGGCAGTGTGCTGACCAGTGAGAGCGACCGTTGGGGAGGAGGGCCAGTGTTTTCAACGGCGGGGTCGTCAACGGTGCCTCTCAGTGGCAGTCCACGCGCCAGTGAGGCCGAGTGTTGGGACGGGAATCGTTGGGAATGCGTCGGTTTTTCTCTAACGGTGCCTCTCGCTGGCAGTGTGCTGACCAGTGAGGGCGACTGTTTGGCGAGAAGGGCCAGTGTTTTCAACGATGGTTTCGCTAACAGTGCTTCTCGCTGGCAGTGTGCCGACCAGTGAGGGCGACCGTTGGGGAGAAGGGCCAGTGTTTTCAACGATGGTTTCGCTAACAGTGCCTCTCACTGGCACTGTGCCGACCAGTGAGAGGCACTGTGGCCGGGAGAAAGCGCGATGTTGGGAATAGTTGCGTGAAGAGTGGGAGGGAAACGATGACGGGGTGTCGGGGCAAAGCCGATGGTCGCCGTGCCGGCATGACGATGGACCGGTGTATGGCATATGCGGACTTCATGCGGTGCGGTCTGTGTACGATGCGACGATGACCGGAGGGTTATGCGGCGGTTATGCGATGGGAATGGCATGGGCGCCGGTGTGTCGCGGTTGTATCATGGCATTATTCGGTCAGTGTTGCCGCCCAGGGACGGGTGATGATGCAGGGCGGATGGGGATCCCACGGGCACGGCGTATTCACTGCGCCCGGTGCGTGATCTGGAGAGAGAAAACGATTCGAGAAAGAACGAAACGAGAAGGGAGTTTCCATGAATTGCCCTTATTGCGGTAACGTGGCACCCTTGGGCGCGCAGGTGTGCCCTGCGTGCGGCCAGGACCTGACGGCCTTCGTCGCACAGACTCAGGCAACACAGACTCAGGCAACACAGACTCAAGCAACACAGACGCAGGCAGCGCAGCAGGCGCCCGATGCGGCGCAGGCCGCTGCATACCAGCAGCCGCTGCAGGCCACGGACCAGTCCGCCCAGCAGGCGGTTGCGCAGCCGGTGGCCCAGGCCCAGTATGCGCAGTCCGTCCAGCAGACGATTGCTGTCGATTCGGCCCAGGCGGCCCAGCAGCAGTACGCGCAGCAGCCCGTCGCACAGACTCAGTATGCGCAGCCGGCGGCCCAGCCCCAGTATGCTTATGCGCAGCAGCCCGCCGTGCAGCCGGCAGCTCAGCCTGCCGCGCAGCCCCAATTTGCGCAGCAGCCGGCCCAGCCGCAGTATGGTCAGCCGCAGTACGCCCAGCCCCAGTACGGGCAGCCGCAGCAGTACGTGCAGCAGACTCCGAGGCAGACCAGCGAGGCCGCGCTCAGGCTGCAGGCGGATATGAAGAGCCCACTGATATGGCAGGCCATCTTCGCCGGCGTCGGCATCGCCTTCGCCGCGGTCGTTGCGATGGCGCTTGTTACGCTGGTTTTCCTGAAAATCTTCTCGCCTGACGCCTCCTCCGCGGTCAGCGACATCATGTCTTTCTCCAGCGACGAGGAAGACGCTTTCAGCTCGAAGAGCTTCCTGTGGCTTCTTCTCATCGGGCTAGGCGGCAGCCTGCATGCTTCCGCGTCGGGAAGCCCCATCTCGATGACCGAGAATTTCTCCGCCATCGGCCTGCCGGCCATCGGCATGGTAATCGGCGCCGCATTCGGCGTCTACCTGCTGGCGCGCAAGGGCGCGTTCAAGGTTGTGTGGACCGGCTTGCTCGGTTCCGTCATCGGCGCCGTCGCCAGCGGTTTGGTCTCGCTGATTCTGGGCGCCATCTCCGCCGTCTCCACCGAGGACGTGACCGTGACGTTCGCCACGGCGCACACGTTCCTGTCCGTCTTCATCTTCGTTCTGCTCGGCGAGCTCGCCGGCTTCGCTCTCGCGCAATCGCATAAGGAGGAGGCGAACGTCTTCCTGGCATGCCGTCAGTGGCGCCGTCACGCGCGCGGATGGCAGCGCACGCTCGTCGAGTTCTTCGAATTCGTCTTCGCAGTCTTCGCCGTCCTGGGCTTTGTGGCGTTGCTTGTCCTCCAGTTCAAGGGCAGGAGCTACGATTCGAGCGATGGCACTGAAGCCCAGGCGATTGCATGGCTGTTCGCCATCATCATTCTGACGACTTTCGGCACGCTCGTGGTTGATCTGCTTGTCATCGCCAGCTTCGCGGGCATATCCTACTCGCTTCGCGGCGTGGTGGACGGTACGATCGACTTTGGCTGGTTCATGAGCAAGAACCACAAGGAATTCAAGGGGATTTCCGACGCTGACGAGATCAATGACGCGGTGTCCAAGTTCTCGTGGGTGCCGTGGGTGCTGCTGGTGTGCCTCGTTCTAGCACTTGTCTATGTGGCACTGCGCGAGGCGGTGCGCAACCAGTACGACCCGGCGAAGGCCGGATGGGACCAGAGCTGGCAGGCGCCCGCCGTCGCCTGCGGCATCGCGCTTGTTTACTGGCTTGTCTTCCCTGGTCTGAATGCCGAGAATATGCTCACATTCAAGATCAGCCCGCTTATCATCCTGACGCTTCCGGCCTGCGTGTTCATCGTCGAGGCGCTGTCCCGCACGCTGGGAACGGCCATCATGACGCCGAACAGCCCGCTGTACAGCATCGCGCTGGGCGGTGCCGTGGCTGTGGACGGCGCCGCTCCGGCCGCCGCCCCCGCTGCGCAGATGACTGCCGCCGCGCCGGCGGGTGCATCGTATGCAGCCGCGCAGCCGACGTACCAGCAGCCGACTGCGGGAACCGCGCCGGCGCAAGGTTACCAGCAGCCCGCCGCGTATGCCGCGCAGCCTGCACAGGCCACCTATGCCCAGACGACCGTTGCTCAGCCGCAGGCAGCTCAGCCGCAGGCAGCTCAGCCGCAGGCAGCTCAGCCGACGTACACGCAGCCGACGTACACGCAGCCGACGTACACGCAGCCGGGTCAGGGCGGTCAGCCGACTGCCTAGCGTCATCGGCGCGCAATTCGCGACACGCCGATGACGGAGCCGCGATATGCTGCAAATAAGCCGATTCGGTAGGAATTGCTCCCCGGAGCCCCCGCGCTTCGGGGAGTTTTTCTATGCTGGAAAACCCACATGCCGGAATCCCGGGGAGGCAGGAGGCATCGTGAGCGGGTTCTGCACGAACCGCATCATGATCGATCCCGCGCCCGTCGACGAACGCATACCACGCACGCCCTGACAGGGGAACGGGCGGCGATACCAGAATCGAAACCAGCGAACGGACCGGCTGCGCGCCGGACGGGAACGGCGGCAGCCGGTTCTGTCAGGATTCCGCCAGGATCCCGTCACGATGAGAATCGGCAAAACCGCTGCGTCGGCACCGCCGACACCGGTTCACAGACACCGGCTCACAGATACCGGCGTCACAGGCACGGACGAACCGAAACAGACGACATCAAGGAGTTGTGAATGGGAGATTTCACGCGACTGTACAATCGCGAGGCATCGCGCATCGACGGCGGTGTCGCGTTCGCAATCGTCGACGCCGTGAGGAGCATCGCCCACCAGAAGGTGGCGGAGCGCGGCCGTGTCATCGCGTGGAACGGCAGCGGCAAGGGGCATTCCCTGGCGATCGGCGTGTCGCGGGACAGCCGCACCCACGCCACGCTCATCCATCTGAGTGGCTTCGTGCCCGCCGAGGACCCGAAGGATACCGGCAGTGCCGACACATGCCTCGTCGGCCTCACGGCCTCCGTTCTCGGCGGCGTGTGCACGGTTATCGACACCCACTGCGAGTGCAGGGACTTCCTCGCCGAAGAGGCTGCCCGCCTCAAGCGCGCGGCATCCCGCAGCACCGCCGGCTGGGACGGGGATTTCGACGATTCCGATGATGATTTCTCCGGCACCTCCGCCTTCGGATCGAAGGCGCGGCACATGATGTCCTCGACGGACGACCAGGCGGGGCAGGACCTGCATCCGGTGGTCTGCAAGCATATCGCCGCATTGAGCTACTGGTTCATGCTGAGGCCCCGCGCTTTTCAGGTCGACGATGGCGGCTCGGCGGCACCCGCTCCCAAGACGACTCCTGCGCGCCGTACATCCACCGACGTGCGCTCCATGCTTATCGGCGAGGAGTCACGCCGCACGGGAGCCCGCCGCAAGGCCCGCGAAGAGGCCGTGCGCGAGATCGATGCGATCCGCGAATCCACGAAGGACATCAACGACGCCGATGAGGAACCGGCCGTTGTGGCGACGAAAAAGCCCAAGCGCCGCGGCGCGGAGCCTGTCGTCCCCACTCCCGGATCGGTGCGCCTGATACCGCAGGTCCAGCAGACGCCGGGCGGCTGGGAGCTGTCGGCGCGCTTGGCCTGTGGCGACGCCAACTACGTCGTGCCAAGCCTCAATCGTTTCATCGTGGCCGTGCGCGACAGCCGTTTCGCCACCTATGGAAAGCGCCTGGCCTTCGTACACGACCGGGAACTGTTCGACGCGCCGGCGCGCGCCTTCCTCGACTACCTGACGCGTCTGCGCGATACGCGTACCCGCATCATCATGACGGGCATGTACAACGCGGACAACTACCTTCTCGGATTCGAGAAGCAGGCCCAGCTGAGCGACAGCGAGTTGTGCGAGCTGCTCGACATGTTTGCGCCGCTGCCGACCGACCACGTGCCCGCCGACTGGGCGTATATGCCCGTTTTCGCGGGAGGAAAGACCCCGTTCGACCTCGCGCGCGACAACGAGGCGAGCAATATGGCGGCGATCGAACGCCAGCACGATGCGGCCGCCGCGCGCGCCGATGAAAGCGCCGCTATGGACGCCACCGCAACCGCGCCTTCCGCGCCAGCCGCCGCGCGCGCCGACGCGCCCCTTCCTGGCCACGAGATCGCCGTACGCCTGCCCGACGATTACGGCGGCGTGACGGACATACCGATCTTCGAGGGCGATCCGGCGCTGTTCTTCACGGTTTCCGTCATCGATTCGCGCAACACCGCGGTGTTCGTGCCGCAGACCCGCGAGCGCATCGTCGACGTCGAGGCGGACCATCCGCTCGGCGTGTCGATCGGGGGAGGGGCCATCGTCCGCTCCTTCGTGCACGGCGCCCGCAGTTCCTACGTGCTCCTCGCCTCGCCGCAGACCGATGGGCAGCTTGCGTTCTTCCGCTGCTCGCCTGAATTCGCCGCGCAGCATGACGTCATCGAGATGATGTGCGGCACCGAACGCGCCTACGTGGAATCCGCCGACTGGCCGGCTTTCGTCTCGGTCGTCCTGCCGCGTCTCGAATCCGCCGGCATGCATATCACGGTTCCGCGCCTCGAGGACCCGGACGCCACGCTGCGCCCGCAGGACCCGGACGTCTCCTTCTACCTCGACCGCACCGATGAAGGCATCACCTGCGAGCTTGTGGCCGGGTACCCGAACGGCACCGTGCAGCTGCTGCCCGACCAGGGCACGATGCACGCGGACCGCGAGTTCGACGACCCCGGTCGCGACCTGGGCCGCGACCGCCCGGCCGAGAAGGACGCCGTGGACTTCGTCGACCGCCTTTTCCCGGACAGGAACGGCCAGGGCATTGGATTCATCGAGGACCGGGACGACGAGCAGATCATGCTCCTCATGCGCTACGGCCTCAAGGCCCTGCACGAATACGGCACCGTGTACGCGACGCCCGCCTTCGACGGCATCGTGCCGCGTCCGTCCGGCGCCATCCGCCTGGGCGTCACGATGCGCTCGAACCTGCTCGAGGTGACGCCTCTGGCCGATGAGATTCCCAGCGACGAGGTGGCCGGCGTGCTGGCGAGCTACCGCAAGAAGCGGCGCTTCCACCGCCTGCGCAGCGGCGACATCATCGACCTCGCCTCTCAGCAGACCGAGGAGGCGCTCGGGCATCTGGACGAGATCTCCGACGACATCGGCCTGTCCGCGTCGCGTCTGTCTTCGGGAGCCGTGGACCTGCCCGCCTCGCAGGCCTTCGTGCTTGCGGCCTACGGCGACGAGGTGGAGGGAGACGAGTCCTTCCGCGCCTACGTGCATGACATGGATGTGATCGACCCCGAATCGTACGCGGTGCCCGAGGGACTCAACGGCACGATGAGGCCGTATCAGGTCGAGGGCTTCCAGTGGCTGCAGACTCTGTATGACAAAGGCTTCGGCGGCATCCTTGCCGACGAGATGGGCCTGGGCAAAACCATCCAGACGCTCGCGATGATCCTCGCGCGGCGCGGGGACGGGCCGGCGCTGATCGTGTGCCCGGCCTCGCTTGTGTACAACTGGGAGGCCGAATGCCGCAAGTTCGTGCCCGGGTTGAGGGTTGAGACGGCGGCGGGTACGAAAACGCAGAGGCGTAGGGTTATCGACGAGTTGCAGGCCGCGGGCGCCGCGCACCACGATGTTTCCGACGATGTTTCCGACGATTCTGCTGCCGCTTCCGCCGGCGCTGCCGACAGCGCTTCCTCCGACGACGTTTCCGCTGCCGACGCCGCCTCCGACGGCAACACGCCGGACATCGTCATCACATCGTATGACCTGCTGCGCCGCGATATCGAGGAATACGAGGGCGTGCACGTCAACGTCATGGTGCTCGACGAGGCGCAGTACATCAAGAATCCCGGCACGAAGGTGGCCCATGCGGTCAAGCGCATCGACTCCTCGCACCGCTTCGCGCTGACCGGCACGCCTATCGAGAACCGCTTGAGCGAGCTGTGGAGCATCTTCGACTTCCTCATGCCCGGCCTGCTGCGCAGCTACTCGTCGTTCCGCGCGCGCTACGAGCTGCCGATCGCGAGGGCCATGGAGGACGGCATGAACGATTGCCCCGAGGCCGCGCGCCTGCAGGCGATCGCGCGCGTGTTCATCAAGCGCCGCCTCAAGTCCCAGGTGCTCAAGGACTTGCCCGAGCGCCTGGAGACCACGGTCAGCGTGCATCTCGAGGGCAAGCAGCGCACGCTGTACGCGGCGCAGGAACGCCGGCTGCGCGATATGCTCGACGGCCAGTCCGACGATGACGAGTCCAGCGCCGGCATCCCCGTGCTCGCCGAGCTGACGCGCCTGCGCGAGATCTGCTGCGATCCGCGCCTCGTGTATGACAACGCCCCGGCGTCGTCGGCCAAGCTCGACGCCATCGTCGACATCGTGGGATCGAGCGTCGACTCGGGGCGGCGTGTGCTCGTGTTCTCGCAGTTCACGTCGTTCCTCGACATCATCGGCCATGCGCTGGATGCGGCCGATATCGCGCACGAGTCGCTCGTCGGCTCCACGCCCAAGAAGAAGCGTGTGGAGCTGGCCGACGCGTTCAACGCCGGGAAGGGTGCGGCCGTCATGCTCGTCTCGCTCAAGGCGGGCAACACGGGCCTGAACCTCGTGGGCGCCTCCGTGGTGGTGCATGCCGACCCGTGGTGGAACTCCGCCGCGCAGGACCAGGCGACGGGCCGCGCCCACCGCATCGGGCAGACGCGCGACGTGGACGTGTATCAGGTCATCGCCGCCGACACCGTGGAGGAACGGGTGCACGAGATGCAGGAGCGCAAGGGACGTCTCGCGCGCACCTTCACGAACCCCGACGCCTCGATGGCCGATCCCGCGTTCGGCCCCATGATGCCGAACGACGCGGTGCCGGGCGTCGGCGCCCTCACGCGCGGCGACGTGCTGCGCCTGCTGTCGTAGAGGCGGCCACGCTTCGCAGGGCCGCTACGATAGAAGGCAACAGAGACAAGGCAACTGAGACAAAACAACGGAGAAACAGGCAATAAGGGGGAGACATGCACCAGTGTGAACGATGCTATGCGATGGTGCCGGACACAGCCCCGCTGTGCCCGGCATGCGGAGCGCCGCAGCCCGCCGGGGGAGCGGCTGCGTCACGGCCTGCCGCGCAGCCCACCATGCGCCTCGCCATGCCATCGGGCACGCCTCCGCGTCAGGCGGCGGCGTCATCGTATGCCATGCCGCCGCAGGCGGCGCAACCCCTGCCACCGCAGCCCCTGCCACCGCAGGCCGTGCAGCCCCTGCACCAGCCGCGTTTTCGCAGCGTCGGCGCGCGAGCGGCCCGCACGGTCGTCTCGGCCGCCCTCATGGGCGCCGCCTTTGCCATCGCCGCGGCGCTCGCCTTCACCCTTCTGACGATGATTTTCGACGCGCTCAGCGTGTCCAGCTTCGCCCGCTACGTCATGGCGCAGGTGCCCGGCCTGTCGGACGCCCCGTCGTCATCGGACGGCATGTTTTCGCAAAGCCAGCGCAATGAGATCGCCAGCACCGTCACGCCCAGCGTCTGGACGCTTGTGGGCATCGTCATGGCCATGGGCATGGGCGGGTCGTGGGATCTCGGCCTCGAGGTCGGGTTCTTCGGTTACGGCGGCAGTGGCAAGGGCGAGATCGTTGGTTCCATGGGAATCGTCGGCCTGTCCATGGTCATCGCCGCGGCCTTCGGCGCCTACCTGTTCGCGCGCTCCGGCCATGGGCGGCGCCAGCGCTGGACCGTCCCCGCCTGCGGGCTCGGATGCGGCCTCGTGACGCTCGCCGCCTTCGCCATCATCGCGGGCACCGGGCGGCATAACGAGGACTATATGTCCATCATCACCTCCACATACACGGCGCTGACGCCGCGCAGCTGCCTGCTTGCCTTCCTCACGGCCGCGCTTGGCGCCGCGCTCGGCATGCTCCTGGGCAACCGTGTGCCCGGGGCTCGCGGCGTCTTCGCCGCGTCGTGGCGCTGGCTGCACCGCCAGGGCGGCTACCTGCGCACGCTGGGCGAGGGCATCGTGTTCTCGCTGCTGCTGTTCGGCGTGGCGAGCATCCCGTACTCGCTGCTCATGACGATGTCGATCGGGGCCGAAAGCTCGGGCATCGTCAGCAATCCAGGCGACGTGCCCGCCGCTTGGATTGCAGCAGAGCCCCTCGGCGCATGGTCGGGCGTCGTGCCGCTGCTGCCGTCCGTCATGCTGTACCTTATGCTCGTGTGCTGTTTCGGGCGCGTCACGCTGCAGTTCTCGGAGTCGGCTCCGTACGGGGTGTCTTCTTCACTGACGCAGGGTTCGTCGCTGCCGTCGGCCCAAGGCCACGACGCGCTTGCCGAGCTGCGCGCCGGCGCGGGCCTGGGATCGTTCTCGTGGCTCAAGTATTCGTGGTTCGCCTGGGCTGTGTTCGGTGCGTTCGTGCTGCTCACCGTGTACCTCGTGCTGCGTGCGGCGGGGCGCTACCGCGTGGACCGCGACTCCGCGCGCATGTCCACCGTATGGCAGGCCCCGCTGGTGATGCTGCTGATGGCGGCCATCGTGCAGTTCGCGTTCATGATGCCCTCGGGCATCCTGGCGGTGGACCTGTCGTCGATTCTGGGAAGCGGTGCCACGGGCGGCCTGCGCGCCGTGCTCGTGCCCGCGGTCTGGGACTGCGTGCTGCCGGCCGTGTGGATTTTCCTTGTGGACGGGCTCGGGCGGCTTCTCGGCGCGGGTGCCGGGCTGCGGCCGGTGATCGGCACGGGCGGCGGCGTGTACCCGGGCGAGGCTGGCGCGCCGCTCAAAGGCCTCGCGCCGATCGAGGACGAGTGGCATGTGCGCGCGTTCCTCAGCGCCCAGGCCGCGGCGCTGCGCGACGATGACGAGCTGTATGCGCGGGTGGTGGATATGAATGGCGAGGCGGACGGCCGCGGATTCGGCGGCGGGGCTGTCGTCGCTGGCGCCGGCGCGGCGGGGCACGCTGGCGCTGGCACGGTCGGTGCGCATGGCGTCGTCGGCCGGACGGAGGCACCATCGTGGAGCGGCGCGCCCGAGCAGACGTGGAGGCCCGAACCCGCGTCCGGCGAGTGGCATCCGCAGTACGTCTACGATTCCCACGCCCCGCGCCCCGACGATCCGCGTCCTGACGATTCCACAGACGCGGCGCAGATTCCGTGGAACGCGGCCCAGCGGCCCGCCTCCGCCTACGGTTCCGCCTATCCCACTGCTCCCAACCCCGGCTCCGTCCCCAACCCCGGCTTCCGGAACTGATTCCAGGCAGTCACAGGCTCCCACAAAACAATGTGATGGTTTACGGACATTTTCGAGGCGGAATCGGTCCTTTCGGGCTCATTATTGTCCGCAAGCCATCACATTGTTACAGAGGAGGAGAAGAAGAAGGTGGCGGGGCGCTTGGTTGCATCTGCGCTACCGGGCGCTAGCGCTACCGGGCGCTAGTGCTTGTTGGGGTGGATGATGGCGTCGACGGCGTCCTGGGCGGCGTCGGATTCGGCGATGAGGTCGTACTCCTTCGAATCGATGAGGTTCGTCGGCTTCTCGCCGCGGGCCTTCTGCGCCTCCTGCAGCTTGTTCGAGATATCGACCGCATCGTCGGGATGACGCAGGCCGATGATGTCGAGCAGCTCCTTGGATACGGCGCCGGTCATGCGCACGTAGGCCAGGGCCTCGTCGGAATCGCGCGACTCGATGATGAGCAGCTCGTAGGCCGGGTTGCGCAGAGCCACCGGCGGCACCGGCTTCTTCTTCTGCTGGGCGAGCTGCTGGTTGACGTTGTCGAGCATGGCGTGGCGCTGCACGAGCTGGCGGCCGCACACGCGCTTGAGCTCCGCCAGCGTGGCCGGCCACGCGTCGTTGCCGACAAGCTGATGCATGCGCGGCACGTACCGGATGCCGAGCTTCACCGTGGCGTTCGCGATGTTATTCGTATACAGCTGCTTGAGCGCCTCGGTATCGTGCCCCATCTGGATGACGGCCTCGGTCATGCCCAGCCATCCGCTCATGCCGAGCTCGCTGTTCTGCGCGATGTTCAGCGACATCAGCAGCGACTGGTTCGCCTTGCGCGTCAGCTCCACGCTGGGCTGGTTCTCCTTGTTGATGGCGCTGAGCACTTCGCGCGCCGCGTCCACGTCGCCGGTGAGCACGGCGCTGGCCAGGTCGATCGTCTGCAGATTCACGTCGGTCGGGTTCGTGGAGCGCAGCGTTTCGAGCGCCGCGGAATCGTGCGACAGGGCGGCGACATCGTGGCGCACGATCGCCAGCCTTTCGCGCGACCACCCGATGTCGAAGCCGCGCTCCTGGCACGCCTCCTCGCTGGTGTCGGTGCCCAGCGCCGCGTCCGCCTTCTCGAGCATGTCGTACGCCCACATATTCGTGTCATCCCAGCGGGCGAACGGCAGGGCGCAGCTGAAGATCGGGATGCCGCCCGACATGATGTGCATGACGAGCTTGTTGCAGCCCAGCGTGGTGAGCATGTCGAGCGCGCGCCCGCTCACGTCCGGCGCGGCCTCCTCGCTCATCCACGTCATATAGCGTGAGATCGGCAGCATCAGCGCGTGCACATGGGAGCGCGCGGCGCCCTTCGTATCGTTGAAGATCTCGCTGACCTCGCACAGGAAGCGCACGGCCGTGCACAGGTTGCGCGTGGCGTTGAGCCAGTCACTGGAATGCAGTGCGTTGTCCACTACGGAGCCGACCGTGGTGAACAGGGGACAGTCGTTGTCGAGCGGGACGGAGCGCATCTGTTCGGCCTTCTGCTCGCTTGTCTGGTCGGGGCCGGGCGTGGTGAAGTCTGTCAGGGCGTCCTTGAGCATGCGCTCCACCTTGGTTTTCGAGAACAGCGGCGTGGTGGTGCTCGGTGCCTCGTCGGCGGCGGTGTCGGCCCAGGCGGTGGTCCAGATGAGGGTGAACGATTCGGGGCCCGTGCCCTCGAGCGAGCTCGTGTCATGCTTGGCCACGATGGCGTCGAGCAGTCCGTCGTACATCTCGTGGGGGATGTCGGCCATGCGTGTGGTGGCGAGGTCGCGCGCCGCCTGGACGGCTTCGGGCGCCGTGTGCTCCGGCGGTTCGCCGTCGCGCAGCAGGTAGTAGGCCGCGGCGATGTGGCGGCACGGGGCGGCGCTGGCGGCATCCGACGATTCCGACGTGGCCAGGCCATGCGTCGTGTCATCGGCGCAGGTGCAGGTGGCGCTCGGGCCGTCGGACCCCGCCGTCACCTCGACCGTGTACGCGAGGTCGGCGCGATGCACGATGATGCGGCGCGTATCGCCGTCACCGGCATCGTCCTTCGCCGGTTCGACGAGGCCGCGGCGCCAGTAGTCGCGGGCGCGTTCGAGCGTCGACGAGGGGAAAGAGCTTTCGAAACCGGCCAGGCCGGCCTGCAGTGCTTCGGACATCGTTATCCTTCCGTTCCTTGGGGCAGCGATACGGCATGCCGCGCCGGGCGCGCCGGCATGTTCATGCTCCCACTCTATCGTGACGATGATATACGCGGGCCAGGTTCGCCTCGCGGGAAGGTCATGCGCCTGAGCGTGCCGTCACGGTACAATCCGAATAGACGTTGAATGGAGGAGAAATGAGCAGGACCACGGATCCCTCCGCGGGTCGCGGGGACAGGACGGCCTGGGCCGAGGATGCCGCGTCGGATGCGAATGCGTCGCATGGGGCGGCATCCAGCAATCCGCGCCGCAACTGGGGCGCGGCCAACGGATTCACCGCTGTGAGCAACGGCGAGGCGGCCGGAGCGCCGGTCGCGGAACCGTCCCGGCGATCCGTCGCGAATCGTGAATCGTCGAACCGCGAACGTTGGAAGGACGGCGCGGACGTCTCGCCGGTGACTCCGCGGCAGAGCGAACCCTCCGGGCCTTCGCAGTACATGGTGGCCTACGACGATGCCGTCAAGGAGTACAAGCGCATCAACTCCGAGTACCAGAACGGCATCAAGCGCGCGGAATCCGCGCTCAACCGCGCGAAGAAGGACCACGCCGCCGCCGTGTCCGCCGCGCAGAAGCTTGCCGACGACGAGAAGGCGAAATACGAGGCGCCCATCGGCAAATTCGCCCGCGCCACGCTCTACATCGACGCAATCGCCTACGGGCGGCTGCTGTTCTCGTTTATTCCGAACGCCACGGCCACGCGCATCCTTGGCGCGCATGACGCCATGCGCGACAGCCTGTCGTATCCGAATACGATTGCCGGGACGTATTCCGCCAAGCTTGCGGCGCGCGCCTGCGGGTCCGACGATGCCGCCGAGCAGCGCTTCATCGAGGTGACGAGTGGCAATGACATCCTTCTCATCCAGTTCAACGAGAAGGACGAGCAGAACGCGCGGCTTTTCGCTTCCAATATCGTCACCGCCGCGCAGAACCTCGAGTCCGCCCGCAGGAACCACGAGGAGCGCATGGCGAATTTCCAGGACAACGTGCAGCGCGTCAGCGCCGACATCTCCACCATCCGGCAGGCCGAGCGCGACCTGGCCGATGCCAAGGCCGACACGCACGACCTCGAGGCGGCGCGCACCCGCGTGGATTTCGCCCGCGCGGCCGTGCCGACGCTGGAGCTCGAGGCGCGGCGGCATCGCGAGCGGCGCAAGAAGCTCATCAACGCGGCCGTGATCGCGGCGATCGTGGTGGTTGTTGTGCTGGCGATCGTGATTATGCGCAGCCTGGGGTGAGGCGGCGCTGAGCGGCGTGGGATCGGGTGCGTGACGCAGATGCGCCCCGATTGCCACGGCGCGCGCCCGGGTCGGTGACGTGAATCAGGCCGTGGGAATCGTGTATCCGGACCAGTTGACGACGGCCTCGATGTTATTGCCGTCCGGATCGAGTGCGAACGCCGCCCAGTAGCCCTCGTGATAGGCGCGCGGGCCCGGCGCGCCGTTGTCACGGCCGCCCGCCGCGAGCGCCGCCTCGTGGAAGGCGCGGACCGCCTCCTTGCTCGGCGCGAGGAACGCGATATGCGTGGGCTGCGGGCGCTGGCCGGGCTCGAGTGGGGAGACGTAGAAGTCGCTATGGGGCGTGCCGTCGTCGACGCCGAATCCGATGGTCGGCTCGTGATGCGCCTTCGGGACGTATCCCAGCGGCGCCAGCGCCGCCGTGTAGAACGCGATGGAGCGTTCGATGTTGCTGACATGCAATGTGATGTGATCGATCATGCCCCCATTATGGCGCGGAACCTCACGCTCGCCCGGGAACGCTTGCCTTTCCGAGGGGAATCATGGGACCCTCCCCGGAACAGTGCCTCTCGCTGGCAGTGTGCTCGCCAGTGAGGCGGACTGTTGGCGAGGGGGTCGTTGGGAATGGGTGGGTTTTTCTTCAACGGTGCCTCTCTTTGGCAGTGTGCTCGCCAGTGAGGCTGACTGTTGGGGTGGGGATTGTTGGGAATGCGTCGATTCTTTTCCAACGGTGACTCTCACTGGCAGTTGAGCAACCACTGAGACCGACTGTTGGGGGAGGAGCCGTGTGTTTTCAACGATTGAATCGTCGACGGTGCCTCTCAGTGGCACCGTGCCCGCCAGTGAGACCGACTGTTGGCGCAGATGGCCAGTGTTTTCAATGGTGTGGTTGGCAACGGTGCCTCTCGCTGGCACGTCAGGCGCCAGTGAAGGCCACTGTTGGGGACGTGGCGGTTCCGCCCCTCTGTGAACGCAGGATCGCGCGGATCGAGCGGACAATGCGGACCGTGCGGAGGTTATGGGCGGCTATAACTAGCCGATATAAAGCGGTCGGCGGGCCGGCGCGCGGGGTGCCGTATGGTGTAATCGTTTTCGCACGAAGGCGCGTCGCGCCGGATTCAGCTGTGTGAAAACGCCAGAAAGCCCTCAGGGGCACGTCAGACGTGCCGGGTTGGGGAACGCCGGCACCAAGAGCGCGTGGTCGAAAGTCCGCGCGCTTTTTCTTTTTCCGGAACACGATTTTCCCGTCGCGTTCGGAAAGCGTCCGGGCAAGGGCGTCCGCCTCCCGCCGTGTTCTTCGCGGAGGCGAACACGATGGCGCCATCGTGGGGCGAAATGCCTAATATGGGCGTAGATTCCGGTCCCGCCCGGACCATCGGCTCACGGAGCAGAAGGGAATGCGACCTATGGCTTATAACAGCACCAATGATTCATCGTCCGCGGAAAGCGCAGGGCAGGCCCCCGCCGCGCAGGCCTCCGCCCTGACCGACCCCGCGCCGTCCGCATCGGCGCCGACCGACCCCACCGCCGCGCTCCTCGACCCGGACACGCATATCCCCCTGGCCTACGACCCGGCCACCGGCTACACGCCCGAGCAGCTCGTCGCAATCCGCCATTACCTGCACCAGTGGCCCGAACTGGGCTTCCACGAGACGGCCACCACCGCATACCTCAGGCGTCTCATGGAGCAGATCGGCATTCCCGTGCTCAGCACCCCCGATCTGCGCACCGGCCTCGTTGCGCGTATCACCGGCGCCAAGCCCGGCCCGCATATCGGCCTTCGCGCCGACATCGACGGCCTCCCGGTCACCGAGATCGCCGACGTCCCCGTGCACTCCCAGGTGGAGGGACGCATGCACGCATGCGGCCACGACCTGCACATGACCTACCTCATCGCCGCCGCCTCGCGCCTCGCTGCGCCGGCCAGCCGCGCTGCGCTCGCGGGCACGATCGATGTGCTGTTCCAGCCCGCGGAGGAGACGAGCCTCGGCGCGAAGGAGGTGATCCGCACGGTGCTTGACGAAGGCGGCTTCGACCAGGGCGCCGGTCCGCTCGACGCCTTCATCGGCGCGCATAACATGCCCGACTACGCGCCCGACGAGATCGCCGTGGGAGACAAGCCCATGATGGCGTGCACCATTCGTTTTGGAGTCACGCTCCACGCGCAGGGGTCGCATGGCGCGCGCCCCGAATCCGGCACCGGCCCGATCGAGGCGATGGCCACGATGATCTCCACGCTGCAGACCATCGTGAGCCGCAACATCTCGCCGTTGCACCCGGCCGTCGTGTCGGTGACGAGCGTGCACGCGGGCTCCGTGTGGAACGTGATCCCCGCCGAGGCGCAGTTCCTCGGCACCGCGCGCGTGTTCTCCGACGATGACGAACGCACCGTGCATGACCGCTTCTTCACAATCGTCAACTCCATCGCGCAGGCCTACGGCATCACGGCCGACATCGACTGGCCCGAGCCGCAGGTGGTGATGGAGTCCGACCCCACGCTCGGCCGCGCGGTGGCCGACGACGTGCGCGAGGGCGGATACGCGCGCCTCGCGCCGATCGTGCAGCAGATGCCGGGCGAGGACTTCGCCGAGTTCAGCAAGCGCACGCGCGTGGTGTTCGCCTTCATCGGCTCGAACGGCCGCGACGACCGCCACTACATCCATTCGCCCAAGTACGTCGGCCTCGACGCGTCCATTCCAACCGGCGCGGCCTTCTACGAGCATGCGGCGCGCCGCGTGCTCGCGGAAATCGCGGCGGGGCGCTGACGGCGCCTGGCGCGTAGGTTTCGAGGGCGCAGGTTTTGCGGGCGCAAGCTTTACGATTTGCCCGCCGTGTCGCGCAATCGTTGTGCCGCACCGCGCCGCAGAGCCCACCGCGCCGCACAACCAAAGGAGAGACAATGCCATCCACATTCCATACACGCATCCCCGAGCTCATGATGGCCTCCGGGCCGTGCTCGGTCTACCCGCAGGTGCTGCGCGCCATGGGGCAGCAGATGGTGCACCACCGCACCGATAACTTCGTCGAGCTGCTGCTGTCGATCAGCGGCGACCTGAGCGAGCTGTTCCACACCAAGAACCGCGTGCTGCCGGTCGAGGGCGAATCCATCCTCGGCCTGGAGATGGCCGCGTACAACCTCGTGCGGCCGGGCGACGTATGCATCAACCTCGCCACCGGTTACTACGGCTCTGGCTACCAGAAGGTGCTGCGCGGCTGGGGCGGAGACGTGGTGAACGTCGAGACGCCGTACAACACGTCGTTTACCATCGGGCAGGTGCGCGAGCTGCTCGACGCGCACCCGGACGCGAAGGTGCTCGCCTTCGTGCATTCCGAGACGCCAAGCGCGTCCGAGAACCCGCTGCGCGAAATCTGTGAGGAATGTCATCGTCGCGGCGTGCTCACCATCGTCGACTCTGTGTCCGGCGTCGGCGGCAGCCCGCTCGAATTCGACGACTGGGGCTGCGATGTGGTGGTGACCGGTACGCAGAAATGCCTCGGCGCGTCGCCGGGGCTGTCGCTGGTGGCGCTGTCGGACCGCGCATGGCAGCGCATCGACGAGAACGACTGGCGTTACGACCGCTCGTATCTCTCGTTCAAGCCGTGGCACGGCTGGCTCGAGCGCGACTATGTGCCGTACACGCCGTCCATCTCGCTGCTGTACGGGCTCAAGGCGGCGCTTGACATCATTGACGACGAGGGGCGCCAGAACGTCATCGACCGCCATATGCGCTCGGCGCGCGCCTGCCGCGCCGGCATCCGCGGCATGGGGCTTGACCTGTGGGTGGATCGCGACGAGAACATGGCGAACTCCGTCACCGCCGTCACGGTTCCCGAAGGCATCGACGACACCGTGCTGCGCGGCATGCTCGACGATGAATACGGCCTGCATATCTCCGGCGGACTCGGCCAGGAGGCCGGCAGGCTCATGCGCATCGGGCATATGGGCTACACCGCCACGCTCGAGAAGGTGCTTACGGCGCTGAGCTGCCTCGGCTCCGCCCTGACGCGCATGGGGCACCCCGTCGATATGACGCAGGGGCTCGCCGCCGCGAGCAAGGCCTACGCGGCGCCGCTGTCCGAGTAGTTCGGGTGGTTCCGGGCGGCCGGCGGGTTTTCCGGTGCGTTTTCCGGCGGGTTTTCCGGCGCGTGACCCGGCACATCCTCGCGCGAGGGGAGCGGCGCGACGATCTCATCGTAGAGACGGCGCAGCCGCTTCTCGCGCGCGGCGACGGTTTTCAGCTCGCATTCCCACACCACGATGACGCGCCACCCCTGCGCCTCGAGCTCAGCGTGCTGCTTCGCGTCACGCTCCCTGTTGCGCGTGAGCTTCGCCGTCCAGAACTCCACGTTCGACTTCGGCACCGAGCTCGACGCGCAGCCGTGCATGTGCCAGAAGCATCCATTGATGAACACCATCGTGCGGTATTTCGGCAACACGATATCCGGATGCCCCGGGTAGCGCCGGTCGTTCTTGCGGAAGCGCAGTCCGCGACGGAACAGATACGACCGGGTCAGCGTCTCGATGGACGTGTCTTTCCCGCGAATCTGGCTCATGATATAGCTGCGCGACCCGCGCTCGTATCCGGACCGCTTGGCCTTGCGGTCCGCGGCCCGGTCCGCCTTCTGCGCCTTCGTCATGCGCCGGCGGGCGTGGTGCGGGTGCGGCGTGGCATCGGTGTGGCTCGGGTGCGGAGCGTCGTCGGGCCGGGTTTCGTTCTGCGTGTGTTCCGACATATGCCGCCTCATCTGATGTGGTTATGTACGTGCTTGGTTGCGTTCGCCTGGTTGCACGGTGTTGTGGCGCGCCGATGGCGCGGCTTCATCTTAGGCCGCCTCACTCTTCCACGATTCTCCCGACCCGATCCGGGCACAGTGCCTCTCGCTGGCACTTCACGCGCCAGTAAGACCGACTGTTGGCGGGAGAGGCCCGTGTTTTCAATGGCGGGGTCGTCAACGGTGCCTCTCAGTGGCAGTCCACGCGCCAGTGAGACCGACTGTTGGTGGGGGAATCGTTGGGAATGCGTCGGTTGTTCTCCAACGGTGCCTCTCAGTGGCAGTCCACGCGCCAGTGAGGCGGACTGTTGGGGCGGGAGGCGAGTGTTTTCAACGGCGGGGTCGTCAACAGTGCCTCTCAGTGGCACTCCACGCGCCAGTGAGACCGACTGTTGGTGGGGTAATCGTTGGGAATGCGTCGGTTGTTCTCCAACGGTGCCTCTTACTGGCACTGTGCTCGCCAGCGAGATGGACTGTTGGCGGGAGGGCTGAGTGTTTTCAACGATGGGATAGTCAACGGTGCCTCTCGCTGGCACTGTGTCCGCCAGTGAGACCGACTGTTGGGACGGGAATCGTTGGGAACGCGTCGGTTTTTCTCCAACGGTGCTTCTCGCTGGCACTGTGCCCGCCAGCGAGGCGGACTGTTGGTGGGGGAATCGTTGGGAATGCGTCGGTTGTTCTCCAACAGAGCCTCTCGCTGGCACTCCACGCGCCAGCGAGGCCGACTGTTGGCGCAGTCGGAGATGGCGCCGGAGCCAGGGCGGGCGGTGCGGATTGTGGAGGACCGGTTCGTATAATGCAGTCGAAGATTGGAGTCCCGCGCAGGGCGGGCGGCGAAAGGGTGGCGCAGATGGCTGACGAATCCCGACATCGGCGCCGATCCGGGGCGCATACGCCGGCGCATGCGTCGCATTGGCGCGAAGACGGCTTTTCGCTCCGCATCGCCGGGGCAATCGTATGCCTTTCCATGGTGCTTGCCACGGGTCTGGGACTGTCGGCGCGCGCCTCGCGTAACGCGGCGCTGCAGGCCGAGGCAAGCGCGTCCGCGGATGCCATGGCATACGATGGCGCCGCCGCAACCGACGCTGCGAACCCCACCGACCCCGTCGCCTCGAACCCCACCGACTCCGCCACCGATCCGGCTCTCACCGCCCGTACCACGGCGGCCCTCGCCGAGCTGAGAGCCGACCTCAACTCCATGATCTCCGGCTACGACGGCACGTGGTCGGTATACGCATCCACCCTCGCCGACGGCAACTCGATAAGCATCAACAGCTCGAGCACATACTCGGCCAGCGTCATCAAGCTTTTCGTCATGGCCGCCGTGGAGCAGGCCATCGAAAGCGGCGCGCTCGCGGACACGCCCGAGGTCGCGAACCACCTCGAGCAGATGATCACCGTGAGCTCGAACGACGACACGAACAGCCTCATCGAGATCCTCGGCGGCGGCAGCGCGGAGGCGGGGCTCGCCGCCGTGAACGCCTTCGCCGCGTCGCAGGGCTTCACCGACACCACGATGAGCGAGCTCATCGGCCTGCCGACGGGAGACCCGAATCGCAAGCAGACGTCGGTGAACGATGTGGGCCGCCTGCTGTCGATGGTGTACCACGGCACGCTCGTGAACGCCGACGCGAGCGCACGCATGATGGCGCTGCTCCAGGCGCAGCAGCTGACCGGGAAGATCCCGGCGGGCGTGCCCGCGGGAACCGTGACGGCGAACAAAACCGGCGAGATCACGGGTGTGGAGAACGACGCGGCGATTATCTGGACGGGCGGCGCCACGGACTACGTGCTCGTCATCTTCAGCAGCGGCGTGCCGGATTCCGCCACGGCGCGCGCGAATATCACGGCTATGTCGACGGTGGCGTGGAACGCGCTGTCGGCGCTGTGAGAGACATACGATATCCCCGCTGCGCACGGTGCGCGGCCGCGCATGCATCCAGGCCGCCCGCGTCCGCGCCCGCACCGCATCCCCGCATCCGCGCTCGCACCCCAAAACCGGCGCAATCATGCGGAAAACCGCCCGTGCGGGCAAATGTTAGGGGTCGTGGCATAATAAAAACGCATTTTTCCGCAATCCGTATATTTGATAGGTGAAAACGTGGCACAGACATCCAATGACATCAAGAACGGTTCCGTCATCAACCTCGATGGCAAGCTGTGGCAGGTCATCAAGTTCCAGCATGTGAAGCCGGGCAAGGGCCCTGCCTTCGTGCGCACCACCATCAAGGACGTCATCTCCGGCAAGATCGTTGACAAGACCTTCAACGCCGGCATCAAGATGGAATTCGAAACCGTCGACAACAGCACGCTCCAGTTCTCCTACCGCGACGGCGACAACCTCGTGTTCATGGACATGACCACCTTCGAGCAGGTCATGATTCCGGCCTCCCTCATCGGCGACCAGGAGAAGTACCTCCTCGAGGGCACCGACTGCATCGTGTCCTCTCACGACGGCACGCCGATCGCCGTCGAGCTTCCGGCCTCCGTGGTCCTCACCGTGACGCACACCGAGCCGGGCCTGCAGGGCAACCGCTCCAACGCCGGCACCAAGCCCGCCACCGTCGAGACCGGCGCCGAGATCCAGGTGCCGCTGTTCATCAACGAGGGCGACAAGGTCAAGATCAACACCGCCGACGGCTCCTACGTCGGCCGCGAGAACTGATCCGACCCGCACGGACCGCGCGGAACGTCAGCGCAGCGACACGTAGGCTCAGCGACATCGTAGGCTCAGCACAGAGGCAAGACAGGAATCCAGGCAGCAATGGCTCGATCAACCGCACGCAAAAGGGCGCTTAACACCCTGTACGAGGCAGATGAGAAGAATCAGGACATCGCGTCCCTTCTCGAGGAACGCATCGCGTATTCCGGCACGCAGTCGCCGCTTCCCGAATACGCGATCGAGATCTGCCGTGGCATCGCCGAGCATCGCAAGGCCATCGACCGCATGCTGAACCGCTATTCCACCAAGTGGACGGTGGGCCGTATGTCGGTGATCGACCGCAACATCCTGCGCATCGGCGCCTGGGAGATCATGTACAACGACGACGTGCCGGACGGCGTCGCCATCGACGAGGCCATTTCCCTGGCCAAGACGATGAGCGACGGCGGCTCGCCGTCCTTCGTGCACGGTCTGCTGTCGGCCGTGTCGACGCATAAGAACGACGCCGACGAGGAGTTCGAGACGTCGCGTCCGACGTCCGACGATGCTGCGTCTGCGGCATCCGGCGGCGACGATTCCTCGGTTGCCGACGATTCCCGTGCCGACGATTCCAGCGACGAGTGGGGTGAGTGGGACGCCGACCTGACGGCCCCGTCCGCCGAACCCGCGCCGTCGGAAACGGAGCCCGCGCCGTCCGCAGCCGACGATACTGCTGACGAAACAGCCGCCGACGATACAGCCGACGATACGGCGCCCGCCGCATCGTCCGCTCCCGCATCCGATGACGCACCGACGGATCCCACATCCGCCGGCGATGCACCGTCCGTTGAATCGGAAGGCTGACCGATGATTTCCAAGACCCGTTGCTTGTTGCTTCGGGTCTTTATTTTTGCCCTCCGGCCCCTGAGCCCCGCGGCCATGCGCCCCGGGACGGGGACAGGCGGGCCAGCGCCGCACCGGCGGGTTGTTATCCGCGCGAATGCGTATAGTTGTAAAGAATAATCCACAACGACGAGGGGCCATAGTGAGTGTGAACGACTCTGTTGCAGCCGCGAATGCAGATTCTTATTCCTTGAATGACGCTGTTCTTGTGTTGGAGGACGGCCAGGTCTACGTGGGCGACCCGTACGGAAGCACGGGCCAGACGCTCGGCGAAATCGTCTTCGCCACCGGCATGACCGGATACCAGGAGACGCTGACCGATCCCAGCTACGACCGGCAGATCGTCGTGCAGACCTTCCCGCATATCGGCGATACCGGCGTCAACGACGAGGACCCCGAGTCCTCGCGCATCTGGGTAGCCGGATACATCGTGCGCATGCCCAGCCCGAACGTCAGCAACTGGCGCGCCGACGGCAGCCTCGAGGACGACCTCAAGCGCAACAACATCGTTTCCATGAGCGGCATCGACACCCGCAAGCTCGTGCGCCATCTGCGCTCCGCGGGCGTTATGCGCGCCGGCATCTTCTCCGGCGACGCGCTCAAGGCCGCGGACGGCGGCCTGCGCACGATCGACGACATGCTCGCCGCCGTCAAGGCCTCGCCGCTGATGAGCGGCGCCCACCTGGGCCAGGAGGTCAGCACCGCCAGCGAGTACATCGTCGAGCCCTGCGGCGAGTTCGAGGGCAAGGATCCGCTGTACGAGGTGGTCGCCTTCGACATGGGCATCAAGGCCATGACGCCGCACCGCATGGCAGAGCGCGGCTGCCGCGTGCACGTGGTTCCCACCGGCACCACCTTCGAGCAGGTCGAGGCCATCAACCCCGACGGCGTGTTCTACTCCAACGGCCCGGGCGACCCGGGCACCGCGGACAAGGAGGTCGAGCTCCTGCGCCGCATCCTCGACGCGGGCTACCCGTTCTTCGGCATCTGCTTCGGCAACCAGCTGCTCGGCCGCGCCCTCGGCTTCGGCACATACAAGCTCAAATTCGGCCACCGCGGCATCAACCAGCCGGTTATGGACCTGACCACCTCCAAGGTGGAGATCACCGCGCATAACCACGGCTTCGCCGTCGACGCCCCGATCGGCGAGACCGTGCCCAGCCCCTTCGGCGACGGCCACTTCGGCCGCGTGCGCGTGAGCCACGTCGACCTCAACGACAACGTGGTCGAGGGCCTCCAGTGCCTCGACATCCCGGCCTTCTCCGTGCAGTACCACCCGGAGGCGGCGGCCGGCCCGCATGACGCGGCCTACCTGTTCGACCGTTTCTGCGACCTTATGAAGAACAACAAGAAGGAAGGTAAAGCCAATGCCTAAGCGCTCCGACATCCATTCCGTGATGGTGATCGGCTCCGGCCCGATCCAGATCGGCCAGGCCGCGGAGTTCGACTACTCGGGAACCCAGGCCTGCCGAGTCCTTCGTGAGGAAGGCATCCGCGTCATTCTCGTCAACTCCAACCCGGCCACGATCATGACCGACCCGGAGATGGCCGACGCCACCTACATCGAACCGATCGACGTGCCGATTCTCGAGAAGATCATCGCCAAGGAGCGCCCCGACGCCCTCCTGCCGACCCTCGGCGGCCAGACCGCCCTCAACGCCGCCATGGCGCTGGGCAAGGCCGGCGTGCTCGACAAGTACAACGTCGAGCTCATCGGCGCCTCCCTCGAGGCCATCGACCGCGGCGAGGACCGCGAGCTGTTCAAGAAGGTCGTCGACGAGGCGGGCGCCGAATCCGCCCGCTCCGAAGTGGCGCACTCCATGGAGGAGGTCGACCGCGTGGCCGAGGACCTCGGCTTCCCGCTCGTCGTGCGCCCCTCCTTCACGATGGGCGGCCTGGGCTCCGGCATCGCGCATAACCCCGAGGAGCTGCACCGCATCGCCGGCGCCGGCCTGCACTATTCGCCGACCGACGAGGTGCTTCTCGAGGAAGGCATCGAGGGCTGGAAGGAATTCGAGCTCGAGCTCATGCGCGACCGCAAGGACAACGTCGTGGTCGTCTGCCCGATCGAGAACGTCGACCCCGTCGGCGTGCACACGGGCGACTCCATCACCGTGGCCCCGGCCTTCACGCTGACCGACCGCGAGTACCAGAAGCTGCGCGACATCGGCATCGCCATCATCCGCGGCGTGGGCGTCGACACGGGCGGCTGCAACATCCAGTTCGCCGTCAACCCCAAGACCGGTCGCATCATCGTCATCGAGATGAACCCGCGCGTGTCGCGTTCCTCCGCGCTCGCCTCGAAGGCCACCGGCTTCCCGATCGCCAAGATCGCCACGAAGCTCGCCCTGGGCTACACGCTCGACGAGATCCAGAACGACATCACGAAGTCCACGCCGGCCTCCTTCGAGCCGACCATCGACTACGTGGTCACCAAGGTGCCGCGCTTCGCGTTCGAGAAGTTCCCGGGCGCCGACACCACGCTCACCACCTCCATGAAGTCGGTGGGCGAGGCCATGGCCCTCGGCGGCAACTTCCAGGAGTCCCTCGGCAAGGCCATGCGCTCCATCGACAAGCGCCACATGGCGTTCAGCTGGGACGGCCCCAAGCCGACGGTCGAGGAGACCGCCGAGCTGCTTGTGGCCGCGCATACGCCGACCGAGCATCGCTACCAGCAGCTGCAGCGCGCGATCTGGGGCGGCGCCACGCTCGAGCAGATCTACGATGCCACCAAGGTGGACCCGTGGTTCATCGAACAGCTCATCGGCATCAACGCCACCGCCATGCAGGTCAAGGAGGCCGACGAGCTGACGCCGCGCCTTCTCAAGAAGGCCAAGCAGGCGGGTCTGTCCGACCTGCAGATCGCGCACCTGCGCGGCCTGGGCGACGCCGGCGAGAACGAGATCCGCGCCCTGCGCTGGAAGCTCGGCATGCACCCGGTGTACAAAACCGTCGACACCTGCGCCGCCGAGTTCGACGCCGCCACGCCGTACTACTACAGCTGCTACGCCGACGAATCCGAGCTGCGCCCGCGCAAGCGCGAGGCCGTCATCATCCTGGGCTCCGGCCCGAACCGCATCGGCCAGGGCATCGAGTTCGACTACACCTGCGTGCACGCGGTGCAGGAGCTCGGCAAGGACTATGACACCATCATGGTCAACTGCAACCCGGAGACCGTCTCCACCGACTACGACATCTCCGACCGCCTGTACTTCGAACCGCTGACCTTCGAAGACGTGCTCGAGATCTACGAGGCGGAGAAGGCCATGGGCCCGGTCAAGGGCGTCATCGTGCAGCTCGGCGGCCAGACGCCGCTGTCGCTCGCCGCGCGCCTCAAGGCCGCCGGCGTGCCGATCCTCGGCACCTCGCCCGAATCCATCGACCTGGCGGAGAACCGCGAGCTGTTCGGCAAGGTGCTTGCCGAGAAGAAGCTCAACGCTCCGCGCTACGGCACCGCGCTGTCCCTCGACGAGGCCTTCGAGGCCGCCCACTCCATCGGCTACCCGGTGCTCGTGCGTCCGTCGTACGTGCTCGGCGGCCGCGGCATGGAAATCGTGTACGACGATTCGCAGCTCGAAACCTACGTCAACCGCGCGCTCGCCGAGGCCAAGGCGGATACCGTCGTCTCCGGCCGCCTTGCCTCGCCGCTGCTCATCGACAAGTTCCTCTCCGACGCCATCGAAATCGACGTGGACGCGCTGTTCGACGGCAAGGAGCTGTACATCGGCGGCATCATGGAGCATATCGAGGAAGCCGGCGTGCATTCCGGCGACGCCGCGTGCTCCCTGCCGCCGAACACGCTCTCGCAGGACCAGATCCGCCGTCTGCGCGAGGCCACCTATGCCATCGCCGAAGGCGTGGGCGTGCAGGGCCTCATCAACGTGCAGTACGCCTATATGAGCAACACGCTGTACGTCATCGAGGCGAACCCGCGCGCGTCCCGCACCGTGCCGTTCGCGTCGAAGGCCACCGGCACCTCCATCGCGAAGGCCGCCGCGCGCCTCATGGCCGGCGAGACCATCCAGCAGCAGCGCGACCGCGGCCTGCTTCTGGCCCACGGCGACGGCGGCGACATGCGCCCCGGCCAGCCGATCGCCGTCAAGGAGTCCGTGCTCCCGTTCAAGCGCTTCCGCACCGAGGCGGGCAAAACCGTCGACGTGCTGCTGGGGCCCGAGATGCGCTCCACGGGCGAGGTCATGGGCTTCGATCGCGACTTCCCGCACGCCTTCGCCAAGAGCCAGCTCGCCGCGTACGAGGGCGGCCTGCCCAAGGGCGGCAACGCGTTCCTGTCGGTCAACGACACCGATAAGCGCCATCTGCCGCTGATCGCGCGCCGTCTGCAGGAGCTCGGCTTCGACCTGTACGCCACTGAAGGCTCGGCATCCGTGCTGCGCCGCTACGGCATCCAGTCGAAGATCGTCGACAAGATCCGCGGCCGCATGGATACGCCGACCGGCTCAGCGCCCGTCGCGCACGCCGCCGGTTCCATCGGCAAGAACGTGGTGGAGCTGATCGAGGACGGCACGATCGACCTGATTCTCAACACGCCGAACTCCCGCGGTTCGCGCGCCGACGGATACTCGATCCGTGCGGCCGCCATCGCGGCGGATATCCCGCAGTTCACGACCATCACCGAGTTCTCGGCCGCGCTGCTCGCCATCGAGGCCGTCAAGGCCGGCGACTACGAGGTCATGAGCATCCAGGAGCACTCCAAGCAGCTCTTCGAGATGGAGGCCAAGGCGGCGCGTGAGGCGGCCGCCGCGACCGAAGCGCCGGACGGGGAGTAGAACGCCGGACGGCAGGAGTGCCGGACGGGTGTGACACCCGTCGGTGTGACGTCCCGTCTGCGTAGCAGGCTCCGACAAGGCTCCGCTGGGCTGTGCCCGGCGGGGCCTTTCGTGTTCCTGGGGCGGGCGGGCGCGGTAGCGCGTTGACGGGCGGGAAAATCGTATTCCCGCGGCGAATTCGGGAAAGAATCGGATTCGCGCCGCCAATCGCGCCCGCGAGGTCGTAAAGTGGAAGGGAATCCAGCCTCGCACGACACGGGCCTGACACAAGGAAGAAGTTGAGCAGATGAACGAAACAGTGCCAACAAGCGGTTCGCCTCGCCAGGAATTCGGACTCAGACTCGCGGCGGCCATGGAGGAGCATGGTCCGCTGTGCGTCGGCATCGATCCGCACCGCAAGAACCTGCATGACTGGGGCTACAACATCGACGCGGAGGGCGCCGAGCTGTTTGCCATGCGTATGCTGCAGGGCGCGCAGGGCCGGGCCGCCGCCGTCAAATTCCAGATGCCGATGTTCGAGCGATACGGCTCCAAGGGCTTCGCGGCGCTCGAACGCGCCCTGTACGCGGCGCGGCAGATGGATATCATCACCATCGTGGACTGCCTGCGCGGAGGCCTTCCCACCACGCTCTCCTCGATCGCAGACGCCTACCTCAAGCCCGAGGGCCCCATGGCGACCGACGCCATCACGCTTCTTCCGTATTACGGCTTCCATTCGCTCGACGGCCTTGTGAACGATGCACTGAACAACGGTTGCGGCGTGTTCGTGGCCTCGCTGACGCCGAACCCCGAGGGCGCGCACCTGCAGTCCGCCATCCGCCAGGCCGGCGAGTACGCGGGGCAGACCGTGGCCTACGGCATTGCGCAGGATGCGCAGAAATACAACGCCGAGTTCCCCGGGTCCATGGGTTCCGTGGGCCTCATCATCGGCGCGTCCATCGGCAAGTGGATGAAGGAGGGCGGCGTCGATCCCGCGCAGTTCACGGGGCCGATTCTGTCTCCGGGCTACGGCTGGCAGGGCGCCACCGACGAGGATCTCAAAACCGTGTTCGCCGGCACGCACGGCAACGTCCTGGTCACCGTGGCGCGTTCCATCGCGGCGCAGGGGCCGGATATCGCCGAGCTGGGCAAGGCCGTGACGTCGATCGGCGACGAGGTGCGCCGTGCCATGGAGCAAGCGCAGCATACGCCGCCGCATACCACGGAAGAGTCCGATGACGGTGCGTCGCAGGGCGTGTTCATTCCCTCCGGCGCGACGATGGCCGCGGCGTCTGCGGCGGGCGCGGGAAATGCGGGCGCTGCAGACGCCGGGGATGCGACGAACGGAGTTTCTTCATCTGCCGATGCCGGCAACACGCCGGAAGGTTCCGGCGTGTCCGGTTCCGCCCTCGGACATGACGCCCTTCTGTCCGGGGCACCGTCCCCGTCCGGGGCCGCCGTCGCGGTGGACGACACACAGGCTGCCGCGCAGGGCGCCGCACCGTCGGATACGGCGGGCGCCCCGTCCGCCGCCGCGCCCGTGACGCCGCAGACGGCCGGCGGGTATATCGTGGGTGACGCGATTCTTTCGGCGGACGACGCCGAGGAAATCGTGCATGACGAAGACGAAGTCGATGAGGCCGAGGACGAGGAACTCGACGAGACGGAAGCCGAGGACATCCGCTCCGACGCTCAGGAGGACGGCAAGAACAATGACTGATTCCGCGACACGCGCGACAAACACCGCCGCCACGGCGGACGACGGGACCGCTGAGGCCTCGGCAGGCGGCGCCAGGCGCCGGCTCATCGTGTTCTCCGGACCCACGGCCGTGGGCAAGGGCACGGTGGAGAAGCGCCTGCTCGAGCGGCATCCCGAGATATGGGTGTCCGTGTCGGCCACGACGCGCGACCGCCGACCCGGCGAAACCGATGGCGTGGACTACCACTTCGTGACCGAGGACGAGTTCGCGGACATGGAGAGGCGCGGCGAGTTCCTCGAAACCGCCGTTGTGCACGGCATGGCGCATTACGGCACGCCTATCAAGCCGCTGCTTGACCACATGAACGCGGGCATCCCCACCATCGTGGAGATCGACCTGCAGGGCGCGCGCCGTGTCAGGCAGCGCGCGAAGGAGCTCGGTCTCGACGTGGTGTATGTGTTCCTTGCGCCGCCGACTTTCGAGGATCTGGCGAAGCGCCTGGAGTCGCGCGGAACCGAGACGCCCGAGCAGCGCGCGAAGCGCCTCGAGACGGCGCGCGTGGAGCTCGCGGCCGAGCCCGAATTCGACGTCGTCATCACGAATGACGAGGTCGACAGGGCGGCGGATGAGCTGTGGTCGGTTATCGCGAGCGAGTACGGTCTGTGACTGCGGCGCGGTTGTGATGGCGGCGCATGACTGCGTGAGATGACGGCGTCCGGGGCGGGTTCTGCGCCCCGGACGCCGCTTGTTTTCAGACGATTTGCGCATCGTTCGGCACCGGTTTAGAGTGTCGGGTATCGACGGAAACGTCGTCAGGCGTCGGCCAGTGGGGTATGGCCATGGGGGTCATTGCAGTCGCGCCGTGAAGAGTCCATGGAGTCGAGCCGTATTCGTCCGTCCGGCGGGGGCCGGGATGTGCGGGGGAATCGGTGACTTCATGGGGGAGGGAGAATCGTATGCCAGGAACAGCACCGACGGTGGCGGTCGTTGACGCGCAGGCCGAGAAGAGGGCCGAGGAGAGGCTTCTTACGCTGTTTGAGCATGACAGTACGTACTGGCACCGCTGCGAGGAGCGCGTGCCCGGCGAATACAAGGACGAATGTGCGGTGGCCGACCGCGTGCTCGGCTCGTACAAGACGATGCGCAGCGTCTACTACCACATGATGAGGTTCAACCAGCCCCAGGGCATCAGCAACGTGGGCAAGAAAACGATGCTCGAGACCTTCCTCGGGTGGCTGGACGCCGAGATCATCCTCCACCAGGACGGCTGGTACATGAAGTGGAGCATCGGCGGGCGCAAGGGCCCGGAGCAGTCCTACCTCCTGTATGCGCGGGGGAAGGCGGAGAAAGCGGTCCGGACAGTGCGCAAGGAGAGCAGCGGTGACACGAGGCCGATCCATTCCCCGGAGGTCGTGGAGTTCCTTCGCTTCTTTGACCCCGACCTGGACGAGAACGAGTTCTACATCATGGAGTGATGGCCGGAACGATTACACGGAAAACGGACGGCAGGCATGGAAACGGCGCCCGTCGCGCAGGTGCGCGGGGCGCCGTTGTGCATTCCGCCTCGTGAAGTCGGGCGAGGATGGGAATCGTAGCGACGATGGCTTCTCAGGCGAGCACGGCGGCGGCCTCGGCGCCCGTCATGCCTTCCGTCACTCCGGCCTTCTTCGCGGCCTCGGTCATGCCCTTGATGGGGTTGGCGAGCACCGCGGCGAAGTCGGCGCCGCCCACGAGCACGGCCGCGTCGCCGAACTTGTCGGCCGCCGCGAGGTTGAGATACCCGCACATGAGGTAGCCCTTCGTGCCCTGCACGAGGATCATGTTCGGATGGCCCTCACCGCCGGGCGCCGTCACCATCGTGCCCTGCACCGTCTTGCCGTTCGCGTCAAGCTGTTCGATTGTCAGCATCGTTCCTCCCTTGGTCTGGCCCCGTCCATCGGGGCGCGTCTGCCGATATCTCAGTGATACCACCGCGGCGTCAGATCCGGCCGCACTTTTCCACAACAATGTGATGGGTTTCGGACAGAAAACACGATTTTTCCGTTCGGAAACACCCGATTGTGTCCGCAGGCCATCACAGTGTTACGAGGGATGGGTGTTACGAAAGGGCCCGTGGAGGCATGGCTTCCACGGGCCCGATTACGACAGTCCTAGACGGTCGGCTAGCCGATCAGTCGAGGTTGGCGAGCTTGTTGATGAGCTCGGGGTCGCGCGTGGCGCCCTTGTCGGCCGAGCGCGCGAAGGCGGCGTAGGCCTTGAGCGCAAGCGAGACCTTGCGGTCGCGGTGCGGGCGGTAGCCCTCGCCGTCCTCGATCTTCTTGCGGCGCGCGGCGAGAACATCGTCGGGCACGTTGAGGCTGATCGAACGCTCCGGGATGTTGATCTCGATCTCGTCGCCGTTCTCGATGAGGGCGATCGGACCGCCGGCCGCGGCCTCGGGGGCCACGTGGCCGATGGACAGGCCGGAGGAGCCGCCGGAGTAGCGGCCGTCGGTGATAAGCGCCACTTCCTTGCCGATGCCCTTGCCCTTGACGAACGCGGTCGGATACAGCATCTCCTGCATGCCCGGGCCGCCCTTCGGGCCCTCGTAGCGGATCACGAGCGCGTCGCCCGGCTTGAGCTTGTCGCCGAGGATGGCCTCGCACGCCTGCTCCTGGGAATCCACCACGAACGCGGTGCCCTTGAAATGCCAGATGGACTTGTCGACGCCAGCGGTCTTGACCACGCAGCCGTTCGGGGCGAGGTTGCCGCGCAGCACGGCGAGGCCGCCCTCGGTCACGGCCGGATGGTCGATGTCGTGCACGGCGCCGTTGATCGGATCCGTGTCGAGCGTGTCGAAGGTGTTGGACTGCGACCAGGCCTCGACGGACTTGACGTGGCCCGGCGCGGCGTGGAACAGGCGCTTGGCCTCCTCCGTGCAGGTGTCGCGGCGGATATCCCAGTCGTTGAGCTTGGACTCGAGGTCCGGGTAGTCGACGGAGTGCACGTCGCGGTGCAGCTTGCCGGCGCGGTCGAGCTCGCCGAGGATGCGGCAGATGCCGCCGGCGCGGTGCACGTCGGAGATCTCCCAGTCGCCGGACGGGGAGGCCTTGCAGATGCACGGCACGGTGTGCGAGATGCGCTCGATGTCGTCGAGCGTGAAGTCCACGTCGGCGCTCTGCGCGGCGGCGAGGATATGCAGCACGGTGTTCGTGGAGCCGCCCATGGCCACGTCCATGGTCATGGCGTTCTCGAAGGCCTTCTTCGTGGCGATGGAGCGCGGCAGCACGGACTCGTCGTCCTCGTGGTAGTAGCGGTTGGCGAGCTCCACGATGAGCTTTCCGGCCTTGTCGAACAGCTCCTTGCGGTAGGCGTGCGTGGCGAGCGTGGTGCCGTTGCCCGGAAGGGCCAGGCCGATGGCCTCGGTCAGGCAGTTCATGGAGTTGGCGGTGAACATGCCGGCGCAGGAGCCGCAGGTCGGGCACACGGAGCGCTCGTAGGCGAGCAGCTGCTCGTCGGAGACGTTGTCGTCGGCGGAGGCGCTCATGACGTCGATGAGGTCGGTTTTCTCCTCCTTGCCGTTGACCACCGTCACGCCGGCTTCCATCGGGCCGCCGGAGACGAAAATCGTCGGGATGTTCAGGCGCAGCGCGGCCATAAGCATGCCCGGCGTCACCTTGTCGCAGTTGGAGATGCACACGAGGGCGTCGGCGCAGTGCGCGTTGACGGAGTATTCCACGGCGTCGGCGATGATGTCGCGGCTCGGCAGGGAGTAGAGCATGCCCGTGTGGCCCATGGCGATGCCGTCGTCCACGGCGATGGTGTTGAACTCGCGCGGGATGCCGCCGGCCTCCTTGATGGCCTTGGAGATTTCGCGCCCGAGTTTTTGCATATGCACGTGTCCGGGCAGGAATTCGGAGAAGGAGTTGGCGACGGCCACGATCGGCTTGCCGAAGTCCTTCTCGTCGACGCCGGCCGCGCGGTAGAGGGCGCGGGCGCCGGCGAACATTCGACCATTCATAACTGTTGCAGATCTCATTTTCATGTCTCCCAATCTATCCGCATTCGCGCGCGCGACATAACCGTATGTCGAATAGCGAACCTGGCGCCCGGACGGGAGGGTGCGGCGGGGCGTGGCGGGGTGGCGGGCTGTGGCGGGGTGGCGCGGGCCGTTGAGTGTGAGTGTTCGTGTGCGGTGAAGGGCGTTGAGTTGGGTTTTGCGGGGTTTTGGTGGGGTCGGGGCCCTTCAGTGTGAGCGTTTGTGCGCGGTGAAGGGCGTTGAGTTCGGTTTTGCAAGGTTTTCGCGGGGTCAGGGCCGTTGAGTGTGAGTGTTTGTGTGCGGTGAAGGCGGTTGGCTTGGGTTTTGCGGGGTTTTGGTGGGGTCGGGGCCGTTGAGTGTGAGTGTTTGTGTGCGGTGAAGGGCGGCGGCTCGGGTTTTGCGGGGTTTTCGCGGGGTCAGGGCCCTTCAGTGTGAACATTTGTGTGCGGCGAAGGCCAGCGGCATCGTTTCGTTCCCTATGCCAGGTCCCCGCTCCGTTCGTGGCGAGGATTGTTCGCCATGAAGGTGCTTTTTCCCGCGATTTCGCTGTCTCTGTTGCGCAATGGCCGTTCGTGGCGATGATTGTTCGCCATGAAGTCGTTTTTCCGCACGATTGGTCCGATGGCCGCCCGGGGTGTTGCCTCGTGGCGAGGATTGTTCGCCATGAAGGTGCTTTTCCCACGATTTCGCTGTCCCCGTTGTGCAATGGCCGTTCGTGGCGAGGATTCTTCGCCATGAAGGGCCGGATTTGCGTCTTAGCCTGGCCAAGGCGGGTGCATCGTGGCTCGTGGCGAGGATTCTTCGCCATAAGGCTTCGCGTGGCTCTCACATTGTTCTTGGGACGGGGAGGCTGGGGCGTGTCGGGGACGGGGAGGGGCCTATTGGAGGGCGGTTCCATCCCCGGCGATGGCGGTTCCATCCCCGGCGATGGTCTTGGCGGATAACAATGCGATGGCTCCGACGACGGCGGAACGATGGGAAAATCGTGGAGGAAGCGGGGGATTGTGGCGGCATGGCGCGGCCTGTTGTATACTGTGACTTTGCATGCGATGAGGGCGACGCGCGTCAGCGTCCCCGTCGCCGAGTCTCGGTTATCAAAGCAGTCTGGAGCACAACACTATGCCACTGGGTACCAGCCCCGAACCGAAGGGCCTTGCCGATCCGCCGATCGACGACCTCATGAAGCGCACCAACCACAACAAGTACGCGCTCGCGGTGTTCGCCGCCAAGCGCGCACGCCAGATCAACTCCTACTTCACGCAGCTCAACGAGGGCCTGCTGCAGAACGTCGGCCCGCTCGTGGAGTACCAGAACAACGAGAAGCCGCTGTCCATCGCGTTCCGCGAGATCAACGACGGCCTGCTCGAGGAGACGCTGGGCGAGGACGACGTCAACGAGGGCAACTGAGGTTCCTTCCGAGGTTCCTCGGGTTTCCCACAGGCATCCGCTGCGGCGGGTGCCTTTTGTTTTGCCTTTGTTCTGCCTCCGGCTGGGTCGTGCCATTGTTCGGGCCCGCTATCGATCGGGTCGATGGCGGGCCATCGCGGCGGACGATGCCGGGGCGGCCGCGTTTGTGCCGCGTCGCGATTATGATGTAACCGATTCGCCTTCCGTCGCAAGCCAACGGCATCGCGCCCCGGTTCGCGGGAGTGCTGCATCGTTCCTTACATCAATAAGTGTGCCGCAACAGGCTGTAAAGGAGTAACCATGTCCGAACCGCATCTCATCACGGCGGAATCCGTCACCGAGGGCCATCCCGATAAGATCTGCGACCAGATCTCCGACGCCGTCCTCGACCAGCTGCTCGCCCAGGACCCGCATTCCCACGTCGCCGTGGAGACGTGCGCCACCGTCGGCGCCTTCCTCGTGTTCGGCGAGGTGACGAGCTCCGGGTACGTCGACATCCCCGCCACCGTGCGCTCCGTGCTTCACCGCATCGGCTACACGAGCTCCGCCATCGGCCTCGACGCCGATTCCTGCGGCGTGCTCGTGTCTCTGACCGGTCAGTCGGCCGAGATCAACCAGGGCGTCAGCCGTGTCGCGAACAGTGACGAGGAGCGCTACGAGACGCAGGGTGCCGGCGACCAGGGCGTGATGTTCGGATATGCCTGCGATGAGACGGATGTTCTCATGCCGCTGCCCATCACGCTGGCACATCGTATGGCGCAGCGCCTTGCGCAGGTGCGCAAGGACGGCATCGTGCCGCATCTGCGCCCCGATGGCAAGACGCAGGTCACGGTGGCCTACGATGACGACGGCGTGCCGCGCGAAATCGAAACCGTGCTTATCTCCACCCAGCACGACCCCGAGGTGCACCAGGACTGGCTGCGCGACCAGCTGCGCGAGGAGGTCATCGATCCCGTGCTCGACGAGGTGTGCGGCGACCGCATCAAGCACACCGGCTACCGCATCCTCGTGAACCCGACCGGCTCCTTCGTGCTCGGCGGCCCGGCCGCCGACTCCGGCCTGACCGGCCGCAAGATCATCGTCGACACCTACGGCGGCGCCGCGCACCACGGCGGCGGCGCGTTCTCCGGCAAGGACCCGAGCAAGGTGGACCGCTCCGCCGCCTACGCGGCGCGCTGGGTGGCCAAGAACATCGTGGCCGCGGGCCTCGCGCACCGCGCCGAGGTCCAGGTGGCCTACGCCATCGGCGTGGCAGACCCGGTGAGCGTGAACGTGGAGACCTTCGGCACGGAGCGCGACGGCGTGACGCGCGGGCAGATCGAGAAGGCCGTGCGCCAGGTGTTCGACCTGCGCCCCGCCGCCATCATCGACGAGCTCGACCTGCTGCGCCCCATCTATTCCAAGACCGCCGCCTACGGCCATTTCGGCCGCACCGACGTCACCTTCCCGTGGGAGGTCACCGACAGGGCCGAGGCCCTGCGCGCCGCCGCGCTCGGGGAGTGACGCCGCGCATCCCGTCCTCCGCCGGCCTGCGTTCTCCGCTATGGTGGTAGGCATGGATGACTCGGATGCGGAAGAACAGATCACGCTCGACGCGCTGCTTGACGAAAGCGGCGCGTCGTCGCGTTCCGGGCGCCGCACCCGCAAGCCGCGGGCCAGGCGCAAGCCCAAGACGCCGCCGACGCGCACGCCGGCGCAGGACGACCCCATCGCGCATGTCATGCTCTACGAGCAGGCCGCGCACCTGGGGCGCACCTTCGACTACCTCGTGTCAGTGAAATACGATGCCGACGCCCGGCCCGGCGTGCGCGTGCGCGTTCCTTTCGGCGGGCAGACGCTCGACGGGTTCATCTGGTCGCGCGGACATTCCACGGATGTGCAGCCCTCGAGCCTGCGCTTCATCAAATCCGTTCTCTCGCCCCAGCCCGTGCTCAACGCCGTGATGCGCCACGACCTCGAATGCATCGCCGACCATTTCGGCGGCACCGTGGCCAATATCATGCGCGTCGCGATTCCGCCCCGCATCGCCTACGTGGACGCGGAGACGGACCGCATGCGCCCGCGCCGCAAATGGAGCGAGCGCATCGAAAGGCGCGAACAGGAGGAATGCGCGCGCATCCGCCGCTGCTATGCGAACGCCGACGGGCTCATCGAGGCCATCGACACGCCGCGGTGGGGCTGGGACGACGAGGCTGCGGACGACGCGACTGCGGACGACAGGGGCAGGGCGGCGCCGCATGATGCCTCCGCCGAGGCGCACGATGCCTCCGCCGATGCTGCCGAGGCGCACGATGCCGCCGCTGGAACCGCCGGAATCACCGGAATCGCCGGAACCGTGCACGCGCCCGCGCCGCATGATGCGCCGCGCATCGTCTGGGACTCCCTGCCGGGGCCCGGCACATGGGCGGATGACGTGGCGTGGATGGTCGCCAGGGCGCTGATGCACGATCGCCCCGTCGTGGTGGTGCTGCCCGATTCGCGGCATGTGGCGCAGGCGGTCGAATCGTTGCGCGCCATGGGCCTCAAGGAATTCTCGAGTGTCCTGCCGCCGCGCCAGGCCGCGCTGCAGGAGGTGCCGCAGGACGCGCCGGCCGCGCTGCGCTCCGCGCTGGACCACGACGGCGACGTGTGGTGGCGCGGCGATGCGGCCGTCATGCTCAGCTCCATGCCGCAGGACGACCGCTACCGGGCCTTCCTCGCCATGTCCCTGGGAGCCGTGCGATGCGCCGTCGGCACGCGCGGCGTCATGTACGCGCCGGTGGGTGACAATCCGCTGTTCGTTCTCGTGGATGACATGGTCTACCAGAACGCAGACGGCTTCATGCCCTATGCCAATGCGCGCGGTGTGCTCGAGGTGCGCGCCAGGGAGCACCGCGGCACCCTCGTGGTGACGGGGCATACCCGCAGCGCGCAGGCGCAGTGGGATGCCGAGCGCACTGACGTGTCCGTGCTCGAGGTGCATGCCACGCATGACGCTTTGCGCGAGCTCATGCCCCATATGCTGTGGCTCGACCACGAGGAGCTGCAGCGCCGGCTCGACCCCACCATCGGCGCGCGCATCCCCATGACGGCCGTGCGCCTGCTGTCGAAGGGTCTGGAGCGGGGCCCCGTGCTGCTGTCGCTGCCCGCCGATGCGCCGTCCGACGCGCTCGCGTGCGCCTCATGCCATGAGCGCGCCCGCTGCACGCGCTGCACGGGGCCGCTGGTGCGCCGCGGCGACGGTGCGTCTTGCGATTGGTGCGGCGCGCCGGCGGGGCAGTGGGCATGCCCCGAATGCGGGGGCACGACGCTGCGCGCCGTGCGTGTCGGCGCACGGGGCACCATGGAGGAGCTGACGGGGCTGCTGCGCGGCGTGCCGGTGGTTATGTCGTCGCAGGTGCAGGGCATTGTGCCGCGCATCGGGCCGGACCCGTGCGTGGTGGTCGCCACGCCGTGGTGCGAGCCGTTCATCGAGGCCCCGGCAGGATCCACGATGGCAGGGTCGGCGTCCGGAGGGCCCACAGTGGCAGGGTCCACGATGGCCGGGCGGACGCCTTACGCGGCGGTCGCCATCCTCGACGCATGGACCAGCCAGTACCGGCAGGGTCTCGACGCGCGCGTCGACACGCTGGTGCGATGGATGCACGCCACATCCCTGTGCGCGCCGGCGGGCGACGACGGGTGCGTCATGCTCCTGGGGGAGACCTTCCCCGAGGTCGGCGACTCGCTGATGGCCTGGGACCCGCGCGTTCTTGCGCGTCAGGAGCTCCAGGAACGCGCCGACGCGGCGTTTCCGCCCTGCGTCACGGTGGCCGATGTCTGGGGCAATCGTGATGCCGTCATGAACGCCCTGCGCGCCATCGGAGCTTTGAACGACGGAGACTTCGCCATGATCGACACGCCGATGGGGGCCATGCCTTCCGTGCTTGGCCCCATTCCCATTCCGCCGCCCGAAACCGTCAGCGACCGCACGCTCGACGGCATGAACGACCGCGTGCGCGCCGTGGTGCGCGTGCCCAACGCCCGCGCCGACGAGCTTGCGCACCGTCTTCACGTGGCCGAGGCCGACCACGCCGCACGCGGCAACCGCGTGGAGCTGCGCTTCCAGATGTACCCCAAGGACCTCGCCTGACGGGCGAGGATCCCGGCGTGTGCCATGCGACGACGCGGTGCGTCGGTGTGCAGCGCGGTGTGCGTCGGCTTCTTGCGCGGGCGTCTGGCTTGCGCAGGCATCTGGGAGGCGCGTGTGGCACAATGCACACAGGCCGGCCGGGCCCATGCCCGGCCGCTCGAATATGGCCGGGCGTCGTGACGGCGCCTGAGGCCGGAAGGAGGATCCGATGGACGTCAGCGAGTATGGCAAGGCGGCGCAGGGCATGCCGCGTGACACGATCGTCTCCCGCGGCCCCGCCGCGGCGGCGCAGGGGCGCCCCGTCACCGACGTCGTCTTCGACTTCGGCAATGTGCTCACCATCTGGAACCCGCGCATGGCGCTTATCGGCCGCTACGGCGAAGAGGCCATCGACGCCTTCCTTGACAACTCCGTCTCCGGATTCGTGGACGCCTACTCGATGGTCGACGCCGGCGCCACCACCAAGGAGGCCTGCGAGTGGATGGCGCGCACGCACGGCGAGCAGTGGGCGAGCATGTACCGCTACTACTGCGCGAATTTCGAAGACACGCTCATCGGCTCCGTGCCCGGCTCGCGCAAGCTGGTGCTCGACATCAGGAACGCCGGACTCGGCGTCTGGGGCCTGAGCAACTGGGGCTTCGAGGACTTCCCGGTGGCCCGCCGCGTCTTCCCCTCGCTGCAGCTTCTGGCCGACTACGTGGTGTCGGGATTCGTCAAGGTGCGCAAGCCGTACCCGCAGATCTACCGCATGGCCTACGAGCGCTTCGGCATCGACCCGGCCGGCGCCGTGTTCATCGATGACAAGCCCGAGAACATCGTGGGAGCCAACGAGACGGGTATGCGCGGCATCTGCTTCGGCGGCGACCCCAGGGCGCTGCGGCGCGCGCTCGCGGACGCCGGCGTGCCCATTCCGCGCGGTGACGCGCATCCGGGCGACGAGGTGGCCGCGTAGGTTCGGCGCCATCCGGCAGCCGAGCCTTTCGGCAGCCGAGCCTTTCGGCAGCCGAGCCTTCCGGTAGCCGGCCGATGGCACAATGGGTGGATGGCATGCGGGGCAGCGGCCGGCGCATGCACGGACAAGGAGCGATATGAGGATTCTTTTTGCAGGAACGCCCGACGTGGCCGTCACGTCTCTGAGGATGCTGGCGCAGGCCGGCGGCGATATCGAGCTCGTGGGCGTGCTGACGCGCCCCGACGCGCCGCAGGGACGCGGCCGCAAGGTCATGCCGAGCCCCGTCAAGGTGGCGGCCCAGGAGCTGGGGCTGCCGGTTCTCGACAGGAATCCGCGTGACGAGGGCTTCCTCGACGATCTCAAGGCCTTCGGGGCCGAGGCGGCGGCCGTGGTGGCGTATGGCAACATCCTGCGCCCGAACGTGCTCGACGCCATGCCGGAGGGCTGGTACAACCTGCATTTCTCACTGCTTCCGCAGTGGCGTGGCGCGGCCCCGGTGCAGCGCTCCATCTGGTCGGGTGAAACCGTGACCGGCGTCACGGTGTTCCGCATCACCGAGGGCATGGACGAGGGTCCTATCCTGGCGCAGAGCACCACCGAGATCGGGCCGCATGAGACAAGCGGCGAACTGTTCGCGCGCCTGGCCGAGGATGGCGGGCATGTGCTGTGCTCCGCCATGCAGCTGGTGGCCGAGCACCGCGCCCTGCTCGTGCCGCAGCCCCAGGGGGCGTATGAGGTGGCGGCCAAGATCCGCACCGAGGACGCGCATATCCGCTTCGACGTGCCCGCCTTCGCGGCGGACCGTCAGATCCGCGCCTGCACGCCCGAACCCGGAGCCTGGTGCGTCGTGCACGCGGGGGCAGCGGACGCGAAGGCCGGGGATGCCGACGGATCGAAGCTGCACGTGGACGAGGCGCGCATCGCCGATGCCCGGGCCGTTCCCGAGGCCTGCGCCGAGCGCTTCCGCGCGCTGCGCCCGGGCGAGCTGTTCGTCGACAAACGCCATGTGTGGGTGGGCACATCCACGGACCCGCTCGAGCTGCTGCGCGTCAAGCCGCAGGGCAAGAAGGACATGCGCGGCGCCGACTGGGCGCGCGGCGCGCGTCTGGGGGAGGACGCGTACTGTGACTGAACCACATGACGGTTTTGCGCATGGCGGCGCCGGCAACGATGGCGGAAAGCACGATGGCGGGAAACACGATGGCTCCCGCCACTCCGCGCCCCGGCGCGGCTCCGGTCGGCCGGGACGCGGGCGCGGGGCGCATCGTGGAGTGGCACCACACGATGCGACACCACGCGACACGCCTCGGAACAACCCGCGTGTCGTGGCCTATGACATCCTCACCGACGTTCTCGCCAAGGACGCCTACGCGAACCTCCTGACGCCGCGCCTGCTGTCCGGACGCGACATGCCCGAGCGCAACCGCGCCTTTGCCACCGACCTCGTCTACGGAACGCTGCGCTGGATGCGCCTTCTCGACGCCATCGTCGCGGCCGCCGCCAAACGCCCGCGCGAGGCGATCGACGGCGCCACGCTGACGGTTCTTCGCCTCGGCGCCTACCAGTCGTTGTTCCTCGGCGTGCCCGACCACGCCGCCGTCTCGCAAAGCGTCAGCCTGGCGCGTCGCCGCGTCGGGGCGCACGCCGGCGGCTTCGTGAACGCCGTGATGCACCGCGTCGTGGCGCGCGGGCTCAAGGAATGGCAGTCCATCGTCACCTCGCGTATCCCGCGCGACCACGCCGCCGAGCGCCTGGGCGTGCGGTGGAGCCACCCCGACTGGATCGTGCAGGCGCTCGACGCCTCGTGGCGTGCCTCCGGATACGATGACGCCGCGTGGCGTCACGTCGCGGAGGGTGCGGATGGCGCGGCGGAGGGTGCGGCGCCTGGCGCGGCTCCTCGTGCTACGTCGGATGTTGCGCTTGGCAGCGCCATCGATGCGCTGCTTGAGCGTGACAACGAGCCGCCGAGCGTCACGCTCGTGGCGCGTCCAGGCCTTGTGACGCGCGACGAGATCATCGCGGCTTTGCCTCATACGGCGCAGCACGAACTCGGCCTGTGGAGCCCCTATGCGCTGCGTGTGCATGGCGTGACGCCGGAGCGTCTCGCGGCGGTGCGCGGGCACCGCGCCGGCGTGGAGGACGAGGGATCGCAGCTTGCGGCGCTCGCTCTCGCCGCATGCCCGCTGGACGGGCCGGACACGGCCTGGCTTGACATGTGCGCCGGGCCCGGCGGCAAGACGGCGCTTCTCGCCTCGATTGCGGCGGGGCGCCACGCCACGGTGACCGCGAACGAGCCCACGCATCACCGCGCCGACCTTGTGCGCGAGAACGTGTCGGCGTTGCCCGACGGTGTGATCGATGATGTTCTTGAGCTCGACGGGCGCATGCTGGGGCAGATGTTCCCCGGACGCTTCGACCGCGTGCTTGTGGACGCCCCGTGCTCCGGTCTCGGCGCCTTGCGACGCCGCCCCGAGGCGCGTTGGCGCAAGGACGAGGCCGATTTGACGGCCCTGACGCAGCTGCAGCTGGGCCTGCTCGAATCCGCCCTGCGCGCCGTGCGCCCCGGCGGCGTGGTGGCGTATGTGACATGCTCGCCCGCGCTGCCCGAGACGACGCAGATCGTGGACGCCGCGCTTGAGGGGCATCCCGAAGCGGAGCGGTGCGACGCCACGGCCGTGCTGCACGGCGTGAACCCCGGCATCCCGCTTCCGGCGCGTCCCGGCGATGTGCAGCTGTTCGGGCACGTCCACGACACCGACCAGATGTTCATCAGCCTTCTGCGCCGGACCGCATAGGGCGACGTAGGTTCTTCCTTGGAGACGTGGCAGGGGAGGGCGTGACGGGGCGCCGCGTGCGGCCTGGCGAGGCACATGCGGCGCCCCGCGCGCCTTGGGATATGCCGCGTTGGCATGGTCAGGGATATCCATATGGTCCGGGATATGAAAAAGCCGCCATGGGGAAATGGCGGCTATAAACAAGGATCTCCGGACATCTTTGTCAGAGACCCACGGGCTATGCCCGTAGAATTCGTATTGGCTCTGAGGGGAAAGGGAGAGACAAAACCTCGCGCCAATCTCCGCGCTTCCTTTGGTTTCCACATCGGCACAAGACTCGAGTGATAGGGAGTTTATGAATCTCCTGCCTTGGCTTGCCGAAGCAAGCGATGGATTCCTCGAAAACCACGGTTGAATTCTAAGCCCTCAAGCTGAATGGAGTGTTTGCCTGAGAACGATTAAAACTATATAGCCTCGTTTCAACGAGTTGTTGAGCAAAGGCCAAAAATATGTGTAAAAAAAGACAACAATGAAGAATATGTGTAACAAACTGTAATGCGAACCTGTGGGGTAATTTTAGTAAACAAATGAGATGTTTAGTGTACAAGTCCCTTGCACCGCCTAAAACTCGCGATTTGGAGTCAGTCTATTCTCTGACGTGTGTGGCACTCCGGCTCTGTGAGGTTATGGAAAAGTCCTTCGTCTTTTTTCGGCGTGTCGCGCTCCTTCGGCGTGTCGCGAAAGGCCTTGATTTCCAAGGGCTTTCTCGGCGTGTCGTTCGAACGGAAAACGAATATCGAACACCACCTCGAACATTTTTCGCTTCGCTGGGCATCCCCGCTTCGCGGGAATCCATCGGTCGCGTTCCAATTACGGCAAATGTTAGTAAATATTACATTGCGTCTTCTACTTAATCGACTTAACTGTTCGACATGTTCGACAAATCACGCCGTCTGTGCGCGCTGCGGAAGGTGAAAAACACCTCCTGCGTGAACTCTTGGTGAACCATGGCGTGGGGAATCGGCGTCTTCGGCGTGTCGCCCGTCCGCAGGAGATGGGGAAGGCGGGCGCGGTCGGCATCATCGCCGCCTGCGCCCGGTGCCGGGCTTTAACGGGCGCCCTCGGCAGAAGCGCCGTCGATAATCGGCAGCGCAAGGCGCAGGTCGCGGGTGGTGATCGAATGGGGCGCGGTCTGGCGCACGATGGGCTTGGCGCAGAACGCGATGCCGGTGCCGGCCGCGAGAATCATGGGGATGTCGTTCGCTCCGTCGCCGATGGCAATCGTGCGGTCCATCGGCACGCCGTCCTCGGCCGCCCATGCGGTGAGCGCGGCGAGCTTCGATTCCTTCGTCACGATGTCTCCGTCGATCTGCCCGGTCAGCACGCCGTCGCGCACCACCAGGCCGTTCGCCAGGCAGCGGTCGATATGCGCGCGGCGCACGAGTTCGTCGGCCACCTCGTGGAATCCTCCGGACACCACGCCGACGGTCCAGCCGCGGCGGTGGCATTCGTCGATGAGGTCGAGCGCGCCGGTGGTGAAATGCGTGCGGCCGATCACGTCATGGAACACCGTGTCGGGCAGGCCCTTGAGCAGGGCGACGCGTTCGCGCAACGCCTCGCGGAAGTCGATTTCGCCGCGCATGGCGCGTTCGGTGATCGCGGCGATTTGCTCGCCGTGACCCGACGCGTCGCCCAGAAGATCGATGACCTCCTCGTCGATAAGTGTGGAATCGATATCCATCACGAGGAGGCGTCGGCATGATGCGTTCTGTTCAGTGGGGGTCATTATCGGCTTTCTTCACGATTCGGCGGGCTGTGCGGCCGCATAAACACGGCTATTCTACATGGCGCCCTCTCCATGCGGAAGGGTGTGGCGCGGGCCCCGGGGCCTTCCGGAAACCCATCGTGCACCGGTGGATGCGCGGGACCTGTACCGCCCGTCAGGCGGATTGCGCTGGTCGCGAACCGCGTGACGCGGCTCTCCAGCGTGCGTCGTACCGTGGTGGCAGCGGGTCCGACGCGGCGGCCGGGTTTTCGGCCGGCGGCGGGCGGAACGGAATATATCAGTAAGGAGCGCATATGGACGCACTGACAGGCAACGGCGCGGGCGCCGGCGCTGGAAACGACGTCGCTGGGAACGACGTCGCGGCCAATCGTGGGACCGACAGCAATCGCGGCGCCGCGTCTGACTGCGCCGCGGACACCGCCGCCTACGCCCCGGCCTCGCCGGATATGACCTCCGAACGCGGCCGGTACGAGGCCCGGCTCGACGAGATGGCGCGCCGCCTCGACGCCATGCACGAGCGTAACCACGCGCTCGCAGCGGCGCTCTCGAAAGCGGGGGAGCAGCTGACCGACGCGCGCTCGCGCCTCAACGACCTCGCGCATCCGCCGACCACCTACGCGGTGTTCGTGCGCGTCGACTCCACGCGCATCGACCGCGGCGTGCAGCGCGCCACCGCGGAGGTTATCCAGGGCGCCCGCCGCATGATCGTTGTGGTCTCGCCACAGGTGAAGGTCGACCACCTGACGCCCGGCCAGAGCGTGTTGCTCAACGACAATCTCGTGCTTGTGCGCGCCGTGTCCACCACAATCACCGGCCCCGTGCGCCGCGTGCGCTCCTTGCTGGGCGCCGACCGGCTCCTGGTGGACGATTCCTCCGGCGCCCGTGCGGTGGTGCTGCGCGGCGGCGGCATCGCACGCCGCGACGTGGCCGAGGGCGATGACGTGCTGCTCGACGCATCCGGCCACTACGCCGTCGAGGTCCTTCCGCGCTATGATGCCAACGATCTCGTGCTCGAGGAGGCGCCCGACGTGACCTTCGCCGACATCGGCGGCCTCGATGAGCAGATCGAGCGCATCCGTGACGCCGTGGAGATGCCCTTCCTGCATCGTGACCTGTACGAACGCTACGGCCTCAAGCCCCCGCAGGGCGTGCTTCTGTACGGTCCTCCGGGCAACGGCAAGACGCTGATCGCCAAGGCCATCGCGAACGCGCTGTCGAAGGGCTTCATGCAAGACGACGCGCCCGCCTCCCAGGCGGCGCATGCGCCGGCGGACCCTCATGCGCTGTCGGCCGCACAGACCCCCGACACGCCTCGAAGCCCCGGCGTGTTTCTCTCCGTCAAGGGCCCTGAGATCCTCAGCAAATACGTGGGCGAGGCCGAACGCACGATGCGCTCCGTGTTCGCCCGCGCCCGCGAGCGCGCCGCCCGCGGCGTGCCCGTCATCGTGTTCATCGACGAGATCGACTCGCTGCTGCGCACGCGCGGCAGCGGCGTGTCATCCGATATCGAGACCACCATCGTGCCGCAGTTCCTCACCGAGCTCGACGGCATCGAATCGTTGGACAACGTCATCGTGATCGGCGCCTCGAACCGCGTCGACATGATCGACCCCGCCGTCCTGCGCCCCGGCCGCCTCGACGTGAAGATCCGCATCGACCGCCCCGGCCCCGAGCAGGCCGTCGACATCCTGCGCCGCTACATCACCACCGACCTGCCGATCGACGAGAACGAGACGCCCGACAGCCTCATCAACGCGGTGGTGACCGACGTGTACGAGAAATCGCACCGCCGCCACATCTGCGCCGTCTACGACTCGAAAGGCGTGCGCAGCGACGTGTACCTGGGCAACCTGTGCTCCGGCGCCATGCTCGCGAGCATCGTGAACCGCGCGAAGATGGCGGCGCTCAAGCATTCCATTGCGAACGGCGGCGAGTCACTGATCACGCGCGACGGGCTGCTGCAGGCGGTGCAGCAGGAGTTCGCGGAGTCCAGCGATGCCGCGAGCCAGGCGTATACCTCGCAGAACGTGCAGCAGTGGGCGCGCATCGCCGGCATCGGCGACAATGTCTCGCAGGTGCTGCTGTCGACCGGCGACGCGGCGCTGTCAGGCGGCGCGAGTTTCCTCACGGACGGCGGCATCAAATAGACACGGTGCGCCACGCAGCCCGCCGCGACGGCGGCGTGGCGGCAGGACGGCGTGGCGACAAAACGGAAGGACAGGCGAATGGCTTACCACGATATCGACGGCGCACAGCGCATCTCCGGAACCGGCGGCGCGGCGTCCCCCGCGCCCGGGGCGTTCCTCGGCTCGCCGGCGGCGGACCCCGCGTCCCCGGCGCGCAGCCCCATGGGCGTCATCGGCATCGAAACCGAATACGCGGTCAGTGACCTCGCCGATCCCGGCGCCAATCCCATCCAGCTGAGCCATGACGTGATCGACGCGGCCGGCGACGGGGCCCGCGCCGCCATCCGCTGGGACTACGGCCTCGAAGACCCTGTCAACGACGCGCGCGGCACCCGGCTCGAACGGGCGCTCGCGGATCCCGGCATGCTCACCGACTCCCCGCAGTTGCGCGCCACGAACCGCCTGCAGGCCAACGGCGCCCGCATCTACGTGGACCATGCGCATCCCGAGTACTCGGCACCGGAGGCCGTCGGCCCCTTCGAGGCCCTGGCCTATGACCGCGCGGGTGACGCGCTGATGCTCGACGCGGCGCGCCGCGCGAACGAGGCGACCGGACGGCGCATCGTCCTGCACCGCAACAACGCCGACGGCAAGGGCGCCAGCTGGGGCGCGCACGAGAACTACCACGTGCCGCGCGCCGTGCCCTTCTCCTGCCTGGCGCGCCTGTTCACCATCCACGCCGTCACGCGTCAGATCTTCACCGGCGCCGGCCGCGTGGGGCTCGGGGAGCGCGGCGAGGAGGCGGGTTTCCAGCTGTCGCAGCGCGCCGATTACTTCCACGCGCGCATCGGGCTGCAGACCACCTTCGACCGGCCCATCGTCAACACGCGCGACGAATCGCATTCCACCGGCGACTTCCGCCGCTTCCATGTCATCGTGGGCGACGCCAACCGCATGGACGTGCCCGAGGCCCTGAAGCTGGGCACGACGGCGCTCATCGTCTGGCTCGCCGGCGCCTTCGAAGCCGCCGACATGGACGCCGACGCGCAGATCGCCGCGCTGATGCCGGCCGACCCGGTGGCCGCGATGCACGACGTGTCCCATGACCTCACGTTGCGCCGGCCTTTCGAAACGGAAACCGGCGAGCGCCTCACCGCCTGGCAGGCGCAGATCAGGCTGCGCGGCCTCGTGTACGCCGCCGCGGCGCGCGTCTGGGGCTGCACGACGCAGGGCGAGCCCCTGTGGCCCGACGATGCCACGCGCCGCGTGGCCGGCATGTGGGGCAGGGCGCTCGAGGACGTGGCACATGTTATGCAAGCCGGCGACGACGCGCGCCTGGGGCTGCGCGCCGAGGCGGGGCGGCTCGAATGGCTGCTCAAATGGCAGATCCTCGAAAGTCTGCGCCGCCGCCGCGCCCTGGACTGGACGGACGCGAGGCTGCGCGCCGCGGATATCGCATGGGCGGCGCTCGAGCCGCGTGGCTCCGTGTTCGAATCGGTCAGGCCCCGTTCCGAGAGGCTGGTGGACGATTCCCAGATCCGGCAGGCGCAGGAACTTCCGCCGCGAGACACGCGCGCGTGGCTGCGCGGCCGCCTCGTGGACGGCGCGCCCGGAATCGTGCATGCCGCGGGATGGGGGCGCATCGTTCTTCACGATTCGACCGGCGAACCGCATCCCATCGACTGCGCCGACCCGCTGGCGCATACCGAGGCCGCCGACGGGGCGGCGCTCGAAGCGCTGCTCGCGGCCGCGGGGGAGGACGGCACGCCGGGGGATGACGCGATTCGCGCCTTCCTGAGTGCCATCGGCGCCTGATCTGCGTTCGCTCCGTCAGCGAATATCACGCCGTCAGCGAATATCACGGCGCAATACCGGCCTGCCGTGCGAGGCGTATAGAATATTTCCGACGGACGCCAGCAAGCCGGCGCCGCCGCCCGGAGGATGCGGATATCGGCATCGTCCGCCGGCATGAACAGAAGAACCGAATAAGGCAGAGGAACACAAGAACACCCATCAGTAACGAAAACCGAGAACACACCGATATCACGGCAGGCGGGCAACCGCCGGCCACCGTCCGACGGCACCCCATCATCCGCTAGGCAGCGGCGCGCACAGCGCCACGAATGGGGGCGGATGCAGCCGGAGGACGGACGCGAGGCACCGGACGCGCCCAGCGGGCGACGGAACGAGACAACCGCTGCACGCGGGTCCGACGGAACCCCGCAATCCCTTTCGCGGAACGCCTCCCGGCGTCCCGCCCACAGGAACGGCACGGCACGGGCCCATCCCCCGGCAGACCGCGCCCCGGCGCGCCGTGAGACGCGCCGTATACATCGTGTAAGACATCGTGCAAGGAAGGGTCATATGAGGAACATCATCACCCCCACGCCCACCGGCGGCCAGGGCTCCGAGGAGCCCGTCGACGCGCAGAAGGCGCTCGAGACGTCGGATACGAATCTCATGCGCTCGCTGACCTTCGACATCTCGCAGGTCGCCACCCAAGCGGGCGCGCAGGCGCTGCGCATGCAGCTGCGCCCGCACAGCACCCAGGCCAGGCAGGAAGAGCCGGGCAAGGCCTACACCACCGACGTCAACGACGCCATCATGGACTTCCTGCGCGCCAAGGTCAGCGCCATCAACCCGCTCAACGGCTTCTGGGAGGACGGCGGCGGAGACCGGACGCCGGGCAACCGCTTCTGGAGCCTGTGCCCGCTGGACGGCGCCATCAACTTCATGCGCAACCTCAGCGAATGGACCATCACCATCGCCATCCTCGAGGTAAACGGCCAGGGGGAGGTGTATCCGATCCTCGGCGTCGTGTACGCGCCGGCGCTCGGCCTCATGTACCTCGCGGCGCGCGGCGAGGGCGCCATCCGCATCCGCCGCACCCCGCAGGGCGAGGAGAAGCGCGAGGCCGTCATCCCGTCCGCCACGCGCTCGCTCGACGGCTCCATGATCTGCTTCGGCATGTCGTATTTCCCCGAGGAATCCAAACAGGTGCTCGAGAAGGCCGCGTCGCTGGCCGGGCATCCGGCCGACATCAAGCGCATCGGCCCCGCCTCGCTCGACCTGTGCAAGGTGGCCGACGGAACATACGATGCCTACTTCGAATCCGCGCTGCACTCGTGGGACGTCCCCGCCGTCGCCGCGGCCACGGCCGTGGTCTGGGAGGCGCAGGGCACGCTCGAGAGATGGGACGGCGGGAAGATTCGCTGGAGCTCCGACAACGATGTGCTCGCCACGAACGGCCTGCTGCGCGACGAGCTCATCCCGTACCTGACCGGGACGCCGGGCGCAGGCGCGGGGACGGGCGCGTAGAGCACGGAGCCGGGCGCGTCTGGCGGCGACGATGCGGCCGCGCCGGGTGACGCGGCCTGAGGCGTGAGGTAATCTAGCCTACGGAACGCCGGCCCCGCTCCGGGCGGGGCCACAGTAAGGCCGACGGACCGCGCACGAACCGCGCGCCGTCCGCGCAGGCCGAACAGGGCCATACAGAGGCCATCATCAGGCCACACAGGAGGTCACAATGCCGCAGGAAGGTCAGATTCGCAAGCCGGTCACCGCCGCGAACGCCATCGTGAACGCCGCCGGGAACGCATCCCAGACGCAGGCCGCGCCGTCCGTCGAATACCAGGACGCCGCCGAGGGCCTCGACTCCGTTCTCGACGACATCGAATCGGTTCTCGAGAACAACGCCGAGGACTACGTCAACCACTTCGTCCAGAAGGGCGGCGAGTGACAGGTGCCGCAGCTCAGGGACAGCCGATCGCGCATCTCCATGTCCGACCTGCCGCAGGCCGATCCGAGCCTGCGCCGCATCTTCGGCATCGAAACCGAGTACGGCATCTCCGTGACGGGCGCCGAGCGCGAACCCGATCCGGGAACCGTGGCCATGCTCATGTTCCGCCCCGTCGTGGCGGCCACGCGCAGCACCAATACGTATACCGCGAACGGATCGCGCCTCTACCTTGACGTCGGCTCGCACCCCGAGTACGCCACGGCCGAGGCGACGCGCCCCATCGACGCGCTGCGCATGGACGCGGCGGGGGAGCGCACGATGCGCCGCATGGCGCTCGACGCGCAGGAGCTCGTGAGGTCCGAGTACGGGGCGAACGCACGCGTGCACCTGTACAAGAACAACGTCGACTCGGCCGGTCACTCCTTCGGCTGCCACGAGAACTACCTCGTGCGTCGTGATATCCCGCTGTCGCTGCTGGGGCGCGAGCTCATCCCGTTCCTCATCACCCGCCAGCTGTACACGGGCGCCGGCACATGGGCCGCGGACGGCTCCTTCCGCCTTTCGCAGCGCGCCGACTTCCTTGACGACGCCATTTCCAGCTCCACCACACGGTCGCGCCCCATGATCAACACGCGCGACGAGCCGCTGGCCAACTCCGACATGTACCGCCGCCTCCACGTGATCCTCGGCGACTCGAACCGTTCGCAGATCGCCACCTGGATGAAACTCACGTGCACGCATCTGGTGCTGTGCATCCTCGAATACGCCGTGCACCACGGCCTCGAGACGGGGCTGCAGGGCATGGAGCTGGCCGATCCGGGAAAGGCCATCAAAATCGTGGCGCGGGATATGACCGGAACCGTGCCGCTGGACATGGCCGATGGCACGCGCAAATGCGCCCTCGAGATCCAGGGCGTGTACCTGCGCGAGGCGGACCGCTTCGTGCGCGAGCACGGCGACGACGTGGCGCTGGATGTGGCAGACGCGCCCGAATGCCTCGAACTGTGGGCGAAGGCGCTTGACTCCGTGCATTTCGCCGACATCACCGAGCTGTCGAGCTGGGTGGACTGGGCTGCGAAATACCGCTTCGTGCAGTCCATGAAGCTGCGTCACCCCGATCTGGGGGCCGCGCGCATCCGCCAGTTTGACCTCGACTACCACGATGTTGCCAACGGGCATATCTTCGAATCCCTTGTGGCACACGACCAGATGCGTCTGATGCTCGACGACGCCTCCGTGGACGCAGCGCTCGACACGCCGCCGGCGGATACGCGCGCGGCCTTGCGCGGCGCGTTCGTGGCCGCCGCGGGCAAGACGCCGGGCTGCACGTGGTCCGCAGACTGGACGCATGTGGCCGCCTCGGTGGACGGGAGGCAGGCCGAGACGCAGCTGCTCGACCCCTTCGATCCGACGCCCACGCCCGGCTACGAGCGCGTGATGGAGCTGCTTCAGGCTGCGAAAACCGCGTAGGGCTCGGCTTGCGTCGGCTCAGGCGGCGAAAACCGCGAGGTAGTGGCCGTGCGTTTCGAGCGGAATATCGGCGTGCCAGCGCATCCGCGGCTCGAGGCGTTCCATTTGCGCGCCCGATTCCGCGCCCCAGGTGAAACGCGATCCGGTGGCGCGGATCGACGGCATGTCAGCGTCCGCAATGAACTCCGGCGTGATGGTTTCCGACACGAAGGTGGCGCCGGGGAAGTACTCCGCCACGATGGACATGATGGTGCCCAGGGAGGAATCGCTCAGGTACATCGACAGGCCTTCCATAAGCACAAGCGTCGGGGGCACGGGGACGCGGTTCAGACGATGGCCGGCGGCCGGGCGCGGCGTGGGGTGCGTCGCGGCTTGCGGCGATGACGGGGCGGACGGCGTGGCCGATGCGGTGCGCGGGGCGGACGGCGACACGGATGGCGCGATCGGTGCGCCGTCCATGGCCTCGCGCACGATCCGCGCCCACTCGGGCGAGGTCGCGTCCGCCGCGATATCGGTGAGGTTCCGGCTATGGCCCAACAGCAATCGTCGCGCCTCGACCACGTCGGGCAGGTCGACGTTGAACCAGCGCATATCCGCCGTGGCGATGCGGTGGAAGCGCGTGTCGAGCCCGGCCGCGAGATTCACGACGGCCCCGTGCGGATGCAGGGCGGCGAAGGTCGTGGCCAGCGTGTCGAGCGCGCGAGTGCGGGACACGACCGCCTCGGCCAGGGCGTCATCACGCATGGCGGCGGTGAAATCGTAATCGAGGCGGCGCAGAAGGCTCATGGCCAGCATGTCGCCTGCGTACAATCCGCGCATGGCCAGCGTCTGCAGCATGGTTTCGCTCACGCCGTGCAGGCGCGGGGTGAGCGATGGCGCGGCGGAGGCCGATGTGCGGGACGGAGAGGCGGCGGTTGGGGCGGTGGACATGGACGTGGTGACGGTGAACATAACAACTCCTGTGATGGCGGGCGGCCCGGATATGGATATGGTGGGCCGTCCTGAGGCGCCTACGGCGGCGCCGGATATGAATGCTGATACGGGTACGCTCTGCCCGTCCGCGGATACAGCGGATCCATCGTGGAAATTCCTGGTGGAAATTCACAGCGGAAACTCGCGGGACGCGGCGGAATCGTAAAAGAAAATGACGTCAGGCGGCGCGGCGAAGACTCGCGGCGCTCGCGGACGCGCCAGCTGGCGGTTATGCCCGGTTATGCCCGGTTATGCCCGATCGGACGGACAGCTCGGTGTCTGACAGCTCGGTGCACAGAAGGCGGACAGACAACACAGGGCGCGACTCCCGGCAGATGCAACAACGGCCTGGACGGTCAGTGTTCGCGCCATGATTCCTCCTTTGTCTGTCGACTACCGTCAGGATATCACGCCTGATGCGCCTCCGTGCTACACCGGCGTGAGGGGTGGGTGGGCTTCGCTGGCGGGTGGTGTGCCAGTGAGAGGCACTGTTGGAGAGGCGGGTGTTGGGAATGCACGATTTTTCCGCGAACAGTGGGTCTCGTTGGCGGGTGGCGTGCCAGTGAGAGGCACTGTTGGGGAGGCGGGTGTTGGGAATGCACGATTGTTCCGTCAACGGTTGGTCTCGTTGGTCGCTCCGGTGCCAGTGAGAGGCACTGTTGGGCGGGGGATCGTTGGGAATAGGTCGTC
>NZ_MWWR01000006.1 GCF_002259605.1 Pseudoscardovia radai | reverse complement strand
TGTTGGGAATGCACGATTTTTCCGCGAACAGTGGGTCTCGTTGGCGGGTGGCGTGCCAGTGAGAGGCACTGTTGGGGAGGCGGGTGTTGGGAATGCACGATTGTTCCGTCAACGGTTGGTCTCGTTGGTCGCTCCGGTGCCAGTGAGAGGCACTGTTGGGCGGGGGATCGTTGGGAATAGGTCGTCAAGCCGTTAACGGTGGGTCTCGTTGGTCGGTCTAGTGCCAGTGAGAGGCACTGTTGGGGAGGCGGGTGTTGGGAATGCACGATTGTTCCGTCAACGGTCGGTCTCGCTGGTCGGTCCGGTGCCAGTGAGAGCAACTGTTGGGCGGGGGATCGTTGGGAATAGGTCGTCAAGCCGTTAACGGTGGGTCTCGTTGGTCGCTCCGGTGCCAGTGAGGGGCACTGTTGGGCGGGGGATCGTTGGGAATGCACGATTTTTCCGTCAACGGTGGGTCTCGCTGGTCGGTCCGGTGCCAGTGAGAGGCACTGTTGGGGAGGCGGGTGTTGGGAATGCACGATTTTTCCGCGAACAGTGGGTCTCGTTGGCGGGTGGCGTGCCAGTGAGAGGCACTGTTGGGGAGGCGGTGTGGGGATGTGGCGCGGATTCGTATGGGGCCACACATCCGTGCGCAACCGCATGAAGAGCAATGGGCATAACAAAGGGCTGTGGATTCATCCTTGAATCCACAGCCCTTTGCGAGTCGAATCAGCGAGTCGAATCGTCGAATCGTATTTCGAAAACCGAACCCGGGAAACGAGGGCCGGTTTCCGGAAACCCGACTACTCCTGCTCGGACACGGCCTTCTTCAGGAGGGAGCCCGGGGTCAGCTTGACGCCGTAGCCGGCCGGGATGTCGATGACCTCGCGCGTACGCGGGTTGCGGCCCTTGCGGGCGGCGCGCTCGACGCGGGACGCGGTGAGGATACCGGTCAGGCGGAGGCCCTCGCCGCTCTTGAGGGACTCGATGAGCACCTCTTCGAAGGCGTTGACCGCGGCCTCGGACTGGGCCTTGGTGAGGTTGCTCTTCTGAGCGATCTTCGAAACGAGCTCGGACTTGTTGTATGCCATGTGCACACCCTTCCAATTGGAGGGCTCCTCCTTATGAGGGGCCCTGAATCACAATAGAGATATTACTTCAATGTCTGGCCTGACAGGGCACTTTTCTTTGAAATTTCAGGGATTTCGGGGCAAAAAACACAAAAAAGACGGATTCCGCGTCCGGCACGTGTCGGTTTTGGCCCGATTTTCCACGATTCGGACGCGAATGCCCGCGATTCAGCCATTTTCGCGGCATGGGAGGGTGTCGTGGAATGGGTGCGCGGAAGAGCAGTGCGGCAGGCTGCATCCGCACCGCCCCGCATCGTCACAGCATATTGCGCTTCTGCAGCCACTTCATCGACAGCGCGCCCATGGGAATCCTGATCCAGTAGGTGAGCACACGGAACAGCATCGTGGCGCTCATGGCGATGGCGCCGGGCACGCCGGTTCCGGTGAACGCGGCGAACAGCATCGCCTCCACGCCGCCCAGGCCGCCCGGCGTCGGCACGGCCGAGCCAATCGTGCTGCTCAGAAGGTAGATGAACGTGGTCTCCACCACATTCGAGTGGTAGCCGAAGGCCATGAGCGCGGCCCAGAAGCTCAGCCCCAAAGCCACCGATTGCAGCACGGCGCCGAAGCATGCGACGGCGAGCGTGGCGGGCTGGGTGAGCAGCGCGGCCAGCTGGTGCGCGTACTGGCTGAGAATCGGCATGAGCTTCTTCTGAATCATGGTGCGCAACGGCCGGATGAGCATGCACAGCGAGCCGACCACAATCAGCGCGGCGATGACGATGGCCACGGTTCCCGTGGGCACCATGCTGCCGAAGCTGGCGCGGCCGGTGAACAGGCCGACGAACACGATGAGGATGACGGTGGCGACCACCTGCACGGCGATGACGGCGCTCATGATGGCCGTGGCCTTCGAGTTCCTGTGCCCGGTTTTGCGCAGGAACTGCAGGTTCACGAACGCGGGGCCCACTCCCGCGGGCATGGACACGGCGGTGAAGCTCGTCGTGATCTGCGCCATGAAGGCGGCGAAGAAATGCCGCTTGTCGGGCTCCGTGAACGCGGTCAGGGTGATCGTCATGCCCACCCACGCCAGGCAGCCGAAGAGGAAGCACAGCAGCGCCATCGCCGTGTTCGCGCCCCTGACGGCGGTGATCATCTCGTCGAGGTTGAACTGCGTGAAGATCACGATGGCGGCGATGAGAACGAGCACGATGCTCAGGATCGTGCGCAGCGAGAAGCGCGTGACGGTGACGGGCACGGTCTGCTCCGCCTCGTCCTCGTCCACGAGCTGCCCGAGGCGCGTGCGCAGCGTCTTGATGCTGTGGCGGCGGTCCCACGTCTGCATGCGCACCGTCTCCATCGGAATCACGGCGCTCTGCACATAGGGTTGCAGCGCGGCCATCTCCTCGCGGCCCCATGCGCGGATGCCGCACAGAATGGTGCGGTCGATGCCGATCGTGCACATAAGCGCGGCGAGCATCTGCACGCGGTCGATGGCGATGTTGGCGCCGTTGCTGCCGTCGTCGCCGATATCCCAGCCGGTGAGGATGAGCCGGCCGTCCTTCGTGCGGGCGAAGCTGCCGGGGCGGATCGTGCGGTTTGTGTAGCCGCGCGTGTTCGCGCGGTGCAGGTACGCCATGACGTCGGCCACGTCGTTGTCGGTGACGGTGGGCCAGTCGCAGGGGGAGAGCACCTCGTCCTTGGTGAGTACGAGGATGGCGGATTCCTTGCTGTACGTGACCTCGTAGGGGTTGAGCTGCGGCAGGCCGATATGGCGCAGGTCGAGCAGCATGTTGCGGTGGTGGCGCACGGCGGCGCGTGCGGAACGGTCGGTGCGATGCGAGATGCCGGTGAGCGTGATCATCTGCCACAGCTGGCGCAGGTAGCCGGTGGCGTGGCGCTGCTCGTCGGAGACGGAGACCACATACGATGTGCCGTCGGCGCAGGTCATGTCATAGATGCGCGAGTCGGGCACGAGGCCGTCGGCGATGTCGGCGGTGCCGTCCTGCTCCGCGCGGCGCACGAGGCGCACGGGCTTGAGGCCTATCATCGCCATGGCGTCGGTGATCTGCGAGCCCCAGGCGCCGAAGCTGGGGGAGCCGGCGATGAAGCGCGTCGTCAGTCCGATGGCGCGGCCCAGGGTATACGAGACGATGGTCCCGGCGGGCGACTCGAAGCTGACGATGACGAGCAGGGCGGCGAGCACGTCGGTGATGATCCAGCCCCAGCGCACGGAGTTGCGCATGCGCATGGGCCCGGCGGCCGTGAGGAACGCGGCGAGGCCGGCGTACAGGTCAGGCAGCAGGGTGCCGGAGATGTTGTTGTTGGATATGAGGGCGGTGATGAGCTCCGGGTTCCCGGTTCTGACGACAAGCCACGATATGAGGTCGCAGATGAGGTAGCCGAGGATGAGCGCGGTGGCCGAGCTCAGACATTGCACCCATTCCTTGGTGATGACGGTTTGGATGATGACCCATCCGATGATAACGACCGTGCACAGTTGGGTGAAGAAGGTGAAGGGCATCGACAGGAGCCAGCTGGCCCCTTCGACGGCGCGCTCCATGTCGGATTGGACGCCGGATGTCAGTCCCGTCAGGTAATAGGCTATGAGCGTTGCGGCGACGCCGATGAGGGCCGCCAGGACGAGGTGCATGAGGTCGGTGCGGTCGCGCACCTTCTGCGGCGCGACATCTTCGATAAGCGGCGCCGGCTTGGCGGGGGAGGCCGTTTTTCCGGAGCTTGCGGCGGTGCGGTCCCCACCGGTCGCCTGTGCGTCCGAGGTCATCGTGTCGGAGGTCTTCTCGCTGGGATTCTCCGTGGCTTCGTCTCTCTGCGGCCGGATCGGGGAATCCGAGGCCACGACGTCGTCGCCGTGGCCTCCGTTCTCTTTACTGGTGTCTCGGCTCATGCATCGTAGTCTACCAGCCGGTCCGCGATGCCGCGGTAGGTCGCGGGCGTCAGGGAGGCGAGGCGGGCGCCGGTCTCGGCGTCGAAATTCAGCGTGGCCACGAAGTCCTCGACGTCCTTCTTGCCGATGCGCTTGCCGCGCATGAGTTCCTTGACGCGCTCGTACGGGTTGTCCATGCCTTCGCGGCCTTCGAGCGCCGCGGCGCGCATGGCCGTCTGGATGGCTTCGCCGAGCACTTCCCAGTTGCCGTCGAGCTCGGCCTGCATGGCCTCCTTGTTCGGATGGATGGAGTCGAGGCCGCCGTCGAGGTTGTACAGGGCGAGCATGGCGTAGCCGAAGGCGGAGCCGATGTTGCGCTGCGTGGTGGAGTCCGTGAGGTCGCGCTGCCAGCGCGTCTCGGTGAGCGTGGCGGCGAGGGTGTCGAACAGCGCGCAGCTGAGCTCGAGGTTCGCCTCGGCGTTCTCGAAGCGGATCGGGTTGACCTTGTGCGGCATGGTGGAGGAGCCGGTCGCGCCCTTGACGGGCACCTGCGCGAACACGCCGCGCGAGATGTACATCCACACGTCCTGGGCGAGGTTATGCAGGATGTGGTTCGTATGGCTGGCGATGCCGTAGAGCTCGGCCTGCCAGTCATGCGATTCGATCTGCGTGGTCAGCGGGTTCCAGTCCAGGCCCAGGCGCTCGGTGACGAAGGTCTGCGAGACATGCACCCAGTCCACTTGCGGAAGGGCGGCGTAGTGGGCGGCGAAATCGCCGGTCGCGCCGTTGATCTTGCCCAGGTATTCCTGGGAGTCGAGATGCTTGAGCTGGCGGCGCAGGCGGTACACGTACACGGCGAGTTCCTTGCCGAGCGTCGTCGGGGTGGCCGGCTGGCCGTGCGTCAGGGCGAGCATCGGCAGGTCGCGGAAGGTGTCGGCCGCGGCGGCGAGCTTGTCGGTGACGTGCTCGAGGGCCGGGCGCCACACCTTCTCCACAGCCTGCTTGACGCACAGCGCGTACGAGAGGTTGTTGATGTCCTCGGACGTGCAGGCGAAATGCACGAGCGGCTTGAGGCGCGCGAGCTCCGTGTCGGCGCCCAGGGCCTCGGCGGCCTTGTCGAGACGGCGGTCGATGTAGTATTCCACGGCCTTGACATCGTGGTGCGTGACGGACTCGATCTGCTTGAGCTCGTCGATGCCCTCGGCGCCGAAATCGCCGACGATGGCGCGCAGGTACGCCGCCTCCGCATCGGTGAACGGCTTGACGCCCGGGATATACGACGTGCGGCCGTCGTCTCCGCCGGCGAGGTAGATCATCCATTCGGTCTCGACATGGATGCGCTCGCGGTTGAGCGCGGGTTCGCTCAGGTACTCCACGAGCGGGGAGGTCTGCTTCTGGTAGCGTCCGTCAAGCGGGCTGAGGGCGATAGCGGGGGTGATGTCAGTCAGATTCATGCCTCTAGGATACGGCAGGGCGCGGATACGGCAGGCCGCGCGGTCCGCCCGGCTGCCGTTGCGTGAAGCGCCCGGCTGCCGTCGCGCGAGGCGCCCGGCTGCCGTCGCGCCGCCCGCACGATAAGCGTGACGCGCACCGCGCCATGTCGCCGTTGCTCCATCCGCGCCCGCGCCCGTTACTCGATGCGGCCCTGGTAGAAATACGTGCCCACGAGCTCTCCCTGGGTGGCCTCCTGGAAATGCCGTTCGTGCTCCTCCACGGCGGGGGAGCCGGCCTCGGTGGCGTTCTGCCAGGCGGCGCGCTGGTAGTTCATGCCGGTGGGCTGCTCGAGGTGGTCCCCGGTTCCCTCCACGGGAGTGGAGGTGGGCGAGGGCGTGCGCGAGTTCATGCCCTGCACCGTCAGCCAGCTCTCCCGCACGGGGTTCTGTGCGCCGTCGAGCGCCGTCAGGGGGTCGGTTTCCATCTCGACGCTCGTCACATACGTGTTGCCCGGGATCGGGTGGTTCGCTATAGGGGCCGAGGCGGTGACGACGTGGAGGAAATCGTATTCGCTCGAGATGCCGCCCGCCATCGACGCCGCCGTGAGCCCGCCCTGCGAGCCGCCGATAAGCACCACGTCGTCGCCTTTCTTCACGCCGGCCTGCTTCATCGCCTCGCGCGCGAACTTCATACTTTCCGAGTCGAGGCGCTGGCGCGAGGAATCCGACATCAGCGGCACGATCTGGTTGACCGAGCACGGGGAGTCGGGATGGCCGTCGGAATCCGGGAGCGTCACGATCCATGCGCGCTTGCCGTCGGGCCTTTCGAGCCGCTGGATGCAGATGGTGGCGTATCCGGGGCTGGTGGAGGGGCCGTTGAGCAACTCGATGTTGCGGTAGGCGTCGGCTATGGTCTCGGGTTTCTCCAGCGGCTTGCGCGGGTGGATCTCGTAGACGTTCACGTCGGAGCCCTGGATGCGGTCGACGAACGACCCGCCCAGCTTCGTGAACTGCCCGGCGGCTTCGTTTGCCTCGTCGGTGTGGAAGAGGTTCTCGACGACGTCCTTCCACTCGAGCGCGTCGAGGGTTTTCGGGTCGAACAGCCTCGACAGGTCGATGCCGCCGGGCATCTTGCCCGAGCTCGAGCCGATTTTCTTGAACAGGGATTTCAGCCCGGCGCTCATCGGGACGCCGGAGAGCACCGCGCCGTAGCCGGAGACGATGCCGTCCTGGAACCACCACAGCTCGTGCGAGTACGAGGCGGGCGTGAACTCGCCTTCGTCGACGAGCCCGATGAACGGGATGAACACCGACGCGCCGGCCAGAAAGAACGACGAACCGATGGGGAAGCGCTCGATGGCGAACTCGATCATCTCGTTGACGATGCGCCGCGCCCTCTGTTCGGAATCCGAGTAGATGGAGTAGGCGCGCAGGATGCGTTCGGCGGCCGACTGCAGCGTCGCGGCGAGCTGCGCGTACTGCTCGACGTGCGTGCGCGCCTGCCCTTCGATCGCGTCGAAGGGCAGCGACTTGTGCCCGCTCGGCGTGACCGACGGCGCGCCCATCGGCAGGTACGGGCACATTGTGGAGTGGCGGTGCATCTGCATCTTGAGGGGCATGGACTGCCACATGGCGGTGATGGTGGAGACCCTCTCGGCAACGGCCAGAAGGCCCGTGGCGAAGCGCTCGAGGGCGTCGATGTCGCCCAGGTAGGTGAGGTTCGCGCGAATCTTGGTGTCGACGTACTGGGTCATGGCGTGCCTCCCGTGATCGTGGTCATGCGCAGGGTCACCTGCAGCTCGTCGTCGGTTGCGTTGATGACGGAGCACATGCGTTGCAGCATGTCATGGCATAGGGTGGCCGCCGAACCCTCCCATTGGGTCAGGTCGAAGTTGCCGATGGCGTCGAGCGCGGCCCTGAGCGCGTCCTGGGATCCCGCGACGGCGCTTTCGAGAATCTGTACGGCGAGCTGCACGGTGCCGTGGCATTGGCATCCGCCGGACAGACCTTGCGGGGTCAGCATGCTCGGCGGGCCGGGTGTCGAGGGCGACGAGGGCGAGTGCAGGGGCTTGGACGGCTGGATGCCGTTCAGGCCTGCACCTGGGGACAGCGTGCCGACGGGGAGCCCTCCCGGCGTCGGCGAACTTTTGGTCAGGGGATGTATCTGTGTCATGGGGTCATCGTGGCAGAGGCGCAAGCCGACACGCCGGGCGCCATGACATTGTGGACGAAGGTCACGCGCACGCGCGGGCCTGTGGATAACTCGGGGTCGATGCCCCGGTCGCCGGTACCTCGGGCGCTCGATCGCCGGGCGTCGAGGTACCGGTGCGGAGAACCATGCGGCGCCTTACCACGGACGGCTCACGGTGGGGCCGCCGGTCCCGCCCGCCGGCGAGCTGCCGGAGGGGTTCGAACTGCCGCCGCTGTTTCGGTTGCGAAGCTGTTGCAGCTTCTCGTCGTCGCCGTCTCCGGCGTCGCTGGAGGAACTCGAGGAATCGGGCGCCTGGGAGGAGTCCGACGACATCGAGTCCGACGCGCTCGGGGATTGCGAGGAGTCCGAGGTCTGCCCGTCGGTGGATGACGGCGAGGCGGAGTCGGAGGAGTCGTTCGATGCGGTGCCGGGGCCGCTTTGCGAGGAGTCGCCGCTCGGCGAGTCGCTGCTGGAGCCGTCGCTGTCGCTGTCGGAATCGTTCGAGGAGCCGTTGCTTGAATTCGCGTTGGTCTGCTGCTGCTTCTCGATGGCCTCGGTCAGGTCCTTGCTGACCTGGGCGTTGCGTTCCATGTCGGAGCGCAGGAACGGCAGCTGGCTCCATTTCCACGTCAGTACGTCCGCGAACTGTGCGTCCACCGAATGCTGTTGCGCGAGCAGTGCGTCGAGGTCGGCCGAATCGTCGGCCGTGAACGTGGTGATGTCGGTCTGCAGCTGGCGCGTCGCGGCATCGTAGCGGTTCACCGTGTACATGGTGAGGAAGGCCCAGGCCGCGATGACGACGGAAAGCACGATTCCGACGATGGCGAGCGCCGTGACCGCGGGGGAGCGGTGCGCCGGCGCCGCCTGGGCGTCCGGTGCGCCGGGCGCCCAGGACATGCCGTTCGGCGCGGGCGCCGACGGGGCGCCGGGCGCGGGGCCGGGAATGGTCTGGCTCATAGCAGCCTCCTCGAGGTTCGGGCGTGCGCGATGGCCTCCCACAGGAGCAGCGCGGCGAGCACGGCCGCGAACGGCCATACGATCGGGTTCGTGCTGTTCACCTGCTTTTCGACGCGCACCAGCTGGTAGTCCTGCTGCGACTGGCCGGAGGCCGGGTACTGGACGGCGCTCGAGGCATCGACCGCCTGGTACACGCCCGACAGTTCGTCGGCGATGGCCGAGAGAGTGGCCGAGTCGCGCTTCGACACGCCGGGCTGGCCGGTGTCGGGGTCGGTGACCCACGTGGTGCCGTCGGGGTAGGCGTCGCCGGCGCGCAGGCCCGACCTGAGCTGCGGCACGGTACCGCCGTCGTCGGATCCCACGCCCACCACCACGGCGTCGTCCACATAGGCGCGCAAGGCGGAGAAGGAGTTGCGCTGCCCGTCGGCGGTCTGCTCGCCGTCGGAGATGTAATACAGCACGATGCGGTCGTTCTGGTGCTGCGAGCGCATGTCGGAGAGCACCGTCGTCAGCCCGTCGAGCGGGGCGGAGGGATTGGATCCGCTCGACACGCCCGTGGGCTCCGTGTACAGGTCGTCGACCCAGGAGGTGACGGCCGACACGTCGGGCGTCAGCGGAAGGCCGAGGGTCGAGCTGTCGCCGCCGAAGCTCAGGGCGGCGAAACTCGAGTCGGGGTAGAGCTTGGTCAGGTCGCTGACCACGTAGCTGGCGGCCGTGATGCGCGTCATCTTTTCGCCGCCGGTGCCCGGGTACGAGGCGTCGTCCACGGCCATGGAGCCGGTGACGTCGAGCGCGATGACCACGTCGGTGGCCGACACGGCGCGCGTGGTGGACTGCACCATCGTGCTGGGGCCGAGTATCATGAGGCAGATAACCGCGGACACGGCGCAGCGCCGGCCCCAGTCCACGGCCGTCGAATCCACGTCGGGCGCCTGGCGGTGCGCGCGGATGGCGAGCGCCGCCGTCACGGCGAGCACGACGACGATGACGGCGATCGTGACGGGCCATCCGAAGATGGGTTGCAGGGTGAATCTCATCGTCTCAGCGCCCCTTCGATCGCGAGGTACAGCAGCCACAGCAGCGCGAGGGCCGCGAGGAAAAGCAGCGGCCTGTCGCGCAGGTCGGAGCGGTTGATGTCCTGTTCCTCGCCCACGCTGCGGTTGTCGATGTCGCGCACGAGGTTGTCGATGGCGTCCTGCGAGCTGGGCATTTCGAAAACGCCGCCGTGCCGCTCGATCAGCGTGCGCATCTCGACGGCCTCGGAGGTGCCGCTGGTCAGCGACGTTCCGGCGTACAGGCCGTCGACGGCGATATTCGAGCGGTCGGTCAGGTCGAGGCCCTCGCCGAGGGTGTAGACACCGGTTCCGTTGGTCATGTTGTCGGTGGCCAGAAGGATCATGCCGGTTCTGTCGGAGGATGCCGACGTACCGGAGCCTGAGCCCGCCGTCGTGCCGCTTGAGCGGCCCTCGTTGAGCACGAACTCGGGGAGCATCATGGCGCAGCTGACGAGGCCGTCGCCGATCAGGGACGAAGCGTCGGTGATATTCCACGTGCCCTCGAGCCAGCGGTCGATTTCGGCGATCTGGTCCTGCGTCAGGTTCGCCACGCTGCCGCTTGAGGTGAGGTTGGCGAGCAGGTCGCTGGCGTACTGCAGCTGGTTCTTGACCAGCGAGTAATCGTCGGTCAGCGGGAACACGGTGCGCGAGGTGGAGTTGAAGATGCTCAGGCCGATGCGCTCGCCGCTGAAATGCTCGGTGAGCTTGAGATACGATTCGAGGATCTGCTGGTCGTAGGGCAGCGCGGATTCCGACGCGTCGAGGCACAGCACGATGTCGCGCCTGGTGGCGGCGTCGTTATCGCGCTGGATGGCGCTCGGACGGGCGCATAGCGCCGCCGTGACGAGTCCGACGATCGACAGGAGCACGACGGCGGCGCGGTTCGCGCGGATCCAGCCGCGGTAGCGGTTATCGGCCGCGATGCCCTGCATGTCGTCGTTCAGCGTCCACACCGGCGGCATGTCGTCGGCGGGGCGGTAGGCGGAGCGCTGCGCCGCACGGTGGGCGATGTACCACAGGATGGCGAACGCGGCCGCCACGCCGATGCCGACGAGCGGCCAGCGCAGGGAGAAGCCGTCGAGGCGCAGGCCGTCCGTCCAGCCGTCGGCCATCGTCGGACCGGCCATCGTCTGGCCGGCCATCGTCAGAAGGAAGGCGTCCATCAGTGCCACCCCTCGATCAGCCTGTCCACCCAATCGCACGCCATGTCCACGGTCGCCTCGGCGGCACGCGGATTGCTGGCGGGGTCGGCGAACTCCGGCGGGTACAGCGCGGCGATCGTCTGCCTCAGCGCCTGCAGGCCCGGATTGGGGCGCATACCGGCCTGCGCGCCCGAGGCGCGGCGGATATCCGTGAGCGTGGTCGTGGACATGTCGGAGCCCGTGCGCATCGTCGCGTACTCGCGGCACAGACGCGCCAGCAGGCGGTAAGCCTCGTCGTCATCGATCTGTCCGGCGTTGAACCTGGCGAGGATCTGCGCCACGCGCTCATGCCACGAGCGCGTGTCCGAGTCGATGCCGTGGCGTGCGTACGCCGACGGGGCGGCCGCACGCGGGCGGCGCAGGAACGCCGCGTACACGATGATGATGGCGACGAGAAGGAACACGATGCCCAGGGCGCCGAACACGGAGATGGGGCGCTGGGGCATGGGCGTCTCGTCGAACTGGTACGCGAGGGTCTGGGCGTCCGCGGCACAGGGGCGGGCGGCGAGGATATACGCGGACCAGGGCATCATCTGGTCACCCCCCGGGAGATATCGGTGTTTTTCATGATGGTCGAAAGATAGGTGACGAACTGGCGGAATATGTCCTCGCTGGATTCGCCGCTCAGGTACGTCACGCCGTGGCGCGTCAGCTCGGTGCGGGCGCGTTCTGACAGGAACGCGCGGTGTGCCGTCAGCTCGTCGGCCGTGGCGCGCGTGCGCAGGTATGCCGGGATGCGGCGGTCGGTGTGCGCGTCGAAGGCGCCGTGCGGCGTCTGCGGCACGGAGAACGGGTTGAGGGAGTCGATGCTCACGGCCACGATCTGGTGCGTGCGGCGCAGCGCCTTGATCTGCGACATCGACGCATGCTGCCAGCCGGTTTCGTCGGACACGATGACAATCAGCGAGCGGCGGTCGGGGATGCGCTTGGCGCAGCGCAGCAGTTGCTTCATGGAGCGCGGCGACTTGGCGAGCCGGCGGGACATCGAGCGCAGCGTCTGGTCGAACTGTGCGAAGTCGCGGTTCACCGTGGCACGGAACACGTCGTCTTTGTTCGCCGCGAGAATCGTGATGTCGTCGCCGCGGCGCAGCGAGAGCATGGCGAACATGCGCATCGCATTGAACGCCACGCGGTACTTGTTCTCGCCCGCGCGCGTCAGGCCGGTCATCTCCACGCCGCCGTCGAGCAGCATCCACACCTTGCTCGTGACGGTGCGCTCCTTGTCGGCGATCACGGGGCGGCCGCGGCGCGCCGACGCCTTCCAGTCGATGAGGCGCGCCTCGTCGCCGGCCTGGTAGAAGCGCTCGTCGAGGAACTCGTAGCCGCTGCCGCGGCGTCCCGACGGATGCTCGCCTTCGAGGATGCCGAGGGCGCGCGTCACCGTCGGCAGCGACAGGCGCTGCGCCATCGCGATGATGCGCGTGCGAATCGGGTCCTTCGGCGCGGCGGACAGCCCTTCGTCCAGCGAAACGGGGCCTTGCGCCGCGGCGGGCGCGGAGACGGCCGCCGCGTTCCCGACGTCGGGACCCTCGGGGCGGGCCGGGGGCGTGGGTGTGCGGAACATCACGGAACGGGAACCGCCTTGATGACGCGGTCGATGACCTCGTCGCTCGTGATATCGTCCGCCTGCGCCTCGAAGGTGAGCAGCACCCTGTGGCGCAGCACGTCGGTGGCGAAGTCCTTGACGTCCTCCGGCACCACGTAGTCGCGGCGGTTGAGCAGCGCCTGCGCCTGTGCCACGCGCACGAGGGCGATGGAGGCGCGGGGGCTGGCGCCCAGGCGCACGATGTTGCCCAGGCCCTGGATGGGGCGGGGGCCCGAGCCGCGCGTGGTCGAGACGAGGTCGACGACGTATTTCATGATGGCGCCGGCCACATGCACGTGGCGCACGGTGTCGCGCAGGAACTCGAGGTCGCGCAGGCTGATCGTGGTCTCCGGGCTGTGCGAGTAGTCCGGCTGGTCGGTGCGGCGGCGCGTGAGCATGTCGAGCATCCTGCCCTCCTGCTCGGGCGTGGGGTACGTCATGACGGTTTTCATCATGAAGCGGTCCATCTGCGCCTCGGGCAGCGTGTACGTGCCTTCCTCGTCGATCGGGTTCTGCGTGGCGATGACCATGAAGGGGCTGGGAAGCGGGATGCTTTCGCCGCCGATGGTGGTGGCGCCCTCGGCCATGGCCTCGAGCATGGCGGACTGCGTCTTCGGGCTCGAGCGGTTGATCTCGTCGAGCAGCACGATGTTGGCGTGCACGGGGCCGATCTGCGTGGTCATGCGCTGCGTGGCGAAGTCGAAGACCTGTGTGCCCACGAGGTCGGCGGGCATGAGGTCGGGTGTGCACTGGATGCGGCTGAACGATCCGGACACGGAGGAGGCCAGGAGGCGCGCGGCCGTGGTCTTGGCCAGGCCCGGGGCGGATTCGATGAGGATATGCCCGCCCGCCATCAGCGTGACGATCAGCGATTCGCGCAGCTGCTGCTGGCCGATGAGGCCGCGCGAGAAGCAGGCGCGGATGCGGCTGACGAGCTCGTTGGCGTGGGCGATGGTGTCGGGATTGAGCACATGCGCCACGCCCTGCGGGTCGCTTTGCTGCGGCGCGCCGAGCGGCCTGCCCTGGCCGGGGCCCGCGGGCATGGGAACGGTATTGGGTCCTGTCATGGAACTCCTGGATCTCCTAACGGTTATGCGCGCCATGGTGTGCGGCGGTGTGGTCGCGCGGCGCGTCATCTCAGTCTAATCGGGATTGCGTACCTAGCCTAGATCGCGGGAAGCGACCAATCGACCGGCGAGGCGCCCATCTGCACAAGCGCTTCATTGGCGCGCGAGAACGGTCGGGAGCCGAAGAAGCCGTAGCGGGCCGACATGGGGCTCGGGTGAGGCGAGGCGATAATCGTGGCGTTCGTCAGGCGCGGCGCCAGCGTCTGCGCGTTGCGGCCCCACAGGATCGCCACAAGCGGTTTGGGGGAGCCGTCCGGGTTCGTGCGGGAGTTGAGGGTGTCGATGGCCATGTCGGTGATGGCCTCCCATCCCTTGCCGCGGTGCGAATTCGGCTTGCCCACCTGCACGGTGAGGCATCTGTTGAGCAGCATGACCCCCTGCGTCGTCCACGGCGTCAGGTCGCCGGTGGCGGGCATGGGCACGCCCATGTCCTCGACGAGCTCGGCGTAGATGTTCTGCAGACTGCGCGGCAGCGGGCGCACGTCGGGGGCCACGGAGAAGCTCAGGCCCACCGGATGGCCCGGCGTGGGGTAGGGGTCCTGCCCGACGATCAGGACCTTGATGGAGTCGAGGGGAATCGTGAACGCGCGGAAGATGCGCGGCCATGCGGGCAGGAAGTCGCGGCCCTCGGACTGCTCGGAGCGCAGGAAGCGCCCCATGGCGCGGATCTGCGGCTCCGCCCCCGCCATGGCCTGCGCCCAGCCGGGCTCCATGAGGTCGGAAAGTGAAGCGAGTTTCATACCCTCCACTCTACGGCGGGGCGGGGAAGGCGGATGGCGCGGGGCGCTGCGGCGCGGGCGGCGGGGCGGCGGGCATGTGATGGCGCGGACGATGGGGCGATGCGGTGGGGCATACGATGGGGCGATGCGGTGACGGTGCGCCCCCGATGTGGCCGATTGGTCAGGGAAACAAGTAGACTGGCCCTTAGTCACATCTCATGAGGAGAACCATGGCCGAAAACGAACACAAGTATCCCGCCGACGAGTTCGATAACCCGCCCATCGGACCGACCGGAATGCACCGCGGCAAGCGCAGCCTCGCCGTGCGACTCGTCCCGTATATCGTCACCATCGTGATCGCGCTGGCGCTCGGTATCTTCGCGTGGGCGTTCTTCTCAGGCGCCTTCAACCAGCGCGCCACCACGGCGGCGGACAACGCCGCCTCCACCTCCGCGCAGACCACGGAATCCTCCGCCTCCCCGTCCGACACCGCGTCTTCGGACGCGTCCTCGTCATCTGCCTCGTCCACAGACGCGGCATCCGCCTCGTCCTCCGCCGAGGAATCCACCTCCGACTCCGTCTCCCCGTCCGACACCGAATCGAGCAGCTCGGCCTCGGCCACGGCCAACATGGCGGCCACCGTCATCGTGTACAACGGCAGCGGCGTGAACGGCGCGGCCGCCTCCACGGCGCAGACGCTGATGAGCAACGGCTACACCGACGTGTCGGCCATGAACCCGTCCGACTACAGCTCGCTGCCGACCGCCACCACCGTGTGGTACAACACCGACGCCGACCTCGCCACCGCGCAGAGCATCGCGTCGACGCTCGGCATCTCGAACGTCGTGCAGGTCAGCGGCCTGTCGTGCGATGTCGCGGTCGTGCTGAAGTAACGCTTCGGGCGGCGCCGCCCGGGATGACGAAGGCCCCCTCCGTTCGGAGGGGGCCTTCGCGTATGTGCTGTATGCAATCGCCGGTGTGTGGATGCGCCGCGGCGCGTGCGTCACATGCCGAAGCCGACGTGGCGCGGTTCCTCGACGCCCACGATGGCGTAGGCCAGGGACTTGCAGTTGACGAGCACGGTCTCGCCCTTCTCGTTCGTGAACTGCGCGACGGAGCCGTTCGCGGCGGCATCCTTGATGATGGAGGTGACGCTGTCGACGCTGTCCTTCGTGCTGAAATGCACGGGGCGTGCCGTGTTCTCGATACCGATCTCGACGTCCATGGGGTCTCCTTGCCTCGATGCCGCGCGCATGCGCGGCGTGAATGGTTGTCCGAAGCCGATTCTAGTCGGGGCCGGCATGCGAACGGCCCCGTCGCCCGGGTCTCAGCTGCCAGCTGAACGGGGCGGACGGGGCCGGTGTGGTGGAACGGAGAGGCTAGATGGAGAACTCGCCGGACGGTTCGTTCGAATCCGCGTCGTCGGCCACCACGGTTCCGTGCTGGGGGAGCACCTCGGTGGGGTTGTCGTTGCCGGCCGGCAGGTCGTCGGTGTCCAAGGGGCCACGATGTGCGCCGTGCTGTGCATTGTGCGCGCGGCCGGCGGTGCCGAAGCCGACGCTCACGGCCTCGTCGCCGGATCCGTTCCGGGCCGGCGCCGGATCGGCGGAGTCGGTAGACGGGGCGGACTGAGACGACGGGGCATGCTGCGACGACGGCGTGGACTGCGAATCCGAGGCTTCGGACTGCGCCGTCTGCGACGGGGCGGCGTTTTCCGCGGCCGGGCGGCCGAAGCCCGGAAGGCTCACATGCGCCGGGTCATCGTCGCTGTCCTCTTCGAAATACAGCGGCTGGGCCGGCAGCATCACGGTCTGCAGATCGGAGCCGGCGGAGCCATCGTCGGGCGCATCGTCGGGGGCATACTGCCCGCCGTAATGCACGGGTGCCTGGAAGGTGTCGGAGAACTCCGCCACCTCGTCGGCGTGCACGTCGCGCGCATAGACGTATGTTTCGGCCGACTCGCCTCGGAACGCCGCGTGTCGCGGTTCGAAGGTGGCGCTCGCGACGGTTTCGATGGCGTTTGTCTCGTCGCTCGGCTCGGCCGGTCGCGACGTTTCGTTCTGCGGGACGGGGCGCTGCGAGGCGGCGTTCTGCGCCGCGGGCCGACGATTCTGACGCACCGTGCCACGCGTGGCGGGACGCGTTCCCGTCGTGTCGCCGACAGGGGTGGCGTGCACGGAGCCCGTGGCCTCATGCGCCCACGGCGAGGCGTCGGGGTGGGAGAGCTTGTCGAGGTTCAGACCCACGGTGTTGAGCTCCGGAAGCGCGAAATGCTGCACCTGCTCGGACGGATCGGCGTTCGCCTGGCCGGCGGCGCCGGAGCGGACGGCGCCCGTGCCGCGCGTCATCGAGATCGCCATGGTTTCCGCCGTCACATCCGCGCCCTGTTGCGCCGTTCCCCGCTGCGCCGCGCGCGCCTGTCCTGCCTGCCCGGCGCTCGCCTGATTCTCGTGTGACAGGCCTTCGCGGCGTGCGAAATCCGCCGCGTTCACGGTATACGGGCGGCCCAGCCCCGCCGTCTGCAGGTCCGGAGACAGCCGCTCGGCGGCGTGCGACGCCTCGCCCGGATGCTCCACCGGGCGTGCGCCGGGAGCCCCGTCGGGGGAGTTGAGCAGGTCGCCGACCGTCAGCGTATTCGGGTGCTCGTAGTGGCGCGAGGCGTTCGGCTGCGCGCCGCGCGTCGCGATGATGCGGTGCGCCAGCTGGTCGAGGCTGGCCTTGAAGTTCATGATCTCCACGTTGTCGGCGCGTTCGATGGCGTCGAGGTAGTCGCGCACCTGCTCCATCTCCACCCACATGCGGGCGCGCAGCATGATCATGTCGTCCATGCGCGAATCCATGATGCGTGCGTAGGCGGCGGTCACCGCGTTGCGGCGCTCCGGGTCGAGGTACTTGTAGATCCACGCCAGGTCGCGCGCCGGGTCGTTGACCTGCAGGTTCTCCCAGTGCAGCATCGCGCTCACGTCCTCCTGGCGGAACAGCACGTCGCCGTCCTCGAAGCCGCCGTGCACGAGACGGCATTGGAAGTCGAAGAGGTTGGGCTGCGACAGGATCTCGCGCCAGCTTCCCGTGATCTCCTTGGGGATCTGGTTGTTCTTCGACAGATAGCGCATCCAGCCGCCCATCTGCTTGCGGATCTGCTGGGCGGTGTACGTGGGGAACTTGGCGTCGACGGCGAACTGCGGGTTCATGCGGTGCACGGAGCCGATGGCGGCGCCGATCGTGCCGCACTGCGCGGCCGTCAGGTCGGTGAGCATGGCGGCCTCGCCGTCGTGGTGGCGCGTGATCATGACCGCAAGACCCTTCGACGCGGATTTGTCGATGGTTTTGAAATAGCGCACGTTCTCGAGGCGGAAGCGCAGGCTGGCCGGCTCCTTCGCCTTGTGCATACTGATGGCGGCCACGGCGCGGCGGGACAGGAGCCTGACGGCGTCGCCGCCTTCGGCGATCGTCGTATCGTATTCCTTGCCCGCGGAGTCAGTGACGACAACCGTCTGCAATCCGTCTCGATCGCCTGCCTCCATGAACTGCTCGGATTCACGGACGCCCGCGGGCGCGATGTCGGGTGCAACGGCTGCTGTCAGCGCGGCTGCTTCGTAGAGGGTCTTAGTCACAATTCACAACCTTAATACAGCACGCGTCCCAAGGATACCGGAGCGCCTTCGGCTCGGGGCGGGAATCGCGGGGCCGGGGAATCGTGGAAGCCGCGCAATCCCGAAAGATGCGTCAGGCCTCGGTAAGATAAGGGTGCTCCGCATCGTGCGCGGCGCCGGCGTGCAGAACGCAACCGGACGCAACGAACCGAACGCAACCGCAAGGAGGTGACGGCCGTGACCGCCAAGCAAGCCGAGGCCCTTCTCGAAGGACTCGACGCGAACCAACGCCGCGCCGTGCAGTCCACGAGCGGCCCCGTCCGCATCATCGCCGGCGCCGGCGCCGGCAAGACGCGCACCATCACGCGGCGCATCGCCTACGCATGCGCGCTGGACGTGTGGAACCCCGCGCACGCGCTCGCCGTCACCTTCTCCGCCAAGGCCGCCGCCGAGATGCGCTCGCGTCTCGCAGCCCTCGGCGCCGGCGAGGTGCGCGCCAAAACCTTCCACTCCGCGGCCCTCAGCCAGCTGCGCTTCGTCTGGAGCTCCCTGACCGACGAGCCCTTCCCCGTGCTGCGCGCCACCAGCCTGCCGGCGCTCTCGGAGGCGGTGCGCGTGGTCACGAACCAATCCGACCTCGACATCCACGACCTGCGCCTTATCAATTCCGAGATCGACTGGACCAAGGTCTCGCTGATCGCCCCCGAGGACTACCCGGCCGTCTGCTCCGCCACGGGGCGCATCCCGCCGGCGCAGCTCGACCCGGTCACCTTCGCCAAGGTGGCGCTCGAGTTCGAACGGCAGAAAAGCGCCCTCGGGGAGATGAATTTCAACGACATCCTCCTGCTCGTGTGCCACATCCTCCAGGCCTTCCCCGAACAGGCGCGCCGCATCCGCCGCGGCATCGACTGCGTCACCGTCGACGAGTACCAGGACGTCTCGCCGCTGCAGCACCGGCTCCTGCGCCTGTGGCTGGGCGGCATCACCGAGGTCTGCGTCGTGGGCGACGCCGCGCAGACCATCTACTCCTTCGCCGGCGCCACAAGCCACTACCTGCTCGACTTCGCCCGCGAATTCGCCCCCGTCCACTCCGATATCGTGCTCGACCGGGACTACCGCTCCACGCCGCAGATCGTGCATTACGCCAACCGCGTGCTCGACGCCTCGCCGTGCCGCGACGACTACCTGACGCTGGTGTCGGCGCGCGGCGACGGACACCCGATCCGCCCCACCGTCTACGACGATGAGCTCGACGAGGCGCGCGGCATCGCCTCGCGCGTCTCCCGCCTCGTTTCGCTTGGCGTGCGCCCCGGCGACATCGGCGTGCTGGCGCGCACGAACGCGCAGCTCGTGCCGATCAGGAAGGCGCTCGCGGACGCGGGCATCCCGCTGACGGTGCGCGGCGACCGGCGCGAGGCGCAGGAGGCGCTGTCGGCCGGCGACCTGGCGAACGCGCGGCACGCGGCGTATGCCGAGGACGATGCGGCGTGGGACGCGCAGGCGGAGAAGGAGATGGACGACGATGGGTCCGATGCGGCCGGCGGTGCCGGGCGTTCCGGCGGTGCAAGCTCCGGCGACGGGGCGACGGGGCTGGATGGCGCCGTGCCGCCGGCCGGCGGGAGAGCGCCGGACGATGCACCGACTGCGGCCGCCGCGGATCGGCGCATGGAGCGGGAGCGCCTCATCACGGAGCTTCTCGAAACGCCGGGCGCGGTGGCCGAGGGGCGCGCCGACCCCGGTACTGTGAGCCTGTCGACGATTCATTCGTCGAAGGGCCTCGAATGGCGCTATGTGTTCGTGGCGGGGTGCGCCGACGGCCTTATTCCATACGGGCGGCCGCGTAGCGACGCGGAGCGCGAGGAGGAGAGACGGCTCATGTACGTGGCCGTGACGCGTGCCGAGGATGCACTGTTCCCGTCATATCCCAAGGGCCAGTCGACCGCTCCGGCGGTGCGCCGTCCGCTGAGTCCCTTCCTGCGCGGCATGTGACGGGACCGGGAAGGGCAGGATTCGGTCGGCCGGTCGTCAGTCGTCGTGCGCGTCGTCGGACTCGCCGGAACCTTCCGGCGAGTCGCCATCCGAAGCGTTGCCGCCATCCGTGCCATCGTCGCCGTCTTCGCTCAGCAGCTTCTCGAGCTCGGCATCCCAGTCGATGGAGGGGCGTGCCTCGGATGTCCCATCCGCGCCGTCGGCAGAAGCGGCGGCACCGTCATCCGCAGAAGCGGCGGCGGCATCCGCATCCGCCACGGCGCCATCGTCGCTCGTCGACACCTCGGATTCGCCGCCGCCCAGCGAAGGCAACAGGTCGGGGTGGTTCCAGTGCGCGTCGCGATCCTCCACGCCGTCCGCCGTCATGGCGGACCACACGTCGGCCGCCTGGCGAATCGTCCTGGGATGGATCTCGAGCCCCAGCAGCGATTCCAGCGTCTGCTCCGCCGGACCGCCCGTCGCCCTCTCGCGGCGACGCATCTCCAGGAGCTGGTCGAGATGCGGCAGGTGCGCCATGCCGGCGCGCCACACCACGCAATCCACCCAGCCCTCCACAAGCGCAAGCAGGTTCTCGATGGACTTGAGCACCTCGCGCTGCTCCGGCGTTTTCTCGGCGGCCACATTGCTCAGGTTCACAGCGCCCGAAATCGACTCGGGATCCATGCCCGCGGCATCGCGCAGCTGCGACTCCATGGAATCGAGGTCGATCGACGTGGAGCGCGCGTACTTGTAGATAAGCGTCTCGAAGCGAGACGGAAGCCACGGAACCGCCGCATACAGGCGCGCGTGGGCCACCTCGATCAGCGCGAGGAAAGACATGACCTCGTGCACGTCGATGTCCAGTTGGTGCGCGTACTCCTTCACGTTTTGCACGATCAGCGCGCCCGCGGCGTTCGTTCCCATCGGAAGGCCCTGGTCATAGGAGCCGCGCACCTCCGTCGCCATCTCGCCGGCGGCGGCGCCCAGCTGCAGGGAGAACGACATGCTGCCCACGAAGCGCATGATCGTGCCCGGGTTCCTCATGCTGTCGGGGATCGGGATGGGCACGGGGCCGGCGAACAGGCCCGACACCTCGCCCTGCATCTGGTCTCCGAAACGCTGTTGGAACACGTCGGCCAGCGACGAGCACAGGCGGCCCACCACAGGGCTCGCGAGCTTCGCCCAGCGGGGGAGCGTCTTGTCGGCCCACTGCTCGCGCGTCCAGATCTCGACGGAGCCGGGCGCCGGGTCGAAGGTCATCGTGGAGTCAAGCCACAGATTCGCTTCGCTCACGGCGGCGCGCATATCGTCGGCGTCACGCGCCGTCACGTTCGGCTGGTAGTCCTTCTGGCGAATGCGTTCGTCGGCCAGGGCCTTCGACATATCCACGATGATGGGGCCGTCCTTCATCACCGCGTCCATGTCGGACATGGTGCGCAGACCGCTCGCGTTGAGCGCCGTGAAGAAGGAGCGCAGCTGCTGGGGGTCGGGCAGGCCGGTGGCGGAGTTCTCGAGCAGCTGCTGCTTGATGTTGTCGGGAAGCTTCTGGAACTGCTGCCACGCCTGTTCGCCCTCAAACGGTCCGAAGGCGTCCAGCATCCACTGGTGCAACTGGTTCTCGTCCATAAGGTTCCCATCCTGTTCCGCCCCGGCGAGTCGCCGCGGCATTGCCGTGCCTCGTTCGGCGGGCATCGGACGGACCGCCCGCCGGACGGAATGTTTCTTCTATAGTATGGGCCATGGCGCAAAAATCGCATGACAAAGCCCCGAATACGCTGAGAGCGGGAAAGACGAGGGCTGGAAGGACCGGCACAGGAAAGACCGGCACAGGAAAGACCGGCGCGGCCCTGTCCGACCGGACGGCGGCCATCCGCCGCGGCCCCGTCTCCTGGATCCGCGACCTTTCCGACGGCCGCATGGGAACGAAATACCTGCTCGGCGCGCTCCTGACGGTGCTGTGCATCGTGGCCATGCTCCTTCCCACCCCATACGCGCTGCGCTACCCGGGCCTGACGCTCGATGTGCTCGGCGAGGTGACCACGTCCGACGGACAGCAGGCGGTGATCACGATCGACGGCGCGCAGACCTACCGTGATTCCGGCAAGCTGCTCATGACCACGGTGTCGGTGGCGGGTGCGAACACCACGGCGCAGAACTGGCAGACGCTTATGGCGTACTTCACCAGGTCCGCGGTGGTGCTGCCGCGCGAGGCCGTGGTTCCCTACGGCACCACGTCGGAGCAGTACACGAGCACGAGCAACGACCAGATGACGACCGCGGAGGACTCCGCCTCGTCCAACGCGCTCGACTACATCGTGGCCAACGGCCTCGTCTCCGGCTTCTCGAAGGACGGCGTGGACGTCACCATCCAGCCGGGCGAGGTGGGCGGCCCTTCCGCCGGCCTCATGTATACGCTCGGGGTCATCGACGAGCTCACGCCGGCCGACGAAACCGGCGGCCTGACGATCGCCGGCACGGGCACGATGGAGTCCGACGGCACCGTGGGCGCCATCGGCGGCATCCGGCAGAAGCTCCTCGGTGCGCGTCGTGACGGGGCCACGTGGTTCCTCGCGCCCGCCACGAACTGCGACGAGGTGGTGGATAACGTTCCCGACGGCATGCGCGACGTGGCCGTGACGAACCTCGACGACGCGTACAAGGCGCTGGTGGCGATCGGCAAGGGGGAGGGCGATTCGCTGCCCCGGTGCAGCGTGGACGTGTATAACGACGCCATTGCCTCGAGCAGCGCGTCGCAGTGACGGCGGGGCGACGGCGCGGGATTGGCATGTCGCTTCGTGGACGGGTTGCGGCCGTGTTACATGGCAGTTGCTAAGCTGTGTGACGTGTCTACAACTACGATCACAGAAGCGCAGGAGTTTGGTTTCCATCCCGGTGACATCATCCAGGAATGGTTGTGGGATGAGGACGTGGACGAAGATCTGCGCTCGAAGATTCAGGATCTGACCAACGAGGACCTTGTGGACGAGGATTACGATTCCTCGGTTGACGGGGTCATCATCTGGTGGCGCGACGGCGATGACGAGGATGCCCTGGCCGACACCATCATGGATGCCACGAGCCTCGCGGACGAGGGGGTTCCGTTCTGGATCATCACGCCCAAGCCCGGCCGCGAAGGCAGCACCAGCCCCACCACGCTCCAGTCCGCCGCAAAAACCGCCGGCATGAACGCCGCGACCCCGCTGACCGTGAGCAAGGACTGGAACGGTGTTCGCCTGCGCGCTTTCGGCAAGGGTGCGGAGCGCGCCGACCGCATGGAGCGCAACGAGCGCGATGACATGCGCTGAGTTCGTTCGCTCAATCGGTTCAGCGTGCCGGTTCCGTGCGGTGGTGCGGTAGGCGGTATACGACTTTCCCTACTTTCCCATTGAAGAGGGCGGTGGATGCAGATCGCATCCACCGCCCTTATGCATATGTGCCGTTAGTCATCTAGTCATCGTGCGCCATGCCAGCATGCGCCGCGTCGTCCTGCGCCGCGATGCGCTCCACCTCGTCCATCGCCACGCCCACGTCGTGCGCCGTGATGCCCGGCACCGCCGCTGAGAACCCCATGCGGTTGCCCGCCGCGAACCCGAGAACCGCCGCGCGTTCCTCGGGCGTCGGAGCCAGGCCCATGTCGCCCAGGGAACGTGGCAGCCCGATGCGGCGGTAGAACGGCAGGAGGGCGCGGATATCGTCTTCCAGACCCTGCGCCGCCAGTTGCACGAGGATGCCGTACGCCACCTTCTCGCCATGCGTCACCTGCGCCGCGCCGGGAATCAGGCTCAGCGCATCGTTGACCGCATGGGCGCCCGACGCGCGGGCTGCGGCGCCGCCGAAACCGCCCACGGTGCCGGCCAGGCCGATCACCGTGTCGACCACCGTCTGCAGATGAACGTCCACGCGCCCCTCGTCCAGCGCCTGCAGCGCCGCCGCCCCGTGCTCGAGCAGTTGCGCGCGGATAAGCCGCGCGGATTCGCGAGCCAGTAGGTCGAAAGGCCCCAGATGCTCGGCGTGATCGAAGATCGGGGCGCTTTCGTACCACTTAGCGAGTGTGTCGCCGATGCCTCCGACGAGGTAGCGGCGCGGTCCCGTGGCCACCAAGGCGGGGTCGACGAGCGTGAGGACGCTCGTGCGCGGATGCAGCGGCGAGCTCACGTAGCGGTGTCGTTCGTCGTAGTTCACCGACACCGTGGAATAGGCCGAGCATGTGGAGGCGAGCGTCGGCACCACGATGATGTCTGTGCGCGCCAGCTCCGCCACGTTCTTCGCCGTATCCGACAGCTTGCCGCCGCCGATGGCCACGATCGCGTCCGTGTCGGCGGGCAGGCGCCCCGCGATCTGGCGCGCATTGCGGATGGTGGCGCTGCCGTCATAATGCTCCACAAGCGTCAGCGGCACTTCGCCGCGCAGCCCCGTCTCGGGGTCGGTGGCCGTGGCGACGTAGCGCGTGTATGCCTGCCACGACGCCTCGCCGGTCACGATGACGGGGCGGTGGTAGTCCTCGATATAGCGCCCCAGATGGAGCGCGGCGCCGATGCGGCTCACATACCTGTTGGGGCCGGGGCGGACGTCCGAATCCTTGCGTCCTGTTGCCATATTCTGTCCTCCTGGCCGCCCGTCAGTACTCGGCGGCGTTCCTCGGGTTCTTCTCGCCCGCCGTCACCTTGAAGGGCAGGTGGTTGCGCTTCGACGGGATGGGGCAGGTGCAGAAGCGCGAGAACGCGCACGGGTAGTTGAAGGCGTAGTTGAAGTCGATGGAGTCGAGGTCGTCCAGATGCAGCGGGTCGAGGTGCAGCACGCGGCCGATCGCGTAGGTCTCGGAGCCGGTCGTTTCGTCGGAGAAGAACACCGTCACATGGCCGAACACATTGCACACCACAAGGCTGTACGGCGTTCCGTCGTACTCGAAGTCGACGGAGCCCACCACTGGGTAGGACTGCAACACCGTGGTGACGACGGAATCGTGGATATCCAGCTCCTTGCCGGTGGCGCGGCGGAAGGAGGCGGGCAGTCGCCACGACGGGTCGACGGGGTACGTGTCGATGCCATCGAAGGTGCGGCGCGCCTTGGCCTGCGGGTCCTTGACGCGGATCCAGAAACGATGCCTCGTGCGGTTCGCCAAGTCGGTCTGCGCATTGACCTCGACGCGCAAGTCGCCGTAGTCCAGGTAGGCGAGCGCTTCCTCGCCGAACAGGGAGGGGCGGAAAGCGACCGGGGCGTCGACCGGCGTTGCGTTGAGCGTGACGGCAGGGGACGGGGCGATGGCTCCGTGGGCTGATGGCGGGACGGCCCCGTCCGGCACATACACAAGCGTGTCGTCGCGCGCCACCCAGGTGCCGGGCACACGGGGTACGCGGGCGGACTCGCCCTCGGCCACCCATGTGATCGACACGGGCGCCAGATAGCCGTGGGGCGCCGTCAGCTCCTCGACGCGCCGGTCATGCCACATCGACCAACGGCGCACATAGGCGTCGGTCGGCGTGGCGCTCGCAACGGCGCTCGCGACCGAGGCATCGATGACGGCGGATGACGGTGCGGCGTCGCTCACGCGGGTCGGTGCGCCCAGGGTGATGCCGGGTGCGGCGCCCTGGGCGCCGCGTGCGAAGGCCGACAGGCCGGAAGTCTGAGGCGTGTTGGGTGTGGTCATGGTTCCTCGATTCTGCGTGGGGTAAGGCAATGGGGGGGGATGGAGGGGAATGGAGGGATGGAGGGATGGAGGGATGGAGGGATGGAGGGATGGAGGGATGGAGGGATGGAGGGATGGAGGGATGGGGCGGGCGAAGCGATGAGGAGCGGGGCCCGGTCGCGACGCCCCGTCAGTGGAATCAGTAGGAGAACGCCGGCACGTAGGTGCCGTCGTAGCTGCTCGTGATGATGTCGGCGACGGCCTTGCTGTGGTAGGCATCCACCACCTTCTGGTACGTCGGGTCGTCCTTCTTCGAGGTCTGCGCCACGATGATGTTCACATACGGCTTGAGCGCAGGGTCGCTGGCGTCGGGGTTCATCTGGAACACCGCGTCGCTTACGCTTCTGCCCGCGTCCACGATGAAGTTCGCGTTCGTGATGCCGCCGGCGTAGTCGGGCAGCAGGTTCACGATGGACGGGGAGTCCACCAGCTGGATGTCGATGCCGCTCGGATTCGCCACGATGTCATCCACCGTCGGATTCTCCTTGGTGTTGTCGGCCAGCTGGATGAGCCCGGCCGCGTCCAGCACCTTGAGCGCGCGCCCCGTGTTCGTGGCGTTGCTCGGGATGGCCACCTGGTCGCCGGCCTGGAACTGGGAGACGTCGGTGTACTTGTCGGAGTACAGGTTCAGCGGGCAGATGTAGGTCTCGCCGATGGGGGAGAGCTCGTAGCCGTTGTCGGAGATCTCCTGCTCGAGGAACGCGTAGTGCTGGAACGCGGTGAGGTCGAGCTCGCCGTTGGCCTGCGCACGGTTGGCGCAGATGCCGTCCTGGAAGGATTTCGTCTCGATCGTGATGCCGGCGTTCTCGCTGTCGAGCACCTGCTGCACCGTCTTCCAGATCTCTTCGTCGGAGTCTCCTACGAGGCCCACGGTGACGACCGTCGTGCCCTTGGCGCGGTTCGAGCGCACGAGCGTGTAGGCCACGGCGCCGATCACGACGATGGCGGCGACGATGGCCGCGGCGATAAGCCTGGTGCGGGCGCGGGCCTTCTTCGACGTGACGGCGGAGGCGCCGTTCGCGGCGGCGGCGTCGATATCGTCGGTGCGGTTGGTGTCGGGATTCGGGGAACCGGTGGATGACATGGGGATGCGTTTCTTTCTCTTGTGGTTTCTCTGGTGTTTTGATGTGTGGGGAACGAAGGCTGCGGGAAAGACGGGGCTTCTGGGAAAGACGGAGCCCCGTCGTCAGTGCTCGGTGAGCTCCACGAGCTGCCGGCCGACGAACTCGATGATTCCGATCAGCACGACGAGCACGATAATCGTGGCGTATGTGGCATCGAGCATGTAGCGCTGGTATCCGTAGCGGATGGCGAAGTCGCCCAGGCCGCCGCCGCCCACGATGCCCACGACGGCGGTCAGGCCGATGAGGCTCACCGTGGCGATGACGCTCACGCGGATGATCGACGGCACCGCCTCGCGCAGGTATACGCGGCGCACGATGCGTGGAACGCTCATGCCCAGCGACTCGGCGGCTTCGATAAGCCCCCTGTCGACGCCTGCGAGCGCGGACTGGATCTGCCTCGTGAAGAACGGCGTGATGCCCACGACGAGCGGGAAGATGGCGCCGCGCGTGCCGATGGCGGTGCCTGCGATGGCGCGCGTTACGGGAACGAGCGCCGCGGCGAGGATGATGAACGGGATCGACCTCAGCAGGTTCACGAGCTTGTCGAGCACGTTGAACACGGCGCGGTTCGGCGTCAGCCCGTCGTTGGCGGTCAGCGTGAGCAGCACCGCGAAGAGAGTGGCGAGGACGAAGGAGATGAGGCCGGAGACGAGCACCATGACGAGGGTCTGGATGATGCTGTCGATGAATTCCGGGAAACGCGCGGCGACGTTGGGGAACCATGAGTTCAGGATGGTCATGCTGTCAAAACCTCGATTCCGATATTGCGGTTGCGCAGGTAGTCGATGGCGGCCTCGATGCGGTCGGCCGCGCCGTCGAGGATGACGACGAGGCCGCCGAGGGGTGCGTCGTCGATCACGTCGATGTCGCCGACGATGATGTTCGCGTCGATGCCGAAGGTGCGGGAGATATGCGAGACGAGGGCCTCTGAGACCTCCTGCGAGATGTAGCGCATGCGCAGCAGCACCTGTCCGGGGTGCAGTGCGATAAGCGGCGATTTGTCGGCGATCAGATCGTCGATCTTGCCCAGGCTCGACGTGGTGGCGACGAAGGCCTGCGTCAACGGCGTGCGCGGGTTGGCGAACACGTCGAAGGTGCGCCCTTCCTCGGTGATGGTGCCGTGGTCGATGACGGCCACGCGGTTGCAGATCTGCTTGATCACCGACATCTGGTGCGTGATGATGACGATGGTGAGCCCCAGGTCGTCGTGCAGGCGGCGCAGCAGCTTGAGAATGGACTTCGTGGTGCTCGGGTCGAGGGCGCTCGTCGCCTCGTCGCTGAGCAGTACCTTCGGGTTGTTCGCCAGGGCGCGGGCGATGGCGACGCGCTGCTTCTGGCCGCCCGACAGCTCGCTGGGGTAGCTGTCGGCTTTGTCTTTGAGGCCCACGAGGTCGAGCAGGCGCGACACGCGGGTGGCGCGTTGGGCGGCGGTCAGGTCGGAGTCGAGCAGTGCCAGCTCCACGTTGCCGGCCGCGGTGCGCGAGGGCATGAGGTTGAACGATTGGAAGATCATGCCGATGCCACGGCGCAGGTCGCGCAGCTGCTTCTTCGACAGGTCGCCGACCTCGTGGCCGCGCACGGTGACGGAGCCCTTGTCGTAGGACTCGAGGCCGTTGATGCAGCGCACGAGGGTGCTTTTGCCGGCGCCCGACAGGCCGATGACGCCGTACACGTCGCCTTCGGCGATGTCGATGTCGACATCGTGGAGCGCGACCTTGCGGCCTTCGTCGCCGATGTAGGTTTTCGTCAGGCCGGCGATGTGGATGCCGTTGGCGCGGGCGGATTCGTGGCGCGCGTCCTGCGCGGCGGCGGTTTCGGGCACCGCGGCGGGTGATTGCTGGTTCATCGTTCCTTCCTTTCTGACAGACGATGGGGGCGAGTGGATGGGGTGAGGCGGAGAACGGGACGGGGCAGGTGGCTAGTACGCGAGCTCGAGGATCTCGGTGACGGCCCCGCGGTCGAGCGGATGGTAGTTGCCCACCGTCGTCGTGCCGCCGTGCGTAAGGCGGTCGGCGATCGTGGCGATGGCGGGGCGGGGGATGTCCAGCTCGTGCAGCGACGTGGCCAGGCCGAGCTCACGGAAATGCCTCTCCAGCGCGTCGGCCAGCGCGTTCGCCGCCTCGAGCGGCGTGTGGTCGTAGGGGTCGATGTCCAGCGCGCGCACCGCGAGCTGTGCATATCTGTCGGGCGCCACGCGCGCCACAGAGCGGATGATGGAGGGCAAGATGGCGCTGATGCCCTCGCCGTGGATTACGTCGAACTCGCCGCCGATCTCATGCTCGATGCGGTGCGTCGTCCAATCGTTGCAGGAACCCGTCGCGAGGAAGCAGTGGTTGAACATAGTCGCCGACAGCCAGTGCAGGTCGGTGCGGTTCGCGAGGTCGGACGGGTCGGCGGCGTACCGTTCGCCGGCCCGGAGAGCTGCGCGGAAGCCGCCCTCCAGCAGGCGGTCGGCCGCCTCGATATGCGGCTTCGACGTGAAATACGGCTCAAGGAACCCGACGGCCAGATCCGCCGCGGCCGCGGCCTGATAGTGGTACGGGGCGGTGGCGGAGAACGCCGGGTCCACGATGGCGAAGCGCGGGATGATGACGCGCGTCTCGAGGGCGCGCTTGTCCTGGCCCTGCTGGAGCACGGCGCAGTCGGAGACCTCCGAACCGCTGCCCGCGATCGTGCCGATGACGCCCGTCGGCACCGTGCTCGTGACCGGCGCCGTGCCGAGGAAGAGGTCCCACACGTCGCCGTCGTAGCGCAGGCCCGCGGCCACCGCCTTAGCGGTGTCGAAGGAGCTGGCGCCGCCCGCGGCGAGCACGAAATCCACATGTGCGGAGCGCGAGCGGTCGATCAGCGTGCGCACGAGCTCGATGCGCGGATTGGGCACCACGTCGCCGTTCTCGATGAGCGACGCGCCGAGCGAGGCGGCGGCCGATTGCACCGCATCGCGGATTCCCAGCGTGTCGACGTAGCCGCCGCTGTACACGAAGAGGATGGACGTGGCCCCGTTGAGGCGCAGCTGGTCTTCGAGGGCGTCGAGGGCGTGGTCGCCGAAGACGAGGGTGCTGGGCGTGTAATACGTGAAGGTCATATGGGCTCCCGGGGTCGGATTGCGTGGTGCATGGACGCGGTGCACAGCGCGCGGTGCGTGGTGCGCTGTGCGCTGTGCGTGGCGTTGGGTGGGCTTGTGGCGCCGGCCGGTGCGTGCCCGTGTGGATATCCGTGGATGGTCGGGAGCGGATGGGATGCGTCGGAGGCGATGGGTTATGCCTCGACGTGCGCTCCGTGTACGGGGAATCCGTGTACGGGGACTGCTCGGTGGCTGCTGTAGGAGCCACGATATTCCCGCCGCGCTCGCGACACGGGGCGTCGATTATCGGTTCTTCCCCGACGGCCCCATAGCTTCGCGTTATACCGCCGCGCCTGCGAGATGGGCTTCGGCGGGCGCCGGCGCTCGGCGCAATCGTGAATCGTTGCGGCAATGCCGTTCGACGCAATCCGCTCCGTTTTGTTCTGAACTTGGGCAGGGACGAGGACCGGGGCGGTGCCGGATACCATGCCAAGGCAGACAGGCTGTTCCGGACAATGGACGCGTGGTCGGGCGGTAGGCTGTATGCTGTCTGACTGCGGGCAATTAGCTCAGGTGGTTAGAGCGTCGCCTTTACACGGCGGATGTCGGGGGTTCGAATCCCTCATTGCCCACTGTTTTTCTTTTCGCCGGTTTCCATTGCCGGTTTCGGCGCGGGTTTTAGCGCATGTGTCGGCGCACATGTCGGCGCCGGGATGCCGCCCCGACACGTGGCGACGGCTCCATTCCCCATTCCCTGACCCAACCGTCTCTCCAACCGTGGTCGAGGGGGCGCGGTACTGCACCCTCGGTATCGTTTGTCTGTCCGGTTTCCCTGTTCCGCACCCCTTACTGCCGCCGAGGGTGCACGATTCTGCACCTTCGGCAGGGATTGTCTGCCTGATCTCCCCATTCCACAGCCCTAACCGCCATCGAGGGTGCACGATGGTGCGCCCTCGGCGGGGGATAGGCCGGTCTGGAGCAGCTTGGGGGACTATGACTGCGGTCGAGGGTGCACGATTCTGTGCCTTCGGCGGGGGATAGGCCGGTCTGGAGCGGTCTTTGGCGCCCTAACCGTGGTCGAGGGTGCACGATGGTGCGCCCTCGGAAGGGAATAGGTCGGTTTGGAGCGGTATTGGGCGTCGTAACTGCCGTCGAGGGTGCACGATTCTGCACCCTCGGCGGGAGATAGGCCGGCTTGGAGCGGTCTTTGGCGCCCTAACTGCGGTCGAGGGTGCGCGACAATGTGCCCCGGCCCGGGGCGCGGCTTCGCAAACGTGCGTTTTCCGCGCATATGGAGGCGTTGGACGGGCGTGGTCGGAATTATCGCGTAATCTTGTTAGAGATTCTCGGACTTCAGGAGGATGCTTCGATGCCTAGGACAAAGGACAACGCAGAGCAGGGCGCGGCCCCGTCGATCACTCGGGTCGGCAAGCACAAGATGGGATATAACCCGCAGAAGGTTGACGAATTCCTCGAGCACGCCCATGAACTCTACGATTCTCCCGAACCGCGCCTCACGCAGGAGGAGATTCAGAGCGCGTCGTTCGACTTTGTGAAGAACGGCTATTCCGTGGCCGAGGTCGATGCCGCGCTCACCCGCCTGGAAAGCGCCGTCGTCGACAAGCGCACGCAGTGGGACGTCCAGCATTACGGCCGCGTGGCGTGGCGCGCCCGCACCGATACCCTGGCCCGCTCCCTGCATGACCGCGCCGCCCGCCCGCATGGCGAGCGCTTCTCCGACGGCCTGCCGAACAAGCCATCGTATGACCGCGCGCAGGTCGACCACATGATCGACTGCGTCATCGCGCAGATCGCCGACCAGCTGGGCAAGACGAGCGGCATCGCCGTCGAAGACGCGCCGGAGCCGAAGAGGCGCCGCAAGGACCCGGAGGTCTGGACGCTGTCGGACGTCGCGAACATCGTGTTCACGCAGCGCACCGGCCACCGCGGCTATGACGAGCGCCAGGTCGACGCCTACATCAACCGCATGCTCCAGGTGCTCGCGCGCATCGAATCCTTCGAACGCATCGAGGGGCCCATCGCCTCCACCGATTCCGCGCAGCGCTTCGTCAACGATTCCTCCGCCGAGCCCGTCGACGCGCCGGCCTCCTACGACACCCCGTCGCCGGCCCCGTCCGCCGACGAGCCGTATTCCGCGGACTTCCGCACCGTGTCCGCACCGGCCCCCGTCGACGAACCGGAGGAGCCCGCACCGACGTTCACTCCGGGCTTCGACGTGGCGCGCGCCGCGAGCGACCGCGCCGCAGCCGCCGCGGCAGCGACCGGAACGACGACCGTCGCCTCGACTCGCGTTTCCGATTACGGCGCCGAGGCGGATTACGGCGATCGGGGATTCGACGCTTCCGTGTCTTCCTCCGTCCCCGACGCATCGTCCACCGTGGACTTCGACGCCGCCGGCCTCGGCACCTACGGAGCGGGCGCATCGTCCTTCGACACCGGCTTCGACACCGCCCCGCAGTCCTTCGCACCGCGCGCCGACGTGCACCACGGCGACACGGGCCGCGCCTCTGCCGCAGCCCCGTCCGATTCGCCGGCCGCTACGCCGGCCCCCGCCCCGCAGCCGCCGATGTCCTTTGCCGATGCCAAGCACACGTCCGAACGCGGCAGCAGCTCGCTGGCCTCGCTGGTCAACGGTTCGCGCGACATGACCGGTCGCCCGCGCCAGTCCGCCGCCGACTCCGACATGTCGGTTCCCACCGGCATCATCTCCTCCGGCCCCATCGTGGAGCCGCTGATTCCTGACGACGGCCGTTCCGACTCCGACGCCTCCCGCCAGTAGCCGCCGCAGGCGCCGTACGGCGCCACGATATCCATTTCACGATTTCTACCTAACGATGCGCGCGTCGCGCTGCGCCGAAACGCTGCGCGACGCGCGCATGGCCGCGCCTCGGCGCGGATTGACGAATCGAGGATCGCTTCATGCGCACTGTCATTCTTCTGGGTTCCACCGGATCCATCGGCACCCAGGGACTTGACGTCATCTCCCGCCATACCGACGATTTCACCGTGACGGGCCTTGCGGCCGGGGGAGCGCATACGCGCCTCCTCGCCGAGCAGGCCGCGCGGTTCCACGTGCCGGCCATCGCCGTATCCGACCCCGGCGCCGTGCCCGCCTTGCGCGATGACCTCGCCGCCGTCGGCCTCGGCCCCCGCGATGTCACCGTGACGGCGGGACCCGACGCGGTCGTGGCGCTCGCCGGCTCCGGCGCCGACGTGGTGCTCAACGGCATCACCGGCTCCATCGGCCTCGAACCGGCCATCGCCGCGCTCCAGGCCGGAAGCCAGCTGGCGCTCGCCAACAAGGAATCCGTGGTGGCCGGCGGCCACCTGCTGTTCGACGCGCAGATCCGCCCCGACCAGATCAACCCCGTCGACTCCGAGCACTCCGCCGTCTGGCAGTGCCTGCGCGCCGGCACACACAGCGAGGTCTCGCGTCTCGTCATCACCGCGTCCGGCGGCCCCTTCCGCGGCTGGACGCGCGACCGCATGGGCTCCATCACGCCTGAGCAGGCGCTCAACCACCCCACGTGGCATATGGGCCCCGTCGTCACCATCAACTCGTCCACGCTGATGAACAAAGGCCTCGAGGTGATCGAGGCGAGCCGCCTGTTCGGCATCGACCAGGCGCATATCGCGGTGACGGTGCACCCGCAGTCGGTGGTGCATTCGATGGTGGAGTTCCGCGATGGCGCCACGATCGCCCAATGCTCGCCGCCCGACATGCGCCTGCCCATCGCACTCGGCCTGTCGGCGCCCGATCGCATGCCCGACGTGGCCGCGCACTGCGATTGGACACGCGCCGCCACCTGGACCTTCGAACCGCTGGATGACGAGGCCTTCCCCTCCGTGGCGCTGGCCCGCCGCTGCCTCGACTCTTCCGAACGCCACACCGCCGCCCTCAATGCGGCGAACGAGCAGGCCGTGCACGCATTCCTCGCGCACCGTCTGCCGTATCTGGGCATTTTCGACGTGGTGCGCGGCGTGCTCGACGACATGGACGACCGCCTCGCTTCCGCATCGGGGCCCCGTTTCGAATCCGTCGCCGACATGCTCGAGTGCGAGCGGGAGGCCCGCGCCCTCGCAGATGCCCGCATCGCCTCCTACGCCGCCTGACCTGTTTCCTGACAGCATTCCTGTTTCCTGACAGCATTCCTGACAGCATTCCTGACCGCAGGAAGGACCGTTATGACCGAGAACACCGAAAACACCACAACCGCAACCGGCACTCACGACGCCGCGTCCGCCGCAACCGCCCCGTCCGCCGGCTTCCGCAAAACCGGCGACCCGGATATCTCCGAATCGCCGCTGCATCCGCGCCGCGTGTCGCGCCGCATCATGGTGGGCCCCGTACCAGTCGGCGGGGGAGCGCCCATCTCCGTGCAGTCCATGACGAACACGCCCACTCGCGACGTCTCCGCCACACTGCGCCAGATCGGCGAACTCGACCAGGCAGGCTGCGACATCGTGCGTGTCGCCGTTCCTACGCAGGATGACGCCGACGCGCTGCCCGAGCTCGTGCGCCGCTCGCCGCTGCCGGTGATCGCCGACATCCACTTCCAGAGCAAGTACGTGTTCGAGGCCATCGACGCCGGCTGCGCCGCCGTGCGCGTGAACCCCGGCAACATCCGCAACTTCGAGAAGGTGGGGCCGCAGATCTGCCAGGCCGCCACCGACGCGGGCATCAGCCTGCGCATCGGCGTGAACGCCGGCTCCCTCGACAAAGACATCTATGAGCGCTTCGGCGGCCCCACGCCCGAGGCACTCGTGGCGTCCGCGCTCAAGGAGGCGCATATGTTCGAGGACGTCGGCTTCCACGATTTCAAGATCTCCGTCAAGCATCACGACCCCGTCACGACGGTGCAGACCTACCGCCTGCTCGCCTCGAAGGGCGACTGGCCGCTCCACCTTGGCGTGACCGAGGCCGGCCCCGCGTGGCAGGGCACCATCAAGTCGTGCCTCGCGTTCGGCGCGCTGCTGGCCGAGGGCATCGGCGACACGATTCGCGTGTCGCTGTCCGCGCCGCCGGTCGAAGAGGTCAAGGTCGGCTGCAAGATCCTCGAATACCTGGGGCTGCGCCAGCGCCATTTCGACATCATCTCGTGCCCCAGCTGCGGGCGCTCGCAGGTCGACGTGATCCAGCTGGCCGAGGCGGTGACCGAAGGGCTCAAAGGCATCACGGCGCCGATTCGAGTGGCCGTCATGGGCTGCATCGTCAACGGTCCGGGCGAGGCGCGCGAGGCCGATCTCGGCGTGGCGTCCGGCAACGGCAAGGGGCAGATCTTCATCAAGGGCAAGGTGATCAAAACCGTGCCGGAGGACCAGATCGTGGAGACGCTTCTCGAGGAGGCGCAGCGCATCGCAGGCGAGATGGAGGCCTCGGGCGACGGGGCGGGCGCCTCGGGCGCGGGCCCCGTGGTCATTCCCGTGACCGACGGGGCGCAGGCCTGACGGGCGCCGCGCTGACAGGACGCTGCTGAGAAGACAATACGATGCCTGCGCGGCGATAGCCTCATCCGGGGACGATTCCGCTACGAGATGAGACGTCTTGCCTCGCCCCGTTCCCGGTTCCGGCCATGACATAAACTACACAATTGTGTCAGATGTGAAAAAGCCTTCCCCCAATGACCAGGACCCGACGACGCCGCGCGAGACCAGCACGGCGCCCCATGCCGGCGCATCCTCCGCCGCCTCTGGCACCGCCGCTGACACGGACACCGCAGGCACCGCCGCCGTCCCCACCCAGCCGCACCAGTCGCGTCATATCTGGAGCGTGGCCAGGCGCTGCGTCGTCAGCATCATCGTCTTCATCCTTCTCATGGCCGGCCTCATCGGCCTGTCGCGCATCACCACCATCGCGTGGACCGGCGAGCCGACGGACCAGTCGATCAGCACCATGAGCAACGACACCAGCGTCGCCTACGAAGCCGGCGGCGAGACGCTGCCCGCCAAAGGCACCTACGAGGTCGAGACCATCAGCGACTACATCGACCTCGTGCGTCCCGGCACCGGCGAGGTGCAGCACGCCCACATCCTTGTGCGCATGCCCGCCGGCGTCAGTGCCTCGGGCTCCACCGCCGATGCCAAGCTCGCCGATGGCGCCACGGCGCCGTCGTCCGCCCTTCCGGCCAAGCTTCCCGCCGCCGTCTACATGCACGGAGCGGGCTACGGCACCGCAGAAAACTCCTTCGGCGACGTCGCCACCGACCTCGCCTCCGCCGGCTTCGTCACCCTCACCGTCGACAAACCCGTGTGGAGCACGAACGACGTGACGCGCGACTATCCGGGCTCCGCCCACGCCTACGACCAATGCATCAAGTACCTGCGCAACCTGTCGTACGTCGACTCCGGCAAAGTGGGCATCTACGCCACGTCCGAAGGCGCGTGGATCGCCCCGTACGTGATCCGCGAGGACGGCGACATCGCCTTCCAGGTGCTTCTGAGCCCCTTGGTGTTCAACCCGCTCAACGCGCTCGCGTTCTTCGTCTCGCAGGACTTCTCCATCGTCGGCGCCAACCCCGGCTACAAGAACATGGTGCAGCGTGTCTTCTCCGCCGACTTGGCCTTCCTCGGCCTCGACAACGTGAATTTCCAGGCCATGCTGCCCGAGTCCTACAGCGTGCCCACCTTCGTGGCATACGGCTCGAAGGACGTCATGACGCCGCAGGTGGAGGGCGCCGCCACCATCCTCAGCATGGCGCATGACGCGGGCAACTGGGACGTCACGATCCGCAACTATCCGATCGGCAACCACGTGCTGCGTATCGGCGACGAGGCGGAGACCGGCACCGTGCTCGTGGACCACTACGAGGATGATTTCGTGGACTGGGCGGTGGGACAGACCCGCGGCCTGAAGCAGACGACGCCCGCCGTCGCCGGTGCCACGATCCGTCAGGCCGTGGCCGTGCCGCAGAACCTGCACCCGCGTCGCGCCGCCACCGTCTACGGCATCGCCATCCACGTGCTGCAGATCCTCCTGCTGCTCGTGCTTCTCGTCTGCGTCATCATCGCCGCGGTCAAGCACGTCATCAAGAAGCACCGCAAGGAGGGCTCCGCGCTGGGCTATTCGCGGTATTTCAAACGATTGCTGCTCCTGAGCTTCATCTGCACCTTCGGCTCGCTTCTGTTCTTCTTCTCGCAACTGGGGCAGGTGGTCCTGCGCGTCGTCAAGCTCATCTGGGGCGCGGCGCCCGTCGCCCCCGGCGCCATCTGGTGGGGCTGGTACGCCGTGCAGGTGGTGTGCTGCATGGTGGTGTTCGTGTGGGCATGTGTGTTCGCCGCCGGTCTCGAGGTGCTCGACGCGCACGGCCTGCTCCGCGCACCGTGGAAGCCGCGCCGCCCCGCGGCTCCCGAGGCCGTGGGCGAGGTTCCGTTCGCCGCCACCACGTTCGGCCGCTTCACCGCCGTGGTGTGCATGCTCGAGATCCTGCTCATCCTCCTCGTGCTCGCTTTCTGGGGCCTGTTCATCTACTGGTGACGCGGTTTCGGTATGCGGTTTCGCCGCGCCCGTGCCGCGGGTACAATCGAAACGTCAACGAAGAGGAGCCGGATGCGCCGCCCCGTCGTCGGCACGCATGGCTTTTTGCGCGTGTTTTGCGACACGCCGGAGAGGTCAGGCGTGTCGTGACATGGGCCGCGTGATGATGCGTGGCCGACTGGCGCATCGGCATTCCGGAATGGAGGAGACAACGATGAACCCCGTTATCAGGGCGTTGCGGCGCAGGGCCAAGGGAGAGAAGGGCTTTACGCTGACCGAGATCATGGTCGTGATCGTGGTGGCGGCTATTCTTGCGGCTATCGCGATTCCGCTGTGGCGCAAGCAGCGTGCCGGCACCTACAATTCCCAGACCGAGCAGGCGGTGAGCGAGGCGGTGATCGCCGTTACGGATTACGCGCAGGCGCACGATGATTCCGCCGCTGGCCTGAGTGGCACGACCTGCGACTATCCGCTCGGCGGTACGGCGCCCACCTGCAAGATCGCCAACAAGACCGTGGACGTGAGCGAAGGCGTGCATCTGACGCTGAGCGTGGACGCGGCCGGCGCATGGAAGATCACCGCCACGAACGACCATGCCAGCGGCAACAGCGCCGTCAAGCACTCCTACACGTATTCCTCCACCTCGAAGTCATACGAGTGGACCGCGTAGGCATCCTGGCATAACACGATGGCGCCGGCGTTGCCGCGCCAGTGCACGAAGGGTCGGCACGGATTGCGTGCCGACCCTTTCGCATACGCGTGTCGCCCCGTGCCGCGCCATCGTTGCCCCGTGTCGCCCCGTGCCTGGCGTGTCGCGGCGTGTCGCGCCATCGTCGCTCCGTGCCGTCATCGTCTGTCCTCCGCCCGCAGCCGAATCGTGGATCCGCTTCCGCACCGCAGCCTAGAATTCTCTTTCAGAAACGCGCACGCCACTGCGCAAAAGGAGTGCATGAAAGGAGTGCGCGAAAGGAGACACGCATGCCCCTGTACCACGACGAGGGAGTGGTCCTGCGCACCTATGACCTGGGCGAGGCCGACCGCATCGTGTCGATCCTTACGCGCCGCCATGGCAAGGTCCGCGCCGTTGCACGCGGCGTCCGGCGCGAGAAATCCCGCTTCGGCTCGCGTCTCGAGCCCTTCATGCGCTCCGACCTGCTCATTGCCACCGGGCGCTCCCTCGACGTCGTGTCGCAGGCCTCCGTTCTGTTCCCGTACGCGCGCGGCATCTGCGCCGACTACAACGCCTACCTCGCCGCGAACGTCGTGGCCGAAACCGCCGACCGTCTTCACGCCGACCCGCAACACGCCTCGAAATGGCGCGATGTCAGCGATGACGAGAACGCCACCGATTCCCTGCAGTACAACCTGCTCGTCGGCGCCCTCGCCTCGCTCGCCCGTGGCATGCACACGCCGCAGACCATCGCGTACTCCTACGTGCTTCGCGCCATGGCACGCGGCGGATGGCTGCCCCGTCTCGATTCCTGCACCGTCTGCGGCGACGTCGCCTGCACGCATTTCTCCGTCTCCGGCGGCGGCGTGTTCTGCGACACCCATATGCTCCCGGACTCGCGCGCCACCGACCGGCGTGTGCTCGACGAACTTACGCAGCTTCTCACGGGGGACTGGGGCGCCCTCGACGCCGCCCCGGATCTCGACGCCACCACCATCGCCATTGTCGAGGATTGGAGCGAATACTACCTGGAGCGCCCCATTCGTTCACTCCGGCTGTTACATTCGATGATATGAGTTTTGACAACGTCGACTACACGTCACTCAACGTCCCGGCGGCCCCGTTCTCCGATCCGTCCATCATCCCCACGTTCCCTAAAGGCAAGGTTCCGCGCCATGTGGGCCTCATCATGGACGGCAACGGGCGCTGGGCGCAGCGTCGCGGCCTCGTGCGCACCGAGGGGCACCAGGCGGCCGAACCCGTGGTCTGCGATGTGATCGCCGGTGCCATCGAGGCCGGCGTGCGCTACCTGAGCCTGTACACGTTCAGCACCGAGAACTGGAAGCGCTCGCCCCGCGAGGTGCGCTTCCTCATGGGATTTTCGCGCGACATCATCCACCGCCGCCTCGATCAGCTCGACAGCTGGGGCGTGCGCGTGCGCTGGTCCGGGCGCCGCGAGCGCCTGTGGCGTTCGGTGATCGAGGAGATCGAAGCCGCCGAGGAGCGCACGAAGAACAACACCACCATCGACGTGGTGTTCTGCATCAACTACGGTGGCCGCGCGGAGATCGCGGACGCGGCCGCGCAAATCGCGCGAGAGGTGCGCGACGGCAGGCTCAACCCCGACCGCATCACCGAGAGGACGGTGGCGCAGCGCCTGTACAACCCCGACATCCCGGACTGCGACCTCGTGATCCGCACGTCGGGGGAGCAGCGCACGAGCAACTTCCTGGCGTGGGAGGCGGCGTACGCGGAGTATGACATCGTGCCCGAGCTGTTCCCCGACTACGGCCGCGAGGCGTTCTGGCGCTCCATCGACCGTTATGCCAACCGCGACCGTCGCTTCGGCGGCGTGAAGAAGTAGGCGCGCGGGGAGGCAGGCGCGGCATGAGGTGCCGTAGGCGCTGCGGTGCCGTAGGTGCCGTAGGTGCTGCGGTGCGGCGTGTCCACGATTTTCCCGCCGTGCGCAGGCATGGCGATATGCATGAGGCCGTGAGCCCCCGGAATCCGGGGCGCACGGCCTCATGCGTTGGTGGATGCGTTGGTGGAGCGGGAAGAAGCTTAGTCCTCGGCTTCCACGGTGCCCTTGTCGGCCGCCTCGTCGGCGAGAATCGAGTCGACGAGCTTCACCTTCGCATGCATCTGGTCGCGGAACGACGGACGGATGTCGAGCGAAAGGTGCACGCCCGTGCGGTAGCCCTGGCCGGCGAGCTTCATCGTGGCGTCACGGATGACGCGCAGCACATCGTCGAGGTCGCCTTCGATCTCGGTGGCCATCGAATGCGTCTCGTTGCTCAGACCGGACTCGCGGATCACCTCCACCGCCTGGCTGACGTAGGTCGATAGTTCCTCGCCGACGCCGTTGGGGTAGATGGCGACGGACGCCAGCGTGTTCACGTAATCCGGGGCGTCCGGGGACTTCGGGGTGATATGTGCCATGGTTCTCCTTCTGTTGTTGATGGTGTGGTCGGTGCGATGGTGTGGTGGGTGCGGTCGGCGTCGGCCCTGTGATCGGCCCGCACGTGTCCGTCCCGCTTCAGCGCGCGGATTCCACCGTGATGGGCGCGGCGGCGATCTGCTCGGGCGTCGTGGCCCACAGCGCGTCGAGGAACTCTACCTGGAACGATCCGGGGCCGTGTGCCTTCCGGCCGGCCGCGGAGCCCGCCTGGTTGTACAGCGCGGACGCGCCGAGCGCGGCGGTCAGCGGATCGGCCACCGCCAGATACGTCCCGACTACGCCGCCGAGTGAACAGCCCGCGCCCGTGATCTTCGTCATGTATTCGCTGCCGCCCGGGAGCCGGTACACGGTGGTGCCGTCGGTCACGAGGTCCACTGCGCCCGACACGGCCACCGCGCCCCCGATGAACCGGGCCAGTGCCACGGCGGCGTCGCGCGCCGAATCCACGTCGTCCACCGATTCCACGCCTTGCGGGCGGTTCGCTGTGATGTCCACGTCGGTTGCTTCGGCCGCCCCGTGTGCGGCGTGTCCGTCGGTTCCGTCGGCGTTGGAGTCGGCGTTGGATGCCGCGGCGGCGCCATCGTATGCCTTGTCGAACGGCGCGCCCAAGCCCCACATCGTGGCCAGCGTGATGATCTCCGACGCATTGCCGCGCACCACCGTCGGCGGTGTGTCGCGGAATGCGGTCAGGATGGCCGTGCGCGTGTCACCGATGCCCGCCGCCACCGGGTCGAGCACCCAGGGGTGGCCCAGGCGCTTGAAGCCGCGGGCGATCTCGGGGAACGCCTCGCGGAAATACGGCTGGAGCGTGCCCACGTTGATATACGACGCGTTGCAGATTTCGGCCGTGGCGAGAACGTCGTCCGGCAGATAGCTCATCGCCGCCGTGCCGCCCGCCGCGAGCTGCGCGTTGGCGACGAAGTTGACCGTCACGAAATTCGTGACCGACTGCGCCAGCGGCGTGGTGTTCCGCACCGTTCGCGCCGCTTCGAGAATCCGCGCGCGGACAGGCGAGTCCGGCGGGAGCTGGGTTGCGGCGGGGGTCGCAGGGGTGGTCGTGGTGTTCTGATCGTTCATTGTTTTTGGGTTCTCCCTTGGTTTCCGCGGTATGGCGGGGAACGACCGCGTCCCTCCCGAATATACGCCGTGAGGTGGAGCGATGCGGAGCGATGTGGAGCGGGGGCGAGGAAGGTGGGCGCTGGCGGCGTCTGACGCGGGCGGTCGGGCGGCGGGAGGTGGCGGTGGAGATTACCAATAAGACGGAATCGCTTTCCGTCCGGTGGACGAATGAGTGCGGGCGGCGTTCGAGGGGCGGCGGGTGAGTGGTGAGGAGCGGGTGGTGGTTCGTGGCGAGGATTGTTCGCCATGAGGCACGATTTTCCCCCTGCGGACTGGGGTGGGGTCGGGAAGGGGAGTTCATGGTGAGGTTTCTTCGCCATGAGGCACGATTTTCCTCTCGTCGGCGGGGCGAGGTCGGGAATGGCGGTTCGTGGCGAGGATTGTTCGCCACGAGGCACGATTCTCCCCTCGATGGCGTGGGCGGGGTCGGGAATGGCGGTTCGTGGCGAGGATTGTTCGCCATGAGGCACGATTCTCCCCTCATTGGCGTGGGCGGGGTCGGGAATGGAGGTTCGTGGTGAGGTTTCTTCGCCATGAGGGCGGGATTTCCCCTCTTCGGCCGACCTCCTTAAACGCCGGGGCCGTTCAGTGTGAGCGAATGTGTGCGGTGAAGGGTGTTGGCCCTCGGTTTTGGTGGGTTTGGAGGGGTCGGGGGCGTTCAGTGTGAGCGAATGTGCGCGGTGAAGGGTGTTGGCCCTCGGTTTCGGTGGGTTTGGAGGGGTCGGGGGCGTTCAGTGTGAGCGAATGTGCGCGGTGAAGGGCGTTGACCCTTGGTTTCGGTGGGTTTGGAGGGGTCGGGGCCGTTCAGTGTGAGCGATCGTACACACTGAACGTCCCGCCCGGCCCCGCTCTCGCCTCACCGCGGGCACAGAAAAGGGGAGAGGCTTGGAAAGCCTCTCCCCGTGGATTAGGGGCGACGAATCGCCGCCGCCGTCACGCGATCGTCGTCACGCGATGCCGCGGGCGCAGAGCTTGTCGAACTCCTCGCGCACCTGGCACTTCTTGACGGCATCCTCCTGGCGCACGATGCCCTTGGTCACGAGACGTGCGAGGTCCTGGTCCAGCGTGTGCATGCCGATTTCGCCGCCGGCCTGCAGCTGGGTGCGGATCTGGTGCGTCTTGGCGCCGCGGATCAGTGCCGCGATGGCGGGCGTCGAGTACATCACCTCGGTGGCCGGCGCACGGCCGTGGCCCGAGGCGCGCGGCAGCAGCGTCTGCACGATCACGGCCTGCAGCGTCGACGCCACCTGGATGCGGATCTGCTGCTGCTGGTTCTCCGGGTACACGTCGATGAGTCGGTCGACGGTGGACGCGGCGTCCTGCGTATGCAGCGTGGCGAACACGAGGTGGCCGGTCTCGACGGCGGTCAGGGCCGTCGAAATCGTCTCGAGGTCTCGAAGCTCGCCGACCATGATGATGTCGGGGTCCTCACGCAGCGCGTGCTTGAGCGCCTCGGAGAAGCTCTTCGTATCGGTGCCGATCTCGCGCTGGTTCACGATGCAGTTCTTGTGCTGGTGCACGAACTCGATAGGATCCTCGATCGTGATGATGTGGTCGTGGCGTTCGTTGTTGGCCTTGTCGACGATGGCCGCGAGGGTGGTCGACTTACCGGAGCCGGTCGGGCCGCAGACGAGGACGAGGCCGCGCGGCAGAAGCGCGAGATCCGCGATGCGCGGGTCGAGGCCCAGCTGCTGCGCGTTCTTGATCTCGAGCGGAATGGTTCGCAGCGCGAGTCCCACGCCCTGGCGGTCGCGGAACACGTTGACACGGAATCGTTCGAGCTGGCCGATGGAGAACGACAGGTCGAGTTCGAGCTCCTTCTCGAACCTCTCGCGGTCCTCCTCCGTGGTCATGATCTTGACGGTCTCCCACGTCTTGTTGCCGTCCCACACGCTGAGGTCGGGCATCTGCATGAGCTTGCCGTCGACTCGCAGCGCCGGATGGGCGCCCACAACAAGGTGCATATCGGACGCGTTCTCGAGCGTCAGCCTCCTGAGCGCCTCGATGAACTCAGGGTCGGCGTCGGGGTACTGCGCGTGCATCTGACGTACCACGGCCTCGGCGAGGGCCTTGCGCTTCTCGTTGTCCTTGGTCTTGGAATCGTCGGACTTCTGCGGCACCACGAAGTGGTCGGGCTGCACGTACACGCCGGGCATGCCCTGGAACTCCTCGCGCATCTCCTCGTTCGACGGATGCGCCTGCGCCGGGCCGCCCTGCGCAGGCTGCTGTCCGTAGCCTTGCTGCTGGTAGCCCTGCTGCTGGTAGCCCTGCCGGTATCCCTGGGATTCGTAGCCTTGCTGATACCCCTGCTGGCGGTATCCGCTTTGCTGGCGGTATCCCTGCTGGCCGTAGCCCTGCCGGTAATCCTGCTCCGGGGGCATCTGTACGCCGCGGCGTGCGTACATCTCCTCGGGCATGCGCTGGGTGGGCGCTTCGTCGTTATAAGCGTTCCCGCCGTTGCCATATCGATAATCGTTCATGGTGGTGTCCTTGGCGTTCTGAGTGTTCTGCGAGGACGCGCCCTGCTGCGGGCGGTGTGCGTCGGCCTGCGGTCGGTGTGCGTCGGCCTGCGGGCGGGACGATGCCTGCGGGCGGGACGATGCCTGCGGGCGGGACGATGCCTGCGGCATCGGTCGTCCGGCCTGCGGGGCGCGGGCGGCGGCAGTTGCCGAGGCCGTGACCGCGGCAGCCGCATCGTTCCTGCCGGCAGGGGGCTTTCGCATTGATGATCCCTGCATCGATGATCCCTGCATTGACGATCCCTGCGCCGGTCGGGCCGAGGCAGCGGCCGCCGAACGAGCGGCGCGCGCTACGTCGGCGGCGGAGGACAGGCCGGCGGAGGCGTCATGCGCGGATTCCCGGGCGAGCTCGCGCGCGGCGTCCCGAAGGCTTCGCGCATCCGGGGCCACGGAATTCGGCGCCTGCCTCTGCGGCGTCGGACGTGCAGGCATCTGACGCGCAGGCGCCTGGCGAACGGGAGACTGCATGCCAGTATCCGCGCCGCCCGCGGCACGACGACGCATTTCGTCCTCGTTGCGCTGGATCACGGCCTGCGCGGCGGCCTTGCGCTGCTCCTCCGCGCGTTGCGCATCATGGCGGCGGCGTTCCTCCTCCTGCTGGGCAGCCTGGCGGGCCGCGGCCTCCTTCGCCGCCTGCTCACGCTCGGCCGCCTCCTTGCGGGCCTTCTCCTCGGCGGCGGCGCGCTTGGCTTCCTCGGCCTTGCGCTGCTCCTCCTCCTGCTGGCGCTTGGCCTCGTCGGCCTGGCGCTTGGCTTCCTCGGCGAAGACGGTTCGCTGCGCCTCGCGGCGCTTCTTGGCGAGCATCGCGCGTCTCTCGGATTCCTCGCGCTGCTGATCCATCAGCGCGTCGGCCTGGCGCTGGCGCTCCTTGAACTCCTCCTGGCGCTTCTTCTCCTCCTCGGTGAGGGCGGCGCGGTCGCCGGGCGTCTCGTTCATGATGGCCCGCGCCTCGCGCTCGATATCTTCCACCGACGGCTCGGCGTTGGGATCGGTGCTACGTTCCTTGACGCGGCGGCGCGCCTCGCGCAGCGCCGCCACCTGCTGGGGCGTGGCGAAGCCCGTGCTGGAGGCGTATTTGTTCGGGTCCTGCCGCGGCACGCGCGCACGATGCACGATGGTCGTGCCGTCGTCGTCGGCCGAATCGTCCGCAGATCGCGCGCTGTCGGCGTTCTGGGACGCATCGGAACCCTTCGCGCCCTCGTCGGAACCATCGTCCGCGCCGTCCAGGGGAGCGGCGAAGGGGTTGCGCGGCTGCGCCGGCTCGCCCTCGGCGATGGCGCGCGCCTCGCGGGCGAGCTTCTCGGCCAGGGGGTTGACGGAATCGTTGGACTTCGCGTCGTTCGCGGAATCGTCGGATTCGGCGTCCTGCGCATCATCGGAATCGTCGGAGTCGGAATCGTCACGGCGGCGTCCGAACGGGCGGCGTTCGCGCTTCTTGCGTTCCTCCTCGGCCTTGCGGCGCTCCTCTTCTTCCTTCCTGCGGGCGAGGGCCTCGGCGTCCGCGGCCTCGCGCAGCTGCGTGTCGGACTTGGCGTTGAACGGCGTCTCGGTGTTGAGGATGTCGAAGAAGCCGTAGGTGTCGGTGTCGTCGATTCCTCTTCCGGAGGCGTTGTCGGCGCCGCCCATTTCACTGGGCATGGTCACGCCCTTGATGTCGGCGAGGTCGTCGTCATCGGGCGAGCCGCCGTTGGGCGATTGTGAATCTTGTGCCATGGGATCCACCTCTCCTTTCCATATGCCTTTCCATAGGCGCCCGGGCTCCGCTGCCCGCACGCACGTGTGATGCCGTGGCGCCCGGCGCGGTCGGTCGTTGACCGGCGCCGGGGCCCGTTTGTCGATTGTAGACCCTGTCAGACGGTGACGCGGATCACTTCGTCGATGGAGGTGACGCCCTGGAGCACCTTCTGCCAGCCGTCGTCACGAAGGGACGTCATGCCCTCCTTCTCGGCCTGCGCCTGGATCTCCTGGGAGGTGGCCTCCTTGGCGATCATGGCCTCCATCGTCTCGCTGACGCCCATCACCTGCTGCACGGCCACGCGGCCGCGGTAGCCGGTGTTCGAGCATTCCTTGCAGCCCACCGGGCGGTACACGTCGGGCAGCTCGTCGCCCTCCTTGTAGTCGATGCCGAACAGGCGCAGCTCGGCCGGCGTGGCCTTGTCGAGGCGCTTGCAGTCCGGGCACAGGCGGCGGGCGAGTCGCTGGGCCATGACGGCGCACAGCGAGGACGAGATGAGGAAGGGCTCGACGCCCATCTCCACGAGTCGCGACACGGCGCTCGGCGCGTCGTTGGTGTGGAGGGTGGAGAGCACGAGGTGGCCGGTCAGTGCGGCCTCCGTCGCGATCTTCGCCGTCTCGGCGTCACGGATCTCGCCGATGAGCACCACGTCCGGGTCGGCTCGCAGAATCGAGCGCAGGGCGGCGGCGAAGGTCATGCCGGCCTTCTTGTTCACCTGCACCTGGTTGATGCCCTTCATGCGGAACTCGACCGGGTCCTCGACGGTGATGACGTTGATCTCGGGGCGCGCCACGTTGCCCAGCGTGGCGTACAGGGTGGTCGACTTACCGGAGCCGGTCGGGCCCGTCACGAGCACCATGCCGTAGGGCCGGGAGTAGGCGCTCTTGAACACCTGGTAGTTGCGATCGGAGAAGTCGAGGTCCTCCACCTTGAGGTTGCCGGCGGGGGTGGAGAGGATTCGCATGACGATTTTCTCGCCCCACACGGTGGGAAGCGCGGCCACACGAAGGTCGACGTTCTTGCCGTTGTGGCGCACGGTGATACGGCCGTCCTGCGGCTTGCGGTGCTCGCCGATATCCATGTCGGAAAGCACCTTGATGCGGCTGATGACGCCCTGGGTCATCTGCTTGGGCGCCTTCTGGAAGACGTGCAGCACGCCGTCGATGCGGAAGCGCACCTGCAGGCCGTCCTCCTGCGGCTCCACGTGGATATCGGAGCAGTGGTCGTCGATGGCCTGGTTGATGACCAGCGAGACGAAGCGCGCGACGGGGGAGGAGGCCTCGGCGTCGCTCTGCGCGTCATCGAGCTGCACCTCCTGGCGCGTGTTCGCCACGATCTCGTCGGAGATCTCCTTGAGCTCGCTGTTCGCGCGGATATAGCGGTTGATGGCCTGGCGCACCTTGGCCGGCACGGCCACCATGGGCAGCACCGTCATGCCGGTGGCGGCGGAGATGTCGTCGATGGCGGCGAAGTTCGTCGGGTCGGCGCAGGCCACGGCGAGCTGGCCGCGGATGATGTCGATCGGCAGCATCTCGTTCTTGCGCAGCATCTCGCCGGACACGATGTTCACGACGGTTTTGTCGATCTGGTATTCGTCGAGGTCCACGTAGGGAAGGCTCATGCGGCGGGCGATGTCCTGCGCCTTGGCGACCTCCTCCTGTTCGCGCGTCATACGCGGGGAGGTGGGTTGCTTCGGCGGCGTGGCGCCGGAGGGGTTCGACGATTCTCCCGTCGTGCCCTGCGCCTTCTGCTCCGTTGAGTTCTGGTCGGCCGGGGTCTGGCCGTTCGCAGTGGTGTGGGCGGGCGCGGGGCGGCGCGTGGGCGGCATGCCTCCGCGGCGTGCGGCGGCAACGGCGTTGGCCGCGCGGGTGGCGGCGTCCATCTCCTGGCCGTGGCGCGGACGCGGGGAATCCGATGCGCCGTCCGAGGCGGGCGCCGCGTGGGCCGGGGTGCGGTTCGCGGCATCGGCGCCGGCGGGCGCCGCGCCGTTCTGACCGGTACCGTTCTCCGTTTCGGCGCCCCCGCGCCGCAAGAACGGGAAGCGTCCCGTTGACGAGCGAGATTCTGGCATCTTCTGTCCTTTCCTTCGTCTCCGGTGCTGCGGCGCGCCGGAAACAGAGCCTATCCGTAGCCCAGTGTACCGCACCGGGTTTTCCGCGTCATCCCGCGCCGTCCGTCCCGATGACGGATGCCGGGATGCGCGTGGGCGGCTCCATGTATACTATGGTTGGTTAAAGGGAAGCGGCCCGGGTGTCCCGTCGCGCGCATCGTCACGATTTCCACGTCACGAACGCGCGTGCGGACGGTGCCGGGGCTGCCTGAGGCATTCGGCGGCTTCGTCGCAGTGGACGCGGCCGTGATGGAGGAAGCACATGAAGATTCGGCGTTTCAAGGCCGGCGCATCACCCGCCGGGGCGTGCGATGCCGTCCGCGGCGGCACGGAGCCCGGCGCGGCGGACGATGTCGCCGTGGCCGGCGCGGACGGCGCTGACGGCGCGATGGCGTCCGGGGGGCGCGGGTGGAGGCTTCCGCGGCGCGGCCAGAAGGGTTTCACCATCGTCGAGGTGCTCGTCGCACTCCTTATTCTTCTGATGGTGGGCACCGTGGCGGCCCAGTTCGCCGTTCGCGCGATCCACACATCGTATGAGCAGCAGCAGCGCGTCACCGCCACCACGCTCGCCACATCGGGCATGGAGAAGGTGCGCTCGCGCATCCGCGGCGTCAGCGGCAGCAGCTACCTGGCGTCCATCACCGCCGGCATGTCGCAGTCGGACGCCGAGGCCGCGTACGCCGCGGCCAAGGACCTCGGCGTGGTGAGCGACGGCGATTTCCAGCTGGCGTACTCCACCGCATCCACGGTGCCCGGCGGCACGGCGAGCATCGCGCCGGTGGATACGAGCAACACCGTCAACGGCACGCCGTTCACCGTGTACACCGTGGTGGGCAAGTGCTACCGCAAGAACACGAGCGCACAGTGCCTCGCCGTCGACCCGGCCGCGTTCTCCTCGCCCGAATACCTTGCGTCGGGTGTCTCGTCGGGCGGGTCGTCTTCGTCGTCTTCTTCTTCGTCGTCGTCATCTTCGGATGTCAAGCTCACCGACGCCTCGCTGCCCGACCTCACCACGGCGTTGTCGGACCCGACGGTTCAGGCGGACTACCCCTTCAAGGCGGGCGCCGACGTGTACACGCCGATGCTGCGAGTCACCGTGGTGGTCAGCTGGACGTACGGAAGCAGCACCAGCACCCCGCAGGTGTATGCCACCACGGAGTACCTGGACTGCTGCGGCGAAGTCGCCATGAACAACTCGGGCGCATGGACGCTATGAGCCATGGTCGCTATGAACACTTCGGGCAATGGAGCTGATGATATGGCAGAGCAGAGTGCAGGAAAGCAGAGTGCAGGAAAGCAGAGAGTGGAAAAGCGGAACGAACGGCCGCGCAGGGCGCCGTCGGCCGTCGCATGCCGGGCCGGCGCCGTTCTCGGTGCCGTTGCCGAAACCCTCGGCGCATGGCGCGCCTCCGTCCGCAGCGCCATCCGCGACTGCGCGGCGCGCCGACGCCGCGCCTGGCATGAGGCGAGGCTGCGTGGGTTCCGCCGCGCGGCTCGCGGCGTCCAGAGCGGCGTGACGCTTGTGGAGCTGCTCGTGGCCATGTCCATCTTCAGCATCTTCACCGCCATGTTCGCCACCACCGTGGTGCAGTTCATGCACACGAGCCAGCGCTCGATGATGCGCACACAGTCCGCCACGCAGATCAACAACGCCACGGAGGACCTCGCGCATTTCGTCATGTACGCCGAGGGCATGACGGTGGTGGACGACGGCGACTCGCAGCAGCTCTACCTGCTCATCCCCTCGAACGTGGTCTCCGCCGCCAGCGCGGGCACAGGCGGCACGTCGGCCGCCACGAACCTGTGCGTGCGCGTCACGTACACGGCCCCCGTGTGGAGCGGCGACGCGCTGAGCTCCGCGGGAACCCTCTCGTGGACGAGCGCGCCGTTCGTGGCCGGCGCCTCGGGCACCACGTACGCGACGTCCGACATGGTGTTCGCGAACAGGCTCATCAACTCGCCCAGCGCGCCGTCGCCGTATGACGCGAAGATGTTCGAGCAGTCGGGCAGCATGCTCACCGTCTCGCCCTCCGCGGGCGCGATGGTGTCGGGCAAGGTCATCGCCACGAGCACGAGCACCACGCTGACGGTGCGCAACTACACGAGCACGGGAGACGTGGCATCATGCGTGACCACGGTCTGACGGGTGGCGCGGCTGCACGCGCTGAGTTTTCGACGATAGGGAGAACGGCCAAGGAAAGGACAAGGCCATGACGACGGTGTACAGGGCCCTCAGGCGCAGGGGAGCGGGCCAGGGCGGCTTCACGCTCGTGGAACTGCTGGCGGTGGTGGCCATCCTCGCGGTGCTTACCGGCGCCGCGATCCCCATGATCGGCAACCAGCGGCGCTCGAGCGCCTTCCAGCAGACGAGGGCGAACCTCGAGACGGCGGTGGGCGTCTTGAACTCGTATATGATCTCCACCTACGGCAATATGCCGAATCTGTCGATCCGCTGCCTGAAGGGCGCGGGAAGCGACTATTCGTCCTGCATGTTCCCGGCCGACCTGGGAGGCGACACCGCGGGCGAGAAGATTTCCAAGCCCACGCCCGCCGCGGCGGTGGATTCGGTGGTGTTCAAGCCCAAGTCCACTTTCGAGAAGTCGGCGGACGTGGAGTTGCTGTATGTGCCGTGCTACGTGAACCACTCGGCCTCGTCAGTGGCCCCGTGCTCTGACTCCGACCCGGCGGGCGCCACGGCGAGGAACTTCGACGTGTACGCGTATGACGCCAAGATGTCGTCCGACATCCGGTACCTGCTGTACAAGTCGCAGACCGGCAAATACTACGCCGCGTACACCGCGCCGCGCTCCGGATGCATCACGGACACGGGCGCCGCCGACCCCGGCATCGGCATCAGCGGAAGCGGGGAGTACCTGTGCGAGATCTGACGGGCGCGGCCGGCCGATGGCGCGGTTGCGATGTCTGAGTGACGCCGGCTGTCCGTGACACCGCGCCGGCTGTCCGTGACACCGGATATCGGACACCGGATATCGGGGGCCGTGGGGCGAATCCCGCGGCCCCCGTCGCATGCCTGGCGTCGGTGTCCGTTGTGCCATGTCGGCATCGTGTTCATGCCTGGTAATGCCGTTCCTTCGCAATGGTGCGGCGGTTGTGCCGGCGCGGTGTATGTCGGAAGCCTTGCAATTGCGTGCAACACGCCGAATACGGTCCGTCTTTGCGGTTTCTTCACTTTGTGTTATATTTGTGAACCAGAAGGCAGGAGCCTTTGGAACGGACGGAGTCGTCCGGGATAGGGAAAGCCTCCCGAAAGCGGAACGCATAGATGGTGCTTCGTGGGACGGTGGCTTGAGATGGGAGATTCCCATACAAAGGGAAGTAGGTAATCATGAATATGGTTTCTCGTGCGCTTGAGCGTCGTCGCAAGGGCCAGAAGGGCTTCACGCTCGTCGAGCTCCTCGTGGTCGTCATCATCATCGGCATCCTCGCCGCCGTGTCCGTCCCGATTTACCTGAACCAGCGCAAGTCCGCCTGGAACTCGAACGCCGAGCAGGACGCGAAGAACGCCATGACGGTAACCGAGACTGTGATGGGCGCGAACGAGGGTAAGCTGCCGGCTGATTTTGCTGTCGACTGCGATGCATCCGCTGCCAATTCCGCTGTGAAGGTGACGGTTGACGGGCAGGACTACACGTGCTCCGCGGGTGTTCACCTTACGGTTACTAAGTCAGATGATAATCTGACCTATACTATTAGTGCAGATCATACCAACGGTACGAAGACTTACACGTACGATTCCCATACGGACTCCGCACTTAAGTCCACCGATAAGTGATAAGTCTTGATTGGCTGGGTTCGCTGATTAGTTAGAACCAAAGGGGGCTGCGCCATGGCGCAGCCCCCTTTTTGCGTCCTCGTCGCGCCTTCCGTTGTTATGTGATAGATTTGTGAAGTGCGAGAATCGTTCCGGACGGCGAAGTCCGGGCGTCGTCGCCATCTGAGGAATCACATATTCACCACAACGGAAAGCAGGTCGTATGACCATGGTCATTCATACACAGGGTCGTCGCAGCCGCGGGGAGCGCGGGTTCACGCTTGTCGAGCTGCTTGTGGTCGTCATCATCATCGGCATTCTCGCCGCCGTGTCGGTGCCCTTGTTCATGAACCAACGCCGGGCCTCCTGGGATTCGGCCGCCGCGCAGGACGCGAAGAACGCACAGTCCGTGGTCGAGACGTATATGGCCGACCACGGCGGCACCTTCCCCGGAACCACCGCCGTCTCCTGCAGCGATGCCAGCGGCAACAAGGCCTACCTCGACGTCGGCGCACATCTCAACTGCTCGCCGGGAGTCTTCCTTATGGTTACCCCGTCCCGCGACGGCACGAGCTACTCCATCCTGGCCTTCAACCAGAAAACAACCGTCAAGAAGTTCACCTACGACTCCGCCACCGACGCCGCCCTCCAGACCGGCACCCGCTGACCGTGGTTTCGGGGCGGGGGAATCGTATTCCATCACAGTGTTATGGGGGAGGCCTCGCCCGCCTCGCGCCCGGCCCGGCCCGCCAGTCGATCGCCTGTCCATGATCATGCGGGCGACGCGCGGGGGAAAAGCATATAGACTACAATATGCACAAGAAAGGGATCAGACGGCGATAGCGTCGTTGCCGTCGTCCAGGGAAACCGAGCTCGGATGGGACGAGGAGTTGTTCCGTCGGGAGAAAAGGAACGGCCATGGCAGACGAAGCGGTAAGCACCGTATGGCATTACAAGGGCATCCAGAATTCGCAGAAGGTCAGCGGCGACATCGAGGCCACCGGCCGCAGCCAGGCGATCGACCGCCTGAAGCGCCAGGGGATTCTGCCCACCGATCTCAAGAACTCCGCCGATGCCAGCGGTCTCGACATGGAGATCAACCTCGGCGGCGGCAAATACCCCAAGAAGAAGGACTACGCCGTCATGGCCCGCCAGCTCGCCACCATGGTGGCCGCCGGCGTGCCGCTTGTGCGCTCCCTGAACATCGTCACCGAGCAGGTGGAGAACAAGCGCCTGCGCGACGCCCTGCACCAATGCGTCTCCGACGTGGAGAACGGCATGTCGTTCTCCGAGGCCATGGAGCATAACGAGGACGAGCTCTTCCCGCCCATCATGGTGCATATGGTGCGCGCCGGCGAGGCGGGCGGCTTCCTTGACGGCGCCCTTCTCACCGTTGCCGACTCCTTCGAGGCCGACGTCAGGCTCCAGCAGCAGATCAAGTCCGCGCTGGCCTACCCGATCGTCGTCCTGTGCATCGCCTTCCTCCTTGTGGGCGTCATGCTCCTGACCATCGTCCCGACCTTCAAGGACATGTACGATTCCATGGGAGCCAAGCTCCCGGCGATCACCCAGACGCTTGTGAGCATGGGTAACGTCGCGCCGGTGGCCATCCCGTTGCTCATCGTGGGCATCGTCGCGTTCACCATCTACTGGCGCTCGCACAGCAACAAGATGTACATCCGCCAGTGGTGGGAGCCGTTCAAGCTCAAGGTCCCGGTGTTCGGCAAGCTGACCAACAAGGTGGCTCTCGCCCGCTTCTGCCGTAACTTCTCGTCCATGCTCTCCTCGGGCGTGCCGATCCTCGAAGCGCTGGACATCGTCGGCTCCACGTCCGGCAACATCGTGTACGAGAGCGCGTCGAAGTTCGTGGCGCGCGAGGTGGAGAAGGGCACCAGGCTCTCCGACGCCATGGCCCTGCAGAGCGTGTTCCCGAACATGCTCGTGCAGATGGTGGCCATCGGCGAGGACGCCGGCGCCATCGACCAGATGCTCGCCAGCGCCGGCAAGGCGTATGACGAGGAGGTGCAGGCCATGGCGAAGTCGCTGACCTCGCTGCTCGAGCCGATCATGATCCTTCTGCTCGGCTGCGTCGTCGGCTTCATGGTCTTGGCCCTGTACATGCCTATGTTCTCCATGTACGACGCCATCAACAACATGTGATCGGGAGGGACTGACAGATATGAGGAACACACAGTTGTGGACCTATGTAGAACGCCAGTGGGGCGCCCGCATCCGCAAAAGGGCGCATGGCGAGACCGGTGCCGCCATGATCATGGCGCTGCTGTTCACCACGATGGTCATCCTCACCCTGGCCATCATCACCTCGGTGCTCGTGGGGCAGGCCGTGCCCTACAGCTCCGACCGCCGCACGCAGCAGTCGCGTTACGCCGCGGAAAGCGGGCTCGAGCTCGGCCTGAGCTTCATGCGCTCCGCCTCCGCCCAGGCCGTGGACAAGAAGTCGTACGACCCCTACATGCCGGCGTCGTCCACATCCGCAAGCGATTTCGTGGTGCAGTCGGACGGCTCGGTGCTGCTGACCTGCGTGTACTCGTCGCAGTCCGATAACAAGACGAACACGTGCACGCGCATCAACGGCACGGGCACCGCGTCCTCCGCCGACGATTACTCCAGCGGCGCCGTCACCGTGAGTGTGGACGTGACGTACTGGGACGGCGATCCCACCGCCACCGACGCCTCCGGCGCGAGAACGGCGAACCAGGTGACAACCTTGGCGGATATGGCGAAGACGCGCTATGCCCTCGTGACCGCGAAGTGCTTCGATTCCTCGACGACCACCGGCGACCCCATCCTGGCCGAGCAGGGCGTGTACCAGTTCGCCAGCCTGGGGAAAACGACCAGGATATCCAGCAGTTGGGCGGGAAACGGCTCCACCGACGGTTCGTTCACCTTCTATGACAACGAGCAGGGCGCCTCGCAGCACGCATGGCTCCATGTGACTGGCTCGACGCTGACCGCCGACGGTGACACCGCCACCGTGACGGGCACATGGATCGAACACGCGTCCGAGCATCTGACCAACGGCGAGGGCAACTACATCGACGACCCCGCCGACGAGACCTGCCTTGTGGCGGCCGACCCGTCGGGCAACGTCGACACCACCGGCACGGCCGTGCCCGCCGAGGGCTGGACAGTGCGCATCTTCAAGCGCGCGTGGTTCGCACCCGGTTCGGTCAAGGGCGACGGCAACACCGTGACCTACAACTACAACCCGATGTGCCAGGCCAATAACACGGTGTACTCCAAGTACAATGCGTGGAGCTACGCGTCCGACGACACGATCAGGCTGGCCGGCTCCGATCTGTGCATCACGGGTCTGGACCCGGATGCGTCGGCTCCGGCCCATGTGACGCTGAGAACATGCGGCACGAGCTACTCGCCGAGCGAATTCTCCGGCACGTGGAACGGCAGCAAGGTGGACATCGCCTCCGGCAACTACGGCTATGACACCGCCGCCGAGCTCGCCGATGCCAACAGCGCCCTGAACAAACTGCAGAAATGGTCGTTCTACTTCGGCTTCATCAACGCCGCCTACAGCAACCCCGGCCAGGCGCTGGCCACAGGTGCCATGGCGCACGACACGCGTTTCGAAGGACTCTATCCGACCAAGGACAACGTGTGGTCCAACCACGGTGGCTGTGGATCGGACCTCGACCCCGCGGTCGCGACCGACGGATGCTATGTCACGGCCGGCAAGTGGGGCCAGGTCACATCCACCGGCTGGCTTGACAAGGATAACGAACGAACCTACCTCCAGTCGCTCGGAAACGGCGGCGAGGCCGGTTACACCACCAGCCAGATCGTGAGCAACACAGGAGCCTGCATGCAGGCGCGTGCCGTGAGCAGCTTCCAGTGGAACACACAGAACGTCGTGACGAAGCAGTGCTATGTCAACGCCGCGCCCATCACCTCGTTCTGCTACAAGCAGATGATCAGCGGCCAGTCGTCCGACGGAACGTCCAACGTCGTGTGCGGCACGAAGACGGATACGAGCGGCACCAAGTACGACATGATGACGTATGACCGCCCGACGAACGCCGACGGCACCATCGACACCACGAAGCTCGCCTACAAGGCCAAGATCTCCTCGACGCTGGGTTGCCTCAAGGTGGACGCCGCGTCCCCGGGCGCGCTGCTCAAGGCCACGACGAGGGGCTGCTCCACGGTGTCCGATCCGACATACCAGTTCGTGCGCACCGAGAAGCTGTCCGCCGACGGCGCCAGCTCGGGCCGCTTCGATTACAAGTTCGTTCTCCTGAGCAGCCTCGACTCCGCCACGCAGACCGTGGCCTCGGACCCCGACCGTCTGGCCGAGGCCCTGAAGGACGACTCGAAGAACGCCGGCGCCCTGTGTCTCGAGGAAACCGACACCTTCACCGGGTGGAAGTTCGGCACAAACGGCACCGACCGCAATGTGAGCCAGTATCCGCAGATGTTCCCCTACGTCACGCTGCAGAAGTGCGAGGCCGCCACGCCGTCCTCTAAGGACCTCTTCGGCCGCACCACGCTGAAGTCCACGCAGCAGACATGGAACGCCCCGGCTTCCGAACAGGGCAAGTACAAGCACTACGTGGAGACATCGTCGACGTCCTTCGCGCTCGACACCTCCGTGTCGGCGTCCAAGGGCTATTCCCTTGTGCGCGCCACGAAGGGATGACGCCGCGCCGGGAACATCAGGAGCAAGGAGCCAACCTCGGTGCCCCGCCCGTGTGCGGGCACCGGTGACATAAGGTGAGGATATGGATACCACAAGCATCGTTCTTCTCGAGGTCGTGACCTTCATACTGGGTTGCTTCCTCGGATCGTTCCTCGGCGTCGTCATCTGGCGCGTGCCGAACCACATGAGCATCGTCAACCCCAAGCGCAGCTTTTGTCCGAACTGCAACGCGCAGATTGCGTGGTATGACAACATCCCGCTTGTGTCCTACGCCGTGCTCGGAGGCACATGCCGGCACTGCAAGGAGCATATCTCCGTGCGCTACCCGGTTATCGAGGCCCTCACGGGCCTGGCCATGGCGGGCGTCGTCGGCGGGGCCGTCGGAGGCCTGTACACGTGGTGGATGCTGCCCGACCTGCTGTACCTCGCGGCGATCAGCATCATCGTGGCGTACATCGACATCGATCACCATCTGATCCTCAATGTCATCGTGTACCCCTCCGTCATCGTCAGCGCCGTGCTTCTCGCGCTCGCATCCGGCATGACGGACGCCTGGCCGGCGTACGGACGCGCGTACATCGGCGCGCTCATCCTGTTCGCCTTCTACTTCGTCCTCAGCATCATCCGGCCAGGCGGCATGGGCGACGGCGACATCAAGTTCGCCTTCCTGCTCGGCATGACCCTCGGATGGCTGGGGTGGAAGCAGTTCATCATCGGCGCGTTCCTGGCCTTCGTCGTCGGAGGTCTTGCCGCACTGGTACAAATAACACGTAAGAAGGTCACGGCCAAGGGCGGGATTCCCTTCGGTCCCTCCATGGTCGTGGGGTCTTGGATCGGCGTTTTCGCCGGTCAGGTCATCGCCGACCTGTATCTACACGTCGTCGGGCTCATGTGAGCCCGGCATGGGAGAGAAACTAGCAAGGGAGTGCTCATGAGCCAAATCACGACATTGATGTTGTCGAATGATGCCGTTCGTGCGGCCGTCATCGAAAACCCTTATTCCTCCAAACCCAAGGTGCAGCACTTCCATATGGTGCCGCTGCCGGCGGGCGCGGTGGTCGATGGCGAGATCGTGGACGACGCCAAGGAAAACGTGACCAAACTGATCGGCAACCTCATCACGCGCCACCGGTATCCCACCGAGCACACGGCCCTGGCCTACGCCAGCCGCCGTCTGGTGCTGCGCGAGGCGAACTTCCCCGACATGGCGCTGGACGAGCTGCGCGAGACGCTGCCGTTCCAGGCCGAGGGCCTGATTCCGCTTCCGGTGGACCAGTCCATCCTCGACTTCGTGCCGCTGTCGAAGGAGCGCACGAGCCAGGGAACCATCCTGCACGGGCTGATCGTGGCCACGCTGCGCGCCGGCCTGGAGAGCATGGCCGAGGTGATCGAGAAGGCGGGCTTCGTGCTCGAGACCATCGACGCCGCGCCGTTCTGCCTCGCGCGCGTGTTCGCCAGCTCCAGCGTGAACAGGGTGCAGGCCATCGTGAACGTCGGCTCCAGCAACACCGACGTCATCATCATGGACAACGCGCATCCGCAGTACGTGCGAACCGTAACCGCCGGTGATAACGATGTCATCGACGCCATCGTCGATGCGCTGAGCATCCCGAGGGACAACGCCATCCAGATCAAGCGCCGCATCGGCCTGCAGAACGTGGTCGGCGACGAGAAGCTCGAGAAGGCCGAGGCCGTGATCCGCGAGACCGTGGCCCAGCTCATCGTCGGCGTGCGCAACACCATCAACTACTACGACAACGAGCATCCCGACGATACCGTGCAGACCATCCTGCTCACGGGCATCGGCGCCACGCTCGGCGGTTTCCCCGCCGTGCTCGCAAGCTCGACGAACAAGGTCGTCCGTCTGGGAGACCCCTTCCGCAACTTCTCGCTGTCGAAGGACGTCACGAATCAGAACATCGCCGCCCACGCCGCCGATTACGCGGCCGTGCTCGGCCTGGCACTTGGAAAGAGGCCGCAATGAGTCTGTTTGGAAAGAAGAACGCAAAGCCGCGCGGCGAGCATGACGGATCCGCGCTCTCCCAGACCGCGGCGATGCCGCCCGTCGATTCCGAGGAAGGGCAGAATCCCGAGGGAGCCGGCGAGGGCAAGACCACCGTCAAGAAGCAGGGCTTCGACTTCCGTCACCCCTTCGCCAAGGCCAAGGTGGCCACCACCTCCAATCCGAAGGACTGGAACTTCAGGGCAGAGCTCATCCCGCGCTCCGTCGTGCGCCGCAACCACGACCGCGTGGTGCGCAACGGGCTCGTGGTGGTCGACATGGTGGTGGCGGCGCTGTGCATCGCGGCCATCGTGCTCATGAGCGTGCTCGTGAACCAGGCTGACAAGCGTACCACCGCGGCGCAGGACCAGTACACGCAGCTCGTGCAGAAGAAGGCCCAGTTCAAGGACGTCGAGGACACCCTCAACTCCGTGGACGACGAGCAGCTCGTCAAGATCGGCGTTCTGTACAACGAGGTCGACTGGAACAAGGTGGCGGGCGAGTTCAACTCCGCGCTGCCGGCCAACGGCAAGTACGAGTCGCTTGACTTCTCCGAGTACCAGCTCGCCTCCGCTACGGGCAAGGGCTCGTCGGCGTCATCGACCGCCGGTACCGTGTGGAGCAACGGCGGCGTCATCACCGTCGACTTCACCGTCACCGACCCCGACTTCATCAAGGCCCACGATTTCATCGCCAACTTCGAGGGAGTCACCGGCTACATCAACGGCTCGCTCACGTCCATTACGGGCGGCAGCGACGCCGGCTACACCTACACCGGAAGCGTGACCCTCCACCTCATCGTGGACAACGCCGACGGCAGCCAGTCCAGGAACACGACCGAGCGCAGCGACAACTCCGCTGGTGCCGACGACAGCAAGCGCCAGCTCCTTGCCACGATGCGCGAGTCGCTCGAATCCGAGGCGGCCGGCCTGAGCACGACGTCCACGTCGACGGCGTCGACGAGCGGGTCCTCGGACAGCGAGTGACGCTCAAGGCTTAGGAAACATCGTCTTTCGTAGCACTATCTCTTAGGGGGAGACATGAACAAGTACAAGTGGCAGGCCCTCGGGCTGGTCGTGCTGGCCATCCTGCTGATTCTGGGCACCGTCGGCGCCGTGGTGACGCCGAAGAAAAGCGACATCGAGTCGGCCGACCAGCAGACCGCGACGGTGGAGGCGAAGAACGCGAAGCTGCGCGACGAGATCGCGAACCTCACGATTCTCCAGCCGCAGCAGTCGATCCAGCTGAGCCGACTCGCCCAGATGCAGACCGAGATTCCTGGCGCCTACAACCAGCAGGATTTCATCGATTCGCTGAACACCGTCGCCGCGGGCGCGCAGGTCACGATCCAGAGCGTCACCTTCAGCGAGGCGACGCTTGCGTCGCTGCCTACCGTCACCACGTCGAAGCTGAGCATCGGCATTCCGGTGCAGGTGCCCGTGTCGATCACCGTGCAGGGGTCGTATGACCAGATGCAGGCGTTCATCAGCCAGCTGCAGAAGATGCAGCGCATCGCCGTGCCGAACTCGGTGAGCTACAGCTTCGGCAAGAACGGTCCGGGCGACACCGAATCCACCCTGACCATCCAGGCCACCATGTGGTCCATGCTGACGAGCTCGACCGCTTCCTCGACGGCGATGTCGTCGAAGTAAGGGCGGCGCGGTTAGCGCGGGGCCGGTATCAGGGCGGTATCCACCTCTTTCGAGGGGCGGGTACCGCCTTTTCCGTGCCGCGGCGGTGGCGTTTTGCTCCTGCCCGGGATGGGATGGCGGTCGGCGGGTGTGGCGGCACCCGTTGAACACGATTTCGTCTGGCCGGGAAGGGAATTCCCGCCTGAGTTGGGCTTGGGCGGGTGTGGTGGCACCCGCCTAACGCGATTTCGTCTGCCCTGGGCGGTGTTTTCTGCCTGGGATGGCATTCGGCGGGTGTGGTGGCACCCGTTGAACGCGGTTTCGTCTGGCCGGGAGGGGGATTTCCGCCTGGGATGGCGTTCGGCGGGTGTGGCGGCACCCGCCTAACGCGATTTCGGGCGGTTGGGGAGGGGATTCCGGCCTGAGTTGGGCGTGAATGTGCGATTTTCGCGGCATCGCAATAGTATGAAGGCAACGATTCGCTACGTCGCGTCCGCCGCTCCGTTGCGACACGGTACGGCTGTCCGTTGTTTTACGGGATGGCCGCCCGTTCTCGCACGGCATGATGGGGGTGCGGCGGGTCTTCCGAGTGATTGGCCCAACGTGGGCCGGCCGGTTCGACGGATCGATGCGGATCCTCCCACCATGGCGCGTGATAAGGAGAAGGGAATGGCAAAGTGCCCGTATTGCAATGGAGAATTGACACCCCGCGGAAAGTTCTGCGGGCATTGCGGTAAGCCTGTGCCGGCTGCCGGCGATGTGCCGAACGCTCATTCGGCTACGTCGGCCGAAGGAACGGCGTCTGCTCCGAATACGACGGCTCCGTCCGTCGCGACGAACCAGGTGGTGCCGGGCCAGGGTTCCGCCGGTCGTCCGACCGCGTACCAGCCCGTGCCGAACCAGACGGTGCCGAACAAGGTTTCGCAGCCTCAGACGGGTGGTCGTCCGGTTCTTAATACGATGCCCGTGAATCCTTCGCCTGCCCAGAACGGCGCGCCGCAGAACGGTCGTCCGGCGGTTGCCCCGCAGACCCCGAACGCAGCGGGTTATGCGAATGCCGCGGCGCAGATGAAGCCGACCAATGGGCAGACGATGCCTTTGCAGAATCGTGTTCCCACGCCGCAGCAGTTCCCGCAGCCCGTTCAGATGCCGGTTGCGCAGAACAATGCCGCGCAGCAGCGTCCTGTGCAGCAAAATCCTGCGCAGCAGAACATTGCGCAGCCGCGGTTCGTGCCGCCGACTGTGAACCAGCCGACTGCGAACCAGCAGGTTCCGAACCAGCAGCGCGTGTCCCAGCCGACGCAGCAGCCTGCAGCGCCTCAGAATCAGCAGGGATTCCAGCCCGGTCCCGCGCCGCAGGTGCAGAATGATCGCCCTGCGGCGAAAACGCAGCAGGTGCCGGCGTCGCCGGTGACCCAGAAGCCGAACCTGAGCCAGAATTCCGCTCGACCGGTTCCTCCGACCACGCCTCCTGTGCAGCCGCTCAATCCGCTGCAGGCACGGACGCAGGGGAACACGACGCAGGGGAACATGACATCTGGCTCCGGTCAGATCCCGCAGAACCCGGCGGTGCGTCCGCAGCCGGTGACTCCGACCCCGCAGCCGACGCCGCGGCAGAATCCTGTCTCGAACGGATCTTTCCCGCTCGTACAGTGGCCGAGCACGCAGACGCAGCCGACTCCGGCTCCGGTGCGTCCCGCCCCGCAGCCGAACGTGGCGCCGCAGCCGCAGCCTAGGTTCCAGCCTGCTCCGACTCCGGTTCAGCCGACTCCGCAGCCCAAACCGCAGCCTCAGCCGCAGCCGATGCCGATGCCGGCTCCGGCTCCGGTGCGACCCGCTCCGCAGCCGAACGTGGCGCCCCAGCCCCAGCCGATGCCGCAGCCACAGCCTAGGTTCCAGCCTGCTCCGACTCCGCAGCCGATGCCGCAGCCAACTCCGGTGCAGCCTCAGCCGACTCCGGCTCCGGTGCAGTCGCAGCCGCAGCCTGCTCCGACGCCGCGGCCGAACCCGCAGCCCAGGCCGCAGCCGACTCCGACTCCGCAGCCGCAGCCGACGCCGACGCCGGTTCAGCCGCAGCCGCAGTCCAAGCCGCAGCCGCAGCCCATCCAGTCTCCGTTCGCTGATAACACGGAAACCGTGGTGCGGACCGAGCCTCTCGTTCCGCAGTCCCGCGAGGAGCCGATGGTCAGGACGCCGGAGGAGCTCGTGGCCGCGCATGTGCTCGAGGCCGAACCGCTCGACGATGACGATCCGAACCATGATGCGGCGGCGGCCGCGGCCTTCCAGCGCGAGGTCTTCCTCGCCATGCCGGAGGAGCCGTCCGTGTCGACGCCTGAGCAGCTGATCAACTCCAACACGCTGGCGGCGGTTCCCGCCGACAGTCCGCAGGACAAGTCGCTGAAGGCGCGCGAGGATGCGCTGAAGGCCACGCCGCGTCATGCCGCGACCGGGACGACGGGACAGAACCTCGCCTGATCGGTCCGATTACATCGGATGACGGGTAACAGCCGACGACCGCAATATCGACGGCTTGGGGCGCCCGGGGCTACGGCTCCGGGCGCCCCGTCGTATGCGGCGTGGCGTGCGCGGTGTGTATGCTCTGTGAAGTAGGTGAGGGGCCGTGGACGGAATGCGGCCCCCGGCCGGGAGTGCAAGGAAGGGGAACCGGATGAACGACGCCGGACAGTACGACGAGACGGTGAACGGGGCGGCCATGGGCGCCTCCGCGGACGGCGCCCCGTATGAGGCGTGTCCCGGCGTGTCGGACGATAGTCCCACCGTGATTGGCGCCTCCGTGCAGTCTGCTCCCGTGCAGTCCGCTCCGATGCAGTCCGCTCCGATGCAGATTCAGGGCGCCGTTCCCGTCGCCGATGCGGCGCCATACGGGGCGTCCTATGCCGCTCCGGTTCAAGGCATCGCTCCGCAGCCCGTCGCCGCGCAACCCGTTCCATCGCAGTTCGTCGTTCCGCAGCCTGTTGCTCCGCAGCCCGCGCCGCAGCAGGCCTTCGCCCAGCAGCAGGCCGGTTTCGTGCCGCAAATGACCGGGGGTGCCGCGGTGCCTCCCTCCATGGCCGCCCCGGTGGCCGCTCCCGTCGCCCCACAGCCCGGCGTGTCGCAGGGGACGAGGCCGGTTATTGCGTCGCAGGAATTCATCAGCCAGGACCTGAGCCGACTGGCGCAGACGTCCGGCGCGGCCAAGGAGCAGTTCCTCGCCGCATACAACGCCGGATACGACGTCGAGCTTCCGGGCGACGTGGCGCGACGCGCCGCGGAAAACAGGCGTGTCGCCTCCATGTCCGGAAACGGTGCGGCAACGCCTGCGCCGGTCGCTCCGTATGCCCAGAACGGCGCCCCGTATGCCGCCCCGTACGGCGTGTCGCCTGCCAACGGCGCCCCGTCCGTTCCCGGCGCCCCTGCCAATGCCGCGCCTGCCTCCCTGTACGGCGCGGGGCAGGGAGCATCGTATGCCCCGATGACGCCGCAGCCCGGCCCCGTCGCGCCGCCCATGCCACAGCCCGCGCCGACCCCCGCGCCTGTCGCCCCGACCCCCGCGCCAGCCCCGGCCCCCGTACCCATCGCGCCGACACCGGCCGCCGCGGCCGCCCGGCCCCGCAGGTCGCATCGTGGCGTCATCCTCGCCGTGATCGCGGCCCTTCTCATCGTGTTGGGAACCGGCGGCTACCTGGCATGGACCGTCTTCCAGCAGCGCAACGACCCGGGCAACGTCGTGCAGGACTATATGAACTCGCTCGCCGCCGGCTCCTACGCCAAGGCCGCGGACCAAGGCGACCCCGACCTGCCGCAGGACCAGCGCGTGCTGCTCGCCGACGCGGTGGCGTCGCAGTCGCAGAGCCGCATCACGAACGTGCAGGTGGGGCAGGCACAGTCCAGCTCCAACGGCGGCTATTCCATCCCCGTCTCCTACGATTTCGCCGGCGACCACATCCGCGACACCCTCTCCGTGGTGCCCGCCGGGCGCGTGTCGCTGACCACGACGTGGAAGATCAGCAAGTCGCTGCTCAACACCGTCACCGTCTACGTGCCCAACGGCGCGCAGATCGAGGTCAACGGCGTCGCCGTCTCCGACAGGAACATCTACCAGGCGGCGCAGTCGCAGAACCTGCAGAAGGTCGACGGTTACACCGCCTACGTGCTCGCCGCGTATCCGGCCAACTACTCGGTTACCATCAGCGACACGGGCTCCAAGTACATCAGCGGCTCCACCGAAACCACCATCGTGGAAGGAAGCCGCGACGCACAGGGCGCCACCGGCGAATCCAAGGCGCTGCAGCTCAAGGAGTCGCTTGCCAACGCCACCGACCTCGCCGTGGAGCTGCAGAGCCAGGCGCAGTCCAAGCTCGACGCCTGCGTCAAGGCCGCGAACCAGAGCAAGCCCAAGGATTCCACGTGCCCCATCAACTACAACGACTACAACTGGGACACCCAGGATTACGACTACCGCAACATCGCCTTCAGCATCACGCGCACGCCCACCGTCTCCACCGGGCAGGTGCAGCTGCAGTACTCGCGCAGCAACTACGCCACCGGCGACATGACCGACCAGCCGTTCACCAGCGGCGTGTTCTCCACCAGCAGCGCCGAGGTGACGCTCACCTTCGAGCGCCGCTGGGACCCGAGTCATGACATGGCGGCCGACGAGGGGCGCTGGGACACGGTGACGAACGGCTATACGAACGTGGTGTTCACGAACACCGAGTTCACCCTCAGCGGCGACAGGGTGGATGTGACGTTCTGATTGCGCCGCATACGCCACAATGCCCCCGACGCGTGCCCCGTGTCAGGTGTAGACATTAGACTGAACGCAGTCCATCGGCTCGTCGCGCGACCCCGATGCCGCCGGCGCCGCCTCGGCAGCGCCCACAGGCGGGGGAGGGCGGGCGCTCGCGGCCCGGCCGGTGCGAACGCACACACAACCTACCAACCAGAAGGTGCACAGTGGCAGTTTCCAAACTCGATGAAGTCGTTTCCCTGGCCAAGCGCCGTGGCTTTGTGTTCCCCGCGGGCGAGATCTACGGCGGCACGCGCTCGGCGTGGGACTACGGTCCGCTCGGCGTGGCCCTCAAGGACAACATCAAGCACCAGTGGTGGCGCTCGATGGTCCTGACCCGCGGCGACGTGGTGGGCGTGGACACGTCCGTCATCCTGCCGACCGACGTGTGGATCGCCTCGGGCCACGTGGCCGTTTTCAACGATCCGCTGATCGAATGCCTCAACTGCCACAAGCGCCATCGTGAGGACACTCTCCAGGAGGCCTACGAGCACAAGCACGGCCACGCGCCGGAGTCCGACAAGGACATCCCGTGCCCCGACTGCGGCACTGTCGGCAACTGGACCGAGCCGCGCGACTTCAACATGATGCTCCAGACCCACCTGGGCCCGGTCATGGACGAGAACTCCCTGCACTACCTGCGCCCCGAGACCGCGCAGGGCATCTTCGTGGACTTCAAGAACGTGCTCACCGCCTCGCGTTCCAAGCCGCCGTTCGGCATCGCGAACATGGGCAAGTCGTTCCGCAACGAGATCACGCCCGGCAACTTCATCTTCCGCACGCGTGAGTTCGAGCAGATGGAGATGGAGTTCTTCGTCAAGCCCGGCACCGACGAGGAATGGCACCAGTACTGGATCGACACGCGCACCCGCTGGTACACCGACCTGGGCATCAACCCGGCGAACCTGCGCCATTACGAGCATCCGAAGGCCAAGCTCGCGCATTACTCCAAGCGCACCGTCGACATCGAGTACAAGTTCGGCTTCAAGGGCTCCGACTGGGGCGAGCTCGAGGGCATCGCGAACCGCACGGATTATGATCTGTCGGCCCATTCCAAGCATTCGGGCGAGGACCTGAGCTACTTCGACCAGGCCTCCGGCGAGCGCTACACGCCGTACGTCATCGAGCCCGCGGCCGGCCTGACCCGCTCCCTCATGGCCTTCCTCGTGGACGCCTACGACGTGGACGAGGCCCCGAACGCCAAGGGCGGTGTGGACAAGCGCACGGTGCTGCGCCTCGACCCGCGCCTGGCCCCGGTCAAGGCCGCCGTGCTGCCGCTGTCGAAGAAGCCCGAGCTGCAGAACATCGCCCATAACCTCGAGGCCGACCTGCGCCAGAACGGCTGGATGATCGACTACGACGAGGCCGGCGCCATCGGTCGCCGCTACCGCCGCGAGGACGAGATCGGCACCCCGCTGTGCATCACCGTGGACTTCGACACGGTCGATGACAACGCCGTGACCATCCGCGAGCGCGACACGATGAAGCAGGAGCGCGTGGCGCTTGCCAACGTGGAGCAGTACGTGGCGGACCGCGTGTCCGACAAGCGCGTGCGCATCCCCGGCGGCCCGGCCGAGATCACGGGCGTGCGCGGTGCCGACGGCGCCGTGGACTACACCGCCGAGGCCGGCGAGGACGAGTCCGCGCCGGTGAAGGTCGAGGAGGCCGGCGGCGAGAACGCCTGAGACGCATCTGGCAGGCGTTCGGCTGCATCGACGATATGCATCGACGATGCAGCCGGTGACGCGTTGGCGGCGCGCCGGCTTCGGTCGGTGCGCCGCCTTTATGTGCGGGTGTATCGTGCGGGTGTATCGTCGCGACGAGGAACGAGGAGACAGAACCATATGACCGAAACCGCCCCGAAGGGGCTGCCGGGCGCCTTCATGCTCGGGTCACACCGCGTCACCACGCCGGTGATGCTCTCGCCCATGGCGGGAGTGACGAACTGGCCGTTCCGCGTGCTGTGCGAAGGCTACGGACCGGACGGCCTGTACGTGGCCGAGATGATCACGGCCCGCGCGCTGACGGCGCGCAACCCCAAGGCGCTGCGCCTGTGCCGCTTCGCGCCGAGCGAATCGTTCCGCTCGCTGCAGCTGTACGGCGTGGACCCGCATATCCTCGAGCAGGCCGCGCGCATCGTGGTGGACAACCATATGGCCGACCACATCGACCTCAACTTCGGCTGCCCTGTGCCCAAGGTCACGAGGCGGGGCGGCGGCTCCGCGCTGCCGTGGAAGCTCGACCTGTTCCGCGAGATCCTGCGCCACGTGATCCGCGTGTGCCGCCCCGCCGGCATCCCCGTCACCGCCAAGATCCGCGTGGGCATCGACGACTCCCACACCACCTTCCTCGACGCCGGGCGCATAGCCGAGGACGAGGGCTGCGCGATGGTGACGCTCCATGCGCGCACCACGGCCGAGTACTACGGCGGGCATTCCGACTGGAACCGCATTTCCGAGCTCGTGCAGGCGCTGGACATCCCCGTATTCGGCAACGGCGACATCTGGACCGCCGAGGACGCGCTGGAGATGGCGCGCACCACCGGATGCGCCGGCGTCGCCATCGGACGCGGCTGCCAGGGCCGCCCGTGGCTGTTCGCCGACATCAAGAACGCCTTCGCCGGCTCGCCCGAGCGCGTCAATCCCACGCTGGGGCAGGTGGGGCAGGTCATCCTGCGCCACGCGGGTCTGCTGGTGGAGTTCTACGATGGCGACGAGCGCATGGCCGTGCACGACCTGCGCAAACACGCCGCGTGGTATCTCAAGGGCTTCCCGGTGGGAGGGTCGACGCGCAAGGCGTTCATGGAATGCGAGACGCTGGACGACGTGCGCCGCACCGTGGATTCGCTCGACCCCGACATACCGTTCCCGGAGGCGATCGCCGACAAGCCGCGCGGGCGCGTGAGGTACGCGAAGAAGGTGCATCTGCCGTACGGGTGGCTCGAGTCGCGCGACCTGAGCCCCGAGCAGCGGCGGGACCTTTTCGAGTCCGATCCGCTCGACGACGTGTACTGACGATCGGCGGCGGCGCGCGTCGACGGTGTACGTCGCACAGGACGCGCCGGAGGGTGCATCGGAGTGCGCATCGGAGGGTACGCGCCGGAAAATTTCACGACATGTCGTGAACGCGTCGTGAAATGGCATCGTCTGCGTTAAAGTATTGAGCAAAGCGTAATGAACAGGAGCATCATGAGCGATTACGATGTGAATCCCGACACCGAGTCTGGATTCGATCCCGCAGGCACCATCATCCGTGTCGTCGGCGTGGGCGGCGGCGGTGGCAATGCCGTGAACCGCATGATTGACGAAGGCCTCAAGGGGGTCGAGTTCGTCGCCATCAACACCGATTCCAAGGATCTCGCACGCAGCGAGGCAGACGTCAAGATCACGCTGTCCGACGAGACGAGCCGTGGCCTGGGTGCCGGCGGCGACCCGGAGAAGGGCGCCAAGGCGGCCGAGGACCACCAGTCCGACATCGAGGAGGCCCTCAAGGGCTCCGACATGGTGTTCGTGACCTGCGGCGAAGGCGGCGGCACCGGCACCGGCGCGTCGCCTATCGTGGCGCGCATCGCCCGCCAGCAGGGCGCCCTCACCATCGCGGTCGTCACGCGTCCGTTCGCCTTCGAGGGCAAGCGCCGCGCCGCCTCCGCGGAAACCGGCATCGAGAACCTGCGCAAGGAAGTCGACGCCATGATCACCATCCCGAACGACCGCCTGCTCGACCTCGACCCGAGCACGTCGTTCATCGATGCGTTCAAGCGCGCCGACAGCACGCTCGTGGCCGGCGTGCGCGGCATCACCGACCTCATCACGAACCCGAACCCGTACATGAACGTGGACTTCGCCGACGTGTGCAGCACCCTCAAGGATGCCGGCACCGCGCTTTTCGGCATCGGCTCCGCGCAGGGCGACCAGAGGTGCCTGCAGGCCGCCGAGTTCGCCATCGCGTCGCCGCTGCTCGAGCAGGGCATCTCCGGCGCCCACTCGGTGCTCGTCAGCATCGCCGGCCCGGCCGACCTGCTGCTCACCGAGGTCAGCGAGGCCATGGACATGATCTCCAAGACCGTGCACCCCGAGGCGGCCATCACCATGGGCTGCACGCTCGACGATTCCTTCGGCGACGGTGTCTTCGTCACGATCGTGGCCGGCGGCTTCACCGCGGCGGACGACCCGGCGAACCAGGACGCCCAGGACAAGACCGCGCCCGTGATCGACACCACGTCCCCGGTCTCGCGCCCGATCCAGACCAAGCCCGTCATCGCGCCGGCCGCGGCGGCACCGGTTGCCGCGCCGTCCGTGGCGCAGCGCCCGGTCTCCTCGGATGACACCGCGGAGCACGCCGTGTACCCGTCGCAGTCCGGCCAGTTCAACGCCATGCCGCCGTACACCGAGACCTTCGATGATGACGACGACGGCGACGAGCCGACGATTCCCGACTTCATGCGCTGAGTGTCTGACGCTGTTCGACGCTGTTCGACGCGTGACGTCGTGCGGGATGAAGGCCGCGGGATTCCGCGGCCTTCGTTATGCGCGGGGCAGGCGCCGGCATGCGCGAACCGGCCGGCGGTCGAATCGTGTATATTCCCCTTCCTCTGCGCGCCGCCCGTCCTTCCCAGCGGCCGCTATGACGGGACGGCGTGGCATAATGGGAGGGATTGAAGATTTTCGAGGCCAGAACGCGAAGGAGCTGTGATGGCAGGATTCATGAAGAACGCCATGACCTATCTTGGCATGGCGGACCCTGCGGACGATGAGGACGTCTACGACTACGAGGACGACGACCGGAGCGCTTCCGACGAGGCATTCGACTCCGGGGCCGCGCTCGCCCCGCAGCCGATGCCCTCCGCGTCCGATGTTTCCGGCGCCACACGCTCGACCTCCGTCACACCTTTCAGGAGCCAGATGAAACAGATCATGACTATCTCGCCGAAGTCGTACAACGAGGCGCAGCTGATCGGGCGTGCGCTGCGCAGCGGCGTTCCGGTTGTGCTGAACCTCAGCGAGGCTCCGGATTCCGAGGCCTACCGCATCATCGATTTCTCGTCCGGTGTGGTGTACGGACTCCAGGGCTCCATCGAGCGCGTGACCTCCCGTGTGTACATTCTCAGCCCCGCGCAGGTCGAGCTCAGCGGCCCCGAGGACGACGACGCGTCGTCAATTCCGTCATTCAACTGACGCGGTGGCGCGGCGGTGGTTCCGTGCGGTGAGCGGCGCGCGGTAGCTCCGTGTGGTAGACGGCGCGAGTGCGGCGTGCGGCGTGTGGCTTCGCGCGACGTGAGGTTTGATTTTTAGGCCGGTCCTGGCAGAGGGCCGGCCTTTTGGGTTTCGGCGCGGTTGTTGATGGGGCGATGGTGGCCTCCGGCACGGTTGCCCGGCGCCCTCGCGCCCTTCGTGGCGAGGATTTTTCGCCATGGGGCACGGTTTTCCCTGTCGGCGGCGGTGCGGTGGTCGTTTTGGCCGTTCGTGGTGAGGATTTTTCACCGTCAATGTCCATAACGATTCATATCCCTATGCGCGCCGCCATCCGGAGGACGCCGCATCCGTTCAGTGTGAGCGGATGTGTGCAGTGAACGCCCTTGACCCTGGGCTAGGCCGAGTTTGGAGGGGTCGGGCCCGTTCAGTGTGAGCGAATGCTCACACTGAAGGCCTTTGACCCGTGGTTGGGAGGGGTGTTGTGGGGGTCGGGTGCCTTGAGTGTGAGCGGATGTGTGCAGTGAACGCCCTTGACCCTGGGCTAGGCCGAGTTTGGAGGGGGCGGGCCCGTTCAGTGTGAGCGGATGTGTGCGGTGAAGGGCGCCGGGGCGCGTCGGTCGCGGGACGAAAGCGAAGAGCGAGGCGTGGGGGAGGGATCGTCACGTTCGCTGAAGCCGAAAATCGTGGACCATGGAATAGTCTTGAAACACAACGGAGGCCTCGACCGCCGCCGAGGCCTCTCGCGCCCAGTGCATACGGCGGTCGACAAGACGATGTGAAAAGAAGAGTCCGACATGCTTATTACCCTGCTGCGTTTCATACAGTGGCTCATCGGCGTGTACAGTGCCGTGCTCGTAGTGCGTTGCGTCCTCGACTGGGTGCAGCTGCTTTCGCGCCGGTCGTTCCACGGCTTCGTGGCGTCGGTCGCGGATATCGTGTATTCGCTGACCGAGCCGCCGCTGCGCGCGCTGCGCAAAGTGTTCCCGCCGATTCCCATGGGCCGGGTGCAGTTCGACACAAGCTTCATCATCCTGTGGCTGATCCTCGGCGCGATCGAGGTCATCATCTGAGGCCTCCGTTTGAGACCTCCCGCGCCCGCGCTTGCTCCGGCACGCGCCGCCGTCGCGCCGAACGCGCCCGTCTGGGCGGGACACACGCGAGGCCTTGCGCCGTCGCGGCTTGCGGTCTTGCCTTGTGCTAGCATGGGTACGATTCGATTATTGAAGCTTCTGGCTGCTTCCTTGAATCGCGGTGGCGTGGCTCGTCACGACGCCGCTACGAGGAGGAAAGGTAGCTTACGAATAGGATTTGCAAAGGGGAGCATGCATGGCTCTTTTGACACCGAACGACATTCGAAATCATGTCTTTCCGATTGTGCGGTTCAAGGAAGGTTACAACATCGAGAAAGTCGACGACTTCCTCGATGAGGTGACCGAGACCGTCGAGGCCCTCGGAAGCGCGGCCGCGCACGAAGGCGCCACGCAGTCGTACGGTCCGGAGCTGGCGAAGCTCAACGACAAGCTCGCCACGATGCAGACGGAGAACAACCAGCTTCGCGAGCAGCTCAACGCCGCGCGTTCGCAGGCCGGCGACACGTCCGCGTTCGACGAGCTCACCGATCGCAACAACAAGCTCAGCTCCGCGAACGACCAGCTCAATGCGCAGAACGAGCAGCTGCGTGCCCAGCTCGACGCCGCCAGCCAGCAGCTGGACGCCGCCAAGCAGCAGCTTGACGACGCCGCCAACCAGAGCCAGCAGACCTCCATCAAGGACGAGCAGCTCGAGACGCTGACGAACCAGAATTCGCAGCTGCGCTCGCAGGTCGAGACGCTCAACTCCCAGATCGACCAGCTGACCGCGCAGCAGGCCGCCGCCGTCGCCCAGGCGACCGGCGACACCGACGCGCTCAACAAGCAGATCGCGATGATCACCAAGGATCGCGACGGCGCCCGCTCCAAGGTCAACGAGCTGACCCAGCAGCTGGAGTCCGCGAAGAACCAGGCCCTGCAGTTCCAGCAGCAGGTGCAGGAGTCGCAGAACCAGGTGCAGACCGCCAAGGCCCAGGCCGCGCAGTTCCAGCAGCAGTCCACGCAGTTCCAGAGCGAGATGCGCGCCGCCCGCACGCAGCTCGAGCAGGTGCAGCGCGAGCTCGAGGATTCCAAGAAGCGCGAGGAGTCGCTGCGCCAGCAGGTGGCGGCGAACGAGCCGAGCGCCGAGACCGGAAGCCTCGAGAAGATCAAGTCCGCCGCGCAGTCGGCCGAGACCGAGCCGGAGCGCGCCACCGCCATGCTCCAGCTGGCCATGCAGCTGCACGACCAGTACGTCGACAAGGGCAAGGCCTCCGCGGCCCAGCTCGTGGCCGACGGCCAGTCGAAGCACGATGACCTTGTGAACAAGGCCAATGCCTACTCCAACAAGGTGCGCGTGCAGGCCGAGGATTACTCGCAGCAGGTGCGCCGCGAGGCCGATTCCTACTCCGACCAGACGCATGCCGACGCGGATTCCTACTCCGCCAAGACGCATGAAGCCGCCGACCAGTACTCCAAGGACACGCACGCGGCCGCCGACCAGTACTCCGCCGAGACGCACGCTGCCGCGGACCAGTACTCCAAGCAGACCCAGCAGGCCGCCGACCAATACTCCGACAAGAAGCACAAAGAGGCCGATCAGTACGACGACATGACGCGCCGCGGGGCCGAGGAGTACTCGAAGCAGGTCAAGGAGAAGCTGTACTCGGATTCGAAGGTCATCGAGAACAACATCGCTGGCCTCAAGCAGTTCGAGAACCAGTACCGCTCTCGCCTGACCGACTTCCTCACGCAGCTCACCGCGCAGGTGTCGGATTCCGACAACTACGAGGCCGGCCCTGCTGATAAGGAGAAGACCCCGTCCGAGAAGGCCGCCGAGGCCAAGAACGGCAATAACTGAGATCGGTTATTGAAATCGGCAGGTGGCGGTTGTCGCGATGATGACTGCCCCGCATATGACGAACGGCCGCCGGCCGCGCTTGCTGAAGTGCGGCGGCGGCCGTTTGCTATGCCCGCCCGTCGTGTCTTTCGTCGTGTCGCTCGCATGAGGCGGTTGAGCAGGGTGGTGGGTAGGATGGGTGGCAGTTTTGCACGGTCGGGGCGAGCTCCGGCTGCGGCAATCGTATGAGAGAACGATTTCACGGAACGGAGGAAAGCGGCGTGGCGTTGACGACACCGACGGATGAACGCATACCTGACAACGGCGATTCCGGGGACGGGGCGCCTTCCGCGCCTGAGCGGGCATCACAGGCGCCCGACCCCGCCTCCGGCCGCGGACGGCGCATCACCGTGTTCCTTCTCGTCGCCGCGGTGCTTATTGCGCTCGACCAGGCGACGAAGAACCTCGCGCTCACGCATCTGTCGAACGGCCGCCGCGTGAGCCTCGTGAATAACCAGCTGGGGCTGCGCCTGCTGCGCAACCCCGGCGCGTCGCTGGGCATGGGGTCGGGCGCCACGGGAGTGATCTCCATCCTCGCCATCGCCGCCTGCGTGGTGCTGTGCTACCTCGTGTGGTGCACCGCGTCGATGCGATGGGCCGTGGCGCTTTCGTTCTGCTTCGCCGGTGCGTTCGGCAACCTCATCGACCGCGTCATCTACGCCGACGGCTTCCTCAACGGCCGCGTGGTGGATTTCATCGACTACGGCTGGTCGGTGGGCAATGTGGCCGACATCGAGCTGACGGTGGCGGCAGTGGCCATCGTGTTGCTTGTGGTATTCGACGTGCCGTTTGGCGTCCGGAAGCCCGAGGCCGCGGCTTGTGACGATGGTGCGTCCGCCGGCGCCTCCGGAGATGGCACGTCCGAAACCGGCGTGGCCGAATCCGGCGTGAAGGAGGAGCGGGGATGACATACGTTCCTGCCCCCGACGCCCTCATCGGCAAGCGTTTCGACGTGGCCGTGGCGAAAATGCTCGGCGTGTCGCGTTCCCAGGCCGCGGACCTCATCGAGTCCGGCGAGGTGAGCGTCATGGGCCGCACGATGGACAAATCCGCGCGTCTGCTCGTCGGCGACATGGTCGACATCGAGCTGCGCGAGGAGAAGAACGCGCCCGAGCCCGTGTGCGACACGATGGAAATCGTGTACGAGGACGACGACGTGGTGGTGGTGAACAAGCCGGTCGGCGTAGCGGCGCATGCCTCCGCCGGCTGGACCGGCCCCACCGTGCTCGGCAGCCTGCTGGCGCGCGGTGTGCATATCACGAACCTCGGCGCGCCGGGGCGCCAGGGAATCGTGTCACGCCTCGACGTGGGCACGTCGGGCCTTATGCTCGTGTGCAAGTCCGACCTCGCATACAAGGAGATGCGTCGCCAGTTCGCCCACCACGAGGTGAAGAAAACATACACGGCCGTGGTGCAGGGCAATCTCAGGCAGGACAAGGCCACGATCGAGGCGCCGATCGGGCGTGACAAGGTCAGCGACTTCCGCTTCACCGTCACGCCGTCGGGCAAGCCGGCCGTGACGCACTGGGACGTCATCGAGCGCTTCGGCGACGCCACGCTCGTCTCCGTGAACCTCGAGACGGGGCGCACGCACCAGATTCGCGTGCATTTCTCGTCCATCGGGCATCCGCTTGTGGGAGACCCCATGTACGGCGCGAACCCGAAGCTCTCCCGGGAACTGGGCCTCGACCGGCAGTGGCTCAACGCCACGATGCTTGACTTCCGGCACCCGCGCACGCATGTGTGGCAGCATGTGGAATGCGGGTATCCCGCCGACCTGCGGCATGCGCTTGATGTGTTGCGCCAGCGCAAGGCCGCGCGCGAGGCGGAGGCCGAGAGGTAGACGATGGCGCCGGTCGGCGGTCGACGCGGCTGGCGTTCGGTTGGCACGGCATTCGGTCGGCGCGGCCCTCATGGCGCGACACGCTCGACACGCGGGCATTTTCCACGATTTTCCGATTTTGTTTGTCGAACGCACGTTCGACTAGTACGATGGGTGACATGGCTGAGACAACAGATGATTCGTTCGTGAACCTTCACGTGCATACGCATTACTCCATCCTCGATGGTGCCGCGCGCATCAACGAGCTGGTGGTGCATGTCGCGGAGCTGGGGCAGACCGCCGTGGGCATCACGGACCACGGCAACATGCACGGTGCCTATGAACTGTGGCGCACCGCGGTCGACGCCGGCGTCAAGCCGATCATCGGCATCGAGGCCTACGTCACCCCGGAGACCGCGCGTCAGGACAAGACGCGCGTGCACTGGGGCACGGCGGAGCAGCGGTCGGACGATGTCTCCGGCGGTGGCGCCATCACGCATATGACGATGTGGGCGGAGAACGACGAGGGTCTCGTCAACCTCATGAAGGCGTCGTCGGTGGCGAACCTCGAGGGTCTGTTCGGCAAGTGGCCGCGAATGGACAAGGAGGTGCTCAACACCTACCACAAGGGCATCATCGCCACCACGGGCTGCCCTTCGGGCATCGTGCAGACGAGGCTGCGCCTGGGCCAGTTCGACGAGGCCCTGCGCGCGGCGGGGGAGTACCAGGACATCTTCGGCAAGGAGAACTACTACGTCGAGCTCATGGACCACGGCCTCGAGATCGAGCGCCGCGTGCGTCGCGAACTCGTGGAGATCGCGAAGAAAATCGGCGCGCCGCTCGTCGTGACCAACGATTCGCACTACGTCACGCCCGAGGGCGCCGTGGCGCAGGACGACATGCTGTGCATCAACTCCGGCTCCCACAAGGACGACCCCGACCGCTTCAAATTCGACGGCACCGGCTACTACATCCGCACCGCGCAGGAGATGCGCGAGCTGTTCAAGGAGTTCCCCGAGGCGTGCGACAACACGCTGCGCATCGCCGAGCGCTGCAACGTCATGTTCGACGACCACGAGGACGGCGCGTTCATGCCGGAGTTCGACTGCCCCGAGGGGTGGGACGCCACATCGCTGTTCCTCAAGAAGGTCGACGACGGCCTGCGCGTGCGATATCCCGACGGCGTGCCCGAGGAGGTGGCGCGCCAGGCGGACTACGAATGCGGCGTCATCTGCCAGATGCAGTTCTGCGGATACTTCCTCGTGGTGTCGGACTACATCAACTGGGCGAAGTCCCACGGCGTCATGGTGGGGCCGGGCCGTGGCTCCGCGGCAGGCTCCATGGTGTCGTACGCCATGGGCATCACCGAGCTCGACCCGCTGAAGCACGGCCTGATCTTCGAACGCTTCCTCAACCCGGAGCGCGTGAGCCTGCCGGATATCGACGTCGACTTCGACCCCGAGGGCCGCGCCCGCGTGCTCGAATACGTGATGGAGAAATACGGCCGAGACAAGGTGGCGCAGTGCGTGACGTACGGCACCATCAAGACGAAGCAGGCCATCAAGGACTCCGCGCGCATCATGGGGTACGACTACAACGTCGGCGACCAGCTGTGCAAGGCGCTTCCGCCGGCCCAAGGCGGCAAGGACATCACGCTGCGTGACGCGTTCAATCCGCAGGCCAAGCGTTACGACGAGGCCGCCGAGTTCCGCGGCGTGGTCGAGTCCACGGCCGACAACAAGCGCATCTACGACGAGGCGTGCGGCATCGAGGGCCTGATCCGTCAGACCGGCGTGCACGCCTGCGCCACGATCATGGCCTCGCAGCCGATCACGAACACCTCGCCGCTGATGCAGCGCACCGACGGCACGGTGACGACCACCTTCGAGTACCACACCTGCGAAACCCTCGGCCTTGTCAAGATGGACTTCCTCGGCCTGGCCAACCTCACGGTGATGAGGGACACGCTGGAGAACATCGAGTCCAACCGCGGCGAGCACGTCGAGCTCGGCCAGATTCCGCTGGATGATAAAGAGACCTACCAGCTGCTGTCGCGAGGAGACACGCTCGGCGTCTTCCAGCTCGATTCCGACGGCATGCGCGGCCTGCTGCGCCAGCTGCGGCCCGATAACTTCAACGATATCTCCGCCCTTATCGCCCTGTACCGACCGGGCCCGATGGATATGAACTCGCATATCAACTACGCCAAACGAAAGAACGGCCTGCAGGCGATCACCCCGATCCACCCGGAGGTGGACGAGCCGCTCAAAGGCGTGCTCGGCGAGACGTATGGTCTCATCGTGTACCAGGAGCAGGTGCAGTCCGCCGCGCGAATCCTCGCCGGCTACTCGCTCGGCCGAGCCGACGTGCTGCGCCGTGCCATGGGCAAGAAGAAGCCCGAGGTACTGGCCAAGGAGCAGGGACCGTTCTTCCAGGGCATGATGGACCACGGCTACAGCCGCGAGGCGGCGCAGGCCGTGTGGGATGTGTTCCTGCCCTTCGCCGGCTACGCGTTCAACAAGGCGCACTCCGCCGCATACGGCCTCATCTCGTACTGGACCGCGTATCTCAAGACGCATTACCCGGTGGAGTTCATGGCCGCGCTGCTGCAGAACGAAACCTCGAACAAGGACAAAACCGCCCTGTACCTGGCGGAGGCGCGCCGCATGGGCATCAAGGTGCTTCAGCCCGACGTCAACGAATCGGTGGCCAAGTACTCCGCCGTCGGCGACGTCGTGCGTTTCGGCATGGGCGCCATCCGCAACGTCGGCGAAAAAGTCGTCGAAGACATCGTGGCCGAGCGCACCGAGAACGGCAAATACGCCAACTTCCTCGACTTCGTCAAGCGAGTGCCCATCACGGTGCTCAACAAGCGCGTCGTCGAATCGTTGATCAAGGGCGGCGCCTTCGACTCCATCGACCCCAACCGCCGTGCGCTGTTCACGATCTGCGACTCGGCCATCGACCAGATCGTGCCCATCAAGCGCAAGGAGGCCCAGGGCGTCTTCGACCTGTTCTCCATCATGAGCGACGGCGACGATGGCGGCGACGACCTGCTTAACGACGCCGAGATCTCCGTGCCCGACATCCCCGACTGGGACAAGAAGACGCGCCTGACCTTCGAACGCGACATGCTCGGCCTGTACGTGTCGGACCATCCGCTCAACGGCATGGCCTCTGTGCTCAGCGAGCTGAGCGACATGTCGATCGCCAAGGCCATCGACATCGGCCGGAGCATGGGGGAGAGCGCCAACCAGATGCAGGTGACGCTCGCCGGACTCATCACCGACGTGCAGCGCAAGGTGTCGAAGAAGGGCAAGCCGTGGGCGATCATCACGATCGAGGATCTCAACGGTTCCATGCACTGCCTGTTCTTCGGCAACACGTACCAGCAGTTCCAGGAGGAGCTGCATGCCGACAACGTGGTGCGCGTGCGCGGATTCCTCGACGTGCGCGAAGACGAGGTGGAGATGCGCGCCAACGGCCTCGATGCCGTGCACGTGGACGCCTCGGGCAACGAGCCGCTCGACCTGACGCTGTCGATGCGCCAGTGCACCACGCGCAGCATGTCGCAGCTGCGGCAGATCCTCGGGCGCTATCACGGCATGTCGCCCGTGCGGCTGCATATCCTCGGCGTTCCGACCGGCGCTGGCGCGGCTGGTGCAGGAATCAGCGCCGCGGGTGCGGACGGCGCTGCGGCCGCCGGCGGCTCTGTCGCGAAAGCCGGAACCATGCAGGTGGATATCGTGTGCGGCGACGGCTTCCGCGTGTCGCGCAACGCCTCGATGTTCGGCGAGCTCAAGGCCCTTTTCGGTCCCTCCTGCATCTCCTGATTCCAGGATTCTGGATTCCACGATCCCCGATACGTGCGGCCCTCCCCGTAACAATGTGATGGCTTGCGGACAGAATTCCGGTGTTTTCGCCTTGGAATCCGCCGATTATGTCCGTTTCCCATCACATCGTTAGAGGAAGTGGGAATCCGGTCGCGGTGGGCTTTGGGCGTGCGGTGCGCTAGGGTAGGGGTCTATGAGCAGCAACGACTACGGCACTGAGTATGACGATGCGTTCGACGATGCGGAGCTTCTCAGGCTCAGGCAGCGCCACGAGCGCCGGTTCAAGGTGATGCGCACCGGCATCATCATCGTCACCGTCATAGCCGTCGTCGCCATCTGCGCGGTCGCGTTCCGCAACTGGCGCGGCGGCAGCTCCACGAACCAGGCCGAACTGTACGCCGACAATGTGGAGAAGGTCACCGAGGCGCGCGCCTCCATGAGCGCCACGCTCAACAGCTCGCAGGCGGCGCTCGACCTGCTCCACCAATACACGTCGAATTCCTCGACGGTCGACGACTTCAGCGACGTGCGCACCCAGTCCCAGCGTCTGCTCGACGATGTGCCCACGTATTACTCGGCCCAGCCGCATACGCAGAACCAGTACGTCGACGCGAACAACCAGCTGGAGACCTACGCGAACCGTCTCGTAAACCTCGAGAACCAGGTCAACGAGGCCATGAAAGCCGCCGGTTCGGGCGAGGTGGAGACCGGCGTAACGACCGCCATGAACACGCTGCGCACAAACGTCGATGCCGCCAACCAGCTCATCTCCACGTACAACAGCCAGACCGCGTCGTCCCAGGCCACGGTCACCGAGGGGTACATCGCCACGGTGAACGCGGCGCTGTCGCAGGCGCAGACGGATTTGAATAATTACGATTCGAGCGCCGCCCCGTACCAGCTGCTCGAGTCGCGCCAATCCTTCGAATCCGACAGCGGCAAGCTGTCCGCCGCGACGAGCAGCATGAGCGCGGCGTTCCAGAACTCCAAGGACGCCGGCGGCGTGAGCGGCAACTCGCTGCTCGCGGTCTCGTCCAAGCGGATTCCCGCGGGCCTGCGCACCACGTGGACGGTCGCGGGCGATCCGTCGACGACCGTGACGATGACCGCCACCTCGATCGACATCAAGGAAAACTCGACCGCGTCGTCGAGTTCCTCCGGCTCGTCCTCCAGCGCCTCGGCCAGCGCGTCGCCGTCAGCATCGTCAAGCCCCTCGGCATCCGCCTCGTCAAGCTCGAGCTCCAGCTCTTCCACATCGTCATCGTCGAAGTCGGCCACCGCGCACGCCGTGCACGCCGACTACGCGCTCGCGCCGGGCCAGCGCACGGACTTCGGCGGCGCCCCGATCGCCGCCTGGACGCTCACCGGCGTGGGCAGCGACGCCATCGACGACATCACCATCGTGTTGTACCAGACCGGAGACGGCGACGACGCCTCCACCTTCCTCGGCCTGTATCAGAACGGCCGCAGCTGGAAGCTCACCACGGACGATTCCGCCGGCGACATGAGCAACAAGTTCTGATACCGCATGGGCGGCCCCACCCGCGGCCGCACTCCGCCCAACCCCAGCGCCCCGTCCGCACCGCGCCCATCGTGCATGCACCATGTCCACAGTGCGTACGGGGCGCGTGCGTGTCGGCTTGCGACCCTATACTCGGCTGTATGACAAAACCGGAAGACATCACCATCAGGACCATCGATCTGCGCGGCCAGAAGCTGACCCGCGCAGAGCTCCTCGAGGCCATGCCGCGCGCCACGATGGGCGTGGGCGAGGCCACGGAGCTCGTCAAGCCGATTCTCGAGGATGTGAAGGCCCGCGGCGCCGCCGCCCTTCGCGACTTCGCCGAGAAGTTCGACCACGTGCGTCCGAAGAACCTCCGCGTTCCCCGCGAGGCCATGCAGAAGGCCCTCGACAACCTCGACCCCAAGGTGCGCGCGGCCATCGAGGAATCCGTGCGCCGCTGCCGCAAGGTCAGCGAATCCCAGGTCCCGCAGGACTTCCACACCGATCTGGCCCCCGGTGCCCGCGTCGCCGAAAGGTGGATCCCGGTGCAGCGCGTCGGCCTGTACGTGCCCGGCGGCAAGGCCGTGTATCCGTCATCCGTCATCATGAACACCGTTCCGGCGCAGGCCGCGGGCGTCGAGTCGCTCGCCATCGCCACCCCGCCGAGCAAAACCGATCCGGACGGCCTGCCCGCCCAGTCCATCCTCGCCACCTGCGCCATCCTCGGCGTCGACGAGGTGTATGCCGTGGGCGGCGCCCAGGCCATCGCCATGTTCGCGTTCGGCGCCAAGGGCTCCGAGCCGCAGGACGGCGAGATCCTGTGCGAGCCGGTCGACAAGATCACCGGCCCGGGCAACATCTTCGTGGCCACCGCCAAGCATCTCGTGGCGGGCTCCGTCGGCATCGACGCCGAGGCCGGCCCCACCGAGATCGCCATCCTCGCCGATTCCACAGCCGACCCGCGCTTCGTGGCCGCCGACCTCATCGGCCAGGCCGAGCACGACGAGCTCGCCGGCTCCGTGCTCATCACCGACTCGCAGGAACTCGCCGACGCCGTGCGCGCCGAGCTGCAGGCCCGCGTGCCGCGCACCGAGCACGCCGAGCGCATCCAGAAGTCCCTCTCCGGCTCTCAGTCGGGCATCATCATGACCGACGGCCTCGATCAGTCCATCGACGTGGCCAACGCCTACGCCGCCGAGCACCTCGAGATCCAGACGGCCGACCCGGATTCCACGATCGCCCGCATCCATAACGCCGGCGCCATCTTCCGCGGCCCGTTCTCCCCGGTCCCGCTGGGCGACTACATGTCCGGCTCCAACCACGTGCTGCCCACCGGCGGCACCGCGCGCTACGCCTCCGGCCTCGGCGTGCACACCTTCATGAAGCCGGTCGAGGTCATCGAATACGACGAGAACGGCCTCAAGGAGCTCGCCGCCCGCATCAACGATTTCGCCGTCCAGGAAGACCTTCCGGGCCACGGCGAGTGCGTCCTGACCCGCTTCGTGCGCGACCCGTATGACAAGGCCACGCTTGAGGAGCAGGAGCAGGAGGCCGGCCTTCGATGAGCATCCCCTCCAATCTGCCGCTGCGCAACGACCTGGCGGGGGAGGAGCCCTACGGCGCCCCGCAGCTCGACGTGCCGGTGTGCCTGAACGTCAACGAGAACCCGTACGCGCCGAGCGAGGCCGTGATCGACACGATTCTCGAGCGCGTGCGCGCCGTGGCGCCGACCCTCAACCGCTACCCGGATCGCGAGCACGCGGAGCTGCGCAAGGCGCTCGCCGCGTACCTGCGCAAGGAATCCCAGGTCGAGCTCGAGCCTGAGCAGATCTGGGCCGCGAACGGCTCCAACGAGATCATGCTCCAGGTGTTCCAGGCCTTCGGCGGCCCCGGCCGCACGGCCCTCGGCTTCGCCCCGACGTACTCGATGTACCCCGAATACGCGCGCGACACCTTCACCGCGTGGACGACCGTGCCGCGCAACGCCGATTTCACGCTTGACGTGGACGCGGCCGTGAAGGCCATCCTCGAGACGCGCCCGTCCATCGTGCTCATCACGAGCCCGAACAACCCGACCGGCACGCCTGCCACGATGGAGCAGATCGAGGCCCTTCTCGCCGCCTGCGAGAAAGCCGGTGTGGATGGCGCGCCCGAGGGCACGCATCCGCTGCTCGTGGTGGACGAGGCGTATATCGAGTTCCGACGCCCCGGCAAGCCGAGCGCCACGACGCTGATCGCCGACCACCCGAACCTCGCGGTGAGCCGCACGATGTCGAAGGCCTTCGCCTACGCCGGCGCCCGCGTCGGCTACATCGCCGCCAACACCGGCGTCATCGACTCGCTGCGCATCGTGCGCATGCCGTATCACCTGAGCGCGGTCACGCAGGCCGTGGCCCTCGCCGCCCTCGACCACACGGACGAGCAGCTGGCGCAGGTCGGCCATCTGCGCGACACGCGCGACGCCCTCGTCGACTGGTTCCGCCAGCAGACGTACAAGGGCCAGCCGATCCAGGTGGCCGACACCGATTCGAACTTCGTGTTCTTCGGCGTGTTCGACGACCGTGAGTGGATTTTCAACGAACTGCTCAACCGCGGCGTGCTCATTCGCGACGTCGGCCCCGAGGGCTGGCTGCGCGTGTGCATGGGAACCGACGAGGAGATGGAGGCGTTCAAGTCCGCCTTCCTCGAGGTGATCCGCCTCGCCGAGCAGCGCTAGCGCGCCCCCGCCCATCGGCCGCAGACCGCATTCGCGGCCGTGCGGCCGATTGCATATGAAGCTTGCGAAACCTCGTACTATGGATTCCGGCCGCCTTACCGGCCAAGAAAAGAGGAGCCATGGCCCGTACAGCCACCATCACCCGCACCACCAGCGAATCGAGCATCGAGCTGAGCCTCGACCTCGACGGCACCGGGAAAACCGACATCGAGACCACCGTCCCGTTCTACAACCACATGCTCACGGCGCTCGGCAAGCATTCGCTCATCGACCTGAGCGTGTCCGCCCGTGGCGACACCGACATCGACGTGCACCACACCGTGGAGGACACCGCCATCGTGTTCGGCGAGGCCCTCAAGCAGGCGCTGGGGGACAAGGCCGGCATCACGCGATTCGCGGACGCCACCGTTCCGCTCGACGAGGCGCTGGCCCGCTGCGTCATCGACATCTCCGGCCGCCCGTACTGCGTGTGCACCGGCGAGCCCGAGGGCTTCGAGTTCTGCATGATCGGCGGTCATTTCACCGGCTCGCTGGTGCGCCATGTGATGGAATCCATCGCCATGCACGCAGGCATCTGCATGCATATGCAGGTGCTTGCCGGCCGCGACCCGCACCATATCGCCGAGGCGGAGTTCAAGGCGCTGGCCCGCGCGCTGCGCAGCGCCGTCGCCATCGACCCGCGCATCGCGGGCATCATCCCGAGCACCAAGGGTGCGCTCTGAGAGGGCATCATGACTGATTTTCCCGACAACACGCCGTCCGACGCACCTGATGGTCCGGACAATGACCCGAACGACGGGCAGAACGACGGTCGGAACGACGAGCTGAGCGACGCCGACATCGACGCCGCCTTCGCCGGATTCGAGCAGGATTTCGCCGACGCCGACCATTCGGCGATCAACGAGATGAACGCAGCGCTGGAGCGTAATGAGACGTCGGAATCGTCCGCCTCCGACGCCGATGCCGTCGATACCGCAGATTCCTCCGACGTCGCCCCGACCGATGCCTCCGACGATTTCGACCGCGACCTCAAGGACGTCGAGGACCTCGAATCGTCCCTCATGCAGATGCTGGGGGAGAAGGCCAGCAGCGCGCTGCTCATCACGCGCCTGCGCGATCCGGATGTGCTTGCGGCGCTATCCGTGCTCGCCGACGTCGACGACTACTGCATCGCCGACCGCTTCGGCGCCGTCGCCATCCTCAAGGACCTCGACGGCTCGCATCCCGAGGACGCCGCCGCGCATCTGACGAAGCTCGTCACCGGTCTGTCGGCCATCCTCGTGGTCAACCGCGCGGGCCGCATCGAGGCGCACCAGTGGGTCAACGGCCAGCAGGGCGAATCGTTCCCGCCGCCCATCGTCTTCGCCAACGCGCCGGCCTGGGTGGAGGATCTTCTCGTCGGGCAGGTGTCGCTGGACGAACTCCTCAACGACCCCTCGATCGTGCCCCTGGATTCCCAGGACTACACCAAGGCGGCCTCCTTCGGCGTGCTCCAGCAGGTGGTGCGCCATCTGCCCGGCCAGGGCCGTCCGCGCCGCTTCGGCTTCCTGCATCGCCGCCGCAAGAATTCCCACGATGGCGATTCCCACGATGGGAATTCTAACGATGGCGACGCCGGAAACGGGAAAGCCAACGGTACCGACGGCGACGGGAATTCCGGCTCCGACTCGTGGAACGAGGGCGGCCCCGTCGACCTGTGACGTCACCTGCGACGCGCGGCGCCCGCCGACAGGCTAGAGTGGTAGCGGACGCCACGCCGGCGGACGATGCCGGCAACAACCGCGTGGTACAACATCGCGTGGAGCCCGCCAGCCGCATCCCGCGGCATGCCGCGCGGGCGCCACACTCACCATCTTCACCAACCCCAAGGAGGACCATGACCTCGATCGTCGTTTTTGACTATGGCTTCGGCAATGTGCGCTCCATGGTTCGCGCCGTGGCGAACCTCGGACTCGACGTGAGCCTCACGTCGGATTATGACGCGGCGATGGCGGCAGACGGCGTCGTCGTTCCCGGTGTGGGCGCCTTCGAGGCGTGCGCCGAAGGACTGCGCCGCGCCGGGGGAGACCAGGTGGTGTACAACCGCGTGGCCGCCGGCAAGCCGGTTCTGGGCGTGTGCGTCGGCATGCAGGTTCTTTTCGACGATGGCCTCGAGGGCGGCATTCGCGCCGAAGGCCTGGGCTTGTTCGGCGGAACCGTGGACCGTCTGGATGCGCCCGTCGTGCCGCATATGGGCTGGGACACCGTCGAGGCGCCCGAGACCACTGCCGTGCTCAGAGGCGTGGAAAGGGAGCGTTTCTACTTCGTGCACTCCTACGGCGTCATGAACCCGTCTGCCGACGGGCGACACGCCTCGTATTTCCCCGATTCCGCCACGCAGACTTCCATCACGTGGTGCGACTACGGCCAGAGCCGCTTCGTGGCGGCCATCGAGCGAGGGTCCCTGACGGGAACGCAGTTCCATCCGGAGAAATCCGCGGACGCCGGCGCCCGCCTGCTGCGCAACTGGGTCGACTCGTTCTGACCGGGGCTACACCGGCGCATCTGACAGAAGCAATGAAAGGACAGCAATGATCACACTTCTTCCCGCCGTCGACGTGCGCTACGGCAAGGCCGTGCGCCTGCGCCAGGGCGAATCCGGTTCGGAAACCGACTATGGCAGCCCGCTCGAGGCCGCCCAGACCTGGGTCGACGCCGGCGCCGAATGGATCCACCTCGTCGACCTCGACGCCGCCTTCGGCACGGGCGACAACCGCGACCAGCTCGGTGCCATCGTGGCCGAGCTCGGAGACAAGGTGAAGATCGAACTGTCCGGCGGCATCCGCGACGACGCCTCGCTGAGCGCCGCCCTCGACGCCGGCGCGGCCCGCGTCAACATCGGCACCGCCGCCCTCGAGAACCCCGAGTGGACCGCCTCCGTCATCAAGAAGTACGGCGACCGCGTGGCCGTCGGCCTCGACGTGCGCGGCCACACGCTGTCCGCACGCGGATGGACGCGCGACGGCGGCGATCTGTTCGAGACCATCGACATGCTCAACAAGGCCGGCTGCAGCCGCTACGTGGTGACCGATGTGCGCCGCGACGGCATGATGAGCGGCCCCAACTGCGACCTTCTGCGCGAGGTTGCCGAGCGCACCGACGCGAAGGTGACGGCCTCCGGCGGCATCTCCTCGCTCGACGATATCCGCGCCATCGCGGCCATCGGCTCGAACGTGGACGCGGCGATCCTCGGCAAGTCGCTGTACGCCAAGGCGTTCACGCTTGAGGAGGCGCTCGAGGTGGCCCGCGCCTGACGCGGCGGCATCGTATCGCCCTCCCGAGGTGCGGATTCGGGTGATCTGGTGTTAAAGTATCCGCAACATAAGCAGAGGAAGATAGGCGCCATGAATAAACAGCAAGAGTTCGTCATGCGAACCGTTGAGGAACGCGACGTCCGCTTCATCCGACTGTGGTTCACCGATGTCCTCGGCCAGCTGAAGTCCGTGGCCATCGCACCGGCGGAGCTGGAATCGGCCTTCGAAGAGGGCCTGGGCTTTGACGGATCCGCCGTCGAGGGCCTGACGAGGGTGTCCGAGGACGACATGATCGCCAAGCCCGACCCCGCCACGTTCCAGATCCTGCCGTGGCGCGGCGGCCCCCAGGGCACCGCGCGCATCTTCTGCGACGTGCTGACGCCGGAAGGCTCCCCGTCGCTCGGCGATCCGCGCTACGTGCTCAAGCGCACGCTCGAGAAGGCCAAGGAGAAGGGATTCACCTTCTACACGCATCCCGAGATCGAGTTCTACCTGTTCGAGAAGCAGACGGACTATTCGGTGCCGCCCACGCCAATCGACCAGGGCAGCTACTTCGACCACGTGCCGCGCAGCCCGGGCATGGACTTCCGCCGCGCCACCGTGAACCTGCTCGAGCAGATGGGCATCTCCGTGGAGTACTCGCACCATGAAAGCGGCCCCGGCCAGAACGAGATCGACCTGCGCTACGCCGACGCCCTGACGACGGCCGACAACATCATGACCTTCCGCACGGTGGTCAAGGAGATCTCGCTCGAACGCGGCATCAGCGCCTCCTTCATGCCCAAGCCCATGACCGGCCAGCCCGGATCCGGCATGCACACGCATATGTCGCTGTTCGAAGGCGACGAGAACGCGTTCTACGAGGCGGGGCAGGAGTTCAACATGTCGACGACGGCGCGCCAGTTCGCCGCCGGCATCCTGTATCACGCAGCGGAGATCACCGCCGTGTGCGACCAGTACGTCAACTCCTACAAGCGCCTGTGGGGTGGCTCCGAGGCCCCCAGCTACATCTGCTGGGGCCACAACAACCGCTCCGCGCTCCTGCGCATCCCGCAGTACAAGCCGGGCAAGGGCAACTCCGCGCGCATGGAGTACCGTGCGCTCGACCCCGTCACGAACCCCTACCTCGCCTTCTCGCTGCTTCTTGCGGCGGGCCTCGACGGCATCGACAAGCAGATGGTGCTCGGCGACCCGACGAGCGACGACGTGTGGGAGCTCACCGACGCGGAACGCCAGGCGATGGGCATCGAACCGCTGCCGGATTCGCTCGACACCGCCCTCAAGGTGATGGAGAAATCCGATTTCGTGGCCGATGTGCTCGGCGAGCATGTCTTCGAGTACTTCCTGCGCAACAAGCGCCAGGAGTGGGACGAGTACAAGCTGCAGGTGACGCCCTACGAGCTGAAGAAGTACCTCCCGCGCCTGTAGTCCTTAAGTCCCGCAACCTGTAGTGTGGCCACACCCCAGCATTGGCCCTCCTTCTCATACCGGTGCCACCGCTTCCCCAACACTGTGATGGCTTACGGACAGAATCCGTACGATTCAGCCCTTGAAACGCCGTATTTTGTCCGCAACCCATCACATTGTTCAGGTGGGGGAGATTGTTCCGCAAGGGGGATTGTTCTGCGGGGAGGAGACGATCAGGGACGCGGGGAGAGGCGTGTGGAGGGGCGTGTGGAGGGGCGTGTGTGCGTCCGGCGGCTGTGTGATATCTCTGTGATGTCTGCGTAATGCGTCCGTGGATTGTCCATACACCACGGACGCATCGTTTTACAATAGGCCTATGGAAGCAATGAGGCGTAATGCAGAGAGATCCGTCAAGGCCCTGCTCGAAGCATTCGGGCAGCTCCTGAGGGTCAAGCCCATCGGCAAGATCACGGTCACCGATGTGTCGAAGCGCGCGAATCTGACGCGCAACACCTTCTACTCATATTTCTCATCCATCGAGGACCTCCGGGCCTCCTACTTCCGCCACAGCTACGTCTTCGTCGACTACCTGCGCCAGCGTCACGTCACGGTCGATGCCGAGCATCTTGAGGATTTCGTCTCCGCCGCCACCGACTACATCTACGACCACCACGAGGAATACCACGTTCTGCTCGAGGCCTTCGACGGCACACCGAACCTGCGCTATATCGTCATGTCGTTCATCCGAGGCGTCTACTCGTCTTTTGCGGGCGAGGCCTCAACATCCGAGAACCCCATGTCAGAGCACGACCGCCGTGTGGTGTATTACGCCGTCTTCGTTGCCTACATCCTCATGTATCAGTCCGTTCTGGACGATCTTGACGTGCCGCGGGATGAGTTCGAGCAGCGCTTCCTTGCCATGGTGCGGCCGTACGCCGAGCTGCAGCGGCTGAACATGGCCACGCCTGAGGCGCTCGATCCGCTCGATCTGGCGACCATGCCCCGGATGCCTGAGACGGTGGACCTGTACGCAGGCCGGCATTCCGGAACGCAAGAGGGCGACGGCGATGACGTGAGCGCGTCCACCCTCACCGCGATGGCCGACGATGCCGCCTCCTTTGTATTCACCGGACACCCGGGTCTCGACGACGAGATTCTCAGGCAGGCGCTGCTCGACGATGTGATACGCGGCGGCCGGGCCGGCGACGCGGGCGGAGTAGATGACCTAGGCATCGCGGGAATCACGACGCCGGGCGATGTCGCGAGCGGTTCGGCGGATGCCGACGCCATGCCCGCCTCCGATGGTGCCGGCCTGCATTCGGCGCGTCCATCCCACGGAAGTGTGGGGGAGCAGCCGGCGCGGCAGTCGTCGGTGCTCGACGGTCTGGGAATCAACGTCGTCGGCTCCGTGCCCACGCCGCCGACCGGCGGGTGGCGGGCCTACGACGAGAGGTCATCCAGCCGCACCGTCGGCCGCCATACGCACGATGGCAAGGGACGCGATGGCGTGAGGCGCGATGGCAGGGGTGACGGCGATGCGTCGGGTGACGGTGCGAACCGCGTTTAGCTGCATGTACGATTCGGAACGCCCGCCCGTATCTGCAGCCCGCCGCGTCAGGCGGCGAGCGCCTTCTTCATACGCTTGATGCTGACGGGATGCGGCGTGCCCAGCTCCTGCGCCCATAGCGAGACGAGGAACTCCTCGTACATCCACCGCACGCGCTCGGCGCGGTCGAGGGCCGCGTCATGGCCGGCGCCGGCGGGCGTGGCGTCCGCCGCCTTGCGCGCGGCATCCACGATGTCATGCGCCTCCTGCGCCTGCCAGGCCCAGCGCACGTCGCGGTCCTTGTCCGTTTTGGCCTTCTCAAGGCGCATGAGGTCGGCGTGCAGGTATCGTTCGATGCCGCGCAGCGCGTCCGGGGGAACGGCGCCGACGAATCCGTCGAACACAAGCGTCGAGATATGCTCGCGGATCGACTGCAGCACCGACAGCAGAGGCAGCGACGCCGGCCCCGACACGGCCTTCTCCACCTGCGCGTAGCGCTTGAGGATGGCGATAACGTCCCGGGCCACGTCATAGACCGTGTCTTCGTAGATCTCGCGCACGCCCGCCACTGCATCGGCCAGTTGCTCGTCGTCGGCGCAGGAGTCGATGATCGGCAACAGGCGTTTGACCGCGGCCAGCTGGATGTCCTCCACCAAGGCCGGCGTCGACGAATACGGTGCGGAGGCCAGCATCAGCGCCTCGGAGCCCAGCCATCGCGACGACACGCGTTCGGCGGGCAGGCGCAGCGCGTCGAGCGCCGCGTTCCACAGCAGCTGGCGGCGCGGCACGCTTGTGGCGCCGGCCTTGTGCAGCAGATTCGCCTGCTCCACCACCTTGCCTTGCTCGCCGGCCTTCGTGGCCTCCTTCGTAATCGTGGCGCGGGCCGACTCCACGGCCTCGCGTTCGAAACGCCTTTGCAGCTCCACGAGGCTTTTGGACTCGCCGAGCACCTTCGGCTTGCCGCCGCGCCTGTGCCCGCCGCCGTTGCCGCCGTTGCCGCGTCCGCGTCCGCGCCCGCCGCGCGCGGATTCCTCCACGCTGAACGTCAGCCGCAGATGCGCCGGCATGCGCTCGAGGCGCTCGGCCGTCCACACCTCGGGGTGCAGCTGCGCGCCGACCACGGCGATCGCAGCCTGCGTGAAGACATGCTCGAAATCGGGCACCTGCGCCGCCTCGTCCAGCTCGTCGCCGTTATGGGGCGTCACCGCTCCGGGAAGCGTGGGATAGGTGTCGTCGATCCACCGGCGGATCTTCGCGGCCGTGTCCGGCGCCGGCACGAACTGCACGCGCAGCGCCTTGGGCAGCGAGCGGATGGTCGCCACGATGAGGTCGTCGAGGAAGCCGGGCACCGTCCACGTGAACTCGTCAGGGCGCAGACGCGAGAGCATCTCGATGGGGATATGCACGGTGATGCCGTCGTTTGGCGCCGACGTGTCATACACATACGTCAGGCGCAGCGCGATCTGCCGGCCGTCCGTGCCGCGCGTCACCCAGCGGTCCGGGTATGCGTCGAGGTCCGCGCCGTCCGTCGTGCGCAGGCGCTCCACCTTCGACGGGTCGAAGTCAAGCAGATGCGGGTCCTCGTCATGGTGTCCACGCCACCATGCGCCCAGCGCCGCCAAGCTCGTCACCGACTCGGGCAGCTGCGCGTCGTAGAACTCCACGAGGTCCTCGTCGTCCACCGCATCCACGATGCGCCGCGTGCGGTTCGTCTCCTCGTCCGCCTCCTCGACGACGCGCCGGTTGCGCTCGACGAAGGAATCGTAGGGGAAACGCTCGTGGATGTCGCCTTCCACCAGGCCCTGGCGGATCAGGAACATCCTCGCCTGCGCCGGGTTGATGCGCGCCCACTGCACGGTGCGCCCCTGCACGATCGGCAGGCCGTAGAGCAGCACCGTGGCGCTCGCCACCGCGGCGCCGGCCGAGCCGGACCAATGCGGCTCCGAATACGTGGTGCGCGCCAGATCCCCCGCAAGGTCCTCGGCCCACGTGGGGTCGATGGCCGCGGCGGAGCGCGCCCACAGGCGGCTCGTCTCCACAAGCTCGCCGGCCATGACCCACGGCGGCGTGGCCTTCGCCGTGGCACTGGCGGGGAAGAGGCCGAAATGCACGCCGCGGGCGCCCTGGTACTCGTTCTTCGACTGCTTGGCCGCGCGCTTCATGGCCCTGGCGCGTGCGGCGCCCGTCAGCCCCGCGAACTGGGAGGCCTTGGGCTGGCGCACCACCTGCATGCCGATATTCGACAGCAGGCCGGAGAGCATGGAGCGGTGGATGGAGTCGGAGTCCCACGAGCACACGAGGCTGTGCGCGGCCTGCTGGTTCATGGGCATGCGCCGCACGTCCTGGGAAGGGCGTTCGACGGGCTGGGGCGAGCCCACCGTGAAATGCAGCTCGCCGCACATCTGGCGCAGCTGCGCGAACAGGTCGCGCCACTGGCGCATGCGCAGGTAGTTCATGAACTCGGCCTGGCAGCGGCGGCGCAGCTGGGAGTTCGATGGCTCGCCGTCCGCCTGCCAGAAGGAATCCCAGATGTTGAGGGCCGTGAGGAAGTCGGAGGTGGGGTCGGCGTAGCGGTTGTGGATGCGGTCGGCCTCGTCGCGCTTCTCCTCGGGGCGTTCGCGCGGGTCCTGCAGGCTCATGAACGCCACGATGACGAGGACCGCGGCCAGGGTGTCGGGGGTGGTGCGGGAGGCCTGGATAACCATGCGGCCCAGGCGCACGTCGATGGGCAGGCGCGCCAGCTGGCGGCCGATTTTCGTCAGGCGCACGTCGGAGCCGTTCGACCGGCGCGCGGCATTACGGTCTGCGCTGCCGTGCCCGTGCCCGTGCCCGCGTCCGCGCGAAATCGCGCCCAGCTCGGTCAGCTCGTTGAAACCGTCGGACACCGCCTTGATATCCGGCGGGTCGATGAACCCGAAGTCGGTCACGTCCCTGGCGGTGTTCGCCACGCCGACGGCCAGCATCTGCAGCACCACGGCGCCCAGCGACGTGCGCAGGATCTCGGGGTCGGTGAAATGCGGGCGTTCCTCGTAATCGTCATGCGAATACAGGCGGATGGCGATGCCGTCGGCCACACGGCCGCATCGGCCGGCGCGCTGGTCGGCGCTCGCCTGCGAGATCGGCTCGATCGGCAGGCGCTGCACCTTCGCCGTTTTCGAATAGCGCGAGATGCGCGCCAGGCCCGGGTCCACCACATAGCGGATGGACGGCACGGTCAGCGACGTCTCCGCCACGTTCGTGGCGAGGATGATGCGCTGGTGCTCATGCGCCTCGAACACGCGGTGCTGCTCCTTGGCCGACAGGCGCGCGAACAGGGGCACGATCTCGATGGCGTCGGGGCGGCGCATGTCTGAGGCGCGCGGGCCGAAATGCCGGCGCAGCGCCGTCTCGTAGTCGCGGATGTCGCGCTCGCCGGCCGCGAACACGAGGATGTCGCGCGGGCCGCGCTCGTGGGAGGAGCGGATGACGAGCTCCGTGCAGGCGCGCGCCACGGCCGTGGGCACGTCGGTGTCGGAGGAATCGTAGGAATCCGGGTCGTCCGGGTCGCGCACCGCGTCGTCGAAACCCGGCACCGAGCGCATCAGCGCGGGCGGCGCGCCGAGCGGCTCGTACACCACTTGCACCGGGTACGTGCGGCCCGAGACCTCGATGACGGGGACATCGTGGTGCAGCGCCTGGGAGAAATGCTTCTGGAACTTCTCCGAATCGATGGTGGCGGAGGTGATGATGAGCTTGAGGTCGCGGCGGCGGGGCAGAAGCGCCGTGAGATAGCCGAGCAGGAAGTCGATGTTGAGGCTGCGCTCGTGCGCCTCGTCGATCATGATCGTGTCATAGGCGCTCAGCTGCGGGTCGCGCTGGATCTGCGCCAGGAGGATGCCGTCGGTGGCCACGACCAGGCGCGTGGACGGCGAGCTTTCGTCGGTGAAGCGCACGCGGAAGCCGATTTCGCGGCCCAGCGTCGTGCCCGTTTCCTCGGCGATGCGTTCGGCCACGGTGCGGGCGGCGATGCGGCGCGGCTGCGTGAGCATGATCTTCTTGCCATGGCTGCCGCGGCCCTCCTGCAGGAGGATCTTCGGGATCTGCGTGGTTTTGCCCGAGCCTGTCTGGCCCGAGACGATGACGACCTGCGACGAGCGGACGGCGGCGGCGATGCTGTCGCGCGCCTCGCTCACCGGGAGTTCGGAAGGATAGGTGAATCGCATGATGGTAGGCCCGGCCGTGCGGGACGCGGCACGGGGCCTTCCGGGCGGATGCTTCGGAAGGCCCCGTGGATATGCCGGGTCGATGACCGGAGTTGGTGGGGTATGGATGGACGATGGGACGAGTGGTGCGAGCGGTTGCGCGGGCGTCAGGCCGTCCGGCGCACCTCGATGACGCGGTAGCCCTTGCTCGAGGCGTATTTCGACACCGTGAAGGCGGGTGCGGCGGCGTCATCGTGGCTTTGCTCGGAACCGGGCTGCGTTGCGCCCAGCTCATCGAGGCTGCTTTGCAGCCAGGGGATGAGGGAGTCGGCGCCAAGGTTCTTCTGCACGACGAGATACGCCGCGCCGCCGACGGACAGACGCGGCAGCCACTGCATCAGCAGCGCGTGCAACGCCTCCTTGCCGATGCGGATCGGCGGATTCGACCAGATGACGTCGAAGGCCAGGCCGGCCGGAACGTCCTCGGCCTTCGCGGCATGCACGGAGGGGCAGGCGTTGCGCGCCGCGTTCTCGCGCGTCAGCTCGAGCGCGCGCTCGTTGACGTCGACGGCCCACACATCGGCCTCGGGCGATTCCTTGGCCAATGCGACGGCGATCGGACCCCAGCCGCAGCCAAGGTCGAGGAAGGTGCCTGCGCTCGGCGGCTCGGGGGCGTGGCGCAGCAGTACGCGCGTGCCGAGGTCAAGCCTGCTCGACGAGAACACGCCGGCCGATACCTCCATCGACGCCTCGTGGCCGCGCAGGTCGAGCCCGATGATGCGGCGGCGGTCCTCGGCGGCCGGGTTTTCCGAGAAGTACTGCGTGTCGCGGCCGTCCGCAGGCTGCGGCTCGGCGGCGGTCTGCGCTTCCGCGGCGCTCGCGGTATCCACGATGTCGCCGGCCACGATGTCTCCGGCCTGGGCTGCGTGTGCGGGCTGCGCGTCATCCGCCGGCCTGGCGGTGCCCCTCGCCGTCGTTGCCGTGTTCTTCGCCTTCGACGCATAGCGCGGGTTGCCAGCGGGGGAGCCGTCGCGGCGGGACCCGTCGCGGTCGGCGTCATGGCGCTGGTGGCGCGGACGGGTGTGGCGGCGCGTCACCGTCGTCTCGTCGGACGACGCGGCGGCATGCCTGGTATCGCCGGCCTGCGTGCCGGACGGTTGTGATGCGGACGGCTTCGCGTCGGTCTGCGCGGTGGAGGAATCGTGTTTCCTCGCCTCGGCATCGGGGTCCTCGCCGCGACGGATGGCCTCGCGGCGCGCCGCGGACTGGCGCAGATATTCCTCGCGCGCCTCCTGCTCGACGCGGCGCCCACGGCTTCCGAACACATGGTGCTCGAAGGGATTGGGCTTCGGGCGGCGCTTGCGCGGCTTCCAAGACGTCTCGCGCATGGCGTCGTCGCGCGTTGCATTGTCGCTCTTGTCACGATTGTCGCGCCTGTCGCGATTGCCGCGGTCGTTGGTGCGGTTGCGGTTGCTGTTATTGGTGCGGTTGCCGCGGTTGTTGGCGCTGTTGGTGTTGGCGTTGGGGTTGGTGCGGCCGCCGTGGTTATTGCCGCCGTGCCTGCGGTCCGAGGACCTGTGCTCTGAGGTCATGACACTCCTTGCTCTGTCTACTGACTTGATAATAATGTGAGAACTAAACACTTCAGCCCCATATCAGGGCAATCCGCGAAAGGCGTAAGTGACTTCTCAGGAATCCGATTTCAGGAACACGCAGAAAACCGCACCGTCCACCGTCCCGCAGGGAACGGACGGAGCGCCCGCCGATCCCCGGCGCGGGACGCGCGGCGCCTCGCGCGACGTGCGCATCGTGGACGACGACGCCCGCGACGTGCTCGGCTCGCGCTCCGATGTGCTCAACCTGCCCTCCGAGGCGCGCAGCAACGACGATAACTACCAGTGGGAGGAGCGCGAAAGCCGCAACCAGCTCAAGCATGTGGCCGGCCTCGGCGAGCTCCAGGACGTCACCGAGGTGGAGTACCGCCGCGTGCGCCTCGAACGCGTCGTGCTCGTCGGCGTGTGGTCGAGCCTCGAGACCACGCAGACCGCCGCCGAGGAATCTCTCAGGGAGCTCGCCGCGCTCGCGCAGACCGCCGGCGCCGAGGTCATGGACGGCGTCCTGCAGCATCGTCTCAAGCCCGACCCCGCCACGTATATCGGCTCGGGCAAGGCCAAGGAGGTCGCCGCCATCGTGGCGGAGCACGACGCCGACACCATCATCGTCGACGCCGACCTGCCGCCGTCCCAGCGCCGCGAGCTCGAGGACGTGGCCAAGGTCAAGGTGGTCGACCGCACGGCCGTGATCCTCGACATCTTCGCGCAGCATGCCACGAGCCGCGAGGGCAAGGCGCAGGTCGAGCTCGCGCAGCTCGAATACATGCTGCCCCGCCTGCGCGGCTGGGGCGGTTCGCTGTCGCGCCAGGCCGGCGGTCAGGCCGCGGGCCAGGACGGTGGCATCGGGTCGCGCGGCCCCGGCGAGACGAAGATCGAGATGGACCGCCGCGTCATCCGCAAGCGCATGGCGCATCTGCGCCGGCAGATCGCGCAGATGGCCCCGTCGCGCGAGGTCAAGCGCGGTTCGCGCCGGCGCAACGGACTGCCCACCGTGGCCGTCGTCGGCTATACGAACGCGGGCAAGTCGTCGCTGATCAACCGTCTGACGGGGTCCGACGAACTCGTCGAGAACGCGCTGTTCGCCACGCTCGACACCGCCGTGCGGCGCGCCAAGGCCGCCGACGGGCGCCTGTACATGTACGTCGACACCGTAGGGTTTGTGCGGCGCCTGCCCACGCAGCTCATCGAGGCGTTCAAGTCCACGCTCGAGGAAGTGGCCGACAGCGAGCTTATCGTGCATGTGGTCGACGGTTCGCATCCCGACCCCTTCGGGCAGATCGAGGCCGTCAACTCCGTGCTGGCGGACATCGAGGGCGCGGACGCGATCGACCGCATCATCGTGTTCAACAAGGCCGACCGCATGGACCCCAACGCGCGCGAACGCATCCGGGGCCTCATGCCCGAGGCGCATATCGTGTCGGCCGCCACAGGGGAGGGGATCGCCGATCTTGTGGCCGACGTCGAGGCGCATCTGCCGCTTCCCGCGGTGCATGTGGAGGCCGTGCTCCCGTATTCCGCGGGCGCGCTGCTGTCGAAGGTGCGCGAATACGGGCATGTGGAGGCCGCCGACTACGAGGCGGACGGCGTGCATCTGTCGGCGGACGTGGATTCGCGCCTGGCCGCGGCTATCGTGGCGGCGGAGGACGGCGATGGCGCGGACGGCCCGGCGGAGGATGGCGCGGTCGGCGGCCAAGGCGATGGCCCTGGCGATGGCGCCGGAGACGGAGACACGCCCGACGATGCCTGAGAGGCGGGCGTGTCGTGGCCCCGGGTGTATCGTCACGCCGTCGCGTTAAATTTGACATTGTATTGAACACGATTCAAAAACCATTCCTTCTCGGGCCGCCATACGAGTGCGGCAGGGAAGAGTCGAAGGAAAGGTGCCTTATGGCCAATTCACCTATTCGCCCCACGAAGCTTGCGATTATCGGTGCCGGTGCCGTCGGTTCCACCACTGCGTTCGCCGCCGCCCAGCGCGGCGTCGCGCGCGAGATCGTCCTCGAGGACATCAACCTCAAGCGTGTCGAGGCCGAGGTGCTCGACATGCAGCATGGCTCCAGCTTCTATCCGACCGTCTCCATCGACGGCTCCGATGACGTGGAGATCTGCCGCGACGCCGACGTCGTCGTCATCACCGCCGGCGCCCGCCAGAAGCCCGGCCAGTCCCGCCTCGACCTTGCCGGCGCGACCATCAACATCATGAAGTCCATCATCCCGAGCGTGCTCAACGTGGCGCCGAACGCCATCTACATCCTCGTGACGAACCCGGTGGACGTCGTGACCTACGTCTCCATGAAGCTCTCCGGCCTGCCGGCGAACCAGATGTTCGGCTCCGGCACGAACCTCGATTCCGCGCGTCTGCGCTTCCTCATCGCGCAGCAGACCGGCGTCAACGTCAAGAACGTGCACGCCTACATCGCCGGCGAGCACGGCGACTCCGAGGTTCCGCTGTGGTCCTCCGCCACCATCGGCGGCGTGCCGATGCTCGACTGGACGCCGCTCGAGGGCCGCGAGCCGCTGACCGCCCAGGTGCGCGAGGACATCCACCAGGAGGTCAAGAACGCCGCCTACCGCATCATCGACGGCAAGGGCGCCACGAACTACGCCATCGCCATGTCCGCGGTGGACATCATCGAGTCCATCCTGTCGGATTCGAACCGCATCCTGCCGGTGTCGTCGCTGCTCGAGGACTTCCACGGCATCTCCGACGTGTGCATGTCGGTGCCGAGCGTTCTCAACCGCAAGGGCGTCAACACGCGCATCAACACGCCGCTGTCGGACGACGAGCTCGCCGCCCTCAAGCGCTCCGCCGAGACGCTGCGCGAGACCGCGGAGAAGTTCGGCTTCTGATTGATTCCGGACTCCGGCGTAAGCGAAGCCACAAGCGAAAGAAGGGGTGCCACCCAATGGGGCGGCGCCCCTTCTGCGTCTGTGGGGCGGCGCGGCGTGGCTGCGGTGTGGCTGCGGTGTGGGGTGCGACGCGTTGCGAACGATTATCGTTTGCGTTTCCTTGTGGAATTCTCGATACGGTGAGAAAATACCATCGTCTTCCGGAAGCCAGAAGGAAAGGGGAGCGATGGGCACCATGAATCCGCATCGGCCGGCACGGGGCGAAACAACGCAGAGCCGGACCGCACAGAGCCGGACTGCACGGAGCCGGACTGCACAGGGCGGTGCGCCGGGCGAGGATCGGCGCCGTCAGGAGCGCGCGCATGTGCGCCAGCTCAAGCTGTCGCTCCTGTTCACCGGCATTATCTTCGTCGCCGAGATTGTCGGCGCGGCCTTCACCCAGTCGCTGGCGCTGTTCGTGGATGTGGGCCATATGCTCACCGATGTGTCGGTGCTCGTCGCGTCGCTGGTCGCCGCCATCCTCATGCAGCGCAAACCCGACTCGCGCCACACCTGGGGATGGCGCCGGCTTGAGGTCGTCACCGCCGCGGGCGGCGCCGTCGTGCTGTTCTTCGTGGGGCTGTACTCCATCGTGCAGGCCATTATGCGCCTGACCGGCGCGGTGGCCGACACCGTGAACTCGCCCAGGTTGCTCCTTGCGTTCGGCATCGTCGGCCTGCTCGCGAACCTTGCGTCCATCGTCACGCTTGTGGGAAGCCATGACGACAACATGAACCTGCGCGCCGCCTTCCTCGAGGTATGCAACGACGCGCTGGGGTCCGTTGTCGTCATCATGTCGTCCGTGGTGCTGCTGTGCACGGGGTGGGACGGATTCGACGCGATAGCCGGCGGCGTCATCGCGCTGATGATCGTGCCCCGCGCACTGAAATTGCTGCGCGACAGCATGCGCGTGCTGCTTGAAGAGGCGCCGGCGGGAGTCGATGCGGATTGCGTGGTGGAGCACCTGTCGAAGGTCGAGGGTGTGGTCGCTATCCACGACGTGCATGTCAGCGCCGTGTCGAGCGATCTGGTGCGCCTCACCGCGCATGTGGTGGTGGACGGCTCCATGACGGTGGCCGAGTCGGCGGATCTGATTCAGCGCATGACGACGTGCGCCTCCGAGCATTTCCCTGTGTCGATCGAGCACTGCACGTTCCAGCTCGAGCCGGCGGACTATGGGAAGGAATGCGAGACGCATCGGACGATGTGATGTGGTGACGATGCGATGTGGTGACGATGCGGCTATGCGCGGGCGTGTGGGCGCACGGGCGCGTGAGTTCGTAGACGCGCAGACGCGCGGGAGTATGGGTGCATGAGCTCGAAGGCGCACGGGAGCACATGGCCGAACGACAAGAGACCCTGCCGGCGGGAGTGATGCTCCGGGCCGGCAGGGCCTCTTGTCGAGGGGACGCCCGTGCGCGTGATGCGTGCGGGAGTGGGGTGTGGCGTTGCTACAGCTTGCGCAGAACGGTAACCACCTTGCCCATGATTCGGGCACTGTCGCCGTTGATGGGGTCGTATTCCGGGTTTGCGGGCATCAGCCACAGGTGGTTCCTGTCGGGCTTGAAGTATGTTTTGACCGTGGCCTCGCCGTCGAGAAGGGCCGCCACGATGTCGCCGTTCTGCGCATCGTTCTGCTCGCGGACCACCACGAAGTCGCCGTCGCAGATGGCGGCGTCGATCATGGAGTCGCCATGCACCTCGAGCATGAAGAGGTTGCCGGTTCCGGTGAGGCGCTCCGGCAGGCGCATGACGTCCTCCACATGCTGTTCGGCGGTGATGGGGGTGCCTGCGGCGATGCGCCCGACGAGCGGAACGTCGATGGAGTTCATGATGGACTCCGACTGCTGGCCGGGGAAGGGGATGATGGTTGCGGTGCGGGAACCGGCATCCGCTGATTCCTCGCCGCCCTTGGCGCCGAACTCGGCGATCATCTCGATGGCACGGCCCTTCTTGCGGCTGATCTTCAGGCAGCCTTTGTCTTCGAGCATCTCCAGCTGGTGCTTGACCGAGGACGTGGATTTGAGTCCCACGATTTTTCCGATCTCGCGGATGGACGGTGCGTAGCCGTGTTCCGCGATATGCGTGGTGATGGCCTCGAGAATCTGGCTCTGGCGGTCGGTCAGGGTCACGGCGGTGTCTCCGACATGCCAGACATTGCCGTCTGGGGAGCCGGCGCTTGTGACGTCGGCATCGGCTTCGGCGTCGGCTTCGACGATGGCCTGGACGTCCGTCTCGTCGGTTGCGGCGAATCCGCTGCCGTCGGTGTTGTGGTGCGGCGGAACATGGTGAATGGGTGTAGTGGTCATATTCGTCCTCTCGTTTGACTCCACTATACAGTGCTTCAGAAAAATCCACAAACAGACGTTCGATAGAACGGACGTTTGGCCGGAACGTGCCTATCGACTCTTTGCAATACCCGCTTCGTAAGGCCCGTTTCGCAAGACCGGCTTTGTAAGACGGCAACGAACGCATAACTGAAAAACGTATACCTAGGTCTCGGGCATATGCACGAATGCATGCGGTCCGCATGTCGTGCCCGGGAACCATCCGATGCCTGCGCGTGCGCGTCGGCATCCCAAGGCCCTCCTGAAGAACTGTTCCATGAACTATCTTCAGGCGGGCGTCCTGTTGGGGGTCGCCGGGTCCGGCCCGGCGACGAACTGCGGAGTCACGCTCCGTCAGGAGAAGGAGTCGCTATGACACTGGCAACCGCAAGAAAAACAGCCACTGGCGCAATAGCCACTGCTGCAACGGACGTGGCGCTGGACTCTGGCCCGCTGAGGCTGACGCGACGTGGCAGGATCGTTGTGTCGCTTGTCGTCACCGCGTTGGTGTCCGCCCTCGCCGGGTTTCTGGGGCCGGTGCGCAGCGCTTACTCGCGTGAGGAACCGCAGCGCGTCGAGGTCTACCAAGTGCAGCCCGGAGACACCCTGTGGAGGTACGCCGAGCAGATCACGCCTGAGGGAGGTGATGTCAGGGATACGGTGCGCCAGATCCAGAAGCTCAATGACATGGACACCCCGACGCTCTACGCCGGACAGCGCCTCGTTGTGCCGGTCGATGAGTAGGCGTGCGCAATGTCATGCGGATGAACGTGATGCCATGCGGATGAACCAGCGCGGCGTGGTCGCGCAATGCGGTGTGGTCGTGGGGCGGTGTGGTCGTGGGGCGGCGGTCGGTCGGCAATCGTGTTGTCTGGCTCCAAGCCCTGGAAACGGCCAAAAGCCTGATATGTGCGATAATGCAGATATGCAGTGTCCGTTTTGCAAGTACAAGAACACCAAGGTTATCGAGACCCGGTCATCCGAGGACGGTTTCCTGATCAAGCGCCGCCGTATGTGCGAGAACTGCGGCAAGCGTTTCACGACGGAGGAGAGTTTCCCTCTCGTCGTCAGGAAGCGTGACGGAACAACGGAGCTCTTCGACCGTCAGAAGGTCATCCTCGGGGTGAGGAAGTCCTGCCAGGGGCGTCCTATCTCCAACGAGCAGATGAGCGCCCTGGGCCTTGCCGTCGAGCGCAAGCTCCGCGCCACCGGCCAGGCCGAGATTCCGTCGTCGGAGATCGGCAAGGCCATCCTCGAGCCTCTGCGCGACCTTGACTTCGTGTCGTATTTGCGCTTCGCATCGGTGTACCAGGATTTCGAAACCCTTGACGACTTCAAGAAGGTTATCGAGGATCTCGAAGCCTACCAGCAGTCGAAAAGCGAGGGGAAGGCCGACACGGACAGCGCTCCTGCGCAGACCGCCGGCACGGATGCTTCTGCCGCAGACGCTTCTGCCTCAGAGGCACATGCCTCAGATACCCGTGTCACAGACAGCACCGCCGCAGACAGCACCGCCGCAGATGCCTCTGCCGACACCGCCGCCGACGATGATTCCGCCGAAGATAACGAAAGCCGCATGTCCGCACCCACTGCGCAATAAGCGCAATAAGCGCAATCCGGGCATTCCGGGCAATCCGTGCTCCGGGCAATCGTAGAAACCGAACACGCTACCGCAGGCTGCATATCGCGACGCTGCATAGTGACACTGCACACCGCATACGAAGCATACGAAAGGGGCGGAGGCCGAAGCCTCCGCCCCTTGGCATCTCGGAAAGCGTCCGCGGTCGGGAACGACTAGTCGAGGATATGCACCCTCACGGTGCCCTTGATGTTCTTGATCTCCTCGATCGCCTTCTCGCTCGGATGCGTGGAGACATCCGTCACCACGTAGCCCAGCTCGCCTTCGGTGGCGAGGTACTGAGCCGCCACGTTGATGTTCTCCTCGCTCAGGATGTTGTTGAGCTTGGCGAGCACGCCCGGCAGGTTCTCGTGCAGGTGCGTGATGCGCACGACGCCCTTGTTCTCCTTGATCGTCAGCGTCGGCATGTTCACCGACAGCGACGTCTCGCCATGCACCCAGTAATCGAAGAGCTTGTGCGAGACATAGCGGCCGATGGACTCCTGCGCCTCGAGCGTGGAGCCGCCGATATGCGGCGTGAGCACCACGTTGTCGATTTCGGCGAGCTTGGTGTGGAACGGATCGCCGACCTTCTTCGGCTCGGTGGGGTAGACGTCCACCGCCGCGCCGCCCAGATGGCCGGACTTGAGGTTCTCGTACAGCGCGTCCGCGTCGACCACGAAGCCGCGCGACAGGTTGATGAAGAGGGCGCCCTGCTTCATCTGCGCGAACTTCTCCGCGTCGATGAAGTTGGTGTTCGACTTCCTGCCGTCCACGTGCACGGTGATGACGTCGGCCTCGTGCAGCAGGTCCTCGATGTCGAAGACGCGGCGGGCGTTGCCCATCGCGAGCTTCTCCTCGATGTCGAAGTAGATGACGCGCATGCCCAGCGCTTCGGCGAGCACCGACACCTGGGTGCCGATGTTGCCGTAGCCGATGATGCCGAGCGTCTTGCCGCGCACCTCATGGGACTGCTTCGCGGTTTTCGACCACACACCCTCGCGGATGGCCTTGGTGTGGGCCGGCACGCGACGCTCGAGCGCGATGATGTCGGAAATCACGAGCTCGACCACGGAGCGCGTGTTCGAGTACGGGGCGTTGAACACCGCGATGCCCTTGGACGCCGCGTAGTCCAGGTCGACCTGGTTCGTGCCGATGGAGAAGCAACCGATGGCGGACAGCTGGGGATGGGCGTCGATGACACGGCGCGTCACGTTCGTCTTGGAACGCACGCCGAGCAGGTCGACGTCATCGAGGGCCTGGATGAGCTCATCCTCATCCATGGCACCGGTTGTGGTGACGACTTCAAAGCCGCGGTCGCGCAGATACTGCGCGGCGAGCGGGTGGATGTTTTCGAGTAGTAGAGCTTTAGGCATATCCCCACAATACAGCTAGGGGGCCAATATTTCACCTTTGTGACGAGCTCCGGACAGGCCGAACGGTTGCCAAGAGGGTCGGGAACCCGGCATGCGACTGGGATGTGACTGGGACGCGACGGAGACACGACGGAGACACGACGGGCGGCGGGATAACCCGCCGCCCGAGGAATCGCCGCCGTCATCGCGGCATCGTGTCACTGCGCGTCACAGCGGCATGGACTCGGCGTCCTTCGTCGTGCGCACGATGGCCAGACGCTGCGTCGGGCGCGTCATCGCCACATACAGGTCCGCCGCCGCCACGAGGCGCGATGTGGCGTTCATGGCGATGAGCCCCGGCTCCACCAGCACCACCGCGTCGAACTCGAGGCCCTTGACGTCCTGCGGGCCGCTGATCACGATCTGGCTGTCCCACGCGTTCTGCGAGGTCAGGCGCGACCACTCCTTGGCGTCCACGGTCTGTTTGAGGCTCAGCGCCACGGCTTTGCGCACCGCGTCGCGAATCTCCTTGTCGGCAATCACCGCAATGCGCCCCGTGCCATCGGACGAAACGAAACGGCGCACGCAATCCATCGCGCAGGCCGCGGCCTGCTCCACAAGCGCGGAATCGTCGACCGTGATGCGGCGCACCGCGTCCGGCACATGCCTGACCGCCGACACCGTCGAGACGTACAGCCCCTCGTCGTGCGCGAACTGTGTGGCGAGCTCCGACACCTCCTGCGGATTGCGGTAATCCACCGTCAGCTCCTTGAGCGACCAGCCCTTTTCGCCGAACAGCGGGTCCATCGTGCGCTTCCAGGAACGCGTGCCGCCCAGCGCGCTCGTCTGCGCCACGTCGCCCACAATCGTGAACGAGCGCGAGGGGCAGCGGCGGATAAGCATGCGCCAGTCCATCGGCGTGAGCTCCTGTGCCTCGTCCACCACAATATGCCCGTACGTCCACTCGCGGTCGTCGGCCGCGCGCTCCGCCGTCGACTCCGCGTCGAGACCGTTCATATTGTCGACAAGGGTTTTCGCATCCACGATTCCGTTGCCGATGCCGTTCTGCGACAGCGTCTCGCGGGCGATCTCCTCGTCCTCCTGACGGCGCCTGTCGCGCGCCGCGGCGTCGGAATCGTGATGCGGATCGGGGCCGAGCAGCTCCATCGCCTCGTCCAGAAGCGGGATATCGGAGCGCGTGAACGGCGCGTCCTTGGCGCGGCGCAGCAGGTCGATCTCCGCCGGCTTGAGCCACGGCGCGTAGGAGCGCAGCTTCGCGGGCTTGGCGAACATATCCGAGAGCATCCACTGCGCCGTCATCGGAAGCCACGCCAGGTTCACGGTGCGGCGGAAATCATCGTTGAGGCGCAGCGCCTGGCGCACCGAATCGAGCTCCGACTGCTCGGGCGTGTAATCCAGCTTCGAGGCGTAGCGCGCCACCATGATGCCGGTGACCGACTTCACGAAGGTCTCGCGCGCCTGGTTATGCGGCTTGCGCGTGCGGCGCGCGTCCGTGATGGCCTGCTGGATGTCGGCGGCCTTCATGGGCAGCTGCATGTTGTTTACGCGAATCGTCGGCAGCGTCGACGGCACGCGCTCGCGGCCGCGCACGGCGTTCGCGATGACCTGCGCCATGCGCTTGTCGCCTTTGAGCGCGGCGACGCGCGGCGCGTCCTCGGAGCTGACGGTGACGCCGGGCAGGAGGGTGGCGAGCGTGCGGGAGACGACGCCCGTCTCGCCCAGGGACGGAAGCACCTGGTCGATGTAATGCAGGAACGCGGGGCTCGGGCCCACGATGAGCACGCCCGAATGGGACAGTCGCTGGCGGTGCGCGTACAGCAGATAGGCGGCACGGTGGAGCGCGACCGCGGTTTTGCCCGTGCCTGGGCCACCCTGCACGACGAGCGCCTGGTGCATGTCGGCGCGGATGATGCGGTCCTGCTCGGCCTGGATGGTGGCGACGATATCGGTCATCTTGCCGGTGCGGCGGCTTGACAGCGACGCCATAAGCGCGCCCTCGCCCGTCAGCGTGCCTTCGTTCGTGGCGTGGCTGACCTGCGCGGAGTCGAGGTCGAGCGCCTCGTCCTCGATGCTCACGACCTTGCGGAAACGCAGAGTGATATGGCGGCGCATCGCGATCGAACCGTGCTCCTTAGGCGTCGCCTCGTAGAACGGGCGGGCGGCCTCGGCCCTCCAGTCGGTGATGATGGGCTCGTGGGATTCGTCGGACAGTCCGATGCGGCCGATGTACAGGCGGTTGTCCTTGACATCGTCGAGCCTTCCGAACACGAGGCGGTCCTCGACGGCGCGCAGCTGGGCGAGACGGTCCTCGTACATCGTGGCGAAGGAGTCGCGCTCGGTGCGCTGCGTGGGGGAGCCATGCGACCCGGCGGCGCGGACGGCGCGCAGGCGCTCCTTCGTCTGCTCGCGGATGTCATCGAGGCGGGAGTAGGCGCGGTCGACCTGCTGTTGCTCCTCCTGGAGCTGGGAAGCGTAATCCGACATGTATGTCCTTATTCTCGGGTTCGTCCGGAATGCGATCCGGCCGGTTCCGCGACGCGGACGCGCTCGCGGGCGCAGTGGCCCGTGGGCGGCGGCGGTGCGGAGGGGTGAAAAACGCGAATTTCCATTTTACACGACCCATCCGCCTCCCACGCCGGGGTTCGGCGTGCGGCCACCGGGACCGGCTGTTGGTGAGGGAATCGTTGGGAATGCGTCGGTTGTTCTCCAACGGTGCCTCTCACTGGCACTGTGCTCGCCAGTGAGAGCGACCGTTGGAGGGGGAGGCCAGTGTTTTCAAGGGCGGGGTCGATGACGGTGCCTCTTACTGGCACTGTGCTCGCCAGTGAGACCCACTGTCGGCGGGGGAATCGTTGGGAATGCGTCGGTTGTTCTCCAACGGTGCCTCTCGCTGGCACTGCACGCGCCAGCGAGGCCGACTGTTGGCGGGAGGGCTGAGTGTTTTCAACGATGGGATAGTCATCAGTGCCTCTCACTGACACTGTGCTCGCCAGTGAGAGCGACCGTTGGAGGGGGAGGCCAGTGTTCTCAAGGGCGGGATCGGTAACGGTGCCTCTCGCTGGCACTGTGCCTGCCAGTGAGACCGACTGTTGGAGGGGGGGGGAGGCCAGTGTTTTCAAGGGCGGGGTCGGTAACAGTGCCTCTCGCTGGCACTCCGTGCGCCAGTGAGACCGACTGTTGGCGGGGAGTGGCAACGGTGGCTTGATGGGGAGAGGTGCGTCGTCCCCCACGAATCCCCACCGGGGCCGCGCGAGGAGGTCTCGGGGCCGGCGAAGGGAATCGTGGCTCCAAGAAAGGGCCGCAATTCCAACGATTTCGGGGTTCCGTCGCAATCCAGGCCAACGGAGCAGAGGAATCACCGCGCCGGCACGCGCGGTGCCGAATGGGGTGCTGAGGTGGAGGTTTTTGCATAAAAGTGGGGTTGGGTGGTGGAAAGTGGGGTAGAGTGGGGAGCCGAATGCACAGGTCGGCTCCAAGTGGATGGGGAGGTGGATATGGGCGACGACGATATCGTGGCACAGGCCTCCGCATCATCCACACCTTCGGATCCGTCCGCACAGTCTCCGACCCCGACCTCCGCCGCAGCCCCCGTCCCCGGCGCCGCCCCGACCCCCGACCCCATGGCAATGCCCGCGCTTCTGCTCGGCACCTACACGCCGAAGATGGACGCGAAGGGCCGCATCGCCCTGCCCGCCAAGTTCCGCTCGCAGCTCGGAACGGGCTGTGTTCTGGCCCGCGGCCAGGAACGTTGCGTCTACCTCCTTCCCATCCCCGAGTTTCGCCGCATCGCCCAGCAGGTCCAGCGCACGTCGCTGTCCGACAAGCGTGCGCGCAGCTACCTGCGCGTGTTCCTTTCCGGCGCCGTCGACGAGGAGCCCGACAAGCAGGGACGTGTCACGGTCCCGCAGATGCTGCGCGACTACGCGGGGCTCGACGGCGACATCGTCGTGATCGGCGTCGGCACCCGCGCCGAGGTCTGGGACAAGCAGACGTGGGAGACCTACCTGAGCGAGCAGGAAGACGATTACTCCGACATGGCCGACGACATCCTTCCGGGAGGCTTCTGATGACGGACGATATCGAAAACCGCGACATCGCAGGGGCCGCCGCCAGCTCCGCGCCGGATCCGTCCGCCGCGCCCGACGATTCCATCGACCTGACCTCCATCCACCAGCCCGTCCTTCTCGACGACTGCGTGGACCTCGTGACCTCGAACCTCGCGGCCAGCGCCGCGACACACGGCGGCACGCCCGTTATCGTCGACTGCACGCTCGGCCTGGCGGGGCATTCCTCCGCCTTCCTCGCGGCGAACCCCGACGCGCGCCTCATCGGCATCGACCGCGATGCCGAGGCCCTGGCGCTCGCAACGCGCCGCCTCGAACAGGCCGGATTCGCCGACCGCTTCACCCCCGTGCACGCCGCCTTCGACGAGCTCGGCGCGGTTCTCGAGAGACTCGGCATCCACCAGGTCGACGCCGTGTTCATGGACCTGGGCCTGTCGAGCCTGCAGATCGACGAAACCGACCGCGGCTTCTCGTATTCGCACGACGCCCCGCTCGACATGCGCATGGATCCCTCGCAGCCCACGACGGCCGCCGACATCCTCGCCACCTATGACGCGGCCGACCTGCGCCGCATCTTCAAGGAATACGGCGAGGAACGCTTCGCCGGCCCCATCGCGCAGCGCATCGTGCGCGAGCGCCAGGAGGCGCCCATCGTGACCTCCGCGCAACTCAACGACCTCGTGGATCGCACGGTCCCGCGCGCCCACCGCGCCTCCGGCAACCCCGCCAAGCGCGTGTTCCAGGCGCTGCGCATCGAGGTCAACGGCGAGCTCGACAAGCTCGCGTCCACGCTTCCGCAGGCGGCGCTCCGCCTCGCCGTCGGCGGCCGACTCGTGGTCGAGTCGTACCACTCGCTGGAAGACAGAACCGTCAAGCGCTTCATGGCGAAGGGACTGACGATCGACGCGCCGGCCGGGCTTCCGGTGGTGCCAGACGACGCGCAGCCCTTCTTCCACGATGTGACGCACGGCGCGATCAAGGCGGACGACGCCGAGATCGCGTCGAACCCCCGGTCGGCCTCGGTGCGCCTGCGCGCCGTGGAGCTGATCCGGCCGATTCCCGCATCGCGCCGGCGCGAGCTGGCCGACGATGCGGCCGGTCCGGGCGCCGACGGGACACGGACCCCAGGCACCGCGCGCCGACGCGCGGGACGCCCCGGCGGAGGGCACGGACGCTCCGCCGGACACAGGACACAGCATCATGAAAGGACAACGGGACGATGACGACGGCAGCACAACCTCGCATCATTCGATCGCGGAAGGACGAGACCTCGCAGGGTCGTGACGCCGGGCTGCACGTGGCGTCGGCACGACGCTCCGCGAAGGACGATGCGATCTTCGACGCGCGTGCGCTGGACGGGCAGGAGGCGCAGGCCGCCGCATCACGCGCCGCCTCGCATCATCGCCGCATCGTCAGGGACGAGGCGGCCTCCGCCGAGGCTTTCGCCGCCGCCGACATACCGTCGGTGCGGGCGCGCGGAACACGACGCCACGATGTGTCGAGCGCCCGTTCCGCCTCGCAGATCCGTTCGGCCGTCGCCTCCCGTGACGAATCCATCTCGCGCTTCGTTTCCGGCTCGGGAGCCGGCTCCTCGCATGCCGTGCACCTGACGGGGCGCTCCGGGCTGTCCGCCGCCCGCTTCTCCTCGCGCGTCGTGTCCCGCGGCTCCGCGCAGCCCCTGCCGCGCACCGAGGCCCGCCCCGACGCGGCGCCGCAGGCATCGCGCCGTCGCCCCGTGCTGCGCGCCATCTCCGGCCGCTCGGCCGCGTCGACGGGCTCGCGCGTGCAATCGTGGGTCATGACAAGCAACCGCAGCGTGCTGCGCATCGTCATCGCCGTGGTGGTGCTTGTGCTGTCGATGGCGGCGACGCTGGCCCTGCGCACGATGATGGTGGAGGACTCGTTCGCGCTCAGCCAGACGCAGCAGTCCGTCTCCAAGCTCCAGCAGGACGTCGAAAGCGACGAGCTGCAGCTCGAAAGCCTCGATTCGAGCCTTCCCGACAAGGCCACGCAGCTGGGCATGCAGCCGGGAAGCGACGCCGTCACGCTCGACATGCAGTCGCAGCCGGCGCAGTCGGCGGACCAGACGCAGGCCACCGACCAGACGCAGGCCACCGATCAGACACAGACCGCGAACCAGGCCCAGCAGGCGCAGTAACCCGCGCCGCACGGCCCCGCCCCGATGCGGGGCTCCGCGCCTCGCACGCTTCGCGCCACACAGCGGCTGCCCGCACAATGCGGCCCAGACAATAACGAAGGACACGTCAGATGAGTTCGAAACCGGCGAAGAAGAAGCCGCGCCGCACGGCGGGGCCCATGCGCTCGATCCCCGGGCGCCTTCTGGTCATGGCGGTGCTCGTGGCCTTCTTCTTCGCAATCTGCATCGCACGCCTCGCCTACATCCAGCTCGGCGGATCCGCCGTGGCCCAGGAGGCTACGAATTCCCGCACGGTCACCGTCGTCACCCACGGCACGCGCGGCACGATCACCGACACGAACGGCCAGGTGCTTGCCCAATCCGTGGAACGCTACACGATGTACGCGGACCAGAACGGCGCCAAGGCCTTCGTCCCCGTCAAATGCACGGGCACGAATTCCTCGATCTGCCACCAGATCGACGGCAAGAACCTCGAGACCAAGGGCGTCGAGGCGGTGGTCCAGCTGCTCGCACCGGTCCTCGGCATGAGCGAGATGGAGCTCGGCGGCCTGCTCGCCGGAGACAGCTCCTACGTCGTCATCGAGAAGGACGTCACCCCGGAGCTCAAGGAGCAGGTGGAGGCACTCCATCTGTCGACCGTCATCGGCTTCGAGGAGACATCGCAGCGCCAGTACCCCGACGACACGCTGCTGGGCGACGTGCTGGGCGGCGTCGACGATTCGAACGCCGGCGTGGCGGGCATCGAACTCATGATGAACGGCGCCCTGGAGGGCAGCGACGGCTCCACCACCTACCAGCAGGCGAGCACGGGGGAGATGATCCCGGGCACGCAGACCGAATCGTCGCAGGCCAAGGACGGTGGAACCGTGCAGCTCACCGTCGACAGCGACGTGCAGTGGTATGTCGAGAAGGCGCTGTCCGAGGGAGTCAGCAGCCAGAACGCGAAATGGGGCATCGCCGTCGTGCAGGAGGTCTCGACCGGACGCATCCTCGCCATCGCCGACAGCCAGAACGTCTCCGCCGGCAGCGACAAGGCCAAGACCACCGCCTCCCTGGCCATGACGCAGACCTTCGAACCGGGTTCGACGGGCAAGGTCATCACCACCGCCGCGCTGATCCAGGAAGGCCTGCACAAGCCCACCGACCAGTTCTCCGTGCCCGACACGATCACGCTGGACGGCGAGACCTACCACGATGCCGAGAACCACGGCGTGTGGCGCCTGACGCTGGCCGGCATCCTGCAGAACTCCTCGAACGTGGGCACCATCATGGCCTCGTCGGACTACCCGATCGCCAAGCGCTACGAATACCTCAAGAAATTCGGCATCGGCCAGTCCTCGGGCATCGACTTCCCGGGCGCCACGAGCGGTCTGCTCTATGACTACAACACGTGGGACGGCCGCACGCAGAACGTCGTGCTCTTCGGCCAGGGCTACGCCGTCACCGCGCTGCAGATGACGAACGTCGTCGCCACGATCGCGAACAAGGGCGTGCGCGTGGGCCAGTCGCTTATCCAGTCCGCCACGGATGCGGACGGCAACGACATGACGCCGAGCGTGAACGATTCCGTGCGCGTCGTGGACGCCACGACGGCCGCCGACACGCTCAACGCCATGGAAAGCGTGGCCGAGAACTACGCGCACTGGGACAAGATCGACGGCTACCGCGTGGCCGGCAAATCCGGCACCGCGCAGGTGGCGGGCGACGACGGGTCGCTTTCGAGCATTGTGGCCGACTACATCATCGCCCTGCCGGCCAACGACCCGCAGTTCGTCGTCTCCGTGTTCATGAAGGATCCGAAGGACACCGAGGGCGCGTTCACGTCGGGCCCCGTCACGGCGAACATCGGCAAGTTCCTCATGCAGAAGTACAAGGTGCCGCAGTCCCCGGCGCGCACCGACGCCATCCCCACCAAGTGGTGACGCATGCGCAACGGCGTGGCGGCCGCGTGAGGAACGCGGCGCGACGGCGGGCCCGGGCGCGGGCACGCGATAGGATACAGACGGTGGCCGGCATGCCCGGCGGCACGGAAGAAAGGAGCGGACGATGGGCTCACTGAGCGAATCGACGACGGAGCGCACGACGATCGGCGACCTCAACAAGCGGTTCGGCGTCGATATCGGAACTGGCCAGGCCGCCCCGGTCACGATCACGTCGCTGGCCGACGACCTGCAGTCGGTGACCCCGGGCGCGCTGTTCATCGTGGGCCGCGGCGTGCATGTCAGCGACGAGCTCATCACCGCCGCCGCCGACCGCGGCGCTTACGCCGTGCTCCTGCCGACGTCCATGCGTTCGCGCTTCGGGTCGTCCGATCCCGACATCCCTCTTCTTTTCGGAGACCTCTCCTCCGAGGACCTCTCCTCGCTGGCAGCCCAGATGGCCGGTTATCCGGCCAACCAGCTCGCCATCTTCGCCGTCTGCGGCAACGGATCGGCCGGCGCCGCCGAGGCGCTCGCCGACCTGCTCCACGTGCTGGGCAACCCCGTGGGCCTGATTAGCAACGGCAACTCGTACTCCCTCGAGCGCGACCTCGTCTTCTCGTATCCCATCGGAGGCCTGCAGGTGGAATCCATGCTGTTCGGCGCCATGGAGGACGGCGCCACGTCCGTCGTCATCGACGCGAGCGACGACACGCTGCTGCCGGGCTCCCTGGCGGGCGTGAGCATCGACGTGTGCGGCCTGACCAACCTCATGGGCGGTGAAAGCGGCCGCACCACGCACGCCCTCATGGTCTCCTCCCTCGAACGCTATTCGCCGCAGATCTCCGAGAACACGCACGCCACGGGGCGCACGTCGGATTCCGACGAGATCGCGCACGAGAACCTGCCGGGAACGGGGGAGCGCGACCTGTCCATGGGCATCGCCATGGTCATGCAGGCCGGCATTCGCAAGAACGGCATCCGCAACGCCCTGCGCGTGGTGCGTGACTTCACCTGACGTGCGGCGCCGGCGCCTGCGGGTGCGGTTCCGCGGAATGCGGTGCGCGCCCGGGCGAAGGTCCGGCGGCAGGCGCGGCGGCCGGATAGCACCGGACGGCAACGACGTAAACGACTACCAGACAGCAAACAAGAAAAGCAAGGAAGGCGTATTTCGATGATGTCTCTCAGCGTGGCTGAGATCGCCCGGGCGACGGCCGGACGTCTCACGCATTGCGGCGGCGACGGGGCGGCGGCGACGGTCGGCTCCGTGTGCACGGATTCGCGCGAGGCCGGCCCCGGCTCCCTTTTCGTCGCCATCGCAGGCGACCATGTGGACGGGCATGATTTCGTCCGCCAGGTACGGGAGGCGGGCGCCGTCGCGGCGCTTGTGACGCGCGAGCAGGACGTCGACATCCCGCAGATCGTGGTTCCCGACACGGTGGCCGCGCTCGGCGCCGTCGCCAAGGCCACGGTCGCCGCGCGCCGCGCCACGGGGCGGCCCTTCACGGTGATCGGCATCACCGGCTCCGTCGGCAAAACCACCACGAAGGATCTCATCCGCGGCATCCTGTCGACCCAGGCGCCCACCGTCGCGCCCGTCGGATCGTTCAACAACGAGATCGGCCTGCCCCTGACCGCCACGAAAGTCGACGCCGACACGCGCTACCTCGTCGCCGAAATGGGCGCCTCCGCCATCGGCGAGATCCGCTACCTCGCGTCCCTCGTCCCGCCGGATATCGCCGTCGTGCTCAAGGTGGGCGTCGCCCACCTGGGTGGCTTCGGCTCCGTCGAGAACATCCGCCGCGCCAAGGCCGAGATCGTGCAGGCGCTGCCTGCCGACGGCGTGGCGGTGCTCAACGCCGACGACCCGCGCGTCGCCACGATGGCCGATATGACGCCGGCCTCCACCGTGCGCTGGTTCGGCATTGCCGAATCCAACAACCCGTGCGACGTGCGCGCCACGAACGTGACCGTCGACGGCACCGACCGCCCCGAATTCGACCTCGTCACCCCCGAGGGCCAGGCCCACGTGCATCTGGCCCTGCGCGGCCGCCACAACGTCATGAACGCGCTGGCCGCCACCACCGTCGCCCTCCGTCTTGGCGTGCCGCTGGAGGACATCGTCTCCGTGCTCGACGCGCAGACCGCCGCCAGTCCGCACCGCATGGCCGTGTCCACGGTGAGCCTGCCCGGCCATGCGTCCCGTGACGGCGGCGCGTCCGCGGGAGCGTGCTTCACCCTCATCGACGACTCCTTCAACGCGAACCCCGACTCTATGAAGGCAGGCCTCGACGGCCTCGCCGCGTGGCATGCGGAGGGCACCGACACTCCGTACCGCATCGCCGTGCTCGGCTCCATGCTCGAGCTGGGCGACGATGACGACGCCAAGCACCGCGACATCGGCGCCTACTGCCAGCGCCTCGGCATCGACGCCATCGTGTGCGTGGGAAGCGACACCGACCCGAACCTCGACCGCCTCGCAGCCGATTTCGCCGACGGCGCGCGCGCCGCCGACACCTCCGGCCGCATGCACGTCGAGCTCGTGCACGGCGCCGACGAGGCCGACCGCTCCGTCACGGCGCTCGCCGCCGACCACCCCGGCTCCGTCGTGCTCCTCAAGGGATCGCACGCCTCGGGCCTCAGCGGCCTGGCCACGCGCTGGACATCCCAGGCCGCCGGCTCCCAGAAGCCGCCGACCGCCTCACGCGCAGAAGGGGACAACGCATGATTGCATTCATCATCGGCTTCATCGCCTCGCTGGTGTGCACACTCGTCGGCACACCCATCATGATCCGCATCGTGCACCGCCTGCACTACGGCCAGTACATCCGCCAGGACGGCCCGAAGTCGCATCTGGTCAAGCGCGGAACGCCCACGATGGGCGGCGTCGTCATCAACCTGTCGATTCTCATCGGCTGGCTCGTCTCCGCCATCTGGCGCCACCTGAGCTACGGGGCGCCATACTCCATGACGGCGATGCTTGTGCTGTTCGTCATGCTGGTCATGGGGGCGCTCGGCTTCATCGACGATTTCGCCAAGGTGCGCAAGAAACAGAACGAGGGCCTGTCGATCCACGGCAAGCTCATCGGGCAGATCGTCATCGCCACGGTGTTCGCCATCCTCGTCGTCGTGCTTCCGCAGCACGGGGATACCACGGCCGCCCGCACGGGCATCACATGGATCGGCTCCACGGTCATCTCCTTCGAGGGGGCGGGGCGCATCCTGTCGATCATCCTGTACGTGGTGTGGGTGAACTTCCTGCTCGCCGCGTGGACGAACGCGTTCAACCTCACCGACGGCCTCGACGGCTTGTGCACGGGCAACTCCGCCATCGCCTTCGTCGCCTACGCGTTCATCGGATTCTGGGAGGCGAACCACCTCATCGGTGGCTCGCATCCGGCCGACGGCATGCAGTACGCCATCACCGACCCCAGCGACCTCGCCATCATCGCCGGCTGCGCGTTCGCCGCATGCTTCGGGTTCCTGTGGTACAACACGAACCCGGCCCTCATCTTCATGGGCGACACCGGCTCGCTGGCGCTCGGCGGCCTGTTCGCCGCCCTGTCCATCGCCACGCATACGGAGCTGCTCGCCGTCATCATCGGCGGCCTGTTCGTCATCGAGGCGCTCTCCGACGTCATCCAGATCAGCGTGTTCAAGACCAGGCACCGGCGCGTGTTCAAGATGGCGCCGATCCACCACCATTTCGAGCTGCTCGGGTGGTCGGAGAGCAAGGTCGTCGTCCGCTTCTGGATGATCGAGGTCATGTTCGCCATGGTCGGCGTCATGTGCTTCTACAGCGACTGGCTCATCCACTCGAACGTCATCCTGTGACGGGCGTCGGAAGCCACTGCACGAAGCCACAGCGTCACAGCACATGGGCACGGCCGCGAACGGGACGGCGGCCGCGCCGCCACCGCCACGTCCCGCACACACGCATAACCACACACGCATAACGGCGCGGATCCGGCGGCACGTCCGGCGGACCGGGAACAAGGAAGAACAATGAACACGGTTGATTTCGCAAGCATGGATGCCCAAGGCCAGGCCACCCTCGTGGCGGGCCTGGGGGTCTCGGGCGTCTCCGCCCGTGACGTCCTCGAGGCCGCGGGGCACCGCGTCGTCACGGTGGACGAGAGGAAGCCCGAGGCCACGTACGCCTCCTTCGACGCCGTGCCGTGGGATACGATCGGCCTCGTCGTCTCCTCCCCGGTGTTCCGTCCCACCAGCCCCTTCATCGTGACGGCGCAGGAGAAGGGCATCCCCGTCATCTCCGAAGTGGAGCTTGCGTGGCTCCTGCGCGCCGACAACCAGAAGACCGGCCGCCCGGCCCCGTGGATCGGCATCACCGGCACCAACGGCAAGACGAGCACCACCGAGATGGTGTCCGCCATTCTCACCGCCGCCCGCCTCAAGGCGCCTGCCGTCGGCAACATCGGCGTGCCCGTTTCCCGCGCCGCCGTCGACGCGTCCAACGATGCGCTCGCCGTGGAGCTGAGCTCCTTCCAGATGCATTTCACCGATTCGCTTGAACTCGACTGCGCCGCCATCACGAACCTCGCCGACGACCACCTCGACTGGCACGGTGGGTTCGCCAACTACGCGCATGACAAGGCGAAGGTCTACCGCGGCGTCAAGCGCGTCCTCGTGTACAACGCCGATGATGAGAACGTGACACGCCTCGCGCACGAGGCGAGTCCCGCCGACGGCTGCGTGCGGATCGGCTTCACGCTCGGCGAGCCCGCCGAGGGCCAGATCGGCATCCGCGACGGCTGGGTGTGCGACCGCTCCGCCCTGCGCAGCGAACAGGCGCATGAGAACCTCGTGCGCGTCAGCGAATTCCGCCACCTGACCGAGCCCGACGGCACCGTGTACCCGCATCTGCTCGCCGACGCGCTGTGCGCATACGCCCTGGCGCGCGGTATGGGCGTGAATTCCTTCACTGCCGTGCAGGCGCTGAAGGAATTCGCCCCCGGCGGCCACCGCATCCAGCTCATCGCCACGGCCCACCGCGCCGACGGCACGATCCGCTTCGTTGACGATTCCAAGGCCACGAACGCGCATGCCGCGAAGGCGTCGCTGTCGAGCTACCCCGACAAGTCCGTCGTGTGGATCGCCGGCGGTCTGGCCAAGGGTGCGCGCTTCGAAGACCTCGTGCGCGACCAGGCGCATACGATCAAGGCCGCCGTCATCATCGGCGCCGACACGACGCCTATGACTGACGCGTTCGCCGCCAGCGCCCCCGACATCCCCGTCACCGTCATCGACCCCGAGCCGCGCGACACCGTTATGGCGCGCGCCGTCGAGGCGGCCGGCGCCCTTGCCCAGGCCGGCGACGTGGTGCTCATGGCCCCCGCCTGCGCCTCCATGGACCAGTTCGTCTCGTATGCGGACCGCGGCGATAAGTTCGCCTCCGCCGCGAAGGATTGGGTGGCTGCGCATGGCGCGTGACCGCCGTTCCTCCGGCGCGGACGGCTCCCGTCCGCGCACCTCGGCGCCCCAGTTCGGCTCCGAGGAATACCTCGCCGCCCGCGGCGCGTCACGGGATGACGCGGTTCGTGATGACACATCCCGGAATCGAGCGGGGCGTCGCGACACGCCGCGGACTTCCGGCGCGTCGTCGCACCGTGCGTCGGCATCGCGTTCTTCGCAATCGCATTCGTCATCCGCATCCCGCCCGTCGGCATCCCGCGCGGCATCCGGCGCCTCCTCGCACCAGGACGCTGCCGCGCCGCGCGAATCGTGGCTCCGCCGTACCTTCCGCAGCCTGGGGCTTCTTCAGGGCGGCCAGGGCGAGGACTCCCGGAACGGAGCGGACGACGCGCCCGGCCCCGGCTCGCTGGCCGACATGCGCCGCGTAGCCTCCGCCGATCGCGCCGCCTCGACCGGCAGCGCCGCCGACGGCACCGCCACCTCCTTGTACGGGACGACGCTGCGCGGCGGCCCCGAGCCGTTGCCTGCCAGCGTGCCCTGGCCCCAGCGCTGCCTCCATCAGTTCCGCCACTGCCTCGACCGCGGCGACGATGACGACTTCCAGCCCGTCTCCACGGCGAGCTACCGCGGATGGCGCTTCTTCCTCAACCCCGTGTACTGCTACAACGGCTTCATAGCCGCCGTCGTGGCGCTGACGCTCTTCGGCGTCATCATGGTCTACTCGAGCTCGAGCGTCGAACTCGTCAGCCAGGGCGTCTCGCCGATCAAGGCGGCGATCAGCCAGCTGTCGTTCGCGGCCCTCGGCTTCGTCGCGGCCCTGCTTTTCGCCATACCCAATGAGACCATCCATCTCGTGTGCTGCGCCGCCGTCGTTCTTGGCTCCGCCATCCTCCAGGGGCTGACGGGCGTCATCGGTGTGGAATACAACGGCAACAGGGGCTGGATCCGCCTGGGCCCCCTGCAGTTCCAGCCAGCCGAGTTGCTCAAGGTCGGCGTGTGCGTCATGCTGCCCGTGCTTCTGTACAACGCGGTGCGCTCGCGCGATCCGGAGATCAAGGTCAACTGGGCCGTGCCCCTGGTTTTCAGCGCAGCGGCGCTTGGCCTCGTGTTCCTCGGCAGGGACATGGGCACCGCCATGATCGTGCTCATCATCTGCCTGTGCGCTCTCATCGCGGCGGGCATCCCGCGCAAGGCCCTGTACTGGCTTTTCGGAGGTGGCGCCGGGGTCCTCGCAATCGGCGTCATGGCCAATTCCAGCCGCCTCAATCGTATCCTCGTGGTGGTCAACGGCTGCAACGCCGAGGATTCGCAGGGCCTGTGCTACCAGGTCATCCACGGCATCTACGCACTGAGCTCCGGAGGCGTGACAGGCGTGGGAATCGGCAACTCGCACGAGAAATGGAACTACCTGCCCGAGGCGGAAAGCGATTTCATCTTCGCCATCATCGGCGAGGAGGTCGGCTTCATCGGCGCCCTGTCGGTGATCGTGCTGTTCATGCTCATCGCCTGGTGCCTGTTCGTGCTCGCGCTCAACCACCCGCATTTCATCGGCAGCATGACCATCCTGTGCGTCATGTTCTGGTTCATTCCGCAGGCCCTGATCAACATCGCCGTCGTGCTCGGCGTGTTCCCGGTCACGGGCCTGCCGCTGCCGTTCCTGTCGTCGGGCGGAAGCTCGCTGATATCCTGCCTCGCAGCCAGCGGCGTCGTCATATACGAGGCGCGGCGAATACCCGCCGTGCGCGCCGCCACCCGCCGCGGCTAGGGGCCGGGCCCACCGCCCGCCCCGGGCAACCGAAACGCCGACGCGCCGTCCATCGTCCAACAAGAACCACCACAAGCATCAGAAGGCATACGCCGCATACACCGCGCACCGAGCGCGGGGGAGAGGGAAGAAATGACAGGAACCAGCACCGCACCGGGCATCGTCCTCGCAGGAGGCGGAACCGCGGGGCACGTCAACCCCATGCTGTCCATCGCATCCGCCATCCGAGACATGCGCCCCGAGGCCCGCATCTCCATCATCGGCACCGCCGTCGGCCTCGAGGCCGACCTCGTGCCCGCCGCCGGCTTCGAGATGGACACCATCGACAAGGTGCCCTTCCCGCGCAAGCCCAACGGCTACATGTTCCGCTTCCCGGGCCTGTGGAGGCGCGAAACGGCTAAGGTGCGCGGCATCCTCGCGCAACGCGGGGCGGACGTCGTCGTCGGCGTCGGCGGATACGCGGCCGCGCCGGCCTACTACGCCGCCCACAAGGCGGGCCTGCCCGTCGTGATCCACGAGCAGAACGCGCGCGCCGGCATGGCCAACAAGCTCGGCGCCCGCTGGGCCACCTACATCGGCACCGTCTACGAGGGGACGGGGCTTTCGTCGAAGGCGCCGATCGAGCGCGTCGGCCTGCCGTTGCGCGCCCCCATCGCCGCCATGGCGGCCAGCCTCGAAAAGAACCGCGACACGGCGCATACCAGCGCCAAGATCCGCCTCGGCCTCGACCCGCTGCTTCCCGTCGTGCTCGTCACCGGCGGCTCGCTCGGCGCGCAGAGCCTCAACGCCGCCGTCTCCGGCGCCTCGAAGACGCTGCTCGAATTCGCACAGGTGGTGCATCTGACAGGCAAGGGCAAGATCGCCGACGTGCGCGCCGCGGTCGACGCCTCCGCCGGCCCCGGCAACATCACGGGGCTGGGCAGCACGTCCGACGAACGCTACCATGCCGTCGAGTACTGGGAGCGCATGGACCTCGCCTTCGCGGCCGCCGACCTCGTCATCTGCCGCTCCGGCGCGGGCACCGTGGCCGAGATCACGGCGCTCGGCGTGCCCGCCGTATACGTGCCGCTTCCGATCGGAAACGGCGAGCAGCGCTTCAACGCGCGCCCCGTGGTGGACGCCGGCGGCGGGTTGCTCGTCGACGATGCGGATTTCACCGCGGACTGGGTGCGCGCCAACGTGCCGGCGCTTGTGCATGACAGGCATGCTCTGCGCGCGATGGGCGACGCGGCGTGGTCGTACGGCATCCGCGACGCCGCGCAGACGATGGCGCGGCATGTGCTCGACATCGCGGATGCGCGCGTCGCGCGCCGCGGCTAGGCTTGGGTGAGCTTGCGCCGCCCGATGACGCAGACGATGCGAAAAACGCATCTGACATGGACAGACTAAAGTGTGGGTTAGAAGCCCAACGAAGGGAAGCGAGGATTGCGATGACGGACGATCTGGTATCCGTGACGCTCGACCCCACAAGTCAACCGATTACGTACGCGGATGCTCGCCTGGAAGATCTGGGAAGGACTCATTTCATCGGCATCGGAGGCGCCGGAATGAGCGTTCTTGCGGAGATGATGCTCGAACGCGGCGTCGATGTCTCCGGTTCCGACCGCATCCAATCCGCCAAAACCGAGCATCTCAAGGAACTGGGCGCGCATATCTTCTACGGCCAGAAGGAATCCAACGTCCACCAGGCCAAGACCGTCGTCTGGTCGAGCGCCATCAAGCCCGACAACCCCGAGATCCAGGCAGCCGTCAAAGAAGGCAAGTACCTCCTGCACCGCAGCGACATCCTCGCCCTGCTGCTCGCGGAGCACCGCTCCGTCACCGTCGCCGGCGCCCACGGCAAGACCACCACAAGCGCCATGATCGCGCAGATCCTCGAAAGCGCCGGATCGGGCAACCTCGTGGACCCGTCGTATGCCATCGGCGGCAGCGTGCGCACCAAGCGCGGCATCATCGACGGCGGGCACGCCGGCCATGGCGACGTGATGGTGGCCGAGGCCGACGAATCCGACGGCAGCTTCGAGAAATACCATCCGTATATCGCCGTCATCACGAACGTCGAAGCCGACCACCTCGACCACTACAAGTCCGCCGAGGCGGTGCAGCGCGCCTTCCAGGAGTACGCCGGCCACGCCTACGGGCATGTGGTGGCGTGCGCCGACGACGCGGGCGCCCTGGAGACGCTCCGATCCCTGGACGATGCCGCGCGTCGCCGCGCCGTGGCGTATACGACGCAGGACCCGCAGGCGCTGGAAGGGCTCGAGGGCGTGAATATCGTGCATATCGGGCAGGAATCCGTCACCGACGACCGCCAGCAGCCGTTCCCGGAGCATTTCGTGCTCACGTTCCCCGCCGCGCTGCTTCCCAACTACGAGACGAACGGCGCGCCGACCTTCACGATTCCCGTGGAGCTGCGCATCCCCGGCATCCATAACGCCAGGAACGCCGCGGCCGCCATCATCGTGTGCCTGCTGCTGGGCATGCGCCCCGCCGACGCCGTGCGCGGCATCCGCGAGTTCTACGGCGCCGCCCGCCGTTTCGAAACCAAGGGCATCGTCAACGGCATCACGCTGATCGACGACTATGCGCACCATCCCACCGAGATCGCCGCGCTGCTCGACGCCGCGCGCCGTCGCTACCCGGGCGCCACGCTGCGCGTCGTATTCCAGCCGCATCTGTATTCGCGCACGAAGTTCTTCGCCGACGATTTCGCCGCCGCCCTGCATAAGGCGGACGACGTCATCGTGACCGACGTGTTCCCGGCCCGCGAGAAGCACGCCGACTGGCCCGACGTCTCGGCCGACACCATCGTGGACGCCGCCACCCAGCAGGGCATCGGCGGCGACTGGCTGCGCGTCGTGCCCGACATGCACGAGGCCGCCGTCGATCTGGCGAACGACGCCAAGCCCGGCGACGTGCTCTTTACCGTCGGCGCCGGCAGCATCACGGGCGTGGGTACCGAGATCCTCGACACGCTGCGCCAGCGCTTCCCAGGCGCCTCCGATGGCGCGTCCGACGCCGGTCGGGCCGGCAGCGGGGCGAACGGGGCGGCATGAGCCGGCGCATCGTCTCGTCGGGCGGCTCCGGCGACACGCCGCGCAACGGTGAGGCGCGCCGGCCGCGCAGCATCTCGTCCTCCGGGGCGTTGGATTCGGTCAGGTCCGGCGCGTCCGATGCGCCGGGCGTGTCGGACGCGCCCGGCTCGGCTCCGTCATCCGCCCCGTCCGCGGATTTCCGCGGCGTGTCGGGCGTGTCGCCGGACGCTTCCGGAAGCGGAACGGGCGAGGCCGTCGCTGAAGCTGCCGGCGGGGGCGCGGACACACCCCGTGGCATGCTTCCCGACGATATTCTCGTTTCCTCACGTTCGCACCAGGGCTTCGTGGACGCCCGTTCGCTCGACCCCGACGCCTCCGTGCCCGAGCGTCTCGACGCGCCCGGCGACGGGGGAGCGGGCGGCATGCTCCTGCGCCCCAAGGTCGTCAGCTACCCGCAGCGCCGCAAGGAGCGCACCATGGCCATGGCGCACCGCATCACGCGCCGCGTGGCGGTTCTCATGCTCGTGGCGGTTCTCGTGGTCACCGGCGGCTGGGTGCTGTTCTTCTCGCCCGTGTTCCGTTACGATCCGGCGCAGACGCAGCTCTCCGGCCTCAACCAGTGGGTGGATCAGGACGCCGTCAGCCGCATCATCTCCACGGATTCCGGCTCCTCGCTGTTCCTCGTGCATTCGGAGAAGATCCGAGCCGAGCTCGACGACCTCGTCGGCGTCAGCGACGTCACCGTGCGCCGCACTTTTCCGCACGGCCTGACCGTGAGCCTGACAAGCGCCGAGCCCGCCGCCGTGCTCCATGTCACGTCAGATGACACGCTCGTGCCCGTCACGGCGGACGGCGAGCGCCTCCAGACGCAGTCCGCCCCCGGCGCTTACAACGGCATCCCGCGCATCGACGTCTCATCGGCGGACGCCGCGACGAACGACGCCGCCATCGCCGAGGCCATCAAGGTCATGGGCGGCTTCACCGACACGCTGTCGCCGCGCGTCACCTCCACAACCGCCGCCACCCGCGACTCCGTCACGTCCACGATCGACGACGGCGTGACCGTACTGTGGGGAGACAGCGAGGACATCGACTTCAAGGTCTCCGTCGTCGAGAAGATCCTTGCGCTCAAGGACGCGGGGGATGCGAGCTACGCGTCGATCACGAACATCAACGTGTCGAGCGCCGATTCGCCGATCATCAAATAGCCTCATCGGACAGGCGGTTGCGATAGGCGGTTGCGCGGGCGCGGATTTCGAAAGAGGCGGAAGGGGCCGTTGCGGGGCGCTGACGGCCTCCCCGTGCCACGGGCGCCCCACCTTGGGCTCGCCCCGTTCTCAGGCGCGGACGATGGCGGGGGCGAGCGTCTGCGCATCCGGCTGGTCGGCGAAGGCCTTCTGTGCGTTCTCCTTCGACCCGATGCGTGCCGCGGGGCAGATCTTCGCCAGCGGGCACCATGCGCACAGCACCGAGGGCCGGTATTCGAACAGATTCGTCTCGCTCTCCCGGTCGAGCGCGTCCGATGCCTTCGCCGCGTCGTCCAGCGTGCGTCGGCGGTATTCGGGGTTGCGCACGTCGAGCCTGATGATCGCGCCCTGGCCCTGCACCGACACCTTCACGTCGGTGCCGGCGTTGTCATCGTGAAGCGTCACGTATTCGGCCATCGGGTAGATGAGGCGGCCACCCAGCAGATGCCAGCCGTCCGAGAACGTGCGCGTATCGCCTTCGAGAAGCATCGAGTACAGCGTCTGCTGGCGCTGGTAGGAGAAGTCGGGGAAGCGCATGCGGTCCGAGTACACGCAGGCCTTGCCGCCCGTCTTGTAATCGTCGATCACCACGTTGCGCGGATTGTCGGGATTCGGCGTGATGAGGCGGTCGATGGCGCCGAAGACGCGGCGCCCCACGCCGTCCAGCCGCCCCGTCACCTTCATCTCGAGGGCGGGGGACTGCCGGCCCCTGTCATCGCGGTAGCCTGCGACGGTCACGTCCGTGGCCTCGGGGCCCATGGCGCAGAAGCGGCGGGACGCCGCCTCGAGCCACGCGCTTGCCTCGGGGTCGTCCCTGACCTCCGGGTGTTCCTCGAGCGCCTTCGTCTTGCACTCCTCGAAGGCCTCCGGGTCGATGGGTGCGCCGCGGCGGGCATCGGGGCGTGCGTAGTACAGTTCGCACGCGCGATGGAACACGATGCCGCGAATACGCGCATCCTGCGGCGTGACGGGTATGACGAGGTCCTTGAGCTTATCGGAGAACAGGTACTGGGCGGGACAGCGGTCGACGAGGCCGGAGATCATCGTGGCCGACACCGGCTTGCGCCGGACGGCGGCGAGGGTTTTCGCATCATCGAAATGCAGGCCCTCGCCGTCCAGCCATGCGAGCGGCTTGTCAGAGGACGGGGCGGCTGACGGGGCGGGGGTTCCGGGCGCACCGTTCCGCGGCGTGTCGCGGCGTGTCTCCGGCGTGTCGGTCGGGGCGTTGTTCTGTGCCGCGTCAGTGGTATTCGTCATCTGGCTGTCGCTCATTGCTGTGCCTCCGTGCCTGTGGTGCCGCTGCCTGTGGTGGCGCCGGCCGTCCCCGTGGGGTCGCTGGCGGATTTCCCGTACAGATACGATTCCAGCTCGTGCAGCGCCGTCGAGGGATCCGCGGCCGCGATGGTTGTGTTGATGGCCGTGATGGCATCCGACACGTCGGGGGCGGTGCGCCCCGCCAGGGTGCCGAGGCCGTCGAGGTAGCGCGTGGTCTGCTGCGCCGTCATCGTCGATGTGCTGCCCATGCCCTGGAGCGTCGCAAGCGTCTCTTTCTGCTGCGAGACGAAGGAGTTCGCGGAGTCGATCCACGCCGACGCATCCTGTTGGTCCGTGGCCTCGTCCAGCGCGCCGACGGCGGCGGAGCACGCATCGAGGTACGAGGCGTAGTCGGCGAGGAACTGCACGTTGTCGCCCGTTGCCAGCTGCGCCCCGTTTCCGGAGCACGCCGAAGCGGCCGCGGCCAGCTGCGGCGCGAATGCCATGTAGCCGGAGACCTGCTGCGTGAAGGAATCCGTGGACTGCCTCAGGGCGTCGAATCGCGACTTCGCCTCCGCGTCGCGCGTGAACAGGTCGTCGTCGGCGTGTCCCGCCGTTCGGGAAGACAGGGCGTCGAGCTTGGCCGTCACGCCCGACGTCGTGTCGGCGGTGACGGAGCCGGGGAAGGAGATGATGTCGACGCCGACCTGCGAATACGCTGCGGTGACGTTATCGATGCTGCCTTGCAGGTTTTCGAACTCCCGGGCCGCGGCAAGGTAGTCGCGCGGCGGGATGCGGCGCGCCGTGCCGACCACGCAGGCGGCGACGGCGATGCAGACGATGGCGATGATGCCGATGACGCGGGGCACCGGGTTGACGGACAACGGGGCCGCTTGCGATGGGGCCGCGGAAGACGGGGCGGCGGTGGGCGGGGCGGCCGCCGGGGCCATGGTGGCGGCGTCTGTGCCGTCACCGGGAACGACCGGGGAGACGTAGGAGGCGCGGAATTCCGGCGAGCCCCACTGGGGCGCGGCGTTTCGCCGCATGCCTGCATTCCGCGTCGCCTTGGTGCCGTTCGGCTTCTTCATCGTGTGTTGCTCCCGCTCCCCTTGGAACCGTCTGCCACGGACCGTCCGCCACAGGCGAAGTCCGGCCCCAGACACAGACATGGTAGGGGATTCGACAGACATGGCGCACCTGCTCGGGCCGCCCCGTGGGCACCGTTCGCCAATGGTGCCTCGCCCGCCCGTGTCTCCTCGTGTCGCAGCCGCGGCGCCCCGTGTCGCCATCGTGGAGGGAATTCCCAGCCAACCTTGCGCCTCCTTGCAATCCGCACGGATGATTCGCCACGCTTGCCGTCGCACAATGCCCCTACATGGGCCTTCACCAGGGCCGGGCCCATCGATAGGAAAGAGAGGCCGGCACGGCTGCCGGCGCCTGCACGGGCCTGGAGCAAGGACACATCATGATATTCGACAACGCCTGGCGATCGACGCGACGCAGGAAGGGCTACTCCATCCTCCTCATCGTCGTGTTCACCATCATCACGGCCGCCGTCGTCGTCAGCCTCGCCATCATGCAGGCGGCGAACAGCGCGAAGACGACGGGTCTGGCGAACCAGACCGTCACCGCCACCATCAGCATGAACCGCAGTCAGGTCATCAAGGACGCGGGCGGCACGGGCACGGATACGACGGATTCCTCGTCCGCGCGGGATGCGGCGCGCGAAGCCATGAGCGACATGCAGCTGTCGCTGTCGGACTACGAGACATACGCCTCCGCGGCGGGAAGCCTGCTCAAAAGCACGTATTACTCCGAAACGGCGGGCCTGACGGCCGTCGACGGGCAGGCGGAGCCCGTGTCATCGAGCTCCAGTAGCTCCGGCTCCGGCAGCTCAGGCGACTCCGCTGCGGCCGGGCAGCCCGGTGGGCAGGGCGGCGACATGGGCGACATGGGCGGCGGGGCGGGCGGCATGGCCAGCTCCTCCGACTTCACGCTCGTCGGCCTGTCCAGCGACGAGGCGCTCTCCAGCCTCGGCATCACCGTCTCCGACGGCCAGGCCGTCGTGACCGGAACCTCCGGCACCGTCACCGATTCCGATGACTCCGACGGCGACACCTCCACCCATGACGCGATGGTGACCGACGAATTCGCCGAACTCAACGGCCTGTCCGTCGGCGATACCTTCGTCGCCGCCGATTCCAGCGGCAACCAGATCACCTTCACCATCGTCGGAACATACACGAGCACCGGCGGCGACTCCGGATCCGCCGGCCCCGGCGGGGCGGGCGGCATGGGCGGCTCCTCCTCCGACCGCATCATCGTGAGCATGGCCACGCTGACCTCGCTCGGACTCGACGCCGACACATCCTCCGACACCACCATCTCCTACACCTACGTGCTCGGGTCGGGCGCCGATTACGACGCCTTCGTGCAGGCCTGCTCAGACGCGGGCCTGAGCGACTCCTACCAGGTGCAGTCGAGCGACGTGGAGAACTACGAGAACTCCATCGAACCGCTTCTCAACCTGTCGAAATTCGCCAAGACGCTGCTCGTCGTCGTGCTTGCGCTCGGCGCCGTCATGCTCATCGCCATGACGCTGTTCTCCATCAGGACGCGCACCTACGAGATGGGCGTCATGACCGCCATGGGCATGCATAAGCGCACCGTGGCCGCGCAGATGGTGGTCGAGACCGTCATCGTGGCCGTCATCGGCCTCGTGCTCGGCACCTGCATCGGCGCCGTGGCCAGCGTCCCCGTCTCGAACAAGCTGCTCGAAAGCGAGGTGAGCTCCGCGCAGGCCGAATCCACCCAGCAGGTGCGGAACTTCGGCAGGGAGCTCAAGGGCGGGGCCGCGCCGGGTGGCGCATCCTCCGCCAGTGCCAGTGCCAGTGCCAGCGGTGAGGCGGGAGCGTCGTCCGATTCCGCTGCGTCGTCCGATGCCACGGCATCTTCCGACGCCTCCGCCCCCGACTCGGGCGCCGCCCCGCAACAACCCGGCGGCAACGGCCCCATGGGGCGCATGACCAGCTACGTGAGCACCGTCAACGCCAGCGTCAACTTGGCGACCGTCGGCCTCGCGGCGCTCGCGATCCTCGTGCTCGCGCTGCTGGCCGGCCTCGTCGGCGTCATCTGGGTGCTCAGGTACGAGCCGCTTCAGATTCTCGCGGACAGGAGCTGACATGACGCGCACGGAGCCGACACACAACGATTCGCGGACCGGGGCCGCGGCGCCCGCCGCCACGCAGGACGACGCACGCACAGGAGCGCACACCACCACCGATGAGGAGACCGACATGACAACCACAGAATCCACCGAAACCACACCCGACACACGCCCCGTCCTCGAACTGCGCGACGTCTCGTACCGCTACCGCCCGGGCCTGCCGCTTGTGCTCGACCACGTGAACCATGCGTTTGCGCCGAACCGCATGCACGCGGTCATCGGCCCCAGCGGCACCGGCAAAACCACCATGCTCTCGCTGCTGTCGGGCCTCGCCGTCCCCGCGTCGGGAACGGTCCTGTACAAGGGACGCGACCTGTCGAAGATGGACCGCTACGCCTACCGCGCCAGCGAGATCGGCGTCATCTTCCAATCGTTCAACCTCATGCCGAGCATGACCGTCAGCGAGAACATCGCCATGAGCATGAAGCTCGCCGGCGCCTGGCACGGCAGGAAGGAGGCGCGCGAGACGGTGCTGCGCGTGCTCGACGAGGTGGACCTTCCCGACGATTACATCGATCGGCGCATCGGGCAGCTGTCGGGCGGCGAACAGCAGCGCGTCGCCATAGCCAGGGTGCTCTCGTACAGTCCGTCGGTCATCATCGCGGACGAGCCGACCGGAAACCTGGACCCGGAATCCACCGCCATCATCGTGGATATCTTCCGGGCGCTCGCGGAGGACGACGGCAGGACGGTGATCATCGTCACCCATTCGGCCGAGGTTGCCTCCGCATGCGACGACGTGTTCGACCTGTCGCTGTTCAAGAAGCGCACGAGGCCGCGCAAGGCGCGTCGTGCCAGGCGGCCCGCCGCGGCCACGGGGCGCGCGTGATGCGGGTGCTGGTGACGGGGCGTGCGTGACGGGGCGTTGGGTGGCTGGTTTCGGCTGGCCGCCTTTGCGCCCTTCGCGCAAAATCCGCATTCCGCCACGCAATCCGCCCGGATTCGGTACAATGGGGGCGAATTCTTGCCAAGGCGCGGAAGGAGCCAGAAGCCACATGCGTACGAGCGACAACGGCGGGGTCGATTACGCCATCAGGCGCACGAAGGACGGCCTGTTCTTCGTGGACTACGGTCTCGACCCGCGTGACCACGACTGGACGTGGTCCGACGATGGCTCCGTCGCCACCACTTTCCCCACCTTCGCCGACGCCCTGAACGCCGCCGTGTCGTATGGTTTCGCGCATCGCGAAGAGAACGGTGCCGATGCGGTGGGCGCCGCGGACGGAGCCGGTGCCGGTGCCGCCGCGGATCTCCCGGTTCCCGACGACGGATACGAAATCGCCGCCGTCGAGTGGTCCGACGATGACCCGCTCGTGGATTTCTCCGATCTCGGCTCCGCCTCCACCATCTACGTGGTCCGCCGCGCGTCGGACGGCAAATACGCCATGGGTTGGGGCGAGTCGCAGGGCGCCCCCTGCGAATGGACCGACAGCCGCGACCTCGCCGTCGAATCCGGCTCCCCGGACCTCGAGGAGATGATGGCCGTCGCGCGGAAATTCGGTTTCGCCGACGGCGACGGCATGAAGGACGGCTACCAGATGGTCGGCGTCGCATGGGGAGGCCCCCTCGACGCCGCACCGGCGGTGCGATCGTCGAAACCATCGTCGCGCTGACGGCGCGACCGCATTGCCGGCGCTCGCCAGGCGCGCGTCGAACGCAGCGCCTCCGGACCCTGGCACCAATAACCCCTGCACCAATACCTATTGCAGCAACACCCAGAGCACCAACAGCAGAAAGAAGGAAATATGGCGGCACAGGCCATGACCCAGTCGGAGATCAACGCCTTCGTCAAGAAGGTAGAGGAGACCGCGGCCCAGGAGGGGCGCAAGGACAAGAAATGGGTGTACCCCTCCATGGCCGCCGCGGCGTGGGGCGTGGGCGAGGATGTGGTCGACGACCTCATTCTCAAGGGGACGCTGCCGACCAAGGTGGTCGAGAACGACAACGAGCCGAAGGTGACCTACGTGGACGCCAGCTGCGCGCCGGTCAAGAACGAGGACGCGCTGCGCTGGGGCCGCGCCGAGCCGGAGCATATTACGTACAAGGTGGCGCAGCCCGTGCACGCGGCCGCCGCGGCGGTGATGAAGACCAAGGGATGGGACGAGCTCGTCAAGCGCTATAAGGCGGGGGAGCGGTGGACCGACCGCACGGCCGAGCTGCTCGACGGCATGGGCAAGGCGATGGAGGCGGTGCTGCCGAACACGGGTAACACAGCCGGCATCAACGGCATCCTGCTGCACGCCGTGCATACGAATGACGCGGGCGAGGCGATCCGCATCATCACCGCGCTGGGGTCCAAGAAGACTCGTGCAGCGAAGGACAAGGACGAGGAGAAGGACAACAAGGACGAGTGATCGCCCGAGGGTGTTCGAGAAATTATCTGCCGGTTTGTGGGGTCCCCAAGGCCGAGGTGGCGACGCAGTTTCAACGGTTTCGCGGCCTCTCTACTCGCCGGACCTTCGAAAACGACCCCACAAACCGGGGAATACGCCTCTTCGAGCGTATCGAACGCCTGCCGGCCGTCGGTTCTGCCTGCGGGAGCGGCGTGTCGGCGGGGCAGGAAGGTCGGAAGGCGGCGCAGCATGGAAGTGAAGACATACCGGGAGGCCATGAATCTGCTTCTTCCTGATTTGGACCGCTATGGGCTTGTTCAAGCGAAGGAGTCCGTCGAAAGTGTGTATAGGAACGACTGCACTTCGTTGGCACTGAATATCCTTGTCCAAGACCTTGCTGATGTCAGTGCTGCTGTTCCGAGTTCTCCGGATGCCGTCAGGCTTGTTCTCGACCGGCTTCTTGCCGAGGGCGAGGACGAGATGGACTGGGGTGCGCAGCTTGCCTGCCGTGAGCTTTTGCGCCGCGCTGGTGTACCGGAGGACGAGATCCCCGGTTCCGACGAGTAGCCGCGCCCTGTTTTTGAGTTTCTTGGAGCCGCCTTCGGGCGGCTTTCTGTTATGCCGCCTTGCCGCGTGCGGGAGTTTTTCGTTCCTGGTTGTGTTTTCTGGCTCGGATCTGGATGTGCAAATTCGCATTCCGGGGTGTTCGATGTGCCCGGGCGGGGTGTATTTCGGGGTTTGTGGGGTCGTTTTCGGGGGGTGTGCCGAGTAGAGAGGCCGCGAAATCGTTGAAACTGCGTCGCGGCTTTCGTCTCCGGGACCCCACAAACCGGCAGATAATTTCTCGAACACTTCCGGAACGCTTTCCGGCGCACATCATCGGCATCTCGCACATACCCCCGAAACCCCAGTAATCGCAATGCAAAAGGCCTCGCGACCCTTGCGGGTGCGAGGCCTTGGAAAGAGTGGAGCCGCGGGGAATTGAACCCCCGGCCACCAACACGAGGAACAGTTGCAAACACTTGGATTCACACGCCCGGCTCCACGGGTTTGCCCACATTCTGCCCACAATCCGCCGAAGCGACGAGAGCCTGCACGCCGCCCATCAGCCGGTCGAGGTCATCGTCGAACAGGTCGGCGTACACGTCCAGCGTCATGCTCGCGCTCGCGTGCCCGAGCTGCCGTTGGACGGCCTTCACGTTCGCGCCGGAGCTGACCATGATGCTCGCCGCCGTGTGCCGCAGGTCGTGCACCGTGAGGCCCGGGTCGATGCCCGCGCCCGCGCGTTTCTTCGCCCGGTAGGGAGCCCTCGTGGCCGTGATGGCCGCGTGAGTTGAAATTTATGCCCTGGGGTTCTTGCGTGGCCTTCCGCCGCCGACGCCCCGGCCGGGGCGCGAGGCGTTCCACGCGTCGATGGTCTCGGGCCTCCACCCGCGCGTGCGGCCGATGTACGCGTCCGGCTCGGGCAGACGGTAGTTGCCGAGCGCGCCGGTCCGGACGCCTATGCGTTCGGCGAACTCCGTGTAGCTGAGGAATCTTTCGGCGGTCATCGCTCGCCGCCTTCCTCATCGTCTTCGCTGCCGGAGCCGTAGCGCCCCCAGCCGGCGAAGAATCCGTCGATTCCCGTCGCAATGGCGAACAGGATGGCCGCGATGTCATTCCCGGCGAGGATGCAGCAGATGGTGCCGGCCGCGCCGACGGCGCATGCGACCCCGAGACATGTGTTCTTCTTGCTCATGATGCCTCCCATGGACTACGTTGGTAGGGAGGGTTCCCGGTAGTTGGTCGACCGGGAACCCTGTCTTTACTTCTTGTGGCGCTTCGAGTGCTTCGGCTTGGAGTGTTCCTCGCCGCGGAGCACAGCCCAGACACCGACGAGAATCTGAAGGATTCCGACGACAATCGAAGCCCAGTCGAAGAAGTCGTCCATGGGTTTCACCTCCTTTCCTTTTCCTTACATAAACTATAATAGCACAGCAACTATAGATATGTCAACACGCGGGGCACGCGACACGCCGAAGACAGTGCGAAGATTGACACAAGCCACGGAAAGGAGACCACGATGACGGCGAACAGACGCACCGCCGCGCAGATGACCCTCGCATACGACGGGCCCGCGCTCGCAGACCACAGCATGGACGCCGCGACGCTCGGCAACGCCCTCGTCCAGCTCGCGGCCGCCACGGCCGCCGCCAGGGAAGCCATCGACCCAGGCTCCGAAACAAGCCTCACCGTCGACGCCACGCGCCCAGGATCCTTCGACATCATCCTCACCCTCACCCACACATGGCACACGGTCGTGGACGCGCTCATAGGCGACGACACGACCGCCATCTCCAACGCCACCGGCATCGCGGGCGCCATCATCGGCGCCATCGGCCTCATACGCCACAGGGCGCGCCACGGCACACCGGAACGCACCACACCCGCACCCGACGGCGGGATGACCGTCGCATGGGCCGACGGCACCACAATCACAGCCACCGGCGACGCGCTCCGCCTCATGACCGACCCCGCGTTCGTCAAAGGCGTCAAAGGCATCGCCGCGCCCGTGGACGGCGCGGGCGTCACGGACATGACCATCGCAGGCGACAGCGAAACGGAACGAATCGACGCCGCGGACGCCGAAGCCATCGCCACATACGACCCGGAATCCACGCAGGAGACCACCGGAGACGTCACCAAGATCATCCAGGTGCTCGACCTGTCCTTCCGCCGCAACGGCAAGTGGCGCGTCACCGACGGCACCATGCCGCCCTGCTTCGTGGCCATGGAGGATGCCGCGTTCTCCGCGCGCATGGACGACGGCGAGGAATTCTCCAAGGGCGACGTGCTCAAGGCCGTCATGCGCGTCAGACGCGGCATCGGACGCGACGGCGTCATGTACGAGAGATGGGACGCCATCACGAAGGTCATCGAACACCGGCACGCAGGAAGGCAGACGCCGCTCTTCTGACCTCACACCGCCTCGTCCTATCCGCGGTCGTGCAGGATGCGCCGGTAGTCGTCCAGCACCTGGAGGGTGACGTCGAGCTCGCATGCCATGCCCCACGCCTGCCCGTCCCATATGCGTTCTGCTGTCGCGTAGTCGGCGACGCTTATCAACGTGAGCGCGGTCCTGCGCCTGGCGTGCGCCTCGCCCCTGCCGCCGCACGCCGTGTCACCCTGTTCTGCGTGGCATAGCTCGTGGCACAGCGTGCACCGGCGCTGCACGTCGTTGAGACCCGAGTGGAGTATCACGCGGTTGCGTTTCCAGTCCCACACGCCGCAGTACCCGCACGGCAAAGGCTGCTCCACCACGCGCACCCCGAGCCGCGCCGCCCACGCGGCCAGATCATCGAACCCCAACAGGTACCCCTTCCGGCGTGGCGTTCGATCAGTTGTCCCTGATCGAATCCATGTACTTCTGGTGACGGTCGATGCTCACGACGCCCATGGCGGAGAAGATCTGGCCGGCGTGCCCGGGCAGGTCCCTCTCCAATCCGAGCATGAGGGATTCGACGCGTTGGAGGAACTCCCGGTGCCTTTGCTTCGTCAGGAGCAGCTCGAGGTCTGTCGCGAGCTGCGCGAAGGAGTTGTTGTCCCCGAAGGGGCGGGCGCAATAGAGGCGTTCGTCGTGCGCGCAGATGTTCCTGAAGTTCTTGACCCTGCTGTACACCGAGTCGAGCTTGCCCGACGTTATCCTCCTCTTTTTCCTGTGGGACGAGGCGTAGAGCGACTCGAACTGGCGGGCGACGGCGCCCCTCGCCTCGCTGCCCATGACCCTATAGAAATTCGTGACCTGCCCGATCGTCATGTCGTTGGTGAGGACCCACAGCGGCACCTCCCCGCCATGGTCAGCGAGGCAGTGGTGCAGGTACCCCTTCCCTCCGTGTTCCGGGTCCTTCCCCCCGTTGTCGATTATCTTCCTCATCTGCCCGATCATGGGGCCGACGATGTCCTTCCGCGCCTTCGGCGGCTGGTGGAGGTTGCGTGGGTTGAGGTATGCATTCGGCTCGTTCTGGTGCATCTCGGAGAAGCAGTAGGCGCATGTGGTGCGCAGCGCCGCCTCCGCGAGCGTGAGCGCCCCGAACGTGGCCAGGCGGAGCCGCCTGTCGAAATCGAAGAGATGGAGGATGTCCTCGAACCGTGTACCAGGGATGTATCTGTCGTCGCCGGCGGCGATGGTCGCGCCTGCGTCCAGGAACGGGTCCTTGTACCCGTTGATGACGGAGTAATATCCTTCCCGCAGCAGCGTCGCATCGGTGCCGCGCCCGCATTCCACGCCGCGCGATTCGAGCAGCGTGACCTGGTCTTCTATCGTCTTGAACGGCTTGTACACCGTGTCCTCCATGAGATGCGCAAAGGCCGCTTATTCGGAAGAATCCGATAAGCGGCCTTTACGAACTGGACATCGCCCAGCTTTCTCACGCTTGGTATGCTATCGGATTTATTTGCTTTTTGCAATGGGTTCGGCGTGTCCGCGCCTTTAGTCTCGTGGCGTCCCGGCTTCCATGTCGCGGTTGGGGTCGGTGTTCGCGGCGAGCGTCATGATTTCGTCGGCGGTCAACGGCGCATCCATGTCGTCATCGATGGATGCGTCTTCCTCCGCCGCGGCCTTGATGATGATCTGCCTAATTGTGTCCTCTGGACGTATGCCGCACACCCAGCAGATGGCTATGAACTCAGAAAGACGCACCGGGGCGCGGAGGCCGTTGTGTATGTCTTTGATGCGGGCGAAGCTGACGTTCACCTCGCACTCGTCGGCTATCCTCCGGTATGACTTGCCCGACCTGTCTATTGCGTTGGCAAGGATTTGCTGCGCGGCATGGTCTATCCGCGTCCACTCATATTTCGTAGCCATGCCATAAGTGTACATGTGTATTCGGCGTGTCGCAATTGACTATTTTTGTGTACAGGTGTATACATTGAATCACGCAGGTTGTATACACCTGCACACAACAAGGAGGTACGAATCGATGAGGAAGGACGAGGCGCTGAAAGTTTCAAGCTCCGTAGTGAGATCGCTGCGAGTCAGCCTCTTTCTGCGCGACATGACAGGTACGGCGATCGCTCGGCTGACAGGTTACGCGCGCCCCACCGTCTCACAAATGCTGAGGAACGACGATATGCGACTCAGCCAATTCATCGCGATAGCCGACGCCGGGGGAATCGACCCAGCCGAAGCCATCGTGCAAGCAATGAAAAAGCCCGCAGCGGCAACTGCGGGCGTGAGCCAAACAAGAAAGGATTAGCGATTCGAATGGCCCAGACAAATGATACCAAGCCCTGCACGGACATGCAGGAGTTCGACAGCCCGGAGTTCGGCACGGTCCGCGCGATGCGCGGAGATGACGGGGAACCGTGGTTCGTAGCGAGCGACATCGCCAAGGCACTCGGGTACCGCGACGCTGCTCAACTCACACGCCTTCTTGATGATGACGAGAAGGGTACGCAGATTCTGCGTACCCCTGGCGGAGCACAGCAGATGACGACTCTCAATGAGTCTGGATTCTATCGCGCAATCATGCAGCGCAGGTCATCGTGGGTCAAGGACGACAAGAGGCGGGAGTTCGTCATTTCGTTCCAGCGTTGGGTGACGCACGAGGTGCTGCCGAGCATCCGCCGGCACGGCGGGTACATGCTCGGCCAGGAGCAGATGACCCCCGAGCAGATGGCGCTCGCCAGCATGCGGTGGCTCGAAAGCAAGGTCAGGGAGCAGGAGGCGCGCCTCGTGGAGCAGGCCGCGCAGCTCGAAGCGCAGAAGCCGAAGGTCCTGTTCGCCGACGCGGTGTCCGCAAGCGACGGCACGTGCCTGGTCGGCGAGCTCGCGAAGATGCTCACGCAGGCCGGGTACCGGACCGGGCAGAACCGCCTGTTCGCCCGCCTGCGCGACGAGGGATACCTCGGCAAAAGCGGAAGCAACAGGAACGTCCCGCTCCAGAAGTACGTGGACTCCGGCCTGTTCCGCATCAAGGAGACAGCCATCACCTGCCCCGACGGGCATGTCACGCTCAACCGCACGCCCAAGGTCACCGGCAAGGGCCAACGCTACTTCCTCGACAAGTACGCCCCGGCGGACGGAGCCCGGAAGGTGGTGGAGCGATGAGCCTCGCGAACGAGTCATGGGGCTTCGAAATCCGCCCACCCCAGCTGCCCGGGTACGCCGCCACCCTCGTCATCAACGGCAGCTTCCGCCACTACGACGGAACGCCCACCGGACAGATGGGCATCGTCATCGACCTGACCAAGACCGACCTCACGACCATCCGCGCCACCGCCGGCAAAGCCATCAAAGCACTCAAGGAAGGAGGCTCGCGATGACACGCGCAAGCAAGGACGCGAAGCCGCGCCTCGAAGACCTCATCAGCGAAACCGAGGCCGCCCAGTACCTCGGCGTCACCAGGCAGACGCTCCGCCACTGGCGCACCAACGGGCGCGGCGCCAACCACGAGGACGGGCCACGCTACTGGAAGTTCCTCGACAGGATCGGCTACACGATCAGCGACCTCGAGGAGTGGATAGCAGCCAACATGCAGGAGCGCCGGCACACCATGCCCGGCGACTGCCGTCGGCAGCGGGGGAGCGTCGCCTTCCGCCTCCTCCAAGGCCTGATGGCCGTCCTGCTCGTGTTCGCGGCCAGCACGCTCCTGTGGTGGGGGTACGACCACCTCGAGGGCTGGCCGTGGGTCGGCTGCCTCACGGTGAGCGTCACGCTCATGCTGGCCGCCATTGGCATCGGCACCGACTCGCTCGAAACACCCGAGCCCAGGCACGAGGCAAAGCGAGGGAAGGAGCCGGGACAGTGACGACGATCAGGGCCAAGGGAGTCATCTGGATGGACGCGGGCGGCGACCTGTGGATCCACAACGCGGACGGCCACTGGACGTGGCTCACACGCGACACCAGGGGACGCTGGCAAGTCCAATCCCAGACGTTCTTCACCGAGCAAGCCGCGGACGCCATCAGGCGCCCCGCGCACACCGTCAGCATCAGGCCGACGGAGGAAGGAGTCTACAAGTGAGCAAGACTGTGACGATCAGGGGCGACGAGTGGAGCGAGGACGAGCTGCGCGACCTCGCATCCCGCCCCCGCCTGGACGTGCCTGTCAAGGACGAGTACGGGCGGCGCGCACGCCTCGCCGTGCACGTCTGGCAGGCGCACCACGGAGAAGGCGACGAGCAGTCGGACGATGCGGCGGCGGAGAAGACTCCGGCGGTTCCCGAGCAGGCGCCGACGCCAGATCCGGAGCCGAAGCCGGCCGAGCCGGAGGCGCCGTACATCTACGCGCACCCGTGCCCAAGGTGCGGCGAACCCGTCAACGGCGGACACAGGAACCGGTTCTGCGACTCATGCCGCGTCAAGTCGCGCAAGGAGCAAATCGCGAAATCCCGCGCCAAGGAGCGGGCGAAGAAAACGGCGCAGGCCAATGAGCCCGCCCGGGACGGAGACAGCGGCCATGTCAACGACGCGCTCGCGCTCGCCGTCGGCACCCTCGCCCGCCGACTCAGGAGAGCCGTCTACGCGGGCGACGCCACGACATACCGGGCGACGGTCGACGCGCTCGCAAACATCGACAAGGTCATCACCGCCACCGGCGGATGGAAGGAGGACAAGCAATGAGCAGGCAGAAGCAGAAAGGCACGCGCCTCGAAACCGCCGTCGTCGACTACATGGCATGGGCCCTGGGCGACCACGGCATCCACCGCGAGACACTCCACGGCAGCATGGACGTCGGTGACATCGGCGGCGTGTACCTCCAGGGCGAGCCCGTCACCATCGAGGTGAAGAACACCACGCGCCTCGACCTCGCCCAGCACTACCGGGAGGCCGAAGTCGAGGCCGGGAACAAGGACAGCGTCATGCCGATCCTCGTGCAGAAGCGCTTCGGCACCGGCATCTCGACTCTCGACGGAGTGGGCCGCCAGTGGGCCATCATGACCCTCGAAACCCTCTGCCGCCTCCTCAACCACGGCCTGCCCATCGGCGACGAGGAGGACGCGGAATGACCGGGTGGCGCAGGCACTGCGCGTACTGCGGCAAATACCTCGACGGAGACACGTACGGCGACAGCGTGTGCGGCTCCCCGGCATGCTCCCGCCGCTACTCCGAGGACAAGCGGCTCGCGGTCGAGAACCGGCACGTGCGCACGTGGCAGCCGGAGGACAGCCGCCCACTCGACATCGACAAGGTGCTCAGCCAGCAGGCCGACCTCATCCGCCGGATGCGCGAAGGCCACGCGGCCACCCGCCGGGACGATGACCTCGCCGGCGGCGAGGAGCCACCTGCCGCCGATCCGCGTGACGGCGAGTGCGTCGAATGCGGCGCGCCACTCCACGGACTGGAGCGCCGCTACTGCAGCCGGGTGTGCGAGGGCGAGTACCTGCGTCGCGTCTGCCGCGCGTGGCACGCCCAACACCCCGACCCTGGGCCCGGCAAGTGCCTCGTGTGCGGCCGGCGCCTCCCCACGACCCGGCACCACTCGTACTGCGGCGCGGAGTGCCGTGCGGAAGCTCACCGCATATCGATGCTGGAGCGCCGCGCCATGGATCCCGGGGCGTCGCACGACCGGGAGACGCACCGGGGGAGCGGCCGCAAGCACGTAAGGGTCACCGATACCCGCGTGTGCGCCGAGTGCGGCAAGCCGCTCCCGCCCGGACGGCGCAGGCACTGCTCCGAGGCCTGCCGCCACCAGGCGCACAGGGAGCGCATGCGCGCCTACTACAAGACCCACAAAACCACAAAGAAAACCACCAAGTAGGAGGAACTCAAATGACAGACGCACCAACCACCGGCACGGCCGAGGAAGCCGCGAAGACGGACGAGGCCGGCGCCCTCGCACGCCGCCTCCTGTTCCTCCAGGAGCAGGAGAAGGCCATCGACGAGGAGAAGCAGAGCATCGGCCGCCGCCTCGCCGCGATCCAGACAACCAAGGCCCACGACTACGGTGGCGTGACCGTGGAAGTCCACGCGGGACGCCGCACCCTCGACGCCAAGAGATTCGAGCAGGCGTATCCGCTGAGCGCGGCGACGGCCGCCTACTACGTGCCGAAGCCCCAGCCGCTCAGCAAGCTCCAGCAGCTCATACCCGGCGGCGTGCCCGACGAGTGCACGAAGACCGGCCAGCCGTGGGTCACCGCCAGCGTGACGGAGGCCGGCCATGAGTGACACGAGTAACGCGATCCTCGCAATCGTCAACGCCGCCGCCAACGGCGACGCGGATGCCCCGCAGAAGCCCGGGAAGGCACCGCAGACGGCCGAACAGCGCGAATGCGACTGGAAGCCCAAGCCGCTCGGAAGCAGCGTCCTACAGGCCGTCCTAGACCCCATCGACACCGCCATCGCCAGCCACCCCCGCAGTCTGCAGAAGGCCATCGGGCCCAGCGAGCTCGGCACCGACAGCCCGCACGAGCTCGCCATGAAGCTCCTCCAGCGCGAACCCCTCCAGCTGGCGGACATGCCATGGCTGCCCACGCAGGGCACGGCGGTGCACGCGTGGCTCGAACACCACCTGGGAGGTCACAGGCCCGACGGGGACAACGAATGGCAGGGCGAATGGGAGGCCGAGAAGCGCGTCCGCGTCGGCACGCTCCACAGCCGCACCCTCCTCGACCCCACGTCGCACGAGTGGCACGTCGGCGGGAGCATCGACCTATGGATGCCCGACCAGAGGGCGACCGTGGACTGGAAGAACGTCGGGGCGTACACGCTCAAGCACGCGCAGGCCGACGGCCCCAGCCAGCAGTACCTCGTCCAGCAAGCCCTCTACGGGTGGGCCTTGGAGCAGGAGGGCACGCCACCGGAACGGCAGGCGCTCGTCTACATCCCACGCGACGCGCGCGTCCTGAGCGACTGGTGGAGCTACGAGTGGTCGTACGACCCCAAGCCCGCCATGTGGGCGTGGAACCGCGCCCAGCTCACCCTCGACATCCTCCAGGCCATCGTCGACAGGGACGGCACGGAGATGGCGCTCGCCTGGGCGTCGCTCCTGCCCGGCAGCGCGAGCGGCCACGAGTGGAACACGTGGGAGGACGAGACCCCCGCCCTCACGCCGTTCACGCCGCCCACGCGCAAGGCACCCACGATCGACGTGCCCGACCGGTGGACGCGCCTCATCCCAGCCATCGAACCCACATACCAGACCAACAACAACAACTAACCAAGGAGACCATCATGTTCGAAGAATTCACCCAGCAGGGCGAGAAGACCCGCGCCGCATTCAACGGCAGCAGCCAGCCCGGCGACACCGTCACCGGCACCATCACCGGCAGCCGCGAGGTCCCGGCCACCGAATTCGGCACCGGCAAGCCCGTCATCAGCAAGTTCACCGGCAAGCAGCTCATGAAGACCGTCATCACCATCCAGACCACGCTCCGCGACGACCCGGACGACGACGGGCTGCGCGGCGTGTGGATCAAGCAGTGGGGCGACCAGGCACGCGCGTTCGGCGCTGCAGTCCGCGACGCCGGGTTCACCCCGGGCGAGGGCGACGTGCTCACCGTCACCCTCAAAGGCACCAAGGAGACCAAGAGCGGCTTCCGCGAGAAAGTGTGGGAGTACAAGCTGACGCGCGGCCAGCACACCGTCGCCGGCACCAGCACGTTCACACAGGCTGCACAGCAGTCGGCACCGGCACAGCACGCGCAGACAGCGCAGACGGACGCGCAGGCCAAGGCCGACCAGCTCCGCGCACTCGGCGTTCCCGAATCCGAAATCCAGCGCCTCACCGGCGGACAGCAGGCCGACCCCTACGGTCCCGCCGACTTCTAAACCGAAAAACCTTACGCCCTTACGCTTCCATTACGCGAAAGCGTAAGGGCATGAGGCTTGGAAAATCAACAAAAAACAGGCGGCCTTACACTTCTTACGCCTAAACGGTATATAGCGTGTGTGTTTTGTTTTACTTTTAATCTATACGCGCGCGCGAGAGAAGCGTAAGAAGTGTAAGGCCGCCCACGGATCGAGAGACACCATGGACGGAACACGATGGGCGCTGTGGGAATGTTCGCTCATTCCCGACGGCCCCAAGTACTTCCCCAGCGCCCTGCACAACATCCACCAGGGCACCGCGGAGGAATTCGATTTCATCGACCGCATGAACCGGTACGTCTGCCTGCCAACCTACAACGAGGAAAGCCTCGACAATAAGGGCCGGCGCCAATTCACGCCAGTGCCCGCCTGCTCGCTCTGGCAGGCGAAAGCCGTGTGGGACTTCGCCAACTGCTGGCTCCTCCTCGACGATCAAGGCAAGCACCTATACCGGCGGCGCGTAGACCCGACAGGCCGCATGGCCGAACTCGGGTGGGAGCGTGTCGAAAGCCTCGCCGACGCGTACCACGCCGGAAAAGGCGAAGCCAACCCCATGTGGGACGAGCAGATCAAGACAGAGGCAGCGAAAATGAGCGTGTACGGAACGCAGGACGGGCCGCTCCTACGCGTGCACCGCGGCATACGGTTCGCCGACCGCATCTACGCGCGCGACCCACAGACCGGGCACGTGACACTCATACGAGAAGGCAAGCCGGGGTGGAAGGAGGCCAGCGAACAGGCGTGGATCCTCACCGTGCCCTGCGCATACGACGAGGGGCTTGCCTGCCGTGCGGCTGACATGCTCGCCAGCCTGACGGCGGACGAGGCGAGCGCGGAGAACCTCACCCGCATGTGGGCCACCCCGATGCTCGAGAAGTGGAAGCACATCACGTATGTGCTCCACGGGCAGGGCGGCGACGGCAAGAGCCTCCTGCTCGGCAGCCTGTCTGACAGTTTCCCGGATTGCGTCGCCCAGGTGGACGCCGCGACGCTGGCCGGAGGACGTGGGTTCGAGAAGCAGCAGGAGGCACACAGGCTCATCGGCCGCCTGTGGGTTTTCGACGATGACGCGGACAGCATCGGCCTCGCGGACATGACCACGCTCAAGAAGGTGAGTACGGGCGGCGCGATCACCGCGCGTCTGATCGGACGGGACGCGGTGAGCTTCAGCCCGTCGGCGACGCTTGTGATCGCCACGAACAACGATTTCCTCACGGACGGTAGCCAGGCGAGTCTGCGCCGGTACGCGTTCGTTCGCATGCGCGGGCCGGAGAGGCCCGGCGGTTTTGGTGACGTGGTCGAGTTCCGCCGCGAGCACGGGTGCCTCGGCTTCCTGATGGCGTCGTGTGACCTGTGGCTGATGCGTGGCGACGAGCCGCGTCATGACGTGAGCCTGGCAGACCCGCTCAAACTGACTGACAAGGAGCAGGACATCGTTGAAGCCGTATGCGACGGCGGCGGGAAGACCGCGGTCGGCGATCTGCTGGTCAGCGTGTCGCCCAAGCGCAGCGTGCAGGAGGAGACGCTCGCCCGCCTTGGCCTCGCCCGCCTTGGCGTCGTCTGGGACAAGTCGCAAGGCAAGGCCGTGAGGTGCATTGGCGTGGTTGACGAGGCGAGGTTCGCGCCGTATCGCGAGGCGTGGCAGGAGGCACGGCGCATGGCCGAGGCGGCTGAGGCTGAGGAGGCCTCCAAGCGTGTACCCGTTCCACTGCCTGACGGTGGTGACGTGCCCGCGCCGGACGCGACCCCGGACTCGTACGGGTTCGCATGCGACTACGTGCCAGCCCGCCCGGACAAGGTGGCAGTCAACTGGAAGAAGCTCGTCGAAGCGCCGGACGTGGACACGTCCAAACGCCCGGACTCGCCTGTGTACGCTGTGATCCCCGCGCCCGGGTACTGCGTGCTCGACCTCGACACCGACAAAGGCGGCGGGGCCGACGGGTGGACCGTGCTCCAGCGTGAGACCGGATCGTATGGCGGCGAGCGCCTGCCGCGCACGTTCGTGGTTGGCACGCCCAGCGGAGGCGCCCACCTGTACTACCGCATCCCCGACGCGATGTGCGGCCACCTTAAGGACGCGGTGCACGCCCAGGGCATCCCAGTCGACATGCGCGCCGAACGCAAGGGCTACGTCATCGGAGCGGGCAGCGTGACTGACGCTGGCAGGTACACGCTGCTCGACGTTCCGCCGGACGGCGAGGCCGTGCCCGACCTCACGCCCCAGCTCTGCCAGTGGCTCGTCGCGCACGGGTACACGGACACGCCAGCCGCCCAGGGCATAGCCGGCATGCAGGCGTTCAAGACGGCCACGCGCGACGCGTCAGCCGCCGGCAAAGGCGGCACGTGGCATGCGGACATGACCCCGATACCGGAAGGCCAGCGCAACAGCACCCTCTACAAGTGGGCGTTCGGCAGGCTCTACCACCACTCGGACAACTCCACGCAGATCGAGGCCGACGTCCGCGAGCGCGGCCGTGGCAGTGGCCTGCCTGACTCGGAGGTGGACACGATATGGCGGAGCGTCCAGCGTGGTGTGAGCGAGGCGGGCGCATGAGCTGGATTGCGGAGATCACCCGGCACGGGAGCGGCATCACGGCTGGCCGGTGCCCCGGGTGCGGCAAGACGGTCCTGCGTACGCGCGACAGGATCGTGGAGGACTGGGACCCATACCCTGTGCGGACACAGGTGGAGATGGCTGAGGCGCAGGTGATGCGCCGCACGCCCGGCCGTCTCGTGGTGCACCCGGGTGCCGGGTGTTCGATTCTGACGCAGGTGCCGCCCTACGGGTGGCGGGCGGGGGAGACGTACCTGCTGAGGCACGTGTGCCGTGCGCCGCGCATCGGCGGCGCGGACACCGGCATGCCGGAGGGTGGGGCGCCCGCGCAGGACACGTCGTTCCTACCCTCTGCGCGGCCAGTATCGGGCGACCCGTGGGCGGCCGAGGAGCCGCCCCTGACCCTATTCGACCAAGACGAGGAGGAGCAATGAGCGGAAGCATCTGCCAGTCATGCAAGGCCAAGACAGGCGGCGCGCGCCTATGCGACAAATGCACAAGCGAGTGGAGGCGTGAGCTGGAGAGCATACCGGGCGTGCGCGCGGCGCTCCAGTCCAAGGCCATGCGGCAGGCCAGCCGCCCCCAGGGCGGCGGGCCGCGCAAGGGCACGCCGCCGCAGCCGGTGGACTGGACGGCCAGTATGCAGCTCGAGGAGCTCGACCTGTGGGTGCGCTGGCTGGCCACGCTGGCGGACGAGCGCATGTGGTGCGTGCATGATTGGAGGCGGTGCCTCGCCGTCGCCGTCACCGGCCTCGACCGCATCGCCGCCAAGAGCCACGAGGCCGGGTACGCGAGGGACTCGACGCACAGCATGCTCGCCAGGTGCGAGCGCCTATGCGACCCGCCCGCGGAACGCAGGCCGGTCGGCGACTGCCCCGGCTGCGGGCAGACGCTGTTCGCCTGCGCTGGTGACGCGACCGTGCGGTGCCGCGTGTGCGGCACCGTCAGCCTCGTGAGCGTGCTCGAGGAGTCGAGGGCCGAGCGAATCCGCGAGGAGACCGCATGGCACGAGGTGTCGGGCACTCCCGCGCAGATAGCGCGCTGGCTGTCGGCCATGACCGGCGTGCACGTCACCGGGCGACGCGTCAGAGTCTGGATCCACAGGGGCAAGCTCGCCGGGGACAGCCTGGGCGACGGAGTCTACCGCGTGTCGTGCCGCGCCCTGTTGGACGCGCTCGACACGCCGCTTGACAGGACGAGGTGAAACGCTATTGTTAGTAGTGTTGGCCAGTCCTATGGGGCTGGCCTTCGTCGTATCCGCGAGCGGCGTGGCTTTTTGGTGTTGATTTCCCCAGCCGCCCGGATGCGCACGGGGCCCGCCACCAGGTGGCGGCGCGCAACCCCCGGGGCGTCCTTCGTCCCTTTTCAGGCGCCCCAGACCTCCCGCCGCAGTGTATACGCGCGTGCCGGCCCGATACCGGAGGCCCCACCATGACATCCAAGAGCAACCCGCGCCGACGCAACGGCAGCCGCCGCACTCGTCTGCGCAAGCGCGTGCTCGCCGCCTACGACGTGTGCTGGCTGTGCGGCCGGCCGGTGGACAAGAGCCTGCCGCCCGGCCACCCGTGGAGCGGTGAGGTGGACGAGGTCGTGCCGGTCAGCCGAGGCGGCGACCCGTTCGACTGGGACAACGTGCGGCTCGCGCATCGGATCTGCAACGAGAGGCGCGGCGCACGGTCGCCCGAGGCGGCGCGCTCCATGCTCCAGGGCGTGGAGCCGTCGGCTGAGTGGCGCGCGAGCTCGCGCCGCAACCGTGCGAGCGAATGGTGATGCATTGCATCGCATGCGTTCGCACAAACGGACAAGATTTTCGAACGTTCGTGCGTAAACAGGTGTTCTTCGAACAGTCGTTCGAGGTGGGTGGGCGGGTGACCCCCGCCGCCCGGCCGCGGCCCCCCCGGGCAAAGGGCCACTACCTCCCCCAAAGGAACGGAACGGAACCACAGGCGAACGGAACGGAACGGAGCTAGGGATGAAATGCATCATATGCGGCTCCGAATTCCGCCCCCGCGGCGGCGGGAAGCCGCAGAAGTACTGCTCGGAGAAATGCCGCAACAAGGCGAAGGTCAGGGCACGCAAGGCCAAGGCCGACGGCACGCGGCCGCCGGCGGCAGAAACCGCGAAGCCAGCACCCAAGCCCAAACAGGCGAAAGAGCGCCCGGACCTGAGCCGTGACGAATTCAAGCGCATGATGGACGAAAGCCTCGAGGACGTGCTGCGCCGTAACCGCGACCGCCTCTCGCAGGCCTTGGATGACCCGGATACGCCGGCGAACGCCCTGGCGGCGATAAGCCGCCAGCTGATCGCGGTCGTGGAACGCCTCGACCGGCTCGAGGGCGGCGACCCGCTCCTCGACATCGACGCGGGCGATGATGCGGACACTCAGAATCTGACACAGGAGGCCGGCGATGGCGCGGGGAAGGCGATTGTCTGAGGTCGCCGCCGTCCTCGAATGGCCGGAAGAACAGGCCGTCCGAAGCGACTTCGACCGCATCCGCACCGTCGCCGCCCGCATGGGCATCGACTACGACCCGTGGCAGGCCGGGCTCCTGTGGATCCTCTTCAGCCGCGATTCGGACGGCCGCTACTGCTGCGGGCAGGGTGGCCTCACCGTCAGCTCATGCCGCCAGATCGGCAAGACATACACGCTCGGCACCGCCTTCTTCGTCAAGTGCATGCTCAGCCCCGGCCTGAAGGTCATCTGGACGGCGCATCACACGCGCACGTCGGACGAGACTTTCGCGGACATGTGCTCTCTGGCTCAGATGCCGGCCGTGGCGCGGCACATCGACCACATCCGCCGCGCGAACGGCCAGCAGGAGATCGTGTTCGCCAACGGGAGCCGCATCATGTTCGGCGCGCGCGAGAACGGCTTCGGCCGCGGCCTGCACGGCGCCGACGTCGAGGTCTTCGACGAATCACAGATCCTCACCGACCGCGCCCTGTCGAACATGATCCCGGTCATGAACACCGCGACAGACCCGCTGGCCGTGTTCCTTGGCAACCCGCCTAAGCCGGGCGACCCGTCGGACGTGTTCGCTACGAAGCGCCGCCAGGCGCAGGCCGGCAACGCGAAAGGCATGGCCTACGTCGAGCTCGCCGCGCCGCGCGACTGCGACAGCGACGACCGCGAGGCATGGGCCAAGGCCAACCCCAGCTACCCGCTGCGCACCAGCGAGGACAGCATCATCCGCATGCGCCAGCTCCTGCCCGAGGATGACTTCCGCCGCGAGGCCTTGGGCATCTGGGACGAGACCGGCGGTGCCGGGGTCATCACCCCGGAGACGTGGAAGGCGACCGAAGTCACGGCACGGCCGGACGGCGGCACCGTCAGCTTCGGCGTGGACATGCCGCCCGACCGGTCGGAGATCAGCATCGGAGCGTGCGCCCGCTACCCGGACGGCACCGCGCACGTCGAACTCGCCGCATGCCAGGGCGTGCACGAGCATGGCACGCGGTGGGCGGTCGACTGGCTCGCAGACAGGTGGCCGCATGCTTCCGCCGTCGTCATCGACGCTCAGAGCCCGGCGCTCAGCCTCCTGCCCGACCTCAAGGCCCGGCATGTCAAGGTCACGGTCACCGGCGCGAGGGACATCGCCCAGGCGACCGGCCGCATGCTCGACATGCTCGGCGCGCGCACTGTCACGCACCTGCCGGCAGCGGACCAGCCGGCGCTCGCGGACGCCGCGCTGCGCGCCACCCTCCGCACCGTCGGACAGGGCGGCATGACCGCGTGGCAGCGCACCGGATCTGACATTGACATAAGCCCCCTGGTCGCGGTGACCCTCGCGCTGCACGGCGCGTTCACCAGCCGGAGGCACCCCGGCAGACAGCAGAAAGTGATGGTCTGAAAATGCCTGACATGTCCATGCACGCGGGCAAGCCGTTCATTGCGGTGGAGTCCGCCGACGTGACAAGCATCGACGGCATGCCCGGAGGTGATCTTGCGGTCACGCGCCGTCTCCTACGCGTCTGGCGGGACAAGTACCCGCGCAATGTGCTGCGCAGCGCATACTACGACGCGCGGAACCGGTTCCGTGACTATGGGATAAGCATCCCGCCGAACATCCGCTCGCGCGCCGGGAACGTCGTCGGCTGGGCGCAGAAAAGCGTCCGCGCGCTCTCCGACAAGAGCGTGTTCCGCGGGTTCGCCACACCGGACGGCGACCCGGATGGAGTCTCGGACATCTGCGCCGCGAACCGTCTGGCCACGGACGTCGGCGAGGCGATCGTCAGCTGCTACAAGCACTCGTGCTCCTTCCTCACTGTCGACCTTGACCCGGAGGAGCCGGAGCCCACGCCGTTGGTCGTGCCCCGTTCCGCCGACTGGTCGGCCGGCCTGTGGGACCCTGCCCGCCGACGCATGGAGGGCGCGCTGACAATCACGGACGACGACGAGAACGGCCGCATCACGGCGTTCACGGTGTGGCTGCCCGGCAGGAACTGGGAGTGTCACAGGGTGGGCGGCGAGTGGGTCGGGGAACTGCACGAGACAGTGCTCCGGGGTGTGGGCGTCGTGCCGTTCGTGTACGACGCGCAGATGGACAGGCCGTTCGGGCGTAGCCGCATCAACAGGTCGCTCATGGCGCTCATCGACATGGCGTTCCGTACGATGGTGCGCATGGAGGCCACGGCCGAGTTTTACAGCGCGCCGCGCCTGTGGTTCCTCGGGCTCGACCCGAACGCGTTCACCGCCGGCACGTGGAAGAGCCTCGTGAGCAGCGTGAACGCGGTCAGCCGTGACGAGGACGGGCTGGTGCCGGAGATGCGGCAGGTGACGCAGGCGAGCATGCAGCCGCACGGCGACATGCTGGAGACGATTGCGATGCTCGCCAGCGCGGAGACGGACATCCCCGCGGAGCGTCTGGGCATCCGCCTGTCGAACCCGACGAGCGCTGAGGCCCTGGCGGCGAGCGAGAACGAGCTGACCCGTGTCGCCGACCGGCAGAACGTCGTGTTCGGGGACGCGCTGATGCAGGCGATGCGCATGGCCGTCCAGTTGAGGAACGGCACGACGGACGTGCCAGTCCTGGAGGGCGTGTCCCCGGTGTGGGCGCCGACCCGGGTGGTGAGCGACGCGGCACGCGCGGACTTCTACACGAAGGTCGCGAGCGTGAACCAGGCGTACGCTGGGAGCGACGTCGCCCTGCGCCGTCTCGGCCTGGACGAGGCGGAGATCGCGGGGGTGAGGTCGCGCGAGCAGGAGCAGCGCGCGCAGGCGCGCATCGACGCGATCACCCGCCCCACCCCGACCGGCGAACAGACCGGGCGGGACACGGTGAACGGGGGTGCCGATGGCGGGCAGCAGTGACGCGTTCAGCCCAGAGGGCGGCGGCCTGTCCACGTCCAGCGATCCCGGACTCCGCAGGGAACTCGACGCCGCGTGGCGGGAATACCAGGACGAACTCCAGAACCTCGCCGACGAGCTCTCGGAGGAAATCGAGCAGGCCTATGACGCTGGCGGCATCCACCGCCAGGACATCCCCTACCTCATCAGGGAGGAGACAAGGGCGGCGGGGCAGCTCGCCGACAACTACTACGACACGGTGCGCTCTCTCTGGCAGAAGCACGGTGTTGACCTCCCGGGCTTCGAACACCCGGGCACCATCGACCCGGACAGGACGCTCTACAGGGTCGCCGGAGGCTCGACCAACACCGACGAGCCCGGCCTCACGTTCACAGAGCTCATGAACGGGCAGGGGCATGGCCTTGCCATCGATGACTTCTGGCGGATCGCCGCCAGCGGCTCCGCACATGATGGCGGCGCGATGTCCATGGAGGACTGGCAGCAGGTCGCAGGCGACATGATCCGCCAAGGGGCGAGGGACCGGACGCAGACTCTCGTCAGGCGCGACCCCGCGAAACCGAGGTATGCTCGCGTGCCGCGTGGCGCGGTGACGTGCGCGTTCTGCACGATGCTCGCCGGCCGCGGCTTCGTGTACTGGACGGCCCAATCCGCGGGGCTGGGGAGCACTTACCACCGGCACTGCGACTGCATGATCGAGCCGAGCTTCGGCAAGCAGGAGCTGTCCGGCTACGACCCTGACCCGTACCAGCGCCTGTACACGGCCGCGAGGTCGAGGCTTGACGCGGAGCGTGGCGCCGGGAACTACTCGTACAAGGACATCCTGAGCGTCATGCGGCGGATCGGCGGCGGCATGGTCACGGACGCGGCGCCCCTGGCGCAGGACGCCTCTGATGCGCTGTCCGACCCGACCAGCTGGGTTGGCATCACTCCACGGTCGCTTAGGCATCTCTCCGCGCGGGCGGACGACCTCGAGGGGTTGAGGAGTGGGTTCACGCGAGCCCAGCGTTCGGCGGTGCGCAGGTGGAAGAGCGGCAGCTTCAAACGCATCAACGCTGCGTTGTTCGCGGATGGCGAGCTTCCGCAAGGCGTCGCGGAGGAAGCTTCGGTGCTGGACTCCGTCATTGGTCGGAGCCGGACGATCCAGCAGTTCAGCGTCAGCCGGTACATGCGATTCGACACGTTCGGCGTCACCTCACCTGAAGAGCTCCTTAACAAGGAGGATGGGGAAACTTTCGATGTCCCCGGTTTCATGTCAACGACGCTCAAGAAGGACGGCGTTGACATAAGCCACGGCCAACAGGATGCCGCGCAGGAGAAGATGGTCGTGCGCATCCTCGTGCCTCAGAACACCCACTGCCTGTACCTCGAAGGCGTAAAGAGCGACAAAGGGGAGGGGCAGCTCGAGATCCTTCTGCCGCGCGGAGGAAGCCTCGAGTTTCTTGGAGCGGCAACCGACGAAAAAGGCGATATAATCGCTTATACGCGTTTCCGTGAGGGCGTGGGGAAGTTATGAGAGGAGCTCCAGATGGCTGACAAACCGCATGTGTATGGGGATGACCCCAAGGACTGGGATCAGGACTTCGACGGCCCGCTCGACTACCGTCTCCCGGTGCTCCGCCCGATAACGGATCCGGAGGAACAGGCTAAACGCCAGCGTGAACTTGGCATTACTCCACAGGACCCTGATGAGCATAAATGGGTGAGCAGTCATGCGATAGCCTTGTACCGTGCCGGCAAGCCCGTCAACACCTTCAAACTGCAGGCCGAGTACAGACGACTGAAAAAAGAGGGAAAGCTTTGAACCTGCCGCCCGCGGGAGTAACTTGGGGTTGTGAAGGTCTGGAACGGCGAAAGGAGCGGACATGGCCTGCGATGATTCGAACACTGGTGGTCTGTCCGGTGCCGGCGTGCCTCCTTCCTATATCGCGAACGCCATCCTGGCGCGTTCGTTCCGCGACGGCGTCCCGGTGACGCCCATGAAGTTGCAGAAGCTGTTGTTCTTCGTGTGCTGCATGTACCAGCGGAACACGGGGAGGCGCCTGGTGTCCGAGAGGTTCCAGGCGTGGAGGTACGGTCCTGTGTGCCCGAGCGTCTACGTCGAGTTCAAGGGGTTTCGCTCGGGCAGGATAACGCGGTACGCGCAGGACGCGCTGGGCAAGTCCTATGTGATCGACGAGGGCTCAAGCCCGGCCCTCAGGTCCGTCCTGGACGTCGTCTGGGACAGGATGAAGGGCTATGACGCCGTGTACCTCAGCCGCGTGACGCATCTCCCCGGCTCCGCCTGGTCGAAGGCTAACGACGGGGGCCACCTGTACGTGGACGAGGTGGACATGACGGATGACACCACGTTCGACCATCTCCTGACGGGCGCGCCCCATGGCCGCTGAGGGCACCGGAGGCATCCCGGACGATGCGACGGAGGACGTGCCGCCGTCCGAAAGCAGGGACGGTGACGCGATGCAGGCGGCCCCGGCCCCGACCCCGGAGCAGAGGCATGCGTGGGGCGTGGAAAATTTCCGGAACCAAAGCGCCAGCTCGTTCGTCAACGTCTGCATCTTCCTGGTCGTCGTCCTCGCCGTTGCGAGCGTGTTCTTCCCCGACGGGAAGTCCGGCGTGGTCGATTCCGTGGTGGATATGCTCAAGGTCGTCACGACGACGTCCCTGGGCTACTTGTTCGGCAAATCGCGATAGGCGATTCACCTTGTTCGTTTTTTTCTAGCCGCCTTCTGGCGGCTTTTCTTGTAATTGGCCCCGCTCCGGCGGGGCTTTCGCATATCTGAAAGGAAGGTGGGGTCATGTCTGATGGCATTCCCGGGTATCTGATGCGCATGGTCGACGAGTACAGGGAGCTCGTGGGCAGGAGGGAGAGGCTCTCGGACTACAGGGCTGTGCATTTCCGTGAGTTGGAGGAGTCCGGCGAGGAGGAGCTCATGAGTGACCAGGAGCGTGCGATCCGTGAGTATGCGGACGTGCTGATGAAGCGCCTCCGCTTCCACTTGGGCGACCGTGCCATGGAACTCGTCACGGATCGGAGTGGGTGCGATGGCACGGCTTGATACGGTGGCGTTCCCTGCGATGGCAGTGTTCGATGCGAGCCATCAGAAGGCGGATAAGTGGCAGGTGCTGAAGTGTCTGGAGGAGGCGGCTGAGCTTGCCGAGGCTGGTAAGGCGTGGGTCAAGGACGGCTCGGACGTGAACCGGCGCGCCATGCTGGATGAGCTGGCTGATGTGTTGCAGACACTGGCCAACCTCATTGACGCCTACGAGATCACGCCAGACGAGCTGCGACTGTCTTGCGGGCGTGTGTTCGAGAAGAACTCGGCGCGAGGCATGTACCTTCCGGGTGCGCGTTCCCGCATGAGTCGCGAGGGCGACGAGCATGCGGGAAACGACGCATAGCAACAAAATCTTGCCCCGTCCGTGTGAGGGGGCGTGTGGCTGTCGTGTAGTGCGCGCGGGGTTGCCCATAGCCCCGCGTCCCGGTGCAAATCCGGGGACGGCCGCGAATCTCCACGGGCCGCACGGCGCGTGGAACGGTGGGCCCCGCACGGGGCCCGGATCACAGCAAAGGAGCCACAGGCATATGGCAGACGAAACCACCCAGACGGACGGGACGGCGGTGACGGCGGGCGCGGAGCCGCACGGCGACGCGCAGGAACCGGAGCGGCCGCAGGTCGACTGGAAGGCGAAGTACGAGCAGGCCGTCGCCGAATCCCGCAAGTGGGAGGAGCGAAGCAAGGCCAACCGCCGTCAGGCGGACCAGCTCAAAGGGGAGGCCGACGCGGCCAAGACCGACGCTGACCGCCTCAAGGAGCTCGAGGGCAAGGTCGCCGAGTACGAGACGGCGGAGCAGCGCGACGCGTGGGTCAAAGCCGCCGCCGCCAAGTACGCCATCCCTACGGACATCCTCTCCCTCGTGTCAGCCGACAGCGAGGAAGCGATGATGGACGCCGCCAAAACCATCGGGCGCCACATCCACACCGGCACACACGGCCAGGGCAGCACACCCAGGCACGAGGCGGCCGGGCAGAAATCACGCGAATGGGTGGACGAACTGTTCGCCCAGCTCTGAACGAACAAGGAGGAATATTCCATGGCAATGACAACCGGCAAGGTCAAGCTGCCCGACGAAGTCGTGACGGCAGTCATCAACAAGGCGAAGGACACCAGCGTCATCGCCGCACTGAGCCCGTCCACGCCGCAGGTCTTCACCGACCGCGACTACCTCGTCTTCAATGGCCGGAGCGAGGCCGACGTGACGGCCGAGGGCCAGACGAAGAGCAGCTACGAGCAGGACACGACTACCGTGACCGCCAAGCGCTTCAAAGTCCAGACGACGACCCGCGTCACGAGCGAGCTCCAGTGGGCCGACGAGGACAACCGCTTCCAGATCATCAGCGCGATCCAGGAGGACCAGGCCGCGGCGATCGGCCGCGCGCTCGACTACGTCGTGCTCCACGCCATCAACCCGAAGAGCGGCGAGGCGCTGGCCGGGTATGACGCGCTGAGCGGCACCGCGGTGCAGGTCACCGCGGGCGACGACGACATCGCCAACGTGGACGCGCTCGCCTCCGCGGTGAACGACCTGTACGACGTGAACGGCGTCGCGCTGAGCAAGACGTGGGCGGCGAGACTCCGCAAGCTCCGCGTGCCCGCCACCGGCATGCGCTACTTCCCGGAGATCCCGCTGAACCTCCAGGCCGGCACGCTCGACGGCGTGAAGGCCGCGACCAGCGGCACCGTCAACGGGCGTCTCGCGAAGACCGCGACCAACGTGCTCGCGTTCATGGGCGACTTCAGCCTCATCAAGTGGGGCATGGTGCGCGACGTCACGAGCACCATCATCCCCTACGGCGACCCCGACCAGACCGGTGTGGACCTGAGCGCCGTCAACCAGGTCGCGTACCGCACCGAGGCCGTGTTCGCGTACGCGGTGCTCGACCCGAAGGGCATCGCTGTCCTCAAGTCCGCGGCCACGGGCACGGCGGGGAAGTGACGGCGATGATGTACCCGGTCCAGAGGCTGGTCGTGACCGACGCGCCCGGCGGCAGCGTGCTGTCCAGCGCGCCGGTCAGCATCGTCAACCCAGACGGCACGCCAGCGATCCCACGCAGGGCGCGCGCGGTCGACGACGCGAAGGGTAAGACTGTCGCCGATGTCACGGCGACGGTCAACGCGCTCCTCGCGTCGCTCCGCGAGGCCGGGGTACTCGAAGGGTAGGCGCGCCATGACGGACGTTTACGCGACCGTGGAGGACGTGACCGCCCGGTGGCGCGCCCTCTCGGACTCCGAGGAGACGCGGTGCGGGGCGCTCATCGAGGATGCGGGCGACCTTATCCGCACCACGTGCCCCAACTGGCAGACGGCCGGAGCGGACACGCTGCGCCGCGTCACGTGCGCCGCAGTCATCCGCGCCCTCCAGTCCGGCGACATGGCCGGCGTCACCCAGTCAAGCCAGACCGCCGGCCCCTTCAGCCAGTCATGGTCGTACTCGAACCCATCCGGCGACCTGTATTTGACCAAGGCTGAGAAGAAGGCTCTCGGCGGCACCGTGCGCCTCGGCAGCACGGACATGAGCCAACTCGGAGGCGCACAGTGAGAGGCGAGACCGTCACCATCATCCGCCGATCGAAGGCGGGCGAGGACCCGGCCGGCGGCACCCTCTGGAGCACCATGGAGGAGACCGTCGATGACGTGCTCGTCGCCGACGGCTCCCAATCGGACTCCACCGAGCAGACCATGCCGGACGGCGTTACCGTCGCCCGCACCGCCTACATGCCCCGCGCGTGGGCGTGGCACAGCCTTAAGGGCTGCCGCATGCGCCTCGCGGACGGCACGGAGTACGAGGTCGTGGGCGACCCCCACCCATACGACGGCGGTCTCACGCCCACCAGGTGGCATATGGTCGTCCAACTGACCGCCATGAAGTAAGGAGGCAACGATGGCACAGGTCATCGTCAAACTCGACGGCGCGGGGCTCACGGCCCTGCGCCGCGACCCGGGCATCGTCGGCGAGGTGGACAAGGCCGCCGCGCGCGTCTGCTCGGCCGCGAACCGGCTCGCCGCCGGCCACTCGCTCAGCGGGTACGCGCGCACCAGGCCGAAAAGCCCCTACTACAGGCAGTCGGCGGCCGCGACATTCGCGGTGGCGAAGGCGCGCGACTCGCGGGTCGGCACCATCGCCCTCGTGCGCGCCGCAACGATCCCAGCCGCCATCGCCGCACGCAAGGACAACCTCCTGCGCAAGGCCGTCGGCCAATGCCAGACGGGAGGCTCCGAGTGAACGCCGAACAGACTGTCGTCGCCTACCTGAAGACGGTTCCCGGCCTGTCCGGCGCGGGTATCGGATTCACCCTGCCGGAGGGCGCGAAGCCCACGGGAGGCACGTACGTCACCGTCGAACGCTCCGGTGGCAGCACGCGCAACCACGTGGACACCGCGCAGCTGACGGTCATGGTGTGGGCTCCGACCCCGTGGACGGCGTCCGACACGATGCACCGGGTGCTCGCGCCCGCCCTCCGGTCGATGGCCGACGAATCCCCTGACGTGGGCATGAGCCGCGTCGACGGCATCGTCGAGGACTCCTACCCGTCCGACCCCGTGTGGCCGCGCTGGACGGCGCAGCTCACCATGACGTGCGTCCTCTAGGCACACGCCCCCAGATTTTCCACTATCTGTACTTTTAGGAGGACATCATGTCCAATGTTGCAATCGGCAAGCCGAAGAAAGTCAGCGGCGTCGTGTACGTCGCACCGAAGGGCACGACCCTGCCCACGGACGCGACGGCCGCGCTCGACCCCGCTTTCGTCACCCTCGGTATGCTCTCCGACGACGGCATCGAGAACGAGCCGTCGATCGACACGACCGACGTGACCGAGATGGGCGGCACCAACGCCCTCACCGTCGTGTCCGGTTATTCGGAGACCCTCGCGTTCACGATGATCGAGACGACCGCCGCAGGCATGAAGCTCCTGTACGGAGACTCTTCGGTCACCGGCACGGACTCGACCACGCTCACCGTCAAACACACGCAGCCGGACAGCACCGGCAAGGTCATCGTATGTGAGATCCTCATGGCCGGCTGGAACCACGTCAAGCGCCTCGTCGTGCCCGACGCGACCGTCAGTGACCGCGACTCCATCACCTACGCCGCGTCCGACGCGGTCGGATACGGCGTGACCCTCGCGTGCAACGCCGACGCTGACGGCGTGACCATGACCGAGTACGTCGCGCCCATCACATCGACCACCTCGACCTCCGCGGGGAAGTGATAGACAGTGAGCCAGCCCAAGCAGACCAAAGGCATCCCAGCGCCGCAGACGGTGACCGTCGACGTCAACGGAGTCACCGTGACCGTCGACCTCAAAGCCTTCGACGACTGGACGTTCCTCGACGATCTGTCACGCGTGGAGGCCGCCGGCACCGGTGAGTCCACCGACGTGGGCGACCAGCTCAGGGTCGTGAACATCGTGCGCCGCATCTTCGGCAAGCAGTACCGCGCCGTGCTCGCCACTCTCGCCGACGACGAGGGCCGCATCCCCGTGCAGGGCGTCATGGACGCGCTCACCAAGGTCCTGAGCACCGCGGCCCCAAACTCCTGACGCTCGCGCGGATGTGCGTCCGTGCCCCTGACACGCTGCGCGCCGACATGCAGCGCGTCTACGGGCTGGACGTGGACGACATCGGCGCGGGCATCCGCGTCCTGCGGGCGGCCGACCTCGCCGCCAACCTCCCGCTGGACGCGCTCGTCTGGCACCGCCTCGACCCGCGCGCCGGGTGGGACGAGAGGACAGCGCTCCTCGCAAGCTTGCGCGACTCGTGCGCGTGGATCGCGTGGAGCATGAGCAAACACCCCAAGGGGCAGAGGTGGCGCGACCAGTGGCCGCGCCCCGGCGACGGCAAGCGCGACGGGCGAGGCGACCCCACCGTCGCATCGGGTACGACGGAGCAGGTGCTCGACATGCTCAGCCGTCCCCGCGGCAAAACAGAGACAACCCAGACCCACTAGGAGGGCATGATGGCGACACAGGTAGCCCAGGCATACGTCCAGATCGTCCCCTCGCTCAAGGGCATCAGGAACGCCCTGACGCAGGGTCTGGGAGGCGAGGTCAGCAAGGCGGGCGACTCCGCCGGCAAGACCCTCGGCGAACACCTTACCGGCGGCCTGTCCGGCGCCTTGAAGGGCGTGGGCGGCGTCGTGGGCAAGGCCGTGGGCGCCGTCGCCACGGCCGGCAAGGCCGGTGCCGTCGCCATCGGCGGCATGGCCACGGCCGTCACCGGCCTCGCCGCCACCGGCGGCGTCACCCGCGCCCTCCAGATCGAAGGAGCGCAGGCGAAGCTCACCGGCCTCGGCCACTCGACCGAGGAAGTCGCCGGCATCATGTCCGACGCCATGGCCTCGGTCAAGGGCACGGCGTATGGTCTGGGCGACGCGGCCAGCGTCGCCGCCACCATGGTCGCCAGCGGCATCAAGCCCGGACAGCAGCTGTCCAGCGTCCTGAAGACCATCGGCGACACGGCCACCATCAGCGGCCGAAGCTTCCAGGACGTCGGCGCCATCTTCTCCTCGGTCGCCGCTCGCGGAAAGCTCCAGGGCGACGACATGCTCCAGCTCACGAGCGCCGGCGTGCCAGTCCTCCAAGCCCTGAGCAAACAGCTTGGCAAGAGCACCTCGGACGTCAGCGAGATGGTGTCCAAGGGGCAGATCGACTTCCAGACGTTCGCGGACGCCATGCAGGCGTCGCTCGGCGGCTCGGCACTCGCCAGCGGCCAGACCTTCAGCGGCGCGCTTGACAACGTCAAGGCGGCCCTGTCGCGTCTCGGCGCGGCGGCCGCCACCCCGGCGCTCGCCGCGCTGAAGACCGTGTTCAACGCGGCGATCCCCGCCGTCGACGGGCTGACCGCGAGCCTCCAGCCCGTCATCGACCAGCTGGGCGGCGCTTTCACCAAGGCCGGGCAGAAGGCGGCGGACTCGCTGCAAGGCATCGGCGACAAGATCAGCGCAGTCATCCAGCTCCTGTCGACCGGCGACTTCACGGGCGAGATCGGTGCGGCGCTCAATGTCGAGGAGGACAGTCCGCTCGTCACGGTCCTCCTCGCCGTGAGGGACGCAGCCGAGAGCGCCGGCTACGCGCTTGGCAACGCCAAGGACTGGCTCGCACAATTCCTCGGCGAATTCTCGTCCATGGCAGGGCCAAACGCCTTCAACAGCACCGTCGACGAAATGTACACCGCGCTCATAACCCTGTCACAGGGGTTGTCCGGCATCATACCGGACGCGCAGAACGCCGGCCGCATCGCCGAAGGTGTCTTCTTCGACATCAGGATGGCGGTGGCCTCCTTGATGCCGGCGGTCTCATCAGCGATTGACTGGCTCTCGCGCTTCTTCCAAAAGGTTGACGAGGCCGGCATAGTCGGGGCGCTCGGCTCGGCACTGGTGACGGTGGCCAAGGCTTTCGGCGACTTCGCGCAGGCCGTCATGGCGGCCATACCGCCGGACTCTTTCGCGGACGCGGTCAACCGGATCATCACGCCGCTGCAGTGGATAGCCGACCACCAGGGCGTGGTGACGGCAGCCTTGTACGCGATTGCCGGCGGACTTGCATTCAAGGGTGTCTCATCATCCATCGGCACTGTCGTCGGCGTCCTCGGCAAGCTCCCCGGCGTGCTGCAAGGAGTGGCGACGGCCGCGCAGGGCATCGGCACGTCGGCCGGCAACATCAAGGCGTTCTTCCAACTCGTCGCCGAGGGCAATGGCATCGGCGCGAGCCTGTCCGCGCTCGGCAGCGGCCTCGGCATCGTCAAGAACGGACTGAGCGCGCTCTCGTCCATCGGCGGCGCGGTCACCGGCGTGCTCGGCGCCATCGGAAGCGCGTTCAGCGCCCTGGGCGCCATCATCGCCGCCAACCCGCTCGGCGCGCTCCTCACCGTCATCGCCGCGGTCGTCGCCGGTCTCACGCTCTTCTTCACCAAGACGGAGACAGGCCGGCAGGTCTGGTCGAACATCGCCGCGTTCTTCACCAACGTGTGGAACGGCATCCTGAACGTGTTCCGGACCGTGTTCGGCGCAATCGGGAGCTTCTTCACCAACGTGTGGAACGGCATCTGCGGGTTCGTCGGAGGCGTCGTCAGCTCGATTGCGGGCGCCATCACGACCGCGTTCAACGCCGTTGCCAGCTGGTGGCAGGGCGTGTGGAACACTGTCAGCAGCGTGTTCACCACCGTGTGGAACGCGATCCTCGGCTTCATCGTCCCGGTGTTAACCGGTTTGGGCGAGTTCTTCTACGACGTGGGCATCGTCATCGCCGCCGTGTTCGTCACACTGTGGCGAGGCGTGCAGACGGTGTTCGTCACTGTGTGGAACGCGATCCTCGCGTTCATCACGCCCATCGTGACCGCTATCAGCGACTTCATCACAGGCGTGTTCAACGCCATCGCCAGCTGGTGGAGCGGTGTCTGGCAAGGCATCAGCGACTTCTTCACGGCGATCTGGAACGGGATCTGCGGGTTCGTCGGCGGTGTCGTCAATGCCGTCAGCGACACCATCACCACGGTTTTCAACGCCGTCGCATCATGGTGGAGCGGCGTGTGGCAGGGGATAAGCGACTTCTTCACCAACATCTGGAACGGGATCTGCGGGTTCGTCGGCGGCGTCGTCGACGCCGTCAGCAGCGCCATCCACAGCGTCATCGACCCCATCGCCGCCTGGTGGAACAACCTGTGGCAGGGAATCAGCGACACCTTCAGCAACATCTGGAACGGCCTGTCGACCGCCGCGGAGAACGCCGTCAAGACCGTAGTCGATAAGGTCAAGGGCATCAAGGACAAGATCCTCGACTGCTTCAAGAACGCCGGCGAATGGCTCAAGGACGTCGGCGGGCACATCCTCGAAGGCCTGTGGAACGGCATCAGCGACAAGTTCAACTGGCTGAAGGACCAGATCAGCAGCATCTGCGGCAACGTGGTCAGCTGGGCCAAGCAGGTGCTCGGCATCGGCAGCCCGTCCAAGGTCATGCGCGACGAGGTCGGCAAATGGATCCCCGCCGGCATGGCGCTCGGCATCCGCGACGGCCGTACCGGCGTCCGGCTAGCCACCGAGGACATGATGGAGGCCGTCAGCGGCGTGCCCGCGCCAGTTCCTGGCGTCACGTGGAGTACGGTCGGCGGCGGCACCACGGGCCTCCAGCCCGCCGCGGCATCCTACGGGCGGGCTGCCGGGACGACGGTCAACCTGACCGCGCCCATCATCCGCGCCGACGACGACCTGTACGTGGCCGCGCCGATCCTCGCGCGGACACTCGCACGGGAGGTGATCTGATGACAAGGACGGCAAGCACCATCCAGTGCCGTCTCCGCGCGCCCGGTCTGCCCGACCTGTGGGTCGGCGGACAGGCGGGGCGCGGACGCATCCCGCTCGTCCTCACGGATGACGGGATCGACGGATGGTGGAGCGCGCCCAGCGCCAAGACGAGCCTGACGGAACTCCAGTCGGGCGACGGCGCGCACACGCCGGCGGACGAAGACATCGTCTACTCCGCGCGCACCATCATCATCAACTACGCCGTGCTCGGCGACAGGCACACGCAAAACGAGGCGCGTGACGCGATCGGCATGTTCATGGGCCGCGCTGGCGTGACGCTCACCGTGTACGACGCGGGCACTGCGCGGCAGGCGACAGGGTACGTGACCCCCGCGTGGAGCGGCACGTGGGTCGAGGCGGCCGACACGGGGAGCATCACCATCGTGTGCGCCGACCCGCTGAAATACGACGCGACGCCCACCATGGGCGTGCTCGAACCCGGTACGGCCACCGTGCTGGGCGGGCTCACGTACCCGGCCGACTACCCGGTCGACTACCACGAGAACAGGTCCTCCGGCGGCTCGTGGACGGCGACGCTCGTCAACCACGGCAACCACGCCGCGTACCCGACTCTCGGCTTCACCCTCGCCGCCGGGCATTCCGGCACCGTGGGCATCAAGTGGGATGACGGGCTTGGCGGCGCGGGGCGCGTCGCATGCTCACCGCCGCCCGGCAGCACGACCCCCATCATCGCGGACACCAGACACGGCACGGCAAGCTACGCGGGCCTCGACATGACCCCGTCGTTCACCGCCCGCCAGTGGCCGACGATACCGCCCGGGCAGACGCTCACCCTCACCTACGAGGGCGCGGCGGGCGGCCGCGTCACATACGAGACACGAGGAACCTACATCTAAGGAGCAAGACATGAGCGGATCACTCGGAACCGGGCGTGACTCGACTGGCACGGGACTGACCGCGACGGACCACCGCCGCATCCTCGCCGCACTCTACCCGTCCGGAGGCATCGTCTCCGGACTTGGCGTGACAGGCGGCGGAGGCCTCTCATACACTGTCGCCGCCGGAGTGGCCGTCGTGCCCAGAGGCTCGGACGGCACGCGCGTGGCAGCCTACGACGGCGGCACGGTCGCCGGCACGGCAGGCGACTCCACGTACCCGCGCATCGACCTGATTGCCCTGAAGGCGCTCGACCCCTCTCTCGACGGGTCGCACACGGTCACCGTGAGCGTCATCAAGGGCACTCCGTCCGCATCGCCCACGGCGCCATCCCTGCCCGCTGGCAGCATCACCATCGCCCAGGCGTACGTCGCCGCCGGCATGACCAGCACAAGCACCGGCGCGGCCATCACGCCCGGCGCGGCCGCCGTACCCTACGGCGCGACCATCGGCCGCATCGCGCACGGCGACAACACCGGCACAGACGCGCAGGACTGGAGCGGCGCGTGGACGCTGCAGGTCGCCACCAGCACCAAGAACCTCCCGACCAAAAGGCTCGCCGAATTCCGGTACACGTTCCGCGCGTCCGCCGGCGGAGACTCAAGCATGTACGTACGGCTCGTCATCGACGGCGCTGTAGCCAGCGACGGCGCGGACGAGGTGGCCGTCGGCAGATACTACAACAGGCAGACCGTCACATGGGTGGCGGAACTGCCCGCCGGCGTGCACAGCGTCGGCGTGCAAGCCATGGGCAACACGGGGGCGCCGCAGGCCACGTGGCAGGGTCTGCGCAGCCTTGACGTCATCGACCTCGGGGTCGCGTGATGAGAATCGACTACTGGCTGGCCGACGCGCAGACCGGCATACTGCGCGAACCCATCGACCTCGGGCGCGCCTCCTGGAGCCTGACGGTCGGCGACTCAAGCCTGAGCACCATCAAGAACAGGCAGGTCGGCAAGGACGAGGTCAAGGACGTCGACGTGCCGTGGAGCGCGATACCCGGCGAAACGCAGCAGGACAGGTGGCACGCGATCGAACCGCAGAGACGCGCCATCGTCGCATTCGCCCGCACCAGCGGCGACATCCGCGCCGGCAGCATCGGCACGCCGTTCCTCTACGGCGTCATCAGCGGCCTGTCATGCGATTGGACGAGCGTCACCATCACCGTCAGCAGCGTGTACAGTCTCCTCGCCGACCGGTACTGCGTGCCGGAAGGCGGGTACGGTGAGCAGAGGGCGCGCGGCGTGCTCTCATGGAGCGGCATGACCTACCGTGGCATCGCCAGCGAGGTCGGCTGGCAGTGCACCGACGCGAAACCCGGCGGCCTCCTGCCCGTCGACTGGCAGTACCGTGGCGAGAGGCACACGCGCGTCGGCGGGGAGGACGCGACCCTGCACACCCGCACATACCAGGCGTGGAACGTCGCCAACCTCAGCGGCAAGGACATCCTCGACAAGATCGCCGGACTGTCCGACGGGCCGGACATGCAATGGCGCCCCTATCTGACGGCCGACGGTACGCGCGTGCGCACCAGGTTCCTCGCCGGCAGCGACACGGACCCCAGCCTCCCGCAGCCGGCCGTGCCGCCGTACTGGAGCGTCATGCCGCGCGGCGGCACGCTGGAGAACGTGAGCGTCGACTGGGCCATGAGCTACCAGCGCGTGTACGCGACAGGCAGCGGGCAGGACGCGGAGACGCTGACCAGCCTCGCCGAGGACATGGGCATGCCGGGCGCCGTACCCGGGTATGTGATGCGCGAAACCTCCTACTCGGACACGGACGCGGACCAGTACGACGCGCTGCGGTCGGCCGCGCTCGCGCAGCTCACGGCCCAGTCAAGGCCCATCATGCAGATAAGCGGGGAATACGACCTCAACGACCCCGGCACACCCCAGTTGGGCAGCGTGTGGCCCGGCATGCGATGCGTCGTCGACATGCAGGGGCACCCGTGCCTGCCGGACGGCGAGTACGACATGACGCTCATGGAGATGAGCGGCGACGGCGGGAGCCGGGTCAAGGTCCTCTTCGACGTCGCGACCGTCCCCTGGTATCAGGGAATCCGATGAAAGGACAAGAGTGAAGCACATCAAGATCGGCGGAAGCGACCTAGAGAAGGTCGCGCGCCTCGCGAGCAAGGCGCTCGACACGGCCCGCAGCCAGCAGACGTCCAACGCGGGCAGCACGTTCGTGCCCGACGGGCAGAAGGACGCGGACGGCAAGCCGCTCGGCACCGGCACCATCGTCACCGGGAACGGCGGCGGCATCCGCCAGTGGGTCAACGACGCGACCGTCCCCGGCACGCCGACCGGACTGTACGCAACAAGCAGCGACACGGCAGTCACCGTCGCATGGGACGGCACGCTCGACGGCGCGCAGCCGCCAGCCGACTTCCAACGCATCGATATCCTCGCCGACGGGACGGTCCGCGGCACGCTCACCGCCGCAGGCACCCTCGACATCATGGGACTGACGGTCGGCTCGACCGCCACCATCACCGCCGTCGCCTACGATGACGCGCACGACTCGGACGGAAACCCCAAGCCCAACCAGAGCCCCGCCAGCCAGCCCGTCACAGTCACCGTCACCGGCCCGAGCGCACTCCAGTCCGACCTCGACAAGCTCGACGCGACGCTCAAAACACTCAACGACACCACGCTCCCGGACCTCGACAAGCAGCAGCAGCAGCTCCAGACCGACCTCGCGCAGGCACAGAAAGACCTCGACACACTCAACAACACCACTCTCCCGTCGGTCAAAAGCGACCTCGCGCAGGCACAGACCGACATCGACACCCTCAACAACACCACGCTCCCGTCGGTCAAAAGCGACCTCGCGCAGGCACAGACCGACATCAAAGGCCTCACCGGCGACATCCAGGCGGCGCAAAACTCCGCAGACACCGCCAACAGCGACCTGACGGCGTACATCACGGCCACCGCGAAGACACTCGAGGACATGCAGGGGCAGATCGACGGCAGCATCCAGACATACTTCAACCCCGAGCCGCCCACCACTGGCAACGAGCCGGCATCCAAGTGGACCAGCGACACCACCAAGGCCAACCACCTCGGCGACCTGTACTATGACACCATCACCGGTTACTGCTACCGGTGGCAGGTGTATGACCAGGAATACTCATGGCAGCGCATCACGGACGTGGATGTCACCAAGGCCCTCGCCGACGCCGCCAAGGCACAGGACACCGCCGACGGCAAACGCCGCGTATTCGTTGCAACTCCGAATCCGCCGTACGACGAAGGAGACCTGTGGGTGCAGGGCTCCGCGGGAGACATCAAGGTGTGTACGACGGCGAAGACCGACGCCCAATCCTACGCGGCCGGCGACTGGACGCTCGCATCCAAGTACACCGACGACACCGCGGCACGCAACGCACAATCGACGGCCGACGGGAAGAACACGATCATACGCAGCACCACGCCTCCGACCTCGTCCACGCCGAAAGGCAAGGCGGGAGACCTTTGGTTCGTCTACTCCGGCACGACATGCACGGGCCTGTATGCGAGCGATGGAAGCGCGTGGGTCGCCCAGCCGCTCGCCAACACGGCCATCGCAAGCCTCGACGCGGGCAAGATAACCACTGGCTACCTGTCCGCGAACAGGCTCGCAGCCGGGAGCATCAGCAGCGGCAAGATCGCGACAGGCGCAGTAACCGCCGACAAGATCTCCGCGCTCGCAGTCTCGTCGGACAAGCTGTCCGCGAACGCGGTCACCGCCGATAAGCTGGCCGCGGACTCGGTGTCCGCCGACAAGATCGCCGCGGGCGCGGTCTCTTCGGACAAGATCGCGGCGAACGCGGTGACGGCGGGGAAGATCGCGGCGAACGCGGTCAGCGCGGGCAAGATCGCGGCGAACAGCATCAGCGCGGCCCAGCTCATCTCCGGGTGTGTCTCGTCGGATAAGCTGGCCGTGAACTCGGTCACCGCCGCCAAGATCGCGACGGGCGCGGTGTCCGCCGACAAGCTGGCGGCGAACTCCGTCACGTCGGGGAAGATAGCCGCGGGGAGCGTCGGCGCAAGCCAGATCATCTCCGGCAGTATCGTCGCGGATAAGATCGCCGCCCAGGCCATCACGTCGGACAAGCTGGCCGCGAACGCCGTCACCGCCGGAAAGATCGCCGCCAACGCCATCGACGGCAAGACCATCACCGGCGCGACCATCAAGACGACGAACGGGCGCGTCACCATCAGCGACACGGGCATCACCAGCACCGACTCGAACGGCGAGACCGTCGTCAGCATCCCCAGCGACGGAACCGGCATCACAGCCACGGGAAGGTTCGTCGCCAAAGACGGCGTCGCAAAAGTCGTAACGGAAGCATACGCATCCCCTGACGGGTCATCAGTAGGCACCATCACAGATTATTCGTGCGATGGAGCCAGCGCCATCAAATTGCAGGCGTTCGACTTCACCGATTACGGCACAATCAAATTCTATGCCCAAGTCGGCAACATCGCCTATGCGGGGACGTTGGGCGAGCCAGGATACGTCTATGCCATGTATGGGGGCATGGAGTACAAGGCCATCGCCCGCGGCGAGTATTCGGTTGACGTGCCTGCCGGTGACGGCGTGCACATCCAGTTCTCCCCGCATTTCCACGACAAGCCGACGGTCACCATCACCGAGGATTACGACGGTATCGCTGACGTGTCGGCGCGCCTGTTCGAACCCATCGTCCACGGCGTGGACCACGCGGGATTCTGGGTGCGGCTCCTCCGCCGCGACACACACGAGTGGGCCACGGACACGCAGAAGATGCACTTCCACTGGACCGCCACGGCCATCGGATAAGGAGAGAGACACGTGATGACGCATATACCGCCGTTCTGGGAGTCCATGGACTTCTGGGTGGCGTTTTTGGTCGCCGCGGTCGGCGGCGGAGGCCTGGGCGGCCTCATCACCGCGGTCATAGGCCGCCGCCGCACCATGGCGGAGCGTGACTCGCTGGCCGCGGACGCCGCCCGCAAGGCAGTGGACATCCTCACCGTCGACGTGATCCAGCCACTGCGCGACGAGGCAGGAGACCAGCGCAAACGCGCCGACAGGCTCGCCGCCCGCGTCGACCAACTGGAGGCTGAGGAGGCCGCGTACGTGTCGGCCGTCCGGTACATCCGCGCCCTGTGCCACTGGCTGGACCCGGCCGTCACCGCCATCGACCCCGGGTACATGTCGTTGCATCCCAAGCCGCGACTGCCCGACGACCTGAGACCGTACATCGCACACAACAGTGAGGAGGGCACATCATGACAATGCAAGGGATTGATATCAGCAATTGGCAGGCGGGGCTCACCATCGCGAGCATCGACCCCGCGTGCCGTTTCATAATCGTCAAGGCGACTCAGGGAGGCTCGTACGTGAGCCCGACCATGACAGGACAGGCGGACGCGACGCTCGCGAACGGCCGACTGCTCGGCCTGTACCACTACGTCGACGGGAGCGGCGCAGCGGCGGAAGCCGCGCACTTCGCCGCGGCCGTCGCCCCGTACCTTGGCCGCGCCGTGCTGGCGATCGACTGGGAGGCCGGGAGCAACCGCAGGTGGGGCGACACCGCGTACCTGCGCGACGTATGCAAGGCCGTCACCGACTGCACGGGCCGCACGCCGCTCCTGTACTGCTCGGCCAGCGCACTGCCCGCCGTCCGCCCAGTCGCCGACGCCCTGGGCATGCGCCTGTGGGTGGCTCAATACGCCAACAACAACCCCACCGGCTGGCAGGAGCACCCGTGGGACGAGGGAGCGTACACGTGCACGGTCCGCCAGTATTCGAGCGCGGGCAGGGTCACGGGCTACGCGGGCCGCCTCGACCTCGACATCGCATACATGGACGCGGGGGAGTGGGCGGCGCTCGCCGGCTCCACCACGCCCGCCATATCGACAACCACAGCAGAGGAGGAGGATGACATGCACTGCATCATCCAGATCAACGACGACCCGGCGCTGTCCTACTACGACGGCGTGAGCCTTCACACACTCACGAACCCAGACCAGGTGACGGCGCTGAACGCCGTGTACAAGGCGTGCACGGGCAAGGACATCCCGATGGTGCATCTCGGGTCGAAGGACGCGCCGTACGGCACGCGCTTCGTCGAGGCCATCCAGGCGTAAGGGGAGGGCGCAATGACAGACATCGCTTCCACGGATACCGCTTCCACGGATACCGCTTCCGCGAATCTCACTGCCGACGACGTGTCGGCGATCCTTGGAGCGCCCACGCTCCCCGCAGTGCCCGACACGACCGTGACCACGGGGACGGCGGAAAACCCACAGCAAGCGACGGCAGGGTACACGCCCGTGTTCGGCGCGACCGTCCGCACCGCCATCTACATCACGTGCCTTCTGCTCGGCATTCTGGGTGGCGTGGGCACGCTCGTGAGCGCGCTCATGGACTCGCCCGCGTGGCTGACCGTCACGTGCGCCGTGGCGGGGTACGTCGCCCCGCTCATCGCCAACGGATTCGGCGTCGCCTACAATCCGGCCCGCCAGAGCCGATAGCACGTGCGACGGCCGTGCGCCCCGTCCACCCCTCCATGGGGCGGGCGGGGCTTTTCTTTTTTGCCCACATTTTGCCCACGTCCGGCATACACACTGGTGCAAAAAGAACACCACGGGATACACACGGACATACACCACGCATACCCCCGGACCCCAGCAATCGCAATGGAAAAGGCCTCGCGACCCTTGCGGGTGCGAGGCCTTGGAAAGAGTGGAGCCGCGGGGAATTGAACCCCGGTCCGATGACCGTACTCCCAGTCTTCTACGCGCGTAGTCCGCTGGCCGTTCGGCGGTTTTTCTGCCCCCGCCTGTGTCGCGGACAACCGGCGGCGAGCATATTCACAGAAAAAGTCCCGACGCCGTCCTGCGACCCGGCGGCATCAGCAAGTCTTCTTAACGACGTTCAACATCCTCCCGAAGACATGGAGGAGTGAGCGGAGCGGCTGCTCGCTGGTTAAATCCTAGCGCGAAGCTTAGGCAGCGAGAGCGAACTCAGTGCGATTAGATTTAGCACTTATTCTTTTACAGGAGGACGTTAACGAGTGGACCCCTGCGTTCTCGGCGCGCTTCCCTGCGACGAACAGACCACCGTCGAAACCGATCGGCCCCGGTGAACCATCCATCGAGTGAATCGATGCACGTTCAGTTATCAATCATCATGCGAATTTCCGCCATGCGGATTTCCGCAACTCAATAATAATAGACGCATCGTGTTGAAAAAGCCATACGGCTCCGTCGATTCCTCCGCGGGCGAAACGCGCGGGGGAGGAACCGACGGAGCCGCCGGGTTATCGCGTCTGCGCAGCCTCGCCGCCGGATACCTCGCGATCAGCCGCCTCGCCGCCAGACTTCCCGCGCCTGCCACGCACCTTGCCGCGCAAGGCGCCGACCATCAGCGCCAGCACCAGCGTGCCGAGCATGTCGATCAGCGTGTATCCCACCGGCGTGTCGACGTTCATGAGCAGGCGGTATGCCACGAAGCCGACGAGCCACACCACGAGATTGGGCCAGTCGAATGTCGCGCGCTCGTGGCTGCGGTGCAGGAAGTAGAAATCGGCAATCATCACGGCCACCATGGGCGCGAACACCGATCCGATGAGGTACAGGAAGTTCGTGATGTCGTCCATCACCCAGATCATCGCCGCCGCGGTGCCCAGCACGGTCGCGCCGATCGCGACCCACTTGCCCTTCGCGGAGCCGACCACCGACTCGCTCGAAATGCCCGCCGACCACGCGTCGAGGAACGTGGTGGTGACGGTGGAGAACACCACCACGAGCAGGCCCGCCAGCCCCATGCCGGCGCCGACCATGATGCTCGCGATATCCGACGACCCCGCGTACATTGCGGCGCCCATGCCGATGACGAACATCCACACGCTCACCACGCCGTACACAAGCGTGCTCGCCACGGTGGCGCCCAGCGGCTTCTCGGCTTCGCGCGTGTAGTCGCTCACCACGGGCAGCCAGCTCAGCGGCATCGACACCGCCAGCTCCACCGCCGCGCCGAAGGTGAACGTGTCGTCGAGCGTGCCGCCCGCCGCGGCACCGGAGAAGAAAATGACCTTGCACAGCACGATGGTGAGGATGAACAGCAACGCCATCGCCACGCCGTTGAGCCTGCCGAGGTTCTCGACGCCCACGGCGATCCACAGGATCACCAGCGCGCCGATGACGAGCGCCCACACCCACGGGGCGCCGGGGAAGGCGGCCGCCGCGGAGATGGAGCCGTCGTAGATCATGATCGAGGTCCAGCCCACGAGCTGGATGACGTTGAGGATGGCGAAGAACTGCCCGCCGATGCGGCCGAAGCTCATCTTCACCGTCTCCATCGAGCTCTTGCGCGTGCGCGCGCCGATGTAGCCGGCGAGGAAGAACATCGTACAGCCGATGACATGACCCAGTACGATGGCCGCCAGGCCGCGGGCGAAACCGAGCGAGGCGAAGTACGTGCCGGTCATGATCTCGGCCACGGACACTCCCGCGCCGAACCAGATGAGGGAGTTGTCGAGGATGGATGTGCGGCGGGCGGGCGAGGTGCCAGCGGAGGCCGTTGCAGAGCCGTGTGTGTCTGTCAAGATGCTTCTCTCCAGTATGGAAGACGGCCGGCCGCGCGGCGGCTCGGTTCGCCCCGGATACGGTTGCCCCAAGATCCGTCACGCCCCGGCCGCGGTGCCGCGGCGTCCCTGCCCGGGCGCGGCGCACCGACGGTGGCCCGGCGCGCGCCCTGCCTTGCGGCGCCGGTCCTGTGACACCTTCACTGTAGGCGCGCGGCGGCGTGAAAACAAGAGACGATGTCCTCGGCCGGCGTTTGCGCGCCGGTTGCTTCGCCCGGCATCCGCGCGGCGATGGCCCCGCCGTTCGCACGACGGGGCCATCGTTTGTGGAATCTTCGGAATCTCCGCCGCCTCCGGCGTCCCTAGCGCGTCTGCGCGGCGGCGGCGCGTTCGGCCATCCACGCCTCCACGCCGTCGATGGTCTTCGGAATGCCGATCGACAGCCATTCGGGGCCGTTCTCGGTCATGAGCACATCGTCCTCCACGCGAATGCCGATGCCGCGGAACTCCGGCGGCACCAGCAGGTCGTTCTCCTTGAAGTACAGGCCCGGCTCGATCGTGAACGTCATGCCCGGGGCGAGCTTCGCGCCCTGATAGTGCTCGAAGCGCGCCTGCGAGCAATCGTGCACGTCGAGGCCCAGGTGGTGCGCCACGCCGCACGCATGCCAGCGGCGGTGCTGCTGGCCCTCGGGGCTCAGCGCCTCCTCCACGCTCACCGGGAGGATGCCCCACTCGTGCAGCGCTTCGGCGAGCACACGCATGCACGCGTCGTGGATGTCGGAATACGTGCGGCCGGGCTGCGCCGCCTCGAATCCCGCCTGCTGCGCGTCGAGCACCACCTGGTACAGCTCGCGCTGGAACTGCGTGAAGTGGCCGCTGGCGGGGAAGGTGCGCGTGATGTCGGCGGTGTACAGGGAGTTGACCTCCACGCCCGCGTCGATGAGCAACAGGCCGTCGTCGCCGATGGTGCCGGTGTTGCGCATCCAGTGCAGCGTCGCCGCATGGTCCCCGTACGCCACGATGGTGCCGTAGCCCTCGTCGTTGCCCTCCTCGCGCGCATTCGCGTTGAACGCACCCTCGAGGATGCGTTCGCCGCGCGGCTTGCCCAGGGCCCCGGGCAGGGCTGTGAGCATGCGGTCGAAGCCGTCCTTCGTGGCGGCGATGGCGCGGCGCAGCTCGCCGACCTCGTAGGAGTCCTTGAGCATGCGGTGCTCGGAGGTTTTCTCATACAGCGCATCGTCGGCGGCGGCGTTCGCATCCGGGTCGGGAAAACCGTTCTGCTCACGGATCTGCTCGACCATGTCGGTCACCTCGGTGTCGGTTTTCGCCAGCACGCTCAGCTGCACGGAGCCCGGGCCGACGTCCTTGGAAAGCGCGTCGCGCAGCGTGGCCACGTCGGCGGTGGGGATGCCGGTCATGACGGCCATCTCCTTAAGGCCGGGGCGGGCGCCCACCCAGTACTCGCCGTAGGCGGCGCTCATGTAGTAGTCCTGCGTGGTCTGGTCGGAGCGCGGGTGCACGAACAGCTCCGGCGTATGCGTGGCGCCTGTCTTCGCCTCCTCGGAATCCGGGTCGACGGGGTTGAGCACGAGCACGGCGCCCGGCTCGAAGTCCTCGCCCAGGCCCGTGTAGTAGGCGAATGCGCTGTCGGGACGGAACGCGTAGTCGCAGTCGTCGTTGCGCACCTTCGTGGTGCCCGCGGGAATCACGATGCGCCTGCCCGGGAACGCGGCGCCGAGCTCGCGCAGGCGTCGCGGCGTGTAGGAGCTGGATTCGAGGGGCCTGATGTCGTTGTCTTCCTGGCCCCATCCGGTGAGCATGAATTCGCGGAACGCCTCGGAGCGGGGGCGCAGCGTGCGGTTGTGGCGGCGTGCGCCCGGGTCGAGCTCGCCGTCGCGGTCCTCGCCCTCGTGCTGGTCTGTCATGATGCCTCCTGTACGGGCGTCCTCTGCGGGGCGCCGTTGCGGTCGTATTCGGTTGTGTTATGCGGTGGTGTCGCGTCCGCCGCGGCCTGTGCGGGGCGGGGCACGCGGGAATCCATGTGTCGGAGTCCGCGTGCGGCAGCCGTGCGTGGGAATCCTGTGCGGCGGGCGCGGGGCCGGCCTTGCGCCGGCCGCTTGCCACCACAACTATAGGGCCGCGCGCCGCGTTCTCCGATGGCGCAACGATGGCGCGGCGACGGTGCGGCGACGGTGCAACGATGAGGCGCGGGCGGGCCTGCGCTGGAGCGGCTTGGCGGAACACGATTGTCCGGTGATTGTTCCACGCGGGATTATGGTGAATCGTGCGTTGGCTCGTCCCGGGTGGAGACGGGATGCCATGCGCAAAGAGATTACGAATCACAGAAGATTAGAAATCACAGGGAAATCACCAATCACAACCCCGAAAGGGAGACATATGGCTTTCCGCAACCGAATCGCCGGAGACTCCGGTGATGCATGCCCCGACGGCAACCGTCGCGACCCGGAACCCGGCAATCGTATTCCCGCCTTGTGCTCCGCCCGCGGCATACTCGTGTGGCGAAATCATCTCGATAGCCTAATATCTATGGAGTGTGCGCCCGCGGGGAATGACCGCGGGCAGTCCAAGGAGAGTGACCGCATCCATGTCCTTCGAGCATCCGAACCGCGAGAACAAGCAGCTTGCCGATGTCTACCGCGACATCATGAAGCGCGCGCCGGAGCATGACTTCGACCCTTCCCTCGATCGCATGCAGATGGTGCTCGACCTGCTGGGGCACCCGGAGCAGTCGTTCCGCGTCATCCACGTCACCGGCACCAACGGCAAGGGCAGCACCGCCCGCATGGCGGAGGCCCTGTGCCGCGCCTACGGCCTGCGCACCGGCCTGTACACGTCGCCGCATCTCGAATCCGTCACCGAGCGCATCGCCATCGACGGCCAGCAACTGAGCGACGACGATTTCATCGATGTCTACGACCAGGTCAAGGACTTCATCAAGCTGGTCGACGAGCGCAGCACCGCGAAAGGCGGTCCGCGCATGAGCTTCTTCGAGGTGCTCACGACGATGGCCATCTGGGCATTCGCCGACGCCCCGGTCGACGTCGCCGTCGTCGAGGTCGGCATGGGCGGACGCTGGGACGCCACCAACGTCCTCGACGCGGACGCCGCCATCATCGGCCCCGTCGACATGGACCACATGCAGTGGCTCGGGGACACCGTCGAGCAGATCGCCGGTGAGAAGGCCGGCATCATCAAGAAGGGCAGCACCGTCGTGATCGGCCCCCAGCCGCACGCCGAGAAGGTCATGCCGATTCTCCTGGGCGAGGCCGAGAAGGTCGGCGCCGCCGCCGTCATCCGCGACGGCGAGGAGATGGACGTCGTCAGCCGCATGCCCGCCGTCGGCGGACAGGTCGCCACGCTGCGGACGCCCAACGGCACGTACGAGGACGTCCCCATCGCCATGTTCGGCGAGCACCAGGCGCATAACGCGCTGTCGGCGCTCGCGGCGGCCGAGGTGGTCGTGCCCGTGGCGGGAGCCCTTGACGGCGACCTCGTGGCGCAGGCGCTCAGCGGCGTGCGCATCCCGGGCCGTATCGAGACGATCCGCACGTCGCCGACGATCATCCTCGACGGCGGCCACAATGTGCAGGCGGTCACCGCGCTGCGCAAGGCGATCGAGGAGAACTACGATTTCCAGCAGCTCGTCGGCGTCGTGTCGATGATGGCGGACAAGGAGGTCGAGGATGTGCTTGGCGTCATGGAGCCCGTGCTGTCGGAGGTCATCGTGACGCAGAACTCGTGGACGCCGCGCGTCATGAAGGCGGAGGACCTCGAGAAAATCGCCATCCGCGTGTTCGGTCCCGACAGGGTCACGCGCGTCGACCTGCTGCCAGACGCCATCCAGACCGCCGTCGACCGCGTGGACTCCGCCGATGACACGGGCGTGGGTTACGGGCGCGGCGTGCTTGTGTTCGGCAGTTTCGTGACGGCCGGTGACGCGCGCCGTCTGCTCGAGGAGAAACCGAACAAGGATCTGCTCAAGCCCAAGTCGGAGCGCGCCGCCGACTGAGGCGCGCCGCCGGGTGCGGAGAAGGCGGGCGCGGCGGAGACGCACCGCAGCTCCGCCGGCACCGTCTTTGCATCGTCCTTCGAGAAACGAACAGGCTAGGAACATGTACGTCAAGGAACTCACGCTGCGCGGTTTCAAATCCTTCGCGAACCCCACCACGCTGCGTTTCGAGCCGGGTGTCACCGCCATCATCGGGCCCAATGGCTCGGGCAAGTCGAATATCGTCGACGCCCTGGCCTGGGTCATGGGCGAGCAAGGCGCCAAAAGCCTGCGCGGCACCTCCATGGAGGACGTCATCTTCGCCGGCACCAGCACGCGCCCGCCCTTGGGGCGCGCCCAGGTGAGCCTGACGATCGACAATTCCGACGGCACCCTCGACATCGACTACTCCGAGGTCACGATCAGCCGCACCATCTACCGCAACGGCGGCTCCGAATACGCCATCAACGGCTCCGCCGTCCGCCTGCTCGACGTGCAGGAGCTGCTCAGCGACACCGGCCTGGGTTCCCATATGCATGTGGTGGTGGGGCAGGGGCGCCTCGACTCCATTCTGCGCGCCACCCCCGCCGACAACCGCGCCTTCATCGAGGAGGCTGCGGGCATCCTCAAACACCGCAAGCGCAAGGAGCGTGCGCTGCGCAAGCTGCAGAACACGCAGGAGAACCTCGACAGGCTCGACGACTTGCTTAAGGAGATCCACCGCCAGCTAGGGCCCCTGCGCCGCCAGGCTCGCGTCTCCAGGCGAGCCGACAGCATTCACGTGACGCTGCGCGACGCCCAGTGCCGCCTGTACGCCGATGACGCGGCCCAGCTCACCGCACGGCGCGACGAGGAACGCACGCAGCTCGCCTCCGTGCGCGAGCAGCTCGTCGAACGGCGCCGCGAGCTGGCCGACACGAAGGCGCATATCGACCGCCTCGAGGCGCTGACCAGCCAGTCGAGCCCCCTTCTGCGCACACTCAACCAACAGTGGCATCGCCTGGCCCAGACGGGGGAGCGCCTCGAATCCCTGGCGCGCCTTGCGGAGGAACGCGCCAGCTCCTTCGAATCGCGTATCCAGGAGGTGGGCGGGGAAGACCCCGACATGCTCGAACGACGCGCCGAGGAGCTCGAGGCACAGGGCCGTGAGAAGGAATCCGACACGGCGGCGCTGAAGCTCACGCTCGAGAAAACGACCGAATCCCGCGCCGAGGCCGAAAAGCAGCTCGCCTCGCTGCGCCAGACCCTCACCGAACTGCGACGTACCGCACAGGAGCGCGAGGCGCGCATGGGCAAGCTGCGCGAACGCATCGCCCGCGAGGAGGCACTCGCGCAGTCCGACGCGCAGCGTCGGGCCGATCTCGACACGCAGCGTGCCACATACGACCAGCAGCTGACGGAGGCCAGGGAGCGCCTCGACGCGCTGCGCGCCGAGGCCGACGGCATCACCGGCGACGACGGGGCGGCCGCCCTGGACGAGGCGCGCACCGCGGCAGACACCGCCCGCGCGATGCGCGACTCGCTGGCCCAGGAGCAGCGCCGTCTCGACGGCGAGGCCATCAGTATGCAAGCCAAGGCCGATGCCTTGCGAGACACGCTGAACAGCCGTGACGACGCCCTCGACCTGACCCAGGAGGCGGGCCTCGACACGCTCGGGCGTCTGTCCGACCTCATCAGCGTGGCCGACGGCTGGGAGAACGGCATCGCCAGCGCCCTGGGACCCTTCTCCGGTGCCGTCATCGTGCCCGGACGCGATGACGTCCTGGCTGCATTGACGGCGGTGGGGGAGAAAAGCGGCACCGCCGCCGTGCTCGTCGCCGGGAACGGGGCGTACGGTGGCACGCCGGCTGATGGCTCCGACGGAGCGCACGGTGGCTCCGACGGGGCGCCGGTGGATGACGCCGACGGGGCGCCGGTGGATGATGCCGGCGGGGCGGGCATCCGTCCCGCCGCAGCGCTTATCGTGGCGAACCCTCACGCCGCCGACCCCGCGCTCGCGGCAGGCGTCATCGCATCCCTCGGCGTGCTTCTATCGGATGTCGCGGCCGTCGACACCCTGGACGACGCACGTTGTGCCCTGAACGACGCGCGCTATGCGCAGGCCGTCACACGCGACGGGCAGATCCTGACATCCGTCGGTGGTTATGGCGGCAATGGCGCCGCCCCGTCCGACCTCGCCCTGGCTTCGCGCCGAGACAAGGCCCTGGCGCGACACGCCGAGCTCGTCGCCCAGCGAGACGAGGCCGGCGCGAGACTGGAAACCGCGCAGCGGGAATACGCCGACGCGCGCGCCGCTCTCGACGCCGCCAAGGCGCACGTCACGGAGCGCCGCGTCAAGGCCCAGGAGGCCAAGCGCGCCGTCGAATCCGCCAACACGTCGGTGGCAAGTCTCGAGCGGCGCGTCGAGGACCTGCACCATCGCATCGGCCAGCTCGACGGCGAGGCCGAGGAGCGCAAGCGCACCATCGCCAGCCTCGAGGACGATCTCGACGCCGTCACCAGCGCCCAGGGCGACGATCTCGACTTCGACGACGTACAGGCGCGAGAGAAACAACTCGAATCGCAGCTCGACGCCCAGCGCGAGGCCGAGATCACGGCGCGCCTCGAATGGAGCGACAGCGACCGGCACACCCAGTCCCTCGTGCGCCAGGCAGCGATGCTGCGCGACAACGCCCGGCAGGCGCGGATCAGGCGCGAACGCATCGCCGAGCAGAACGAACGTCTGCGGGACCAGGCCGCGCAGGCCACCCACATCGCCGGACTGGCGCGCCGGGCGGCGCACCGTCTCGGCGGCGTCGTATCCGCCGTCGACGCCGAACGTGACCGCGTGCAGTCCGAGGCCTCGGCCCACGATGGGGAGCTGTCGACGCTCCGTGCGGAGCGCAACAGGCTCGAGCCCATCGTGTCTGCCCTGCAGAACGACGAGCATGACCGCGACGTGCTGCGCGAACGCCTCGCCACCGAATACGGCGCCCTGGAGCAGAAGGTGGCCGATGCCCTCGGCCTCGACATCCCCACCCTCGTCGCCGATTTCGGCCCCGACCTGCCGGTTCCCGTGCTGGATGACGAGGGGCGCCCCATCCCTCTCGACGATGCGGACGACGCCGCCGACAACACTGACGCCGGGACTGACGCCGAGACTGACGGCGGAGCGGCGTATGACGCCTCCGGACGCATCGATCTGACGCGCGTGCGCACCGTGCCGTATGTGCGAGAGGAACAGGAGAAGCGCCTCAAGAAGGCCCGCCGCGACCTCGAGGCGCTCGGCAAAGTCAATCCGCTCGCCGGCGAGGAATACGACGCGCTCGACAAGCGCAACAAGTACATCAACGAGCAGCGCCGTGACGTCGTCTCCTCCCGCGACGACCTGCTCCAGCTCATCAAGGACCTCGACACCACCATGGTCGACGTCTTCCAATCGGCGTTCGATGACACCGCCGCCGCCTTCGAAAAGGTCTTCGCCACGCTGTTCCCCGGAGGAACGGGGCGGCTGCGTCTCGAAGATCCCGACGACCTGCTCGGCACCGGTGTCATCGTGGAAGCAAGCCCCGCCGGCAAACGCGTCAAGCAGCTCTCGCTGCTCTCCGGCGGCGAACGCTCCCTGACCGCGCTCGCGCTGTTGTTCGCCATCTTCACGGCGCGCCCCAGCCCGTTCTACATCATGGACGAGGTGGAGGCGGCGCTCGACGACGTGAACCTCACGAGGCTGCTCAACGCCATCGACGACCTGCGCGAGCACGCCCAGCTCATCATCATCACACACCAGCAGCGCACCATGAGCATCGCCGACGCACTGTACGGCGTCACGATGCGCGCGGACGGCGTCACCTCCGTGGTGTCGACGAAGATGGAGCGCGGCAAGGGCCCGGATGGCGCGAATGGCGCGAACGGAACAGGCGACGCGAACGGGACAGGCGACGCGAACGGAACAGACGGCGCGTAGCGAAGGCCCCGTGCGTCACCGATGCATCACAGGCCGAACATGCGACGGATCACATCGATGTCGCCTTCGTACTCCACATGCTTGTTGCAGTGTTTGATCCACTTCTCGCGTCCTTTGCCGATGGCGAGGATGATGTTCGGCCGCCCCGTGCGTCCGGCGTCGGCGCGGGCGTCCGCGATGGCGGTTTCGATGGCCGTGGCGCGACCGGGGATGATCGTGTGCTCGAGGTCGGGGTTCGTCACGTAGGAGTCCATCTGCTCGAGGATATGCTCCATGGGTTCCGTGTCGGTGTCTTCGTCGGTCAGGATCAGACGGGCCACGCGGTTCTGTGCGGCTTTCACGATGCCTTCGCGCCGGTCGTAGGCCTTGTTGCCGGCCGATCCGGTGACGAGCGTGATCCTCGGGTTCTGCGCCCCGTACCGCTCCCACACGAAGTCGAGGATGGCTGTGACGCTTGCTTGGTTGTGCGCGTAGTCGACGTAGGCGGTGACGTGGGGGTTGGTGGTGTCGGTGAAGCGTTCCATGCGTCCGGGGACGTGGACGTTCTGGAGGGCGTCGAGGCTGGGGTCGTTGGCGGGGATGCCGGTGGCGCGGGCGATGGCGGTGGCGGCCGCGGCGTTGAGGATGTTGAAGTCGCCGGGGATGCCGAGTTCGTGGGTGCGGGGTTCGCGTGCCGTGCGGTCGCGTGCCGTGTCGGCGCGGGCGGTGGTGCCGCCGGTGGTGTCGGGCAGGTTGTCGGCGAGGGTGTACCGGGGGCTGCCGGGGCGGGGGATGGTGGCGTCGATGTCGGCGGGCGGCATGGGCGTGGCGGTGCCGTGGGCGGCGAAGGTGACGGTGGTGACGTGGTTGCGCCGGGCGTCCTCGAGGATGAGGGGGAGGTGGTCCATGGCGGTGGGGTGCACGAGGGTGTCGGTGTTGCGGATGATCTGCCTCTTGCACCACAGGTAGTCCTCGTAGGTGGGGTGTTCGATGGGGCTGATGTGGTCGGGGGAGATGTTGAGGAACGCGGCGACGTCGAAGTGCAGGGCGTGGACCCTGTCGACCTTGTATGCCTGGCTGGAGACCTCCATGACGAGGTGGGTCATGCCGTTGTCGACGGCCTGGCGCATGAGGCGGTACAGGTCGGGGGAGTCGGGCGTGGTCAGCTGGGATTCGACGCGGGTGCGTCCGTCGGTGCAGTTGTCGACGCTGGACAGGAGGGCGCATCTGCCGCCGGTGGCCTGGTTGAGGATGGCGTGGGTGAAGTAGGCGGTGGTGGTCTTGCCCTTGGTGCCGGTGATGCCGATGAGGGTGAGCTTGTCCTGGGGGCGGCCCCAGTAGGCGCTGG
>NZ_MWWR01000005.1 GCF_002259605.1 Pseudoscardovia radai | reverse complement strand
CAAGAGTCCATATCGACGGGATGGTTTGGCACCTCGATGTCGGCTCGTCGCATCCTGGGGCTGGAGCAGGTCCCAAGGGTTCGGCCGTTCGCCGATCAAAGCGGCACGCGAGCTGGGTTCAGAACGTCGTGAGACAGTTTGGTCTCTATCCTCTGCGCTCGTTGGAATCCTGGGGAGCCCTGCCCATAGTACGAGAGGACCTGGGTGGACGAACCTCTGGTATGCCGGTTGTCGCGCCAGCGGCACGGCCGGTTGGCTACGTTCGGTTGGGATAACCGCTGAAAGCATCTAAGCGGGAAGCCCCCTCCGAGATTAGGATTCCTTGACGCCCCTGGGGCGTCGTGAGACCCCTTGAAGAACACGAGGTCGATAGGCCGGTGGTGGACACCCCGCGAGGGGCGGAGCCGACCGGTACTAACGGTCGAACGCATACACACATCAACATCTTCATACTCGCACGTTGGCGGACGACCCCCACCGGGGGCAACGGACGGCAAGCAGCATACTGCGCGACACACGACGAGAACGAAGAATCACCTACGCGTCCCTGTCCGGTCCCCAAACCACGGGAACCCCCGGCCGACACCACCCCCTCGCGGGGCGGGACGGACGGGATAACAGAAGGATTTGCGGCGGCCATGGCCCGGGGGAAACGCCCAGTCTCCATTCCGAACCTGGAAGCTAAGGCCCGGCACGGCGATGGTACTGCACTCGGCAGGGTGTGGGAGAGTAGCACGCCGCCGCTCTACAACGATCACAAAGGGAGATGAGCTACGCTCATCTCCCTTTTTTCGTCTTCCGCTCAATGGATCCAACGGCATCCGGCGACTTTTGCGGCCATCAGGCCGCAAAAGTCCGGCGTCGCGGGAGGAAGGCCGGGGCGTGATGTGGGGGTCGGGCCACTTTTGCGACCATCTGGCCGCAAAAGTAGGGGGATGCGGTGGGCAGGATAGGTCGGTGTGTCGGTATCGGGGCAGTTTTGCGGTGATTCGGCCGCAAAAGTAGGGGGATGCGGTGATGACGGGTGCGGGCACAAAGGCTGGGAGTCCGATGGGACCGGCCGGTCGTCCGGGGGTCGCAACGATGGCTACCGGGAAAACCGCATGCCTGCCCGACGCACGACTACAATGGAATACGTGCCGGCAACGATGCCGCACCGCCCAGACAACACCGGGCACGAATAGATGGGGAGCTGAGATGATACGACATGCGTCCAATACCTCGTTCCGCAATTCGGCGGAGCTCAAGACTGCCGAAACCGCCTCTTCCATTGATGTCGCTTTGTCCGTGCATGGGCTGCGTCATTCCTATGGCGGCGATGCGTTCGTTGTGGACGGCGTGTCGCTAAATTTCCCCGTCGGTTCGTGGACTGCGGTGATGGGGCCATCGGGGTCTGGCAAGTCAACGCTCCTGTACTGCATGAGCGGGCTCCTGCGTCCGTCCGAAGGTCGAGTGTTGTGCAGCGGCACGGACATCACTGGGCTGTCGCCTGACGAGCTGACGCGGTTCCGCCGTGAGCATTTTGGATTCGTTTTCCAAGGCTACAACCTGCTCCCCGAGCTCACCTGCACGCAGAACGTCATGCTACCCACTCTCTTCGGTCCCGCCCCGATCAGCGAAGCTCAAGCTGACGAAGCGTTGACAAGCGTGGGACTGGACGGGTACGGCGATAGGTATCCGGATGGTATTTCTGGCGGCCAGAGCCAGCGCGTGGCGATTGCGCGTGCCCTCGCCACACATCCGGGTGTGGTGTTCGCCGACGAGCCCACAGGCGCGCTGGACACACACACGACGCGCGCAGTCATGGATTTGTTCGGCATGGTCGTGAAGCATGGGCAGACGCTGATCATGGTGACGCACGATCCGAACGTAGCGGCGTGTGCAGACCGCGTGGTGTTCCTCGTAGACGGGCGAGTGGCCAGCGTCCACGGTAGGATGAGCGCCTCGGACATCGCGCTGGCCTTCGCCAACGGATTCGTCAGTCCTGCCGACGCTACCACGATCCCCGACGGTGAGGTGCACATCAGCGCGGACTCGCACGATGGGGAGTGAATAGCCATGCGATTCCTTAGCCTGTCCAATCAATTCCGCCGCGCGCACCGCGCTTCGTACCGCTCGCTTTGCCTGTCGCTTCTTTTCATGTCCGCCCTCGTGTCCACGGGATTTCTCGTGCTGTGCTCCGCACAAAGCCATGACGGCGCGCCTACTGCGGTAACCGCTCTTCAACGTTTGGAAACACGCGCCTACTACGAGGGAACCGCTGAGTTCATGAGAATCATGGTCTCATCCTGTCTGCTCGCCTCGCTTGTGCTCACAGTGTCAGCGGTCGGTTTTCTCGTGCAGGAGAATCGTCGGCAGTATGCCTTGCTGTACCTCAACGGAGGCACACCCCGTCAGGTGCGTCTCATGGTGATGGCCACACTGGGTGCGCCGGGCCTTGCCGCCATCGCCCTTGGCACAATCGCCGGGTGCGGTCTATGCTTCCCGCTTGCCCGTCTCCTGGTCCGGATCGGAGGCGCCGCACCCACGTTCCGTATGGCCATCCATCCGCAAGGAATTCTTCTGACGCTACTCTTCATGCTCCTCGCCTTGCTTCTGGGAATCCTCCTGGCGACACGACGCCTGACCGACGTCACCCCCATCGAGGCGGTTGCCGGCATGAGCGCACCGTCCCATACGATTGGCCGCATGCGAATCGCGGCGGCCATCGTTCTCGGCGCGGGCGGCCTCGCCGTCGGGTTCGTGCCTTCGGGCATGCAGGCAGAGGCCCGAATCATCGTGCAGACCATGCTATATGTCGCCGCCACCGCCCTCGCTGCGCCGATCATCATGCCTCATATCGCTGCCTTCGTCACCGCTCTGTCCGCCCCGTTCAACCGGGCCGCGTATCTTGTGGCGCGGCAACGGAGCCTCAGAGGCGGGCAGCGGGCAGCGTCCGTGGCGCTTCCCGTCATTATTCTTCTCCTGGTCGTCTGCCCGTTCCTGTCGATGATGGACGTGGGAACGGCCGAAAGCGTCGCGACAGATATGGCACGGATTCCGTCCCCTCTCGTCTTGCGCAGCACCGGAACCGGCGCAGGCAGCACGGATGGTTCACCTGAATCGCACTACGCGGCGGCCATGGCGTTCGCCCGCAACTCGTCCAACGTGGAATCAGCGAGCATATTCGATGCAGAGCGTTATGCTGCCGACACCGGGCGGACCGTGCGCACAGCCCTTGTTGCCAAATGCGACCGAGACACATTGCTCACGAGCCTCGTCATTCATGCCGTCACCGACGGAAGCCTGAACGACCTAGACGATGACGCAGTGGCCGTGGCCAGCGGATATGGGCAGGTAGGCGACACCGTCACCTTCCGAGGCACCGACGACGCACCGCACACATTGCGGATCGTCGCCGTGTTCGGTTCCCTTCCCGGTCTTCAGCCCGACTACATCGCGCTCACCGACGCGCTCGGTACATCTCGGGGATCCAACGCATACGTCATGGGATACCTCGACACCGGCAGCCCGCTCGCTGTGCAGTCCGCGTGGAACGCCGATTCATCCCTCTCATGGGCCCACATGTACACCAAGCAGGAGTTCATCGACTATTACGTCGCCTATCGCAGGCAGGGACGGACGGGCGTGTCCACATTCATCGCCGGTGCCGCTTTCATCGCACTCATCGCACTCATTCAGGCAGTCGGGACCGCCGTGCGCGAAGCCGCGCCCGGTGACCGACTCCTCGCCCAGATATGCGCTCCGCGCCGCCTCGTCACTGCCATCGGGCTCATCGAATACACAGCCGACGTCATCGCCGCCGCGCTCACCTCGGCACTCGTATTCACCCTCATCTGGATTTCCATGACGCTTATCACACGTGCTGATGGTCTGGGCCTCCTCCCGCCCGTTCCCGCGCGCGTCTTCCTTATCCTCATCCTCGCCTGCGTGGCAATCAGCGCCATGGAATGCCTCGCCGCCATGGGGAGGAACAGGAGGACATGCGAAAACCGGTCATAATGGGCGGGCTCTTTCACAAGGCAGACGGTATGCCGAGACGTCCCCGGAGGAACTCGAACTCGTGAATCGTTTGCACATCGTTGTTTCGAACGCTTGGGAAACCATGAGTTATCCACAGGCTGAGGCCTGATATTCCAGCCATTTGCTCTCGAACGCCCCAAAAATCGTTGACCTTCGTCCACATTGTCAGGCCGCCCGGCGTGTCGCGTTGCGTCCCTGGTACGGTGACCGTACACCAACGACGTAAGGGAGTCGGCCTAGGCAGCCGACCGGTGGCGAAGCCGCCGTCATCCGCCCCGCCATGGCGGGCGCAGGATTCATGAAGTGCCTTTCTCGGCCCGCAGTGGGCCTCGGTGGACGTCGAACCGTGCAGAAAGGCAGAGCAATGACATTCCATTTCCATCGTGCCTCGCATCGAGGGGCCACCTCGCATCAAGGGACAACCGAGCCCCGAGGGGCCACCGTGCCTCGAACCGACGCGCCTCACGGAACCGCGCGCCTCATCAGCGCACGATCCGCCGGCGCCCATGCGGCGCCGAGGCGCAGGGCTTTCCGACTCGCACTTCCCTGCGCCTTCCTTCTTGCGCTGTCCCTGGCGTTCTCGATTCTCCAAGGCAACGCCGCGGTGCTGGGATTGCCCGGGTACTGGTTCAATCCGACGACGGACGGAACCAGACGCTACGGGTACCACGAGGTGGCGCTCAGCGTCGTGTCGTATGCCGACGGATACCCGGCCTATTGCATCGAGCTCAACAAAACCTTTGACAAAACGGCCGGCTGGACGCCTGCTCCCGTGCCGGATCCGACGTACTATGTCGCCGCCCGCATGATCAACGACCACGCGGCTGACAGATCCGACGAGGTGCAGGCGGCCGTGAGCTACGCGCTGCACAAGCATATCGACATCGGCGTGACGCCGGCGCAGCTCGAGCTGATGACGCGCGCCGGACTCGAGGGCGGAGACATGGCAACGGTGAAAACCCTCGCGGACCATTTCTGGAATGATGCCAGTGCCAAAGCGAACACAGGGCTGGCGACGGAGTATCGTTACACCGATCGCAGCGCCGAGGGCGTGGTGCGCGTGGAGGCGCGCAATGCGAACGGCGAGTACCTGTCGGGCATCGATTTCACCATCGCCACCACCGGTCCCATCCGGCTGGCGCAGACCTCGGGCACCACGGTGAACGGGGTGCTCGAGATCCCGTGGACGGCGCAGGGAACCGGAGACGCGAGCTATACGGTGAGCTACCGTCAGCCGACGCTCTACCACAGCCGCAATCCCGAGGCGCAGGACACGATCCAGTTCCGCGGCGACGGGCAGGTGTCCCTCGACGCCGTGCAGCTGCGCGTGGTGGAGTCCTTCCAGCCGACGGTCACGAGTTCGGTGCCGGATACGCGCGTGGAGCGCGGGGCGTTGCCGCTTGACACGATTGTGTCGGGCATGGACGCGGACGGCGTGTGGCCGGCGGGCGCGACGGTTGTGGCCGATGGCTCGCTGTACGGGCCGTTCGTCTCGAAGCAGGAGGCGGATACGCCGGGCAAGTGGACCGACGCGGCGCTCAAGGGCGTGGCGTCGCATGGGTTCGCGGGGCCTAGCGAGTCGCATACGCTCGGCGCGGCGGAGGTGACGCCGGCCGGAGGCATCGCGTCCTTCGACGAGCTGCCGACGGGATGGTACCGCTGGGTGTGGCGCATTTCGAAGGACCGCCAGTCGCCTGCCGTGCGGGAGGCGATGATTTCCGACTTCACCGACACCCAGGACGTGGAGGAAACCGGCGAAGTGGTGCATGCGATGGACGTCACACTGGAATCCACGGCCAGCGCGAAGACGGCGCAACCGGGAGAGGCGCTCTGGGATGACGTGACGCTCGGCGTCCGGGACATCAACGGCGACGGCCGCGTGACGACGATGGATTGGCTCCACGATTCCTCGTGGGGCGGGGACGGCGCGGATGCCGTGGCGCATCAGATACCCGTGACGATCGTCGGCGGCCTGTACATGGTTCCCGGCGCTGCGCCCGCGCAGGGCGGCGCATTGCCGGAAGGCGCCGCGCGCGTGGCGTCGGGGCACATCGTGACGACCCGCGAGGGGACGGTGCGCTCGGACGGGCATGTCAGCGCTGATGAGGCGGCGCGCGGCGTTGTGAGCGATGAGCTGCGGGCCGAGGAAGGCTATGAGCTCGACGATTTGCCCGCCGGCAGCTACTGGTGGCACTGGCAGGTGGCGAACGCCGGACAGGAGGCGGCGTCCCGCGCGACGGGGCATGCCCTGGCCGACGATTATCCTTTCGAACATGATGTGTCGATGGCGCATGCGGAGCCGGCCGAAAGCACCGAGATCCTGCGGATGCAGCCGACCGTGACCACAAGCGTGCCGGACGCGTATGGGACGGACGGCGGCGGATCCGAGACGGACGGCCTGTATGACGGCGACCATCGCAGTGCATATCCGGTCGATTCGTCGAATATGCCGTGGCTGGGCTCCGCGGTGGTGGAGCATGTGGAGAAGGGCAGGCCGCTGCTCGATCAGGTGACGGTCGGCCTCGATTCCACGGTGCCGCACAATACGTGGTATCACGCGGCGGGAAGCGGCGAGCCGGTGACGGTTCGGCTGACAGGCAGGCTGTATGGTCCGCTGGATAAGGAAACCGCCAAGGGAATCGTGTCGGGCGCCGCCGGCAAGGGCACGACCGCCGATGCGGGCGCAACCGAAGCCGGCGCCGATATTGCGGCGGGGCTGCCCATCGCGCGCATCGCGCAGCTCGACGTGAACAAACCCGGCGCGTATATCGTCGACGGCACGGCGAACGGCGACGGCGAGGTGTCGGACACCGTGGAATCCGCCGACGGAACCGACCTGGCCAACCCTGCCTCCGGCTGGTATCTGTGGCGGTGGACGATTTCCAACGCCGAGCAGACGGTTCTCAGCGAGCAGACCGGGCATCCGCTGCGCACGGTGTCGACGGATCCGCGCCGTCCCGCGTATCCGTTCCTCCACGATGTCGACGACGGGCTGGGAAGCGCCGAAGAGAATATCGTCGTGCCCGTCACGCCGTCGCTGACAAGCCTTGTGGCGCCGCGCCCCGCCGAGGACGTGGCCGACCGCGAGTCGGTGGTGCGTGTGACGGACGAGGCGACCGGCCTGCTGGCCATCCGGACGGGTGCAGTTATCGAAGACACCATCGATGTGGCGCCATCCTCTCCGGGCGATCTGTGGCTGACCTGGACGCGCGAGTCGACCGCGACGGGAATCGACGCCGCGGAGAAACCGATCTCCGTGACGCTGACAGGCGACCTATACCGCATTGACGAGGAGCGCTGGCACGAACTGGCCGCCGAACCGCTGGAAAGCGTGCCCGACTGGGCCGGCGAGCCGGTGGCGACGCGCGTCATCGACGGCGTCGACCACTTCGGACAGTACACGTCGGAGCCGGTCAGCATCGGCAGGGACGGCGTCTACGTGTGGTTCTGGCAGGTGACGCCCGACCTCGAGACGGCCGACCATCTGACGGAGGAGGCCTGGCACCAGTGGACGCATATGCGCATCGGCCACGCTTTCGGGCTGCCCTCGGAAAGCTTCGTCGTGCGCGACGAGGTAACCGGCGCCGGATGCTCCGTACGCACTGAGGCGAGCGCCGACGTGGCCGACGGCAGGCCGATCCACGATACCGCCATCGTGACCTGCGAGGAAGGCGCGCCTGCCGACGCGATCCCGCAATCCGTGGACTTCCCGCTCTACCGCCAGGCGGCGGGGGCCGACGCATCCCGCGACACCCTTGTGCGCACGCTGTCGGCGAAGTTCATCGATTCGGCGGCCTTCCCGATCCATGACGGACGGGTGAGCCGCACCACATCCGTGACGGTTGCCAGCGATGAGACGGTGGTGGACGCCCGCGGCACGTATTACTTCGCCGAACGCGCCTTTGTGAACGGACGGCAGGAGTATCTCGGCCCGCAGCGATGCGCCAGCGAAACGGTTATTGTCGGCGAACTGCCACGAACCGGATCGTCGACGGGCGCCGCCGTAGGCTTCGGAGCCGCGGCCGCGGCGGGCGGGCTGGCGCTTGTGATCGCCGTGCGGCGCCGGCGCCGTGAGACGATGATTCGCTGAGGCGCGCGTCATCGAAACACCGACGCGTCTGAAACAGACGCATAACGCAGAAACCCCGGTCGGCGAATCCGCCGACCGGGGTTTGTCAAACAGCAAGAGGAAGAACCGCGGTTCCGCCGCCTCCGGACACCCATCACATCCGGATTCGCGGTGCACCGCGGCGTCGTACGACCGACAGGGGGTACCGGACGGCACCTGGAATCGGAAACCATGCGGAACATCGCGGCCGCGCAAGGGTCGCAAACCGTTCCGTCGGGCCAATCGAAGGCTAGCCTTCGAAGAGCTAGCCTTCGATGGCGATGCGATGCGCGTCCTCGACTTCCTGCGCGTTCTTCTTCGGAACGGTCAGGCTCAGGATGCCGTTCGCATACGTGGCCTTGATGTCGTCGCGCTTGATGTCGTCGCCCACGTAGAAGCTGCGCGTGCAGGTGCCGTAGTAGCGCTCGCGGCGCAGGTACTTGCCGTTGTCATCCTTCTCATCGTTGGCGTCCTCGCGCTTGGCGGTGACGTTCAGGTAACCGTTCTTGAGGTCGACCTGGATGTCTTCCTTCTTGTAACCCGGCAGATCCATCTCGACCGTGTACGCGTCATCGGTCTCGCGCACATCCGTCGTCATGAGGTTCTGCTGGGCGCGGCGCGTCGCGGCGCTGTCACCGCGGCCCGCGTAGCCGAAGAACGGATCCGCGAAGAAGTCGTCGAAGAGATTTCCACCAAAAACAGTCGGAAGCATAGCCATGATCTGTACTCCTTTTGTACTGAGTTTCCTTCGCCCGCCTCTCTGGCTGGCGTCTGATTCTTAAGATATTCCGCTTCCGCCGGGGCGGTGCCGGATTTTACCGTGGGTGAAAAAGTTGAGTGATGGAGACTCAAGTTTTGAATTCGAGGGGGTGCTGGTGGGTGCGCGGGGTGGTGAACGGTTGCCGGGTACGGTGGGTGCGGAAGGCGTTGGGGTGCGGCACGGTGCAGCGCGGTGCGGGAGGGGATACGATTCCTCCGGTTATTCGGTGCATCCGGGTTGTGCCCGGCGGTGGAGGCGGTCGGCGTGTGGAGCTGTTCAGTGTGAGCGGATGTGTGCACTGAACGGTGTTGACCCCTGGTCGGGCCGGGGTTTCGTGGGGTCGGGGCCGTTCGGTGTGAGCGATTATGTGCACTGAAGGGCGTTGACCCCTCTTGTGGGGCGTTGTGGCCGGGTCGGGGCCGTTCAATGTGAGCGATTATGTGCGGTGAGCCGCCCGGCATCTGTGGAAAGCGTCGCGAATGGGGAGGCAAGGGTGTTCGTGGTGAGGATGTTTCGCCATGGGGGGCGATTTCGACGCCGGGAAGGCGGGGTGGTCGGGGAATCGTGGTTCGTGGTGAGGATGTTTCGCCGCGAGGGTGGTTTTCGCTGGGGATGGGCGGTGCGATTGGGGAAATCGTGGTTCGTGGTGAGGATGTTTCGCCATGAACCACGATTTCGACGCCATGCCTGGGCGTCGCTGACGGGGAAATCGTGGACATGCCCGAATATGAAGAAAGCCCGGCGACTGCCGGGCCTGCTTCGGAAGGGAAATCACAGAGAAGGGAAGTTATCGGTTTTTCAACCGGTGATATGAGTAAAACGCACGGTCCATGGCATTCCCGGAAAGCTTCCTGAAAGCCATCTGGAAATAATGTGTGCATTCGGCGCAGGCCGGTCCCGGTGCCGGTCCCGGTGCCGGGACCGGTGCTTTCGCGGCCAGCTGGTATGCTCAAACGCGCATTGTGAACGTTTCGCCACGGAACCATGCGACACCAACACGGCCCGATAGCGAATTCCCAGGCAACCAACACCAAACCCATCTACGAAAGAAAGACAAGAAAGAGAAGAACGGTGGACTATTCACTCTTCACCCGTGTGCTGGCCGAATTCCTCGGCACGGCCATCCTGCTGATCCTCGGTAACGGATCGGTCGCAGCAGTGTCGCTCAAGGGCTCCAAGGAGTTCCGCGCCGGTTGGATCATCATCGTCATCGGCTACGCATGCGGCGTCATGTTCCCGTGCCTGATGTTCGGCGGCGTCTCCGGCGCGCATATCAACCCGGCCATGACCCTCGCGCAGGCCATCAACGGCATGTTCCCGTGGAACGAGGTGCTTCCGTACATCGCCGCGCAGCTGTTGGGCGCCCTCGTGGGCCAGCTCATCGTGATCCTGTGCTACTGGCCGTACTACAAGCAGACCGACGACTCCGACGCCGTGTTCGGCACCTTCTCCACGAACGACGCCGCCGGCAATATGTTCAACTACTTCGTCAACGAGTTCGTCGGCACCATGATCCTCGTGCTGTGCGCGCTGTGCAGCCTGAGCCTGCCGTGGGGCAAGGAGAACCTCGCGGCCGGCGCCATCACCGTCGGCTTCGTGTGCGGCGCGCTCGTCGCGGCCCTCGGCGGCCCGACCGGCCCGGCGCTCAACCCCGCGCGCGACCTCATGCCGCGACTTCTCCACCAGGTCCTCCCGATGCCGCACAAGGGCTCCTCGCACTGGAAGGAAGCCTGGGTGCCGGTCGTGGCTCCGATCTGCGGCGCCACGGTGGGCGTCGCGCTGTTCGCGCTGTTCGTGTGACCGGCGATATGAACCGCTGATGCGCGGAGCCTCCGCCCCGCGCGCATGTGAACGAACCAGGGCCGCCTTTCGGGGCGGCCCTGTGTTGTATGCGGGGGGCGGGGATGCGGTTGAGGGGTCACGATTGCGCGGAAGACGATTGTGAGGAAGGTGATTGCGCCATTACGTGCGACAATGGGGGCGTTGTGGCGTGCCGCGACGATGCGCGGCGGGGAAGCGAGGATGCAATGACCATGATGGACGCGGCGAATACGACGGACACGACGGCAACCGCCGGCGCTACCCAGACCGCTGACATCCCGAATGCCGCCGCCTTCCGAATCGTCGGACGCCTCGCCCCGTCCCCGACCGGTCGCCTGCATATGGGCAATGTCTACGCGGCGCTCGCGGCCTGGCTGAGCGCCCGGTCGCGCGGCGGCACCGTACTTCTGCGCATCGAGGACATCGACGGTCCGCGTGCGGTGCCGGGCGCCGACGAAGCCATCATGAACGACTACCGGTGGCTGGGTCTCGACTGGGACGGCGACCCCGTCTGGCAGTCGCGGCGTCCCCGCCTGTACGACGCGGCGCTCGAAACGCTGCGGCGCAAAGGGCTCGTCTACCCCTGCTTCTGCTCGCGCGCCGACCTGCGCGCAGCCTCGGCGCCGCATGACGACGACGGCTTCCTCATCTACCCGGGCACCTGCGCCCGTCTCGACGACGCGGAGCGCCGGCGCCGCATCGAACGAGGCGACCGCCACTCGTGGCGCCTCGTCATGCCTGACGTCGACATCACCGTGCGCGACCGCATCTTCGGCCCCCGCACCTATAACCTGGCGCGCGACTGCGGTGACATCGTGGTGCGGCGATCCGACGGCATCATCGCCTACCAGCTCGCCGTCACCGTCGACGACGTGGCGCAGGGCGTCACGGATATCGTGCGCGGGCGCGACCTGCTGCGGTCGGCCGCCATCCAGATGTGGCTGCGCCGCTGCCTGTGGGGCGGCGACGCAGAGACGCTCCGCTCCGAGGGGAGTGCGGCCACGCACCACGATGGTGCCGTTGGGGATGGCGCCATCGTGGACACCGCGCCGCACGGCGTCGCACAGCAGGACGCCGCATCCGCCGATTCGCTCGGTCCCGATCCGCTCCATCCGTCGTTCGCGCATGTCCCGCTGCTTGACGACGGTGCCGGACGACGCCTCGCCAAACGCACCAAAGCCGTCGACATCGGCGCGCTGCGCGAGGCGGGGGCGAGCGCCGAAGGCATCGTGGGGGAGTGCGCCTGGCTTCTCGGGCTGCAGTCCGCGCCCGCCCCCGCGCGTCCCGCCGATCTCGTCGACGCCTGGAGCGACGCCGCGGTGCGGGCGGATCTTCGCGACCGGCGTCTCGATGCGGCGGCGCTCGCGGCGCTGACCGCAGCGTGAGCGCCGGGCGCAACGCGAACGCCGCGCCGGGCGAGTCCGCCTGTTGTGCGGCGTGCACGGTGCGTGCCGTCGTGCGTGGTAAAACGTGGTGTAGGACGACGTACCCGTGCGGCGCGGTTCCGCGCCACGGCGTACCCGCGCAATGACGTCAGGAGCGTGACATGACCGCATATATGGATCACAAGGATCTGTCGAACAGGACCATCGATGACGCGCGCGCCAGCCAGATTGCGGACGGCGTGCACTCCGTGCAGGAGCAGATCGCGCAGGCGGAGGCCGCGGCCGGGCGCCCGGCCGGCTCCGTGCATCTGCTGGCGGCGACGAAAACCCGCGACGTGGGCGAGATCATGGCGGCGATCGACGCCGGCATCCGTCTGATCGGCGAGAACCGTCCGCAGGAGGTGGAGGCGAAGGCCGACGGTCTGCGCGAGGAATGCGCGGCACGCGGCATCGATATCGCCGGCAGCCTGGGGGATGGCGCGCATCTGGGCTTCCATCTGATCGGCCAGCTGCAGGCCAACAAGATCAACAAGGTGCTGGGTGTGGTCGACACGATCGAGTCGGTCGATTCCCTGAAGCTCGCCCAGCGCATCGCCACGCGCGCGGCGGCGCGCGGCATCACGGCCGGCGTGCTGCTCGAGGTCAATGAATCCGGCGAGGAGAGTAAGTCCGGTTGCGAGCCCGCCGAGGCCGCGGAGCTGGCCGCGCAGATCGCCGACCTCGACGGCGTGCGTCTCGACGGCCTCATGACGATCGGCGCGCATGTGGACGACGAGGCCGTGATCCGCCGCGGCTTCGCGCATCTGCGTGGCTTGCGCGACGAGTTGCAGTCAAGCATCCCCACCTGCACGCAGCTGAGCATGGGCATGACGCATGACCTTGCCTACGCGGTGGCCGAGGGAAGCACGATTGTGCGCGTCGGCACGGCCATTTTCGGGCCGCGCGCCTTCATCTGACGATTCGATGCAGATGGCATGACGATGGGCCGGATCCGGTACGCCGGGTCCGGCCCTTTTGCATGGGGTGGGGATGGTGGCTTGTCCGAGGGGCGGCGGTCTGGAATATATATGTGTTGGTTCGGTGAAAGGTGGGAGTTTTCTTGCGACATGCCGGGAGAATTAGTGGCGTTTATAGATTAACCGTGTTAATCTATAAACCAGTTCAAGCCGGAATGGCAGCCGGTCGGTCGAAGACGAAAGACCGGACGCCATGGTGAGAGCTCATATTCCGCAACGTCCGCGGGAAACCGGGGGCGAAACGGAACACTCCATACAGCCATACGCAACACATCACGGACACAAGGAAGCGTCAGTCATGGAAGGCACAGCCAAGACCACACAGGCTCTGGTCTCCGAGTACAACAGATCCAGCGTGCTGGAATACCTGTATCACAACGGCGTCTGCTCCCGCGCGCAACTCGCCGATGCGCTGTCCCTGACTCCCGCGGCCCTCACGAAGATCTCCGCACGCCTGCTCGATACCGGCATCATCGAGGAGACGGGCGGCATCGTGGGCCGCAAGAACCGCCGGTCCATCGGCCTGCGCTTCGCTTCCGAGCGCCTTCACGTCATCGGCGTGAAATTCGCCCGGAGCCTTGTGCAGATCGGCGTCTTCGACCTCAAGGGCACGCCCCTGAGCGTCACGGACCTACCGGATGTCACCGACGAGACGATTCCCGACGCCGTGCGCGGCGTGCACGAAACCGTCGGCATCCTGCTTGCGCAGGATCCCAACGTCATCGCCATCGGCATGGCGGTGCCCGGCCCCTACCTACGCACCGTCGGCCGCACGGCCCTCGTCTCCTCCATGCAGGGGTGGCGTCGGGTCAATTTCCTGCGCGAATTCGGCGGCGCCTTCCGTGTCCCCGTGTTCGTCGAGCAGGATGCGCGCGCCGGTGTGCTCGCCCAGAGCCTGTTCTCCGAAAGCGCCGACGCGTCCAATCTCGCCTACTACCTGCTGGGCGAAGGCGTCGGACTCGGCGTCATCGACCACGGCGAGCTCATCAACGGCGCCCAGGGCGCGGCAACCGAGATCGGCCACGTCAGCATCGACGTGAACGGCCGGCCCTGTGATTGCGGCAATGTGGGCTGCCTCGAGCGCTACTGCTCGGCGGTCGCCATCCACCACGACCTCGTGGAGGACGGCACCATCGTCCCCGGCGCGGCGTCCATGAGCCACCGCAAGGCGTGCATGGAGCTGTTCAAGGCGAGCGACGAGGGCGACGAGGCGGCGCAAAGCATGGTCGAAAGCATCGGACGATTCGTCGGCTTCGGATGCGTCACGATCATCAACGCCTACAACCCCGATGTCATCGTGCTCGGAGACATCGTCTCCCACGGCGGGGATCGCCTTCTCGCCGCCGCCCGCCGGGTGGTCGACGAACGGGTGCTTCCCGAGCTCAACGATTCGACGGATATCCATCTGTCGGATCTCCCGGAGGATGCGACGATCCTCGGCGCGGCAGCCGTCGCCATCGACCGCTTCCTCGACCACCCCTCCGACTTCCTCGCCCTCGGGGCCTAGGCGCGTCACGCGCAATGGCCTCGTCCGCAGCCACATCCACAACAACGACTTTGAAAACCACCATCAACCGACGGCTTCGCCGCCACAGCCACAACAGAAAGGTCACATCATGAACAAGCCCATGGTTCTCTCCCTTGGCGAACTCCTGTGGGATATGCTCCCCGGAGGCAAGCGTGCGGGCGGCGCCCCGGTCAACTTCATCTACCACGCCACCCATGCGGGCGCCGAGGGCTATGCCATCTCCGCCGTCGGCGAGGACGAGCTTGGCGACGAGCTGCTCGAGGCAGTCAAGGCCAACGGCATCAACTCCGTCATCCAGCGCAACGCCTGGCCCACCGGAACCGTCGACGTGACCCTCAAGAACGGCATCCCCGAGTACACGATCGTGCGCAATGTGGCGTGGGACCACATCCTGCTGACCCGCGAGCTGATCTCCTATGTGGAGAAGGCCGACGCCGTGTGCTTCGGCAGCCTCGGCCTGAGGGCTCCGGAGTCGCATGACACCATCGTCGAGCTGCTCAAGCATGTGCGTCCGGGCGCCATGAAGTTCTTCGACATCAATATCCGCGGCGACCACTACTCCAAGGACCTCATCGAGGAGCTCCTGGGCTACGCCACGGTGTTCAAGCTCAACGACGCCGAGCTCCTGCTCCTGCGCGACATGTTCGACATCCGCCAGGCCTCCGATGACGAAGCCTGCCGCTGGTTCCTGTCGAAGTACAACCTCGATTACGTGATTCTCACGGCCGGTTCCGACTTCAGCACCATTGTGTCGAAGAATGGCGAAAGCTCCACGCTGGCCACCCCGCATGTGGAGGTGGCCGACACCGTGGGCGCCGGCGACTCCTTCTCCGGCACCTTCGCGGCCCGCATCCTCACCGGTGCGACGCTGGCCGAGGCGCACCGCTCCGCTGTGAACACCGCGGCCTTTGTGTGCACCTGCGACGGCGCCTGGCCGACCTACCCCGAGACCATGCCCGACTACGTCGCCGAAGCCGCCGCCTAGGCCGAACGGGCGTGCCGGGCGTTCCCAAGCGTCCGTCCTTCGTCCATCCTCCGCTCCGTCCGCCGGCGATGAGGCCGGCGCCCGGAGCGGAGGCCCGGCATCGTTGCCGATCTTGACCGGCGCAGACAGCGCCATCCACACCATTCCGGCCTCGCCGGAACACGGTCCCGCGCATTCGCGCGAACCGAACCGAACCGGATTCAGCCGGAACGGAACACAAGAGAAAGAACCACCATGGCACAGACACCTGCCACCACCAACCCGAAAGGCGCATCGCATACCGGGGCCAAGGCCATCGTCCCCGTGATGTTCGCCTTCTTCGTCATGGGCTTCGTCGACCTCGTCGGCACCGCCACGAACTACGTCAAGCCCGAATTCAACCTCTCCGACACCCAGGCGAACCTGCTCACCACGATGGTGTTCTTCTGGTTCCTCATCTTCTCCGTGCCGACCGGCGTGCTCATGAACCGCATCGGCCGTCGCCGCACGGTGCTGTTGTCGATCCTCGTCACGGTCGGCGCCATGCTCCTGCCCGTCATCGCATACACCGCATGTGCGTCCGACGGCGCCAAGACCGCGCGCCTCGTGCTTATCGTCATCGGCTTCATTCTTCTGGGCATCGGCAACACGCTGATGCAGGTCTCGCTGAACCCGCTGCTCGCGCTGTTCGTCAAAGGCGACCAACTTGCATCCACCCTCACCACCGGTCAGTTCGTCAAGGCATTCGCCTCGCTGTTCGCGCCGTTCATCGCCTCCTGGGCATCCAAGCAATTCGGTAAGTGGTGGCTCCTGTTCGCCATCTACCTCGTCATCGGCATCATCGGCTACGTCCTGCTCGCCCTCGATAAGATTGACGAATCCGGTGTCACGTCGTCCACCACCACCATCGCCCGCTGCTTCAAGCTGCTCGCCGACCCCGTGATCCTCCTGTGCTTCCTCGGCATCGTCGCTCATGTCGGCGTGGACGTCGGTGTCAACGCCCAGGCGCCGCGTATCCTCATGGAACACACCGACATCGCCCTCGAAACGGCCACCAACGCGACGATGGTGTACTTCATCGCCCGTATGATCGGCTGCTTCACCGGCGGCATCGCGCTGAAGAAGATCAGCAACAAGGTGGGCCTGCGCATCTGCGGCGTGATCATGGTGCTGTCCGCCGTGTGCTTCGCGGTGTTCTCCTCCGTGCAGACCAATCCGCCGGTCGCGCTGTTCTGGATCGCCGTCGCGCTTGTCGGCTTCGGCAACTCGAACGTGTTCTCGCTGTTCCTCAGCCAGGCGCTTATCACCGAGCCCGAGCGTCAGAACGAGGTCTCCGGCCTCATGATGATGGGCCTTATCGGCGGCGCGATCTTCCCGCCGCTTATGGGCGCCGCCGCCGGCGGCATGGGCCAGATCGGCGCCATCCTGGTCATGTCCATCGGCTGCCTCTATGTGTTCGTCGTGTCGCTCGCGTACCGCGTGCTCGAGCGTCCGAAGGCCGTGAAGAACGCCTGATGCGATGCTCCCGCTGCAAGTCCACGGCTCACCGGCAGACGCAGGTAGCCGGGCAACGTAGCTATCCAAGCAACGCGTAACCTGATAACACACATAACCCGACGGCACAGATAACTCGATAACACAGGCCGGTTCGCACGCCCCTCTCGGCGAGGGATGCGCGGACCGGCCTGTGTCGTTTCACGCCGTGCCGAATCGTTCCCGGCTGTGCGAAGAGAGGGGCGCGGCTCACGAAGCTCCCGCTCCGTCCGTTCGCCGTGGGCGGGGAGCCGGGGAGCCGGTACGTGCCTTGGGTAGACTGGCCGTATGAGGATTGCGCGTTTCAGCATTGACAATACGATTCGTTACGCCTTCGTCCAGAAGGACGCCCAGGACGGGCTCGACTATCTCGTCGAGCTCAACGGCTTCCCGCTCGGGGCCGAGCCCGTGGAGCCCACCGGCAAGCGCTACTCCCTCGACCACGAGGGGCTGCGTCTGCTTGCGCCGGTCATCCCGTCGAAGATCCTGGGGCTGGCCAAGAACTACGAGGCCCACGCCCAGTGGATGGCGGGCGGCGACCCCACCGTGCACGCCCCCGAGGAGATGGTGATCTTCTCCAAGCCGAGCACCTCCGTCATCGGGCCCGACGACCCCATCGTGTTTCCCTCGTATTCCAACGACCTCAACTTCGAGCCCGAGGTGGCCGTGGTCATGGGCCGCGTGACGAAGAACGTCAGCGAGGCCGACGCCATGAAGCATGTGCTGGGTTACACCTGCGTCAACGATGTGACGCTGCGCGACCTGCAGGGATCCGACCCCATGTGGACGCGCGCCAAGGGCTTCGACACCTCGTGCCCGCTCGGCCCGTGGATCCAGACCGAGCTCGACTACACCGACGCGGCCATCTCCTTCACGCTCAACGGCGAGAACGTCGAGAAGGCATCGGGCACCACGAAGAACCTCATCCATTCGATTCCGCAGCAGATTGCGTTCATCTCGTCGTTCACCACGCTGCTTCCCGGCGACGTCATCCTGACGGGCACGCCCGACGCCTCCGGTTCCCTGAAGCCCGGCGACGAGGCCATCGTGCACGTCGCGGGCATCGGCGACCTGCGCAACGTCGTCGTGCGGGGCTGAGCGCCGCGCCGCGTCCTTCGCGCCGCGTCCTTCGCACCCGGCCCGCCAACCGAAAGCCGCTCATCCATACGCGACACGCCGTGCCCGCCGCCCGGACGTTGCCGGCCAACGTCCGGCGCGGTCACGTATGATACGAAAAGCAAGGGTCTGCGCACGCGACGATCGGCCCCCGGCGGGTTCCGTTCCCCAGAATCCCCGGCCCATCGGCCAGACGGCGCTCTCACACAGCTCTCATACATCAGAAAGGCATTCCCATGGCAAACAATGACGCACCGATCCGTGTTGCGCTGCTGGGCGCTGGAACCGTCGGGTCTCAGACGGCCCGTCTGCTCGTCGAGCAGGCCGATGAACTGGAGGCACGCGTCGGGCGTCGCATGGAGCTTGTCGGCATCGCCACCCTCGACCCGGTCGAGGCCCCGTGGATCGACCAGTCCATCGTCACGAACGACGCCGCAGAGCTGGCGACGCGCGCCGACATCGTGATCGAGCTCATCGGCGGCATCGAGCCCGCCCGCACCTTCATCCTCAAGGCCATCGACAACGGCGCCTCCGTGGTGACCGCGAACAAGGCCCTCCTGGCCAAATGCGGCCCGGAGATCTACGCCGCCGCCCGCGAGCACGGCGTCGACATCTACTTCGAGGCCGCCGTCGGCGGCGCCATCCCGATCGTGCGCCCGCTGCGCGAATCCATGGTCGGCGACCGCATCAACCGCATCATGGGCATCGTGAACGGCACGACCAACTACATCCTCGACGAGATGACCACGAAGGGCCTCGACTTCGACGAGGTGCTCAAGGCCGCGCAGGACGCGGGCTTCGCCGAGGCGAACCCGACCGCCGACATCGACGGCTTCGACGCCGCCTCCAAGGCCGCGATCATGGCCTGCCTCGCGTTCCACCGCGACGTGAGGATCGACGATGTGCACGTCGAGGGCATCCGCAACATCACGGCCGCCGACATCGCCGCAGCCAAGGCCCTCCACCGCGTCATCAAGCTGCTCGCCGTCGTCAAGCAGAACGACAAGGACGAGATCAGCGCCGGCGTCTACCCGGTTATGCTGCCGGAGACTCACCAGCTCGCCAAGGTCGGCGGCTCCTTCAACGCCGTGTTCGTCGAGGGCGAGGCCTCCGACGACCTCATGTTCTACGGCCGCGGCGCCGGCGGCGCTCCGACCGCCTCCGCCGTGGTGGGCGACGTCGTGACCGAGGCGCGTCACCGCGTGCACAGCACGGTCGGCCCGGACATCCCGCTGTACTCGAACGCGCCGATTCTCGACGCTGCCGACGACACCTCGAGCTACATGCTGCGCATGAGCGTGTTCGACAAGCCGGGCGTGCTTGCGAACGCCGCGCTCGTGTTCGCCAAGCACGGTGTGTCGATCAAAACCGTCCAGCAGGTCGAAGCCGAGGGTGACGACGGCACGCATGAGCTGTGGGTCATCACGCACGCAGTGAGCGACCGCCAGATCCGCGAGGTCGTGGAGGACCTTGAGAAGTCCGTCAACGACATCAAGTCCGTGCTGACGGTGATCCGCGTTTTCGAAGGCTGATTTTCCGACGGGCGGCGGTGCGGGGGAGTCCCGTGTCGCCGCCCGCGGCATATATGCGCGTATATACGATGGTCTTGCCGGCGCTGCATCCGTGACGGTGTCGCGATACGATGCCCGGTCGACGGCATCGTATGACGATGCACAGGAACGCGCCGCAATGGCGGACGATAGTGGAAAGGCAGAGAAATGACCGGTGACATGCCCGGTACGGCAACCGACCGTCTGCAGGGGGCGGCATCCGCGCGGCCCCGCATCATCAGGGTGACGGTTCCCGCAACGAGCGCGAACCTCGGCCCCGGCTTCGATACCGCGGGCCTGGCGCTCGGCATGCGCGACTCCATCGAATTCGAGGCGTTGCCCGAGGGACAGGTCCGGATCGACATCCACGGCGAGGGCGAGGACACCCTGCCGCGCGATGCGTCGCATCTCGTCGTGCGCGCCTACAATCAGGCGTGCCAGGCCTTCGGCTTCCCGCGCACCGGTCTGCGCATCGACGCCACGAACCGCATCCCGCAGGCGCGCGGCATGGGATCGAGCGCCGAGGCCATCACCGCCGGCGTCACCGCCGCCATGGCCCTCAACGGCCGCACCCTCGACCGCCCGACGCGCGACGCCATCTTCGACGTGGCCGCGCGCATCGAAGGCCACCCCGACAACGTGGCGCCCGCCGTATACGGCAACATGACCGTTTCCTGGGATTTCGACGCCGCCGACGAGGTGCCCTCCAGCGAGGCCGACGCCCCCGGCGTGGCCCATGCCGACGGTACCGGCGCCACGTTCCCCGGCTCCCCGCGCCCCTTCGCCTCCGGCTACCACACGCAGGTGTACCCGGTGTCGCCGAGCATCAACGCGTGGGTGTTCATCCCCGATTACGAGCTGTCCACCGAGCGTGCGCGCCAGGCGCTGCCCGCGCAGGTTCCCTACCATGACGCGCTGTTCAACGTGTCGCGCGTGGCGCTGCTGCCGGCCGCCCTCGGCGGGCAGTGCGGCGATGACACGAACTCGATCCTGTACAGCGCCACCGCCGATACCCTGCACCAGACCTACCGCGCCTCCTTGATGGAGCCGAGCGCCGCGCTGATGCGCCGCCTGCGGGCCTTCGGCTACGCGTCCATGATTTCCGGCGCCGGCCCGTGCGTTATCTGCGTGCATGACGGCGACGATTCCGAGGGCGTGCTAGCGGTGGCCGGGAAGGCGCTGGCTTCCGGCCATTGGCGCGTCGAGCATCTGCCGATCGACACCGAGGGCGTGCTCGCCGAGACCATCGCCTAGCGTCCGCCACGCCGCAAAACCGTCGGGTCCGTCGTATGCCACGTCGGGCCCATCGTATGAAAGAAAGCAGCAACAGCAGCATATGAGCGTTTCCGTCATCCTCGCCTCCCAGTCGCGGCCGCGCCGCAACCTTCTGGTCCAGTCGGGCATTCTGCCGACGATTCGCGTCTCGCATGTGGACGAGCCGCAGACCTTGCGCGACGAGGCGGCCCGGCGCGGCCTGCCCGGCGTCGATGCGCTGACGCCGGCCGACCAGGTCGCGGCGCTCGCGGCCGCCAAGGCGCGCGTCGTGGCGGCGACATACGAGCAGACCGCGGCCGCCGCGCGCCGTGCGACGGGCGAGCTCGTCGTCAGTCGGCCGCTCGAGGACGGATTCGGAACCGTGTCGCAGGTGCTGCCGATCCGTGAGGCGCTGCGCAACCACGAGGGCATGCTGGCGTCGCCGGCCGGGCCGCTCGTCATCGGCTGCGATTCCATGTTCGAGATCGACGGGCATGTGTACGGCAAGCCGCATACGCCCGAGGTGGCGCACGAGCGTCTGCGCTCCATGCGTGGCGCGTCGGGCGTGCTGTGGACGGGGCATACGGTGGTGGATCTCGCGAGCGGCCGCGAGGCGAGTCGCACAAGCCGCGCCGTCGTGCGTTTCGCCGATTTCTCCGATGCCGACATCGACCGGTACGTGGCCAGCGGCGAGCCGCTCGAGGTGGCCGGGTGCTTCACGCTCGAAGGGCTCGGCGGGCCGTTCATCGAATCGATCGAGGGCGACCCGAGCGGGATCATCGGCCTGAGCCTGCCGACCGTGCGCGCCCTCGTGGCCGAGCTCGGCATCGACTGGACCGACCTGTGGAACCTCGTGGGGGAGGGCACCGTGCGCCCCGGTGTGTCGCTCGATACGGCCGATCCGTCGGCCGACGGCGAGCCGCCGTCCGAAGAGGCCAAGGACAACGTGCACCAGCCGGGCGATGGCTGGGTGGACTGCCCGTGCGGGCACCGCCACTGGGGGCATAACGGCGCCTCCGGCGTGCTGTTGGCCCGCCGCGACCCGACGACCGGCCGCATCACCGACGTTCTGCTGCAGCATCGTGCGCTGTGGAGCGCCGAAGGCGGCACGTGGGGCGCCCCCGGCGGCGCGACCGCGGACGGCGAGAGCCCGCTCGAGGGTGCGCTGCGCGAAAGCTTCGAGGAAGCGAATATCCGCCCCGAGGACATCGACGTGGTCGGCGCGTATCTCGAATCGCACGGCGCGTGGGGATACACCACGGTTTTCGCGTTCGAGAAGCCCGGGCACACCGTCATTCCGCAGGCGAACGACGACGAAAGCCTCGAGGTGCGCTGGATTCCGCTCGAGAGCGTCCAGGATCTGACGCTGCTGACCGCCATGCGCAACGATTGGGATGGTTTCGTCGCCCGCCTGACCCGCATCTCCCGCTCCCTGCTCAAGTAGAGGCGCGCGGGGTGACGCAGGCTGACTGCGCGCCCTGCCCCCTCTTTCGCATTGTTACCGGGGACGCCCGCCCGTCCGTCCTCCGATGTTCCCGCGTTCTCCGTCGAGGGTGCACGGGATTGCACCTTGGGTGGCGGTTAGGTGGCCGGATGTGGGTTTGGTCGGGGGTAATTGCGGTCGAGGGTGCACGATTGTGCACCTTGGATGGGAATCTCGGCGACTTTCCGCCGCCCGCGCCTAGCCGAGCAGCACGGCGACGATGGCGATGATGATCGGGGAGCTCAGCGTGCTGAAAAGGATGCCGTTGCGTGCGAACTGCATGCCCACGTTGTAGCGCGCCGCGTAGTTATACACGTTCTGTCCGCACGGCAGCGCGGCGAGAACCACACATCCGTACAGCACGGTGCCGCGGAATCCCATGCAGAAATACGCAATGAGGAACGCGATCACCGGCATGATGACGTTCTTGAGGAACACCACTGTGAACGTGGCCTCGCGCTCCTGCTTGCGCTCGGCCACGGGGCTCGACCCGCGCAGGGACATGCCGAAGGCCATGAGGATCATGGGCACGGCGGATTCGCCGATCATCTCGATGGGGTCGAACAGCCAGTTGGGCACCACGAAGGTGCCGACGCGCGAGCTGATCCACGAGATGAGGATGCCGCCGAGAGAGCCGATAAGAAGCGGCTGGTGGAGCGGCTGCGTGAGGATTTTCTTCGCGCTCGCCTTGCCCGAGGTGGAGATGTCGAGCGCCGTCAGCGCAATCGGGGTGAACAACGCTTGCTGCATGACGAGGATCGGCGCGACGAGCCCGGGGTTGCCGAGGATGTACTTGGCGACGGGCAGGCCGATGTTGTTGGAGTTCAGGTACATGGAGTTGAGGCAGCCGACGGTGGCGTTCGCCGCGTCCATGTGGAAGAAGATCCGGTTGAGCACGAAGAAGATCACGGCCACGGCCAGCGCCGATGTGAACGCCACGATGATGGACGGATGGAAGATGACGTCGAGCTCCTGCTTCGACAGCGTGGCGAACATCAGGCACGGGCTGGAGATGAAGAAGGAGAAATGATTCAGCACCTTCTGGGCCTGCGGTCCGCCGATGCGCATGCGCGCCGCCACGTATCCGGTGAGGATGACGATGCCGATGACGGCGAAACCCTCCATGGCGTTGAGAAGACCTGACATTGCTTCCTTCCTTCGGGGTCGGCGTGTGGTGGACGGGGCCGGCGTGCGGCGGCGCGGTATGTGGGCGCGGATGCGGTCGTGCGGCGCCACGATGGCGGTGGCACGAATGCCTGCGCCGCGGCGCCACGATGGCGCGGATGCGCGGACGATGCCGTGGGAGCGGCGTGGGTCTCAACTACGATAGGCGTATGACCACAATTGTTTTCGATCCGTCCGCATCTCAGGCCGAGTCCCTGGACTCGCTGGCGATGCAGCTGTGCGCGTGCTATTCGGTATCCGATTCGGAAAAGGAGCTCGCCGATGCCGTCGAACGCTTTCTGAGCGGTTTCGGCCATCTCGAGGTCCGCAGGTCGGGCGACACGGTCGTCGCCCGGACGAATCTGGGCCGTCCCACCCGCGTTATTCTTGCCGGACACCTCGACACGGTGCCCGTTATCGACAACTTCCCGCCGCGCTGGCTCGAGCCCGGCGATCCGGCCATCCGCGACGATGTGCGCGAGGGACATGACGGCCAGCGCGTGCTGTGGGGTCGCGGCGGCGTGGATATGAAGGGTTCCGACGCCGTGTTCCTGTGGCTCGCCGCCACGCTGACCGAGCCCACCTGCGACATCACGTACCTGTTCTACGACCACGAGGAGGTCGCGGCCGACAAGAACGGCCTGGGCAAGCTGGCCGCCGCGCATCCCGACTGGCTCGACGGCGATTTCGCGCTGATCGGCGAGCCGACCGGATGTGGCATCGAGGGCGGCTGCAACGGCACGATGCGCTTCGACGTCATCACCCACGGCGTGGCGGCCCATTCTGCGCGCGCGTGGATGGGCGACAACGCCATTCACAAGGCCGCCGGCATCCTCAATCGTCTCAATGCCTACGAGCCGGCCACGGTTCCGGTGGACGGCCTCGACTACCGCGAGGGCCTGAACGCCACGCTGATCTCGGGCGGCCAAGGCACGAACGTCATCCCTGACGAATGCCGCGTGCATGTGAACTATCGTTTCGCCCCCGACAAAACGATGGCGCAGGCGAAGGCCCTGATGTTCGGCGCCGATTGCCCCGTGGCGCTGGGCGGCGGCGAATGCGTCGCCACCGGCGGCGTGTTCGAGGGCTACGGCATCGAGATGAAGGACGAAAGCCCCGCGGCACGCCCGGGCCTGACCGACGACCAGGCGCAGGCGCTTGTGCGCTATGTGCGCGAGAGGACCGGCCGCGGACCGGTGGCCAAGCTCGGCTGGACCGACGTCGCCCGTTTCTCGGCGCTCGGAATCCCCGCCGTGAACCTCGGCGCCGGCGATCCGAAGCTCGCGCACAAGGCCGACGAACAGCTGCCAGCGGGCGACCTGACGCTGATGGCCGACATCCTGTCGGGCTGGCTTAGCTGACCCGTCGGTGGCCCGCCGCACGGCGCGCCGCCACATGCAGTCCGTCCCGGTGCAATGTCGCCCGGAGCGGATTGCGCATGCGCTCGGCGAATCTGTGCGATACTTATACGAAGGCGGCCTGCATGCCGCCGATGCACTGAGGCGTAGATCCCCCGGTTACGATTCCCGGTATATACCCCTCCGATTTCGGGATTGCGATTCGCCCGTGACGGCATTGCTGACGGTGCCGCGAGACGATGGGAACGCAGACGACGGAGCATGAGGAATGACGGAGCTATGGCGTCCGCCCGGTGCCAAGGAGACTTTTTCCGACGGTCCGGAACCGTCGGCGCGTGGTGAGAGCATGCGCCGTGGCCGGCCATATCCGGGGTGCGATGCAGCGCGTCCTTAGGAGCACAGTGTCAAGGAGCACAGTGTCTACGACAGACAGCAATAACATCGTTCCGTCGCCGATTCCGGCAGGAGCATCCGAATCCGCATCCGACCAGCCCGCATCCGCCGCGCTCCGTCGCAGAAGCCGCAGCCGCCGCGTCGTGCGCGGCGCCGGGGCGGCGGCAGCATCCGCCGGTCCCGTTGTCGTCCGCGTCGGCGAACCCGCCGGCGACCCCAGCCCGGCCCCCGCGCCGTCTCCGGCCCCGTCGCAGGAGTCCAAGTCCCCGGAGACCAAGTCTTCGGAAACGCAGGACGGCTCGAAGGAGCAGCCGACGAGGAAGCGCACCCGTTCGCGCCGCCGCAAGGCGGACGCCGTCGATGCGGAGGCCGCGCGCCGCACGCGCATCGACAGGCTCGCCTCCGAGATCTTCGTCGACCCGGGCATTCCCGCGCCGCAGGAGCCTGAGCGCACCGAGAACGCTCAGAACGCCGCCTCCGACGATTCGGCCGCCGCTTCCCGCGAGACCGAATCCCGTGAATCCGAATCCCGTGAATCCGAATCCCGTGAATCCGATGGCGATTCCGCCACGACCCGCACCCGCACGCGCGCCCGTCGCCGCCGCGCGGCCATCGACGACGCGCCGGCTCCGTCTCGCATCCGCTCCGCCTCTGCGGGGGCCGATGACTTTGACGATTCCGACGACGAGCCGTCGGCGCGCGCCCGTCGCGCTCGCCGCGCGGTCAGCCAGATTCTCGAGTTCTCGAATCCCGAGGGCTCGGCGCACCAGGGCGCGCGCGAGTCGCGCAGCCGCGGCGACAAGCCGCAGCATCCCATGATGTCCCTTCTCTTCCAGGAACCGGTGCTGCCCGCGCACGGCCCGGCCACCGCCGAGGACCACAACCGCCGGTCCGATTCCGAGGACTCCGACGAGACCCGCACCGGCCTGCGCACGCGTCGCCGCAGCAGGTCCTCGTCCTCCGAGGACCGCGAGGACGCCTCGTGGCGCGGTTCGCGCCGCTCCCGCTCCGCGCGCGACGAACGCGATGAGCGCGATGACAGGGATAATCGTGATACCCGCGACGAACGCGAGGACGAGGACTCCGAGACCACGAGGTCCGGGCGCTCGCGCCGCTCCCGCCGCCTCAACGCACAGGAGCGCCGCGCCGCCGCCGAGGTCGAGCAGATCGAGGAAGACCTCCGGTACGACGACATCGACTACCGCCCCGTCGAGGACGACGCCGAGGGCGCCGGTTCCTCCCGCCGCCGCGGCGAATCCGCCGATTCCGGCAGGGATTCGGGCCGCGACTCCGGCCGCACGTCTTCCAGGGATTCCAAGGACTCCGATGAAGCCGCCGGCACGACGCGCATGCGCCGCCGCCGTCGCCGCCACGAGGTCGAGGAACCCGCCGAGGAGCCGGCAGAGGAAACGACCGTCACCCGCCGTCGCCGCCGCCGTCGCGGCGCGAAGGCCGAGGAGGAGAAGGTCGCCATCCCGCGCTCGCGCAAGCAGCAGTACATCGACGAGATCACCGACATCGAGGGCTCCACGCGCCTCGAGGCCAAGAAGCAGCGCCGCCGCGACAACCGCCGCGACCGCTCGCGCCAGAGCCTCATCACCGAGCAGGACTTCCTCGCGCGCCGCGAAAGCGTCAACCGCCTCATGGTTGTGCGCGAGAAGGAACGCCACACGCAGATCTCCGTCATCGAAGACAACACGCTTGTCGAGCATTACATCTCCGACATCCAGGAGGTCTCGTCGGTCGGCAACATCTACCTGGGCCGCGTCCAGAACGTGCTGCCGAGCATGGAGGCCGCGTTCGTCGACATCGGCCAGGCCCGCAACGGCGTGCTGTACGCAGGCGAGGTGAACTGGGATACCACGCGCCTCGAAGGCCAGCCGCGCCGCATCGAACTCGCCTTCAAGTCCGGCGACCCGGTGCTTGTGCAGGTCACGAAGGACCCGATCGGCCACAAGGGCGCGCGCCTGACCTCCCAGGTCACGCTCGCCGGCCGTTTCCTCGTGCTCGTCCCCTCCGGCGGCATGACCGGCGTGAGCCGCAAGCTGCCCGCCCACGAACGCGCGCGCCTGAAGTCCATCGTCTCCAAGATCGCGCCGAAGGACATGGGCGTCATCATCCGCACCGCCGCCGAAGGGGCGCCGGAGGAGGCCATCGTCAAGGACCTGCAGCATCTGCAGAAGCAGTGGGACGACATCACGGCCAAGCAGAAGGAATACCAGCATTCGCGCAAGCCGCATCTGCTCCAGGGCGAGCCGGACGTGGCGATCCGCGTGGTGCGCGATATCTTCAACGACGATTTCTCCAAGCTCGTCGTCGAAGGCGACCGCGTGTATGACCGCATCCGCCAGTACCTCGAGTCCACGGCGCCCGACCTGCTCGACCGTCTCGAGAAGTGGAATCCCGAGGACCACAACGGCAAGGACGTGTTCGACAAATGGTCCATCGACAGCCAGCTGCGCAAGGGCATGGAGCGCAAGGTCTACCTGCCCTCCGGCGGCTCGCTTGTCATCGACCGCACCGAGGCCATGACCACGATCGACGTGAACACCGGCCGCTTCATCGGCAAGGGCAAGTCGCTCGAGGAAACGGTGACGCGCTGCAACCTCGAGGCCGCCGAGGAAATCGTGCGCCAGCTGAGGCTGCGCGACATCGGTGGCATGATCATGATCGACTTCGTCGACATGGTGATGCCGCAGAACCGTGACCTCGTGCTGCGCCGCCTCGTGGAATGCCTCTCGCGCGACCGCACGAAGCACCAGGTGGCGGAGGTCACGTCGCTCGGCCTCGTGCAGATGACGCGCAAGCGCGTGGGGCAGGGCCTCGTCGAGGCCTTCTCCGAGGAATGCCCGACCTGCAAGGGCCGCGGCTTCATCCTGCACGACAAGCCGATCGTGTCGGCCTCCTACGACGACCCGTACGCCCTCAAGGGCGGCGACCCCTTCGTCAAGACGAACAAGCACAAGCACGGCACGCAGATTCCCGACAGGGAGCTGCAGCCTAGCTCGACGCCGTCGGTGAAGGCCAAGCTGGCGCGTATCGCGGCGGCTGCGCAGGCCGCGGCGGATTCGCGCGACGAGCGCTGAGCCTGCGGCGCGCGGCAGACGATGCCGCAGGCGCGCGGCAGGCGATGCAGGGCGGCGGCCGGAATGTCCGGCGTGTCGCCCTGCGTGTCGCATGCGCTGTCGATTTGACGAACCGGGGGCGTGTGGTATAGATTAGTTAGTCGGTGTCGTGCCACGGGTGTCTCCAACCCTTTTCCCGACAACACAGGGCCATGTGAGGGTCGGATCGACCTCGTGAGACGACGAAATTCCAGAACTTATAGGCAAGGTAGAACTATGTACGCGATTGTGAAGGCCGGCGGTCATCAGGAGAAGGTCGAAGTCGGCGACAAGATCACCGTCAACCGTCTCGATGCGGCCAATGGCGATACCGTTGAATTCCCGGTCATCCTCCTTGTGGACGGTGACAAGGTCACGCTGAACTCCAAGGACCTGGCTAAGGTCTCCGCCAAGGGCGAGGTCGTGGCCGACGATGTGAAGGGTCCGAAGATCCGCATCCAGAAGTTCAAGAACAAGACCGGCGTTGCCCGTCGCAAGGGCCACCGTCAGAAGCTGACCACGGTCAAGATCACCTCGATCGCCTGAGTCGCCGTCAGATTCGGAAAGGAATAGATCATGGCACATAAGAAGGGCGCATCTAGCTCTCGTAACGGTCGCGATTCGAACCCGCAGTACCTCGGTGTCAAGAAGTTCGGCGGCGAGTCGGTTCTCGCCGGCAACATCATCGTGCGTCAGCGCGGCACGAAGTTCCACCCGGGCCACAACGTGGGCATGGGCAAGGACCACACCCTGTTCGCTCTGACCAACGGCACCGTGAAGTTCGGTGTCCGTCGTGACCGCAAGGTCATCGACGTCCTGGACGCTGAGTAAGCGTCAGGGCAGATTGTTCTGCGAAGCCGCGCCCCTATGAGCGCGGCTTTTTCATATTTCCATACGATTTTCCAGCGATTCCCGGCCATGCGGCATACGGCATGCGGCATGCGCCGGGCCCGAAGGCGCCGCGCGGCGCCTGGACGCAAACCCACACTCCAACGATTGGACAGGACATGAGTGAATTCGTCGATCGTGTGACGCTCCACGTCAAGGGCGGCGACGGCGGCAACGGCGCGGCATCGATCCGCCGCGAGAAGTTCAAGCCGCTGGCCGGCCCCGACGGCGGCAACGGCGGCGACGGCGGCTCCGTCATCGCCGTTGCCGATTCCAACGCCACCACGCTGCTCGACTACAGCTATATGCCGCACCGCATCGCGCAATCCGGCACGATGGGCCTGGGTGATGACAAGGACGGCCGACAGGGCGCCGACCTCATCCTGCCGGTTCCCGTCGGCACCGTGATCTTCGAGGCCCCCACCAAGAAGCAGCGCGAGGACGAGGCGCGCGCCAAGGAGAACGGTGGTGCGGACGGCGAGTTCACGCCCCGCGCGCACGGCAAGCTCTTGGCGGACCTCAGCCACGCCGGGGACCGCTTCGTGCTCGCCAAGGGCGGGCAGGGCGGCCTCGGCAACCGCGCGCTGTCGAGCAAGACGCGCCGCGCCCCCGGATTCGCCCTTCTCGGCGAGCCCGGTGAGGAACGCGATATCGTGCTCGAGCTCAAGTCCATCGCCGATGTGGCCCTTGTGGGCTATCCGTCTGCCGGCAAGTCGAGCCTTATCGCCACGATGAGCGCCGCGCGTCCGAAGATCGCCGACTACCCGTTCACCACGCTGGTGCCGAACCTCGGCGTCGTCATGGCCGGACACGACCGCTTCACGATTGCCGACGTGCCGGGCCTTATCCCCGGCGCCGCGCAGGGCAAGGGCCTGGGTCTCGAGTTCCTGCGCCATATCGAGCGCACCGAGGTCATCGCGCATGTGATCGACTGCGCCACGCTCGACCCCGACCGCGACCCGATCAGCGACTACCATGCGCTTGAGAACGAGCTGGCGCAGTACGCCGGCTCCCTCGACCTGCCGCTCGGCGCCATCCCGATTGCCGAACGTCCGCGCGTCATCATCCTCAACAAAATCGACATCCCCGAGGCCCGCGAGCTCGCCGAATTCGTCAAGCCGCAGTTCGAGGACATGGGTCTGACCGTCATGATGATCTCCACGGCCACGCACGAAGGCCTCAAGGAGCTCACCTTCCTTCTCGACGCCATGGTCAAGGAGCTGCGTGCGAAGATCCAGGAGAGCGAGGCGGCCCGTGAGGAGGAGCGCGAGGTCATCCACCCGCTCGACATGCCGAACCGCCGTCGCCGCCCCGGCAAGGACAAGGGCCTGGGCTACGACTTCGAAGTCGAGCGCCGCCAGGACTCCACCGGCTTCTGGTGGGAGGTCACCGGCGACAAGCCCGAGCAGTGGGTGCGCCAGACGAACTTCGACAACGACGAAGCCGTGGGCTATCTGGCCGACCGCCTCGCCAAGCTCGGCGTCGAGAAGGCGCTGCGCCTGCGCGGTGCGCATATCGGCGACGAGGTGCGCATCGGCCGCGGGGACGATGCCGTGAGCTTCGACTGGGATCCGACCGTGGCCGCGGGCGCCGAGATGCTCGACGGCACGCCGCAGTCCATGCGCGGCACCGATATCCGTCTGCAGGACAATGGCCGCGCCCATCGCCGCACCAATGCCGAGCGCCGTCGCGAATACCATGAGATGATGGATGCGCGAACGGCCGTGCGCGCGGCGATGGCCGAGGAGCGCAAGGCCGGCCACTGGGCCGACCCCGCCGTGAACGACGATCCGAACGACGAACACGGCCTGCTGCGTCGTTTCGACGACACGGACTGGGACGGTACCGAGGCCTATTCGGACGACGATGCGGCGTCCAAGCCGGCCCAGACGGCCGATGGCGCCGATACCGCCGCGCAGAACGCCGCACCGGACGAGGAGTGACCGGGCGGCGGACGCCATAAGGGAACGGAGAGGAAATGACGGATATCGGCACGCATACCGGCGAGGACTGGGCGGACGAGAATGAGCCGACCGACGACGCGCTGACCGACGATGCGCTCGCCGGTCAGTGGGACGCGCAGCCGTCGGAGGCGGATATCCGCCGTGCCATCGTGCAGGCGCGCACCATCGTCGTGAAAGTCGGCTCCAGCTCGCTGACCTCCAGCAGCGGCCATCTCGACGTTTCGCGCCTGACCACCATCGTCACGGCGCTGAGCCATGCCGTCATGTCCGGTGCGCGCCTCGTGCTCGTCTCCTCGGGCGCCGTGGCCGCCGGCTTCGGCCCGCTCGGCTTCGACACGCGCCCCGACGACCCCGTGACCCGCCAGGCGGCCGCCGCAGTGGGGCAGGGCCTGCTCATGGCGCATTACGAGCAGGCGTTCTCGCGCTATGGCGTGCGCGTGGGCCAGGTGCTGATGACCGCCTTCGACACCATTCGCAGCTCGCATTACCACAATGTGCAGAGCACCTTGAAGCGCATGCTCGAGCTCGGCGTGGTGCCTATCGTGAACGAGAACGACACGCTCGTCACCTCCGAGGTGAAATTCGGCGACAACGACCGCCTCTCCGCGCTCGTCGCCAATATCGTGCGTGCCGACGCCCTCGTGCTGCTCACCGACGTCGACGGCCTGTACACGGCGCCGCCGAGCCAGCCGGGCGCGCGCCGCATCGGCTATGTGCCGAATGTGGTGGCCCAGCTCGACGGCATCGAGGTGGGGGATTCCACCTCGGGCGTCGGAACCGGTGGCATGGTGACCAAGCTCGAGGCCGCGCGCATCGCCGCCGTCTCGGGCATCCCCACGGTTCTGACAAGCGCGCGCTACGCGGGGCCCGCCGTCATGGGCGACCCCGTCGGCACCGTGTTCGCACCCGTCAAGCACCGCGGCACCTCGCGTCGTTTGTGGATCCGCTTCGCCTCGAACCCCAAGGGAACGGTGGTGGCCGACGATGGCGCCGTGCGTGCCATTCGCGGCGGGCGCGCCAGCCTCCTGGCCGCCGGCACCGTGGGCGTGGACGGCACCTTCTCCGCGGGGGACCCGATCTGGGTGGATTCCGAGGACGGGCGCCACGTGGCCAAGGGGCTGGCCGGATTCGACTCCGACGAGCTGCCGCAGATGCTCGGGCGCACGTCGAAGCAGCTCAGCCGCTTCCTCGGTGAGGAATACGCGCGGCCGGTCGTGCACCGTGACAATCTCGTGCTTGTCTGAGTCGTGCTCGTCTGAATCGTGTGCCCGTCAAGGCGAGCTGCGGAAGGACGTCCGGTCGGCGCGGCGTGTCCGTCGGGAAATCCATATAGCGGAATAGACTGGGCGACTATGGAATTGTCTCTGAGCAATCGTGTTAATGAAGTTGCCCCCTCCGTCACGCTGGCCGTCGATGCCAAGGCCAAGGCGATGAAGGCGGCCGGCATCGACGTGATCCGCTACGGCGCGGGCGAGCCGGATTTCCCCACCCCCGGACCCATCGTCGAAGCCGCTATCGCCGCGGCCAAGGACTCCCGCAACCATCGCTACACGCCGACCGTGGGCCTTCCCGAATTCCGCGAAGGCATCGCTCGCAAGACGCTGCGCGACTCCGGCTACGAGATCCAGCCCGATCAGGTCCTCGTGACCAACGGTGGCAAGCAGGCCGTCTATGAATCGTTCCAGGCCGTGCTCAACCCCGGCGACGAGGCCATCATCCCCACGCCGTACTGGGTCACGTACCCGGAGGCCGTGAAGCTCGCCGGTGGCACCCCGGTGTTCGTCACCGCCGGCGCAGACCAGGACTTCGTGCCGACCATCGAGCAGATCGAGGCCGCGCGCACCGACCGCACCAAGGTCATCATCATCAATTCCCCGAATAACCCGACCGGCTCCCTGTGGCCTGCCGAAACCCTCAAGGCCATCGGCGAATGGGCCATCGAGCACGGCATCTGGGTGATTTCCGACGAGATTTACGAGCATGTGGTCTATGACGGCGCCACCACCGCGCATATCGGCGCCGTGGTGTCCGAGCTGCGTCCGCAGCTCATCGTGCTCAACGGTCTGGCCAAGACCTACGCGATGACCGGCTGGCGCGTGGGCTGGATGATCGCCGAGCCGCGCGTCATCAAGGCCGTCTCCAAGCTGCAGGGCCATATGACCGGCAATGTGGACGATGTGGCGCAGCGCGCCGGCATCGCCGCCGTCAACGGCCCGCTCGACGCGGTCGCCAAGATGCGCGAGGCCTTCGATCGCCGCCGCCACGCCATCGTCGACGCACTGAACTCCATCCCCGGCGTGCACTGCATTATGCCGAAGGGCGCGTTCTATGCCTTCGCCGACGTGCATGAGCTGCTCGGCCGCCCGGTGGGGCCGCAGGGCACCGTGAGCGCCACGTCCGTCGAGCTGGCGGCTGCGCTTCTCGACGAGGCGAAGGTCGCCGCCGTGCCGGGCGAGGGCTTCGGCATGCTCGGCTACATGCGCTTCTCCTATGCGCTGTCCGACGATGACCTCGCCGAGGGCATGCGTCGCTTCAAGGCCTGGGTGGAGGCGTAGCGCTTTCGCCGCGCGTTCGCCACGGGATCCGTGTCGTGTCGCCTCGTCGTGTCGCCTCGGTTCGTGACAGGCGACACGCGCGGGGAACAGGGCGGATACATCGTAGAAAACGGGAAAAAGTCTGTGGAATCCGCATGGGTTTCGCAGACTTTTTTGTGTCGAGTGGACGAATCGACGAAAAGACGGTAGTATATCGGATTGGCGGTTTTCATTGTGGAACTATGCCACATGGAACCACTTCAGGGAAGTGGCGCAATTGGTAGCGCAACGGTCTCCAAAACCGTAGGTTGTGGGTTCGAGTCCCGCCTTCCCTACTCGGTGTCGAGAAGTTCTCGACGACCTCACGCAGCTGTAAGGACGGGATATGGCGGAGTCTTCGACGAACGAAAAGCCGGTCAAGATGAATGTCTTTATGCGTCTGGGCAGGTTCATCAAGCAGATCATCGATGAAATGCGTAAGGTCGTGACGCCTACGCGTAAGCAGCTGTTCTTCTGGTCGCTGGCCGTGTTCATCTTCGTCCTTCTCATGATGCTTCTCGTCATGGGTCTGGATGGCCTGTTCGGTGACCTCGTCTTCCGCATCTTCGGCTGACAGTCGCCTTGACGGTGGAACGACCCGGCATACACCGTAGAATTTTGGCGGAAACGATCCGACGGAAATATCCAGCGGAAACGCATTGCAAAGGTGATTTTCATGGCAGACATGTCTGATGAACTCAACGAAGCCGGGACGGATGGCGTCCTCGACGACGCGGCCCCCGAGACCGCGCAGGTCGCGGATGACCAGGTCACTGATGGCCAGGGTGCGGATGACGCCGATGTGGCGGCGCCTGCGGCAGAGGTGACCGCGGATTCTGCGGCTGACGTTGCTGACGCTTCCGACGCATCCGATTCCGACGATGCATCCGCCGCAGGGGACGGCGACGATGCGACGGCGGGGGAATCGTCTGAAAATTCCGAGAACTCCGACGCTTCCGAGGCAGCCGAGCCTGCCGAAGCGGAGGATGCCGGCACGATCGCCGTCAAGGAATTCTCCAAGTCCCTGCGCGCCCTCGACGGCAAGTGGTACACGCTTCACACGTATTCGGGCTATGAGAAGCGCGTCAAGGCGAATCTCGAGTCCCGTATCTCCTCGCTCGGCCTCGAGGACCAGGTGTTCCAGGTCGAGATTCCGATGGAGGAGATCGAGCAGCATACGGAGAAGGGCAAGAAGGTCGTCACCCGCGTGCGCTTCCCCGGATATGTGCTGGTGCGCATGACCGATGACGAGGACGCCCGCCGCAAGGTGCGCGAGACCGAAGGCGTCACCGGCTTCGTCGGCACGCAGCGCGAGCCGATTCCGCTGTCCCGCCGAGACGTCGTGCAGATGATGGCCCCGATGATTCGCACGCAGGCCCTGAAGGCCGCGGGCGAGAAGGAAGAGGCCAACAAGCAGCGCATCGTCGAGGTGACCTACAAGGTGGGCGAGTCCGTGACCGTTATCGACGGACCTTTCGCCACGATGCCTGCCGTTGTGTCCGAGGTCAACCCCGAGACGCAGAAGCTCAATGTGCTTGTCAACATCTTCGGCCGCGACACCCCGGTGGAGCTCGGCTTCAACCAGGTCGAGAAAATCGAGTAGCAGTCGCCGGTACACGGCGACGCCGGCGTGCATTGCCGCATAGACTTCCAAACCCCGCTCATACGAGCGGGGTTTCGCATTTCGAGGTCTTTCCCCTGTAGCATCCTGGGTTCCATTCCGTAACAACCCTGGGTTCCATTCCGTAACAATGTGATGGGTTCCGGACAAAATCCGACGATTTTGTGGTCTTTTCGGGTCGATTCTGTCCGCAAACCGTCACATTGTTGCAGGGAGGTCGGGGAGGGAGCGGGTAGATGGGGGAGGAGCGGGGAAGAGGCGTGGAAGCTGGTTGCGGATGTCGGGGGATGCTGGCATACTTAGAAAGTTGCCGTGCGCGCGTTCGCCGCGCGTGGCACTGACCATGTAAGTTGCGGGAGAAGCATCGCTTCGTTGACCGCTTTACAGAAAGAAGAAGCTCGCAATGGCTCCTAAGAAGAAAGTCTCAGCCCTTATCAAGCTGCAGATCCCGGCAGGCAAGGCCAACCCGGCCCCGCCGCTCGGCCCGGCCCTGGGTTCCCATGGTGTGAACATCATGGATTTCTGCAAGGCCTACAATGATCAGACCAAGGACAAGATGGGTCAGATCATCCCTGTGGAGATCACGGTTTACGAAGACCGTTCCTTCACGTTCATCCTCAAGACCCCGCCGGCAGCCGATCTGCTGCGCAAGGCCGCGGGTGTCGACAAGGGTGCTGCCAATCCTCTGACGACGAAGGTCGGTTCCGTCACGAAGGCCCAGGTGCGTGAGATCGCCGAGACCAAGATGCCCGACCTGTCGGCGCGCGACATCGAGGCCGGCATGAAGATCATCGAGGGCACCGCCCGTTCCATGGGCATCACCGTCACCGACTGATTGCCGTCCATCCGACCGCGCCGTGCCCGGCACGGCGTCCAGAGTCGCACAACATAAGTAATGTCGCGGAAGGGCAGACGCTGCCCATACCGCACCTGCTTGATTGAGGAGAAGCAGATGACTAAGCGTTCCAAGAAGTATCGCGAAGCGGCCGAGAAAGTCGACCGTTCCAACCTGTACACCCCCGAAGAGGCGATCGCACTGCTCAAGAGCATGCCGGCTCGCAACTTCGACCAGTCCGTTGAGGCCGTGTACCGCCTGAGCGTCGACCCGCGCAAGGCCGACCAGCTCGTTCGCGGTACCGTGAACCTCCCGAACGGCACCGGTAAGACGGCCAAGGTCATCGTGTTCGCACGTGGCCCGCTCGCTACCGCCGCCGCCGAGGCCGGCGCCGACGAGGTCGGCGATGACGATCTCGTGGCCAAGGTCCAGGACGGCTACCTCGACTTCGATGCCGTGGTCGCCACCCCGGACATGATGGGCAAGGTCGGCCGCCTCGGCCGTATCCTCGGCCCGCGTGGCCTCATGCCGAACCCGAAGACCGGCACCGTGACCATGGACGTGGCCAAGGCCGTCAAGGACATCAAGGGCGGCAAGATCGAGTTCCGCGTCGACAAGGACGGCAACCTGTCGTTCCTCGTGGGCAAGCTCTCCTTCGACACCAAGGCGCTCGTCGAGAACTTCACGGCCGTCGCCGAGGAGATCAAGCGTCTCAAGCCGTCCACGGTGAAGGGCCGCTACATCACGAAGGCTACGATCAGCTCCACGATGAACCCGGGCATCCCGCTCGACATCGCCCTGCTGTCCTAGTTTTTCCTGCGAATTCCCGGGAAGCGTGGGCGCTTCCGGTGGCTCGGCTTCGGCTGGCTGGTTTGGCTTCGGCCGGCGCCGCGATGCGCCCCGCCTTCCCCTGGGTTCGCGGACTTTGAAATCCCGAGGGTTTCCTCGGTTGGGGATTTCACGATACCAACGCGTAACCTCTTCCCTCCGTTGCGGAGGGGAGAGGTTTTTGTTTTGTGCGGGGTGGGGTAGACGTGCGGTGTGCCGTCCGCTAAGGTTGTTCTCACAGGGGATGCGATGCGGAAAGAGCATCGCATGGAACACAGATATTCACACCAGAAGTATTCGCCAAGGACATCCCATCGGCAGGAGCGTCGGCATCGGCGCGACCGCCGGGAGGAGGATTCGTGGCAGGGACGCGGCGGGGATCGCCGCGGGCGCGGCGATAGGCGGCGCCACGATTCCGCGGTCCGGAAACAGACATCCGAATCGTGGAAAAGCACGTTTCGCCGGATGAGGATCGCCGTCACCGTGTGGTCGCGCCACATGGTTCGCGCGCTGTGCCGCCCGCTGGGTCGTTTCGCGGCGCTTCTCGCCATCGCGGCTATTCTCGGCCTCGTTATCGGAATCGTGCTGCCGCGTGTCAGCGAACCGGTGCGTCGCGCCACCGGCGGCACTATGGCCTTTGGCGAGGCGGCCGATCTGGCGCGCGGGCTTACTGTAGCGGAACCACACGCCTCGGCATCGTATGACCGCGACCTTTTCGCCTTCCGCTCCACCGATCCCGACGGCAACGGATGTGATGTGCGCGAGGATGTGCTGGCGCGTGACCTCACCGACGTGGTATTCGACACCGACGGGTGCACGGTGCGCTCCGGCACGCTTGCCGATCCCTACACCGGCCAGGAGGTGCGGTTCCGGCGTGGCAAAAGCACCAGCGCCGCCGTGCAGATCGACCATGTGGTGGCGCTGCGCAATGCGTGGATTTCCGGCGCCGATACGTGGGAGCTTTCACGACGCATCGCCTTTGCCAACGATTCCGACGTTCTGCTTGCCGTGCAGGGCCAGGCGAATCAGGAGAAAAGCGATGCCTCCGCAGACCATTGGCTTCCGCCGAATGAGGGGTTCCGTTGCGATTATGTGGCGATGCAGGTGTCGATCAAGCATACGTGGGGCCTGTCGGTGACCCGCACCGAGCGCACCGCCATGCTCGAGACCCTTGCCTCCTGCCCCGGGCAGAATGCCGCGATGGCAGGCGTGACGGGCGGGTTTGTGGGTGTGGGTGCGGGTGTGGGCGCGGGTGTGGGTGCGACGGGGGCCCATGCGATGCCAATGCGAGGTCGCCGCCGCGTCGAGGGCGCACGATTGTGCACCTTGGGTGCGGGATAGGCGGGTTTGGGGCGTCTGCGCCGGGGGTAATCGCGGTCGAGGGCGCACGATTGCGCACCTTGGGTGCCGGTTAGATGGCCTGTGAGCGGGTGTGGCGGGTGCAATCGCGGTCGAGGGCGCACGATTGTGCACCTTGGGCGCGGGTTAGGCGGGTTTGGGCCGTCCTTGGCGGGGGTAATCGCGGTCGAGGGTGCAATTGCGCGCACCCTCGGTGCCGATTCCGCCGCCCTCGTTGCCCGGGCTCCTTACAGCCCGGCGCGTTCGACGAGACGGGCGAGCATGACGCGGTTCATGCCGAGTTTGTCGCAGGCCGACATCAGATGCGCCTTCACGGTTCGTTCGCTGATGCACATCTGCAGCGCGATCTCCTGGTTGCTCAGCCCTTTGGCCGCATGGATGACGGTCTCGCGTTCGCGTTCCGGGAGGGAATCCAGCAGCCGCCGGGCCTCGTCCTCACGCGAGTTGAGGCGCGTCGCGCGCATATCGGCGAGGAGCTGCTGCTGACTGGACGGGCTGAACTGCGGCCGGCCGGCGTGCACCTCGGTGATATGCCGCACCATATCCCGGATATCGTCGGCCTTGGAAATGAAGCCGTCCGCGCCTTTCTCCACGGCGCGCTCGACCGCGTTGCGCGGTGACAGCGATGTGAGGATGAGAATGCGCACGTCAGGATTGGCGCTTTTGATGCGGAGCGTGGCCTCGATGCCGTCGAGATGGGGCATGGCCATGTCCATGAGAATGACATCGGGATTCTTCTGCTCCGCGGCGGCGATCGTCTCCTGTCCATCGGCGCAGGTCGCGACGACGTCGATGCGGCCGTCCGAAGCCTGCGCGAGCAGCAGCTCGAGGCTTTGACGGACCAGCGGATCGTCGTCCGCGATGATGAGTCGAATGGGTGTGGTGTCGGTCACGCGTTCCATGGTAGTGGAACCGCGCGAATGACGGCGAAACGATGGTTCCGGGATTCGGTCGGTGGTTTGGGGCAGTGGTTTCGGATCTCGGTCAACGGTTTGGAGTTTTCGCCAGCGTTTCGAATGTCAATCAGCGGTTTCTGCCAGCGGTTCCTGCGGCAGGGAGACATGCAGATTGAAGACATGCCTCCAGTTGAGTCCGTAGAGCATGGATCCGCCGACGGATTCGACGCGCTGTTTCAGGGCCGCGAGCCCGGTTCCGCCCAGCTTGCGTGTATCGGCGGTTTTGCGTGTATCGGCGGTGGCGGATGGTGCGTCTGCGGTGATCGGAGCGTTTTCGTCGGGTGCCTCGTTCGATATATCGATGGACACGCCGTCGCCCTCGGCACATCTGACCTGAAGGGACACGGTGGTGCCGGGCGCATGCCGTTGCGCGTTCGTCAGGCCTTCCTGCACGATTCGGTAGGCGAGTGTGCTGATGGCCGGATCGAGTGCCTCGCAGTTCTCGAGGTTAATCCAGGTGTCGATTCTCAGGCCCGCGCTGCGCGCATCCTCCAACAGCGCCTTCAGTGAATCGTAAGCCAGCGAAATCTCCTGACGCGGCATAAGAATATTGTCTTCCCGGTCGGGATGCCGCAGCACGTCGATGATGCCATGCGTTTCGTCAAGCGCTCCCGCGGCCTCGCGGCGGATATTCTCCGCATACATGGCGATATCCTCGGCGAGGCGCGCGATATCTGCCGTCGCGGCGAAAGCGGCCGTCGTTTCGGTATCCGATGCCTGTTCCAGAATGCTGTCGGAACCGGGGCCGGAGACAGAGTTGGCGCTGGAGTCTGAGCCAGTACCGACAGCCGTGGGCTCGGTGACGTCCGGGAAGGGCGGATCAGTATGGCGCGGAGTGGGGATGGTCGCGGCATGCGCCGTGTTGGCTTCCGGACTGCCCGCGGCATTCGCCCGGGCCGCCTTGGTGATCTGTTCGGCGCGGAAGCGAATGAGGTTCGAGTTCATGGCGATATCCGTCAGGCTATGCGCCAGCGTGTCATGCGCTTCGGCGGCGACGGCATCCGCGAACTGCTGGCTGATGAGGGCCGACTGGATCTCCTTGGTTTTCGTCTGCTCGAGGGTGCTTTTTCGCACGGCTGTGTCCGCGACGGCGCGATGGCGCTCGTTGAGACCGATGAGCACGGCCATGAGAATCCAGACGATTGCGCAGATGAGGTCGGTGATAAGCACCGTTGCCTGGGGCGGCGCGGCGGAGGCGACGTCCGGATTGTGGCTGTCGGTGAGGATCATGCGGATGATCGACCCGTCGCCGGGAAGGAAAGCGTCGCGGAAGCTGGTGACGATGATGGATATCGCCTGCATCCACACCAGCCGATTGTTCTGTATATTCGACGTGCGCCGGGCGATCAGCGAGCCCAGCATCGTTGCGGCGAAGGCGGGGCCGATGGGCAGCAGCAGGGTCAGGACGGCGGCGGTGATGGAGAGCCTGTCCAGGCTTTCGGCGGAGTCGTCGCGATGTCTCAGCGCCAGCGGCACCAGCGCGATGCCGAAAGTCGCGATGATGACCAGCCACGGGGCCTTGTCCGTGATGACGGGCGTCGCGTGGGCGGCCATGATCATCGTGATGAAATTCGACACCATGCATATGACGGTGACGACGAATGTGGCGAGTTTCGACGAGGTGAAACCCGTGGAGGTATCGGCGGTGTCGCCGTCGGGCGCAGCCGAGGGCGACACGGGGAGCATGGTGCTGCCGTGTTGCGTGGTGCTGTGCGGTTCCATTCCCGCCACCTCCCTTCTTGCTTGTGCCTTGTTCCGCCTGTGCCCATCGTCTGACGCGAGGCGCGACATGACGTGCCGGTCGGCGTTTCCGCCGCCGCGCGTTTTAGGCGCGCTTCGTTCCAGTCACGCTTATCTTAACCGCCACCTTACGCGAGACCGATATATCGGCGCCATTGTCCTTTCGTTCATCTCGATATGGCATGTCGGACACTGTCGGCGGATTCGGAATGTCCATACAGTGGCAATCAACCTCGGGGAATGACCCATCAGGGGAACGACCGGAGAAAAAGCAACAACAGAGCAACAACAACAGACTGTCTCGGGAATCGCAACGATTCCCTGGCGACGATTTCGGGAATCGAACCCCGGGAGAAGCCCTCGGAAGAGAACTCGCAAGAGGAACGGTTCCGGAAAGGAAACGGCCTCATGCAAGGGGCGTCCATATACGAGACGGTCGATATGAGAGGAGAGTTATGAGCGACGAACCGCAGAAGAGCTACCAGTCCGATACCACGCCGCAGTCGCAGGGCACCCAGCCCGCGGCGGCGAAGAAGGTGTCCGGCATGGCCATCGCAGGCCTTGTGCTTGGCATCATCGGCGTCATCTTCAGCTTCATTCCGATTATCAACAACGCGGCATTCGTGCTGGGCATCCTCGGGTTGATCTTCGGCATCGTCGGCATCCGCGCGTCGCGTGCCGACGGCCCGAAGTCCGGTCGCGGCCTGTCCATCGCCGCCGTCGTACTGTGCGTGCTCGCGATGGTTATCACGCTGGTGATGCAGCAGGCGGCCTCGAACGCGATCGACGAGGCGACGTCGTCGGTTTCGGCAAGCCTGTCGAGCGAGACGTCCGATACGTCTGCGTCCGACACATCCAACACCTCCGACAGTTCCAACACCTCCGATAGCTCCGACGCGAGCTCCGCGAGCGATTCGACTCTGGATACCGAGGGCGATCTGGGCGACTACCACCTCAAGATTGTGTCCGCTACCAGCGCCGGTGCTGACTACAACGGCAAGGACACCGTGATGGTGACCTACGAATGGACGAACAACAGCGATGAGGCGACATCCTTCGCCACCGCCTTCATGCCGTATGTCTATCAGAACGGCGTGAGCCTCGACGTGGCCATCTACACGCAGAGCCCGGCCGGCTACGACCCGCAGTCCGAACTCTCCCAGGTGCAGCCCGGCTCCTCGTCCACTGTGACGGTCGCCTACACGCTCGACGATTCTTCGCCGGTGCAGGTGGAGGTCGAGGGCCTCGCGCTGTACCACGGCCCCAAGGTGACGCATACCTTCCAGCTCTCCTAAGGCCGGGTGGCGGATCCGCGGTTGTGACGGCCCTAGGTTGCGCGACCGCGGATATCCGTTCCGCAACGCATGTCTCACGATGCATGCCTCATCGTGCATGCCTTAGAATAACAGCGAGAGCGCAATCTTCTGGCGATTCGAAGGGACCCGGTCTGGGGAGGCTCGGCGCGAGAACGTCAGGGATTGAGTCTCGCAAACACAGAAGAACACAGCAAATTCAGCAGACGGCACATATGCAGACGCGGAAGAACTGCAGACACAAGAACTGCAGACGCGGAAGAACTGAAAAACAGAAGAAATGAAGAGACGTGCGTCGTACCAGACCGGTCGCCGGGCGGGGTGATACCTCTCGACCGTGAGGGATGCGCTCGGGATCCCGCGGTGCGACGTACAGGGGAGCGCGGCAATCGTCGCGCACGAAGGGGCCCGGTCGATGGACTCGACCGGGCCCCTTCTGGTGCACCAGCGCGATGATGCGATGTCCTGCGGTCGCTACCTCACGGCAAACCGCCTAGGCGTGCCGCCGCCTCGACGCCGCCGCGCCTCGACGCCGCCACCTACACGCGCAGGGCGCGAACCGTCAGATGGCCGGCGGTCGGCACCACCACCTCGCCATCGTCGCGATCGTCGGCGAACAGCAGCGTCGCGGCGTTGCCGTCGGCGAACACCTCCACGATGCCGTGGTCGTAGAACACCTCGATGGTCTGCGCGTCGGGCACCGCCAGGTCGAAGTCGATGCCGTCGGTCGCGGCGCCGAGGGTGGAGATGCGCACCGACCCGACCGTGCGGGTGAGCACCATCTTGCGGCTTTCCCCGCCGTCCTCCACACATGCAATCACCATGCGCGTCGTGTCGGCGAGGTCAGTGAGCCGCGCATACCATGCATTGCCCGGCACCGTGATGTCGCCCGGCTCCTCCGCGCAATCGCCGTCGGCCAGCATATCGCCGAGCATGAGGTCGTACACCTCCTGCACGGGGCGAACCGTCAGACGGCCGTCATCCGCCACATGCAGCTCGCGGGGGAGCGTCATCGCACCATTGACGCCATTCGGCGTCTCCACGCGGATCTTATGCCAGTCGGGAATCCAGCCAATCTGGATGCGGCGCTCGCGGCCGGCTTTGCGCTCGAGGAAGGTCTGCGAGGCATACCACGCCGAACCGTAGTCGCAGTAGCCGCGGCATTCGATGCCGATGAGGCCGTGTTCGTCGAAACGCCCCGTGTACCAGCCGACCGGCTCGTAACGCCCTTGCGGATCGGTGTAGAACATCAGCGAACCACAGGCCACGTCGGTTCCGTCGAGCGTGAAGTAATCAGGACATTCGAGCGACGCCGTGCCAGGATGCGAGGAATCGAGCAGACCGGGGCCACAGTAGGTCCAGTCCTTGCGCGTCACGCACGGACCGGCCGTGCGGAACAGCGCGATGGCGGCGGCCGGCGGCGCGGTCGGTCCGTCGACGGGGAGGTTCGTCGCCACGGCCATCGTGTTGTATTGCACGGCGCCGGAATCGTCGAAAACCGCCTCCACCTTCGCGTCGCGGAAGTTGATGGAGAATCCGTCGATGCTGTCGCCGTCGTGGCGGCTCACGATGCAGGTCTCCGGGCCGAAGGTCACGCCGTCGTGGCTTACGGCACGAACCTGCCACTCGTCGCGCACGCTTTCGGTGCCGTCCTTGCGCGTGATGTCGCGCGTGAAGAACACGGCCAGTGCCGTCGCCTCGTCGCCGGGGCATGGCACGCCGTCATCGTCGATCGGGATGGCGGAGCCGGAGAAGGCGCCGCCCGTTTCCGTGCGGTCGAGGTACAGGCTCGGCTGCGGATCGAGGGCCACCGGAAGGTCGGTCCAGTGCACGAGGTCGCGGCTGACTGCGTGGCCCCAGTGCATCTGATCCCACTGCCAGCCGAAGGGATTGAACTGATAGAACATGTGGTAGCGGCCCTGGAAATAGCACAGGCCGTTCGGGTCGTTCATCCAGCGCGCGACAGGCTGGAAATGCGTGGATGCGCGGCCTTTGTCCATCGGCGCCTCGGGCGTCGGCACAGGCCAGACGTAGCGGATGCCCGCGTCGAGGATGTCGTCGCGGCCCGACAGATACGCGATGCCGATGCGCGCGTTGACCGGCACGAGGGTGTATTCCGGTGCGGAGGCGCCGTTCGCGGTGTCGGGATTGTGGTTGGTGGCGCCGTCGGTGGTGCTGTCAGCGGGGAGCGGAATCGTCAGATGCGCGCGCCACTGGCCCTTGGGGAATTCCGCACGAGCCACGATATCGCCGCCATCAAACGCCCCCGCGGCGCCGCTGATCCCCGCATCGTCATGGGATCGCGTGGGCGTGGTCCCGTTCGTTCGCATCACGGTGATTGCCGCGGGCGCATCGTCGTCGATCCGCTCCGCGTAGACCTCCACGTCGCCGTAGCCGTGGGATGAAAAACAAGGTGTAGCCATGCAACCATTGTCGCACCGCCTCCGCAAGGCACGCCGACGATGCCCCGTGCGTTCCCGGCTGATTCCTATGAGTTTTCGCGGTCGAGGGTGCACGGGATTGCACCCTCGGTGGGGATTAGGTTGTCAAATGGGGCGTGGGGCGGAGGTAATCGCGGTCGAGGGTGCACGATTGTGCACCCTCGACCCTGATTGCCCCTCTTGAATCCGGCTGATTCCACCCTAATTGTGGTCGAGGGTGCACAGGATTGCACCCTCGGTGGGGGTTAGGGTGGTGGGGAGGGGTGCCGGGCTGGGTAATCGCGGTCGAGGGTGCACGGGATTGCACCCTCGGTGGGGGTTAGGGTGCTGAAAGGGGGTGTCGGGCTGGGTAATCGCGGTCGAGGGTGCGCGATTCTGCTCCCTCGGCCTGGGTTGTCCCTCTCGAACCCGGCAGATTCCAACTAAATCGTGGTCGAGGGTGCACGATTGTGCTCCCTGGGTGGGGGTTAGGGCGGTGGGGAGGCACAGTGAGGGGTGTAATCGCGGTCGAGGGTGCACGATTCTGCACCCTCGGTGGGGATTAGGGTGCTGGATGGGGCGTTGGGTGGAGGTAATCGTGGTCGAGGGTGCACGATTGTGCACCCTCGGTGGGGGTTAGGGCGGTGGGGAGGCGCTGTGAGGGGTGTAACCGGCGTCGAAGGCACACGATTGTGCTCCCTCGGTCGGGTTTGCGCCGGCACACCCGGCCGAGGCCGTACGATAGGCGTAGGGCGTGCCGTGGCCGGACGCCCCGTCGGCGGGCCGCCGACCAGGCAAGCGGCGGTGGTATCGTCGGGAAAATCGTATGGGAAAGGACAACCCACCAACCCGAGGAGGCAGGACCACATGATCAAGCGGGGACGCAACGCAGGGTGGATGATCACCACGCCATTGGTGGCGTTTCTTGCGTGGGTGCTGATTTCGACGCCGATGTCCGTGCTGCTGCAGGATACGAGCGACGCGGTGCTGTCGATCGTCTGCGATCTGCTCATGCTGCCGGTGCTGGTCTACCTCTATAAAGGCACGCGCGGGGTGTCGCGCCCGATTCGTGTGCATATGACGGCTCCGCTCGTGCTGGGCATCATCGTGGCGTTCATAGTCATGTCGTCGATCGAGCAGTCGCTGTACGCGGGGCTCGAGGCGGCCTTTCCGTCGCCCGACAACTACCAGACCGACATGGCCGACGAGGACGCCGCCTCGTATCTGGTGCTCGGTGTGATCGTGGCTCCGATCTGCGAGGAATACATGTTCCGCGGCGTTCTGTACGGGCGCATGCGGCTTGCGGCGCCGTGGCTCGCGATGCTCACGCAGACGGCGCTGTTCACGGTGATGCATCCCGTGTGGACCTTCGTGCCGGCGATTGCGCTGTTCGCGCTGTTCCAGGGTGCGCTGTTCGAGCTGACGGGGCGCCTGTGGCCCTGCATCGTGGTGCATATGGCGTCGAATATGGGGCTTGTGCAGTTGGCGTATTCGAGCATGGGCATCGCGTGGGACCAGATGCCGCTGATGGTGTCGATTCCGCTGTATGTGCTGCTGGTGGCCGGCCTGCTGGCGTTCTACGTGAGGGTGCTGCGTATCAAGCGGCCGGTGGAGCTGCACGAGCAGAAGGAGATCGACGACCGCCTCGACCGGATGCGTGTGGCGCGGCTGCAGGCGAAGGTGGCGAATCTGTACGGCGTGCCGACGCCGATTCCGGCGCCCGCGACCGTGGCGTCGCTTGCCGCACAGGAGTCGCGCGGGAATGGCGCGGAGCCCGGCGAGCCTGGCGTGGGGTACGGTGCGCCCGGCGGCCCCGGTGCCGGGTACGGTGGTCCCAATGCCGGATATGCCGCTCCCGGCGGTGGCGCCCCAGGTTACGGTGGCGCCCCAGGCTACGGCGCTCCGGGCTACACCACGATTGGCTACGGCGCGCGCCGCCCGTTCTGACACGGCGCCGCCCGCAATCAGCCCGCAATCAGGCGCCGCGCCGCGCGCCGCGCCCGCGGATGCCGACGATGATGACGATCAGCATGCACAGGCTGATGATCGTCGAAATCACCAGCGTCCAGTGGATGCCGAACATCAGCCCGTCCTGCGCCGCGGCCGCCGCAACCGAGGGATTGGGGGACTGCGCGAGCTGCCCGGTGCGCATGCGCGTCAGCGATGACATCGTGACCACGAGCACCGGCGCTCCGATGGCGCCGGCGAGCTGGCGGCATGTATTCGTGACGGCCGATCCGGCCGACACAAGCCGCGGCTCCAGGCAGTTCAGCGACCATGTGGTGACGGGCATAAGGGTGAAGCCCATGCCGAGCATGCGCGTGAACTGGTAGATCGACACAAGCCAGATCCACGACCCGAGGTTCAGCGTGGCCATGCCGAGCGTACCGAGCATCAGCAGCGTCGATCCGCACAGCGCCACGGGACGCGCGCCGTAGCGGTCGAGCATGCGCCCGCCGAAGAACTGCGCGATGCACATGCCGATGGCTCCGGGCAGCCAGATGACGCCGTTCATCGTGGCCGAATACCCGCGCAGGTCCTGGATATACATGGGCATGAACACGATGATCGAGCTGAATGCGAAGAACGACAGCGACGCCACGATGGTGCCGGTTCGGAAGCTGCGGTTGCGCAGCACGCTGAGGTCGAGCAGCGGCCGGTCCATATGCGTCTGACGCAGCACGAACCACACGATTCCCACGACGCCCACGGTCATCGGCGCCCAGCACACGGGCGAGGAGATTGGATTGCTCTCGATATTCGTGAAGCCGTACAGCAGCCCGCCGAATCCGAAAATCGACAGCGCCACGGAGAAGAAATCGGCGCGCTGCGAGGCGTCGCCATCGTTGAAATTGCGAAGCCACAGCACCGACGCGACGAGACACAGCACGCCGAGCACCGTCAGCGACAGGAAGATGGAGCGCCATCCGGAGGTATCGGTCTGCCAACCGCCGAGAACCGGGCCGATCGCCGGCGCCACGCTGAGCGCCATGCCGAGCGAGCCCATCGCGAATCCGCGCCGTTCCAAGGGGAAGATGCCGAAAATCGTGATTTGCAACACGGGCCACATAATGCCCGAGCCGATGGCTTCGAGCGTGCGGCCGGTGAGCACGAGCGGGAACGTGGGCGCGAGCCAGGCGAGCAGCGAGCCGAGCGTGAACACCACCATGGATGCGATGACGATGCGCCGCGTGCTGAAACGCGTGGTGAGGAACGCGGTGAGCGGCACCATGATGCCCATGACGAGCTGGAAGACGGAGGTCATCCACTGGCCGAGGGTGGTGGGGATGCCGAAATCCGCCACGATCTGCGGCAGCGCGCTCGACAGCTGCAGCTGCGTGAAATTGCCGACGAAGGTGATGACGGTGAGGATGGCAAGCGACACGAAGGCCGGATGCGTGAGATGTCCATTATGGAACGAATTCGTGCGTGTCAGGATCTCTTTGCCCATGCTTCTCCTTCGATACGATTGCGATGCTTCCGTATGCCGGTTGCGTATGCCGGTTGCGGGTGCCGGCTTCGCGTGCCGGTTGTGCGCGATATCCATGGTGTGCGTGGCGTCGCCGCGATGTGGCCGCCGCAAGGTGGCGCTGTGTGGTTGCGGTATGCACGGTGTGCGGCGCCGGTCCGGTTTTCCTCCCGGTTTTCCTCGTTCTGCGCCTGTTCCGCCGTGTCCGTATACTCAGATGCCTCTACGTTATGCCGCGGCGGCGACGAGGCTGAACGGAGGGTAAACTCTGGGCGAAATCTTGCACGAAAGCCCCGGAGGACATGGCTCGTTCCCGGCCCGATGCCTTACACTGTCATACGATTGCGCCGTCGGAATCCGGCATAGGCAGGACGCATTGGCAGAACACAGGGGGCGGCAGGAGAGCGAGGCCTCTCGAAGTCTGGAGGGTCAATGGGTTATCACATGGCAGTGGTCGTCATGGTCGCCATCGTGGCCATGCTGATCGTGGGAACGCTGTGCTATCGCGTGGGTCTGCGCGATGGGCAGGATGACCTGCGTGGCCCGTATCCGTCCGACGGAGTGAATGAGCTGTTCTCCCATGACTCCGAACGCAACGTCGCCGTCTATACGCTTCTCGAATCGCTTCCCATGCCGGTCGCCGTCAGCGATGGCTACGGCCGGACCCTGTTCATCAGCCGCCAGCTTGACTCCACGCTGTGGACGGACGGCCGCTTCACCAACGCCGACATCCTCGACATGCTCAGCGTCGTGGCCGATTCCGGCACCCAACGCACGCGCCGCATCTCGCTTGACGACGGTCAGACGTGGCACAGCGTCACCGTCGCTCCGGTCGGCGACGGCCTGTACACGATCACCGGCGTGGACATCACCGACCAGGTGCTGTTCGAACGTACGCGCCGCGATTTTGTCACGAACGTGTCCCATGAGCTCAAGACGCCCGCCGGCGCCATCTCGCTGCTCGCCGAAACGCTGACCGACTGCGCCGATGACGCCGACGCCGTGCGTCATTTCTCCATGCGCATCTCGCAGGAGGCCGCGCGCATGAGCGAGCTCATCTCCAAGCTCATCGAACTGCAGAAAACGCAGACCATCGTCCCCGATTCCTCGCTTGTGCCCATCGAGGTGGCGCCCGTCGTGCGCCAAGCCGTAGACGATGTCTCGGTGCTCAGCGAAAGGAAATCCATGATCGTCTCGCTGAACACCGCCTGCGACGTCACCGCGCGCATCAGCCCCAAGGACCTGCGCAGCGTGGTGAAGAACCTTGTGGAGAACGCCGTGCGCTATTCCGACGAGGGAGGGCGCATCGGCGTGACCGTCGATCGCTGTGACGGCGGCGCCCGCATTCGCGTCGTCGACAACGGCATCGGTATTCCCGCGGGGGAGCAAAAGCGCATCTTCGAGCGTTTCTACCGCGTCGACCGCGGGCGCTCGCGGGATACCGGCGGCACGGGCATTGGCCTGGCCATCGTGAAGAACGTGGTGGAGGAGGCCGGCGGCTCCGTAACCGTGTGGTCGCAGCCCGGCGACGGCTCCACGTTCACGATTTGCCTGCCGCCCGTCGAAACCGCAGGATCCGGCGTCACGACAGATGATGACGATGGTGTTGTGGTCGCGCCCCACGATGCACCCGTCGCGGAACGCATGGCGATCGTCTGATTTGCGGCCGGCCCGCGAGTCGGGGATGATGAATAGAGGTGAGCCGCGCCCTACCCGCGCGGCGACGCCATCGATATGCATGTCGATATATATGGAGGAGCGACACACCCATGACGAGGATTCTCATCATCGAGGACGAGGCATCGTATCGGGAGACCCTGGTCTTCCGCCTGACGAAGGACGGGTACGACGTGCTGTCCGCCGAAACGGGTGAGGAGGGTCTCCAGGCGTTCTCGCACGGTGGCATCGACCTCGTCCTGCTCGACCTCATGCTCCCCGGGATGGACGGCATCGAGGTATGCCGCAAGATTCGCGAGACATCGGTGGTGCCCATCATCATGCTGACCGCCAAGAGCTCGGAGATCGACAAAATCGTGGGCCTTGAGATCGGCGCCGACGACTACGTGACCAAGCCGTACTCCTACCGCGAGTTGCTTGCGAGGATCCGCGCGGTGCTGCGCCGCCGCGACGTGGATTCCGCACAGGCCCCGACGGATGACGAGAAGCCGTTGCTCTGCGGGCCCATCGAGATGAAGGTGGCCGAGCATCAGGTGCTTGTTCACGGCGAGCCCGTATTCTTCCCGCTCAAGGAATTCGAGGTGCTCGAATGCCTGCTGCGCAACCAGGGCAATGTGGTGACGCGCCATAAGCTCATCGACCGCGTGTGGGGCGCGGATTACGTGGGGGACACGAAGACGCTCGACGTGCATATCAAGCGCGTGCGTGCCAAGATCGAGGACGATCCGTCGCATCCGCGCTATGTGACGACCGTGCGCGGCCTGGGCTACAAGATCGACGATCCCGACCGCGCCTGAGGGACCCGTGGACGCCTGGGGAACGTCCCCGGGCGCATTTCGCATCGGGACACGGATATTCATTTTCTGTTCATTTATCTTCTCTCCGAGGCCGGCCCGATTGGCATATCGTGAAAACGTTCAGTCGCAGGGCCGTATGGCCATGCTGGGTCTGGATTCCCGAGGGGCGCGGAAAGCCGCGTCCTGTGAAGATAAGTTGAAACAGAAGAGCACAAACATGCGAAAGAATATCCTTATGCGTGCCGCTGCGGTTGCATCCAGCGTCGCGCTTCTTGCTTCCGTCGCCGCCTGTGGCGACAACACCGATTCGTCCGCGAGCAACTCGAATTCCTCCTCCTCGGCCGTTGAGATCAACGGCGAGTTCGCGGGCGCCGGCGCTTCCAGCCAGAAGTCCGCAGTCGACGCATGGATCGCCGGTTTCCAGGGCACGTACCCGGATGCGCAGATCTCCTATGATCCGTCCGGTTCCGGCGCCGGTGTGACGAGTTTCCTTCAGAAGAACGTTCTGTGGGCCGGTTCCGACGCCTCTTTGACGAACGATCAGGTCAGCCAGTCCTCCAGCCGCTGCGCGAACGGCACCACCGCCTTCGACATCCCGGTCTACATCTCCCCGATCGCCATCGTGTACAACCTCGACAGCGAGGGCCTCAACGGCTCCGACAAGCACGTGCAGCTGAGCGCCGACACGATCGCCAAGATCTTCAACGGCGAAATCACCAACTGGAACGATGACGCCATCAAGGCCGAGAACCCCGACATCGACCTGCCGGACCTCGCCATCACGCCGGTGTACCGTTCCGATAAGTCCGGCACCACCAAGAACTTCCAGAACTACCTGAGCCAGGCCGCTCCCGATTCCTGGACCTACGATCCGGGCGAGAACTGGCCCGCCGCCGCCGGCCAGGGCGCCCAGGGCACCTCCGGCGTCATCCAGACCGTGAAGGCCGCCGAGGGCACCATCGGCTACGCCGACGCCTCGCAGGCCGGTGACCTCGGCACCGTCGCGGTCAAGGTCGGCGACGAGTACGTGCCGTACTCGGCCGAAGCCGCCGCCAAGGTGGTCGACGCCTCCCCGGAGGATGACAGCGCCACGGGCGACAACCGCGTCGTCATCAAGATCGACCACGCCACCACCGAGGCCGGTGCCTACCCGGTGGTCCTTGTGAGCTACGACGTGGCCTGCCCGGCCTATGACAAGGCCGAAGACGCCACCTTCGTCAAGCAGTGGCTGACCTATGTGGTCAGCGAGGACGGCCAGAAGACGGCTGCCGAGAACGCCGGCTCCGCCCCGATGTCCGACGCGCTGCGCGAGAAGGTCATGAAGTCCATCGACTCCATCCAGACCAACTGATCGCACCGCACATCGGTTTCGACACTGAATAGGTTTCGACACTGAATAACTGAATAACCTGACGAACCCACATGGCTAGTGCGCGCCTGAGCCGCAGGCGATCGCTCCGTTTGCATGGCCCTTGCACTAGGCCGAGAGCGGAGCGCATCCGGCGCATCCGACCCATCCGGCCCATGCAATCGGCCCGAGCATGTGACCATCGTGGAGACCGCAAGCCGCCGCCGGATCCAGGCGGCGGCTTTTGCGGTGTCCGGGGCCGGTTGCTCCGGCCCCGTTCCACGGGCGTGGTTCGCAGAACGTCTACAACTGAAAAGTCCACATCGATCCATAAAGAAGGAGAAAGCGGTGTCAAGCAATACCGCGAAAGCTGCTTCGCAGTCGCCTGCGCCGCGACGCCACTCTCACACCGGAGACAAGGTGTTCAAGGGCGTCGCAACGTTCGCCGGCGTGCTGATCCTCGCAGTGCTCGCTGCCGTCGCAGTCTTCCTCCTTGTTGAGGCATCCCCGGTTTTCACGGGCGATTCCAGCAAGGTCACTGCAACAATCGAATCGTTTACAGGTGGCCAGGCACATAACTTCTGGCAGTACGTCGCGCCGCTGATCTTCGGCACCGTTCTCGTCGCAGCGCTGGCCCTCGTGCTCGCGTTCTTCGTCGCGATCGGCATCTCGCTGTTCATCTCCCAGTACGCGCCGAAGAAGCTCGCCACGGTCCTGAACTACGTCATCGACCTTCTCGCGGCCATCCCCTCCGTCGTCTACGGCCTGTGGGGAGGTCTCGTGCTCGTGCCGCATATGTACGGCTTCTGGTCCTGGGTCAACAGGTATCTGGGCTGGATTCCGCTGTTCGGAGGCGATGACAACGGCAACATCGCGAATCCTCCGCGAACCATCGCCACCGTCTCGCTCGTGCTCGCGGTCATGATCCTGCCGATCATCACCTCCATGAGCCGCGACGTGTTCATGCGCGCTCCGAGGCTCCAGAAGGAGGCCGCGCTCGCGCTCGGCGCCACCAAGTGGGAGGCGATCAAGCTCGCCGTGCTGCCCTTCGGCCGCTCCGGCGTCGTGTCCGCCTCGATGCTCGGCCTCGGCCGCGCCCTCGGCGAGACGATGGCCGTGCTCATGATTCTCTCGCCGGGCCGTACGTTCTCCTGGCACCTGCTGCTCGCCAGCCGCCAGCAGACGATTGCAGCCAACATCGCCGCGCAGTTTGCGGAATCCGATTCACTCGGCGTCTCCGTGCTCATCGCTTCCGGCCTCGTGCTGTTCGTCATCACGTTCATCGTGAACTACGTCGCCCGCAAGATCACCGACAAGGAGGTGAAGTAATGGCACAGAACACGACTTCCGCAACCGCATCCCAGGTCTCCGGCCCGTCCAAGGGCTCCGACGCCTCGCGCGGTCCCGTGCCGGATTTCGAGAAGCTCGCCCCGAAGCGTTCCTACCTCAACAGACGCAAGCGCAAGGACATGTTCATGCGCGTGCTCATCGTGCTCGCCTTCGTCGTGGCGCTCATCCCGCTGATCTCCGTCCTGTGGACGGTTATCTCGAACGGTGTGATGCGTCTGGACGGCTACTTCCTGTCGCATAACATGAAGGGCATCGTCGGCGGTTCGCCGGCACCCGGCACCACCGACGAGTACGGCGGCATCCTGCACGCCATGATCGGTACGCTCGAGATGACGCTTCTCGCGATGGTCATCTCGGTGCCGATCGGCATCTTCACGGCCATCTACCTCGTGGAGTACTCCTCGAAGGGCCGCCTCTACCACGCCATCTCGTTCTTCGTCGACATCATGAGCGGCGTTCCGTCCATCGTCGCCGGCCTGTTCTCGTTCTCGCTGTTCACGATCATCATGGGCAAGGGAACCTATAACGGCCTCGTCGGCGCCGTGGCCCTCTCGGTGCTCATGATCCCGACCGTCGTGCGAAGCAGCGAGGAGATGCTCAAGATCGTCCCGCAGGATCTGCGCGAGGCCTCGTACGCCCTGGGCGTCACGAAGTCCCGCACGATCACCAAGATCGTGCTGCGCACTGCCCTGTCGGGCATCATCTCCGGCGTTCTCCTCGCCATCGCGCGAGTCATCGGCGAAACCGCCCCGCTGCTGATCGCGGCCGGCACCATCGCCAGCACGAACATGAACCCCTTCGGCGGACGCATGATGTCGCTTCCGGTGTACATCTACAATGAGTACCAGCAGGGCTCCGCCACCTGCCCCGTCAATGCCGTCAACTGCGTGACCGGCATCCGTATGGAGCGCGCGTGGGCCGCATCCCTGGTCCTCATCATCATCGTGTTCATCCTCAACGTCATCGGCCGCCTCGTCGCCAAGCTTTTCGCGGTGGATACCAGCGACAAGTGACGACCCACGCCGCGGCTCCGGACGCTTCCGGAAGCATCCAAGGCATAGAAGCATCCAAGGCATAGAAGCATCCAAGGCATAACAGAAAGAACTAACAAGGAAAAGACATGGGACAGCGAATCGATGTCAAGCACCTGAATGTCTACTACGGCAAGTTCCACGCCGTGGAGGACATCAACATGGTGATTCCCGCCAACAAGGTTACGGCTTTCATCGGCCCGTCCGGCTGCGGCAAGTCCACGGTCCTGCGCACGCTCAACCGCATGCATGAGATCACCCCCGGCGCGTATTGCACCGGCGAGGTGTTGCTCGAGGGCAAGAACCTCTACGCCAAGGACACGGACCCCGTCGAGGTGCGCCGCAACGTCGGCATGGTGTTTCAGCGCGCCAATCCGTTCCCGACGATGTCCATCCGCGAGAACGTTCTCGCGGGCGTGACCCTCAACAACAAGAAGATCTCCAAGTCCGACGCGGACGACCTGGTGGAATGGGCCCTGCGCGGCGCCAACCTCTGGGAGGAGGTCAAGGACCGTCTCGACAACCCGGGCATCGGCCTGTCCGGCGGCCAGCAGCAGCGTCTGTGCATCGCCCGCGCCGTGGCCGTGCATCCGCAGGTGCTCCTCATGGACGAGCCCTGCTCCGCCCTCGACCCGATTTCGACGCTCGCCGTGGAGGATCTGATCAACGAGCTCAAGCATGACTACACGATTGTGATCGTGACCCACAACATGCAGCAGGCCGCTCGTTGCTCGGACTACACCGGCTTCTTCAACATCCAGGGCATCGGCAAGCCCGGCCATTTGGTCGAGCTCGACGAGACCAACACCATCTTCCAGCATCCGAAGAACGAAGAGACCGAGAACTACATCTCCGGCCGCTTTGGCTGATACCGATACCGCATGGTGTCGATGCGGGCGCGTTGTTCTGGGGCGCGTGGGCGTTGGCGCGCGGCGCGGGCGCGCGGGCGTTGGCGCGTGGCGCGGGCGCGCGGGCGTTGTACACCCTGGTGTTCGGCCGCTCGCATCGTATGCGGTTCGTGGGGTCGTAGCTGGTTGCCGGTTCGGGGATGACCGGCTTCCACGCAGACGGCGGGTGATCGGGCGTCTCGGGACCGTCATCCGTCTGACCCGATGAATCAAGAGGGGCCTTGCCATATGGCGAGGCCCCTCTTTTTGTGTGTGCGGGGTTGGCGGGGGAGGTGCGGATGGGGGGATGTGGATGGGGAGGTGCGGGTGGCGATCGGATTCCTTGGCGAGAAGGTGACGGGTTGCTTCGTGGCGAGGATTATTCACCACGACGGTGGTTCTCCCTTGGTTGGGTTGTTCTACGGCCGTCGGTGGCGCTTGGTGGTGAGGTTTCTTCGCCATGAGGGGTGTTTTTGGGTGTTGGTGGTGGTTTTCTTCGACGGTTGGGTGTTCGTGGTGAGGATGTTTCGCCATGAGGGGTGTTTTTGGGTGTTGGTGGTGGTCTTCTTCGGCGAATGGCCGTTGGTGGTGAGGATATTTCGCCATGAGTCACGATTTTTCCCGTGTGGTGGGTTTCGGCTTCTTTTGTGGCGGCTGGTGGTGAGGTTTCTTCGCCATGAAGCCGCCATCTCATCCGACGGCAATCCTCCTCACGCGCCGGGGCCGTTCGGTGTGAGTGTTCGCTCACACTGAAGGGGGTTGACCCCGGTAAGGGGTGGGTTTTGAGGAGTCGGGGCCGTTGAGTGTGAGCGTTCGCTCACACTGAAGGGGGTTGACCCCGGTAAGGGGTGGGTTTTGAGGAGTCGGGGTCGTTGAGTGTGAGCGTTTGCTCGCACTCAACGACATTTTTGCGCAGTCGCTTCGCGAAGGCCAGGGCGCGACCCCGCCAGCGGTACGAAAAGAGGGAATCGGCGGAAGGCCGATTCCCTCTCAGCGGAGGAATCGTATTGTCAGCGCCCAGCGCTAACCCGCGCCAGCGCATCCAGGCGTCCAGGCACCCAGCGCGCGCCCGCGGAATCAGTAGCTGTGGTGCACCTGCCAGTACTGGTATGCGTTGGTGATGCCACCGTAGCGCTGGTTGCAGTAGCCGACGAACCACTTGATCTGCGTCTGGTAGTTCGTGGCCCAGTCCGCGCCGGCGGAGGCCATCTTGCTGCCGGGCAGCGCCTGCGGCAGGCCGTACGCGCCGGAGGAGGCATTGGTCGCGTCCACGCGCCAGCCGGATTCGTGCGAGATGATGAACACGAGCGCGGTGAAGTCGTCCTCGGTGTAACCGGAGGAGAGCAGGTAATCGTGCGCCCATGTCTGCATGTCGCTGGCCGGGGTCGTGACGCCGAGCGAGCTGCTGGTGCTTGACGAACCCGTCGAACCGGACGTGCCCGTCGTCGAGGACGAGCTGCCGGAGGTGGACGAGCTGGTGGAACCGGTGCCGACGAGAACCACGCGGTCCTGCGGCGCCGTCTTCACATACGAGCTCAGCGTATTCTTCGACGTCACCGTGTCGCCGGACTTCTGTACGAGGCTCACGGTTTCCATCACGCCCTTGGCGCCCTCGGATTCCACCTTCGTCGTGCCGGCCGGCAGCGAGGCGTCCTCCTTGGTCACGGTGTTGAAGTCGATGTCGGAATCCTCGGTCACCACGTCGGAGTTCGCGCTGGTGATCGTGATCGTGGTGGTTTCGTCCACGGCGGAATCGAGGCTCGGGGAGACGGTGTCGCCCTTGCCGAGCGTGATGTTGCCCGCCTCGAGCACGGATTTCACGTCGGTGAACGCCGTGTCGGAGGTCACGATCTTGGTCTGCCCGTCGATGACGACGGTTGCGAACACCGTGGCGTCCGTCGCGCCGTTCTCGTGGCGGGCGATCGCCTCGCGCACATTGTCACGGGACGCAGCGCCGGTGATGTCATTCACCGAGTATGCGTTCACGGTCGCGCTGGCGAGCTGCACCGTGTGAAGCTGCGCAGGGCCGGCCGACGCGCCCATGGCGAGAATCGTGGCGACCGTCAGCGCTGACACGCCCGCGATCTTCCACTGCCTGGCGCTGAGCCTGCGGTACAACGGCTGTTTGGGAAGCCTATGGCTTGTTGACATGTACGAATCTCCTGTCCTCGGCGGACGGTGCTGTCCGCCAGGTGTGACTGCCGCGTCTATCCCTATAGTCTTGAGTCTGCGGTTCTTTCTGTGCGGAATTTTAGAAACGATGGCGGACTTTGGCAAAATCCGCCTCGGAGTTTCTGCAAAATTTCGGTGACGATTCCTGAGGGCGCCGCGCTTCGGCGGCTGCAGGAAACACGATGGCTCCGCGCGGAAAGGCGCACGATGGCGCCGTCGTTGCGAGGGCCCGAAGCTTGCGTCGGGGGATGGATGGCCATCGCCGGCGCATGGAAAAGGCGTGCGGTGAAAACCGCACGCCCTGGTGCCGGTCTGGCGGCATCGACCCGTCGTTATCGGGCGGGTGTCGCCGACCCGTCGTCGTCACACCTCGGTGCCGTTACGCCTCGGTGCCGTCTGTGGAATCGGCGTCGTCATCGGAGATCTCGAGGGCGACGGCCTGGGAGATGAGGTCCTCGAGCTGCGCGGAGTCGAGCGCGCCGGCGCCGCTGTACACGATGCGCTGCTTCTTGAATACGATCAGCGTCGGCACGGCGCTGATCTGCGCCTGTGCGGCGATTTCCTGCTGCTGGTCGACGTCCACCTTGCCGAAGTAGGCCTCCGGGTGCTTTTCGGAGGCCTCTTCGAAAACAGGTCCGAAGGCACGGCACGGCGGGCACCAGGTGGCCCAGAAGTCGAGGAGGACGATGTCGTTGGACGTGACGACCTCGTCAAGGTTCTGCGCGGTGATCTCATGGGTGGCCATTGTTGCTCCTTGCATTCGTTGGCATTCGCCATTCGTTTCCTCAACTATTCCAGAACGGACCCGAAAAGTCCATGCCTCGGTCGATTACGCTCACAGCGCGACGGCAAGGGGAAAGGGAAAGGGAAAGGGAAAGGAGAAAGGAGCGGCTCCGCCCGTCATCCGCCTCGCTCCCGCCCACCGCAGCCGTGAATATCCTGCGCAGGGACGCGGCGCTGTGGACTCGATACATGAAAATACGGATAATGGTGGCATGGCAGTTCTTAATGACGAGGTCCCGGAGGACGATGATTTCGACGCCAACCGCAAACGCGGCGAGTTCGACCACATCACCCCCGACGACGTGGTGAATGGCTCGGGCAATCCGCCGGGCTGGCTGAACGATTCCGAACTCTCCCGCGTGCGCGGCGAGATTCCCATGCCATATGTGGTCGTGGTGCCGGTGCACACCGATCAGGACGGCAGGGTGGCGCAGGTGGGTACGCTTCTCGCCGTGTCGGACGACGGCTCGATCGCCCGCACCGTGGTGGCCGGTCGCGTGCGTTTCCACGAGACCATCCGCGACGCGATCCGCCGCAGCGTGGCGCATGACCTGGGCGACCTCGCCTTGCCCCTTATCCCGACGAGCGTGACGCCGTTCATGGTGGCGGAGTTCTTCCCGACGCCCGGCGCCTCGGAATACTACGACTCGCGCCAGCATGCCATCGCGCTGTGCTATGTGGTGCCGATGGCGGGCGACTGCACGCCGCAGGACGAGACCCTCGACATCGAGTGGAGCGACCCGCAGGTGGCCATGGGGCCCGATTTCTGCGAGCAGGTTCCCAACGGCTGCGGCCGCATCATCCGCGCCGGCCTTATGTGGGCGGGCGTCGTCTGACGTCACGATGGCGCCGTCATTGAGCGCGCGTCATTGAGCGCGCCGTGACTGAGCGTGCCATCACCCGCTGCGCGCCGTCAGCCCGCTGCGCCGTCATATTCCAGTGCCGCCGCACGCGCCGTTCCTTCGGCCGTGTGGCGGCACTCTCCATGCATCTGGGTAGAGTGGGAAACCGGATAGGCCGGCCATGCGCCGCGCCGTCACATGTCTCGCAGTAAGGAGGAGACGGAGGATGCGTATCGCAACGACTTCGTACAGGGATGGCACGGGTGTTCCGGTCGTCCTGCTCCATGCGTTTCCGATCGACCATCGTGTCTGGGACAATTGCGCGCGCTCGCTGGTCGAACAGGCCGACGGGCAGGGCTTCGAACCCTTCCCGGTCTACGCGCCCGACATGCCCGGAGCGGGGGAGAGCCCCGTCCCGTCGCCCGAAGACACCGGCGCTGTGGATGCCGACGGCGCCTACGGCGAAGCCATGGACCGCATGGCCGAGGCCATCGTGGACCAGGTGCTGCGCGCCAACGGCCATGAACGCGCCATGTTTGTCGGCATCTCCATGGGCGCCTACCTGGCGCTCGCCATCCACCGCCTCCATCCGGACGCCGTCGCCGGTCTCGTCATCGTGGATTCGAAAGCCGCGAACGATGGCCCCGCCGCGCGCGCCGACCGCATCCGCATCGCCCGCGAATGCATCGAGGGCCACACCGTCGGCCCCGTCATGCATTTCGCGCAGCCGCATGACGGCGACTCCGACTTCAAGAAATCCGATCTTTTCATCTCCACCTTCACCCGCTGGATCAACGAGCAGACCCCCGCGGGCGTGGCCTGGCGCGAGCTCATGGCCGCCGGCCGCCGCGACGAATCCGACCAGCTGCCCGCCCTGCGCGTGCCCGCCGGCCTCATCTCCGGCGACCGCGACCCCTCCAGCAACCCCGACGCCATGCGCGCGCTCGTCGCACCGATGGAAAACACGCATGTGGACTTCACGGTGATCGAGGACTCCGGGCATTTCAGCTCCTTCGAAAAGCCGCGCGAGGTCGCGGCCGCGCTGCTGACCACCTACCGCCGCGTCTGCGACGAGCAGCTGCGCCTGCATCCGCAGGGCGCGGATGTGCGGGAGGCCGCCGCGCCGTTCGACGATGGCGCCGCGAAGGCGGCGGGCCCTGACGATGGCGCTTCCGACGATGGCGCGGACGATTCCGCCGCCGCGAAGGCCGCCGCATCGTCACCCGCGCTCGGACTCACCGAAGGCCTGCGCATCATCTCGCCGATCGCGATGATGCAGCCGCTGCGCTACCTGCCGCTGGCGCAGGACGTGCTCGACGACCGCACCTATGACCGCGGCAAGCCCGGGTTCATGGACGACATCATGCATGACCCCGATACCAGCGTCTTCCTCGTCTCCCACGGCCTCGTGGCCGTGCCGCGCGGCGCCCGCCTCCACCCGCGCCTGGCCCTGCTGCCCGCCGAATACGTGCGCGACGCCGTGGCCGATGCCTCCGGCGCGCTCGCGATGTTCATGGGAACGCATACCGTGGCCGGCCGCACGAAGAACTACGTGGCCGTCGACGTGTCCCGCGTGATGGACACGGTTCCGGACGCCGCGCAGGTGAGCGCCGACAACGATTTCGGCGAGACGGCGGATACCGGTTCCTCGGCCGCCGACCTCCTGTTCGCCGAACGCGCAAGCAGTCGCTTCGACTGGTGCGACCTGCGCGACTTCGCCCCGAACACAACGGCTCTTGACGCCGGCCTGGCCACCCGCGCCATCAGCCTCGCCTCGTGGCATGCCTCGCAGCGCTTCTGCCCGTGCTGCGCGAGCCCCGTGGAAACCGTGGACGCCGGCTGGGCTCAGCGGTGCACGAACGAAGCCGACCGCAACCGTATGCTGTTCCCGCGCATCGAGCCGGCCGTCATCACCATGATCGTGGACGCGCACGACCGCATCCTCCTGCAGCACAATGCCACTTTCCCCGGTACCCTGTACTCGGTGTGTGCGGGCTTCGTGGAGGCCGGCGAAAGCCTCGAGCACGCGGTGCGCCGCGAATGCCTCGAGGAAACCGGCATCGAGGTGGGCGAGCTGCGCTATCTCGGTTCGCAGGTGTGGCCGTTCCCCGCGTCGCTGATGGCGGGCTTCGTGGCGCAGGCCACGACGGACGACGTGCATATCGACGATATCGAGGTGTCGGATGCGCGCTGGATGAGCCGCGACGACCTGACGCGTGCATTGGCCAATGACGAGGTGACGCTGCCGGGCAAGGCGGCGATCGCGCGATACATGATTTCCCAGTGGTACGGCAAGGAGCTGTGATGAGCGACGACGAGAACAACGAGTACACCGGTCGGTTCGAGGCCGGTTCCGCCGACTCGGCACAGGTTCCGCCGTCGGTTCCCGCGATGCCGCCGGTGCCGTCCGTTTCCGATGCGCCGGTTCCACCGGTTCCGCCGCTTGTTCCCGACACGCCTGATGTCTCCGGCGTGTCCTTCGATGCCGCCGGTTCCTATAGGGCCGGTTCCCACGATGCCGCGTTCGACGGGGCGGCGAACCCGGCGGTGACGGACGCACAGACGACAAACGCACGGGCGACGGACGCAGGCACCTTCAGCCCCTCCGGATTCGATTTCGCTGTTCCGTCGACAACCGATACGGCGGCCGCACCGGCCGTTCCGTCGCCGGCCTGGGACGACGCCCTGCCCCCGGAGCCTCCTGCGCCGGGCGAATCGGCCTCGTCGCCCGCCACTGTCACGCCCGGCACGGTGCCCGTGACGCCGACGTCCGCACCGGCGCCTCCGCTTATCCCGGAGCATCGCACGGCCCCCGTCGTGCGCGGCGAGGACACCGAGGCGACGGCCGCCTTCGACCCGTTTGCTTTCGATGACGGGGCTTCGTTCGCCGCCGCACAGCCGGCGCCCGAGCCTCCTGCGCCTGACACGCCGGTCGCCTCCGGCGTGTCGCCGACGGTCGGTGCCCCTGTGGCTCCTGCGGGCCCCGTGGTTTCCGACACCCCCGATGCCTTCGCCACACAGGCCTTCGATCCGCTGTCCTTTGAGGGCGGCCCGGCCGAAACGCCGGCCTACGAAACCCAGGCTTTCAACCCGGCCTCTGAGCCGGCTTTCGAAACTGCTTTCGAAACAGCGCCCGAGTCCGCCGTCGCCGACGGCCTGTCCGACCTCGCCGACACCGACGCGCATCAGCCGGTCGACGGCGGCCATGCCGACGACCTCGATGCCATGATGTCCGGCGACGACGCGCATGACGGCGAATCCTCCGACTCCGGTTCCGGCTCCACGGCCGCCCATATGAGCACGGCGCGTCTTGTAGGCCTGATCCTGGCCATCGTGGCCGTTGTTTTCCTCGGCACCGTGCTGTTCCTGCACTTCCATTACAGCGACCGCGTGGCCCCTGGCGTAACGCTCGGCAGCTCCGACATGGGCGGCATGACCGCATCCGAGGCGCGCCAGCGCGTCGAAACCATCGCGGGCCAGACCTCCGTCTCCGTCACCGCCGGCGACGCCACCACCGTCGCCACGCTCAGCGACCTCGGCGTGGACGTCAACGTGGACCAGACCGTCACCGACCTTCTCAACGCGAAGCCCAGCAACTCCTTCGCAGGCTTCTTCACGCGCATCAGTCCGTTCTCGCACCAGAGCGTCTCGCTGAACGCCACCATCGATGACAGCACGATGGTGGCCTATCTCTCCGATGCCATGGTGGACGAGGACCAGCGCATGGAGAACGCGACCGTCACCTATAACAAGGACCTTTCGCGCTTCGTCACCACGGAAAGCCACGATGGCCGCACCGTAAGCCTCGACCCCGTCACGAACGCCGTCAATGCCGCGCTGACCAAGCCCGGCACCGTGCAGACGGCCACCTCGAGCATCGTGGACGGCAAGGCGAGCATCACCACGAAAACCGCCACCGATGCCTGCAATGACGCGAACGCGCGCCTGACCAACCCCATCGTGCTGAAAACCGACGGCGACACGAGCTACACGATTCCCTCGAGCACCGTCGCATCGTGGATGAAACTCACCTCCGACCTCGACAAAGGCACGATCACGATCGATTACGATTCGACCGCGATCACCGATTTCGCCACGAACTCGCTCGCCGACAAGCTCAATCGCACGGCCAGCGACGAAATCGTGGTGGAATCCGCCGACGGCACGCGCCTCGGCGTGCTCCAGAGCGGCAAGAAAGGCGTGACCGTCGGCGACACGAGCTCCGTGGGAGGCAAGATCGTGGACCTGCTCGATGCCGGCAAGGGCGGCGACCTCACGGTGCCCGCCGCCATCAGCGATTTCACCACGCAGGAGCAGAAGCGCGACTTCACCAAGGCGAACGGAGACATGTGGGTGTCGATCGACCTGGGCGCCCAGACGCTCACCGTCTCGAACGGTTCGACGCAGCTCAAGCAGATGAATATCTCCTCCGGCGTCATCGGCCAGACCACCGCGACAGGCAGCTTCTTCGTGTGGGACCACCAGCAGTCCGGCGCCATCGTGGGCGAGGAGACGAACGGCACGCCGCAGTGGGAGACCTTCTTCAACGGCGACGTGGCCATCATCGGCGCGGATTGGGCGAGCGACGCCATCAAGCAGGGTCAGCCGTCGTCGCACGGATGCGTCTACATGAGCGTGGACGACGCCAAGTGGCTGTATGACAACGTGCAGAACGACGTGTACGTCAAGGTGACCGGCGGTACGCCGACGGCGCCGACGCGCCCGGACGAGTCCGACAAAGACAAAGACAAAGACAAGGACAAGGACAACGCCGACGCGAATTCGACGGATTCGCAACAGACCGACTCCTCGAACCCGTCGTCAAGCGAAAGCCCGAGCTCTGGCGCCAGCCCGAGCTCCGGCGAGAGCTCCTCCGCCAGCCCCAGCTCGAGCTCCAGCCCGAGCGCATCGGAAGGGCAGTAACCGGGAGCGATACCGGCAGGAAGCCGACCGAACTCCGGCCGGATTCGACAGGCGCGCGCGGAGCGAAATCCGTGCGCGCCCTTGTGTTTTTTCGGTACTCTGGGAGCATGACTGAAAACACGAACGCAGCCACCGATACCACTTTCCCCGGGAACTCCTTCCCGGATGACCGCCGCTACTCGCGCGACCACGCGTGGGTGCGCACCAACCCCGACGGCACCGCGACCGTCGGCATCACCGCCTACGCCGCCGACCAACTCGGCAAACTCGTGTTCATCGACATGCCGTCGCCCGGCGACACGCTCGAGGCCGGTGCAGAATCCTTCGACATCGAATCCGGCAAATCCATCTCGCCCTTCGTCAGCCCGGTCGGCGGCACGGTGGAGGAGACGAACGGTGCGGTGTACGATGACCCGACCATCATCAACTCCGACGCCTATGACGCCGGCTGGATTCTCACGCTGCGCGCAGACGGCGCGGATGGCGCGGATGGCGCCGGCCTCGACGAGGCGCCCGGCCTGATGGACGCCGCCGCCTACGCCGACTACCTCTCCACCCTCGCCTGACCGCGCGAGTGTAGGGTTACGCGTAGGCTTGTGTGCAGACACGTCGCATAGGCATTGGGATGGAAGCGCGGCGACGGGCGCGGCATAGCGGCAGGAAAGAGGAGCACATGGCACGGCGCAGCAAGCATTTCGGTGTGCCCGAGGAACCGGCATGGGCGCAAAATGACGACGATGACGCCATCGTGACACCGGACGATGGCGCGGCAGGCACCGATGGTGCGGCAGACGATGGCGCCGCGGCGCACGATTCCACCGGCCGTAGCTCTTCCGCCACCGACACGCGCAGCGGCAGAGGACTGCGGCGCTTCACCGGGTCGCGCCGGGCGCGTCGCCGCCAGCGCGCCAGGCGCCGCGACGCCGCCGACATCGTGCACGAGCTGCCCGACGGGCCGATTATCGCCAGCCGCGCGGAAACCGCCGTCGATAACGTCAGCCGCGAGGAGCGCCCCGAGAACAAGCCGCCTGTCGTGCGCGCGGTGCGCCGCGCCGTCACCAGCGGCTTCGGCATGTGGACGCGCATCTCCGCCCGCGAGGCGCGCCGCATGAACTGGATTCCGCGCGTCGAACCGTATATCGGCTACGGCACCACCGACTTCTCGCGCCTGATCTGCCGCACCACCTACGCCCCGCAGGGCCAGGATTCCCGCCCCGCGCGTCCGGGCATCCGACAGGCCTTCATGGTGCCCGCCGGTCGCGTGCGCGTCACCGTCAGCATCGACAACGTGCCGGTGCTCACCATGCAGGTCGGCTCCACGCAGGTTTTCGACCCGCGTGACGAATCGCGCGAACGCAGCGGCCAGAGCATTTTCTCCGACTCCCAGGGCTATCTCGACCTTCTGATCGAGCGCCGCCTCGAGCCGGGCGTGCACGACGTGGAGTACTCGGTGGCGAACCGCCGCCCCGTGCACACGCAGCTCGTCATCATCCCGTCCGAAACCCCGCTCGGCATCATCTCCGACGTGGATGACACGATCATGGTCACCGACGTGCCGCGCCTGTGGAGCGCCATCTTCAACATGCTGTTCCGCGACCCCAACCGCCGCCGCGCCGTCGAGGGCATGCCCGCGTTCTACCAGCGCATCCGCCGCACGCTGCCCGACGCCCCGTTCTTCTACCTGTCCACCTCGCCGTGGAACGTCGAAAGCAGCATCCGCCACCTGATCCGCGCGAACGGATACCCGCAGGGCCCGCTGCTTCTGCGCGACTTCGACCCGCGCCCGAAAACCTTCATCCCCAGCGGCGTGCAGCACAAACTCGAGTTCGCCGAGCAGCTCATGAGCGATTTTCCGAATATGCGCTTCATCCTTCTGGGCGACGACGGCCAGTCCGACCCCACCACCTACGCGCAGATCGCGCAGCGGTATCCGGGACGCGTGGCGGCGATCGGCATCCGGCAGGTCACGTCGCGGGTCACGGTGCCCCGGCGGGTGCCCGACATCGACGTGCCCGTGTTCTACGGACCGACCGGTTCCAATCTCATGTCCACGATGCTTCCGTATATCGAACGCCTCGCTAAGGAAAGCGCCAAGGAGAGAGCCAGGGACGGCGCTGCGGGAAGCGCCGCGGCTTAGCGCGGCGTGTGTCCCGCCGTTCGGGTGGAATATCGGAAGAAGCACGGGGCGAAGGAGACACGGGCCGAAGGAAGCACGGGCCGCGCGACACGCGGCAGAAAGGCGGTATGCCATGGTCGATGATGGCACGATGGACGGCGCTGCGAAGGAAGCCGCCGCCAATGTGGTCGGGGGCGCACGAGACGCCGGGGCCGCACAGGCCGCACAGGCCGCGCAGGGTGCCAGGGGCGCCAACGACACCGAAGGCGCCCGACTGGACTGCCTCACGGCCGCAGGATACCCGCCGGCCCGGCGCATCGTGCATCGGCGCGAGGCGCACGGCGACGTCTTCACCGACCCCTACGAGTGGATGCGCGAGAAAACCTCGCCCGACGTCACATCCTACGTGGCCGCGCAGAACGCGCTGTTCGGCGAGCGCATGAAACCGCACGCCGCCTTCGCCGCCACGCTGCTCGACGAGCTGCGCGGCCGCGTGCATGAAACCGACATGTCGGTTCCCGTGCGCATCCACGGCTATTGGTATTTCGGCCGCACGCACAAGGGCCAGGAATACGGCGTGACCTGCCGCACGCCAGTGCTCGACGCGCAGGACTGGAACCCGCCCACCGTCGACCCGGAGTCCCCTCTGCCGGGCGAGGAAATCGTCTTCGACTCGAACAAGGAGGCCGAGGGCCACGATTTCTTCCGCCTCGGCGTCATGGACCTCAGCCGCGACGGGCGCTGGCTCCTGTACGGAACCGACACCCACGGCGACGAGCGTTACGACCTTCGCATCCGGGACCTGAGCACCGGCCGCGACCTGCCGGAGCATATCGACCAGGTGGCCGCCGGCGGACTCATCACGCCCGACGGCAAGTGGGTTTTCTATACGAAGGTGGACGACGCCTGGCGCCCCTACTCCGTGTGGCGGCACCGCGTCGGCACGCCGGCCTCCGAGGACCGCGAGGCGTGGCACGAGGACGACGAGCGCTTCTGGGTGGGCGTGGGAATGTCGTTCGACGAAACGCGCCTTGTGATCGAGACGGATTCCAAAACAACCACCGAGGTGCTCCTGCTGCCGGCAAGCGACCCGACCGGCGAGTTCAAACCGTTCATCCCGCGCACCGAAGGCGTGGAATACGATGTGAGTTTCGCCTCCTTCGAAGGTGCGGGCGAGGGCGGCTCCGACATTCCGATTGCCCTCGTGATCCACAACGTCACGAATCCGAATTTCGAAATCGACGTGATCGACCTGCGCTCGCACAAGCCGCCGTACACGCTGGGCGAGGGGCAGGTGGTGGCCGTCGGAAGCGCCGCCGGATGCGAGAAGTCCTCGCCCGATCAGCGCGCCCTGCCGGCCGACACGCCGTGCGACGACCCGCGCAATCCCGCCATCCTGCAAGGCCTGCGCGGTCTGCGCGTCGACGGCATCGCGGCGTACCGCGACTACGTGGCGCTCGACTACCGCGCCTCGAGCCTGACCCATATCGCCATCATGCCCAAGGCGGAGGCGGCGCGCGCCTTCCTCGAGGGCCGTCCGTGGCCGTTCCGCGAGATCACCGCGAACCGCCCCGACCTGCTCGTCTCCATCGGCTTCTCGGGCAATTCGTCGTACGAGGCGCCCACGGCGCGCTACTCGTTCAACAGCTTCACGCAGCCCACGGAGCTGCGCCAGCTCAATATGCGCACGGGCGAGGACACGCTTCTGCGTCGCCGCGACGTGCCGCATTACGATGCCTCCGCGTACCGCGAACGCCGCCTGTGGGTGCGCGTGCGCGACGGCGTGCGAGTGCCGGTTTCGCTGGTGTGGAAGGCCGGGCTCGTGCCCGCGCTCGACGCGGCGGGCGGCCTGGGCCTCGTCGATACGGTGATCGACGCGCCCGATGTGGCGTCGATGATTGCGGCGAACCGCGCCGCGCGCGATGGCGCTCGCGACGGGAATGCCGGCGCAGCCGATGCCGCTGTCGACGCAGCTGCCGATGCCGCCGCGCGCTCCGCCGACGCATGGCTCTCCCAAGACCACCTGGACGCCGCGCCCCTGTTCATCACCGGCTACGGCGCCTACGGCATCAGCTCCGACCCGGGCTTCTCCGTGTCGCGCCCCAGCATGCTCGACCGCGGCGTGGTGTATGCGTTGGCGCATGTGCGCGGGGGTGGCGAGATGGGACGCGCCTGGTATGAGCAGGGGCGCCGCACGAACAAGGCCAACACCTTCACCGACTTCATCGACGTCACGGCGGCGCTCCAGGCACAGGGCTGGGTGGCGCGCTCGCGCACCGTGGCCTGCGGCGGTTCCGCCGGCGGCCTGCTCATGGGCGCGATCGCGACGATGGCGCCGTACCTGTACGCCGGCATCGAGGCGGACGTGCCCTTCGTCGATGCGCTGACATCCATGCTCGACCCCGACCTTCCGCTGACCGTGACGGAGTGGGACGAGTGGGGCGACCCGCTGCACGACCGGCGCGTGTATGAGTACATGAAATCGTATTCCCCTTACGAGAACACGATGGACGCGGCCGCGCGCGACGCGGCGTACGGAACGTCGCATATGCCGCATATCTTCATCACCACCTCCATGAACGACACGCGCGTGCTGTACGTGGAGCCGCTTAAATGGCTCGCTCGCCTGCAGGAGGCCGGGGCGGGCGCCGACGCCATCGCGCGCATCGAGATCGACGCGGGCCACGGCGGTGGCAGCGGCCGCTACCATCAGTGGCAGGAAGTCAGCGAAGAGAACGCGTGGACGCTTGTCACGATGGGACTGACGCGGTAGTCCGAGCGGCGGTGGTGCCTGCACCGGACGCGGCGTTCACAGTGTGGACGCTGTGTCCGGCAGGCGATACTCACCGCCGGCGCCCATTGTGCGCCGCCTAAGCTCGGAGCCATGGCAGAAAAGAAGACATACAACATCGCCGTCATCCCCGGCGATGGCATTGGCAAGGAAATCACCCCCGAGGCCCAGGCCGTTCTTGAGAAGGCCACCGAGGGCGTCGCTGAATTCAACTACACGGATTTCGATCTCGGAGCCGAGCGCTACCTGTCTGACGGCACGATTCTGCCGGACGAGGACCTCGAGCTCATCAAGAAGCAGGACGCCATCCTCCTCGGCGCCGTGGGCGACCCGCGCGTCAAGGCCGGCATCCTCGAGCGCGGCCTGCTGCTCAAGCTCCGCTTCGCCCTCGACCAGTACATCAATCTGCGCCCGTCCAAGCTCTACAAGGGCGTCACCTCCCCGCTCGCCAACCCCGGCGACATCGACTTCGTGGTCGTGCGCGAAGGCACCGAGGGCCTGTACTGCGGTGCGGGCGGCGCCGTGCGTCGCAACACTCCGAACGAGGTGGCCACCGAGGTCTCCATCAACACGTGGTTCGGCGCCGAGCGCGTGGCCCGCTACGCCTTCCAGCTCGCCATGAAGCGCAAGAAGCACGTGACGCTTGTGCACAAGAAGAACGTTCTGACGAACGCCGGCGACATGTGGCAGCGCGTCGTCGACAAGGTGGCGCAGGAGTTCCCGGAGGTCGAGCACGATTACCTCCATGTGGACGCCGCCACGATCTTCATCGTGACCGATCCGAGCCGTTTCGACGTCATCCTCACCGACAACCTCTTCGGCGACATCCTCACCGACGAGGCCGGCGCCGTGGTGGGTGGCGTGGGCTACTCCGCGTCCGGCAACATCAATGCGTCGAACGAGTATCCGTCGATGTTCGAGCCGATCCACGGCTCTGCGCCGGATATCGCCGGCAAGGGCATCGCGAACCCGACGGCCGCCATCCTTTCCACCGCCATGTTGCTGCGTCACCTCGGCTTCGACGAGCAGGCGGAGCGCATCGACGCCGCCGTGCAGGCCGACATTCTCGAGAAGGGGTCGACCCAGCGCACCACGCATGAGGTGGGTCAGGACATCCTGGCGCGTCTGTAAGCGCCCTGAAGCCGCCTGATACTGCGGGTAGCGCTGTGCCGCCCCGCGAACCAGACGGCCGTTTGACTTGCATCGGAGCGCGACACGCGTGAGAAACGAGGCGTGTCGCGGCCGGCGCGTAAGACGCCACGCCATCCGGCGCCGACCTGGGAAGCCTCGTCGGATGGCGGCGGCGACGGGATCTTTGGAATTCCACGGTGGAATCCCGAAGATCCCGTTTTTCATATCCGTTTATATCCGTTGTCAATCGCCGGGCATGGCGTGTGAGCTTTGTGGTGTGGTCACGTGACACGCGTGAGAAACGAGGCGTGTCGTGCTACCGTGTGTGCATGGCCGGGCGCCCCGTGCATCGGTATGGTGCGCAGACGGCACACGTGACGGGTGCGGTGGCGCACCATTCGTGGAAGCGGCAATCGGAGGAGGATCGGATGCGTCAGACGCGAGGCGAGTACAAGACGCCGGGCGGCAAGCTCGTAGGCGTCACGATTATGTGGAGTGACCACACACATGCCGGGGAAACGCAGCATGCCGAGGGCGCGCAGGTGGACGGCGATTTCTTCGCGTCCGTCGATGAGCTGACGATTCCCCTGCTCAAGGCGGCCGGCATGACGATTGCGCAGTGCGTGGGGGAGGGACGAGCGACGGTTGACGATATCGAGGCCACCCTGCGCCGTCTGTTCTCGGTGCATGCGCCAGACTCCCTTCCTGTGGGCATCGACGCGCGGGCGATCGCCATCGCCGCCGCGCGGGCGGCGGGCGGGACGGGTGCCGCGGGAGACCCCGATGTTGTGAAGGGCACTCCAACCGTGGAGAGCGGAGAAGCTGTAGATGCGCCACAGAACGTCCTCACGTCACAGAATATCCTCGCGTCACGGCGCGGCGACATCGTGAATGGTGCACCCGTGGCGCTTTCCAACGCGTGGAAAAGCTGCGACTGGGGCGTCATGCGCGACCCCGAGCCCCTCGATCCCGCCATGCAGATGGCGCTCGACGAATCCATTGCGCGCAGCGTGGCGTGTGGCCGCACCGCAACGTTGCTGCGCCTGTGGAAATGGGGCGCGCCGGCCGTCGTCATCGGCGCCTTCCAGTCGCTGAGCCATGAGGTGGACCCGGATGCCGCGCGCAGCCTGGGCTTCACCGTCGTGCGCCGCTGCACGGGAGGAGGCGCCATGTTCGTGCGCCCCGAACACACCGTGACGTTCTCGCTGTACGTGCCTCTCGCCTTCGTGGACGGGCTGACGCCCCGCGAAGCCTACCGACGGTGCAACGAGTGGGTGGTCGTCGCCTTGCGGCAGCTGGGGCTCGACGTGCGCTTCGACGCCTTCAACGACCTCGCCTCCCCACGGGGCAAAATCGGCGGGTCGGCCGCGCGTCGGTTCCCCGCCCCGCGCGTCGAGGCTGGCGCAGGCGCGGCAGATGCCGGTGCCGGTGCCGGCGCTGCCGCGGATGCCGGTCCCGGCTGCCTGCTGCACCATGTCACGATGGCCTACGATATTGACGCCGACACCATGGTCCGCGTGTTGCGCGTCTCCTCGGAGAAAATGCGTGACAAAGCCGTGAAATCCGCCTCTCGCCGCGTCGATCCGCTGCGTCGGCAGCTCGACGGGCTCGCCGACTCCAAGGCGCCTCGTACACGCGGCGCCATCGTGGATTATCTCGGGCGGTTCGCGCTCGCCACGCTGCCCGGGGCCCATGAGGCTACAATCGGAGAAGACGTGATGGCTGACGCGCGCGCCCTGCGCGACGCTAAGTATGCCACGCAGCGGTGGACGCCGCGCATCGCGTAATCGTATTCCGTGCGCCCGCGCATCCCACGGCATCGGAGCCGCAACGCTCCCGTCGAAAGGAGAGGCCATGACCTATACAACCGAGTCGCCCGCCAAGGACGCCATCAACAGGGCCAGCACCGGGCTCTTCGCCTTCGGCTACCAGAAAATCGCCAAGAAGGCCTTCTTCGCCATGAAGCCCGACTATGCGCACGCCGCCATGATCGACTTCTGCCGCCAGGCCGTCCGCGTACGCCCGCTCATGTGGATGCTGCGCGAGATGCTTGACTACACCGATCCCATCCTCGAATCAACCGTGATGGGCGTGCCATTCCTCAACCCCTTCGGCCTGACCGCTGGGCTTGACAAGGACTGCGACCTGCCCGTGGTGCTCGACGCCGCCGGATTCGGCTTCGAAACCATCGGCAGCACCACGAGCCGCCCTTGCGCGGGCAATCCGCGCCCTTGGTTCCACCGCCTCCCGCAGTACCGGAGCATGGTCGTGCACGCGGGGCTTGCGAACGACGGCTCCGAGAAGGTGATCCGCCGCGCCGAGAAGGCGTGGACGCAGTGCGAGACAATGCGCGTCTCCGTGTCGCTTGCGCGCACGAACGACCGGCTGTGCGGCGACCTTGACGAAGGCATCGAGGACTACTGCACATCCATGCGCCGCGCCGTGGGGCGCACCGACATGATCGAGATCAACGTCTCGTGCCCGAACACGATGGCCGGCGAGCCCTTCACTGACGATCCGGTCAACCTCGACCTGCTCTTCGACGCGCTCGACGAGATCGACCGCTCGCAGCCCGTGCTCGTCAAGCTGCCGCTGAACAAGAGCTGGAAGGAGATGAGCGCGCTTCTCGACGTGCTCGCCGCGCATGACGTGCAGGCGGTGTCGCTGAGCAACCTGCAGAAGGACCGTACCGGGCTCGATGTGCCCGAGTCCTGGAAGGGCGGACTGTCCGGCGGACCGTGCCGCGACGAGAACGACAGGCTTATCGCGCAGGTGTACAAGGAATACGGCGATCGCTTCATCATCGCCGGCATCGGCGGCGTGTTCACGCCCGAGGACGCCTACCGCAAGATCCGCAACGGCGCGAGCCTCATTCAGTTCGTGTCGTCGCTGATGTACCTCGGACCCCAGAACATCGCCGTCCTCAAACGCGGCCTGGCCGAGCTTCTGCGCCGCGACGGATTCTCCTCCGTCACGGAAGCCGTGGGCGTGGACGTCGATATGTGACATCGAGGCGCGCGGGGCGGCGGCGCGGGGCGGCGTTCGGTTCGGCGCGCGATGATGGCGCGGGCGGTGGTATGAGACCGCTCGATGACATGGAGGTCCTTCGTGGCGAGGTTTCTTCGCCATGAAGGACCTTTACGTTGGCCTTGCGTCGGATTGTGCCACGGTATGCGGTTCATGGTGAGGTTTCTTCGCCATGAACCACGATTTTTCCTTCGATGGCGGGGTGGAGTCGGGGAATGTGGGTTCGTGGCGAGGTTTCTTCGCCATGAACCACGATTTTTCCTTCGATGGCGGGGTGGAGTCGGGGAATGTGGGTTCGTGGCGAGGTTTCTTCGCCATGACGATGCCGATTCCCCCTTGGGGGGTCCCCTCCTCAAACGTCAATGGCCGTTGAGTGTGAGCGTTCGTGTGCACTGAAGGGTGTTGAGTCTGGTTTGGGGGTGTTTTGGTGGGGTCGGAGCCGTTGAGTGTGAGCGTTCGTGCGCGGTGAACGGCTCCGGCGGCGGGAGGCAATACGATTCCGGGACGCGAAAGGGCGGAGACCGGAGGTCTCCGCCCTAGGAAGGCGCCATCGTGAGGTGCCATCGTGTTGTATGGGAAGCGCTACCTCAGGGCGCTACGATTCGCAATGCCTCGCGCCCGCCTACGCCCTCGCGCCTGCGCCCGAACGCCAACGCGCGCCCTCGCAACACGCGCCCGCTTACCGCTTCGTGCCGTAGGCTCCGCGGATGTACTGCGGGGGATACGGGGCATCGTTGCGATCGACGCCGAGCGCAGCGGCGGCGCGGAGCGGCCAGTAGGGCTCGCGCAGCGCGGCGCGGCCGATCTCCACGGCGGTGGCGCGGTCCTGTTCGAGGATGTCCTCGGCCTGGCGCGGCTCGGTGATGAGGCCCACCGTGGTGGTCGGGATATCCACCTGATGGTGCACGGCCTCGCTGAACGGCACCTGGTAGTTCGGCGCCGCCGGAATCGACACGCCGCTCACAATGCCGCCGGTCGACACGTCCACGAGGTCCACGCCGTGGTTGCGCAGCTTCGCGGCCAGCGCAATCGTCTGCTTGAGGTCCCACGACCCCTTCTCCACCGACCAATCCGTGGCCGACACGCGCACGAACAGCGGCAGACCCGCCGGCCACACGTCGCGCACGGCGTCCACCACGTCCACGAGAAGGCGCGCGCGGTTCTCGAAGCTGCCGCCGTACTCGTCGGTGCGCTGGTTCACGAGCGGATCGAGGAACTCGCTGAGCAGGTAGCCGTGCGCCGCGTGGATCTCCACCACCTGGAACCCGGCCCACAGCGCGCGCTGCGCGGCGGCGCGGAACTGATCCACCACCGCGTGAATCTGCTCCACGGTCATCTCGGTCGGTGTCACGCACTTGCCGAACGCGATGGGCGACGGCCCCAGCGGCTGCCATCCGCCGCGCTCCGCGGGAACGGTCTGGTTGATGTAGCCGAGCGAGAACGACCCGGTCGACGCCTTGCGCCCGCCGTGGTTGAGCTGCACGCCGGCCACGGCGCCCGCCTTCTTGATGTCATCCACGATCCAACGCCACGCATCCACCTGGCCGTCTTCCCACAGACCCACGTCGTTCGGGGAGATGCGGCCTTCCGGCGCCACGGCCGTGGACTCGCAGATAATGAGGCCGAACCCGCCGAGCGCGCGCGACACATAGTGCTGGTAATGGAACGGCGTGGGCTTGCCGTCCTGAGCGAACACCGAGTACGTGTCCATCGGCGGCAGCCAGATGCGGTTGCGGAAAGTGACCGAGCGCAACGTGAGCGGCTCGAAAAGCTTGGGCAGCGGGGCGGCGTCGGCGGCACGCGTGTCCGCGTCGGCGGCGGCAGCGGCGGCACTCGCGGCGAGGGCGGCGGCTGCCTTCTTGCTCTTCTTCGCCTTCTTCTCGGACTTCTTGTCTTTGCCGTCTTTTCCGTCCTTGGCTTCCTTGGCGGCCTTCTCGGCCTCCTTGCGCGCCTTCTTCTCGGCCTTGGCCAGCGCCTTCTCCTCCTTGCGCGCCTTCTTCGCCTGCTTCTCGGCGTTCTCGGCGAGCTTCTCGACGGCGCTCACGCCGGAGGGCTCGTCGATGATCTCCTGCTTCGGAGCTCCCGACACCTTGTCGGCGGTTTCCTTCTCGCGATGCTTGCTCATCGTCTGGTTCCTCCCTGGACAGTACACGAATTCTTACGCGGCTTGGTTCGGCTACCGGACAGATGCCTCTTTGCATAGTGCACGGTACGGCGCCGAAGATGAGCCATCCGCAACAAGTATAGAAGGCGGAACCGTTTCGTGGCCGGGAATTCAGCTGGAATTAACCTTTGACGCGTTATCGACGCGGGTTGTGGCGGCGGGAATATACACGATTCACGATTTCGATCCACGATGGCGGAATGCGATGGCGGAATGCGAGAGGGGCGCCGTCCATAAGGACGACGCCCCTCGAATCACAGTCCGGTGCGGTCATAGGCCGGCGCAATCGTATGCCAACCGCACCGCGCCAGCACACGCCGCGCCAACCGCAACCGCTAGCTGATCTGCACCTGGCGCATGCCGAGGCCGGTCGTGGTGGTGCGCCACTGGCCCTGGCCGGTCGAGGTCATGAGCGAGGCATCGGGCTGGCCGTAGTTCTCGTCATGCGCCACCTTGCCCGTGGCGATGTAGTTGTTCATGAACTCCTTCCAGATCGGCGTTGCGATCGTGGAGCCATCCCAGGTGGCGCGCCTGACGCCGTTGATCGTCATGTTGTCGAAGGACTGCAGCGACTCCTCGTTACCGGTCGCCACATAGGTGGCGGCGCCCGTCACGAAGCCGCCGGTCAGCATGAAGTAGCTGTCTGCGGTACCGGTTTTGGCGAAGGTCTTGACGCCGTTCAGCTGGCTGTAGTAGGCGGCGCCCACCTTTCCTTCGTACATGATGTACGCGACGGTCTGCGCCACATTCGCCGGAATCGCCTGCGTGCAGTTCGCACTCGGCACGGCCATGTCGTTGCCCGAGGAATCCGTCACGCGCGTGATGGCGATCGGGTCGCAGTGCATGCCGTTCGCGGCGATGGTGGCATAGACCGAGGCCATCGTCAGCGGCGAGGCGTAACCGGAGCCGATGAGGTTCGTCGGGGTGATGGTGGTGTGCAGGTCGCTGCCGGACGAGGAGGCGTTCTTATAGCCCATGGCCGTGGCCGTGTCCGCGATCTTGCACAGGCCGAGGCGCTGGCCCATCGTGGCCTGCGTGGTGTTATGCGAGTACATGAGCGCGTGCTCCGGCGTCTCCGGGTTCACGGTGCCGCCGCCTGCGTTCTGCACGGCCCACGAGTCGGCGCCCGTGGTGTTGCATTCGAAGCCGCTGGTGTCGTACCTGGTCGAGGTCGGCAGGGCCACCTTCGCGCCGTTGCCGTTCGTCAGCCATGTCGAGAGGTTCATGACCTTGAACGTCGAACCGGTCTGGAAGCCGCCGCCTCCGCCGTCCACCTGGTCGACGGCGTAGTTGATCGACGTCTCGGTATCGCTCGCCGTGGCCAGCGCGTTGTACGTTCGATTGATCGCCAGCGCCAGCACCTTGCCGGTGCCCGGCTCGACCGAGGCCAGCGCGGCTTCGAATCCGGACGGGTCGTTTTCGGGAATGCCGTTGCGCACGGCCGCGTTCGCGATGTTCTCGGCGTCCACGTCCATCGTGGTGTAAATCGTCAGACCGCCCTGGTACAGCAGCCTCTGGCGGTCCTCCGCCGTGGCGCCGAACACGTCGGAGTTCTCGATCTTGTGCACCACGTAGTCGCAGAAGAACGCGGCCTGGCCTGCCGTCTGGCAGCCGACCGGGACATCCTTGACATGCAGCATGTCGGCTATGTTCACGGCTTTCGCTGCGTCGGCCTCGGCCTGTGTGGTGAAGCCACACTCCACCATGAGGTCGAGCACGATGTTGCGCTGTTCCTGTGCCGCGTCCGGATGCACGGTGGGGTCATAGCCGGCCGGGTTCTTGGTGATGGCCGCGATGGTGGCCGCCTCACCGAGGTCCAGCTCTGCCGCGGACTTGGAGAAGTAGTGCTCGGCCGCGGTCTCCACGCCGTACACACTGGTGCCGAACTGCGCGATGTTGAGGTATCCCTGCAGGATTTCGCTCTTCGAATACTTCTTCTCGATCTGCAGGGCGATGAGCATCTCCTTGACCTTGCGGGAGATGGTGTCTTCCGAGGCGTGGTACGCGCCGATCGGGTCATCGTTGCTCGTGGCCTCGTTGATAAGCATGTTCTTGACGTACTGCTGCGTCAGGGTGGAGCCGCCCTGGGTGTCGCCGCCCTTGACGTAGGTCTGCACGAAGGCTCGCAGCACGCCCTGGACGTCGACGCCGGAGTGCTGGAAGAAGCGGCGGTCCTCGCGGGCGACCACGGCCTGCTGCATGTACTGCGAGACATGCGACAGGTCCACCACGATGCGGTTCTGCGTGTAGAACGTCGCGATCAGCGTGGTGCCGTCGGAGGCGTACATCTTGGACTGCTGTGGGAGGTTGTTCGGGTTGAAGTCGATCTCGGACACCGTCAGCGAGGGGCTCGCGGATTCCGCGACCTGGTCGGTGGCGACGACGAACGGCATGAGGAAACCGGATGCGACGACTCCACCCGCCAGGATGCATACCAGATAGGCGAGCAGCAGTGCGAAGACGTTCTTTCGTTCTCGGGTTCGCTTTTGCTTCTTCTTAGACATACGCCTCATTTTATGATTCGTGCTCTACCTTTTCCGTGGAAATGGCTCGAATCGGCGCTTCCGGGGGCAATAACCACAATCTCGACACATCCGTTGGGCGGGGGAGGGGTGGGTTTGGGCGGAGTTTGGGCGGGTGGTGTACGGCGGCTGGGCGGTTGCTGAGTGGTTGGTGTGGGTGTGGGTTCGTGGTGAGGATTGTTCGCCATGAGGGTCGGTTTTCGCTGAGGCGGGGTGGTGTGGTTGGGGAATCGTGGTTCATGGCGAGGATCTTTCGCCACGAGGGTCGGTTTTCGCTGGGGCGGGGTGGTGCGGTCGGGGAATCGTGGTTCGTGGTGAGGATTTTTCACCCCGAGGAACGATTTGGGCTGGGTTGGTGTGGTGTGGTCGGTAACTGTCGGTTCGTGGTGAGTTTCTTTCGCCATGAGGTTGGGTTTTCGCTGGGTTGGCGTGGCTGGCTGGGGAAATCGTTCCTCATGGTGAGGATTTTTCGCCTCGAGGGTGGGTTTTCGCTGGGTTGGTGTGGTGTGGTCGGGGAATCGTGGTTCATGGTGAGGATTTTTCGCCTCGAGGGTGGGTTTTCGCTGAGGCGGGGTGGTGTGGTTGGGGGAATCGTGGTTCGTGGTGAGGTTTCTTCGCCACGAGGCTGGGTTTTCGCTGGGTTGGGGTGGTCGGTTGCCGGAATCGTGGTTCATGGCGAGGATTTTTCGCCTCGAGGAACGATTTGGGCTGGGTTGGGGTGGTGTGGTCGGGAAATGTCGGTTCGTGGTGAGGATTGTTCACCATGAGGGTCGGTTTTCGCTGGGTTGGCGTGGCTGGCTGGGGGAATCGTTCCTCATGGTGAGGATTTTTCGCCTCGAGGGTGGGTTTTCGCTGGGTTGGGGTGGTCGGTTGCCGGAAGCGTGGTTCATGGTGAGGTTTCTTCGCTATGAACGGTGGCGGTTTGGTTTGTCTCCACGATTTTCCCCACGATCTCTTCGCCACCTCCTCACTTCGCCTCGATCCCTCCCTCACCAGCATCTCGACCATCTTTAGTGTGAGCGTTTGTGTGCGGTGAACGGTGCTGAGTCCGGTTTGGGGCGGGTTTGGCGAGGTCGGGGGCGTTCAGTGTGAGCGGATGTGTACGGTGAACGCCCCAAACGGTCCCGTCCCGCCCCGCGCCCCACGGCACTACCGCTGCGCGCGGCGGATCAGCTGGCCGGGCTGGAAAATTACGATCGTCCGTCCGTCGCGCGCAATCCACCCGCGATTGGTGAAGTCCATCAGCGCCTTGTTCACGGTTTCGCGCGACGTTCCCACGAGCTGTGCGAGCTCCTCCTGCGTGAGTCCGTGCGTGACGGCGATGCCCGCCTCGGTCGGCTTGCCGAATCGTTTCGCCAGGTCGAGCAGCGTTTTCGCCAGGCGTCCCGGAACGTCCATGAACACAAGGTCGGAGATGTGCTCGTTATTCAGCCGCATGCGGTTGGCGAGCACCTGCAGCATGTTGACGGCGACGCGCGGATGGTCGTCGAGCCAGCCGAAGAGCACGTCATGCTCGAGCGACGCGGTGGCGGTGCCGTTCGTCATGGCGATGGCGTTGGCCGTGCGTGGCCCGCCGTTGGGGTCGAACACGGGAATCTCGCCGAGGATTTCGCCGGCGGTGGAGATCGACAGCAGCTGGATGCGGTGGTCGGCGGACTCGCGCGTCAGCTTCACCCGCCCGCGTTCGATGACGTACATGCGCTGGTCGGTGTCGCCTTGGCTGAAGATGAGGTCGCCCTTGGCGAAAACACGATGCTTCAGATGCGGGATGAGCTGCGCGGCGTCGGCCGGCGGGACCTGGCGGAACAGCGCCGTTCCGAGCAGCAGGTCGGCTTCCTCGCGCGGGGTTCCGTTCGGCGTCATCGGCCGCCGTGGCGCGCCGGCGCGGCTTGTGCGAGACGTTTCGGACTCCCTCGGCGAAAAAGACGAAAGATCCATAAGCCCTCCCTGTGAGTACTGCTGCTATCCTATCGCGGGAACGATGGGGAGAGGAAAAGACGCGGTCGCGGCGGGATGGGAAGCGAGAAGTAGAAAGGGGAGAGACGGGGAAGAGAAGGAAGAGGAGGAGCTGGGAAGAAAACACGATGCATCCGCCCCTACACGCGGACCGGCGGACGGTGGGGTAATGTTGGAATTCGGAATCGGCGTCGTGGGGCGCCGGCTGTGGAACCGACCGGGCGAGGATGCAAGGATAAGACCATGCCATACAAGAGCAAGCAGCGCGTTGTCGTGATCATGCCGACCTATAACGAGCGCGAGAACCTCGAGCCGACCATCGGCGGAATCATGGAGAACTGCCCGAACGTCGACGTGCTCGTGGTGGACGATTCCTCGCCCGACGGCACCGGCGAGCTCGCCGAGGAGATGGCCGCGAAGAACCCGCATCTGTTCGTCATCCACCGCAAGACGAAGAACGGCCTCGGTCCCGCCTACCTCGCGGGCTTCCAGTGGGCCCTCCTGCGCCAGTACGACGTGGTGTGCGAGATGGACATGGACGGCTCGCACCGCCCGCAGGACCTCCCGCGCCTGCTCAAGGCCATCGACGAGCGCCCCGACGTGGACCTCGTGATCGGCTCGCGCCGCGTGCCCGGCGGCACGACGGAGAACTGGCCGGTGTATCGTGACTTCATCTCGCGCTGCGGATCGTGGTACTCGCGCATGTGCCTCGGCGTGCCCGTGCATGACATGACCGCCGGCTTCCGCGCCTACCGCGCGTCGGTGATGCAGCGCCTGCACCTCGACACGGTGCGTGCGAACGGCTACGTGTTCCAGGTGGATATGACGCGCCGCGTGCACCAGGCGGGCGGGAAGATCCTCGAGGTGCCGATCGTTTTCGTGGAGCGCACGCGCGGCAAGTCGAAGATGAGCAAGGCCATCGTCATCGAGGCCATGTGCGCGGTGACGCGCTGGGGTTTCCAGCGCCTGACGCATACCGGCGACTACCGCCGCAAACGCGTGCGCCACACCTCATGATGCGCCATGCTTTGTGAGGCGTGAGGGGAAGGGGAATACGATGGCGCCGTCGTGCCGCCGACACGATGGCGTTGTGACACGACGGCGCTGCAGAACGACGGCGTCCTGACTTGCGACGCGCCTAGCTCACAATGACATTGGGAACAAGCGCGCGGGTGGCGTCGAGCGACTCCTGGGGCAGCCCCGCGTCGGTGATAATCGTCTCGACATCGTCGAAACCGGCGAACAGGGACAGCGAGGTATTCGTCCACTTGGTGTGGTCGGCGAGCACGATGGCGTGGTCCGCGATGGAGAGGAACGCGGCATTGGTGCTGGACTCCAGCGAATTCGGGGTGAGAAAGCCGCGCGGCAGCGACACGGCGTGCGCCCCGAGGAACAGTTTGTTGACGCGCAGCGAGGAGATGACGTTGTTCGCGATGGGTCCGATAAGCGACTTGAAGCGCGTCGTCACGCCTCCGGTCACGATGACCTCGACGTCGCGGTTCTCGAGCCCTTCCACGAGGTCGGCGACGGGCAGGGAGTTCGTCAGCACGGTGATGCCCGCGGATTTGTCGGATTCGAAAAGGTACTGCGCGAACATATAGGTGGTCGAGCCGCCGCCGATTCCGATGACGTCGCCGGGGGACACGAGGTCGACCGCGGCCTTGGCGATGGCTTCCTTGTCGCCGGTCTCGTTCTGGGACTTCGCGGCGAAAAGCGGTTCGGACATCAGGGTGCTCGTCGTCACGGCGCCGCCGTGGACGCGCTTGAGCAGGCCCTTGTCTTCGAGCGCCGCGATGTCGCGGCGAATGGTCATCGGGGAGACATCCAGATCCTCGGCAAGGTCGACGCATCTGACCGTGCCGTGGGTTCGCAGCCTGCGCAGAATGTATTGCTGCCTCTGGGATGAAATCATGACAATATTATGACATAGTTCCGCACGTAACCATGGGAAAATCGATTAGAAGGTGACAGGAATCGCTAAGAAACGAACACGATGGGCGTTTCCTCACGATTCCGCGCGACGGCCCGCGCCCTTCCACCGTGCGGTGGGGAAGGGCGCGGGCCGCGGGACGACGGGCGGCACCGCGAAGGCGACACGCCCGGTTAGTTCTTGGTTAGTTCTTGAAGGAGTGGATCGGGGCCGGGATGCGTCCGCCGCGGCTGATGAATTCCTCGCAGCTCACGGTGTTCACCGGAATAATCGGCGCATAGCCCATGAGGCCGCCGAACTCGGCTTCGTCGCCCACGCCCTTGCCTGCCACCGGGATGACGCGCACGGCGGTCGTCTTCTGGTTGACCATGCCGATGGCCGCTTCGTCGGCGATGATGCCGGAAATCGTCGCGGCCGTCGTGTCGCCGGGGATCGCGATCATGTCGAGGCCCACGGAGCACACGCACGTCATGGCCTCGAGCTTCTCGATCTTGAGGCAGCCGGAACGCGCGGCCTCGATCATCGTGGCATCCTCGGACACCGGGATGAACGCGCCGGACAGGCCGCCCACATAGGAGGACGCCATGATGCCGCCCTTCTTCACCTGGTCGTTGAGCATGGCCAGGGCCGCGGTGGTGCCGGGGGCGCCGACCTGCTCGATGCCGCATTTCTCGAGGATCTCGCCGATGGAATCGTGCGGCGCGGGCGTCGGGGCCAGCGACAGGTCGATGATGCCGAACGGCACGCCGAGACGACGCGACGCCTCCTGCGCCACGAGCTGGCCGACGCGCGTGATCTTGAACGCCGTGCGCTTGATGGTCTCGCACAGGAACTCGAAGTCCTTGCCTCGGGCCTCGTCGAGGGCGCGCGACACCACGCCCGGGCCCGACACACCCACGTTGATGACCACGTCGCCCTCGGTGACGCCGTGGAAGCCGCCCGCCATGAACGGGTTGTCGTCCGGGGCGTTGCAGAACACCACGAACTTCACGCAGCCGTAGCTGTCGTGGTCGGCGGTGTTGATGGACGTCTGCTTGATGACCTCGCCGATCATCTTCACGGCATCCATGTCGATGCCGGTTTTGGTGGAGCCCACGTTGACGGAGGAGCACACGATGTCGGTTTCCGTCAGCGCCTGTGGGATGGATTCGATGAGCAGCTTCTCCGCGGGCGTCATGCCCTTGCTCACCAGTGCGGAGTAGCCGCCGATGAGGTCGACGCCGACCTCCTTCGCGGCCTTGTCGAGCGCGTGGGCGATCTTCACGAAGTCGTCGGTGGTCTTGCAGCAGCTGGCGCCGACGAGGGCGATCGGGGTGACGGTGATGCGCTTGTTGACGATCGGGATGCCGAAGTCGCGTTCGATGTCGCGGCCCGTGGCCACGAGGTTCTTCGCGTAGTTCGTGATCTTGCGGTAGATGTTGCTGCAGGTGGTGTCGACATCGTTCGTCGCGCAATCGAGCAGGCTGATGCCCATCGTGATCGTGCGGACGTCGAGCTGCTCCTGCTCGATCATCTTGTTGGTCTCGTGGACCTCCATGATATTCAGCATGAGGTAATCCTTCGTATGCGAGAAATATGGGTGCGGCTGTGGTCCCGGCGTCGTCCTAGACGCGGTGCATGCGGGTGAAGATCTCCTCGCGCTGGCAGCGGATGCGCACGCCGATCTGCTCGCCGAGCTTGTCCAGGTCGTTCACGACATCCTCGAAGTCCGCGGTGGAGTTCGTGTAGTCCACGATCATCATCATGTTGAAGAAGCCGTCGATGATGGTCTGCGAGATGTCGAGGACGTTGATGCTGTGGTCGGACAGGTACGTGCAGACGCGCGCGATGATGCCGACGGTATCCTGGCCCACCACGGTGATGATTGCCTTGTTCATGGAAACTCCTGAATCTTTATGCGAGGTTATGCGAGGCTTGCAAAGAGACGCTGAAGACAGTATATCGGCACGGGGCCTCATTCGGGGCCTGCACGGCCGGGTCGCGGCCGGACGGTGTTTCCGGCCGCGTCGGTGCGACGGGCAGGGCGTGTCACTCGCCGCCGGCGAAGCCCATCTGCCGCCACGCCTCGTAGGTGGCGATGGCCGCGCAGTTGGCGAGGTTCATGTCGCGCTTCCTGTGCAGGGCGTTTGTGACGGGACGCATGGGAAGGCGCACCTGCTCGGCCACATGTGGGCCGAACATCACGTCATGCGGCTCGGGCACGTTGCCCGGCTCCGGCCCGAACAGGAGGATGTCGTCGGGCCGGTACTCGACCTCGGTGTACAGCTTCGAGCCCTTCTCGGTGAACGCGATGATGCGCGAGTTCGGCATGCTGTCGACGAGGCTCTGGAAATCCGGATGGATCACCACATGCGCCATGTCGTGGTAGTCGAGGCCCGCGCGGCGCAGCTTCGTGTCTTTGAAATTGAATCCGATGGGCTCGATGAGGTGCAGAATCGTGCCCGTCATGGCGCACAGGCGGATGGCGGAGCCCGTGTTGCCGGGGATGCGCGGGGAGTAGAAGCACAGATGCGGCGTCGAGGTCGGCGCTGCCGCCGCCTCCTGGATCGAGATCATCGCGTCGGCCACCGTGATCGGGTTGCCGTGCGCGTCGGTCACGAGCTCGTCGGGGCCGTAGTTCGACTTGCGGTACCCGTATTCGAACATCGCCTCGACTTTCTTCTCCGCCTGCGCCGCGTCCTTCGTCTCCGTCTGCGCCGTCCGGCCTGTCATGTCGCCATTTTCAGTCATATGAGACACAATAAAAACCATGACAGACACCCATGCTCCCTCGCACGGACGGCACGATGCGCATGATGGCGCCATCGTGGATACACACGCGGACACGCACGCGGCCGCCGCGTCCGATGGCGCCGCCGTCTCGCGCGCCCGCGCCTGCCGCGCCCCGCTCACGGCCTGGTGGGACGCCTCCGCGCGCGACTTTCCGTGGCGCTTCGGACGCACCACCCCGTGGGGCGTGCTGCTCTCGGAGGTCATGAGCCAGCAGACGCCCATGGCCCGCGTCCTGCCGTTCTGGACGGCTTGGATGGACCGCTGGCCCACGCCCGCCGCGCTCGCGGACGCCACCCCGGCCGAGGTCATCACGGCATGGGGGTCGCTGGGGTACCCGCGACGTGCGCTGCGCCTGCGCGAATGCGCCATCCAGGTGCGCGACCGCTATGACGGCGACCTGCCGCGCACTTACGACGAGCTCGTGGCGCTGCCCGGCGTGGGCGATTACACGGCGAGCGCGGTTCTGAGCTTCGCCTTCGGGCGGCGCGTGGCGGTGATCGACACGAATATACGGCGCGTGCTGCAGCGCGCGATGTGCGGCGTCGAGTCGCTGGGCGGCTCCACGACGGCGGCGGACCGCAGGCTGGCGCAGGCCTGCCTTCCCGACGATGCCTCCGCCTCGGTTGTGTGGAACGAGGCGGTGATGGAGCTGGGCGCCGTGGCGTGTACTGCGTCGTCGCCGGCATGCGCGGACTGCCCGGTGGCGGATATCTGCGCGTTCCGCGCCGCGGGGTATCCGGGGCTGGGGCAGCGGCGCACGCGCCCGCGTCAGCGCTTCGCCGGCACCGACCGGCAGGTGCGCGGCATCGTGCTCAACGCCCTGCGCCAGGCGGGGCCCGGAGCGGTTCTGCCCTATGCCACGGTGCGCGGCCTGTGGAAGGACCGCGCGCAGCTCGACGCCTGCCTTGCGTCGCTGGATGACGACGGGCTGATCGTGATCGGCGCCGACCATGGGGTGCGTCTGCCCGAGGGGTGAGCCGGAAACGGAATACGGCCCGGGCGTCTCATGGCGTCCGGGCCGAATGCTGTTGTTGGGGGGAATCGTGGCATGTCCTCGCGCCGCTGCGTCAGGCTGCGAGAATCGTGACGAGGCGGGGGAGAAGCAGCAGCGCCGTCATCCAGCCGGCGACGGCGAGAAGGGCGATGGCATCGTGGATTCCCCAGCGCGAGCGATGCCAGTGCGTGCGGTGCGCGCCGCCCTCGTAGCATCGCGCGTCCAGCGCCGTTCCCAGCATCTCTGCGTGGCGCAGCGCCGCCGCGCACATGGGCACGATAAGCGCCATCACCGCGCGGCAGCGTTTCGCCGGCGATCCGCTCGCCACGTCGCCGCCGCGCGTGGCCTGCGCGATGCTCAGCGTGCGCAGCTCCGCGCCCATGACGGGCATGAAGCGCAGCGCCAGAGACATGACGAGACTGATCTCGTCCACATGCACGCCGAGCCGGGACAGGGGCGAGAGCATCGCCGCGCCCGCGTCGGTGAGCTTCGTCGGAGTGGTGCATGCCGTCATCGCCAGGCCCAGCACGAGCACGAACACGAAGCGCAGCGAGTAGATGACGGCGTTTCTCATGCCCTCGTCCGTGATCGGCAGCGAGCCGATATGCGCCAGCGGCGTGCCGGAGCGCACGAAGAATACGTTGAGCAGTCCCAGTACAAGCACGCTGGCGAGCATGCCGTGGCAGTTGCGCAGCGTTCCGCGCAGGCTGCGCGGGCTCAGCGCCACCACGGCGCATACGCCGAGGAACGCCCACAGCAGTTGCAGCGGGGTGGCGACGAAGAACATGCCCACCATGCCCACAAGCGTGCCGATGATCAGCGCGCGCGGGTCGAGGCGTGCGAGAGGGGCGCGGTTTTGTGCGGGGGTGCGGTGTGGGGCGTCGGCGGACGATGGCGTCGTTGCGTCCGCGATGCCGTCGTCGGTTGTGCGGGCGTTGGTTGTGCGGGCGTTGGTTGTGCGGGCGTCGGTAGTGCGGGCATCGCCGGCGCGGGTGTCGGTTTCCGTACACTCGCCCAGGCGGATCGTGCGCGAGGCGGCCGAGGTGTCGCCATGCGTGATCATCACAATCGTGCGCCCCTCGGCATGAAGCGCCCGCAGCGCATCGAGCACGCGGGCGGCCGCCTCGAGGTCGAGGCCCGCCGTCGGCTCGTCGAGCACGATGGCCTCGGGCTCCATGGCCACGACGCCCGCGATCGCCACGAGTCGCTGCTGCCCGCCCGACAGCTCCCACGGCACGCGGTTGGCCAGATGCGCGATGCCCAGAAGGTCCATCGCCGCCTGTACGCGCCGGCGCACCTCGCTTGTGGGAAGCCCGAGGGACGAGGGGCCGAAGGCGATATCGTCCTCCACGTGTTCGGCGAACAGCTGGCGCTCCGGATGCTGCATGACGTATCCCACGCGCCCGCGCAGGCTCCGGCGCTGCCGTGCAGTCGCCGTGGGCGTGCCAAATACGCGGACTGTTCCCTCGGTGGGCGCGTCCACGCCGCACAGAAGAGTGGCGAGCGTGGACTTTCCCATGCCGTTGCGGCCGGTCAGCGCCACGAATTCGCCGCGCCGCACGGTCAGCGACACATGGCGCAGGGCCCAGGAGTCGGTGGCCGCGTCGCGGTAGCGGTAGGAGGCGTTCTCCACGCGGAAGGCGTCGGCGGTGCTGGAGGTGTCGGGGGCGGTGTTGTGTGTGCCGACCTGCGTGTCGGCGCTCGCGGCGGGGGAATCGTGGTGCCTTGGCGCGGCGCAGAACGGCGAGGCGGCGCTGGGGCCGTCATACACGATGCGTCCGTCGCGCAGTTCGATGACGCGCGAGGCGCGCGCGGCCTGCTCCGGCATATGCGTGATATGCACGATGGCGGTGCCGCCGCGGTGCGCCGCGTCGATGGCGCGCATGACGTCGTCGCGGCCGGTGGCGTCGAGCATGGCGGTCGGTTCGTCGAGGATAAGCAGACGCGGGTGCATGGCGAGCGCGCCGGCGATGGCGACGCGCTGCTGCTGGCCGCCTGACAGGCGGTCGGGGTCGGCCTGCGCGAACCGCGTCATATCCACGGCCTCGAGGGCCTCGCGTACGCGCCCGGTGATGACGTCGGGCTCCAGGCCCAGATTCTCCGGACCGAAGGCCACGTCGTCCTCCACCACCGTCGTGACGATCTGGTCGGCGGGGTTCTGCAGCACGAGCCCGATGTCGCGTCGTGCCGCGCGGTATTCCGCGGCATTCGCGTCGGTCTGGGCGGGGGGTGAGCCGGCGAGAGAATCGTGTTTTTCCGCCGACACCGCCCCCGACACGCCGGAATAGACCTCGCGGCCCATCAGCTCCACCCGCCCGTCGTCGGGCGCCACGAGGCCGCTCAGCACCCGCCCGAGCGTGCTTTTGCCCGAGCCGTTGCGGCCGACGATCGCTATGTATTCGCCGGCGCGAATCGTCAGCGAGACGCCGTCAAGCGCCGTCGTGCGGCCATAGAGGAAGCTCACGTCGTCGAGGCGCGCGAGCACCGGGCTTTCGGATGCGGGGCCTTCGGCGGAGCTGCTTGTGGCGGGGCCTTGGGAGGCGGGGCCTTCGGCAAGGCGGCTCTCGATGGTCGGGGAATCAGGCATCCGTCCTCTTCAGCAGCAGGGAGCACGGCTTGTACGCGGCGATGGTCACGATGGTGTTGATCGCCATCTTGAGCAGGTTGAACGGCAGCAGGAACGGCACGATCATGCCGATGACGTCAGCCACGGTGATGCCGGGGGAGTACAGCGGCGTGATGATGAGATTGCCCACGATTGCCAGCGCGATGGCGATGACGTCGCCCAGAAGCAGGCCGATGACGGCGCCTGTGAAGGCTCTGTGGCGCTTGTAGACGATGGCCGCGGGGATGGAGGCGCCGCCGGTGACGAGAATCGCCATGATTGCGCCGAAGGGGTTCGTGAACAGATGCGGCAGCCACGTGAGCACGGTGACGATGGCTGCGGCGGACGGACCGAATGCGAAGCCGGCGATCAGCGCGATGATGCCGGAGGGATCGTACTGGAGGAACGGTGCGGCGGGCATCAGCGGCACGGAGATGAACGACAGTGCCAGCGCCACGGCGACGAACAGCGCATAGACCGCAATGCGGCGCGTGGACCAGGTGCCGGAGCCGGTGGTGGAGTGGGAATGCGGAGTGACGCGTGCGGTGTCTGTGGTTTTCCCGGGGTTTGCGGTTTTTGCAGTGCTTGCGGAATTCGCGGAGTTCGACTGATCGGTCGGATTTTGGGTATGCTGAGACACTCCCATACGGGAACCTCGTTTCTTTCATCCGGACTATAACCGTTGGCCCCGTAATTTCAACGGATCGGCTGCTTTCGCAGGTCGCGGGCTGTACCGCCAGTGAGGGATTTCACCTCGCCCTGAAACAACAGTCCAGATACTACCACGCCGCCCGTCGGCGTGTTTCGTCCCGTTCCCACCGCGAACGCGACCCGTCGCGAACGCCGTGCGGGATCCGCCCCTCCTCCCTCGAACAATGTGATGGCTTGCGGACAAAAATCGAGGAATTCCGGGGCCAATCGCGTGTTTTTTGTCCGTTTCCCATCACATTGTTACGGAGAGAGAGGAATCGTGGAATCGCGCGGTGCGGAAAGTCGGCGGGGATTGTAAGCTTTTCGTGCACGCCGCATGACGGATATGCGGCAATTCCATAGACTGAGTGACATGGCTACGAGAAAATCACGACGCACACCGGAACAGGAGCGCATGTATCGCCGTCGGCGCATCGTGGCGCTTATCGCAGCAATCGCGGCGCTGGCAATCGTCCTTTTCGTAGTCATATCCGATATCCGCTTCGTCGCGGCGGTCGGCGGCGCGGTGAACGAGCGCATCCATTACGACGATGCGCACGCGGTGTCGCGGTCGGCGGTGCCGTCGCCCGACCCCTCGCTGTCGACAGGGAAGACGGCGGGCATTCCCGATTGCACGTCGAACGATGTGACGCTGTCGTTCGCCTCCGATGACGGCGATTCCTCGGCGTCGGCGAGCGCGTCCGAGTCCGGACCCGCGTCGGCGTCGGCGAGTGCGTCGGGGTCGGCGAGTGCGTCGGGGCAGGCCGATGATTCCGATGTGAACGGGAGCATCGTGGTGTCTTCGGGGCAGAGCGCCACCTTCACGGCGGTGCTGACGCATACGTCGAAGCAGAACTGCCTCGCCAACGCGGCGAGCGATTCGGAGGCGCTTGTTATCACGAGCGCCGCGACGGGCGACGTGGTCTACGATTCGAGCGCTTGCGATGCCGATCCCATCTACCTGCTCATGCGCAACTCCGACGTGGACCGCCGCGATCTGACGTGGACGACCGACGAGCAGACGGATGAGTGCGTGACCGATCCGAGCCAGGTGCTGGTCAAGCCGGGCACGTATTACGCGCAGCTGCAGCTCAAGGATGTGTCGGGCGTGCAGTCGCAGAAAATGACCGTGTACGTCAAGGCGTCGTCCGCGTCGAGTGCGGCATCGGGTTCGTCGGCGGGTTCGGCGTCGGCGTCGAGTTCGGCAAGCGCCAGCGCGTCGGGTAGCGCGTCAGCATCCTCCGGCGAGTGAACGCTGCCACGATTTTTAACGTCGTGATTTTTCTGTCGCGATTTTCTACATCGTGACCTTTCCGCGACCCTTCCGCTACGCCTTTTCCTCGGCACCCGCGCCTTTCCCGCTGCGCCGCTTCCTGTCCACGCCAAGCGCGTGCAGCGCGTCCGCAAGGGTCGCCACTTCCACCAGCTCGATGCCGGGAATCGGCTTGCGTCCGTCGTAGCGCCGGTTGCGCGGCACCACCGCCTTCTTATACCCGAGCCGAGCGGCCTCGCGCAGGCGGCTTTCGAGCCTGGGCACGGGGCGGATCTGCCCGGTCAGCGAAATCTCGCCGAACGCGGCCGTCGTGCGCGCGATGGGGCAGTCGGTCGCGGCGCTCGCGAGGGCCGCGGCGATCGCAAGGTCGTCGGCCGGCTCGCGCGCCGACCCTCCGGCAATCGTGGAGACATACAGGTCGTTCGCCAGCAGATTGATCTTGGCATGGCGGTAGATCACGGCCACGATCATGGCGAGGCGGTTCTGGTCCACGCCGTTCGTCGCGCGGCGCGGCGACGGCAGCACCGACGCGGTGACAAGCGCCTGCACCTCGATCGGCAGGCTGCGGTGCCCATCCATCGTGAACGTGATGCAGGTGCCTGCGGGCGTGTCGTCGCCGTCCGACAGGAACAGCCCCGACGGGTCGCGCACCTCCTCGATGCCCTCGCCCGACATATCGAAGCAGCCGACCTCGTCCGTGGGGCCGAAGCGGTTCTTCACGCTGCGCAGCAGGCGCAGCGCGGTCTGCGGCTCGCCCTCGAACTGGCACACCACGTCCACGAGATGCTCGAGCGTGCGCGGGCCGGCGATCGAGCCGTCCTTCGTCACATGGCCGACGAGCAGCACGGGGATCGACGAGCGCTTCGCCACGTCGATCAGCGCCGTCGTGACCTCGCGCACCTGCGTGGAGCCGCCGGGGATGCCGTCCACGTCGGCCGAGTAGATGGTCTGCACCGAATCCACGATGACGAGGCCCGGCTGGTTCTCCTCGATGAGGTCGAGCGCCGTGCCGAGATCGGTGGTGGAGGCGATGAAAAGGGTGTCGGCGGTTGCGTCGATACGCCGCGCGCGCATGCGCACCTGCGACTGCGACTCCTCGCCCGAGATATACAGCACGGTCTGGCCCTGTCGCGCCACGTTGCTGGCGGTTTCCAGAAGCAGCGTCGATTTGCCGATGCCCGGTTCGCCCGCCATAAGCACGATGGACCCGGGCACGATGCCGCCGCCGAGTACGCGGTCGAATTCCGAGAAGCCCGTGGGAAGGCGGCGGGAGTCGGCGTCATCGTCGAAGGGGGCGGGGTCGGGTTGCGCGGCGGAGGGTACGGCGGTGGGGGTGCCGGTGGTGGGGGAGACAGAGGTCGTGGCGGAGACGCCGGTTTCGCCACGTTGCGCTGCGTCGCTGCCGCGCGCGGCCGTGGACGTTCCGCCGGAGCGCGCGGATGCGGGCGCTCCGGTCGACGATACGGCGTGGACCGGCCTGGCGCCGCGGCTCGCGGCGATGGCGGCCGCACGCGACGTGGCCGCTGATGTGCGGGTTTTCGTGCGCGACGGGGCCTCGCGGAATTCCTCTATCGTTCCCCACGCGCCGCAGACCGGGCAGCGGCCGAACCACTGGACGCCGCTCCACCCGCAATCGGTGCACACATAGTGGACGCTTGACTTTGCCATACCTCCGACGCTACACGATGCCGGGCGCTGTGTGTCTTCGCTTGCGGCGAACCGCGGCGGTGCCATCGTCGAAACCGCGGGCGCGGCGGCAAACGTCTGCTCGACATGGCAAAATCGGCAGTATGTCTGAACTGAATCCGACCCCCGACAAGCGCGCACGCAAGAAGCGCAACATCGTCGTCATCGTTGCCGTCATCCTGCTCGTCCTCGCCCTTGTCAGCGCGTTCGGATGGCCCGGCTGGGCGCTGCGCCGCACCGACACGACCACCGACACCACCTCGCAGCAGCTCGTCTCGGCCTCGCCCACGGTGTCGGCGTCCGCGTTGCCGTCCGACGCCAGCTCGCTCGTCTCCTCGCTGCCGAAAAGCGTCGGCGCTTTCGCGCGGCAGGACGTGACCGCCACGCAGAACTGGGCGAGCGCCGATCCGATCGAGGAATACACCGTCACCTATTCGAACGGCGATTCCTCGCAGGACGTGACGCTTGTTTTCGCGCAGTGGTCGTCGGCGGACGACGCCACCCAGGAGTACGGCCTGCTCAAGGATTCGCTCAACGGCATGGCGCAGGCGCACGGGAATGTGAAGGTGGATGGCGAGACGACTGGCCAGTACATCGTCATGACCGATGGCGATACGAATCCCACCGACGGCACGGCGTCCACGGCTCTGTGGCGCAATGACACGGTGGTGTTCATGGCGACGGGCGCGTATGCGTCGGTCAACGGGTTCTATTCCGCGTTCCCGATGTGAGGCCGTTGCGCGGGCGCGCGCGGCGCGGCGTATGCGGTTTTTCCCGGAAAAACCGCCGGAAAATACGATTCTCCCGCTTGTGCGTCCGATATTGGTAGTACACTTAGGCAAGTTGGCATCGTGAACCAAGTTTATTGAACGGAGGCTGAGATGGGTTCGGTCATCAAGAAGCGCCGCAAGCGGATGAGCAAGAAGAAGCACCGCAAACTGCTGCGTAAGACTCGCCACCAGCGCAAGTAGTCTTTCGCACTCGCATGCTCTGCTTATAAGCTTATTGGCGAGTAGCCAGGCCCCTCCTTCGAGGGGCTTTTTCTTTACCCACGATTCGCCCTCCGTTCGCCTCCGGAATGTGGAACGCCCTGGGAATGTGGAACGCCCTGGGAATGCGGAACGCCCCGGCCGTCGCTTCATAACAATGTGGTGGGGTGCCCGCCTCTGGTGTGCCCACCGCTCCGATGTATGAAAAACGCCGGCCGGCCCGCGATGAGGCGGGCGCGGCCGGCGCATTGGCTGGCGTCGCTTGGTCAGCGTCGCTTGATCAGCGGCGCTTGGTCAACGGCGCTTGTCGGGCGTCACTTGGCGGACACGGCATACCAGCCGATATTCTCGTCGTTCCAGCCGTAGCCAAGCAACTGGGCGCGTTCGTTGCCGTCCGCGGTGAACAGGTGTCCGAACTGGAAGGCGTTCGGGTTATACACGCGGTACACCGGCGTGGAGCCGCCCGAGTACCAGCCGATGCCTTCGTCCTTCCACCCGTACTGGCCGATCAGCGTGTCGCGCTCGTTCGTGTCGAGCGTGTAGTGGTGCTCGCCCGTGTTCGGGTTATAGAGACGATAGACCGCATCGCCTTGCGCGGGCGCCACCCAGGAGACGTCCTCGCCCTGCCAGCCGCGGTCGCACAGAGTCTTGTACTCGTTCATGTCTCCCGTGAAGAAATGCTCTCCCGAATTCGGGTTGTACAGACGGTACATGTTCTGCGTGGCGGGCTTGGCGGCGACGGTCACCGTGGCGCTGACGGGCATGCCGTCCGCGGTGCCGTTCACGGTGAACGTCGTGGTCTGGCCGATGACGCCCGCATAAGCAGATGCGTCGATGTCATCCCACTCGATCGCCGCATTCGCGGTATCGCCGTTGGAATACGTGACGGTGGCCGTCGCAGGGAGGCTCGGTGCCACGCCGGCATCGGTGGAAACCACCGCGATTGCGGACGTCGTGCCGTCGATCACGGCGCTGGTAGGCGTGGCGCGCTGCACAGTCACCGTGGCGGTGAGATCCGTGCCGGACGCATGGCCGGTCACGCTCACCGTCTGGTCGGCGTCGGCCGAGCCATGGTAGGAGGAGTCGGGCGTGGCATCCCACTGGATCGTCACGGGGACCACGGTTCCGTCGGAATACGTGGCGTCGGCCGTCTCGGGAAGCGCCGGACGGGTGCCCGCGGGCGTGGTGACGGTTGTTGTGGTGGAATCCGTGCCGTGGAACGTCACGCTGACCAGATACGCGTCGGTCACGGTCACATGCGCGGTGAGGGCGGTGCCCGGCAGCGCGGTCACGTGGCCGGTCACGTCGAATTCGGCACCGGCCTTCGCATACTGCGAGGCGGTCACGTCACCCCATGTGATGTCGGCGGCACGCGTGTCGCCGTTCGAATAGGTGACCGTGGCGGTGCCGGGCAGACCGGGCCTGATGCCGGCGGGCGTCGACACCGCGGACTCGGCGGTGCCGTCGTCGAACGCCACCTTCGTGGCCGTCGGAGGCGTCACCATGACGGCCGCGCTCACCGTCAGCGACGTGCCGTCCACCGTGCCGTTGGCCTGGAAAGTCGTGTTCCCGTCGATCGAGCCGTGGTAGGAGGACTCGGGGATGGCGTCCCATGTAATCTGCGTATCGCGCGTGTCACCGTTGGAATAGGTGACGGTGGCCGTGCCAGGCAGCGCCGGTGCGGTACCGGCGGCCGTGGTGACGGCGGCCTGGGCGGAATCCGAGCCCTTGATGACGGCGCTCGACGGCGTGGCTCGGCGCACGGTGACGGTGGCCGTGAGGGTCTGGCCCGAGGCCGTGCCGGTCAGCGTGTATGAGGTGTCGGCGTCGATGGAGCCGTGGTATTTGCTCGGATCCGTAGCATTCCACGCGATGGCGGCGTCGCGCGTGTCGCCGTTCGAGTAGGTCAGCTCGGCGTTCGCCGGGAGCGCAGGCGCTGTGCCCGCGTCGGTGGACACAGTCGTCTCGGTCGAGTCGGTGCCAGGGAAGGTGACGGAGGTGAGCGTCGCCTGCTGCACGGTGACGTCGGCGGTGAGCTGGAAACCCTTGTGGGACGTCGTCATCGTGAACGACGTGTCGCCGTCGGGCGAACCGTGGTACTGCGAGGCGTCGGGGTCGGGCCAGGTGAGCTCGACGAGCTCCTTCTTCCCGTTGGAATACGATTCAACCGCTGACGTGGAGGGGCTCGGCTTGACACCGGCCTTCGTGGTCACCGACGTCGAGGTGACGACGCTGTCGGTCTTGAAGGACACGGACTGCAGCGTCGCCTGCCTGACGGTGACGATGGCCGTGACAGGCAGACCGTCGACGGTGCCCTTCACGGTGAACTGCGTGTCGGCGGTGGTGGAGCCCATGTAATCCGAGCGCTTCACGGCATCCCACGTCACGGCCTTGCCGGTGTCGGTCCGGATCGTGGCGCCTGTGGAATCGGTGTAGGTCACCGTCGCGGTCTTGGCCTTGAGCAGGCTCGTCGGATCGGTGCCCGCGTCAATCGTGAGCGAGGTGGAGGGGCTCGACGTGCCGTCGAATACCACGGACGCCGGGATGGCATCCTGCACGGTGACGGTGGCGGTGGCCTTCGTCGTGGTTCCGGAGCCCAGGTTCACGATGCCGTTGACCGTGAAGGTGCCGGCCTTCGCGTAGGAGGACGCCGGGATAGAGTCCCACGTCACGCTTTCGGTGGACGGGTCGCCGTAGCTCCAGTTCACCGTAACCGTGGACGGCAGCGACGGGGCGATGCCGCTTGTTGTGGACGCCGTGACCGCATTCACCGTGGAGACGGTGATCGGGCGGACGGTGATGTTGGCGTTGACGGTCTGCTTCGTGTCGACGCCGTCGGCATCGTAGACCTCGCCGGGAACGGAGAAGTCGGTGGACTTCAGATGCTGGCCGTTCGTGGCGCCGTCGGGGATGGACCACTTGAGAGTGCCTCCCGGCACGATTTCGCCGTTCGTGTAGGTGATCGATGTCAGGGTCGGCAGCACGGTCGACAGATCCGTGCCCGGGTCGACTGTCAGGTTCGTCGAGGACGACGTATTGGCCACCTTGATTCCGGCGGGTTTAACCGTTACCGCGATGCTTGTCGACAGATCCTTGTTCGCCACGGAATCGTGGACCGTTCCGGACATAGTGTAGGAGCCGCCCTTGCGGTTCTTCCACGTGGTGTTGGAATCATCCCACGTCACGTTGGCCGTGCCGGTCGTACCGTCGGAATACGTGACGGACACCGTCGACGGAGCGGAGGCCTTCGGATCGGTGCCGGACTCCACGGTGATGCCCGCCGGCGCCGTCACGGAGCCAATCGTCTTCACCAGGGAGATATACGCGTTGACGTCATTGAGATAATCCGTGGCGGATTCGGTGTAGCGGGCGTAGGTGGACTTGCCGTTGTACACGAGGTCGAGGTCCATGCCCTCGGTTTTTGTGCGGCTCCAGCCCATGATATTGGTCACAGTCTCGTTGCCTTTGGAATCCCAGGAGTACCGTTGCCCGATCACTGCCTGCTTCGGAGTCGAATAATTCACGGCATAGGCGCCCACGGTATGCGGGGAGTAGCTGAATGTGTAGGTGCTTGAGTTCTCCCGCTTGTCGGTCATGGTGAGATAGTGGCCGAGGACGGCGGTTTTCGACTGCGCGTCGAAATCCGATTTCTCGCTGTACCAGCCCTTGATGCCCATCGTGGTATCGGTGGATGAGGCGTACTTGTCCGTGGGCTGCTCGCCGTCTTGCCATGATTCGCCGGCCCATGCCAGGTTCTCGAAGGGATAGATGTCATTGGTGTCGCTGTTGTAAGCCTGGCCGTGGTTTGCGGCATGGTCGCCCGCCGTCGCGCCATAGTTGGTGTTGTTTTCGGTCAGGGCCACGTAGGTGTCGGAGGTACGGATCTCGCCGAGCTTGGCAGTGCTCGGGCAATTGGCCACGTAAGTGCCGTTCGACGCCTTGGAATCCATGTCATGGCGGCACGGCTCGGTGCCGGAATGTTCGGAACGCCACTTGTTATAACGGACCAGGTATTCGGCGCCCATCTTCAGGTTCGGCAGACTCGTGGCATCGCCGTCGCCGCCAATGTTCTTGGTCTCCGGAAGCTTGGAATTCTTAAGGATATTCGCCGCATCCTTGGCGGTGTTCCTCATAAAATCGCTGGTGCCGTTCTCCGCGCGCCACATAAAGAAGCCATACGAGGACTGCTTCTCGGTGAGCGACAGGCTTTCCCACGCGCTCGCGGCCGACGCCGTGGGTGCGACCGTCGCGGCAACGACGATGCTTCCCGCCAGCGCCATCGCGATCGCCGCGAGGCAGGCGACGAATCGTCTGCCTATGCGCCGGTGTGCTGTGGCTTTCATAGGTGTCTCCTTCCCCCAAGGGAGCGCGTACCCACGGAGTCGCCCGCCCGATCCGGATCGAAACCCTTCTCGAACCGGAGCGCCATCGCGGGACGCTTTCCCTCATTACCTCAGTGTCGGTACCGTCTCGGTTCGGAACCTCGACGGCTCGGCGGCCGCTCTTCCCTGCGATCCGCCTTATGAATAGACATGACATCTCAATCATAACCGCGCGACACTCCGAAGGATTTTCTCGTGCCCGCATTCGAACGCCGAAGCACAAAGCGCATGAAAAAACAAAAACAAGGGGGAGGCCGAACTCGACCTCCCCTAGGAATCGTGGAAAATCCGCTGAAATCAGCGGGAATCCGCTTACTTATTCGGATTCGTCAGCACGCGCGGACCTGCCGGATCGCCGACGATAACCTGGTCCACCATGTTGAGGAACAGGCCGTGCTCCACCACGCCCACGGTGTGGATGAGGTCCTCGGCCAGCTCCTGCGGATGGTCGATGCGCTCGAGGTGCAGATCCACCACATAGTCGTTCTCGTCGGTCAGCACCGGCTTGCCCTCGGCGTCGAGGCGCAGCGTCGGCTTGTAGCCCTTCGCCTCGAACTTGCGGATCACCTGGCCGTTGCCGAAGGGGATGACCTCCACCGGAAGCGGGAACTTGCCGATCGTGTCGACCACCTTGGACTGGTCCACGATCCACACCACCTTGTTGGAGTTGATCGCCACGATCTTCTCCCACAGCAGCGCCGCGCCGCCGCCCTTGATGCCGTTGAAGTTCTTGTCCACCTCGTCGGCGCCGTCGATGGTGATGTCGATATGGTCCACGTCGTCGATGTTCACGATCTTGATGCCGTAGCCCTCGGCCTGCTCCTGCGTGCGGCGCGACGTCGTGACGCCCGTGAACTTGAGGCCCTCCTCCTGCACTCGGCGGCCGAGCTCGTCCACGAGGAAGCGCACGGTCGAACCGGTGCCGAGGCCGGCGATCATGCCGTCCTGGATGAGCTTCGCGGCCTCGATGCCGGCGGCCTTCTTAAGCCTGTCCTGTTCTGCCTTGTCCATTGTTCTCCTTAATCATCGCGGGGCGTTCGTCGCCCCGACGTGTTGTATGCCGTGTCGTATGCGCCGCGCCGTCCGGAACGGCGTCAAGCGGTTCTAGAACAGCGTGCCTTGGGTTTTATTATTCCCCGTGGTGTCGTCAAGACGTCGCACGGCGGTCTCGAGCCGGGCGGCGGCGCGTTCGTAGCGTCCGGTGGCGGCGTCGAGGCGTTCGGAGGCCTCGAGAAGGCGGCGTGTCGCGGCATCCATGACGCGTACGAGGTTGGCGACGGAGTTGTCCGGCGATTCCCCCGCCGGCATGCTCGCGCGCGAGGCGGAAGCTGTGCGCGAGGCGGAACCCGTGTGCGTCGACGAAGCCGTACGCGCGGCCGATGCTGCCCGTGTCGCGCCCGCGCCTTGGACCGGCGGTGCGGGAACGGAGCCCGCCGCATGGGCCGGTGTATGCGGCGCCGCGGCGTGCGCGGGCGTATGTCGCGCCGATGATGACGATGCCGACGATGACGATGCCGCGGCCGAAGACGCCGACGGCGCTGTCGCCGCGCCCGCCCTCGATTCCGCCCCTGCCCTGGAAGCCGGGCCGGCTGCGCGCCGGGAGCCAGCCCCGCTCCGGGCCCACGACGGCGCCGGAACATGCTCCGCACCCTCCGGCGTGCTCGCGATGGTGCGACTCACCGAGGCGATGCCCGTTTCCAACGCGGCGCGGACATCGTCGGGAACGCGCAGGTTCGCGGCGTACGGGCTGGCGATGAGATCGTGCCATCCCTCGATCGGCAGATAACCGGGCGTGCCGTGTTGTTTGCACTGTTCGGCGTATCCGCGCGCCAGCGTGTCGCATTTCTCGTTGAACTCGTCGCCAGCATGGCCTTTGACCCATGAGAATTTCACGGCGCCTTCGCGGTGTGAGATCTCGTAGTCGATGGCCTTGATGATGGTGGCGTTCTTCACCGGCTGCTTCTGCGAATTATGCCAGCCGTTGCGCTTCCAGCCGCGCAGCCACTTGGTGGAGCAGTTGATGGCGTACTGGGAGTCGCTTTCGATGACGAGCGTATCGGCGCACCGATGTGTGCGCAACGCCTGGAGCACGGCGCACAGCTCGCCGATCTGGTTCGTGCCGTTCGCAGCCCCGCCGGCGTCGCACCGGCCGCCCTCGTGGTCCGCCCAGGCCCATCCCATGGCGCCGTTCGGGTTGCCGAGCGCGCTGCCATCCGTAGAAACCGTAATCGTAGACATGTCTGCCATGATATCCGCAGGCCGCTATCCGTTCGCGCGCGGCGCAAGAGGCCACGATTCGTCTTCCCCATGGCGGCCCTGGCACGCATGACACGCCGGACACGCCGCGGAACTCGCCCTTCGCCAACATTTCAAAGAAGACTTCTTGCTTGGGATTTCCCGGGTGTTACGATGGAATGCACGAGATGACTTTGGCCGTTCGAAGCGGAATCGACATTCCGTCTCGAACGCAACATTGGAACGGAATGCCGCCCGCGCCGTCGATGACGACGGTCCGCGGAGACGTATGGGAAGAGCCGGCTATCTGCTATCCGTCCCTTTCCATATGCCCATATGCGTTCCCATGGGGGGCCATGAGCGGCATCGCCGTTCCATCGCATAACTGAACCGCAGGGTGTTTTCGATTGTCGGTCCGGCCGCCGAGAGAGCGGCGGGACGATGGCGAGGGCTTCGCGCTTTCGCATCGGAAACGCCACAGTCACGGGCATTCGTACGGACGCCCGCACAGCCAGGGTAGCTGAATGAAGGGAGGTGGCTTCCATGGTTCGACTGGAACGATTCACTCGTGGCGCGGAAGCACCGCGCCTTCGGGATGTGCCCCGACGTGTGCCTGGCATGTCCGGTGTGCCCGGCGTGCACGATACGTCTGGTGCGTCCGGCGTAGCCCGCCGTGCCTCCGTCGCTGTCTGCGCCCGCAAGATCGTCGCGGCTATCGTCGTGACGCTTTTCGTCTGCATCCCGCTCGTCGCCGTCTCGCCCATGGGCGTGCACCCGGCGTATGCGGCCGACTCCTCCGTCGATGCCTCCGACAATGGCATGGCGATAACGCTGTTCGACTATTCAGACCAGCGCAGCTACCGACGGGGGTGGGGATGGGGATACAGCCTGACCAAGCCATCCATCAATGACAACGGCCATGCCTTGCTGTTCGGCGACCACTCCGGTACGGACAAGCAGTGGAACGGTGTCATAACGGACACCGACTGCCTCGACCATTCGTCCGGGCGGGACTACGACTGGAACTGTGCAACCGGAGGACCCGTGTATGCGGGCATCGTCGAGAACGCACTCGGTTCCGACGGGTATCCGACGCTGGACCCGGACGTCACAGGCAGCACCGAAAGCCTGGCCTACCTATTCGGCGGCGCCAGCGACGTGGCAGTCACCTCCTATCCGGTGGCCGGCGGTTTTCTCAAGCGCGGCACGGACGGCTACTATCGGTTCGACAGCGGTACGCAGGACGCGAGGTACGACCCCTCGACCCAGCGCATGACGCTGACGGATATCCCGGCCGGCGGTTCGAGCCGTGTGCGGGAGTTCACTCCTCTCGACAACGTAGCGCCCCACTCCTCTTACCAAGCGCGCGGCATGTCCATGTCGGGCGGATTCTATATGCCCGACGGAGGCAAGACCGACGGCGAGGACATGATCTTCGACTTCTCCGGCGATGATGACGTGTGGGTTTTCGTGGATGGCGTGCTTGCGCTCGACATGGGCGGCATCCGCGGCGGTAGCAGCTCCGAGCGTCGCGGCGGCACCATCGATTTCACGACGGGCGCCATCACCTACGACCAGCCCGATGCGGACTGGTGGGCCGTCTCGCATGCGACGACGCTTTGGGAGGCGTTCTCCCGGGTGGGCAAGACGTGGGATCCCACGCCGTACAAGAAGCACACGCTGTCGCTGTTCTACCTGGAGCGCGGCAGAGGCGGTTCGAACTGCTTCATGCGCTTCAACATGCCGACGCTGCCGAGCGGAACCCTTGAAATCGCCAAGAAGGTGACGTTCGGCGATGCCGTGCCGGTGGACGAGACGCGGTTCGGCTTCGCCGCGTTCATCAACTACGACCCCGATGTTTCCACGGCTTTCGAACGCTTCACCGGTTCCTATGACGTCATCGACGCATCGGGGGCCACGGTGTCGAGCGGCGTGAGTGCCGCGGACGGAACCATCTGGCTGGCGGGCGGCCAGACTGCGCGCCTGACCGCCCCGCCCGGCGAGACCATCCATGTGACGAGCAAGTATTACGTCACGGAGCTGGGTGACTGGAGCGCCGCGTATTCCACCACGGTGCAAGGCAGGTCTCTGACGCGCGATGCGCTGGGGTTGACGACGCCGACCTATGTGGTCGATGATGTCTCCCATCTGCAGGTCGACAATGCCGTCATTTCGGCGAATGTGTTCGACGCGACGCTGGAGAAGAAATGCATCGACTGCCCGTCCGATGCGCAGTTCACCCTACTCGCCCTCATCGGGGCGACTCCGTTTTCCGGCTCCTATGACCTCGTGCTGCCCGACGGCTCCACGCAGAGTCTTACGACGACGAACGGGCTTGTGACGCTCGGTGTGGGTCAGAAGGCGCTGATCCACCGCATCGTTGGAGGGAACGGCGTCACCGTGCGCGAGGTCAACTCCGACGGAAGCGCTTTCAATGACGGAAGCTACCTCGCCCCGACCTATGTGATGGCCGGCGGCGCCCTTGACGGCGCCGCCTCCACGCCTGCCGACGGGGGAGTGACGGGCACAGCGAAACGCGCCCCGTCCCTCGCCGCGGGCGACGCTCTGTCGGTGGTGGTGACGAATCGTGCGAAGGCGGTTTCCATCACCAACTTCCCGACGGTGCGCGTCACCGTGAGCGGAGACAAGGGATGGGCGGCCGGCGATGCCTTCGTGCTGCGTCTCGTGCCCGTCGCGTCCGATGATGGTGTGGACGAGGCATACGGCAACCCGATGCCGTCGTCCTGCTCGGGAGCCACGTCCGCGAACCCGTGCCAGATCACGGTGGCGAAGGATGCATCGTCGGGTCCCGGGGCAAGCGTGACCGGAACCTTCGGACGCATCGCGTTCTCCGTGCCAGGGCTCTACCGCTACCGCGTCACCGAGGTCGCCGGCGCCGGTTCCGGCTCCTCCGCCTACAGCTATTCGAAGGCGTCGTATCTTGTGGTGGTCTCCGTGGAAGCCACCGATGACGCGTCCTCGACGCTGGAGGCGGACCTCACGGCCTGGCGCACGGCCGACGACATGGGGCAGGAAAGGTACGACTTCGTGGCGTGGAAGATAAACGTCACCGATGCATCGTTCGCCGTTCTCGACTTCACCAATACGGATGCCGTGACGGCGGCGCTTCCCCTGACGGGATCTCGATCGGGCCTCGAGAGACTGATCGTCATCGGGGCGATGCTCGCGATGGCGCTGCTGCTGGGCGTCGTGCTCGCCATCATGCAACGGGTGGCGGAAAGGAGGGAGCGTGATGAAGAACCGTGATGCGTAGCCGTGCGATGACATCGGCCCCGCAGGTCGCCCCGTCATCGCCGACGGATCCATGGCAGGCCTGCGCGCACGGCGCATGTACCGCGCATACCGCGCGGGGCGTCGACAGACAACAGATAACGAACCCGTATGGGACCGGGCCGGCACCGCCGGTCCGGGGGAAGAGAATAAGGAGATTACGATGACCAGGACACGTAAGCTCATCGCCGCGCTGGTGGCGATGATGACAGTGGTGGGAATGGCCTTCATGACGATGCTGCCCGCGAGGCCGGCGCTTGCCGATCCCACGGACACCAGCGGCATCACCGTCGTCAACGCGCAGCCGGGGCATACGTACAGCGCGTATCGCTTCGCGACGTTTTCGAATGTCAAGGCCGCCTCGACCGACACGATCGCGTCCATGGACGTGACAACCGTTCCCGGGCCGTCCGAGGATAACAACCAGCGCTGGGTGTACAAGCTGCACACCGCCTGCATGTACGGCAACGACAGCGTGAAGGCCAAGTGGAGCGACGCCTACGGCGAGAACCCCGCCGCCTTCATGGCGACGCTGACGGGCGACGAACTCGCCTCGGTGGCCGCCATGCTGTCTTTGCCCGAGGGCCTGGCGCCCAACGGCTCGGCGACAGTGCCAGGGGACGCCGCCCAGGACCTGACGATTCCGAAGCTGCCCGAGGGATGGTACGTCATCAAGGACAGCGGCACCGACAAGCTCGCCATCGTGGCGACGCCCATCACCTCGAACGGCACCATCTACACCAAGTTCCTCATCGACGAGGGAACCGGCCAGAGCGCCATCGCCGACACGCTGGGCCGCTTCTACGCCAAGGCGGAGGAGGCTCAGTCCAAGCCGCATAAAGAGGTCTACTCCGACGCCGCCCACACGAATGCCGACGATCTGGCGAACTTCAGCATCGGCGACACGCTGTACTACACGATCGATACGCGGATCTCGCCCCACGCCGCCAACTACAATGACTACACTTTCGTCATCATGGACCAGGCCTCGCGCGGCCTGACGCTCAACCCGACGGCTATGAAGGTCATGTTCGCCGATGCCGCGATCACCTCGGACACCGAGGCCTCGGCCGCGACGCTGACCAACGGCGCCGACTACTCGTGGAACGTCTCCACCGCGGCCGACAAGACCACGACGATGACGATCACGATCACGTCGCCGAAGGCGCTCGCCGGCAAGTATCTGCGCGTGGCTTACCCGGCAACGATTAACGCCGACATCGTTAAGGCGGGAACCTACACGTCCACGTCCACGGACGCCGCGACCAGTAAGACAAGCGACACGACCGAAGACCTCGCAGCGAACAAGGCGTATAACTCCGCCCGCGTCAACGCCAATGGCCAGGGATGGACCGACAAGTGGGACACCACGGTGTTCACGGGTTCCATCTCGTTCACGAAGGTGGGTGTGGGGGCTGACACGGCCCTGGCCGACGTCACCTTCAACCTGTTCCGCGGCGACAGCGCCAAGCAGTCTGACACCAACAAGCCGCTGACCTTCGACAAAGTGATGGACGGCGACAAAGTGGTGGACGGCGAGTACAACTACAACCCGTCAGGAAAGGTCACCAACCTTGTGACCGATGCCAACGGCAAGATCACGGTCAACGGCCTGGCGGCGAACGAGGTGCCGAATCCGAAGGTACAGGCCGCCCCCTACACCTTCAAGGAGACATCGACCAACACGGCGAAGGGCTACGCGCAGTCGATCCTGGCCACCTTCACGGTGGACCATGCGATCGGCGACAACGGCGACGTGACGAACACTCTCAGCTCGACCAAGAACAACACGCTGGGCCTCGCCACGATCTCCCCGGACGGCGCCATCACGGTCAAGAACGTGAAGAACGTCACGCAGCTGCCGCTGACCGGCGCCGCGGGCGTGGTGTTGTTCACGTTCCTCGCCCTCGTCATCGCGGGTATCGCGGTCACGCTGACGGTGACCTACCGCCGTGCGCGCAAGGGACTCGAGGAGTAGGGCCCGGGAAGTCACCTGAGTCCGTTTCCGGGTTCACCGATGCGAAGAGGCCGACATGATCCGGCGTTCCGATAGTGACCGCCCCGATGCCGTTGCAGGCACTGGGGCGGCGCTTCGCATGCCGGAGAACGCCGGTATCCGAGGCGGCACTGTGGGGGCCGGCGACATTGCGGGGTCCGGAGACACTGTGGGGGGTGACGGCACCGGGGAATCCGGCACCATGAGAAATGATGGCGGTGCCGCCGCCCCGGATTTCGATTCGCTGATCGTCGACCTTCCGCATCGCCGCCGCCAGCGTCGCCTGCGCCGGTATCTGCGCCTGCTGCGAATGCTGATCGTGCTGCTCGTCGCCGCCTCGCTCATACTCGGTCTGTATCCGGTGTTCCTTCAGATGCAATCGGCGAAGGAACTGGCAGACGTGGCCGACAATGCGCAGACCGAGGTCTCGCGGTGGCCCACCGACCGCGTGAAGCAGATGCTTGCCGACGCCCAGGCGTATAACGAACGCCTCGCGCGCTCCGGCCAGCCGCAGATCGGCAGCACGAGCGCCCTGTCCGGCGTCGGAAGCGCCACGGCGTCCGCCGATTCCGCCGCAGATGCCGGCACCGCTGCCTCCGACCCCACACCCGATATGAACGACACCAGCAACGGCTCGTCCTATGCCGACTACCTGTCGCTTCTCGACGCCGGCGACGGCGTCATGGCCACCGTGCGCGTGCCGTCGATCAGCGTGGACCTGCCCGTTTACCACGGCACCTCCGACCGTGTGCTCGCCGTGGGGGCCGGGCATCTGTACGGCACGTCGCTGCCCGTCGGCGGCCCGTCCACGCATACGGTGATCACGGGGCACCGCGGTCTGACCGACGCGGAGATGTTCACCCGTCTCAACGAGATGCGCAAGGGTGACTCGATGTACCTCGAGGTGCTGGGGGAGACGCTGGCCTATCAGGTCGACGCCATCTGGATCATCAATCCCGACGACACCTCGCTTCTGCGCGTCACGCCCGGCGAGGACCGGCTGACGCTCATGACCTGCACACCGTACGGGGTGAACACGCAGCGCCTGCTCGTCAGCGGGCACCGCGTGGAGTATCCGGGCGCCGCGCCCGATCCGACGACAGTATGGGACGAGCGCAAGGGGCTGATGGTCGCGATTGCGGCGATTGGCGTCGTGACGGTGGCGGTGTTGCTGGTTGAGGTGCGGCGCGGGCGTTGGTATCCGCGGCGCCATTGGCGCGAGACGTGATGCGCGGCGCGACACGCTGAACTATCCGGTGCCACATGCCGCCGATGACGCGTCATCGTCGTATACAATGGCAACAAGGATGTGTCGTCGTCGGAGGAATCCTATGATAGGCGTATCACCGGGGGTCATCCATCGAAGGGGTATCCGCAGACATCACGCGCCGGGCGCATGTTCGTCGTCTGATAACACGGGCCGCGTCGTCGGGGCTCCGCCGTCATATGCGAAACATCCCGAAAGGACAATCGTGGAAGCTTTTCAGGATTCCGGCCAGCCGGATGACCATCTATCGTCGGGCGTCGCGCACGGCAACGACGCCGCGCCATCGCCCACGTCGGACACCGCCGACGCGTCCAGCAGCACCGAGGCGCGCACCGCCTCTCTATTCGCCGCCGTCGCTGGCAGGCATGACGGCTCGCATTCGCGCAAGGGAGCGGCGGAACGCAAGGCCTCGGCGGCCTCCGTGGCCTTCTCTTCCGCCGAACCGGCAGACTCCTTCGAGCAGAGCTGGTACGTCTGGCATGCCGCGCACATCGATGCGCTGGCCTCGCCGCACGGCTATCTGTCTCCCGTCGCCCTCACATGGCTGTCCTCGGGAGACAGCGCAGAGGTCCCGTTGTTCCCCGGAACCTGGCATGCGCAGGACGACACCATCGTGTATGAACCCGACGCGCACCATTTGGTGATGAACGCCGGGCGTACCGTGGCGCGGCCGATGTCGTTCACCGCGCGCAACAAAGGCGAGAACGACCTCGCCGACTTCGACTACGGCGACCTGCGCGTCGAGGTGCGCTCGCTGCCGGGCGCGTTCATCGGCGGCGCGCCCCGCTTCTGGCTGCGCCTGAAGAACCCGCATTCCATCACGCGCCGCCGTTTCTTCGGCGTGCCGCATTACCGGCCCAACCCCGACTGGGTGCTGCCTGCGCATTTCACTCCGTGCGATAAGGCGCGGGTCACGCGCCAGGAATCCGTGGAACCATCCGTGTTCCAGCTGCTGCCGGTTATCGGCACCGTGGACTTCGAGTACCGGGGCGCCGGGTATTCGCTGGAGGTGGTCGATGACCACGGCACGCCCACTGTGTTCTTCGCCGACGCCACAAGCGGGCACGAGACCTACGGCAACGGCCGCATCCTCGAATTCGGGCAGGCGGCCGCCTGCGCCATCGACCGGATCGACTTCAACCGCGCCTACAACTTCCCGTGCGCCTTCACTCCGTACTGCACCTGCCCCGTGCCGCGGCGCGAGAATCGTCTGCCGTTCCACGTCACCGCGGGCGAGCGCACGCCTTTCGAGGCGCAGGAGGCGTAGAACGAGATAAGGCGGATGGTGGTGTGAGCGTACCCCGGCGCCTCTGCCTCCGTCGTCTTCCTTCGCGGGGGCGTGCGGGGCGCGGGGGCGTGCGGGGCGCCCCGCCCCGTCGGCGTCCGCCCGGGCACATTGGCCGGACACGCCGTGGCGATATGGGTCATTCAGCGGCGCACAAGGTATGGCTTGGTACGATGGGACGTAACGCGTGGATTCCATGGAGCCGGATCGTGGATGATTCGGGGATCTCCGCGTGTACGTACACAAGGCATAAAAGGAGAATCATGGCTACAACCGAGGCAAGCGCCGTCACCATGGATGTCAGGCCGGGCGCGCACCAGTACATTCGCGCGAATGGCGCGGTCAAGCACCTTGCAGAATACATCGCCAAGGATTACCGCCAGCCGTGCGTCATCACCGGCGAGGCATCGTGGGAGGCCTTCCAGGAGGCGGGCGGCACCCTGCCCGACGGAACCGAGGTGCTGCATTATGACGGCACCGTCACCTACCGCAATATGGACGAGCTGACCGAGAAGGTGCTCGACGCGGAGGCCGACGTCATTGTCGCCATCGGAGGCGGACGCCTGCTCGACACCGCCAAGGGCGTGCACCACAACATGAACCTGCCGATCGTCACCGTCCCCACCATCGCCGCCACCTGCGCCGCGTCCTCGTCCGTCGTCATTGTGTATGACGAGAACGGCAAGCGCATCGCCGGCATGCCGCTGCGCCACGGCGCCGAGCTCGTCGTCGCCGATCCGACGATCATCGCGGCCGCGCCCGAGCGCTACCTCGTGGGCGGCATCGGCGACACGCTCGCCAAGTGGTACGAGGCCGAGGGCATTCAGAGGCATCTGACCGACCCGGAGCCCGCCGACGCGCTGGGCCTGGCCGCCGCGAAGGTGACGCGCGACTTCCTTGTGCGCGAGAGCGGCGAGGCGCTCGCCTCCGTGCGCAATGGCGTGGCGGACGAGAAGCTCGGGCATATGGTGGACGTGATTGTGCATATTGCCTCGTGCGTGGGAGGATTCGCCGGCACGAACGGCCGCGTGTCCGGCGCGCACGCCGTGCATAACGGCCTGACCGCGTGCCCGGAGACACATGTGTCGACGCACGGGCAGAAGGTGGCGTACGGCATTCTCGTGCAGCTCGCCGCGCAGAACGAGTGGGACGAGTTCGACCGTCTCCTGCCGATCTACCGCGAGATCGGGCTGCCGTGCACCTTCGCCGAGGTGGGCGCCGAACCGACCGACGAGAACCTGTGGAAGGTGGCCGTGATCGCGGGCGGGCCCGAGTCCTTCTTCCGCGGAGCCGTGCATGATATCACCGAGCAGAAGGTGGTGGATTGCATCCGCGCCGTCGATGCCAGGGCTTCCAAGGCTTCTCGGTAGGGTGGCCGCGACACTTTTCGCTGGAACGCTGCAAATGTAGGCTGTTTTTGGGGTAAAAAACGGCGTATTCCAGCGAAAAGTGTTGCGTCTCCATGCAAGAAGCGGGGAAAGTGATGCTGCATAGGGCGCTGGTCCGTGCCGAGGAGCGGCAGACCCTTGCATGGGCCGAAGATAACTCCGAAAGGAGTTATCTTCGGCGCAACATGCTTGCGGGACGGCTCGTCACCCCGCTGCCGCATATGTATGCGATCGCCGAAGAATGGCGGAAACTCGGCATTGAACAGCGCATTACGGTGATTCTGCGCTCCGTTGCCCTGAAAAATCCCCGGTGCACGTTGTGTTCGCTCAGCGCGGCGTGGATGCTTGGGCTCACGGATGACGTATCGCTGCAACGCAAGGTTCATGTCCTGGTGCCCCGTGGCGTGTCGATGAGGAGCGGCGGCGACGCGGTGCAGAGGCATGAGTCGATCGGGGATTCGCATGGGTGCGTGGAAATCGACGGGGTGCACGTGCCAAGCGTCGAACGGGTGCTGCTGGACTGTGCTCGGGATCTGCGCTTTTGCGACTCGCTTCCCATCTGGGAGATGGCGTACAGACGTGACCTGACGTCACCCGGGCGCATGCAGGAGTACCTGGAGTCATTCTCCGGGCCATACAAGGGAATCCGCGCCGCGCGGCTTGTGTGGCGTTATGCAAATGGGCATTGCGAGAACGGTGGCGAGTCCAAGGCGCATGCAGCGATTCTCCAGCTGGGCTTTGTCGACCCCGAGATTCAGGTTCCGTTCGTCAACCCTCTGACGCACCGTGAGATCCGCCCAGATTTTCTGTGGCGTGTGAAGAAAGGCTTGTTGATTGCGGGCGAGCTCGATGGTATGCGCAAATACAAGGACGAGGCCATGCGCAATGGGCGGGATGTGGAGGAGGTGCTGGTGCGTGAGAAGGACCGGGAGACGGCGCTGAATTCCCTGGGTGTTCTCGTCGTGCGGTTTCATATGGGCGATGTGCGGCATCCGCAGGAATTGCGCCGGAAACTCAGTCTTATTGGTGTGCCGCGTGTTTTCGGAGCCGAGCTGAAGCGGCGCGAGCGGCTGGAGAAGCTGGGGAACGAGGACTATTACGGCCGGTCCATGCTGTTTTAATGTTGGGAATGCCGACGTTTTTCGCTGGAATGGCGCGGGAACCGACTGGTTTGTAGCCGAGAAACGAAGCATTCCAGCGAAAAGTGTCAGTGTCAGGCTAGCTGCCAGGCAAGCACGGCTTGCGGCACCGGCGCGGATGTAACGCGGCGACGGGCGATGGGAAGGAGAAGCGCGCCTATTCCACGAAGGATTCCGTCGGATTCGTCTTCGCCGCCTGGACGCGCTTGTTGATGAGGTCGGCCACCTTCATGGAGTCGACGTTCTCCTTGCCGGAGCGCAGGGCGTCGGCAAGGTGGTTGATCTCGTCGATGGTCAGCGCGGTGTAGGCGGTGCCGGACTGGATGAGCCCGTAATGGGCGAGCTCCGAGAGATAGGCCTTGACTCGCGTCTGGTTGTCGTCTGACAGCATATGGAATCCCTTCTCGTACAGACGGTTCCCGCGTCGCGTTCCAGGATGGGTGAGATGGACGGAACGCGCAGAGCCGCGGGGCAGCATGGTACCGCAATGGCGGACGCTATGTTCAAGTATGGCACAGCCTCCGCCCGAAGGCATGGACCTGCCGGGCGTTTCGCCATCGGTTTTCGTTATGGCGTCTTGCACCGCGGCCTCCCGTCAGAATACGCTGACGCGGTCTAGGCGTCGCCATCAGCGTTGCCGGAAGCGCCATCGCTGTCGGAAGCACCGGCGTCGCCGGAAACGGTACTGTCATCATCGGCATCCTCGCCGGAAGCGGCGTCCTGCATCTCCCTCTCCGCCCGGGCGCGTTGACGCTTCTCCTTCTCCAGACGCCATACCTCGTGTTTGATGTATCGCATCAGTTCGTCGGTGCCGCCGGGAATGGGGGACTGGCGCAACGAGTCGTCCCGCGCATCGGCGATGGCATTGACCATCGCATCGATGTCCAACGCCTCGATTGCTTCCAGCGCCTGTTTGGTGGAATGCGTCCCCTCCAGCACCGCGGACTGGATGAGCTCGTACAGAGACGAGTACCAGCGCAGATTCCGCGTGCGGGTGTGCGTGTCGAAATGCGCGGACGCCGTCACCGTGATGCCACGCCGTGCGGTGAATTCGTCGATTTTGCGCGTCACGGCGGCGAAAACGGCTTCGTTGTAACCCATCCGGCGGTTCGGATTCACGGTTTCCAGGTCATCGAAGGATGTGGCAGTGGCGTCGGTGGTGTCGGAGCTGGTGCTGGTGTCGGAGTTGGCATCGGTGGCATCGGTGGCCTCGACGTCGGTGTCAGCGCCAGCGGGAGCGGCGCCGGCCTCCGCGGCATCGGCAGATGCGGTGCCGGCCTCCGCGGCGCCACCGTCGATCATTTCCGAGCAATAGGGGTTGATGTCCACCGTCCGGTTCCCGTAGCGCCTGTACAGCACGGTGGGGAACGGGACTTCCTCGAGCGGCGCCCCGGCCGGGTGCTTCCAGTCCTTGATCGCGTCCAGCACCTGTTCCTGCAGGACGCTCTGGGGGACGTGCTCCCTCCGGCAGATCGACTGCCCGAGGATATCCGCGATGCGCTCGAGCCACACGACGTAATGCCGCAGGCACAGGCGGTATTGCTCCGGCTGACCGGTGGCGGTGTCGAGATAGGGGGCCAGCGAATAGGTGCCTTCCTCGTAGCAGTTATCGAATTCCCATTCGCAGCCGTGGCTGCCGCCGTCGTCATCATCGAGCGGCGGCAGGTCGATGTCGTCGAAATCCGGCGTGGCGGTGGTCTCCACGATGGACACGCCGGTGGAGGCGGTGGGGGTCGCCGGGGATGCGGCGGAGGTGGATGTGGCTGTGGTGGACGGCGCTGCGGTCGGCGCGGCCGCGGCGTCGGTGATGGATGTGGTGTCGACGATGGGGATTGTGGAAAATGCTGTTGCCATGATGCGCTCCTTACGCGGTGAAGACGGGACTGTGAGAATGGGACCGTGAGAATGGGACTGTGAAGACGGATACGCGATGCGCGAATCAGGCGTGCTCCTCGCGGATCCGCTTGATCTCCTGGCGGTAGTCGTCGTATGCCTGGGGCGGGCCGCCCGCCTGCGACGCGGCGGATGTCAGCAGCGCGACGAGGAATCGTTCCGTCGCCACCGCCTCGCGGCACAGCGTCATCTGGTCGACGTCGCGCGTCATGTCGGTGTACGCGGGGTTGGACGCGCCCCAGCGCGGCAGACAGTAGGTGCGGATGTCGAGCGTGCCGCCGGGCATGCCGTCGGAGGGGAAGATGCGCCATTCCAGCGTCATGCCGGTAGGCACGGGCATGGCAAGGCCGGATTCCCTCTCGCACAGCACCAGGCAGTCGGGTGCTGTGCGGCCGGGTGTCGGCTCAGTGAGCAGGAGATTCGTTTCGTCGAGAATCGATCGGAACATGCAATGCGACGAACTTCCCCAGCTGACTCCTCCTTCGGAAACCGCGGGGTCGCCCGCGGTCGGCGTGCTGACGGCGAGGCGGTTGACGAAATCGCCTGCATTGTAAAAATTTGGCTCGTTGTTCGACGCACGCCGGAACCGTCGCGTTGAGCAGTACACGTAGTCGTCGATGCGGCTTCGGATCAGCGGGTAATCGTAGAACGGCATGCCGTTGAGCTTTCCGTTGCTCAGTGCGTCGTCAATCCTTTCGCCGCCGCTGTCGATCCAGAACGCCTCGAGGCGCGGGCCGTCGGATTCGTCCCACTCGTCGCAGTGCATGATGTCGATGGCCGCGCGAAGGTCGTCCATGGTGCGGATATGACGATGGCCGAACTGATGGCTTTGCGCGGGGTCGGTGGAATCGATGGCAGCGGCGGTAGTGGCGGGGGTATCCGCGAAGTCCTCGTCGTTCTCGTCCTCGTCATCGTCGTCCTCGTCGTCGACGGAGACGCTCTGGTTGATCCAATCCTCCCCTTCCTCGGGCGTGATGCCGTGGCGGCGCTCGCGCTGCGCGGCGGCGATGGCGGAGACAGGCGTCTCGACGAATTCGCCGGACCGCCCGTCGCTCACAGCGGCCGGGGTGCCGGAGGCGTCGGAGCCGTTGCCTGTGCCCGATGCATCGCCGGGCGCCGACGTGGTGTCCGAAGCCGTGTCGGCGGTTGTCTCCTGGTCGGGCACGGCGTCCTCCGCCGAATCGTCATTCGACGAATCGTTGGGCTTGTTCATATGTCTCCCTTTCCGCACGATGCCTTGCACCGTGCCTGTCGTGCGCTCGAACGCGTTCGCCGCGGGGCCTCGGAGAGCGCGGTCGATCCGTTGGCGAAAACACCGGTCCCCAAGGTCCGGGTGGCCAAACCGTCGGCGACCCTTCGGAACCAATGGCTCCGCTGTGCGAATCGTTGCGAATCGTTGTGAATCGGAATCCCCATGCGGCGCGTTCGTGCGCTGCCTTTGTTGATTGTTCTGTTGTTCTTTCGTTATGGCCCGCGCCTCCGATGGCGCCGGCCTTGGAAGTCCCCTCTGGTAAAGAACTTGATGCCCCTAGTGTAAATCCATTTTTCAAACCCTCCAAATGACCAGTATTTAAGCCAAAATCGCCGGTTCTCGCCGAGGCGCGGAGCGTGTTATGGCGGTCGAGGGTGCATGATTGTGCACCCTGGGCGGGGGTTGGGGTGTTGTGGGGTGGTGTTGGGCGGGGTAATGCGGGTCGAGGGTGCACGATGGTGCACCTTGGGCGGCGGTTAGTGTGCGGGAAGGGCCGTGGGGATAGGGTAATGCGGGTCGAGGGTGCACGATGGTGCGCCTTCGGTGGCGGTTAGAAACGAGCTGACTGAGGGGGAATAGCAAAGGGCTCCGCACCAAATAATGGTGCGGAGCCCTTGGAATCGTTTGCCGGCCCGCGAGCCGGCCCTATACCAGACTCAGCGGTCGGAGATCTCCGAGCCGATCACTTTCTCGCTCAGCGCCTTGGATCCGCGCGTCACGGCCACGGCGCCGGAGCGCACGAGCTCGATCACGCCGTAATGCTGGAGCAGGTCCATGAGGGCGTCGATCTTGCCCTGCGAGCCGGTGGCTTCGATCGTGAGCGCCTCGGTGTTCACATCCACCACATGCGCGCGGAACATGCGCACGAGCTCGAGCACATCGGAACGGTTCGACACGTCGGCCGCCACCTTGATGAGCACGAGTTCGCGCTCGACGGTGGTGGAGGGGTCGAGCTCCACGATCTTAAGCACATGCAGCAGCTTGTTGAGCTGCTTGATGATCTGCTCGAGCGGAGCCTGCTCCACGCGTGCGGTGACGGTGATGCGCGAGATTTCGGGGCGCTCCGTCGGCGACACGGTCAGGGAGTCGATGTTGAAAGACCGGCGGGCGAACAGGCCGGACACGCGGGCGAGCACGCCCGGACGGTTCTCCACAAGCACGGAGAGGGTGTGGCGCTGGGCGCCGGGTTGCGATGCAGGATAAGCTGCCATGTCAAATTCTCCTCGTAAGACTCAAGACTCACTAGCTGGACTGACTCAGAATCCCTCGGGCGACAGCGTCGCCTTCGCGGCGGCCTCGGAGTTGTCGAGCGGATGGATGCCCTGGCGGTAGGCCACGGAATCGTTGGACGCACCGGCCGGGACCATCGGCCACACCATGGCGTCCTGCCACACGCGGAAGTCGATAAGCACCGTGCGGTCGTTCGTCTCGTTCGCGGTCTTGATGGCGGCGAGCGCCTCCTCCTTGGTGGTGGCGCGCAGGCCGAGGCAGCCGTAGGCCTCGGCGAGCTTGACGAAGTCGGGGATGTTCACGTATCCGGACTTGCCCGGCGTCTCATCGGCGTCCGGCTCGCCGTCGTGCAGAATCGTGGCGGAGTAGTGCTGGTTGAAGAACAGCGTCTGCCACTGGCGCACCATGCCGTACACGGAGTTGTTGAGGATGGCGATCTTGAGCGGCGTGCCGTCGAGCGTCGCCGCGGCCAGCTCCTCGCTCGTCATCTGGAAGCTGCCGTCGCCGTCGACGAGCCACACGGGGTGCTTGCCGTCGAAGTCGCGCTGCGAGCCGACCATGGCGCCGAGGGCGGCGGGCAGGCCGTAGCCCATGGTGCCGGAGCCGCCGGAGGAGATCCAGGAATTCGGCTTCTCGAAGTCGATGAGCTGGCTCGCCCACATCTGGTGCTGGCCCACGCCGGACACCCAGATGGTGTTGGGGTCGGCGGCCTTGCTCAGCTGCGACACGACCCACTGCGGCGACAGCGTGCCGTCGGTCGGCTGGTCTTCGGGGCGGTCGTAGCTGGTGGGGTACTCGGTGCGCAGCTTGGTGAGCGCGTCCCACCACGGCTTGAGGTCGTGCGTGCCGTTCTGCGCCTGCGACTCGCGGATGGCGGGGATGAGGTCGTCCAGGACGGTGGCCACGTCGCCCACGATGGGCACGTCGACGGCGCGGTTCTTGCCGATTTCGGCCGGGTCGATGTCGATATGGATGACGCGGGCGGTCGGCGCGAAGGCGGCGAGCTTGCCGGTCACGCGGTCGTCGAAGCGGGCGCCGATGGCGACGAGCAGGTCGCAGCGCTGCACGGCGCCGGTTGCGGCGATCGTGCCGTGCATGCCGAGCATGCCGAGCATATGCGGGTCGGAGTCGGGGATGATGCCGCGCGCGTTGAGCGTGGTGACGACCGGCGCGCCCGTGATCTCGGCGAGTTCCTTGACCTGCTTGGAGGCGTGGGAGCGCATGGCGCCGCCGCCGACGTACAGCACGGGGCGGAAGGACTGCGAGAACAGCTTGGCGGCGTTCTCGAGCACTCGGCCGTGCGCCTTGGTGGTGGGGGCGTAGCCGGGCAGCATGAGGCGCTGCGGCCATGTGTAGTACATCTCGCCGGTCTGCGCGGTTTTCGACAGGTCGATCACCACGGGGCCGGGGCGGCCGGTGGTGGCGATGTAATAGGCCTCGGCCACGACGCGCGGCACGTCCTGTGCGCGCGTGACGAGGTAGGAGTGCTTGGTGACCGGGTAGGTGATGCCGACGGTATCGGCTTCCTGGAAGGCGTCGGTGCCGATGGCGTTCACGCCGACCTGGCCGGTGATGGCGATCATCGGAATCGAGTCCATGTTCGCGTCGGCGATGGCGGTCACGAGGTTCGTGGCGGCGGGGCCGGAGGTCACGATGCACACGCCGCAGCGCCCGGTGGCGACGGCGTATCCCTCGGCGGCGTGGCCCGCGGCCTGTTCGTGGCGGGTGAGCACGAAACGGAACTTCGTATCGTCCTTGATGGCGTCATAGACAGGCAGGATCGCGCCGCCGGGAATGCCGAAGACATCCTTGACGCCCAGATCCTCCAGCGCGCGGACCAGCGCCTGCGCGCCCGTCATCTTCTCGCCGGTGGTCGGCGCATCGTCGTTCTGTGCGGTTCCCTTCGGGACTCCGCTGAATGCCTGCAATGGAGTGGGCCTAGCCATGTCGTCCTCTCAAATCATGAATGGATGCGCGGGGGAGCGGGTCGGATACGCCGCCGGTGCGTGTGGCACGGGCGTGGCGCTCTGACGGAACCCCTTCGGCGCATGGAGCGGCCGTGCCGCGGGACGACGGCTGCTGTGGTGCGTCGCGTGCGTGGCACGAAGCCGGCGGGGGCGTCCGATTTCGTCGTGGTCATCGGCCGCCGGTATCGCCGGTATCCGTTCGTGACGGATGTGTGTATTGAACATACTAGCGTTTCGCGGAGGTTTCGTGCGACGATTCGGCCATATGCGCACCGCCGCGATGCCGCCGCGGAAGCATCGCACGAAACTCAGGCGGCGTCGTTCTCCTGCGCCGCAAGCCGCTTCCAGCCCTTCTCGGCGGCCGCGAGCTGCGCCTTGCGCTTGCTCGTGCCCGTGGCGATGCCGATCGGCTCGGTTTCGTCGCCGAGGAACGCGCTGGCCGTGAAAACCGGGCGTTCCGCCGGCCCCGTCACCTTCATGCGGTACGTCACCTCGCCGCGGCCCATCTCATGCGCCTTGACGGTCAGCGACGTCTTCCAATCGAGGGCCGGGCCCTCGGTGGTTTTCTCCGCAAGCGTGTCGTCGATGAGGCGGTGCACGGTTTTGCGCGCGCCCTCGATGCCGTGCTCGAGGAACACCGAGCCGATCAGCGACTCCACGATGTCGCACTGGATCGACGGCTTGTCGGCGCCGCCGCTGCTGCGCTCGCCGCGTCCCAGAAGGATGAACGGCTGGATATGCAGGCGCGTGCTCGCGACATGCGACAGCGATTCCTCCGACACGGCGGCCGCGCGGATCTTCGCCATCTGGCCTTCGGTGAAGTCCGGGTGCTTGGTGAACAGCGTTTCGGTCACGACGAGTTCGAGCACCGCGTCGCCGAGGAATTCGAGGCGCTCGTAGTTCTCGGCGCCGGGGTTCTCGTTTGAGAACGAGCGGTGGGTGAGGGCCGTGACGAGCAGTTCGGGGCTGATGGTGTTGCCCAGCTCTCGGAACAGCTCGTGCGTGGCCGGGGGGAGTTCGACCATCGTGTGGTCGTTGATCTTATGAAGTGCCATGGTGACTTTCGTTTGGGGTGTGTTTACGGTGTGTGCGGCGCGCTGCGGTGTGTGCGGCGCGCTGCGGTGTGTGCGGCGCGCTGCGGTGTGTGCGGCGCGCTGCGGTGTGTGCGGCGCGCTGCGGTGTGTGCGGCGCGCTGGAACACGATTCCTGGAACACGATGTCCGCCGGCATGCGGTGGTCGGTGGAACAGCCGGCTTCGCAAAGCCGTCGATTCAACTGTCCGCCGCGCGGATGCGCCGGGGAAGAGGCGCGGGATTCGGTGGGAAAATCGTGAGGGATGTCGTCAGAGCAAAGAAAAACCCTGCCACCCGTCGATGGCAGGGTTTCCGTTCAAGCTACTCGGCGAGGCGAGAATCCACAGCCGCCGGATAGTTACGACCGCGGTATGCGCCGCAGTTCGGGCAGACGGTGTGGGGGAGCTTCGGGGCTCCGCAGCTCGGGCATGCCACGGTGACGGTGGCGGAGGCCTTCCAGTTAGCACGGCGCGAATGCGTGTTCGCGCGCGACATCTTGTACTTAGGCAGTGCCATTTTTGTTCCTCAATTCGAATTGTTGGAGCTTAAGCCTTTGAGAGTATAGCACATCTGCTGAATTTCGCGAGTTGGGCTCCGGTCGTGCCGGTCAGGAGGCGGGATGGCCGTTCGCATCCGTGCCGGCGTTGGTGCCGGCGTCGTTGTCATCATCGGTGCCGTCGCCGCTCTCGTCGCTCGTGCCATCGTCGCCGTCCTGCAGCTGCTCGAGGCGGCGCTTGAGGTCGCCGAGCTGGGACCAGCGGGCGTCGTAGGTGTCGTGGTGATGCTGCGGATCCGCGTTGAGGTCGGCGCCGCATTCGGGGCACAGTCCCAGGCAGTCGGGCTTGCACAGCGGCTGCGAGGGCAGCGAGCCGACGAAGAAATCGCGCAGCGTGGACTCGAGGTCCATGATCGTGGCGTTTTCGAACAGCGGGTAGGTGTCCTCGCCTTCGTCCTCCCCGGCGTCGATATCCTCGTCGCCGTCGAAGTCGGGCGTGGATTCGGGCATGTCGTAGGGGAAGTAGGCGCTGAACTGCACGAGCCAGTCCTGGTCGAGCGACTTAAGGCATCGGCTGCATTCGCCCACGAGCCCGGCCGTCGCGGTGGCCGTGAGCAGCAGGCCGTCGGCGAGCGACTCGATGCGTCCCTCGACGCGCACATCCGAGCCCTCGGGGATGCCGAAGTACTCGTCGCCGATGCCGCTCGGCGCGGGCATGACCATGTCGACGCTCTTCGTCTGTCCGGCGCGGCTGCCGACCTGGGCCACGGGAATCGCCCACGGGGAGTCGCTGCGATGAATTGCCATGTTCTGCCTTTCGGTTTCGGCGGGCCGCCGGGTGCGGCGCCGCCAGTTATCTACGATTGCGAATCTACGATTGCGCTGCCGTCGGGTTGCGCCGCGATCAGCCCTGTTGCGCCTCGTCGCCGTCGGACGCGTTCTGCGCCTGCGTCTGCGCATCATGCGCCTGCTGCGCCGCGGTCAGCGAATCCAGGGCACCCTGCGCCTGGGCCTTGCGCTCATTGATGACGCGCACGCCTTCGTTGACGCTCGCCGTGACATGCTGCAGCTGGCGGCTGAGCTCGCCCATGACGTCGTTGCAGTACTGGTCGGCGCCAATCGTCAGCTTGCTCGCCTTCGCCTGCGCGTCGGTGACGATGCGCCGCGCGCGATCGGTCGCGATGGCGACCACGTTCTGCTGGCCGGCGAGGAACTCCGCGCGGTCCTCTGCGGTATGGATGATTTCCGCGGCCCTCGCATTGGCCTTGGAGATGACGGAATCGGCCTTGAGCTGCGCCTCGTCGAGACGCAGGTTGGCCGTGCGCATAAGGCTCGAGGCCTGCGAGAGCTGCACCGGCAGGTACCGCTTGAGGCTGTCGAGTTCCTCGAGCAGATGGCTGCGGCTGACGCGCGCCGTGTCATGGTTGAACAGCGTGCCCGGCGCTTCGGTGATCTCGGCGATCATGTCATCGATGAGATCGAAGGCGGTGCTGAACTGGTTATGCGCCATCTCCTCCTCGTCCTCGGAGAGGATGTCGTCGGCGGCGGCGCTCGCCTTCGCGGCGCGTGCGGCGGCGGATGCCGAGGCGACGGAGTGGGATTCGGGGTCGTCGGCGGCGTAGTCGTCGATCGGCTCGTCGTCATCGTCATCGGGAAGCGGGGCGTTCTCGTCATCGTCGTCGCCGGCGGCGTAGGAGTCAAGCATGATGTCCGCGGTCACGGATGCCGCGGGCGCGGCGCTGTGGAAATCCGTCGTCTCCACGTCATCGGCGGCAGCGGAGGCGCTGGCGGAGGCGGCGAGCGATGCGTCTGACGATGATGCCGCCGACTGCGCGGCGATATCGCCCGATGACGCTGCTGCTGCCGCATCCGGGGCGGTGCCGGTGCCTTCGTTGACGGTTTCGTCGGTGGCGTCGCTCATGCGCTTCTCCTTTTGTTGTTGTGCCGGGCTTGTTGTGCCGGGCGCGCGGTCTATGCGGCCTCGTTCTGTGCGCGGCCCTCGCGTCCGGTTGCGGCGGGCGTCGGTGTGTCGTGCGTGGTTCCCATTATCGTGCGCCGATATGACTTTGGCGCCGCGTTTCGCCCGGCGCGTCATGGGCGTGGCATGGGCTCCGGGCATCGCAATCGTGTTTCTTACCGCCTGTGCCCGGGATCCGCCTACAGCTCGGGATGCGGCATCGCCTTGTTGAGCATGGGGATCACGGAATCGGGCACCATGCCCGTCACATCGCCGCCGTGGCGCGCCACGTCCTTCACGATGGAGCTGGAAATATGCTCCTTCATGGGGTCTGCGGGGAGGAACAGCGTCTCGATGCCCGCGAGCTTGCGGTTCACGAGCGCCATGCCGAGCTCGGCCTCGTAGTCGCCGTTCTGGCGCAGGCCCTTGACCATCACCGTGGCGCCGACGTTGGTGCAGTACTGCGTGATGAGGCCGGTCCAGCTGCTCACGATGACGTTCGTGTATCCGTCGTCATCGAGCGCGCGGCGCAGCATGGCGATGCGTTCGTCGGTGGTGAACAGCGGTTCCTTGGCTCCGTTGACGGCGATGACCACGTGAACCTGTTCGAAAAACGCGGTGCATCGCTCGATGACGTCGAGGTGGCCTGAGGTGACGGGATCGTAGGATCCTGGGCATACGGCTATTGTCATGGTTCCTAGAGTACTCGGCGGCGCGTGCGTGTGCGCGGGGCGCGGGGCGCGGAAGGGTTGCGGTGGGTGCGGGGCGTGCGTGTGCGCGGGGTGCTGAGGCGGGCCACGATTGCCCCATCGTGACCCCGCATGCGTTTCGGCCATGCGGGGAATTCACGGAACCGCGCGTTTCTCGGCCGTATCATGGGAGCATGACTGCAGCACAATACCGTGGGGAAGCCGCTGAGAGAACCCTGATGGGGGCCGGCTTCCGCGATGAGGCCGACACCTCCACCTCCACCGGCACCGGTGCGTCCACCGCGACGCTCGAGCGCACCGAGACGAAGCCCGAACGCTCGACCGACGACGGCGACGCCGACCGCTTCGCGCATTACGTCGCCAAAGACAAGGTCATGGAATCGCGCCTGACCGGGCGCCCCGTCGTCGCGCTGTGCGGGAAGGTGTGGGTTCCCAAGCACGATGCGAGCAAGTACCCGGTCTGCCCCGAGTGCAAGCGCATCTACGACCAGATGATGTCCATGGGCCGCTGAGCCGTCCATTGGGGAGGGGGCCGGGAGGGATCCCTCCCCGGGATGCGCACTCAGCCGATGTTGAGGGTCTGGGTGTTGATCGCGGGATCGCCTTCCGACAGCGACAGCGCGCCGATCGGCAGCTCGTCGAGCTCGGCCTTGTGGTAATCGCGCGCGGCGAACAGCGCGTCGCGCGTCGTGAGGCTCTCGTCGATCTGCCCGTGGTCCACAGCGCAGATCAGCAGGTCCTTGACGTCGCCGTATTCCGCCGGCGCCGTCCACTTCTCGAGCGACTCCTTGCTGCCCGCGAGCACGAGCTCGCCCTGCGCCAGCCCGTACTGATAGGAGCGCAGCGCGCGCTTGCGCCAGCCCGTCGTCGCCTTGCCGAACGACTTCTTCGCCACCGGCGCCATCTCGCCGGCGCCGTTCTCGCGCTCCACAAGCTTGTACACCATGTTGCAGGTGGCGCAGCCCGAGCCGGTTACGAGGCGCGTGCCCACGCCGTAGGAGTCCACGGGCGCGGTGGCGAGCGCGGCGATCGAGTATTCGTCGAGGTCGTTCGTCACGGTGATCGTGGTCTTTGTGGCGCCGAGGGAATCGAGCTGGCGGCGGGCACGCTGGGCCATCGTGGCCAGGTCGCCCGAATCGATGCGGATGCCGCCGAGCTCGGGGCCCGCTACCTCGACGGCCGTGCGGATGGCATCCTCGATGTTATAGGTGTCGGTGAGCACGGTCGTGCCCTTGCCGAGCGTGGCGATCTGGCTGACGAAGGCATCGCGTTCCGTGTCGTGCACAAGGGTGAAGCAGTGCGCGGCGGTGCCGATGCACTTGAGGCCGTATTTCTTCGCGGCGGCCAGGTTCGCGGTGCCGGCGAAACCGCCCACGATTGCGGCGCGTGATGCGGCGATCGCGGCCCATTCGTGGATGCGGCGCCCGCCCATGTCCATGCACGGACGGTTGCCCGCCGCCGCGGTGATGCGGCTGGCGGCGGTGGCGATGGCGGAATCGTAATTCAGAACTGACAGCAGCAGCGTCTCCAACAGCACGCATTCGGCGAAGCTGCCCTCCACCTGCAGCACGGGGGAGTTCGGGAAGAACATCTCGCCCTCGCGATACGCCCAGATCGAGCCGTGGAACTCATAGCCGCGCAGCCACTCGATGCATTCGTCCGACACGATGCCGTTGTCCTTCATGTATGTGAGGTCGGACTCGTTCGGCTTGAAATCCTTGAGGTACTCGAGGATGCGCCCGAGTCCCGCGACCACGCCGTAGCGGCGGCGCAGCGGCAGGTGGCGGGCGAAGACCTCGAACACGCAGCGGCGGTTCGCCGTTCCGTCGCGCAGGGCCGCGTCGAGCATCGTGTACTCGTACATGTCGGTCATCATCGCGGGGCTGAAATCGAAGTAATCCATGGTCATGTGCAACTCCCTGCTTTCTGTGCTTGGCTGGGTTTGGCGGCGCCCTGGGTTCCGGGCGGCGCCCTGGGTTCCGGACATGCTGTGGGGCGCGGCTCCGGAGGGGCGCGACCGCGTCGAGCTGGTCTCATTCTAGGCCGTGACGCCGGTTCCCGCCCTTATTTTCCGCTTTTCCGCGCCCCGATACGCCTTGCCCGCGGCAAGTGGCGGTCGAGGGTACATTGTTCTGCGCCCTCGGTGCGGGTTAGGTGGGGAAAGGGGCTGTCGGGGTGGGGTAATCGCGGTCGAGGGTGCACGATTGCGCGCCTTCGGAAGGGTGCCCGGATGGCGGGTATGGAAACGCCCGGAATCCTGTGATTCCGGGCGATGTGGGAACCGAGCTTTGGCGGGGGTTATGTGGTGTGGGGGTTATGTGGTGTGGTCACGCCACATTCGAAGAATGTGGAGCGGTGCCATCGTGTGCCCTGGCGCCAGCACCGTCCGCCGCAGCGCCGTCGTCGCCGTCAGCCGGCGCGGACCCGTCCGGCAGCGTGCCGCGCGAGCCGCTCGTCCCCGGCAGACAGCCGGTGAGCGGCGTGCGGCGAGGCAGAACGTGGTCGATGAGGCACAGAAGCAGTCCCGCGATGCAGAACGCCGTCATGTAGATCATGATGTTCTTGCCGAGCCCCGCCCATCCGAGCTCCCTGAGGTTCACGAATCCATACGGATACGGGTCACCGCCTTTCTCGGGGCCCGAATTCGGCCAGATCTGCGCGCGGACGAGCACGAACGCCAGATACACGGGGAAATACAGCAACCACCAGAACGCATATGACCACGGGTAGCGTTTGTGCTCGTCGAACACGAGGAAGTCGACTGTTGCCAGAATCGGTGCGATCACATGCACCATGCGCACGAGCGGAATGCCCGGCAGCCACGAAAGAAACACGAATTCCGCGGGGTCGGTGGGTGGCAGGATCGCGGCCGCGACGATTCCCGTGATGAGGATGTTGAGCGTCAGCATGCCCTTGAGCCACGCGGGCGGCTGCTTCGTGCCCGTGAACGACGCGATGGCCGCCCAGAGCATCGTGATGCCGAGCAGCAGGTTGGTCTGATGGGTGAAGTACACGAAGTTCGCGGGCTTCGCGAAGCTCCACGTCTCGGATGTGCCGGCCAAACAGAAGAACGCGATGACGAGTCGAAAGACTCCAGCTACATATCTCATGGTCGTCCACCATAGAGGATGTCTTGAACAGGTCGGCCTCGCGGTCTCCCATCGGACGTGCCGCCACGATGGGAGTTCCGCCGCGTGGCGTGACGTGCCGCGTCCGCCAGCCTGCGGCGTGCTCCGTGTATTACGATGGGGGCGGCTGACATGGCCGCGGTGCAAGAGTCCGTGGCACGATATGGAAGAGGCAGATACACGATGGCAGGAACGACGACTATGACCAGGGCCGACGGGCGCGCGGTGGACGAGATCCGTCCCGTGACGATCCAGCGGCATTGGACCGACGCGCCGGAGGGCTCGGTGCTCATCCAGTGCGGCAAGACGCGCGTCATGTGCACGGCGAGCTTCACCGAAGGCGTGCCGCGCTGGCGTCGCGACAGCGGTCTTGGCTGGGTGACCGCCGAGTACGCCATGCTTCCGCGCGCCACGGCCGAGCGTACCGAGCGCGAATCGGTCAAGGGCAAGATCGGCGGCCGCACGCATGAGATCAGCCGTCTTATCGGGCGTTGCCTGCGCGGCGTGGTGGATATGAAGGAGCTGGGCGAGAACCAGATCCAGATTGACTGCGACGTGCTCCAGGCCGACGGCGGTACGCGCACCGCGTCCATCACGGGCGCGTGGGTCGCACTCGCCGATGCGCTCGCATGGGCGGAGAGGAAGCGCATCATCCGCAGTGCCAGCCGCGCCCTGACCGACCAGGTCTCCGCGATTTCCGTCGGCATCATCGACGGCACGCCGATGCTCGACCTTCCGTACGTCGAGGATTCTCGCGCCATGACCGACATGAACGTCGCCATGACCGGCTCCGGTGCCTTCATCGAGGTGCAGGGCACCGCCGAGGGCAAGCCCTATACCCGCGCCGAGCTCAACACGCTTCTCGACCTCGCCGAGAAGGGGAATCGTGAACTCCAGGCCATCCAGAAGGAGGCGCTCGCCCATGACTGACGCCATGCCGATCAACGCCGCGCCGAGCAATGCCGCGCTGGCCGACGCCTCCGCCGCCTCCGCGCCGGCCGCCGGCCGCACGCGCCTTATCGTCGCCACCCATAACGAGGGCAAGCTCGTCGAGATCCGCAGGGTCCTCGACGAATCCCTCGGCGACGACGCCGCACGCATCGATATCGTCACCGCCGGCTCCCTGGGCCTGCCCGACCCCGTCGAGGACGGCGTCACCTTCGAACAGAACGCGCTGATCAAGGCGCGCGACGTGGCCCGCCGCACCGGATGCGCCGCGCTCGCGGATGACTCCGGGCTCATCGTGGACGTCATGGGCAATGCGCCGGGCATCCTGTCGGCGCGATGGGCCGGACGCCACGGCGACGACGCGGCGAATAACGCGCTGCTGCTCGCGCAGATGGCGGATATCCCCGACGGGCATCGCGGTGCACGGTTCGTGTGCGCCATGGCGCTCGTGGTGCCCGCCGCCGACAGCTCGCTCGTCGAGCGCACCGTGCGCGGCGAGATGCCCGGACGCCTGCTGCATGAGGCGCATGGCGCGAACGGCTTCGGCTACGATCCGCTGTTCGTTCCCGACGACCAGCCCGACCGCGCGGCCAACGCCGTCGAGCCTCTGACTTCCGCGGATATGACGCCGCAGGAGAAGAACGCGATCTCGCACCGTGGCAAGGCCATTCGCGCCATCGTCCCCGCCATCGAGGAGCTGCTCGTCAGGAGGTAGCCGCCGCGTCGTGTGAAGCGCCGTCGCCCGCCCCACCCGACGCGCCGATACCGTCGATATCGTGAAGACCCCGGGCCGACCTGGTGGCGCACGCGGGGCACCGCGCCCCCCGAGTAGCATAATGGGGCGGGACCTTTCCGCGCCGGCATTCGCGCCGGACACGGAGGCGACGGCGCGCACGAGAACGCGCGCCGGGCGCGAAGGAACGCATCGAGCAGAGGAATTGACAGCATGCGAGATTTCGAATTTGTCACGCTCACGCCGGAGGAATTCGACGGGTTTTCGGCGAAACACCCGCAGTCGAATTTCCAGCAGACCGCTGCCATGGGGCGTCTGCGCGAGGGCGAGGGAATCGACGTGGAGTATCTCGGCATGCGGGAGAACGGCCGCATGGTGGCCGCGGCCCTGTTCGAGACGCATCACGGCAAGCTGTCCACGTTCAGCGAGGTGCATGACGGTCCGCTGTGTGACTGGCACGACCGCGAGCTCGTCGAGCGCTTCATGGACGCACTGAAGCATCATGCGAAGGCAAAGGGCGCCGCACAGCTGGGAATCACGCCCGAGGAGCCGTATCGCCTGCGCGCGTCCGACGGTGGTGAGATCGACGGCGAGCAGGGTGCGCCGGCGGATGACATCGTGGAAACCCTCAAGGACTGCGGATTCGAACACGAGGGTTTCACCGTCGGATACACCGCCGTTCCGAGGTGGCGCTATGTGAAGGACCTGTCCGGCATCTCGGACGAGAAGGCGTTGCTGAAGTCCTATGACAAGCGCACGCAGTGGAGCGTGAAGCGCGCCGCTTCGATGGGCGTGCATGTGCGCGAACTGGGCGCGGACGAGCTGGGCGTGTTCGCGGATATCGAGCGCCAGACCGCCGAGCGCCGCGGTTTCGAATACCGCGGCGAGGAGTATTTCCGCCGTTTCAAGGAGGCGTTCGGCAACGCGGCGCATTTCACGGTGGCCGAGATCCATGTGGCCGAATATGTGGCCGACATGGAGACGAAGCGCGATGCGCTGCAGGCGAAGGTCGAGGCGCTGCAGGCCAAGCAGGCCCAGCATCCCACCACGAGGACGGAGCGCCAGCTGGGCGAGGAGACCCGCAACCTCGAGGCGGCGCGCAAACGTCTGGCCGAGGCTGCGGAATATGCGGGGGACGGAGACGTGCTTCCGGCGGCGGCATCGCTGTTCGTGGAGAATCCGCGCGAGACGGTGTATCTGTTTTCGGGAAGCGTGGAGCGCTACAAGCCGTTCTATGCGTCGGCGCTTATCCAGCACTGGGCCATGCTGCACCTGTGTGTGGAGCGTGGCGTGGACCGGTACAATTTCTACGGCATCTCCGGCGTGTTCGGCGACCCCGATGACGAGGGGCGCGGCGTGCTCGAGTTCAAGCAGGGCTTCAACGGGTATGTGGAGGAGCTCACGGGTTCCTTCGTGCTGCCGGTCCGTCCGATGGTGTTCAGGCTGAAGAACCTGGCGCATCGAATTCTCGGCCGTTGAGCCGATGGCGCACGATGGTGCATGGTCGGCAAATAGATAGGCAGGAACAGGTAGGAATGACAACTCAGAAGACGTACACGGTCGGGCAGATCACGCCCGCCGAACTCGACGCGCTGTCGGCGCGGCACCCGCAGGGCGGCTTCCAGCAGACGTCGCATATGGCGACGCTCGCCCAGCGCGGCGGCATCACGATTGACTGCGTCGGCGTGCGCAACGCGGCCGGCACCATCGTGGCCGGATGCATGATCGCCTTCACCAAGGGGCGCTTCGGCCTCGAAGGCTCCATCTGGCTCGGCCCCCTGTGCGACGAGGACGACGCCGAGCTGCTCGCCGCCATGACCCGCGCCATCACCATCTGCGCGCGCAAACACCACGCCGTGTCCGTCAGCTGCTGGCCGGGCCAGGTCTACATGCGCCGCACCACCGACGGCGAACCCGACGGGCCCGCCGATGACGCGGCCATCGAGAACATGACGCGCCTGGGCTGGCGTCACGCCGGATTCGACCGTGGCTATGGAAGCATCGTGAACCGCTGGGTGTATCTCAAGGACCTCACGGGTATCAAGGACGGCGACGCGCTGCTCAAGACGTACCTCAAGAACACGCGGCGCAACGTCAAGATCGCGCGCAACAGCGGCGTCACCGTGCGCCGGCTCGGCCGCGACGAGCTGGACGTGTTCCACGACATCTGCGAGATGAGCGCCGAGAAACAGCATTTTGCGAACCGAGACCTCGCGTATTTCCAGCGCTTCTACGATTCCTTCGGCGATGACGCGCAGTTCATGCTCGCCGAGGTGCATCTCGATGAGTATCTCGCCACATGGCAGGGCAAGTTCGACGCCGCCACCAAGGAGGTCGAGCGCCTCGAGGGCACGTTGCCGACCGCGAAGTACCCCGACAGCGTGCGCAAGAAGATCGCCAACGCCAGGCGCGACCTCGACGCCGCCACCGCGCGCGTGGCCGACGCCACCGAACGCATCGGCAAGTACGGCGAGGTGGTGCCGGTGGCGGTCGGGCTCTTCGTGTGGCATCCGCGCGAGCTTGTGTATTTCTCCAGCGGCTCGAACGGCGACTTCGCCAAGTTCTACGCCCCCACCGCGCTGCAGCATGAGATGATGAGCGAATGCATCCGCCGTGGTGTGACGCTCTACAACTTCTACGGCATCTCCGGCCTGTTCGACGACCCCGATGACGAGGGGCACGGTGTGCTCGAGTTCAAGCAGGGCTTCGACGGCTTCGTGGAGGAGCTCGTCGGCGAGTTCACGCTGCCCGTGAGCCGCGTGCGCTTCGCTCTCATGCAGCTTGCGCACAAGATTCTGAAGCGGTAGCGGCTGGGATCGGCCGCGATGGGCGCCGGCTACACCAGCATGTACACGGCGCTGGTACAGGCCAGCGAGATTACCGCGGTCACCGACAGCGTGAAGCCGGCGAGGCGGGCATTGCCCAGCACACGGTCGGTGAACAGCGTGCCGAACACGGTGCACGGCGACAAGCACAGCATCATCACGATTTTCCTGGTCGTCGCATCGAATGGCAGGAGGAACCACGCGGCCGCCGCGCAGGCGGCCTCGACGAGGAACCGCCAGCCGATCACGCGCACCACGGACCGCACCTCGTCCCAGTCGCTCGGCAGTTCCATGAGCATGCCGACCATCAGCATCGAGCAGAAGCTGTTCGCGTTCGCGCCCGGCGTGGTGACCTGGCCGAGCCAGTCCGGCAGCTGCACATGCGCGAGCATCAGCGCCACCATGACGATGTAGATGTCGAACGGAAGCGAGGAGAAGAGGCTGCGCAGCGCCTGACGCAGCTGCGCGCGCCGGGCGAGCCGCCGTGCCTCGGGCGTCGTGGGCCGCACTGCCGGCAGCCTCGTGGCGCCGCGCGGATGCGCCTGCTCGCTCAGCGGCTTGTCAGGTGAGATATGGAGTGTGCCGGTGGTGAACACGTTCATGAAGCTGGAGATGACCGCCGAATTGCCGATGTCGAACATCACCGCGGTGATGACGGCGGCCGGCCCGTAATATGCCTGGATCACGGGCATGCAGAAATTGCCGGTGTTGAAGCCCGTCACATTGAGCATCTCGAACGCGCGCTCCTCGACGGGCTTGCGCCATGTGACCGCGTACATGATGACCAGCGGGATGCTGCTGCACAGGAACGAGAACAGGGTGATCCACAGCAGGCCGGTGTCATGCTCCGCGCCGACGAAGCTGTTGATGATGACGCATGGGATGGTGATGCCGAACACGATGCGCTGCACGATGCGGTAGTCGCGTTCCTTGAAGCGGCCCGTGCGTTTGAACAGGTATCCGGCGGCGATGATGAGCAGGAAGGACAGCGGTGTGACCAGGGCGTTCATGGGGTCTTCCTTCTGCGATGTGCGAGGCGCGTGTGCGCGAGTGCGTGTGCGCGTGCGCGAGTGCGCATGTAGGCGGGCGCACGGCGGTGCGATGCGTGTGAATGTCTCCGTGGCGATGATAAGGCCGCGTGTGTTTCCATGGCGCGTTTGGTTCACATCGTCGTCGTAGTGCGCCTTCCCCGCGATGCCGGTATCCCGCCGCCTATTCCTTTGCCGCCTCCTCAAGTCTGCGTGCCAGCAGGTGCAGGGCGAGGTCGTCGATGAGGTCGGGGCGGTGGCCCGACCATGTGGCGTTCGGTGCGACGACGACGGGCACTTGGCGGTATCCTGCGTCGGCGAGCTGCATCATCGTCTGCGGATTGCGGGTCAGGTCGATGACGGTGAAGTCGATGCCCAGCTCCGTCAGGCGGCGCTCCGTCGCGGCGCATTGCTGACAGTTCGGTGTGGCGAACACTGTGATGCCCATGGGACCTCCTTGCGCTCCCGTCCGCATGCCGCGCACCATGCGCGGTGTCCGGCGGGTGATAGTCAGCCTACACCGTGTCAGATGCGGCTTGAATCACTAGATATGCCATCGTATCGGCGTGTCTTATCTATATGTAGAGTGCTGAATGACGGTTGGGGGAACGCCTTGCGGGCTGTCGGGGCATGGTGCGGAGGGGCGCGCGGGAGTGTGAGATAGATGACATCGACTTGCATGGAGGCGCGGTGTGATGTAGGTCGGCGTCATCGGTTCCGTCGATGCGCTCGAATGCGGTTCTCGCTGGCCTGGGCGATGTCCGGCGCTGCGGCGTGTCGCCCGTGGCGTCGCGGCATACCGGTGTCTCGATATCCGGACGAGACTCTTTTTATCGTCAATATTTGACACTGTAAAATATGAATGGTATAAAAATTAACGATGGTTCACGATTGCGCTGTCGCGCGCAATCGTGCGCGGTCGCGAACCCGGAATATTCAGAACCCCCTATTGCGAAAGGAGGCGGAGATGGCGTACGAAGACGATGCCTTGGAGCGCATGCACAGAATCATGACCGAAGGCCGCTCCGCCATGGTCGAGAACATGAACCGTGTACATCGCGGCGAGCCGGCCGTGATGCGTGAACTCGCCGTCAAGGGCGAGCGAACGCCAAGCCAGCTGGCGGACGCGACGGGCAACAGCGCGGGGCGTATCTCGGCCATTCTCTCCTCTCTGGAGAAGAAAGGCTGGGTCACACGCACCATCGATCCGGAGAACCGCCGGAAGGTGATCGTGCGCATTACCCCCGAGGGGCTGCGCCTCGTCAATCTGCACAAGAAGGCCATGGATGACCGCGTGCGATGGGTGTTCGGGCAGATGGGGCGCCGCCGCACTGAGGAGTTCCTCAGCCTGTTCGAGGCCATGATGACCTACATGAGCCTGTGCGGCCCGGGCCAACCCATGCCTGATGAGGATGCGATCAGGGCCGCCTTCGAGCGCAACGGCATTCCGTACGAGCCCGCCGAGGACCGGGAAACGGTTCTTCCGGATGATGTGAAGGACAAGTTCATCATGCATCGGTGCGGGCAGGAGGGCGATGACACTGCGAAGGACGCCGACGCGGCGAATCCTGGAAAGGACCAATCGTGATACGAATCTGCAAATACCTGTCGAAGGCCGAATGGTTCCAACTGTTCGTCGGCCTTCTGTTCATCGTCGCTGGAGTCTGGCTCCAGCTCAAGCTGCCGGACTACATGGCCGATATCACCACCCTGGTGGAGACACCGGGAAGCGAGATGCATGACGTGTGGGTGGCCGGCGGCAAGATGCTGGCCGTGGCGCTTGGCGCCATGCTGACGACAGTCGCCGTCGGCTTCATCACCGCGCGCGTCTCCTCGTCGTTCACCCAGCGTCTGCGCTCCCTGCAGTTCCGCCGCGTGGAGTCCTTCGGGCCGGAGGAGCTCAACCGTTTCTCCACCGCAAGCCTTATCACGCGGTCCACCAATGACGTCACCCAGATCCAGATGTTCCTGACGATGGGTCTGCTCATGCTTGTGCAGTCGCCGATCATGGCCGTGTGGGCCATCGCGAAGATCGCAGGCAAGGGCGTGGAGTGGAGCGCCGCCACAGCGGTGGCGCTGGTGTTCGTCATGGGCTCCGTCGCCCTCATCATGGTCAAGGTCATGCCGAAGTTCCGCAGCATGCAGACGCTGACCGACAACATCAACCGCGTGGCACGCGAGAACCTCACCGGCCTGCGCGTGGTGCGCGCCTACAATGCCGAGGACTACCAGCAGGCGAAGTTCGACAAGGCCAACACCGACCTGACCGACACCCAGCTGTACACCAACCGCGCCATGTCCGTCATGATGCCGCTCATGAACACCGTCATGAACGGCCTGACCCTCGCGGTGTATTGGATCGGCGCGTATCTTATCGACGCGGCCGGTCTCATGGACAAACTCACGTTGTTCTCCAACATGGTCGTGTTCTCCAGCTATGCCATCCAGGTCATCATGAGCTTCCTCATGATGAGCATGGTGTTCGTGCTGTGGCCGCGCGCCGACGTGTCCGCCAAGCGCATCCTCGAGGTGCTCGACACCAAGCCGCATGTCACCGACGGTTCGCGCACGGAGGGTGCGAGGAACGCGGACGGCACGCCGGTGCGCGGACGCGTGGAATTCCGCGACGTGAGCTTCACCTATCCCGATGCGCGCGAGCCCATGCTCGAGCATGTGAGTTTCGCCGCGGAGCCCGGCCAGACCGTTGCCTTCATCGGCTCCACCGGCTCCGGCAAGAGTACGCTTGTGAACCTCGTGCCGCGCTTCTATGACGCCACCGACGGCCAAGTGCTTGTCGACGGCGTGGATGTGAAGGACTACACGTTGCAGTCGCTGCGCGACAAAATCGGCTATGTGCCGCAGCAATCCGTGATGTTCAAGGGAACTGTGGCCTCGAACGTGGCATTCGGCGACAAAAGCCAGGCCGGTGTGCTGCCCCAGGGCGAGAGTGTGGCGGATGTCGAAATCGCCGACACGTCCACCCCACAGGGCCGCGCCCGGGAGAAGGAGCTGCTCGCCGCGTCCCACGATGACGACTCGCTGAGCGAGGCGCAGATGGATGACGTGCGCCAGGCCGTGGCCGTGGCGAAGGCCGATGAGTTCGTGACCCGCATGGACGGCACATACGAGGCCGAGATCGCGCAGGGCGGAACGAATGTGTCGGGCGGCCAGAAGCAGCGTCTGTCGATCGCCCGCGCCGTGTGGCGTCATCCGGAGATCCTCGTCTTCGACGATTCCTTCTCCGCGCTCGACTTCCGCACCGACCATGATGTGCGCGAGGCCCTCGCTCGCAAGGCCGGGGACTCCACCAAGCTCATCGTCGCCCAGCGCATCGGCACCATCATGGACGCCGACCGCATCATCGTGCTCGACCAGGGGCGCGTGGTCGGGCAGGGAACGCATAAGGAGCTTCTCGACTCCTGCGACGTCTACCGCCAGATCGCCGAAAGCCAGCTGAGCGAAGCCGAGCTCGCCTCCTGAGGCGGCGGGGCAATCGTAGAAGCGATCTGAGAAGCGATCGCAGAGGCGAAAGGCGGCCTGCGGAATGCATGGCGCAGGCCGGCCGTTTCGCGCACACACTTGTGAAAGGACACACAATGCCAGGACCAATGGGTCGCGGGCCGGGGGCCCGGGGAGCGGCGGAAAAACCGCAGGATTTCAACGCCGTCATGGGCAAGCTCGCGCAGTACAGCAAGCGCTACCTGCCCGCCATCATCATCGCGCTCGTTCTCGGCGCGCTCGGCACGGTTTGCCAGATCGTGGGGCCCGACAAGCTCAAGGACATCACCAACGAGATCGTGGCCGGCATGCCGTCGATCGTCAACGGCGTGCCCGTGCTCAACAGCATCGATCTGCCCGCCGTCACCCGCATGGGCTTCACGCTCGTGGCGCTGTACGTGGGCTATGCGCTGTTCAGCTATGCGCAGAGCTGGATCATGGCCACCATCAGCCAGCGCACCGCCCAGAGCCTGCGTGACGACATCTCCAAGAAGATCAACCGTCTGCCGCTGCGGTATTTCGACAACACGAGCTATGGCGATGTGCTCAGCCGCATCACCAACGATGTCGACGCCATCGGTCAGACACTGGGGCAGAGCCTTGGCGCGCTCGTCACATCAGTCACGCTGTTCATCGGCGCGCTCGTCATGATGTTCGCCAACAACGTCACGCTGACGCTGACCGCCATCGGCGTGAGTGTCATCGGCCTCGTGCTCATGATGCTCATCATGCGCTCGTCGCAGAAGTACTTCGCCCAGCAGCAGCTCGCGCTCGGTCAGACCAACGGGCATGTGGAGGAGATGTACGCCGGGCACCTCATCGTCAAGGCGTATTCGGGCGAGGCCGACTCCATCCGCCGCTTCGAGCGCTATAACGACAGCCTCTACGAATCCGGTTGGAAATCGCAGTTCCTTTCCGGCCTCATGATGCCGTTCATGACCTTCATCGGCAATCTCGGCTACGTGGCCGTGTGCGTGGTGGGTGCGGCGCTCGCGATGGACGGACACATCGAATTCGGCGTCATCGTGGCGTTCATGATGTACATCCGCCTGTTCACGCAGCCGCTGGCGCAGTTCGCGCAGGCCATGCAGAACCTGCAGCGCTGCGGCGCCGCGTCGGAGCGTGTGTTCGGCTTCCTCGAGGAGCCGGAGATGGGCGCCGACGGCACCGGTACCTTCGCCGAGCACCGCGCGCAGATTGAGGCCGGGCGGGGGCGGGCGCACGCCAGCGATGCGTTGGGTGACCGGGCCCGCGGCGACGTGGACTTCGACCACGTGCGTTTCGGCTACAAGCCGGGCAAGCCGGTGATCCACGATTTCAGCGCGAGCGTCAAGGCGGGGCAGAAGGTGGCGATCGTCGGACCGACGGGCGCGGGCAAGACGACGATGGTCAACCTGCTCATGCGTTTCTACGAGCTCGACGGCGGGCAGATCCGCATCGACGGCGTGCCCACCGCGTCGATTCCGCGCTCCGAGGTGCACCGGCAGTTCTCCATGGTGCTGCAGGACACCTGGGTGTTCCAGGGGACAGTGCGCGAGAACATCGTCTACGACAAGCAGGGCGTGACCGACGAGCAGGTGCGGGCCGCGGCGAAAGCCGTGGGACTCGACCGCTTCATCGAGTCGCTGCCACAGGGCTATGACACGGTGCTCGACGACAAGGCCGCGCTGTCGGCGGGACAGAAGCAGCTGCTCACGATTGCGCGCGCCATGGTGCAGGACGCGCCGATCCTCATCCTCGACGAGGCGACGTCGTCCGTCGACACGCGCACCGAGGAGCTGATCCAGAAGGCCATGGACCAGCTGGCCGAGGGCCGCACCAGTTTCGTGATCGCGCACCGTCTGAGCACGATTCGCAACGCCGACATGATTCTCGTCATGAACCACGGCGACATCATCGAACGCGGCACCCATGAGGAGCTTCTGGCCAAGGGCGGGTTCTACGCCGACCTGTACAACAGTCAGTTCGCGTCCCTCGTGGCGTGAGGCGTGCTGGGGTGCACGTGTGAAGCGTGCGCGTGCGTGTGAGGCGCGCTGATTAGCCTCCGTTCACGGTGAACTACCGTGAACGGAGGCTTTTGTGTGTTCGATGCTTGATGAAGTGGTTGGCGGGCAGGTGCGGTTACCGGATCGGCTGTCGGGCGTCGAGGGTGCACGATTCTGCACCCTTGGTGGCGGTTGCCTTGGCGGAGGGCAGCTTTTGGCGGGGTAACTTGGGCCGAGGGTGCATGATTGTGCGCCTTCGGTGGCGGCTGCTTTGGCATGGGGTGGTTTCTGGTGGGGTAATTGGGGTCGAGGGTGCACGATGTTGCTCCCTCGGCCAATGGCTCCTCGCTCCGGTGCTCATTGCCGAATCCGCACCGGAGCATCCACACTGCGGCATGTGGAAGGCCTCGCATGGCATGCGAGGCCACAGACAAGAGGCCACAAGATAAGTGGCGGCGTCGCCGCGCCACGGCTGGTGCTGGAATGGGGCCTGGCTCCAATGGAGCTAGGCCCCAAGGCTATCTGGCGGAGACCAGCTGCTCGGCCTTCACCGGTTCGGATGCCTCCGCTCCTGCCGGGGCCGCGGTACGGATCACATCCTCGATGGAGTGGTCAAGGGCATCGATGAACCAGTCGAAGTCCTCGTCGGTCGTCGCGATATTCGGGTAGACACGCAGAATCGTGTCATTATTCGTCGAGGTCATCGTATGGACAAAGTACTTCTGCGCCATCACCGCCGCAACGCGATTGGCATAGCCCGCGCCCTGCGAATCGACGCCGAACTTGAGGCCGATCATGAAGCCGCGGCCGCGCACCTCGGAGATTACGTCGGGGTACTTCTCGCGCACGGTCTCGAGCTTGGCGAAGAATTCGGCGCCCTTGGTGCGCACATGGGTGGCGACATCGTGCTCGACCATGTACTGCAGGCAGCTGAGCGCGACGGCGGCGGAGATATTGTTGTCCTGGTAGGTGGCTGTGTGCATCATGGCGCTGTCGTAGGAGCCGTAGGCCTCTTGGTAGAGGCTGTCCTTGACCTGGATGCCGGAGACGGGCAGCACGCCGTCGCTCATGCCCTTGGCGAAGGTGAAGGCGTCCGGAATCAGGCCGTCGTAGTGCTGGAAGGCCCAGATGTTACCGGTGCGGCACGATCCGGCCTGCACCTCGTCCATAATCATGTACGTGCCGTACTTGTCGCACAGGTGGCGGACGGCGGGGAAGTAGTCCTCCTCCGGCACCACCACGCCGCCTTCGCCCTGGATGGTTTCCGCGATGAACGCGATCACGTCGCCCTTGCTCAGTTCGGCCTCCACCGCATCGATATCGCCGTAGGGGATGTAGGTGTGGCCGGCGACACGCGGCTGCCAACGACGCCATACATCCTTGCCGCCGGTGGTCACGGCTCCGAGCGTCTTTCCGTGGAAGGAGTTCAGGGTTGACACGATGCGCCTACGTTCCGGATGGTTGCGTCCGGCGGCGATGCGCACGAGCTTGAGCACGGCCTCGACGGCTTCGGCACCGCCGCCGCCATTGGTGATCGTGCGAGTGAGTTCCGGAGTGATGAGGGCCATGTCGTGGGCGAAGGCGGCGGTGATGGGCTTGAGCGCCATCGGGTCCATGGTCAGTGGCTTGGAGCGCAGGTATTTGAGCACGTTCTCAATAACAAACGGGTTATTGTGGCCAAGCAGATACACGCCGACGCAGCCGATGAAGTCAAGGCGCTTGTTGCCTTGCGCGTCCCAGATGTAGCATCCCTCGGCATGCTTGATGTCGAAGGTGAGGCCACCTTGAAGGCCAAGCTTCGTGCGGTATTCGTTCATATGCTTGAGCTGCATCTCACGGACCTTGTCTTCAGTGAGGTTGAAGGCGTCGTCCAGTGTGAGGAATCCAGGATAGAGGGTGGATGCTGCGGTCATGTCGAGTCCTTTCGTTTTTTTTGAGCGCACGCTCACTTTAAGTCCAGCACTGTGGCGCGGCGGTTACCGAATGGTTTCTGACGATTGTCGGTTGTTTCCTGTCGATTACCTGATGATGGGAGTGGCTGGTTTGTCTGAGGCGGTGTCTGGCGCTGTATTAGCTGAAGTGGGGTTATTTTGATGCGGCCTTATCTAGGGAACGCGCTCATCTTCCGGCGACGGGGTCATGCGGCTGCTTGGGGTCGCGGCGCAGAAACACGACTTCCCGTGCCAGGTCGCGTGCCGCGAGGGCGATGTGGTCGTCCCCCGACATAGCGTATTCCGTCTGTGAATTGCCCACGATGTTCAGGATGATGTCGGCGAGCAGGCTCGTCGGCGCGTCTTCGGCGATCTCGCCAATGCATCGTGCCTCTTCCAAAAAGTCAATGAGATTGAGACGCCAACAATTATGCGGCTCCACATAGGAATTTTTGTTGCGCGCCTTGACGGCCCAATACTCCACCACGACGCGCGCCTCCGCCTTCGATTCCTTCGTGACGGGAAACAGCTCGTCGATCAGGGCATAGACCGCCGCAAGCCCGTGCTGGTTCTGGATGGCCTTGCCGACGCGTGAGTTTGTATGCGCCACGACCACCGAATACACACGCTCCACAAGGGCGTCCATGTCGTCGAAGTAGCGCCACAGGAGGCTGTTCGAGATGCCGAGTTCCGCGGCCAGCGCGCGGGATGTCGCGCCGTTGATGCCGTCTCGTTCGACGAGTTTGAGATACGTCGCAACGATTTCATTGCGGCGCTGTTCGTGGTCGACGATTTTTGGCATGGTCGTCCTCCTTGAAGCGGTATAGGGATATATGTGGCGGCTGGCGGGATATGGGCGCACCGATGGTTCCATCGTAAGCGACGGAACCGCATTGTTCACGGAGGTTGGGACCGAATGTGCTCGTAGGCGTGGCGTGGGGAGGTGGAGTGGCGTGGTGCAGGGAAGCGCGTGGAGTTGAGTTGTGGCGATGGAAGGGAGGTGGCGTAAGGAGGGTGGTGCTGGGGTGCCGTGAGGGCGGGACCGCCTCAAGGGCGGCACCATCTGGAGGACTGCCCTGGGGATAGACGCTATTCTGGGAAGACGCCGCCGGAGGAGCGACATATGGCAAGGCCCATGGATATTCCACGGGCCTTGCCATATTGGATGTTGGACGGTGACAATCGTCGCGCCTAAGACGAGCGCGTGATCAGGATTCCATGCTGGTTTTGGGCGAATCCCTTGGCGTTGGCGTAAGGCGTATCGACGCAAAGTATGCCGTCGCAAAGTGTACCGGCGGCTCGGTGCAAGAATGTTCGCCGAGCCGTACGCCGAGTCATATGCGGATCGGGCTTCGCGATGTCGGCGGAGCGTTATGAGAGGAGCGTGCTACGCAGCATGAGGTAATCGTTGGGTCGCGCTAGGCGCATGATGGCGGCCTCCGCGATGCCTGCCAGCAGCGCCACCGCCGCGCATGCGACGAGCGCCGTGCACAGACCGCCGAAGACGGGCGTTCCCGATGCGTCCGTCTCACCCACGAGGTTCGGAAAATTCGCCACCGAGCATACGAGGATCGCGAGTAGCAGAACCGCTCCGGCGGCCGATGCGACCACCGAACGCCACATGCCTTCCTGTGCGCGCAGGTCCGCTCGGTGAGCGAAGGTCACGATTACCGCGATGCAGGTGAGCGCCAGAAGTGTTACGAAACCCAGCACGGCGACTCCCGAAAACCATGAGAACGCCTGCGTGAACGGGTCGAGCCGGGTGATGGCGACGGTGACAACGATTCCCACGCAGATAGCCGAGGCGACGAGAGAGGCCGCGGCGGGGGAGCCGCGACGTGCGTCGAGCGTGGCAAGACGCGCAGGCATCGCGTGAACCTGGGCCATCGACTGCATGTAGCGTGCAAGCACATTGTGGAATGACAACACTGCAGCGAAGAGGCTCGTGATAATGAGCACGCTGATAACAGCGGCGAACCATCCGCCGATATACCGCGTCGCCGTGACCTGCAGCACGTCGCCGGCTCCGAATGCGGCGATGGTCTCGGCGGTGATGCCGGCCGAACACCATGCGGTGACGAGTGCGAACGTTGATGCCGTGTACAGGATCGTGACGAAGATGACGGCCGTGTACGTCGCGCGGGGAACCGTTATATCGGGGTCGCGGGCCTCGGAGCGGTAGATGGCGGTCGATTCGAAGCCGACGAAGCTGGCGATGGCGAAGATGATGGCCACGCCCGGGGCGCCGCTGACCGTGGCACTGGGGGAGAAGGATGCGGCGAAGTTGATGCCGGTCGCGGTTACGCCAGTCACAGCATCGACCGTGCCGGAGGCATGGCGTGCGAAGATCGCTGCGCACAGGATCACCGTCACCGCGATCTCTCCTGCAATCAGGATATTGAGCACGTGCGCACTCATCGCTATATTGCGATATCCCAGCCATCCGGCGATTGCGGCGACGAGTAGTGACCACGCCCACCATGGGCTTGCTTGCCCGGTGAGCGACTGCATGCTGATGGAGATCTGTTTGCCGAGGAAACAACAAATACCGGCTTGGATCAGCGCATAGGTGAACAGCGCGAGTGTGGAGGCTCCCAGTCCCCATGCCGGGCCCAGTCCGTGGCCGATAACCGTGAAGAACGCGCCCGATCCGCCCACATGGCGGGTCATGGCGGACAGTCCGATCGAGAACAGCAGCAGTGCGAGGCCGACGATCGGGAAACTGGCGGGGAAACCCGCGCCGGTTCCGTTGAGGATACCGAGGGATGTGCCGCCGCTGAGTACAGTGAGCGGGGCTGCGGCAGCCACCACCATCATGGTGATGGCCGGGGTTCCCAGCTTGCCGCGTGGGCGGTCAGTCCTGGTGTTGCCGTCGGCGTTGTTCCCGGCCGGCGCGGTACCGGTCCTGCGGCCGGATGACATGCCACGCGTGGGTGGGCGCATCGGGGCGTCGGCGTCGCTCAGCGTGGCGGTGTTCATAATGCCTCTTCCGGCGTGTCCGGCTGTGCGATTCGATGCGGTGGATCGGTTCGTGCAGTTGCTGCGACTGGCGCGGCGCGGCGACGTTCCGCCGCGCGGCATGATGATGTGTACTGTCATGAGGGGCCCTTTCTTGACTTTGGCTCAGCCGCCCGTTTCTTTTTCGCTGACGTTCCGTTGCCCTCCCCGAGCTTCCTCGTTGGTTTCTTGGGGGATGGGCATTTCGTATGCGACGGTTCGTGCTGCGGATGGAAAGTCGGGTGAGGTCTGGCTTTGGACTTGGATATGCGGATTGCAGTGTGGAGTTATGGAGATGTGTCTGCATCGGTTCCGGTGCTGCGAGTGCCGGATGCCGCGCAGTACGTCCCGATGTGCGCTCTGGATGGATGGGATGGTGGGTCGCGCCTCGATGACGAGGCGCGCCGTTCGTGTGCGGCGTCCGTATGTCCAAAATATAAATGAGCAATTGCTCACTTTCGTGATCGTGATGTAAGCGCTCCATTACGCGATGGCCTACGATGTTTCCGCTCAAATACCGGCATGTAACATCCAGCGGCATGCCACCGATGGCGTTGCGCTGGGAGGCATGTCGTGATCGGTTCGGCACATCTTTCGTTCATGCAGTCTGTTGCGGAGAGGGGACAGGGATGGCGCGTGGTTCCATTGCCGGAAGTTCTCGTATCTGGTTCTTCTCTCCGCGGAATCTGGTTCCCCTCCGGTCGGCGGTTTCGAATCCGCGTCATGCCATGGGGCCGTCATTGATGTGGAGTGGAGCGCGGCCGCTCCACTCCGAGATGTTCCGTCGCCCAGGGGTGGGTCGCGACCTTTCCGGTGTGTCGACCGCCCTGGCACTATGCCGTTACTTGTTGCCTGGCCGCCGCCGAAGGTGCACGGTTGTGTGCCTTGGGTGTCGGTTACCGCGGTATGGGGCAGGTTCTGGTCAGGTAATCGGAGTCGAGGGTGCATGATTGTGCGCCTTCGGTGGCGGTTATCGTGGCATGGGGTGGTTTCTGGTGGGGTAACTGGGGTCGAGGGTGCACGATTCTGCACCCTTGGTGGCGATTACCTCGCGCTGGGGCGGCTCCACGTCGCCTAATCGCGGTCGAGGGTGCACAGATTCGCGCCCACGCCCCGCCTCCTGCTCACTCCATCTCGATTTTCCCGACGGACGGCTCCACAGCCGGACGCGCCGCTGTAAATGATGCCGGTGCGGGTGCGGCGCAGGGGGAATCGTGCATCGGGAAACAAAACGTGCATCGTAAAGCAAAAGAAAAAGGGTCTCGAGTCAAACTCGAAACCCTTGTTGGTCGGGCTGGCGGGATTTGAACCCGCGGCCTCTTCGTCCCGAACGAAGCGCGCTACCAAGCTGCGCTACAGCCCGTCGAACCTCAATGAATATTACACGGATTCAAACGCGATGCAAATCGGAGTGTCGTGATGGCGTGTTCGGTCATCTTTGTGACGCAATCAGGTTGCCGGTCGGCGGTGGAGTGATTGGGGTTGAGGGTGCGGGGGATTGCGCCTTCGGCGGGGGTTAGGTGGGGAATGTGGCGGTGCGGGTGGGGTAATCGTGGTCGAGGGTGCATGATGGTGCGCCTTCGGCGCGGGTTAGGGTCTCGGAGATGGGGGTGCGGTGAGGTAATCGGGGTCGAGGGTGCACGATGCTGCTCCCTGGGTTTGGGTTAAGACGCCGCGGAAGGATGACGGCGGGAAAATCGTGGATTATGCCACGCGTTGCGCGGTATCGTGGGCGAAACGTAATATAAAGAGGTTCAGAAGGCATGGCGCCGCTGACGATTTCGCGCGGCGCCGGAAGCCAACAGAAGGCACAGACCAAGCAGCGAGGATATTGTGGCTAACACCATCGAAAACGACAACAACCAGCCCGCGCCCGCCCAGACGCCGGTAACCCAGGCAACCGCAGCGCCCGAAACCGCCGAGGAAGCCAAGCAGCGCACCACCCAGAGCACCATCGACCATGCGCAGCTCCTGCTCGACCAGGACGCCGCCATCGCGGGCAAGATCGACGCCGGCGCCACCCTCGACGACGCCATCGACGCCTCCGACCCCGAGGGCCACTCCGAGCAGGTGCAGATGCGCGTGGCCAAGCGCGCCCTTATGCTCAAGGAAGGCATCCAGCCCTACCCGGTCACCCTCGACGTGACCGCCACCATCCCCGAGGTGCGCGCCAAGTACGACGGCAAGCTCGAGGCGGGCGACGAAACCGAGGACGTCGTCGGCATCGCGGGCCGCGTCATGTTCCTGCGCAACACCGGCGGCCTGTGCTTCGTGCAGCTCGCGGCCGGCGACGGCACCACCATCCAGGGCATGGTCTCCAAGAAGGAGGTCGGCCCCGATTCGCTCAAGCAGTTCAAGCAGCTCGTCGATCTCGGCGACCACCTGTACGTGCGCGGCCGCGTCATCTCCTCGAAGACGGGCGAGCTGTCGGTGTTCGCCACCGAATGGCGCATCGCCGCGAAGGCCCTGCAGCCGCTGCCGGCCCTGCACAAGGAGCTCAACGAAGACACCCGCACGCGCAAGCCGTACATCGGCATGATCGCCGACCCGAAGATCCGCGACATGGTGCGTAACCGCTCCAAGGCCGTCTCCTCGCTGCGCCACACCTTCGAGAGCCACGATTTCCTCGAGGTCGAGACGCCGATGCTGCAGACCATCCACGGCGGCGCGGCGGCACGCCCGTTCACCACGCATATGAACGCGTTCGATCTCGACCTCTACCTGCGCATCGCGCCGGAGCTCTTCCTCAAGCGCTGCCTCGTGGGCGGCATCGAGCGCGTTTTCGAAATCAACCGCGACTTCCGCAACGAGGGCGTCGACGCCACGCACGCCCCGGAGTTCACGATGGTCGAGGCCTACCAGGCATACGGCAACTACGACACCATCGCCGCGCTCACCAAGGAGCTCATCCAGACCACCGCGATGGACGTCTTCGGCAGCCACAAGGTGACGCTGCTCGACGGAACGGAATACGATTTCGGCGGCGAATGGAAGCAGATCAGCATGTACGAGTCGCTGTCCGAGGCGCTGGGCGAGGAAATCACGCCCGAGACGCCGCAGGAGCACCTGGCTCAGCTGGCCGACAAGCTCGACGTGGAGCGCGACGAGGTGGAGAACCGCGGCAAGCTCGTCGAGCACCTGTGGGAGCACTTCTACGAAGACAAGCTTTACGAACCCACCTTCGTGCGCGACTTCCCGGTCGAGACGTCGCCGCTCGTCAAGGGCCACCGCTCCAAGCCGGGCGTGGTGGAGAAGTGGGATCTCTACGTGCGCGGCTTCGAGCTGGCGACCGGCTACTCCGAGCTCAACGACCCTGTGGTGCAGCGCGAGCGCTTCCTCGACCAGGCGAAGGACTCCCTCGCGGGCGACGAGGAGGCCGGCGACATCGACGAGGACTTCCTCGAGGCGCTGGGCGTCGGCATGCCGCCGGCGGGCGGCATGGGCATGGGCATCGACCGACTGCTCATCGCCATGACGGGTGCCACGATCCGCGAAACCATCACGTTCCCGCTGGTCAAGCCGCTTCGCTAAGACGATGCTTCGCTAAGACGATGTTGCCTGTTCCGGCCATGGCGGTCTGCGTGGCCGGAACGGACAACAGAGGCTAGAACTCGAGGGTGCACAGAAAGTAGCCGACGGCGAGCACGAGGGAGAGGAACGTGGCGTGCCGGAACATGAGCCGGTAGTCGCGTTCGTCGTGGGGGAGCATCGTGTCAGACACAAGCAGCGCGGCGGATGACAGCGCCAGCAGCGTGGCGCAGATACCCGTCGCCGAGCTCTGCAGAACCGTGGTGACGCCCAGCAGCACCGCCGACAGCAGCGCCTCCGCCGCCACGATGATGCTCCCGGCCTGCCGTCCGAGCAGCACGACCAGCGTGTTTTTGCCCGCCTGACGGTCGGTGTCCGCGTCGCGCAGGTTGTTGACGCCGAGCACCGCGCAGGCCGACAGCCCGGCGCTGATGGCCCCGCATATGCCCATCGCGGTGATGCACGATGTCAGCGCGTACTGCGTACCGAGCGTGGCGACGAGGCCGAAGAACAGGAAAACGGCGAGGTCGCCCAGGCCGCGGTAGCCGTAGGGGTGTTTGCCGCCCACATAGAACCATCCGGCCAGAAGGCAGAGAATGCCGACGATGAGGAACCACCAGTGGCTGGTGGCGAAGGTGAGCACGAGCCCGGCCTCGCAGGCCAGTGCCGCGAAGACGATGGCCGCGACGAGCACGCTCGAGGGGTCGGTGCCGGAGGAGACGAGGCGCGTGGGTGCCGCCGGGGACGTTCCCGAGGATGTCGCAGAGGAATCCGTGCGAGCGCGGTCCGTGCCGCGCACGCCATCGGAGTAATCGTTGGCCAGATTCGCCGCAATCTGCAGGAAAAGCGCCACGAGAAGGCACAGCAGCCACACGAAAAGGAACGCAGACGGAACATAGGGGAGCCAGAAGCCATGGCCGACATGGCAACCGGGGCCGGGGCACGCCCGGGACTCCCGGAACCGGGATTCGATGTCGCTGATGGCGGCGGCACCGCCGATCAGCACCGGCGTCACTGACAGTATCAGTGTGCGCGGGCGAATTCCGCTCAGCAATTTCATACAACTCCGCTCTCTCTGGTTCCCATGGTACCGCCTGCGGGCGCCGTTGCGGCGTTGCGCCTGGCGGATGTTGCGCGAGAGCCAATGGCACAGAATATATACGGTCCATCGTGCCACATATCGCGCGCCGCGGCATGTCGGCGCTGCGAGAGGCGGACGGCGGGCGTTCGGTTGCCGGTCCACGATTGTTCTTGCGTGCTTCCCGGCCCTGCGAGCATGACGTCCCGAGGCTTCTGTCGATGAAATGTTTACAATGAAGATGAATCCGCGTGGTTCCGGCCTGCGGAGACGGTGCGTGATAACGGAATCATGCGCCGAGGCGGCTTCGCCTCCGCGAAACCGACAAGGAAGCAGCGCGGATGCGATGACGACGCCTCGCAATGTCGAGAGACAAAACACAAATACAGAACATATCGGAACAAAGAAGAGATAGGAAGACGATGTCTGATTCCAACTTTGCTGCGCCACAGCAGCCCGTCCAGCCGGTCCAGCCGCAGCCGGGCCAGTTCCAGCCGCAACAGCCCAACGCGTTCCAGCCGCAGCCCCAGCAGCCGCAGCAGACGCCGCAGCCGACCCAGGGGAATCCGGGCCTGCGCAATCTCCTGGTGTCGCTGAACAAGACGATTTTCTCGATCGGTGCCGATCACCCGATCAATATCACGGCGATCATCGGCGCGGTCGCCAGCCTGCTGTGCCTGATCTCGTGCTTCCTGCCCTTCGCCAGCGCCACGGCGGAGTTCTCGTACCTCGGGTACTCCGACAGCACGACGACCGACGCTGTGTCGCTTGCCAACGGCAGTGATAAAGGTGGCATGACCACGTGGGGCACGATTCTCATCGTGTTCTCCATTGTGGCGATCCTCTCCTTCTCGATGCGCAATGTCGCCACAGCCGTGACCATCATCGTTGCCGGCGCCGTGATGCTGATTGACGCCTTCCTTGCGAATAATGACATCCACAAGCAGATTGATAAGGGCCTCGACGATCAGGGCCTTGGCATGTATAGCAGCATGGTGGATATCAGCGTCTCGCTCAAGATTGCGTTCTGGCTTATCATCATCGCCTCGATCGTGGTGATTCTCGCGGGTGTGGCGATGCTGCTCCAGGTGCAGTGGGGCATCGCGACGCAGACCTTCAAGTTCGGCGAGTCCGCGCCCCAGGGCCAGGCTCAGGCGCAGGGCCAGGGCTTCCAGTCCGCCACGTCCACGATGTTCGCCGGCGCCGCCCAGCCGCAGCAGCCCGCTCCGGCTCAGTACGCGCAGCCGCAGCAGCCGGCGCAGACCCCGGTCCAGCCTGCGCAGTACGCGCAGCCGCAGACGCCGGTCGATCCCGCGCAGCAGCAGAACATGCAGTAACGTTGCGCTGACAGAGGTCTGATTCCCGTTCCGCCCCGCGACCGCCATGGCCGCGGGGCGGAATCGTCTATGAGCGCTGCCCGACGACGCAATGCGGACATGCGTGGTGCAGTATTCCCAGGGCTATCGGAATCCGCAGTATCCGCGGCCGTGGTAATCGCGTTGCGGCGGTGATTGCGCGGCGCCATCGTCTTGATATCGTCACGGTTCCTTTACAATGGGGGCGTACGACTGGCGTCGTTGCTGGTCGCCAATAGAAAGGACCATCATGATTTCGCCGAATACCACGCCCCGGTTTGAAGATCAGCAGTCGGGGAATCAGCCCGGCAGCCAGTGGAGCGATCCGCAGCAGCAGGCCGCGCCCGTCGCGGACCCGTCCGCCTACGCCACACAGCCGCAGTACGCGCAGTATCAGCAGCCGGCGGCATACCCCTCCACGCCGGGCATCGCGCCGGGTTCCGCGCCCGCCGTCACGCCGGTTCCGACGGCGGGAACCGCATCGAGCAATGACTTCTTCGCCCGGATGGCGCGTATCGTCATCGCGCAGCCGCACCTCTCCCTTGCAGCCCTTATCGGCGTGATCGGGGCGGCGGTTTCCATCCTCGGCTGCTTTCTGCCGTTCGTTTCGGTTCTCGGCTTCTCGCTCAACTACATAAGCAGCGGCGGTATCTTCGTGCTCGTGCTGATGGTGCTGACGGCCGTCTTCCTGTTTTTCCCGAAGAAGGGATTCGCCATCACCGCTGTTGTGCTGTCGGCGCTGAACGTGCTGGTTCCGCTTACCAGCGTTTCCGGCCTGCCGTCGTTCCATTACGTGTCAATCGGCTTCTACGTAATCCTCTTGGGTGCTCTGGCCGCTCTGTTCGGCTCGATCACACAGCTGCTGCTGATTACCAAGGGCCTTCTCTCTGCGCCGCAGAGCGGTGCGACGGCGCCTGCCGCTGCGCAGGGCGCTCCGTTCCAGGCACCCGCACAGCCTGTGCAGCAGACGACGTACGCGGCACCGGTTGCAACGGCCGATGCCACCGTGCCTGCCGCTGCGCCCGCTGCGTATGCGGCTCCGACGACCGACGCGCAGTCCGTGCCCGTGCAGTCCGTGCCCGCCCAGCCGGACCAGACCGCGCAGCCGGACCAGCAGCTGTGACGTGTCCGGCGACCGGGGTCCGTAGGGAGCCGGTCACCGGACGGAGTGGGAGAATCGTATTCCCAGCCAGTTCCCCAACAACAGGCCTAATCTCGGTATCTGTCCCAGATACAGAGGTCTGATTGGCATGGATGCCGATGAAACCAGAAAGGAAGAACATGACATCGCCGAATAATGCGCCGCAGTGGCAGGGCCAACCGGGGCCGAACCAGCAGGGCATGAACCAGCCCGGCCCCAACCAGTACGCGCAGCAGGGCCAGCCCCCGTTCGCCAATTATCCGCAGCAGGGGCAGTACCCGCAGCCGGGTCCGTACCAGATGGGTCCGCAGTCCGCAGGGTTCCTCGGCTCGATGGCGCACGTCATCGTCGCGCGTCCGACCATCACCGTCGCTTCTCTCATCGGCATGATCGGCTCGCTGCTTGCGATCATCGGCTGCTTCCTGCCGTTCTTCACGTATTCCTACAAGGGATACGGTAGCTCGTACAGCGTGTCGTTCTCGTACCTCGGTTCGGGCATGGGAACGGGCAAGCCGTATTACGGCATCTTCGTGCTGCTGCTTATGGTTGCCACGATTGTTTTCTTCCTATTCCCGAAGAAGGAATTCTCCGTGACGACGGTGGCGCTTTCGACCACGGCGCTGCTGTTCCCACTCTATGAGCTCATCACCCGTTCCTCCGGCTATTCCATCGGCGTCGGATTCGTCTTCATCCTCATCGGCGCGCTGGCGGCGCTGTTCTGCGCGGCGGTGCAGATGCTGGCCGTGAACAAAGACATGATTGTCGTTCCGCCGACGCCCTATGCGCCGGCTCCCTACGGCATGCCGGCTCCCGGCCAGGGCCAGATGCCCGGATACGGCGCGCCGAACCAGCCGAACCAGCCGAACCAGTTCGGGCAGTATCCGCAGCAGAACGGTCAGGGCGGTTCGAACGGTCCCCAGCAGATGCCGCCGCAGGGCCAGCAGTACCCCGGACCGATGGGGTCGCGCAACTAGCGGTTGTGAGGCGTCGTCTCTAAGGCATCGTCCATAGCCCTTTCCGATCCCGCGCGCCGCATGACGCGCGGGATCGTCGTATTTGTGTCATTGTGCGCTGTGACGCGTGCGCGTTATCGTGCGCCCTCCCCGCCGCGCCCACGCCCGCTCCTCCTTCCGCCGTGCGACGTTCGCACAGGGCGCACAAGCGTTGGAACATGGCGGTCCATCGTCTTATTGCCCATATACAATCTGAAGCATGACATACAAACTCGTACTGCTCAGGCATGGCCAGAGCGCATGGAACAAGACGAACCAGTTCACTGGTTGGGTTGACGTCCCGCTGACCGACCAGGGTCGCGAAGAGGCCAAGCGCGGCGGCCAGCTGCTCAAGGAGAAGAACGTCCTTCCGGACATCGTGTTCACCTCCCTTCTGCGTCGCGCCATCAACACCGCCAACATCGCCCTCGACGAGGCCGACCGCCTCTGGATTCCGGTGCAGCGCAGCTGGCGCCTCAACGAGCGCCACTACGGCGCCCTCCAGGGCAAGAACAAGACCGAGATCCGCGAGAAGTACGGCGACGAGAAGTTCATGATCTGGCGCCGTTCCTACGGCACCCCGCCGCCGGACATCGATCCCAACGACAAGTACGCGCAGAACAACGACCCGCGCTACGCCGGCGATCCCGTGCCGGAAGCCGAGGCGCTGGCCAACGTGGTCGAGCGCGTGACCCCGTACTGGGAGTCCGCCATCGTGCCGGAGCTCAAGTCCGGCAAGACCGTCCTCATCGCCGCGCACGGCAACTCGCTGCGCGCCATCGTGAAGATGCTCGACAACCTCTCCGAGGAGGAGATCGCCAAGGTCAACATCCCGACGGCCATCCCGCTCCTGTACGAGCTTGACGAGAACATGAAGCCGATCAAGCCGCGCGGCGAGTACCTCGATCCCGAGGCTGCTGCCGCCGGTGCTGCCGCCGTGGCGGCCCAGGGTCAGAAGTGAGCTGACCAGAAGTGAGCTGACCTTCGGGTGTCGGTTTCCTGAGATTCCTCCGGGATTCTTCTGGGATTCCGATTCCAACGATTGGGTCGGGCGCCATGTGGCGTCCGGCCCTTTTGCATGTGTGGCGGGGGCGGGGTGCGCGATGTAACGGTCGGTCTCGCTGGTCGCTGTGTTGCCAGTGAGGGGCACTGTTGGGTGGGGGGTGTGGCTTGTTTTCAACGATGGCTTCGTCAACGGTGGGTCTTGCTGGTTGGTGTGCTGCCTGTGAGAGGCACCGTTGACGGGGCGGGGCGCGGAGATAGGGAACGGGCGCCGACCCGGGTGGGAGCCGACGCCCGTTAGGAATCACGATGGGAAAATCGTGGATCGTGAATCAGACATTCGCGCGCCCAGCGCCGCGCCCGCCGCGATCGCGCATCACGAGCACAATCGCCACGAGCGCAACCGTGTACAGAACCGCGAGAATCGGAATCAGCGCGGCGTAGCGGTGGGCCGCGTCAGAGGCATGCGTGACCACGAACGACGCCAGCTGGTTGCCGGACAGCCCCGCGAACGCCCACGCGCTGAGCGCCAGACCGTGCACGGTCGACACCGACGCCATGCCGAAATGCTGCTCGAGCAGCACCGGAAGCGTGGAGAATCCGCCGCCGTAGCCCGCGTTCACAAGGAACAGCATCATGAGGATCATCCACAGGATGCCGTTGTCAATCGAATGGAACGCCACCTGCAGAACGCAGACGGCGATCGACATGGCGAAGATCACCACATAGCTGGTCTCGCGCCGGCGGCAGTGGTCCGACAGCGTGGAGAAACCGAGCCGACCGGCCGCATTGAACACCGCGTCGATCGCCAGCACCGTGCTGATGACGCCGGCCGTAGCCGCTGCGAAGGCCGGGGCGTCGAGGCCGGAGAAGCGCGGCATGACGGCGAGAACATCGTGGAGAATATCCTTCTCCTGCGAGATCAGCGCCAGGCCGCAGGTGATATTGAGGTAGAACGCCACCCAGATGGCCCAGAAAACCGGGCGCCGCATCACCGTGCGGCGGCGCACGCGCGCGGCCGCGGAGTAGACGTAGCCCGCGGGGCGGCGGATGAGCAGGAATCCCAGGAACATCATGACCGCGTACACCGCGGACAGCACGTAGAACATGTTTACCAGGCCCACCGTGGAGATCAGCCACGTCATGACGGGGCTGGCGATGGCTTTGGCGAGGCCGAAGCCCGCCACCGCGATGCCCGTGGCGAGGCCCTTGTTGTCGGCGAACCACAGCATGAGGTTCTTCACCGGCGTGAGATAGCCGACGCCCAGTCCGATGCCCATGACGGCGCCGTAGCAGATGAACACGCCGGGGAGCCATCCGGCCGCGATGCTGGCGCCGGTGCCTGCGAATCCGGCGACGAAGCACACGAGGCTGATCAGCGCGGAGCGGCGGATGTCCTTCTCCACCACGGGGCCGAGGAAGGCGGCGGACATGCCGAGGAAGAAGATCGCGAGGGAGAAGCCCCATTCGATGGTGCTCGGCGCGACATGCATCTGGTCGGCGATCAGCTGCTTGAAAACGCTCCAGCAGTACACGGTGCCGATGGAGATGTGGATGAGCAGCGCGGGGACGACGGCGCGCATCCAGCGGTTGTCGAGCGGGGATCGCGCGGGTGCGGTGGCCGTGGAGGCGGGTGCTGTTGCGGTGGGTTCGGGGGTTGAAAGGGAAGACGATGGTGACGATGCCGACGATTCGGCAATCGTGGCGGATGATGACATTCTCTGACGGGGGTTGCTCGCCATATATTCCTCTCCGCAGCGATGGCGGAGATGTCGGGCTAACACCTGCGCATCCCTGCGCGCACGACACTATCAGCTCGGCGCCGTTCCTCCCAGAAGTGTGAATGGCGTCACACGGCTTTGTGAGCGGCGTCACAGAAAGAATGGGGGCGGACCGAAGTCCGTCCCCATATTCCCATGTGATGAACGCCGGCTCGACGCGGCGCAGTCCCGGGCGTTACTCGCGCGTTATTCGGGCGTTACTCGTCAAGGCCGCCGGCGAGAACCGGCGTCGGATCCTTGGACGGGTCGAAGCCCGAGACGATGAAGACGATGCGGCGCGCCACGCCCACGGCATGGTCGCCGATGCGCTCGTAGAAGCGGGCGATGAGCACGGCGTCGATGGTCTGCTGCTTGGTGCCGTTCCAGCTGTCGGCATTGACGATGCCGAAGGTCTTGGTGTGCAGGTCGTCGAGCTGGGAATCCTTTTCGATGAGCTTGACGGCCTGGTCCTCGTTGTGGTTCTTGAGAATCTGGATCAGCTCGTCGGCGGTGTGGGAGTCGAAGTCCTGCATCTTCTGGAAGCAGTCGCGGATCGCGGGGTTCACGGCGCTTTCGGGGTAGGCGCGGCGCGCGATTTCGGCAATGTGGCGCGCCAGGTCGCCCATGCGCTCGAAAGTCGATGCGATGCGCAGCGTGGACACGACGACGCGCAGGTCGGTGGCGACCGGCGTCTGGCGGGCGAGCATCTCCAGGCACTGGTCGATGATCGATGCCTCGAGTGCGTCGATCTTGATGTCGCCGTCGATGACGCTCTGCGCGGCGTCGATGTCGGCATCCAGAAGGGCCTTGCCCGCGCCGTCGATGGCGGCCTTGACGGCGGCGGCCATCGTGTCGAGATCGCCGCTGATCTTGTTCATTTCCTCGGTAAACAGTTCGCGCATAGAAGTTCCTTATCCTCAATTGAGCCTCTCCGTCATTCTATGGGAAGACGATGGAGCCGACCCGGCGCCGTGGTGAACTGACGGTGAATTTACGATGCCGACAGCTTACCCGCATCGATGGATTCCTTGATGGAACACCTAGGATACCGTACCGCCGTCCGTACCGCCGTGGGAGGGAGGCCGCGCCATGAATGACATCTTCTCAATAACCGTGCCGCATGGTGAATTGTGCAAGAATTAACACATCATGGAAACTCTTCAGATTGTGTGCATCGTGCTGGCGGTGGCGTGCATCGCGCTCGCCGCGACGCTCGTCATATCAGTGTTCCGTTCTCGCGCGAAGAAACAGACGCAGGAGGACGATGACGACGATATCGGCGTCGACCTCATCCGCGTGCTTTCCTCGCTCGATTTCGAATCCATCGCCGTGGACACGTCCGGTGACGTGGTGCGCGCCACGCCTGCGACCTACCGCCTCGGCCTCGTGCGCAACGATGCGATCGCCGATGACCGCGTGCGCGACGCCATTCGCACGGTGCGCGAGTCGGGAACCGCGCAGACCTTCGAACTCGTGACGCATACGCCCGCCGATTATGCCACGGTCGGCCTCGATGCGGGCGACCAGCTGCTGTCGGGCGATGCGGCGACGATGCGAGACCTCGGCCTCGGCGAGAACTGGCTCGAGGTGACCGTGACCCCGGCGACTGATGAAATCGTGCTCGTTCTCGTTCTCGACGAAAGCAGGCAGCGGCATTTCGTCGAGCTGCGCGACGATTTCGTCGGCGGCGTGGCCGAACGCCTCAGCGACCCGGCGAACGAGATCCTGCGCCTCGGCAACGAGCTCATCGACGAGCTGGGCGAGGCTCGGTCCGCGGGTGCCGGGGCTCCGAATGCGCAGGCTTCCGGCGCCGGTGCTCCGGGTGCCGGTGTTTTGGGCGTCGCGTCGTCGGCGGTCGATGACGACGCCAAGGCAATCGTGTTCCAGGCGCGCTATCTGCGCCACCTTGTGTCCGACCTCGTGCTTCTGCTGTCGAGCCAGGGCATCGTCGGCGAGGACGGCGAGGCCGCGCCCGTCAGCCTCGGGGATGTGGTGGACGGCGTCATCGAGAAGGAGACCCCTGCGGCCCGGAAGGCGAAGGTCTCGTTCGAATACCGCCGGCCGGATGCGCCCGTCGTCGTGCTCGGCGACGCACGGCAGCTGTCGGTGGCGGTGGAGAAGCTCGTGGAGAACGCCCTCGAGTACTCGCCTGACGACGCGCATGTGGGCGTCATGGTGGATACCGACGAGACAGGGCAGTACGCGCGCGTGCGCGTGATCGACAATGGCCCCGGAATCTCGAAGGATGATCAGGCGAAGGTGTTCCAGCGTTTCTATCGCGGAGATACGAGACTGCTGCGCCATGGAGGCGAGGACGGGACGGGCCTGGGCCTGTCGATCGTGCGTCATGTGGCGCTGCGCCACCGCGGCACTGTGCGCCTGTGGAGCAAGCCAGGTAGCGGAAGCACCTTCATGATCCTGATTCCTTTGGCGAGCACCCTGCAGAAAAACGATGCGGCCGGCGCCGAGGTGCAGTCGGCCCCGCGCCTGGGGCTCGAGGCGGAATCCGAGATGGCCGTGCGGTGATGGGCGGCGTGTGAAAAACACACGGCCACGGCAGAGCGGCGCTCCTTATTCGGCGGACGGCGTGGCGCCATTGGCACCGTCGCCGTCGGTGGCGGTGCCATCCTTGCCCAGGAGGCGGTAGGTGCTGCGCTCGCGGCGCTCCCAGACCAGCAGCATCGCGCCGATGATCACGCCGGCCGCGCAGGTGATGGCCGCGCGCGGCGACATGACGCCGCGCAGGTAACAGACAAGGCACACGATTCCCGCAACGGCCCATACGAGGGTGCCGCCGAGGAACAGTGGGAAGAGGTCCACCCGGACGGGCTTGGGGTCGGGCTTGCGGACGGAGGGGTCCCAGATCGGTGCCAGTTTCATGACACCTACCTTACATCGTGGGCGGAGCCCTTCGCGGAAGGCCGGGGCGTTTGGCGCGTGGCGCGGGCGATGCCGAGTGTATGGGGAGCGTGTAAGGGGCGTGGCGCTCCCGGCTCGTTCCGGGAATCGCGCTAAGGTGGAGTGGTTCACGCGCAGCGATACGCACCGAAGGCAGCAACGATACGAGGAGGCCCTGTGTTCCCGATCAGACCGGTTCCCAAAACGTATTCGTGGGGCTCCGATCATCGACTGCAGGAACTTTTCGGCGTCGGAACCGACGGCCCACTGGCCGAGATGTGGTTCAGCGGCCACGCCGCTTCGCCGTCGCCGGTCGACGTGGACGGCGAGACCATGGCGCTCGACGAAGCCATCCGCCGCGCCCCCGAGCTGATGGTCGGCACGGCCGTTTCCGAAACCTGGGGCCCCGTGCTGCCGTATCTGTTCAAGATAATCTCCGCTCGCATTCCGTTGTCTTTGCAAGTGCACCCGCTCGATTTCGAGGCGCGTGCCGGCTTCAACCGCGAGAACGCCGCGGGAATCCCCCTCGACTCGCCCGTGCGTTCTTTCAAGGACACCCTTGCCAAACATGAGATGGTGGTCGCGCTCGAAGACTTCGAGGCATCCGTCGGCTTCGCTCCGCGCCCCGTCCAGCTGCGTGCGCTCAACTCCATCGACCACCCGCTGGCCCGCGCCATGGCGCATGAGATCGCGGGCGGCGAATCGGGCGCCGTGTCGATGCACCGCGGTCGCTGGAGTCTGCGCTCGCGGTACGCGGAGGCGCCATCGTTGGTCGACGATTCCGACCTCGACACCGACATGCCCGCCTCGGCGCGCGTCTGGGGCCACACCCAGCGGCGCATCTTCCGCGCCTTCCGTCTCGCCGTCACCGCCGCGCCCGACCAGGCCGAGGGACTCACCGACGCGCTGCGCGCCGCCGCCAGCACATGCTCCGATCGTCGCGCCGGGCGCATCGTCGGCCATGCTCTGCAGGCGGCCGAAGCCTTTCCCGGCGACCCGAGCGTGCTGTGCGTGGCCATGCTCAACGCCGTCCACCTGAGCGCCGGCGAATCCGTGTTCATCCCCGCCGGCACGCCGCACTGCTACCTGCACGGAACGGGCGCGGAGATCATGACCAACTCCGACAACGTGCTGCGCGCGGGCATGACGCCCAAGCACAAGGACATCCCGAACCTGTTGCGCAATCTCAACTGCACGCCCGCGCCGCCGATCGACCCGACCGCGCACACCATGCAGACGCTGCTCGCGCCGAACCTGGCCGTATACCGCCCCGATTTGCGTGAATTCATGCTGTCATGCGGGCAGGTGGGCACCGACGCCGATAAATGGTGGGGCAAGGTGGCCGGACGCCAGCGCACCACCATGACCACCTACGCGCAGAACGTGGCCCCCGCCACGGCGATTCCCGCGGTGGGCGGCCCCCGCGTGCTCGTCTGCGTGAGCGGCCGCGTGCGTTGCACCAGCGACACGCAGAGCGTGGTCGTGGGCAAGGGCGAATCGTATTTCATTCCGGCCTCGGACGGCCGCGCCCGCGTGACTTCGGTCGGCGGCGGCGAGCCCGGCATGTACCTCCTCGCCTCCACCAGCCTGTGATGCGCGTGTTCGCGCGCGTGGGGCAATAAAAGGTCCCGCCCGGAAGGGGCGGGACCGTGAAGTCATGCGCGGGACCGAAGTCATGCGCGGGACCGAAACCGCGGTGGAAGCGCTACGCGCGGCGCATCTGGTCGACCACGTAGTCGATGCACTGCGTCAGCGCCTCGACGTCGCCGGGCTCGACTGACGGGAACACGCCGATGCGCAGCTGGTTGAGGCCGAGCGCACGGTAGCCGCCGCAATCCACGATGCCGTTGGCGCGCAGATGCGCGAGCACCTCGGAGGCGGGGATCGCGTCGTCGAGGTTGACGGTCACGACGCAGTCGGAGCGCGCCGGGCCCGCGGGGACGAACGGCGTGGCATAGTCGGATTTCTCGGCCCAGTCGTACAGGATGCCCGAGGACTGGCGGCAGCGTGCCACGGACCAGTCGAGTCCGCCATTCGCATTGATCCACTTGATCTGCTCGTTCATGAGGATCAGCGTTGCGATGGCCGGCGTGTTCAGCGTCTGGTTCTTGCGCGAGTTCTTGATGGCCTTGGTCAGCGACAGCATGGCCGGCACCCAGCGCGTGGCGCCCTCGAGCGTGGCGGAGGCCTCGACGGCTTCGGCGCGTGCGATGGCGGCGGGGGAGAGGATGGCCACCCACAGGCCGCCCTCGGCGCCCATGGCCTTCTGCGGGGAGAAGAAGTAGGCGTCGCATTCGCTCATGTCGACGGGCAGCGCGCCGGCGCAGCTCGTGGCGTCGATGATGGTCAGCGCACCGGCCTCCTTCGAGCCGGGGACGCGCTTGACCGGGATCATGACGCCCGTGGAGGTCTCGCTCTGCGGCCAGCAGTACGTGTCCACGCCTTCGGTGAACTCCGGCACGGCGGCCTGGCCATACGGCGCGGTCACGATAACCGGATCCTCGAGGAACGGCGCGCCCTGCGCCTCCTTGGCGAATTTCTCGGAGAACGACCCGCACACGCCGAACGCGGCCTTGCGGTCGATGAGGCTGGCGCATGCGATGTCGAAGAACTGGGAGGCGCCGCCGTTGCCGAGCACCACTTCGTATCCGTCGGGAAGACGGAACAGGTCGGTCAGGCCCTTGCGCACGGATGCGACGATGTCCTTGACGGAATCCTGACGATGGGACGTGCCCATCGGAGATCGCCAGGAGTCGAAAAGCACCTTGGCCTGGTCTTCGCGGATGCGGCTCGGGCCCGAGCCGAAGCGTCCGTCCTGGGGAAGCAGATTCTGCGGAATCGTCACTGTAGTAGTCATGGCTCCAACAATAGCGTGGAGAGCCGTCAGGCAAAGCCGGTGGTCTGCGAAAGGCCCACGATTCGTGAGACGCGCTCACGAAAGAGGCATATGGCGACGTGGCCGAGGTGCAATAACGGAACGTCATTGTGGAGAAAATGTGAAAATCGTCGCGGTCCCAAGGCGTCCCGATTGTGGAATCCGTCGTTTCCGGGACGGAAAACGCGCGGATTCGAGGGCACGGGAACTCTGGTAACGATGACGGGGCGGCTGTATCATATGCATCGATGCCAGTCTGGCACGTTACTGACCCTTAACCTCCGGTCATCTGCTCCGGATAGAATCCACAGCGTCAGCACAAGTCAGCGAACAGCATTCGGAAATGTAGCAGGAACACAACGACGACCGGCCCGTGGGGCGGCGCGCATCATGCGCGGGCCATACGCCGGGCTTTTCAAGGAGCACATCTATGGGACATGCGGCTCATAAGGCGGGTCACGCCGAGCGCCAGAGCTTCGCGACCATCCGGGCCCTTGCCTCGATCAGCGGCTCCTCGTCGGTGTCCCCGCGCCATTCCGGGCGCCATATCTCGCATAACGCCGAATCCGTCAGCGCCGAGGCCCGCCATGCCCAGCACGGCCGCGTGCCCTCCGCCATCGTCGAGCACGCTGCGAAATCCGCAACGTCGAAATCCTCCCTGTCCGCCGGCTCCGATGTGGCCGCCGTCGTCGACGTGCGCCGCATGCTGCTGCGGGAACTCAACTCCGCGCCGCTGACACGCCGCGAAATCCGTGAGCGCAACCGCCGCGATTCGCGCAAATCGAACTTCATGATGGCCGGCGCCATGGTCGTGCTCATCGGCTCCGCCGGCGCGCTGTGCGGGGCGAGCGCCGCGGGCGTCTTCGACCGCACGCCGCTGGCCGAAGCGCAGGTCGCCTCGCAGCAGATCCTGCCGGCCGACTCCTCCGACGTAACCGGCGACGCCTACGATTCCTCGTCCTCGCGCTCAGAGACGCGTTCCGAATCCGTCGACACCTCGGATTCCACGAGCTGGGACGGCCAGGAAACGATGGGTCAGCTCAAGGTCGTCACGCTCTCCTCGCGCAACCTCACGCTGCCCGAAGGCAAGCAGGTCGCCGACGGCATCTGGAGGAACAACGAGCTGTTCCTCGCCGACCCCTCCGACGTCGACGTCCCCGACAGCGTCGACCACCAGACCGGCGACACCGGCAACTCCTACCCTTACGGCCAGTGCACGTGGTGGGCCTATGTGCGCCGCCACCAGCTGGGCCTGCCCGTCGGATCGTATTTCGGCAACGCCATGTCCTGGGCCGCATCCGCCCGCGCGCTCGGCTACTCGGTCGACAACAACCCGCAGGCCGGCGACATCGTGGTGTTCGCGCCCGGCCAGGCAGGCGCCAGCACCACCTACGGCCACGTGGCCATCGTCGAAGCCGTGATCGGAGACAAAATCGTGATCTCCGAAGCAAATTCCGGCGGCGCGCTCGGCCAGGCCACGTCGCGCACGCTCGCGAATATCCACGATTTCACCTATATCCACAGCTGACACGCCACCACTCCTTACGCAACCGTCACCTCCCGCGCTAAAGTGGGACTCGAGGCACGGCGCGACGACGCGCCGGCATCCAATGACGTAAGGAGTATCCATGACTACAAAGAACGACAAGGCCATTCTGGTCGGCGTGGACGGATCCGATGCCAGCTTCAAGGCCACGTGGTGGGCCGCCAACTATGCCAAGCACGCGGGCCTTATGTTGCAGATCGTGTGCGCGTACTCGCTGCCCAGCTACGCCGCGGTATCCTTCGACGCCACATACACCGCGATGGGCGATGACGCCGTCGCACATTCCGACGCCGAGGAGATTCTCTCGAAGGCCAAGGCCATCGCCGACCAGCAGGGCGTCGAGGCCGAGACGCTGATCGTGACGGGCGACCCGAGCGCCGTCTTCGTCGAGCTCAGCCGCAACTACAACCTCATCGTCATCGGCAACCGCGGCAAGGGCGGCCTCGCCGAGCGGCTCCTGGGCACGACGAGCTCCAGTCTGCCGGCCTATGCGTACTGTCCCATCGTGGTGGTGCCGTACACCGACGACGACGGAACCGTCATGCATCTGAACAACACCATCAGCCGCGTGGCCGTCGGCTCCGACGAATCCAAATGGGGTCTCGAGGCGCTGCGCATCGCCGCGCGCTTCGCGAACCTCTGGGGCGCCAAGCTCACGGTGATCTCCGCGGTGCCCTCGATGCGCGGCGGCAAGATCGAGGAAGGCGTGCTCGCGTCCTACAAGGACGACCTCAAGACGCGCCTCGCGCCGATCGTGGAGCATTTCCCCGACCTCGACATCGAGACCTCCATCGTCCCGGGCTCCGCCATCGACGCGCTGACCGAGGCGAGCAAGGTCAACGATGTGGTGGTCGTCGGCTCGCGCGGGCGCGGCGGCTTCACCGGCCTGCTGCTCGGGTCGATCAGCCAGGGCCTGCTGCAGCATTCGGTGTCTCCGGTGTACGTGGTGCCGCGCAAGTACGTGGAGGCCGCGGAAACCGAGCTGGCCAAGGCGCCGAAGTCCCCGGCGGACGTGCCGTCGGTGCCGGTTGAGAAGATCGAGGGCGTCGAGCCGGTGTCCGTGCCGACGGCGTCGCAGAACGTGGCGGAGAGCGTGGCGGAGACGATCGATCCGGCGCAGCACGAGTGATGCGCTGCGGCGTGGTGTTTGGCGGCGCGGCGCTGCGATGCTGCGGCGCGTCGCGGCGTGCGGCATTGCGCAACTGGATTGCGCTGAGCGCGTGAATCGCGACCCGCGATGGCCGGGCGCGCGACGTTCTGGGTATGCTGGTCATGCCACACGTCCCGCGTCCGGCCGTTCGCATTCGTGGCGCCGCCGCGGGATTCGCATGCCGGGGCCGCGCATGTGGCCCCGGGACGTACGAACGAACTTACGAAGACTTACGAAGGAGTCATATGTCGAGGCTGTGGGTTGAGAAAAACAAGGACGGTTCCTGGGACGCGTTCTCGGACGATGGCGCGCATATCAAGTTCGGTCACGGCTCCGACCGCGGCGTGTTCTCGCCCGGCGACCTGACCAAGATCGCGCTCGCGGGATGCGCCGCGCTGTCGAGCGAGAAGGCCGTCGAGAGCGCGCTGGGCGAAGGCAAGGGCGCGCGCATCGTGGTGGACGGATCGTATGATCCCGACAACGATGCCTTCACCTCTTATGAGGAGCAGATTGTCATCGACGCCACCGAGGCCGGCCTGTCCGAGGAGGACGCGAAGAAGCTCGCCGAGCGCGTGCGCCGCCACATCGAAAGCGGCTGCACCGTCAAGCACACCTATGAGCACGAGACCCCCGTGCGCATGAGCATCGACGTGCGCCACTAAGGCGTGCGCGGAGGCTTTGCAGGAGCCTTCGCAGGCCTAGACAGACCCGGCGAGAAACGCGACGAGAAAACAGATTGACGGTGGATTGACATATGGCGCTTACCCAGGAAGAACTCGACAGCATCCGGTCGCGCATGCCCGCACGGCCCCAGACCGACATCCCCATGCCCTATGAGGATCTCGTGCGCAAGATCATCATGGAGGGCACGCTGAAATCCGACCGCACGGGAACCGGTACGATTTCCCTTTTCGGACAGCAGATGCGCTTCGATCTGAGCGAATCCTTCCCGCTGCTCACCACGAAATCCGTGTGGTTCAAGGGCGTGGCCTACGAGCTGCTGTGGTTCCTCAAGGGCAGCAACAACATCGGCTGGCTCGTCGACCATGGCGTGCATATCTGGGACGAATGGGCTGATGAGAACGGTGACCTGGGCCCCGTCTACGGCGTGCAGTGGCGCAGCTGGCCCGCCCCGACCAAGGACGACCCCAACCGCACCATCGACCAGATCGCGAACGTGGTGAACCTCATCCGCACCGATCCGGACTCGCGACGCATGATCGTGACCGCCTGGAACCCCGCGGAGGTCGAGAACATGGCCCTTCCGCCGTGCCACGCGCTGTTCCAGTTCTACGTGGCCGACGGTCGCCTGAGCTGCCAGCTGTACCAGCGCAGCTGCGACATGTTCCTCGGCGTGCCGTTCAACATCGCATCGTATTCCCTGCTCACCTGCATGATGGCGCAGCAGACGGGCCTCGAGCCCGGCGAATTCGTGTGGACCGGCGGCGACTGCCACGTCTATGACAACCATGTGGAGCAGTTCCTCGAGCAGCTCTCGCGCGAGCCCTACCCGTACCCGACGCTCGAGATTGACAAGGCCCCGAGCATCTTCGACTACAGCTACGAGGACTTCCACGTCATCAACTACAGGCACCATCCCAAGATCGCCGCGCCCGTCGCGGTGTGATGTGGTGTGAGGTGCCGAAGCGGGACGCGCGGCGGCGTGGCGGAAGGCCTGCGATGCTCCGCCCGCGCATCGTTTCGCCGGGCGTGTACCGCGCATGCGGACGATTCCCATCGTTTGTTAGGGAAACGACACGGACCGATGCTAGGATGATTCCCTAGTTTGTGTCCCGACCGGACGGCCGGGTTACCTAAGGAGTGAATACCGACAATGGAGCATGACAGTCACAGTCGCACGGACCATCATGAACCCAAGCCCGGTTTTTCCGGGCACCTGAACCATGGCCGCGAGCTCGGCGACGACGACCTCTACGAGGATGAAGAGGAATACGACGAGTTCGACGGCGATGACGAGCCGAAACGCACGTGGGTGAACCTCATCTGGGCACAGGCGCATACGCCTGACGGCGGGGAGGGGATCGGCCTCGCCGGCGGCATCCCGTGGCATCTGGGCGAGGACCTCAAGCATTTCAAGGCCCTCACCGTCTCGCATCCCGTCATCATGGGGCGCAGGACGTGGGAGTCCCTGGGCGGCAAGCCGCTGCCGAACCGCGACAACATCGTGATTTCCTCGGACCCCTCCTTCCGCGCGCCCGGGGCCATCGTGATTTCGTCGCCGGAAGCGGCGCTCGAATGCGCGAGCCAGTCCGCCATTCCGGATGACGGAATGGATCATTCCGAGATCTGGATCATCGGCGGATCCACCGTTTTCCAGGAGATGATGGAGGAGGCCGACCGCGCCTACGTGACGCAGATCGACGCCACCTTCGACACCGACACCCATGCGCCGACGCTTGTGGGCGATTGGGCTCTGGAGGACGAATCGCCATGGATGACGCCCGCGAAAGACGAAGGCATCCCGCGTTTCCGCTACCGCGTGTACCGCAAGATCGAAAAGAACGACGACGAGGACTGAAAGCCGAAAGCCGAGAGAACAGAGGGAGGCATATGGCCGGCCGCACCGATTCGCAGAACCTGAAGGACGACCCGCGCTACACCATCACCACGGTGTGCACGGGTAATATCTGCCGTTCGCCGATGGCGGAGATCATCCTGCGCAAATACGCCGAGGACGAGGGTCTCGCCGACAGCGTGCGCGTGATGTCGAGCGGCATCAGCGACGAGGAATACAGCCATCCGATCGACCCGCGCGCCGTGCGCGTGCTGCGCGCCCGCGGCTACGAGATCCCGAAGCACCATTTCGCGCATGCCATCACGCGCGGCGAGATCGACGCCACCGACCTGTTCCTGCCGATGACGGCCTCGCATATGCGCTCGCTTCTGCGCATGCTGCCGCCCGAGGACCGCAGCAAGGTGCATATGTACCGTTCCTTCGACCCGAACCTCGCCACGCCGGCGCCGGGCAAGGAATACGAGATCGACCTCGTGGATCCGTGGTACGGCGGGCCCGAGGATTTCGAGATCGCCATCAACCAGATCGAAGAGGTGGCGCCGTATATCATCGACTGGGTGAAGGGCGAGATCGGCCGCTGAGTGGTTTTCGGCTGGCTTCGCACGCGAATGCAAGCTCATCGAATGCACACCGAAAAGGGGCTGGTGCATATGCTTCAAGGGCATGTGCACCAGCCCCTTTCTCTTGCATGGCGTTGGGATATGCGCGTGCTGCATAGAAAATCGTCTGCCGGATCCCCGTGCGAAGATTCGGCAGACGATGGGGCGGGTGAGCGGACAGGCTAGCAGACTACTGATTGTTGTTGTCGAGTTCGGCCTGGAAGTCAGACAGCTCCTTCTTGGCTGCATCGATGTCGCCGCTGTAGAGGTGGATGCCCAACGCGGAGCTAAAGGAATAGATCTTCGACGACGTCGAAGAGATGGCCGCATACACTTCGCTGCTCGACCTCGAATTCTGTGAATACTCGTTCGAACAGATGGACGACCATTCCGAATAGTCGCTTGCCGCATCCGGATCATTCAGAACGCCGTTGTACAAGGCATCGCGCAGATCATCCAACAAACCGTTATAGACATCGTCTAGGGTGTCATCCAGCGCTCCGTTGTAGAGGTCATCGTCGATGGCGTCGATATCGGAATACATGTCATGCGCGCTCTTGCCTGAAGACAAGACAGCATTGGCATAGACGGCGGCATCCTGACGGTACAGGAGCAGAGTCTTCTCCGTTTCGCTGGTGATGGTGTCGTAGAAGGCCTCGACCTCGCTGGCGTTGGCCTTGTAGGAGTCGTAGTCCGAGATCTTTGAGGTCAGGGCGTCCTTCTGAGCGGTCAGCCTGGTGATGAGATCGTTCTCCTGCGCTTCGGAAATGCTCTTCAGCGAGGCCTCATCGGTGATCTTCGTGGGATTGAGCGATGCATCCGAGGCAGCGGATGTGGCGGTTTCCGTGGACGTGGCCGTTTCCGATTCGGTTCCCGTGGACGTGGCCGTGGATGTTTCGGATTCAGCGGACGTGGCCGTGGATGTTTCGGATTCAGCGGAGGATTCGGACTTCTGGGCATTCACCGCCATGACGTTCGGCATGCCGACGATGAGGGCGATCACCGTGAGTACGATGCCGATGATCGACAGGATGCGCGGCTTGTAGTGGGAGTTCTTCTTCTGCGTCATCACCAGCGCGGCGATGCAGGTGCCGAGCGAGATGAGCGCCAGCAGTATGAACAGCAGCATGAATAGCGCGCTATTCCAGCTCTTGATCACGATTGCCAGCACCAGGAACACCACGGCGAAGGCGAAACCGCCAAAACACATGATTTTCTGCAGGATTGTGGCAGGCTGCTGCGGCTGTTGCGGCTGTGGGGCGGCGCCGTTTGCCGTCGGGACGGAGCCTTGCGGAGGCACGGTACCCGCGCCGGTCGGTGCGGCTGCAGGCTGTGCACCAGCCGGCGCACCAACGAATGCTGCACCGACCGCGGGTTGATTGCCGGCGGCCATCGGCATCTGCGCGGTCGGAGCCTGCGCCGTCGATGTCTCATCGGGCGCAGGGGCCTGATTCGCCGCCGGATTGGTTGCGGCCTGCGGCGTCGATGCGCCGATTCCATTCATCGGATTGTTCTCTATCGGATTGTTCTCTTCCATCGGTTTCCCTTTCCTTTTTTGCAAGGATTCGACAGACCATTTTTGCTGGTCGGCGTCGGTCAGCCTTGTCAGGATGGGGACTTCGGTCGGGAACCGTCGTCCCCGTCCTGACACCGGCTGTTAGTTTGCACTCACGCCAGCGGCTGCCAGCTTTTGACTGATTCGGGTGGTGACCTCGACGTAATACTGCCAGTCTTCTGCGGAGAGGGAGTTTTCGTCGACGGCCTGCATCTTCGTCGCCCAATCGGCGTACTGGGACATCATTGTTGAATAGTCCTGGAGCATGCTCGCGGGGTTGTCGCTCGTGGAGTACTTCTGCATGAACGCGATGTACTGGTCCATGAACGCCTCATAGGAGTCCATCATTGCGCGGAAGTCTTCGGAAGAAGTCGTTGGGGCGTTCGTCGCAGTGGTTTCCTCCGCGGTGGGTTCCTCCGTGGCCGCTTCGGTGGTCTGCTCGGCGGTTTGCGCTGGCTCGGATGTCTTGGTTTCCGTTTCTTTGGATTCGGACGATTCCGTGTCATTCGCCGCGGAGGAATTCATCTGCTGCGCTGCTTCGTGGCTTGCATCGAGGTTTTCTCTCTGCTCGGTCATGGTGGTGTTTGCGATGCCAACGGGCAGGGCGATGATTGCAAGGATGATGCCGATTTTAGCGAGCTTGCGGCCGCTGAAGTCTTTGTACTCCTTCGTCATCTCCCGGCCCACGATGCAGGCGATGATGGCGATGAGCGCAAGGGCGAAGAGCACGCCGGTGCTCCACTTTTTCACAAAGAAGGTGAGCAGAAGCAATACCAGGCCGAGGGCGAAACCGCCGTAGCATAGGTATGCCGGTATTCCGCTGACCGTAGTGGTGGCGCTGTTCTTGGGCGCGTCGTTTTGTGGCATGCCGTTTTGTGGCGCGCCGTTCGTCCCATTCGCAGGATTGGTGGTGTTTTCCATTTTTCTTCCTTACTCTCTCGGGGTTTTGCTGTTTTTGTTACGGGCATCCGTCGTAGCGACGGCGTGATCCATTCGAGGCATCGGGGTGCTCGGATTCTTTGACACGGTGTCCGAAGCTCCGTCGCGAGTCGAATGTGATGCACTGTTTTCCCCTGCATCGTCGCCAGACGCTTTGTCGAACGCTCGTTTGCCGTGCAGGATGGTTGTTGCCAGTTTCTCGAACATGATGCTCATGTCCTTTCTGGCGCTACAGTTCCCGGACGGGCACCGCTGAGCGGCCGATCGTGTCATGTGATTTCCCGGGAGGTAGCGTCATAAAGGGCGATGTTTATTTCGCGGATGCGTCCCTCCTTGTCGTGCTGCGAGTGACTCCAAATGAATGAAATCAAGGTCTCTTCGAGCCGTAAATTCATCGTGAAACACTAAAAACAAACCGTCAATGGTATAATGTGTTATAAAACGGTTGAAATCTATGAGAGAAATAAGTTATGGATGATATAAGCCAAGGACGCGCGGCGATATGGCGGAAGCGCCTGAAACGGTGCATGGACGAACGGGGGCTCACCCAGCTTGCCTTCGTCAGCCAGCTCAACAGGCAGTTCCTCACGAAGTATCACCAGAAGGACATCAGCCGCTGGCTGAACACCGGCAATCGCACGGCCTCCGGTGTCATCGGATTCCCCAAATACGAGACGATGATGCTCATCGCTGAGTTTTTCAATGTGGACGTGGGATACCTGACCGGCGAATCCGATGAAGAGACCTTCTCCATGCAGCGCGCGTGCGATTTCACCGGGCTTGACAGCACGGCGGTGCGCAACATCCGCGACTGGACTGGCGCCGGTGCTTCCTGCGGGGCGAAGGACGGGAACGCGGGCGACTCTCAGGATGGTGTTGACGACACTCTCGACGGCGGGGCGGCGGATGCTGACATGGCGCCGAGCGATGCTGATGATGCGGCTGCGCGTGAACTCCGCAGACGCACCATTGATGCCTTTCTGGGGTCGGAGGAATTCCCCAAACTCGTGGGGAACATGCTTACATTGTGCGAAATGTCATCCATGTGGCGGGATTCCCCGGAGAAATTCGCGTCTGTGATGGCCTCGGTGGCCGAAGAGAGCGATTTGCAAGCGGGATTCACGGCGGAACTCATGGTGAACGCGTTCTATGGCATCGCCAACGTGTCGTTCCAGCAGCTCCTGCATAATGCCTATCCCATTCCCGACCGTTCCAAAATCAACGATCTCGATGACGGTGCTGCCGATGATGGCGATACATCTCGCTCCGGCACGTAAGCGCTTGAATCAGGCTTGCGTTTTGCCGGACGAGCGGGTGTGGGTGGCTGGATGGGGGTGCATGCCACAGCCGGTGATGTTGTATCTGTGCTTATGGCGGTGTTTCCCGCCGCCATAAGCACAGATACAGGGTTATAGGACGTGGGGCGTTCGAGTTCGGTTGGGACGATTGTCGGGCGAACTCACCGAACTGCCCCGGCATGCCCGGAAACAGGAGACGATCCCGGACGGGACCGGACACACAATGTGTCCTTCAACCCCAAATCGTCTAAAGCGGGTGCCGCCACACCCACCCAAGCCCATCTCAGAGGGAAAACCACCGAGAACCCAGCCTAAATCGCCTAAAGTGGGTGCCGCCACACCCGCCCAAGCCCATTCAGACACCAAACCAAGGCAAAACCAACCCCAAACCGCCTAAAGTGGGTGCCGCCACACCCGCCTAACGCCATCTTGGCGGGAAAACCGCCGTCAATCCAGCCCAAATCGCCTAAAGTGGGTGTCGCCGCACCCGCCCAAGCCCATCGGCGGGAGCGGGGACGGGGCGGGGACGACGGGTACGGCGCCGGCATCGAATAGAACGAGCTGCACCGCGCGGCATGACACCCGTGGGGACTGCCTCGACACGCCCGAAAACAAGAGACAGTCCCAAACGGGACCAGACACACATTTTTTGTCCTATAACCCGTGGTCTGGGCTGCGCGGCCTGGTCTGCGCCGCGGAATAAGAAAGGGGCCGGACGCCTTGCGACATCCGGCCCACCCGTTTTCTTTAGTCAAAGTACCGAAGTACCTCAACCACTTTCAGTATAGGGGATTCATGCCGGTCCGCGCAGGATTTCGCTGTGCGCGCAACGACATCGTGTTTCTTGATCTTCCCGCGGGTTGAGCGGGCGGGGGCTGGCTCTCAATCCGTAACACTGTGATGGCTTTCGGACAGAAAACACGATTTTTCGGCCCGAAAACGCCCGATTATGTCCGTAAGCCATCACACTGTTCTGGGAATGGGAACACTGTGATGGGTTGCGGACACGGGCTGGTTGCGGACACGGGCGGGCTCCGCTCATAACGGTGGCCCTTGCTGGTCGCTCCGGTGCCAGTGAGAGGCACCGTTGCCGTCGGCGGAAAAAGAAAAACCCCGCCGAAGCGGGGTAGTGGTGGCTCCGAGCGGCATCGATCCGCTGACCTCACGATTTTCAGTCGTACGCTCTACCAACTGAGCTACAGAGCCATTGAACAAAAAACCCAGGCGAACCTGGGTTCTTTTTCGCGACTCCGGCCGGACTTGAACCGGTGACCTCCGCCGTGACAGGGCGGCGCTCTAACCAACTGAGCTACGGAGCCAACTCGTTGCTGCCTTGCGTCAGGCAACAAGAGAGATAATACAGATGACCTGTCGGTTACGCAAATCGAAACGGCAAATTCGTGGGTTTACGGCGTGTCGCGTTTGGTGGCATCGTGTAAGAACCGCGGAATTTCAACGATTTTCCAGCAGTGCAAGAAACAGCCATCGGCGTGTCGCGGAGGCGGTCATCAAGCTTGGATGCCATTGCGCGACGAGAAAAGGTCGCGGCAACGAAAGAACCCCCGGTGCCGACAGTGGGGCATCGTGGTGGCGTGACGGTAAGATTCAGACAGCATGTATTCGAATCCCAGGAAGGAATGATGACCGCAGAAACCGCATCCCCCGAACCTCTCGACTCCGCCGAGCCTGCCACCGACCCCGCAGCCCCGGCCCCCGCCCCGTATCGCCGCGAGGTCGTATCGTTCGTCCGCCGCTCCTCGCATCTGGACGGTCGCCTCGCCGCCGCGTGGGAGCGCTACGCGCCGGACTACCTCCTCGACATCCCGAATGCCGGGCGCGACCTCGCCGTCGACCCGGCCTTCCGCCTCACGCGCGAGTACGTCGCCGAGCAGTGGGGCGCGGACCGCCCGCTCGTCGTCGAAATCGGCACGGGCCAGGGCGAGAACATCGTGGCCGCCGCCGAGCGCGAACCCGACGTGAACTTCCTTGCGCTCGAGGTCTACGACCCCGGCGTGGCGCATACGTTGCTGCGCGCGGGCAAGGGCGGGCTGCATAACCTTCGCGTCGCCCAGGTCAACGCGCCCGAGCTGCTCGCCGTGTGCGAGAAGGGCCTGCTCGAGGAGCTGTGGACGTTCTTCCCCGATCCGTGGCCGAAGATGCGGCATCACAAGCGCCGCATCGTGCAGCCGGCGCTTGCGCGCAGCGTGCACGAGGCGCTGCGCCCGCGCGGCCTGTGGCGCATCGCGACGGATATCGACGATTACGCGCTGCATGTGCACGAGGTCATGGACGACGCGCCGGGATTCGAGAACTGCGGCACGCGCACGGTGCAGCTGGCGACGGAACATGTGGGCAAGGGCGATGCGGAGCGAGCCGCCGATCTGCCGCATGCCGGGTTCCTCGAGTCCGAGCGCTTCGAGGGGCGCGTGCTGACGAATTTCGAGCGCAAGGGGCTGGATGCGGGTCGCACGATTCACGATATGACCTATCGCGCCGTGTAGGCGGTGACGTCCGGCGGCGCCTGCCGACGCGTGTTTCGCGACACGCCGAAGGGGAATCGCGCGTCTGATTTGCACTTATCGCGGCAGATGCGTAAACTATCCCTTCGTCCGCCCCCTTCGTCTAACGGTTAGGACACCAGACTTTCAATCTGACAACGAGAGTTCGACTCTCTCAGGGGGTACGATCTGACTCCGGGCCACGGCCCGGAGTTTTTCATATCGCACGGGCGATGCGAGCGAGACATGATCCGCCCGCCGTCCGTCCCGCAATGATGCACGGTCCGTCTGACGCGGTATGGAGGGCGCTCGGAAGAAACTTTCATGTCGCGTTCATCGTGCGTCCAGCGTGCCGCGCTACCGTTGCGGTATCGCGGTGCATATGCACCGGCATGAAGGAAAGGAATTCCGTGAGCACGCTACCTAGGGACCCCGCGGCCCGCAGGCGCATCTACCGGCGGCGCCGCATCGTCGCGGCCTGCACGCTGTGCCTGATCGTCGCCGCCATCGTATTCTGCGCCGCGCGGGTCCACGATTTCTTCTCCTCGCGCGCGCATGCATCGCAGGCAGCGGCGCAATCGTCGCAAACCGCCGACACCCAGGGCGCGGACGCCGCCGACGCTGCGGATCCCTCCGGAACCGACGCCACAGCCGTCGATTCCGCAGATCGCGCAGCCTCAGCCTCCGCCTCACCGAGCCCCACGGAAACCGACCTCACCGCCTCGCTCGGCGATGACCTCGACGGCATCTTCGCCGGTGCGGACTACGCCGTCAGCGTCACGGACCTGAAAACCGGCACGCCGCTCGTCTCCATCTCCACCGACGAGCAGTTCACGGCCGCCAGCACGTACAAGCTTTATGTGGCCTACTCCATGATCTCCGCCGTCGAGAGCGGCCGCGCCACTTGGAATTCCTCGCTGAACGGCACCACGCTGTCCGCCTGCTTCTCGACCATGATCGTCGACTCCGACAACGACTGCCCCGTGGCCTGGCTCGAGCGATATGGCTTCGACTCCGTGAACGAGGAGGTGCAGGCCGCCGGTTTCACCGACACGAATATCGAGGACGGCGATATGCTGACCACCGCCTCCGACCTCACCGACGACCTGACGCGTCTGTACGGCGGCACGCTGTACAGCGACGGGTCGCGCCAGCGCCTGCTCGAATGCATGGAGACGCAGATCTACCGTTCGGGCATTCCCGCGGGCATCGGCGAGAACGGCACGGTGGCCGACAAGGTCGGCTTCCTCGACGGGCTGCTCCACGATGCCGCCATTGTGTACAGCGACAAGGGCGACTACAGCATGGTGATCCTCACCGACGGGTCGTCGTGGGATGCGATCGCCGAGGCGGCGTCGACGATCTACGACGCGCTGTGACGGTTCGCGCCGTCGCTCGTCGACGCCGAATCGCTCGTCGACGCCGAATGTGTCAGGCCGATTCGTCCGTCAAACCGAGGCGGCGCTGCTCTTTCAGCCAGATGGACTTCGCCGGGTCGACGCTGCGCTTGCGCAGATACCACTGGTACTGCGGGTAGAACGTGTGCAGCAGCGGGTACATCGTACGGAAGGCCACCTCGGGCTTGAAGAAACGGCGGTGGTCCGGATGTGCGGCGAAGGTGTTGCGAAAGCGGCGCATATATGCGTTGAAGCTCTTGGGGGAGGAGTCGATGCGGCGCGCCGACATGGCCGTCACCATATTGGGGCAGTACACGGTGCGCAGGCCGTCTCCGATGAGATGGAGCGAGATATCGATGTCCTCATGCATGATGTCGGCCTTGTCTCGGCACACCTGCGTGCGGATCTGGCGCCAAGCGGTGGCGCGCAGGGCCATGTTCGAGCCGAAAAGCAGCGGATGGTCGCCGTCGGCGCGATAGATGCGGCTGCGCACCTGGTTGTCGCCGTTCAGGCCGACCGCGCGCAGCGGCATGTCGTAGTACGCCACGGGGCCGGTGCAACCCATGGCCGTCGGGTCTTCGGTGAAGACGCGCGACACGGTCTCCACCCAGTCCGGGCGCAGCATGCAGTCGGCGTCGAAACGGCCGAGCACGTCGCCGGTGGCGCGGTCGAGGCCGTAGTTGCGCGTGGGCACGAGGCCCTGCTCGGCGTCCTGTTCCATGAGGATGATATTCGAGTCGGGATGCGCCTGCATGAAGCGCTCGACGATGTCGCGCGTGTCGTCGGTGGATTTGTTGTCGACGACGATGATCTCCTTGGCGGGCATCGTCTGGCGCACGCAGCAGGTGAGGCAATCTTCGATGCGTTCCGACTCGTTCCACGCCGGTATCACCAATGAAACTGAAAGCATGCTTTCAGGATACCGGGTATGCCTGATGAAGCGGTGCATGGACACGGGGAGCGGGGCGGAACGGGTGGAGCCGGCGCCCCACCCCTCCGGACGGTGCCCCTCCGCCACGGCGATTCGGCGAAGGCGAACGGCTGCCGCGGCGGTTGGTGCATCGTGATGCCATAATGAAGCGTATGGATTCCGAAGAAGAAAACGAGGCCAAGACCTCGCAGATCGATCTTGCCTCGCTGTTCCCCGGAAAAGGCGATGCACGCAGGCCGCCCGAGTGGTTCGGGCGCGGTCTGCTCTACGCCGCCATCGCGGTGTTCGTGAGCATCTGGGTGTGGAACGCATGGGATAGCGTCAAGCCCGTCGTGCTCATCGTGGTCATCTCGGTGTTCCTCGCGCTGGCCATGGAGCCCATCGTCATCCGCCTCGTGCGCCACGGCTGGCGGCGCGGCGCGGCGAGCGGCGTCACGCTGGTCGGCGTCCTCATCGTCACGGTGGCGCTGCTCGTCGTGTTCGGCAAGATGTTCGTCGACCAGCTCATCGCCATGCTCAACTCGCTGCCCGAGACCTACAGCACGCTCCAGCAGTGGGTGAGCGACCGCTTCAACATGAAGATCCCAGACATGAACAACCTCGGCGCCACCGTGCTCGACTGGGTGAACACGCATAACATGGCCGACTACGCCGGCCAGGCGTGGGCCTATGTGGTGTCGCTCGTGGGCGGCATCTTCACCATCTTCACGGTGCTGCTCGTCACCTACTACATCTCGGCATGCGGCCCGAAGATGCGCAAGTCCATCTGCAAATACGTCTCCCCGCATTCCCAACGCCGCTTCCTCGTCACATGGACGGTGCTGCAGGACCAGATCTCGAACTTCCTGTACTCGCGCATCATCCTCGCCGCCATCTCCAGCGCCTGCATGTCGGTGTTCCTTGTGAAAATCGACGCCCCGTACTGGCTGCCGCTGTCTCTGTTCTGCGGCCTGGCCTCGCAGTTCGTGCCCACGATCGGCACGTATATCGGCGGCGCCATCCCGGTGCTTTCGACGTGGGCGACGCTCGGCACGAAATACGCGGTGATTGTGATCGTGTATATCTGCGTCTACCAGCAGATCGAGAACCTGCTGCTCTCGCCGAAGATCTCGCAGCGCACGATGGACCTCAACCCGGCGGTCGCGTTCCTCGTGGTGGTGCTGTTCGGCTATCTGTTCGGCGCGCTCGGCGCGTTCCTCGCGCTGCCGGTGTGGGCGTCGATCCAGGTGCTGTTCCGCATGTACACGAAGCAGTACGACCTTGTGGATTCGCCGCTTCTCAACGATGCCAAGCCCGTGCGCAAGTCCGCGATGGTCATGGGCGCCGAAACCATCGGCGAGCATGTGATCAAGCCCGTCGCCGACCGCCTGCCGCGCGCTGTGCGGGGCAGCACGAACCACGTGACGGTGGAGGACGAGTACCAGCAGATGCTGCGAGACGAGTTCGACGCCGCCGGATTCAATCAGAACGATTCCGATACGGACCGCGATGCCTCCGAAACCGTGGCGATTCCGCAGGCCATGCCGGCTGCCGGTGCCGCGGATTCCGCGGCGGGCGCGGCGGGCGCGAATGGCGCGGACGATGCCGCGCCGGGGTATGATTCCTACGATTCGCTTGACGCGGGCGCGTTCGACACCGACGTGACGGAGGCGCTGCGCCGACGCAACGAGCAAGGCCCGGCGCCCGAGAAGTCGAAGTTCCGCCGGGAGGCGTCGGATGTCGCGTCGCGCTACGATGGCGATGACGCGGGGTCCGTCGATGCCGGCGCTCAGAATGCCGCCGCGCAGGGTGCGGAGGATACGGGCGCCGCCGCGAAGAGCGCAGGCGCCGCGCACCAGGACGAGGGCGACACGGCGTCCGACGATTCGCCCGCCGCCCCGCACCGCTCGAGCGACAGCCACCCCAAGCCCGCGACGCCACGCAGGCACAGGGGCCATAATGCACGGAAGGAATGGCGCTGAATGGCACTGCTCACGTTCATCGATATCCTCATGGGTATCATCGGAGTCCTTGGCATCGCCTACCAGATCTTCTGCATCGTGGCCGGATCGTTCTCGAAAAGCGTGGACTATCCCGACGCCCCCTTCGACAAGAACTACTGCGTGCTCATCTCCGCACGCAACGAGGAGAAGGTCATCGGCAACCTCATCCGCTGCATCCAGAACCAGACGTACCCCACCGACCGCATCGACATCTGGGTGGTGGCCGACAACTGCGACGACAACACGGCCGGCGTATGCCGCGGCATGGGCTGCAACGTGGTGGAGCGCTTCAACAAGGAGCAGATTGGCAAGGGCTACGCGCTGACGTATCTGCTTGACCGCATCCGCAGCAGCGGCGCCTCGCGCAATTATGACGCGTATATCGTGTTCGACGCCGACAACCTGCTCGACAAGCATTACGTGGAGGAGATGAACAAGGCCTTCCACGCGGGCTTCGACGCGTTGACCAGCTACCGCAACTCCGTGAACTTCGACGAGAACTGGGTGTCGTCGGGCTCCGCGCTGTGGTTCGTGCGCGAGTCGCGCTTCCTCAACAGCACGCGCCACGCGCTGGGCACGAGCTGCCACGTGGGCGGCACGGGCTTCCTGTTCTCGCGCAAGATCATGGAACGCAACAAGGGTTGGAAGTTCCACCTGCTGACAGAGGACCTCGAGTTCACGATGGACACGATCATGCATGGCGACAAGATCGGCTACTGCGGCAAGGCCATGCTCTACGACGAGCAGCCCGTGACCTTCGCGCAGTCGTGGCGCCAGCGCGTGCGGTGGAGCAAAGGCTTCCTGCAGGTGTTCCGCTATTACGGCCCCGAGCTCATCAAGTACGCGATCCGCGAGCGTGATTTCTCCGCGGTCGATCTCTCGCTCATGATCTGCCCGCTGACCGTACTGTCGGTGGCGCGCACCGTGCTGGGCGCGCTGTTCGTGGCCTTCGGCTTCGTCTCGGCAGCCAGCCAGCTCGCCTCGCTGCGCTTCTGGCTGGTGACGCTCGTGGCGTCGGTGCTCGGCCTCATGGCGCTCGCGGCGCTGACCTCGCTTCTCGAACGAGACAAGATCGGCGCGACGAATCGTGAGCTCGTGGCGTACTGCCTGAGCTTCCCGGTGTATATGCTCAGCTATATCCCGATTTCCTTCGTCGCCATCTTCTCGCGCCCGCAGTGGAAGCCGATCGAGCACCAGGGCGCGTCCGAGGCGACGGTGAGCGAGGAGTTCAACGCCACCGACGCGGAGGCGCAGGCCTCGGCCGGCGCGAAGGGCGCTGGTGAAGATACGATGACGGCGGATACGACGGCGGATACGACGACGCAGGATGCGCAGGAAAGGATCGCGGCATGACCGACAGGGGTGCGGGCACGGGGATGGACGCGCAAAACGGTACGGATGACGGCGCAGGGATTGACGCGGGCGCAGGCATCGGTGCCGTCACAGGAGCGGACGCGGCAAGCGTTGCTGACACGACGTCCCGTCGCCGGAGGATAACCCCGGCGGCGACGCGCATCCTCGTCTCCGCGGGCGTCGTCATCGTGTTGTTCGTCGCCTTCGCCATTGTGCACGGCGGTGTGCTGGGGCGCGGCGGCGCCGACAGCACGCGCGTCTCCTCGATCAGCGTGCGCCCCGCCAAAGCAACCGTTTCCACGCTCGCCGGCGATCTGGACACCTCCGCCTCCGTCGACACGGCCGCGGTGCAGCAGATCGTCGACGACTACAGCGCCACCGCGGGTCTGGGCACCACCTATTCCATCGTCGTGCTCGACGCCGACGGCACGCAGATCGCCGGACATGACGCCGACGTGGCACGCGAACCCGCGTCCACCACCAAAACCCTCACCGCCTACGCGGCCTCCGCCACCCTCGACCTCAACCGCACGCTGGACACGCAGGTGTTTCTGCGCGGTTCCGGCTCGTCGTCGTCATCGTCGGCGTCGGCGGATGGCGCCACCATCGTGCTCAAGGGCAACGGCGACGTGCTGCTCGGCGACGGCGAAAGCGACCCCACGCATACCAACGGCCGTGCGGGCCTCGCCACCCTCGCGCGGCGGACCGCCGACGCGCTCGCGGCCGACGGCATCAGCCAGGTCACGCTCGATTACGACGACACGCTGTTCGGATCCAAGCGCCTTCCCGACGGCATCGAGGAGACGAACGAGAACTACATCTACGAGATGCCCGCCTCCTCCATGGCCATCGACCTCGACCGCCAGTGGGGCGGCGAGGGCGAGGCCGACCCCGACCGCGTGACGAGCTATCCGTCGAAAACCGACACGCCGGCCCTGAACGTGGCCACGCGCTTCGCCCAGCTCCTGGCCGAGGATGGCATCGCCGTGACGAACGCCGACGCGCCCGTTTCCGCAGCCGTTGGCGACGGCGACACGCAACTGACGAGCGTGTCGTCCGCGCCGCTGTGGCAGGTCATGAGCTTCATGCTCAAGAACTCGTCGAATACGCTCGCCGAGGAATTCGGCCGTCTCATGGCGCTCCAGGCCGGCTACGAGAACTCGCCGGAGGGCGCGGCGCGGGCCGTGACCGACATCATCACGAACGCCGGCATCCACTCCGACGGGCTCGAACTGCGCGACTGCTCGGGTCTGACGCTCGGCACGCGCATCTCCGCGCTGACCCTCGCCGACGTGCAGAGGCATCTGGCTACGATGGGCGAGACGGCGTCGGCGCCGGTGCTCGAAGGGCTGATCGTGCCCGGCATCGACCGGCTGCACGGCACCTACGGCGAGGCGTCGTACGGCGTGCTGTTCACGAAAACCGGCACGCTGTCGAATGTGCGCTCGCTGGCGGGAACCGCCACGACGACGAACGGCGGCGCGCTGTTCTTCGCCGTCGTCTGCGTGGACATGGGCGATTTCGCCGCCGTCGGCAATGCGAACGAGGCCTTCGCCGGCAGTCTCGCCGCGCTGTGATGTGGTGAGACGGTGGCGCCGGCGTGATGCTGCCGCGGCGCCATCGTATGCCATGGAACGGCTTGTGGCGCGTTGTGCTGTGCGACGCGCTACGATTTCTGTGCTATCAGTGAATTTCGCGCGATTGTTGGGGTATTCCCAGATTGCCGATGACCCCGTGTGCAATGATGGGGCTTATGAAAATTTCGGATATTGCAGATCAGGTGGAGCGCGAGCTCGTGTCGCGCGAGGAAATCGACAGGAAGATCGCCGAGACGGCGAAGCAGATTTCGCATGATTACGCGGGCCGTGACCTGCTGCTCGTCGGCGTGCTCAAGGGGGCGGCCAGCACGCTCGTGGCACTCGCCGATGCGCTGAGCATCGATGTCGAGATCGACTACGTGAAGCTGTCGAGCTACGGCGCGGGAACCGAATCCAGCGGGACCGTCACCGTGCGCAACGACCTGTCGTGCGATGTCCGCGGCCGCAACGTGCTCGTCGTCGAGGACATCGTCGATACCGGACGCACGCTCGCATGGTTCTGCAAGGAGCTCGACCGCCGCGGCGCAGCCTCCGTCGAGACCTTCGCGCTTTTCGACAAACCCGCGCGTCGCACCATCGATTTTCATCCGAAGTACCAAGGTATTCTTATTCCGGATGTGTTCGCGGTCGGCTTCGGCCTGGATTACGCGGAGAAATACAGGAACCTTGACTCCGTCGCGGTCCTCAAACCGTCCGTCTACAGCAAGGAGACAAACGCATGACCTATCCCTCCGGGCCCAATAACGGCCGGGGTGGCGGCGACAAGCCAGACAACGGCTTCGACCCGTTCTCCGACATGGGCAACAACGACAACGACAACAAGAACCGCAAGAAACGTCCGTGGTGGCGCATCCCGTGGGTGTGGGTCGCCGTCATCGTCGTGCTGATCCTCGCGGCGTTCCAGATCTCCTCGATGGGCAACCCGCGCCTCATCGACACCAAGGATGGCCTCCAGCTGCTGCGCGACGGCAAGGCCACCTACGCGCAGATCGACGGCGGGCGCTACCTTGTCAAGCTTGATCTGAGCGACGATTTCTCCAAGACCGACCGCAACGGTCAGAACCACAACTACGGCAAGAACGTGCAGTTCTACTACGTGTTCGCGCAGGGTGAGGAAGTCGTTAGCGCCGTGGAGAACGCCGACCTCAAGGACGGCTACACATCCACGATTTCCTCGGGCAACAGCGTGGTGGAATACCTCATCACCACGCTGATACCGTTCGTCATCATCTTCTTTGCGTTCTGGTGGCTGCTGGGACGCATGCAAGGTGGCGCCGGGGGCGCGCTGTTCGGCGGCAAGAGCGGCTCGAAGAAGCTCGGCGAGGGCGATACCCCGAAGACGAAGTTCAAGGACGTGGCCGGTGAGGACGCGGCCGTGCAGGAGGTCGAGGAGATCAAGGACTTCCTCAAGGACCCGGCCAAGTACCAGAAGCTCGGCGCGCGCATCCCGCGCGGCGTGCTGCTGTATGGTCCTCCGGGAACCGGTAAGACGCTGCTCGCGCGAGCCATCGCAGGCGAGGCCGGCGTGCCGTTCTACTCCATGGCGGGCTCCGACTTCGTGGAGATGTTCGTCGGCCTCGGTGCCTCGCGCGTGCGCGACCTGTTCGACGAGGCGAAGAAGAACGCCCCGGCCATCATCTTCATCGACGAGATCGACGCCGTCGGCCGTCGCCGCGGCAACAGCGCCAACGGCGGCGTGGACGAGCGCGAGCAGACGCTCAACCAGCTGCTCGTCGAGATGGACGGCTTCGACAACGACACGAGCCTTATCGTGATCGCCGCCACGAACCGCCCCGACGTACTCGACCCCGCGCTTCTGCGCCCGGGCCGCTTCGACCGTCAGGTGGCCGTCGAGGCCCCGGACCTGGCCGGACGCGAGGCGATCCTCAAGGTGCATGCCAAAGGCAAGCCGTTCGTGCCGGACGTCGACCTGCATCAGGTGGCCGTGCGTACGCCGGGCTTCACCGGCGCCGACCTGGCCAACGTGCTCAACGAGGCCGCGCTTCTCACCGCGCGCTCCAACGCCCAGCTCATCGACAACCGCGCCATCGACGAGGCCATCGACCGCGTCATGAGCGGTCCGCGTCGCCGGTCCACCGGCATGGCGGCCGAGGAGCTGCGCAACACCGCGTACCACGAGGGCGGTCATGCCCTGGTGGCGGCGGCCTTGCGCCATACCGACCCCGTGACGAAGGTCACGATTCTCCCGCGCGGCCGCGCGCTGGGATACACGATGGTCATGCCGACCTCCGACCGGTACTCCGAGACGCGCAACCAGCTGCTCGACCAGCTGGCGTACGCCATGGGCGGACGCACGGCCGAGGAAATCGTGTTCCATGACCCGACCACCGGCGCCTCGAACGATATCGAGAAGGCCACCGACATCGCGCGCCAGATGGTGCTCGAGGACGGCTTCTCCCGCAAGCTCGGCTCCGTCAAGTGGGGCGACGCCAAGCAGGAGGACGGCATCGACGGCCTTCAATCGCGCCGCTTCTCCGAGGAGACGCTGCAGGTGGTGGACCAGGAGGTGCACGACTTGCTCGAGAACGCGCATACCGAGGCGTGGCAGATCATCAACGAGAACCGCGACATCCTCGACGAGCTCGTGCGTCAGCTGCTCGTCAAGGAGACGCTGAACGAGAAGGAGCTCGCCGTCGTGTTCAAGGACGTGCGCAAGGCTCCGGAACGTCAGCTGTGGCTGTCGAACGACCAGCGCCCGCTGTCCGACAAGCCTCCGGTGCCGATTCCCGAGTCGCTGCGCCGCAGCCTCCAGAGCTCCGCGGAACGCGAGGCCGAGGGCGGCGATGGCGCGGATGCCGGGACTGGTGCGGGTGCGGGTGCTGCGGGTGCGGGTGCGCCGGGTGCTGGTGCGGCCGGACAGGCTGCGGCTGGACAGGCTCCGGATCCGACAACCGGTTCCGCTCCGGTTCCTGGGCAGGTTCCGAACGATGCGCAGACCGGTTACGGCCAGCCCGCCTCCGGTTCCGCTCCGACCGACCCGACCGATCCGACCCAGAACGGCGGCCAGTCCGGGGTCACCGGTTCCGCTCCGACCCAGAACGGCGGCCAGTCCGCCTGACGATTCGCCGGCCATCGGCTCGACCTAGATCATGCGCACAGAAACCCCTGCATCCGCAGGGGTTTCTGTGTATTTCGGTTCGTGGCGAGGATTTTTCACCATGAGGGGTGGTTTTCGTCGGGGTTGGCTGTGGAGGTGGGGGAATCGTAGCTTGTGGTGAGGATTTTTCGCCATGAGGGCGGTTTTCCTCGGTCGGTCGCTTGATACGACGATTCTTCGCTCTTCGTGGTGAGGTTTCTTCGCCATGAACCACGATTTTCTTGGTGGTGTGGGGTTGGGCGGTCGTTTTGGGCGTTCGTGGCGAGGATTTTTCACCATGAGGGCGGTTTTTCCTCGGTTGGCGGCATGGCGTGGTGATTGTTGCGTTTCGTGGTGAGGTTTCTTCGCCATGAACCACGATTTTCTTGGTGGTGTGGGGTTGGGCGGTCGTTTTGGGCGTTCGTGGCGAGGATTTTTCACCATGAGGGCGGTTTTTCCTCGGTTGGCGGCATGGCGTGGTGATTGTTGCGTTTCGTGGTGAGGTTTCTTCGCCATGAACCACGATTTTCTTGGTGGTGTGGGGTTGGGCGGTCGTTTTGGGCGTTCGTGGCGAGGATTTTTCACCATGAGGGCGGTTTTCCCTCGGTCGGTCGCTTGGCATGACGATTCTTCGCTCTTCGTGGTGAGGTTTCTTCGCCACGGGGGGTGCTTGGTCCCCTGGCAGCTGAGATCGAGTCGTTCAGTGTGAGTGTTCGCTCACACTGAAGGCGGTTGACCCCGGTGGGGGCCGGGTTTGGTGGGGTCGGGGGCGTTCAGTGTGAGGGTTTGTGTGTGCTGAAGGCGGTTGACCCTTGTGGGGGCTGGTTTTGGTGGGGTCGGGGGCGTTCAGTGTGAGTGTTTGTGTGCACTGAAGGCGGTTGTCCCTCTGTGGGGGCCGGGTTTGGTGTGGTCGAGGGCGTTCAGTGTGAGTGTTCGCTCACACTGAACGCAGCATGAGGGGTGGTTGTGGCCGGGAGCGGTTGTGGAGGCAGGAAAATCGTGGTTCATGGTGAGGATTTTTCGCCACGAGGGCGGTTTTCCTTCGGTGGGCGTCCTGGCGCGACGATTTTCACGCTTCGTGGTGAGGATTTTTCGCCATGAGGCACGATTTTCACAGGGAGGCAAGCGCCGGCAGCCGTTTCGGGTGTTCATGGCGAGGATTCTTCGCCATGGACACTGGGTGTCGCGGTAAGGTTGGGATTCGTCATAGAAAGGCAAGGTGTGATGGTTACACAGAATGACGATGTCGCCCGCGAAACGGCGATCGAAACGGCTACCGAGGCGGCTTCCGCCCCCGAAACCTCCGACCTCGTAAGCGCCGACGGATCGCGCCACTACGACGAGGAGGGCGTGCGCCGCGCGGTCTACGATTTCCTCGTCGCGATCGGCGAGGACCCTCAGCGCGAAGGCCTCCTCGACACGCCGGACCGCATCGCCCGCGCGGGCAAGGAGCTGTTCGGCGGCCTCTACAAGTCGCCGCAGGAGCCGCTGAGCCGCCAGTTCAAAACCGATACCGACGAGATGGTCCTCGTGCGCGACATCGAGCTCTACTCGGTGTGCGAGCACCATCTCATGCCGTTCCACGGCGTGGCGCATATCGCGTACATCCCCAGCAACGGCATGGTGGTGGGCCTCTCGAAGCTCGCGCGCCTCGTGGAGGTGTACGCGCGCCGCCCGCAGGTGCAGGAGCGTCTGACGAAGCAGATCGCCGACGCGCTCATGACCGAGCTCGGCGCGAAGGGCTGCCTCGTGGTCATCGACTGCGAGCACCTGTGCATGTCGATGCGCGGCGTCAAGAAGTCGCAGGCGCGCACCACCACATCGGCGGTGCGTGGCATTATGAAGAACGCGGCGACGCGCGCCGAGGCGATGCAGCTTATCTGCCGCGGCTGAGGCGCTCGCGTCGCGAAAGGCGCACGATGGCGCCGACGGCAACACGATTGCCGCTGCCTTCCACCGGTCGCACCGAACCGGACGCGGCGATTCGCCGCGAAACGGGCAGGCGACGGATTGCGGCGGGAAAATCGTGGACCTGTGCAACGCAACCCATAACTGAAAAACAACTGGAAACCATACGGCGACCGGTCCCACGACCGACGCCGCACCCCGGAACACAAACCTAGGGACACAATTGAGGGGATCAATGGATACAACGAACCAGATCACAACAGACAGGACGCAGACCGCCGGCACGCCGGGCTCCGCGGACGGACGCATCAGCCAGACAACCATCACACCCGATGCCTCCGCGCACCCCGCGCCGGCCCCGCGCACTCCGCACACCCAGCGCACCCCGTCGCTCGCCGAGCTGCACGACGCCACGCGCACACTCGTCATGGGCGTGCTCAACATCACGCAGGACTCCTTCTCCGACGGCGGCCTGTGGCTCGACCCGACGGCGGCCGCGAACCACGGCCTCGCGATGATGCGCGACGGAGCCGACATCATCGACATCGGCGCGGAATCCACGCGTCCCGGCGCCCAGCGCGTCGACGAGAGCACCGAGAAAACCCGTGTCCTCGGCGCCGTCCGCGCGCTTCTCCCGCACGGCGCGGTGCTGTCGATCGACACGACGCGCGCCACGGTGGCGCAGGCCGCGCTCGACGCCGGCGCGCAGATCATCAACGATGTCTCCGGCGGCCAGCTCGACCCCGACATGCCGCGCGTCATCCGCGACAACGACTGCCTGTACATCCTCCAGCATTGGCGCGGCTGGCTCGCGGGTTCGAAAACCGGCACGCCCGACCAGAACACGTCGGTGTACGAGCACGGGGTGCTGACCGACGTCATCGACGAGATCCGCCGTCAGCTCGACGCGGTGCTCGAGGCGGGCGTCGACCCGTCGCGCATCATCCTCGATCCGGGCCTGGGCTTCTCGAAGCCGACGCCCGACGACAACCTCCCGCTGCTCGCCGGCCTCGACCGGCTCCAGGCGCTCGGATACCCGGTTCTCATCGGGCAGTCGCGCAAACGGTTCATCGGCGCGATGCTCGCGGAGCTGCCGTGGAGCGAGGCGGGCGAGGGCGCGGCGCAGGACGACAAAGACAACGCCACGGCCGCGCTGTCGGCGCTGTGCGCGGAGCATGGCGCGTGGGCGGTGCGCGTGCACGATGTGCGCCGCACGGTGGCGGCCGTGTGCATGGGCACCGCGTGGCGAGACGCCGCGCGCGCCCTGGCATAGGGTCGCGCGCTAATTCAGCGGCGGGCGGAAGGGGCCACGATGCGCCCCGCCCGCCGCGGCGCGCTGATATCGTGGAGGAATGCAAGGCCCGCAGGGGCCGGCGGCAGACGAAAGAGGCATGATGGCACGTCTTGACACGATTACCTTGACCGGCGTGAAAGCGCAGGGCACGCACGGCGTGCTGGAATCCGAGCATCGCGAGCCGCAACCCTTCGTCGTGGACGCCACGATGTGGGTCGACATCACCGACGCCTGCCGCGACGACGACCTCGCCGACACCGTGAGCTACGCGCAGATCGCCGAGCGCATCGTGTCGGTGATCCACGGCGAGCACTGCGACCTCATCGAACGCCTCGCACAGCGCATCGCCGACTCCATCCTGCTGTCATACCGCGTGCGCAGCGTGCAGGTGACCGTGCACAAGCCGCAGGCGCCGATCGGCGTTCCTTTCGACGATGTATCGGTTACCATCACGCGCTCGCAGACCGAGGTCGGCGACGCGACGGGGGAGGGCCTGCGCGATTCCGGCGAGTCCGACGATGCCCAGGGGAAGGCGCCATCGTCTGCTTCCGCGGCTTCCGCGGCCGCGGCCTCCGCCTCTGTTTCTTCCATGACGCCGGATGTTGGACCGACCGTGCATCACGCGGTCGTAGCCATGGGCGGCAACATCGGCGACGTGCAGCAGGCCATGCGCAGCGCCATCGTGGCCATCGACGGATTCCCCGGAACGCAGGTCATCGGCATCTCGCCGCTGTACCGCACCGCGCCGTGGGGCATGGCGCCGGGCACGCCCGACTTCCTTAACGCCGTCATCCAGATCGACACCACGCTCGACCCCGATACGCTGCTGAGCTCGCTGCAGCTCGTCGAAACCGCGCACGGGCGCTCGCGCGAAGTGCACTGGGGCTCCCGGCCGCTCGATCTCGACATCGTGGACATCGACGGGGCCGTCAGCGACGACCCGCACCTGACGCTGCCGCATCCGCGCGCCTGGCAGCGCGCCTTCGTCCTCGTGCCGTGGCTCGACCTCGATCCCGACGCGCGTCTTGCGGGCGGGCATGGCGGCGCGGTGCGCGAGCTCGTTGATGCCGCGCCTGACCGCGGCGCCGTGTGCAAGGTCTCGGATTCGTGGATTCTCGCGCCCGGCGGATTCGACGGCGGGGCCGACGGCGGATTCCCAGGAGACGGGGCCGATAATGGAGATGGTCGCGCATAGCGCAAGGGCGTAAGGAGGACACACATGAAGGCCAAGCGCACACCCTGGTGGTATTACGTCATCGGCGCCCTCGTCGGCGCGATTCTCGGATACGCGCTGGTGCGCACGACGCGCGGCATGGCGATCGCTCCGGTCGGGGCGGCGTGGTTCGTCTCCGGACTGCTGCTCGCGCTGGGAATCGTCGTGCTCGTCATGGCGTGGCAGGTGCACCGCTACGTCACGGGCAAGGTGAAAACCATCGACACACAGCGCGCGGTCACCACGCTGGTGCTGTGCAAGGCGCTCGCGGTTGCCGGCGCCGTGCTCGCCGGGTATTACGCCGGGCAGCTCATCATGTGCATTCTGTGGCGCGACGTGCAGTTCTACCATGACATGATCGGCGAATGCATCGTCGCGTGCGTCGTGACCGTAGCCGACATGGTGATGGGAATCGTGGGCGAATGGTGGTGCCAGCTACCGCCGCAGGAGGGGCCGGAGCATCCGAACGCCAAGAAGCGCGGGAAGAGCCGGCGCAGCGCCGCGGTGGCGAAGACGCCGCGTCCCGCCGATTCCGCGGATTCCGCCATCCTGCATCGCGACCGCGACGGCGCGTAGGCGGTTGCGACGGTGTGCGGCGGTGCGATGGTGGTGAGGCGGCGCGCAACCGCAGTGCGCAGCCGCAGCGCCACGATTCCCCGCCGTTGCGCCTACACGGCGTCGTGCATGAAGGCGTCGCCGGCGGCGGCATCGTAATAACCGTACATTTTCTGCACGGCGTTCTCGATGAAGTAGTAGTAGAAGATATACGGCACGAGAAGCACCAGCAGCGCCAGTGCCATGACCAGCGCGCCGAGGGCCTCGGTGGAGAAGAAGATGGCGAAGGCCATGAGGTCGCAGATGCCGAAGGTCAGCGTGACCAGAAGGTGGATGAGCCGCTCGTGCTGCGCGATGCGGATCTGTTCGAGGATGTGATGCGCCAGCTCCGGGTCGGGCGTCGACAGGTCGAGCGAGTCGAGGTATGCCAGATACGCGAGGATGCGTCCCTTCATGATGTCTCCTTTTGTTGTCGGCGTGCGGCGTTGTGCGCGTGGCGTGGCGTGCGGCGTTGCGTGGCGTGGCGTGCGGCGTGCGGCGACTGTGCCGGTGTGCCGATATGGCTATCATTGTAGGCAAACGTCCACAGAAGTACGAGGGGAGAGATATGGACAAGCTCACGTCGAGGGAAACGCACAGGCAGGTTTTCAAGGTCACCCAGCTCAAGGAGGGGTACGACATGAAGACGATCGATTCCCTTCTTGACAAAATCACCGAATCGCTCAGGGCGTATGAGACCGGGCACCCCGAGTTCGCGACCATCCGCGCCGCGTATCTCGATGTGGTCGACATTCCGACCGCGCGGTTCACTCCGGTGTACAACGCGGGTCAGGTCGACGATTTCCTCGACCGTGCCAAGCGCACGCTCGCCGACTATGAGGCGAGGGCCGCGTCGGCGTCGTATGGCGCGGGCGCGGTTGGCGGTGCGGTCGGAAGCGGTGCGGTCGGTGGCGCGGCAGGTAGCGCGGCGGGGGCTGCGCCGACGTCGTATGCCTCGCAGGCGTCATCGTATGCCTCGCCGGCTCCGATGGTCGCGCCGGATGCACGGTCCGGATATGGTGCCGCGGCGGGAGAATCGTATGACATGCCGCCGCGCGACGGAGGGGCGCCCGCGGGCAGCGGCGAACTGCTGCTGCGTCTGCCGGTCCACGATTGCACGGCGCTTCAGCGCATGGCGGATGAGCGCGGCGAATCGGTGAACGAGCTCGTCCATGAATGGGTGAGCTCTTGGAGCCGCTGAACCTGTTGGGGCCGCGAACCGCTGGCCTGCTGGCGCCGCGAACCGTCTCCGTAACAATGTGATGGGTTTCGGACGGAAAACACGATTTTTTCGCCCGAAAACGCCCGATTATGTCCGTAAGCCATCACACTGTTATTGAGGAGGGCGCCCGCCTGCGCCCGACCGCGCGTGCCTCGCGTCCGTGACTCCGCCTCCCGTCAACGGTGGGTCTCGCTGGTCGATGGTGTGCCAGTGAGGGGCACCGTTGATGATTCCATCGTTGGAAACGCTAGATCTTCTCCCTAACAGTGGCTCTCACTGGTTGGCGCAGTGCCAGTGAAGGCCACTGTTGGCGAACGGAACAAGCAATCGCAACGATCTTCCCAAGCACAGTCGGTCTCACTGGTCGNTGCCATCGTCTTCCCGCGCGTCCTTCGGTGCGTTCCCAGAGATATCCGTGGGGACATCCTTGGCGGCGCGGGGCGAGATAACGTTTCGTCACTCGCGCGACTGCGGAACCTGGGCGGGGGAAGCCGTACCGACATCCTTGCCGTCATCGAGGGACAATCCGTCGGAACGCTCGGTGCCGGCATCCATCCTGGAGCCG
>NZ_MWWR01000004.1 GCF_002259605.1 Pseudoscardovia radai | reverse complement strand
CGGAGATCTCGCCGTCCTGGAAGGACAGGCCCTCGGGCAGACCCGTGACAGTGACCGTCGCGGCCGGATAGCCCGTCGTCTCGATCTTCTGCTCGTACGCCTGGCCCGCCACGACCGGCGCCAGCGACTGCGTCGAGACCGCAGCCGGCTCGGACACCTTGATCGCGTACTGCTGGTCAGTGGAGCCCAGCTCGTTCGTCGCCGTCACCGTGAACTTGAGCTCGCCGCCCTTGCTCGGGGTGCCCGAGATCACGCCCGTCTTCGCATCAAGCGACAGGCCGGCCGGAAGATCCTTCGAAGCGAACGTCACGTCGAGGCCCTCGGCCACGACCTGCACGTCCTTGCCCTCCGTGGTCTTGTACTCCGACAGGGTCGAGCCGTCAGGCAGGGACTGGGTCTTGAACACCGGCTTCTCGTTCACGCGGATGCTCAGCGTCACCGACGCCGAACCCTCGGAGTTCTTCGCCGTGAACGTCACCGGATACACGCGCGGAGCCGCCGCCACGGTGCCCTTCACCGTATTCGTCTGCGTATCGAACGACAGGCCCTCCGGAAGCGTCGTGTAATCGATCTGCGGGGCCGGGGAGCCCGTCACCGTCAGCGGCAGGCTGTACTCGGAGCCCACCGTCGCCGGCTTCACGTCCTGCTGCGTCGTCGAGATCACCGGCGTGCCCTTGACAAGCAGGTGCAGGCCCCTGGACACCTCGCCGTAATCATTGGACGCCTTCACGGTCACCGTGAACTCGCCCGCGACGGCAGGCGCGCCCTCGATCGCACCGGTCCCGGCGTTATACGCCAGGCCCTCGGGCAGGCCCGACACCTCGACCTTCGCGGCCGGATACGCGGCCACGTCGATCTTCTGCGAATAATCAACGGCATACGTCGCATCCGCCAGAGCCGCGGTCGTGACCACCGGGGCCGCGTTCACCGTCAGCGTCAGCTTCGTGCTCACCGCCGGATCCACGCCATTGGACGCGGCAACCGTCAGCTCGAACACACCGGACTCGGTCGGCGTACCCGAAATCGTACCGGTCGTCGAATCATAGGTCAGGCCGGCGGGCAGGCCGGTCACATCCGACGAGGAAGCCGCCGGATTGCCCCTGAACGTCAGCTTCGCGCTATACGCGTCGCCGACCTTCGCCGGATCAAGCGCCGTCTGATCAAGCGACAGCGGGGAGTCGATCTCCAGCGACGGGTGCAGCGTCAGCGTGCCACCCTCGTTCGTCACCGTGATCGTCGGGGTGAACAAACCGTATTCGGTCGGGGTGCCCGAAATCACACCGGTCGCCGCATCAATCGACAGGCCCTTCGGAAGACCCTCGGCCGCAAACGTCGGGGTGTCATACGTCTCGGTGCTGAGCTTGAACTGGTAGCTGTAGGCCTTGTTGACCTCACCAGTCGGAAGCGTCGCGCCATCGACCCCATCGTCAAGCACCGGCGCCTCATACACGAAGAGGGCGTAGGACTTGGTCACCGTGTTGTCGGCGGTCTTCGCCGTCACCTTGACGGTGTAGGAACCGCTCTTGGCCGGCGTACCGGAGATAACGCCGGTGGCCCCGTCAATCGTCAGGCCCGCAGGCAGGCCCTCGGCGGTGAACGTGGCGTTGCCGGTGAAGTTCTCGGCCTTGACGCTCGTGTTGTACGCGGTGTTGTAGGTGGCCTTCGGCAGCGAATCCGTGGAGATCAGCGGGCTGGCCGGAGCTTCGGTCGTCGGATCGGCGGTCGGCGTCGTCGGATCGGTGGTCGGCGTCGTGACGGTGGTGTTGTTGTCATTGGTGTCTTCAGCGTGTGCCGGCAGAGCGAGAACGCCCGCGGAGCACGACACGACGGCAGCGACGAACGCGCCGACCGTGCGGCTGAGGACAATCTTCCTATGTGGCTTCATAAATCCTCCTTAGAGGTTTCCCTTCTGACTCACCCCCCCCCGCAATCACGACAACGTAGAAGCGAAAGTGAGTCAACCCTTCAAGAGAGCTTGTGCTCCCCCTCCTCGACCTTCCGGCACCTCTTTCCCATGCCGTCCGGTGTTTGGATAACTTCACCATACATCGCTTTGACACACCGCGTGTCGATTGTGTTCAAGAATTTTCTTAGAGTTCGCATCGGCCGTGCGGACCAGCCGTGCCGAAACCGCTTTCCGCCAACTCCCGGAAAACCGCGGAAAATTGCGCGGAACGGCACATTATGCGCATCCGTCCGAAACCCCGGGAACCGCATCGTTCCGGAAAGGGGTTTCGCGACACGCCCGGGCGTGTCGCGTGTCATGTCACCACACACCATGCGCTACGTCGTAACACAATGGTCACACGCCACACAGGTCGCGCAGAAAACCGCACAGAAAACCACGGAAAGCCGCGGGCGACGCCACGCCGAATGCCGCTATGCCAGATGCCAGGAGGCACGATGGTACGGCGTCACGCCATGATCATGAATCGCCTGGCGGTGCGCCGCCGAACCGTAGCCTTTGTTGCTCTCCCATCCGTAGCAGTCCCATTCGGGATGGCTTGCGGCGAGATCCATCATCCACCGGTCCCTCGTCACCTTGGCGATCACCGACGCCGTCGACACCAAGGCGCACGATTGGTCGCCCTTCACCCGCGTCGTGATGGCCACCGGGCTGTCCATGGGCGGAGCATACAGCGTGCCGGCCACCGGAGTGATGTAATCGTTCGGCCCATCGAGTATGCCGGCGAAACGCAAGCGGGCGCCCGGCATCGTTGCTCCCTCGGCACGGCGCAGCGTCTCCTCCACCGCCGCGATTGCGCGCAACGCCGCCAGACCCAGGCAGTACGCGATGCCGAACTCGTCGATCTCCGCATTGCTCGCCGAACCGACCGCCCACGCGTCGCACCAGTCCTCAAGCGCCGGAAGCAGGACCTCGCGGCGCTTCTGTGTCAGGAGCTTCGAATCGCGCACGCCGTCGACGGGCCTCTCCCCCGCCAGCAGCCGGCGCGACGATATCGCCGCCACGCCCAGCATGACGGGCCCCGCCAGGCAGCCGCGCCCCACCTCATCGATGCCCAGCACCATATCGGCGCCGTCGGCCGCCAGCGAGCGCTCAAGGTCCAGGGTGGGATCCGGAACGGAGCGCCGCCCGGTCACTGCGTGCCTCCCGGGGACGACGCGCCGGACGCGGCAGGGACGTTGGCGAAAACATCCTCATGGTTCTGCAAGGTCTTCATATCCGCGAAGGGCCAGTACACGGCGAGCGCCACGCCCACCACCTTCGATTCGGGCACGAGGCCGTCGTTGCCGTCCTGCCGGTGGTAGCGCGAATCCGCGGAATTCGCGCGGTTGTCTCCCATGACGAAGAGATTGCCGTCGGTGACGGTCACGCTGAAGGAGAATTCCGAGGGCTCCACGCCCGCTTTGAGATACGAGCTCTCGTCGATGGCCATGCCGTTCACGGTAACCGGGGCGCCGTCGCCGTCGCAGGCCACCACATCACCGGGCAGGCCGATGACGCGTTTGATGAGGTAATCCGAGCCGTCCTGCGTCGCCGTTCCCGACAGCCAGTCGGCCGGGTCCTCGAACACGATGACGTCGCCGCGCTTGATGTCGCCGCGTTCGGCGGCGATGCGGCTCGTCACGACGCGATCGTTGATCTCCAGCGTCGTCTCCATGGACCCCGAGGGGATCACGTACATGCCGAAGACGAAGCAGCGCAGAACGACGACGATAAGAACCGGCACGACGAGCCAGTTGAGGATCTCGCGCAGGGTGACGCCTACGCCCTGTGCATCGTCCTCATCCTGGGCGTGCTTTTTGCGGCGGCGGCGCGAACCTTTGCCGCTCGCCTTGCCGTCGTCCGCACCGTTCCCGGAAGCGGCGCCCGTCATCGCGCCTTCGTCCTCGCGCTTGTCGTCATCGGTTCCGGCGACGGCGCGCATGGTGTCCAAATCGTCCATAACCACTCTTCCTGTGGATTGCCGCCGTCGCTCCCGGCGAGGAACGGGGCGGGCCCTGCCAGCGGGCATGCACAGCCTAGGATACCGGTGCGGGACGAAAGGGTGCATCGTATGGGCGCAAGAGGCATGACATGCACACATCGCGATGCGCACGGAACGCGCAGGGAATGAGCACGGAACGCGCACAGAACGCAAAAGGGCCCGGGACGAACCCGGGCCCTGAACGGCGAGCGCCTGCGCCGGAAACCGGCGCGACGCCCATCGCTTACTTGTCGCGACGCTCGGCGATACGAGCCGCCTTGCCGCGCAGATTGCGCAGGTAGTACAGCTTCGCGCGGCGCACGCGACCGTGACGCAGGACCTCGATGGAATCGATGCTCGGGGAATGCAGCGGGAAACGACGCTCCACGCCGGTGCCGAAGCTGACCTTGCGGACCACGAAGGTCTCGCGCAGGCCTGCGCCCTGGCGGGCGATGACGACGCCCTGGAAAGCCTGGATACGGGAGTTGTTACCCTCCTGGATCTTCACATTCACCTTGACGGTGTCGCCCGGACGGAAGGCCGGGATCTCGGTAGCACCGGCAAGCTGCTTGGCTTCAAATGCCTCAACGGCGTTCATATTGCACCTCTCGCGCCGCCGCATATCAGCGCAATCAGGGACGCGACGCGCGCGTCCGAACCTATCCCCTCCGGTTTGCCATCGGGGAGCGTGCCGATCCGCCGTCGAACGGCTGGACCCTCGATACCCCGCATCTATGCGGCAATGCAGGGCACGGCACAAACAGGCAGCATGATACCACGCACGGCGGCCAACGGCATCCGCGGCATGGGCGGACGCGTCAGGCCGTCAGGCCATCTGGAACATCCGACACGCCGGCCGTCAGGCCGTCAGGCCTTCGGGGAACTCGAGGTCGGATTTCTGCATCTCCTCGATATTCACGTCCTTGAAGGTGACGATGCGCACGTTCTTCACGAAACGCGACGGACGGTACACATCCCACACCCAGGCGTCGGTGAGCTGCACGTCGAAATAGACGTCCTGCCCGGCCGTGCGCACGTTGAAATCCACGTGATTGGCGAGATAGAAGCGCCGTTCGGTCTCCACCACATAGGTGAAGAGCTTGATGACGTCACGGTATTCGCGATACAGGGCCAGCTCGGCGTCGTTCTCGTAGTTGTCCAGATCCTCGGCGCTCATCAGGCGTCTCCTTTTCGATTGCGATTGCGGCCCAGATTGCGCCACCAGGCGCGTTTCTCGGGCTGTCGGCTTGCATCATCACCATACGCCCATTCGGTATGCATGCTCGAGGAGGTCTCCTCGTCGGGCGTGCCACCGGGAAGGTCGGCATCCTGTCCGGCGGCGGAGGAGGCGGCGGAGGTCGCGGCATCGGCGGCGCCAGGCGCCTGGGAGAATCCACGATTCGCCCGGTCGGCACCGGAGGCCCGGCCCGCGCCGTCCGACCCTGCACCGCCCGCGACGGCATCGTCGGAGCCGGCGCCGGCGGCCGCATTCGTGCCATCGGCGCCGTCGGCCGTGCGCTGCGCGATCTCCATCGTGCGTTCGCGGGCCGCCAATGCCTCCTTGACGCCGGGGTTGTCGATGATGTTATGCAGGCCGAAGGCCGCGAGCGAGCGGATCGGGTCGTATTCCTCGGCGATTTCGTCGAAGATGAGCAGGTCATGGTAGGTGCCGTCGCGGCCGTCCCACATGGCGTTGCGCGAGCGGCCGGTCAGGTCGAAGCCAAGCGACTCGTAGACGCTGGAGTTGCGCGTGTTCGCATCCGGTAGGCTCAGCCAGATGCGCTCCAGCCCCAGGCCGACGGGTTCGGGGGCGAAGCCGTAGGTCATGACGCGCGGCATGGCGTCGCGCGAGTAGCCGCGGCCGCGGTAGTCGATGCCGAGCACCACCTGCAGGCGCGCGGATTTGCCCCATCCGTCGATGTCGACAAGGAAGATCATGCCGATCAGATGCGAGGCGGGCTCCTCGGCGTGCCCGCCCGCGTCATCGGAGCCCTGCGGCGCGGCGGACGACGGGCGCTCGGGCGCATACATGGACCAGGCCATGACGCCGCGGGACTCGGGGTCGGAGTAGTCGGGCATGGCGCCGGCGCTGGTGCCGCCCCCCGTCCAGACGATGGAGCGGCTCACCCATGAGCGGACGGCGGCGCGTTCGGCACGGGACGACTTTCCGGTGATGACCTCGGCGTCATCGAAGGCGTGGATATCGTCCATGCGCTCGCAGTCCGCCCATGTCGCGGGGCGCAGCTCGCACATCTCGCCCTTGATATTCGGGATTGTGATGACCTCCGGAAGCGTGCGCTCCGGCTCATCGTGTGGCGTGGACATGGTGCGGATCTCCCCTTTCCGTGTGTCATGCATCGCGTTTGTCTGCATCGCGTCTCCATATATCGGTATATCGCGGATTCGCAAATCAATTCAGGCTATTCCAACAGCACAGGATAATCCTATGCCGTCGCCGGTGTGGCGCGCGTGGCCGAACCCACACCGGGACTTCATATGACGGCGGTCGGCGCGGACATAACGAAGGGCCGGCGTGGCGCCGGCCCTTGTATTGCGAAACCGCCGGGGCAATCGTATGCCCTCGGCCTCGGCTCAGCCCTTGATCTTCTTCATCACGAGGGCGCTCACGGCCTTGGCGTCGGCCTGACCGCGCGTCGCCTTCATGACGGCGCCGATGATGGCGCCCATCGGCTTCATGTTGCCGGACTTGAGCTTCTCGACGATGTCGGGGTTGTCGGCAAGTGCCTTGTCGACCTCCGCCTCGAGCGCGCCGGTGTCCTGCACCACCTCGTAGCCGTGCTTCTTGACGACCTCGGACGGGTGGCCTTCGCCGGCGAGCACGCCGAGCACCGTCTTCTTCGCAAGCTTGTCGTTGAGCTTGCCGTCGGCGATGAGCTTCTCCACCTCGGCCACGTCGGCCGGCGTGATGGCCATCTCCTCAAGCGACTTCTCCTGCTCGTTCGCAGCACGGGCGATCTCGCCGAGCCACCACTTGCGGGCGCCCTGCGCGGTCGCGCCGGCCTTCACGGTGTCCTCGATGAGGTCGAGGGCGCCGGCGTTGACGATGTCGCGCATCGCGTCGTCGCTGATGCCCCACTCGGACTGGAGGCGGTTGCGACGCTCGCGCGGCATCTCCGGCATCTGCGCCTTGATGCGCTCGATATGCTCCGGCGTGATGTGGAGCATGACGAGGTCGGGGTCCGGGAAGTAGCGGTAGTCGTCGGCGTCGGTTTTCAGGCGGCCGCCGGCGGTGGTCTGCGTGGCCTCGTCCCAGTGGCGGGTCTCCTGGAGGATTTCGCCGCCCTCGTCGAGAATCGCGGCCTGGCGGCGGATCTCGTAGGTCACGGTTTTCTCGATGCCGCGGAACGTGTTGACGTTCTTCGTCTCGGAGCGCGTGCCGAGCGGGTCGTTCGGCGTGGGGCGCAGCGACACGTTGACGTCGGCGCGCATGTTGCCCTGCTCCATGCGGGCGTGCGAGATGCCGAGGGCGCGCACGATGTCGCGCAGCGTGCGCATGTAGGCGCCCGCGATCTCGGCGGCGCGCTCGCCCACGCCGGTGATCGGCTTCGTCACGATTTCGATAAGCGGCACGCCGGCGCGGTTGTAATCGCACAGCGAATGGTCGGCGCCCTCGATGCGGCCGTCGGCGCCGCCCACATGCGTGTTCTTGCCCGCATCATCCTCGATATGCGCGCGCTCGATCGGCACGCGGAAAATCGTGCCGTCGTCGAGCTCGACGTCGAGGTAGCCCTCGCCGTTCGTCGGCTTGTCATACTGCGAGATCTGGTAGTTGCGCGGCATATCCGGGTAGAAGTAGTTCTTGCGTGCGAACTGGCTCCACTCGTTGATCTGGCAATGCAGCGCCAGGCCCAGCTTGATGGCGAAGTCCACGGCGGTCTTGTTGATCACCGGAAGGCTGCCCGGCAGGCCGAGCGAGACAGGCGTGAGCTGCGTGTTCGGGGCGCCGCCGAATTCGACGTGCGCGGGGCAGAACAGCTTCGTGTTCGTGCACAGCTCCACGTGGGTTTCCAGGCCGAGGACCGGATCGTACTTCTTCACGGCCTCGGAGAACTTCATCAATTTTTCTGCCATTTTGTTCCGTTTCCTTACGCTGTGAGAATCAGTCGGCGAGCCACGGCGTGGCCATCTTCGTGAGGATGTTGCCGCCCCAGGTCTCCTCCAGCGCCGCCTCGAGCGCAGCGGCCGGCTTGTACATGGCCTCGTCGTGCTGCTGGGGCGCGAAGAACTGGAAGCCGACCGGCATCGTGGAATCGTCCACGCCGCACGGCACGGAGATCGCGGGCACGCCGGCGAGGTTCGCCGGAATCGTGGTGACGTCGCCCAGGTACATGGCCAGCGGGTCGTCCGTCTTCTCGCCGAAGTGGAAGGCCGTGGTCGGGGCCGTGGGGGACGCGAGCACGTCCACCTGCTCGAAGGCTTTCGCGAAGTCCTCGATCACGAGCGTGCGCACCTTCTGCGCCGAGCCGTACCACGCATCGTAGTAACCGGCGGACAGGGCGTAGGTGCCGAGGATGATGCGGCGCTTGACCTCGTCGCCGAAGCCGGCCTCGCGGGTATAGGCCATCATGTTCGCGGCCGTCTGCGGCTTGTCGTCCGGCGGCATGACGCGCAGGCCGTAGCGCATGCCGTCATAGCGCGCCAGGTTGGAGCTGACCTCGGACGGCATGATGATGTAGTACGCGCCCAGGGAGTACGACAGATGCGGCAGGCTGACCTCCGTGACCTCGGCGCCCATGGACTTGAGCAGTTCCACCGCTTCGTTGAAGCGCTTCGCCACACCGGGCTGGAAGCCTTCGCCGGAGCCGCCGATCTCCTTGATGAGGCCGACGCGCACGCCCTTGAGGTCGCGCTTGAGGCCTTCGCGGGCCGCGGCCACGACCGGCGGGACCGGAGCGGGGATGGAGGTGGAGTCGCGGCGGTCGTTGCCGCCGATCACCTCGTGCAGCAGGGCGGCGTCGAGCACGGTACGCGCGCACGGGCCGATCTGGTCGAGCGAGGACGCCATGGCGATGGCGCCGTAACGGCTCACGCCGCCGTAGGTCGGCTTCACGCCGACGCTGCCGGTGAACGACGCGGGCTGGCGGATGGAGCCGCCGGTGTCGGTGCCGAGGGCGAGCGGGGCCTCGTAGGAGCTCACGGCCGCGGCCGAGCCGCCGCCGGAACCGCCGGGCACGCAGTCCTTGTTCCAGGGGTTGTAGGTGTTGCCGAAGGCGGAGTGCTCCGTGGAGGAGCCCTGCGCGAATTCGTCGAGGTTCGTCTTGCCGAGGATCGGCATGCCGGCGGCCTTGATCTTCTCGATGACGGTGGCGTCATACGGCGGCACCCAGCCCTCGAGGATCTTGGAGGCGGCGGTGGTGGGGATGCCCTTGGTCACGATCATGTCCTTGATCGCGATCGGCACGCCCGCGAGTTCGGGCAGGCCGTCGGTGTCGCCGGCGGCGAGACGCTTGTCGAAGGCGTCGGCCTGGGCGAGCGCCTCGTCGGCCGACACGTGGAGGAAGGCGTGCATCGTGGGCTCGGCGGCCTCGATCACATCGAGCTGCGCCTGCGTCAGCTCACGGCTGGAGACTTCCTTGTTCCTGATCTTCTCCGCCATCTGCGCGGCGGACAGCTTCACGAGTTCATTGCTCATCGTTGTGTCTCTCACCTCACTCGCCCAAGATCTGCGGGGCGACGAACATGCCCTGGTCGGTGACCGGGCCGCCGGCAAGGGCCTCTTCCTGCGTCAGCGGCGTCTCGGCGACGTCGGGGCGCAGATAGGCCTCGAGCGGAACGGGGTTGGCGGTCGGCTTCACGTCGTCGGTGGCGACCTTCTGAACCTCGTCGATGGCGTCCGCAATGACGTTGAGTTCGCCCTGCATGCGGGTGATTTCCTCATCGGACAGAGCGATCCTGGCGAGATCGGCCAGGTGCTCCATTTCTTTACGTGTGAATGTTGCCATGGCCCCCACTATATGTGCGCGACGTGACTTGCAGGCAACGTGGGTTCCGCGCGGAGCGGGCGCGGGGGCATCGTTTCATAACACTGTGATGGCTTGCGGACAGAAAACACGATTTTTCCGCCCCGAATCCCCCGATTTGGTCCGAAAACCATCACATTGTTCTTAAGAGAAGCCGAGCAAAGCAAAGCAAACCGGCCGGATCAGGCACGGGCGGCGTGCTGCTGGATCCAGGCGTGCATGGCGACGGCAGCCGCGGCACCGGCGTTGATGGACCGCACGGATCCGAACTGGGAGATGTAGACAACATCGTCGGCGAGGTCGAGGGCCTTCTTCGTCAGGCCCGGACCCTCGGCGCCGAACAGCATCAGGCAGCGCTCGGGGAACTCGTAGGTCTCGATGGGCACCGCCCCGGGAACGATGTCGAGCGCGATGATGCGCGGCATGGGCAGGCCGGCGTCGTCGGATTCGCACCGCACGTCGTCGATCAGCGCGTCAATGCTGGGGTGATGCTCCACATGCTGGTACAGCTCGGTCATCAGCGCGCCCTTGCGGTTCCATTTGTGGGGGCCGACGATATGCACGCGGTTGGCGGTGAAGGCATTCGCGGTTCGCACGATGGACCCGATGTTGAAATCGTGTGTCCAGTTCTCGATGGCGACTTCGAAAGGATGACGTCCGCGAGCGTCGAGGTCGGCCTTGATGGCCTCGACGCTCCAATAGCGGTAGCGGTCCATGACGTTGCGGCGGTCGCCATCGCACAAAAGCTCGGGATCGTACCGCGGGTCGGTCGGCTCCGGCTCGCCGGGATGCTCCTGGCTCCAGGGCCCGACGCCGACCTCGCGGAACTCGGGTTCGCCCGATGCCGCGACGAGCTTCGTGAACTCGGACGGTTCATGCATGGGCTGCGCTCACTTCGTCGACTGGTCGTCGGAATCAGCCGAATCGTCGGAATCGGCGGAATCGGCCTCGGCGCGCAGGTCGGATTCGTGGAAGACCTCGACGAACGGAAGATCGCTCGCCGCATCGGTCACGGTATCGACCACATGCACGACCGGGCGCTCCCCCTGCGCGGAGTCCACCCCGCCCACCAGCGCGGCGACGGCCGCGACGGAGGCGCCTTCGTTCTCGACGATGGAGAAGTCGAGGCTCAGCTCATTGCCGTGGCGCAGCGTCACCAGCGAGGATGTCTGGACATACGATTTCTCCGACAGCCACGCATCGAGAAGGATGACGCGCTTGCCCTTGATGGACGGCCCCTTGATGGACGGATAGACGAAATCCATGACGAAGGCGTCGAGGTCCTGCCCGCGGGAAGCCGCGGCGTGGAGCATGGCGCAGGCCAGGGGGATGGCGGCGGCGGTCAGCGCACCCACGGCATCGAAATCGTCGAGGCCGAAGCCTTCCTCCTCAAGCGCATCGAGAAGCACGTGGCCGGCAAGCTCGGACCCCTCGTGGTCATAGGTGATGGATGTGAGCTCGCTGAAGGGCTTGGCGGCGACCTCGGCGGCGACCATATCGCGCAGGCGGTCCTTCGGCTCGCGGAAGTACGACATGTCAGCACGCGCCGCGTCGGCGCGCAACTCGGGAGAACCCGTTCGCTTGAATTCGGAACTCATATCCACCACACTAGCCCAACCGCGGCACAGTGCCGGCCATGGTGCCGCCCGCGCCGCCGCCCGAGGCACCACCCGATGCCATGGTGGGCCGCGGAGGCATGCCGGGGCGGACGTCGGCGAACTCGGCCGCGGTCAGCTCGCGCACATCGGTTTTCTCCGGATCGAGCTGGCTGACCTCAGGAATGACCTTGCCTATCTCGATTTTCTGGAGCTTGCGCGCCGTCGGCAGCACACGCCCCTCGAGCGTGCCGACGAAGGCGTTGTAGTTCTTGACGGTCTGCGTGATGCTTCCGCCGAGTTTCGCGGCGCGATCGCCCAATGTGGCCATGCGGTCGTACAACTCGCGCGACAACGTGAACAACTCTTGGGCGTCATCGGTCAGTCCCTGCTGCTGCCACGCATAGGAGACGGATTTGAGCACCGCCCACAGCGTAACCGGCGAGCACAGCGCCACCTTCTTCGAGAAGGCGTAGTCCATCAACCCGGAATCCTGTTCGAGCGCGGCCTGAAGCACGGATTCGTTCGGCACGAAGGCGATGACGAAATCGGGCGTATCTCCCAGCGTCGGCGACGCCCAGTATTCGCGCCGGGCGAGCTCGTCCACATGGGCGCGCACCGCCTTGGCATGGCCGGCCAGCAGCTGCGCCTTGAGCCGCAGCTGCGTCTCGTCGGCGGAATCGGGAATATCGCATGCCCTCTGGTAATCGCTGTACGGCGTCTTGGCGTCGATGGGGATGCATTTGCCGCCGGGCATATGCACCACCATGTCGGGGCGCCGTCCGCTGTCCTCGAGCACGACCTGCGTGTCGAAGTCCACGTGTTGCAGCAGTCCGGCGGACTCCACGATGTTCTTGAGCTGGGCCTCGCCCCAGGCCCCGCGCACCTTGTTATTGCGCAATGCGGCGGCAAGCGACTCGGTCTGCTTGCCCAGCGATTGCTGCTGGCGGCCCAGAGCCTGGAGACTCGCACCAAGGGCGCCCATCTCCTGCTTGCGCGACTGTTCCATCGCGGCCACCCGACGCCCCAGCTCGTCGAGGTTCTTCTGCACAGGCGCGAAGGCCTCGAGCAGGGCGGCCTCGCCGTTCTTGCGCGCCTCCTGCGCATCGAGGGCGTCGGACTGCCCGCGCTGCGCCTTGAGCTGCTCCGCGCGCAGGCGCTCGGTTTCCTGCGCACGCATCTGGGTGACCTCGCCCTGCGTGTACTCGAGCTGCTTGCCCAGCTGGTCGCAGGTGGCCTGCGACGAAGCGAGCTGCGCCCGCACGCTCGCGAGATCTTCCACGGCACGGGAATCCGATGGCCGCGCCGTGGCTCGTCCGATGCCGAAACCGACTGCGGCACCAATCAGCGTCATGATGATGAGGATGACGACCTCTCCAAATGTCTCGAACATAGGTTCGATTGTAGCGCGACTCCATCGTGTTTCGCAACCCCCGAAACACGCGACACGCCCAACGCGATATCACAAAAGCCACGACTTGGAACGACGAGCAGGAAAGTACGCCGACAGCATAACCACCCCCGGACCGAGTGCGTTACGTTTGACCCACGGAACGCACCACCGGAAGGAGCGCAGATGGAAACCATCGCCACCATCGTCGTCGCCGCACTGCTGAGCCTTGCCATCGTCTGGTTTTTCTTCGGAAAACGTCAGGGCAGTGCGGCCGTGGTTGACAACGGCCGCCAGCGTATCACGGTCGGCGTGCAGGGAGGCTACTCCCCCGCCACCATCGAGCTGAAGGCCGGCATGCCCACGACCATCACCTTCGACCGCAAGGAAACCGGCGAATGTACGTCGCATGTGGTGTTCTCCGACCTGGGCATCGACGTGCACCTGCCCGGCAACCAGCGTACGAACGTCGAGATCCCGGCGTTGGCGCCGGGCGACTACCCCTTCGCCTGCGGCATGAACATGGTGCATGGTTCGCTTCATGTGGTCGGCGGTTCCACGCCTGCCGCAGGCGCCGCAACGGCGCACGATGCCCAGACGGCTTCCCGCGCCACGGCAGCCGCGCCCGCCCACTCCCCGGCCGCCGACGCCTCCGCCGCGGCGGAGAACGCGAACGAGACGCGGGACCTGACTCGCCGCATCATCGTCGGCACGGTTCTAACGGTTCCGGTGTTCGTCGTCGCCATGGCCATGATGGCGGCCGATATGTCGACGTGGCCGGCATGGCTTATGAACCCGTGGTGGCAGTTCGCGCTGATCACGCCCGTCATGCTCTACTGCGGCTGGCCCATCCACCGCGTCGGCTGGCTGGCGCTCGTCCACCGTTCCCCCGAGATGAACTCGCTCGTCACGCTGGGCACCTGCGCCGCGTACCTGTACAGCCTCGTGGTCTGCATCGCGCCGACCGCGCTGCCAGAAGGCTCGCGCGAGCCGTATTTCGAATCCGTGGGCGTGGTCATCACGCTTGTTCTCGTCGGCCGGCTTCTGGAAGCCAAGGCGCGCCAAGGCACGGGCGACGCCGTGAGCGCCCTCATCGGCCTGCGTCCGAACACGGCGCGTCTCGTCGACGCCGCAGACATCGCGTCCGGCGCATGGCGCAACCCCGGAGCGGGAACCGACGTGGCCATCGACTCGCTGAAGCCGGGCGACACCGTCATCGTGAAGGCGGGCGACCGCGTGCCCACCGACGGTGTCATCGTCGCCGGATGCGCACAGGTCGACGAATCCATGGTCACCGGCGAATCGCGCCCCGTCCCGCACGGGGAGGGCGACGAGGTGACGGGCGCGACAACCGTTCTGGACCGGCCGATCGTTCTGCGCGCCACCACAGTGGGCGACGACACCGTGCTGTCGCAGATCATCGCCATGGTGCGCAAGGCGCAGGCGACGAAGGCGCCGGTGCAGCAGCTGGCTGACCGCATCGCCGCCGTATTCGTGCCGGTCGTCGTGCTCATCGCCGCGTGGACCTTCGCCATCTGGCTTACGGTCGGCCCGCAGCCGCGCCTTGCGCATGCGCTGGTGGCCGCGGTGTCCACGCTTATCATCGCGTGCCCGTGCGCCCTCGGCCTGGCCACGCCGCTGTCGGTGACGTCGGGCCTCGGCCTGGGGGCGCGCAACGGCGTGCTCGTCACATCCGCGAACGCCCTGCAGCGCGCCCGCAATATCACGACCGTCGTTTTCGACAAGACGGGAACCGTGACGCAAGGCGTCGCGCATCTGGCGCAAGGCGGCGAGGACTGCGTGGCGCAGACCGACGATATGCCGAAGGTGTCATACGCCGACGATCCGGTGAAGCCCGATTCCGCCGCGGCCATCGCGGTCCTCCACGCGCGCGGCATCCGCACGATCATGCTCAGCGGCGACAAGGAGGAGACGACGCGCCGCGTGGCCGACGAGGTCGGCATCGACACGGCGATCTGCAACGTCAGGCCGGGCGGCAAGGCGTGGTGGATCGAACGCATCCAGACCGAGGCGGAGGCCGCGGGAGACACGGGCCTCGTGGCGATGGTGGGCGACGGCATCAACGATGCCCCCGCCCTGGCCACGGCCGATATCGGCTTCGCCATGGGCACCGGCACCGACGTGGCGATGCAGTCCGCCGACATCACGGTGATGAACGGCAGCCTGTCGGGCGTCATCACGGCCATCGACCTCTCGCATGCCACGATGCGCAACATCCGCGAGAACCTCACCTTCGCGTTCATGTACAACATCATCGGCATCCCGCTTGCCGCAGGCGTGCTCTACCCTCTGACGGGCTGGCTTCTCAGCCCCATGATCGCAGGCCTCGCCATGGCCCTGTCGTCGATATGCCTCGTCCTCAACGCCAACCGTCTGCGCAACGCGAAGGTGGCGGCCAATCTGGACGACGCCATGCCGACGCCATCGCACGCGGAGATTATCGTGGACTCCCAGGAAACACGTTCTCAGAACGCATTTTCACAGAAAGGACATGACATGTTCCACTTCGGAAAGAACAAGACCAAGGATTCCGACCAGACCTTCGTCGACCCGGTGTGCGGCATGACGGTGGGCGCCGACGCGCAGTCCGTCGAGCACCAGGGCACGACGTACCGCTTCTGCAGCGCGCATTGCGTGGAGGCGTTCAAGGCCGATCCTGCGAAATTCGTCAAGGGCTGAGGCCAAGGGCCGAGACCGCGGGAATCCCGTCACATCACAGGAAACAACACAACAGCACAGAAAGCCGCACCACGATATCCATCTCGAATCGTGGTGCGGCTTTCGTCATACGCGGCACCGGCGTCAGCGTCGCTCAGTCCTTAGGCCTGCGTACCGCCATCCGACGCACCAGCACCACCGGTACCCGCAGCACCGGTGGCACCGGCACCCGCGCCCTTACCGGAGGCGGCGCCCTTCAGCGGATCGGCCTGCCAGGCCGTCAGCTCCAGATGCATGCCGCCGGTCTGGTCCACCAGAACCGTGTCGCCGTTGTGCACCTGGCCGGCGAGGATCATCCTCGCGAGCTGGTCGCCCACCTCCGTCTGCACGAGACGACGCAGCGGACGGGCGCCGTAGGCCGGGTCGAAGCCCATGTCGGCGAGCCACTCGCGGGCCGTGTCGGTGACCTCGAGCTTGATGTTGCGGTCCTTGAGGCGATCGGCCACCTGGCTAACCTGGATGTCCACGATGCCGGCAAGCTCGTCGCGCGTCAGCGGGTCGAACATCACGATCTCGTCGAGGCGGTTGAGGAACTCCGGCTTGAAGTGCGCGCGCACGGCGTCCATGACGGCCGTCTCCTTGGCCTCGCGATCCATCGACGTGTCGGTCAGGAACTGCGAGCCAAGGTTCGACGTCATGATGAGGATCGTGTTCTTGAAGTCCACGGTCCGGCCCTGGCCATCGGTCAGACGGCCATCGTCGAGCACCTGCAGGAGCAGGTCGAAGACCTCGGGATGTGCCTTCTCCACCTCGTCGAACAGCACGACGGAGTACGGACGGCGACGCACGGCCTCGGTGAGCTGGCCGCCCTCCTCGTAGCCGACGTAGCCCGGAGCCGCGCCGATAAGCCTCGTGACGCTGCCCTTGTCCATGTACTCGCTCATGTCGATGCGCACCATGGCCTTCTCATCGTCGAACAGGAAGTCGGCAAGCGCCTTGGCGAGCTCAGTCTTGCCCACGCCCGTGGGGCCGAGGAACATGAACGAGCCGGTCGGACGATTCGGGTCGGAGATGCCGGCGCGCGAACGGCGCACGGCGTCGGAGACGGCCGCAATGGCCTTCTTCTGCCCGATGACGCGCTTGCCGAGATAATCCTCCATATGCAGGAGCTTCTCGTTCTCGCCCTGCATAAGGCGGCCCACCGGAATGCCGGTCCATTCGGACACAATCTGCGCCACGGAATCCGCATTCACGCGATCGGGCACCATCGGCGTGGCCTCAGCGCCGCCCGCGTTGGACTTGGACTCACGCTCCTCGCGCTCGGCCTCGGCGATCTGCTTCTGGATCTGCGGGATCTCGCCGTAGCGGATCTTGCCGACCTCGGTGTAGTCGCCCTCGTTCTGCGCCTTCTGCGCCTTGGTCTCGAGCTCGTCGAGCTGCTTGCGCAGGTCGCCGACCTTGTTACGGCCGCTCTTCTCGGCCTCCCACCGCGCCTTGAGGCCGCTGAGCTTCTCGGTTTTGTTGGCGAGTTCCTCGTTGAGGTTGGCGAGGCGGTCGCGCGACTGGTCGTCGAGCTCCTCCTGAGCCTTCTTCGCGGCATCGGCGTTCTTCGGGTTGCCGAGCAGGTACTGCTTCTCCATGGTCAGACGATTGATGCGCCGCTGGAGCGTATCGATCTCCTCAGGGCTGGAGTCCAGCTCCATACGCAGACGCGCCGCGGCCTCGTCCACCAAGTCGATGGCCTTGTCAGGCAGCTGGCGGCCGGAGATATAGCGGTTCGACAGCTGCGCCGCCGCGACGAGGGCGTCATCGTCGATCGTGACCTGATGGTGCGCCTCGTACTTCGGGGCGATGCCGCGCAGGATCGCGACCGTGTCCTCCACGCTCGGCTCGCCGACGTACACCTGTTGGAAACGACGCTCCAGCGCCGGGTCCTTCTCGATGTACTCGCGGTACTCGTCCAGCGTGGTGGCGCCGATCAGATGCAGTTCGCCGCGCGCCAGCATCGGCTTGATCATATTGCCCGCGTCCATGGAGCCCTCGGCGGAGCCGGCGCCCACGATCGTGTGGATCTCGTCGATGAAGGTGATGATCTCGCCGTTCGAGTTCTTGATCTCGTCGAGCACCGCCTTCATGCGCTCCTCGAAGTCGCCACGGTACTTGGAGCCGGCCACCATGGAGCCCAGGTCAAGCGAGATGAGGCGCTTGTTCTTCAGCGAGGTCGGCACGTCGCCGGCCACGATGCGCTGCGCGAGGCCCTCGACGACGGCGGTTTTGCCGACGCCGGGCTCGCCGATCAGCACCGGGTTGTTCTTGGTGCGGCGGCTCAGGATCTGGATGACGCGGCGGATCTCGGTATCGCGGCCGATAACCGGGTCGAGCTTGCCTTCCTTCGCGCGCGCGGTCAGGTCGGTCGAGTACTTCTCGAGCGCCTTGTAGTTGCCGTCGCCGCTGTCGGTGGTGACCTTCTGGTCGCCGCCGCGCACCTGCTCGATGGTGCCGCGCAGGGCCTTGGCGGTGATGCCGTGGCGGCCGAGGATGTCCTTGGTCTTGGAGTCGACGTCGGCCAGTGCGATGAGCAGATGCTCGCCGGTGATGAAGCTGTCGCCGTTGCGCTGCATCTCGTCATTGGCCTGCGTGAGCACCTTCTCGAGCTGGTTGCTCGGGCTCGGCTGCACGGTGGAGCTGCCCGACGCGGACGGCAGCGCCACGAGGGCGTTGCGGACCTCGGCGCCGACCGTCTTCGGATCGACGTTCAGGGCCTCGATCATGGCCGGGACAGGGCTGTTCTCCTGCGTCAGCAGCGCGTTGGCGAGGTGAAGGGTCTCGATCTGCGGATTGCCCGCGGCAGCGGCGCTCTGCACCGCGTCACTGATGGCCTGCTGTGCCATCGTGGTGAATTTCTGTTCCATAGGTTTTTCTCTTTCCGGTGCCGCCGTCGCGGCCTTCCTCGGCTGGCGCGGCGGGTTCCAATTGCTTTCGTAATCCCATCGCGAAGCGGCGTTCGGTCCGGCTCCGCGTATCTGGTGACTATGATATGCAAAATCTTGAGTCGTGTCCACTCAAGTTTTGGCGTTTCGCCGAGAGCAAGACCGACGGGGCGAGTCTGCGGACGAGAGGAAAGACGATGGAAAAAGACGAGGGAAAAGGAGAGGAAGTCGAGGGAAAGAGGAGGGCGTGGCGAGAACGCCACGCCCCGCCCGGGAAGAGAGCGCCCTGCGACACCCCTACTTCAGAAAGGTGTCGTTCGCGAGGTCGCGCGCCTGGGGCGCGGTCGTCAGGGCGTTGCCGTCGGCATCCTCGTAGGCGCCGGCCTCGTTCTGGAAGTCGAGCCATTCCTGGCCCGCCTCGTAGTCGAGCGATCCGAGCGTGAAGCTGCCGTTGGCCATGGCGTCGGGGTCGCCCCAGTACTGGTCGTCGACGATTTCCTTCATCGACGCCTTGGCCAGGTTGATGTCGATATTCGCGTCCGCCGCCTCGTCCACGAGGATCTGCGCGGCGTCGTCGGGATGAGCGTAGGCCCACTCGTAGCCCTGCTTCGTGGCCTGCACGAAGGCGCGCACGGTGTCGGGATCGGAGTCGATCAGCGACTGGTTCGTGATGATGCCGATCTGCTGTCCGTTGCCCGGCACGCCGTAATCGTGTTCCCAGAAGCAGGTCAGCGCAGGCCCGTCGAGACGCGACTCCACGCCCTCCCAGGTATCGTAGAAGCCGCCGAAATCGGCCTGGCCGCTCGTCATCGTCTCGAACGTGGATGTGCCGACCATCACCTTGTCGAAGGTGCCGGTGCCGCCGTCAGTCTGGATCATGCGGCGGATCACCGCGTCGTCCTCGGACGAGCCGAAGGACGCGAAGATCTTGCCGTCGAGGTCGCGCGGCCGCGTGATCGACGTGTTCGAGGCGAGGGCGCACCACACGGCGCTCGGCTTCTGCTGGACGTCGAGCACCATCTTGTTCTGCGCGCCCTTGGAATCGGCCACGGCGACGTTGTTCAGCGTGCTCAGCGCAAAATCGGCCGAGCCAGCGTCCACGGCCTGGTCGGCGCCGGCCTGCGATGTGGCGAGGACGTCGACGCTGATGCCGGCGGCCTCATACAGACCTTGGTGTTTGGCCACATACACGCCCACATGGTTGGTGTCGGGCGCCCAGTCAAGCATGAATGTGACGGTTTTCAACGATGACGATGACGCCGACGACGCCTGCGATCCGCCGGGCAGCGAACAGCCGCCAAGAGGCATGACGAAGACGAGGGCGCTGAGAAATGCGATGGATGCGATGATGCGCGAGCGGAAACGTGCCGCGAAACGCGCAGAAAGTGTGAATCCTGGCATGGGACCTTCTGGGCTTGTTCGCTTCTAGCCTGATACGCCCTTCACGGGCACGATGGGAAGAAGCGATAGGTCCGACCGCGTCCGCACTGAACGGAACCCGTTCACAGGACCGTCCCATTATGCAGCGCAGCCTGTACAACGCCCGCCGGCCCATCCCCGCAACACCGATTCGCCACGGAGCCCGCCCCTCCCGCAACAATGTAATGGCTTGCGGACAGAATCCGGCGTTTTCAGCGGGGAAAATCGTGGAAAATGTCCGCAAGCCATCACACTGTTATGAATTCGGACACCTGAATTCACAACCTAGCCGAGGAAGGAGGCGTCGGTGAGGTCGCCGGCCTGGGGCGCGGTCGTCACGGTGGCGCCGTCACCGTCCACGAACACGCCGTTCTCGGTCATGAAGTCAAGCCACTCCTGCGCGGCGGCGGTGTCGATCGACCCCAGCTTCAGCGAGCCGTCCTTGAGCTTGGTCGGGTCGCCCCAGTACTGCCCGTCCACAATCGCCTTCATCGAGGCCTTGACCAGAGCCTCGTCGAGATCGGAATCGGCCGCCTCCTGCAGCAGGATGTCGGACGCCTCGTCCGGGTTCTCGTACGCCCACTCGTACCCCTTCTGCGTGGCCTGCACGAAGGCGCGCACGGTGTCGGGGTCGCTGGAGATCTTGCTTTCGCTCGTGATGACGCCCATCTGCCCGCCGTTGCCGGGGATGTCATAATCGGCCGGCGAGAAGCAGGTGAGCGCCGGCCCGTTGAGCTCGGCTTCGATGCCCTCCCAGTTGTAGTAGAAATCGGCGAAATCGCCCTGCCCCTCGGCAAGCGACTGGAAGGTGGATGTGCCGACCGTCACCTGGTCGTAGGTGCCGGTGCCGCCGTCCTTGCGAATCATGGTCTGCACCACGGCCTCGCTTTCGGACGAGCCGAAGGTCACCTCGGTATGCCCGTCGAAGTCACGCGGCCGCGTGATCGACGTATTCGAGGCCAGCGAGCACCACACGTCGCTGTTCTTCTGCTCGATCTGCATGATCATGCGGTTGTTCGCACCCTTGGTATTCGTTTCGGCGGGCCCGGCGAGCGTGCTGATGGCGAAGTCCGCGGCACCCGAATCGACGGCCTGATCGGCGCCCGCGGAGGATGTGGCGAGGATGTCGACGTCGAGACCGGCATCGGCGTACCAGCCCTTGTTCTTGGCCACGTACAGGCCGATGTGGTTGGTGTTCGGCGCCCAGTCGAGCATGAAGTTGACCTTCGTCAGCTGCGTGCCGTTCGATGTGGCGTCGGTGCTGCTGCCGGGCAGCGAGCATGCGGCGAGCGGCGACACGACGGCCGCGAGCGCGGCGGCCGCGGCGAGGAGGCGGAGACGATGGGTGTGACGGATATGGCGGATGCGATGAGTGCGAGGCATATTCTTCTCTCTTGTCAACGATTCTCTTGCTAACGATAGCGATGGCACGGCCCGCCCTCTGCCCAGGGCACGGCCGCATCGGGACGATGCCCGGCCGTGCGAACGCCCTGCCCCTGCGTCCGCACCGCTTACCCATTATGACCGGACGGCGGTACAGGGGCGGAGGGAAACACGATGCTCCCGCGCGAATGCCCCTGCACCGCTGTCCGTTCCGATTGCGCCGCGTACGCCGCGCCTTGCCAGGCGTCAGGCTACGGCAACCTGCGCCGTCCGCTCGTCGGCGTCATCGTGCGCCCACGGAACCTCGACGCCGAAGCGCGCGGCGATCTGCTCCACCTCGCGCGCCGTCTTCTCGTCCACCTCGATGCCCTCGGCATCCGTGCGGTCGGCGGCGGCGAACTCCTTGTCTCCGGGAACGAGCACGGGCGAGCCGTCCACGGACGGCAGTGCGTGGAGGCGGTCCACGAAATCGGCCACGTATTCCTCGGTGGCCTCGCGCCCGCCAAAGGCGTCGGGGTCGAGCGCAAGGAAGAAATGGCCGATGCTCTGGCCGTGCACGTCGGCCGACAGCACGCCCAGCGGCAGCGCGGCCGTGAGCAGCTCCACCACCGCGCCGATGCCGTAGCCCTTGTACCCGGAATTCGTCTCGCCCAGGCCGCCGATCGGCGTCAGGCCGCCGCGGCCGCCCGGCTTCAGCGTCACGTTGTCGATGACGTCCTGCGCGTCGCGGTCGATCGTGCCGTCCGTGTTCATCACCCAGTCGCCGGGCAGCGGCTCGCCGAGCTTGGCATGCACCTCCACCTTGCCCAGCGACACCGTGGTGGTGGCGGCATCATACAGGAAGCGGCCACGCGACGTGGGCACGGCGACGGCAATCGGGTTGCTGCCGATGAACGGCTTGGCCGAATGCGTCGGCACCAGAAGCGCGTTGCTGTTCGTGGACGCGTAGCCCCACAGCCCCTCGTCGGCGGCGAGGCTGGCGTAGTAGCCGGCGGTGCCGAAATGGTTGGAGTCGCGCACCGCCACGGCGCCGATGCCGACCTTCTTCGCCTTCTCGATGGCAAGGCGCATGGCGCGCGTGCCCACGATCTGCCCCATGCCATGGCGGCCGTCGATCAGCGCGGCGGCGGGCATCTCGTGCACGATGCGCCCTTCCTCGTTCGGCTTGATATAGCCGTTAGTGATGCGCTGGTCGTACAGGCGCATGCGCTGGATGCCGTGCGAGGCGATGCCGTGGCGGTCGGCGTCCTCGAGGTTTTGCGCGATGATCAGCGCCTGCTCCTCGTTGAATCCGTAGCCGATGAACAGGTCACGAACCAGGGTGACGAGGCGGTCGTAAGAGACGATGGGCATGGACGATCCTTCCCTTCTGCATGGTTCCCGAGCGATGGGTTCCCGGGCGATGGATGCGATGGGTTCCCGGGCGATGCTTCCCACGCTAGGCCGGCCGGCGCGGCGACACGGGCGCGTGGGCATCGTGTTTCCCGGCACCCGCCCATAACGCGCGCTTATACCTCCGCGCGCCCTCTCCGCCGCGCGCCCTCACGCCTCCAAATACAAGCGATGCCATGGATCGCATACACAACCCATGGCATCGCCTAGCAGGAAATGGCCCGCGTCACTCGGATACGTCGAGGCCGAGCAAGTCGTCGATGGTCTCGCGGCGGATCATGACATGCGACCCGCCGTCGTCCACCGCCACCACGGCCGGGCGCAGCACCTGGTTGTAGTTGCTCGACATGGTGCGGCAGTAGGCGCCGGTCACGGGCACGGCGAGGATGTCGCCGCGCTGGATGTCGGCGGGCAGGTGGCAGTCGCGCACCACGATGTCGCCGGACTCGCAGTGCATGCCGACCACGCGCGCCAGCACCTTCTTCTCGCTGCCATGGCGGTTCGCGAGCGCCGCCTCGTAGTCCGCGCCGTACAGCGCGGGGCGGATGTTGTCGGACATGCCGCCGTCCACCGACACATAGGTGCGCACGGTGCCGTCGGGAAGAGTCACGGGCTTGACGGTGCCCACGCGGTACAGCGTGACGCCGGCCGGACCGGCGATGAAGCGCCCAGGCTCGAAGCTGACGACCGGCGCGGGCAGGCCCTTCATGATCTCGGCCGTGAAGGCCTTGGCGATGCGCCTGAGCGTGGCGGCCACGTCCATGGCCTCGTCCGAATCGAGATACGGCACGGAGTATCCGCCGCCGAGGTCGATCTCGGGCAGCACGTAGCCGTCTGTGGCGTAGAGCGTTTTGCGCAGCAGCAGCACGCGGCCGACGGCCTCGATGAAGGCGTCGGCATCGTGGATCTGCGAGCCGATATGCGAGTGCACGCCCACGAGCTCGAGGTATTCCGAGCGGCGCAGCACGTCCTTGAGCACGGCGATGGCGGGGCCGTCGGCGAGCGCGGACATGGCCTTCTCGAGCTTGGGGTTGCGGTCCTTCTTGCTCGGCGGGATGGCGTACAGCGAATTGACGCGCGGCTCGTCGTCCGGCTCGGCGGCGGAGGCGTGCTCCACCTCGTCGGGCAGATCGTATTCGCCGGTCAGCACGTTCACCGACACGCCGGGGGCGAGCAGCGGGACGCCGAATTTCTGGTCCTCGTGCGCGGTGGAGATGTACTCGTGGCCGCCCGCGTGCACGCCGACGGTCACGCGCAGCATGACCTTGGCGCGCTTGTTGTGGGCGCGGGCGATGCGCTCGACGCGCGCTGCCTCGTCCGGGGAGTCGAGCACGATCTTGGCGAAGTCGTTGTCGATGGCGAGGGCGATCTCCTCGTCGCTTTTGTTGTTGCCATGCAGCACGAGGCGGCGTCCGGGCACGCCCGCGGCGAGCGCGATGCGCATCTCTCCCATCGAGCAGGTGTCGATCGTCATGCCCTTGGACGTGACGATGCGGCAGATCTCCTTGCTCAGGAACGCCTTGCCGGCGTAGCTGACATGCGTCGTGGCGTTCGGGAACGCGTCACGCGCGGCCTTGACGAAGTACTCGGCGCGGCGCGCCACCTCGTCGGTGTCCATGACGTACAGCGGGCTGCCGTACTGGGAGACGAGGTCCCAGGAGTCGATGCCGTGGAACGAGATGTTCCCCTCGCTGTCGCGGCGCGCGGATGCCGGCCACACAGGGCTCATCCTCTCGCTTTGGTTCATCTTTCTGCCCTCCGTTGGGTATGACGGTTTGTTCTGACGATGTTGTGACGATGTTCCGACGATTGGACTGCCGGAATACGATGGCGCCGGCGCGGCGCCGATACGCGGGGCGGCGCCGGCGCCACGGCGGCGTCACATATGCTCGGGGGCGCTCACGCCGAGAAGGTCGAGACCGTTCTCGATGATGCGCTGCACCGCGTCGTTCAGGCGCAGACGGGCGGCGGCGCGGGCGGGCTCGGGGTTCTTCGCGGCCTCGAGCGCGGCCACGGCCTCGGCGTCGCCCTGGCGCTCCGCGTCGGTCAGCGGCATCGGCACCACGCGCTCGGCGGCGTACCACTTGTGGTAGCGGCCGGCGAGCTCCTCGAGATAATGCGCCACGCGATGCGGCTGGCGTTCGTCGCCCGCCTGGGCCACCATCGACGGATACAGCGCGATCTGGGCGAGCACCTCGCCGTCGGCCTCGGTGTCGAGCAGAGACAGGTCGGCGCCCTCGCGGGTCACGCCCGCCTCGGCGGCGTTGCGGTCCACGTTCTTGGAGCGCGCATGCGCGTACTGCACGTAGTACACCGGGTTGTCGTTGGAATGGCTGGCGAGCAGGTCGAGGTCGATGTCGACGGACTGGTCGTAGCTCGTGCGGGCCAGGGAGTAGCGGGAGGCGTCCACGCCGATGGCCTCGACCAAATCGTCGATCGTCACGACGTTGCCCGCGCGCTTCGACATGCGCACCGGCTTGCCGTCCTTGATGACGTTGACCAGCTGGCCGATGAGGATCTGCATATTCACGCCCGGCTCATCGCCGAAGGCCGCGCACATGGCCATCATGCGGCCGATGTAGCCGTGATGGTCGGCGCCGAGCATGTAGATGGCCACGTCCGCCGGGTCGACGTCACGATGGCGCTTGTCGTAGTAGTAGGCGATGTCGGCGGCGAAATACGCGTACTCGCCGTTGGACTTGATGATGACGCGGTCCTTGTCGTCGCCGTACTTGGTGGAGGCGAACCAGGTGGCGCCGTCCTTCTCGTAGATATCGCCCTTGCCGCGCAACAGCTCGATGGCCTTGTCGACGGCGCCGCCCTCGTACAGGCTGTTCTCGTGGAACCACACGTCGAAGTCCACGCGGAAGTCCTTCATGGACTTCTGGATCTCGGCGAACATCATCGGCACGGCGCGGCGGCGGAACTCCTCGCGCTGCTCGGAATCGCCCTCGGCGCCGTCCTCGCCCGTGACGCGCGGCAGCGCGAGCACATCCACGCCGTCGGCCTTGCCCTCGTCGATAACGCGCTGCGCGATCTCGTCGATATAAGCGCCCTTGTAGCCGTCCTCCGGCGTCTCCTCGCCGTGTGCGGCGGCCACGAGGGACTTGGCGAAGCGGTCAATCTGCGTGCCGTGGTCGTTGAAGTAGTATTCACGCACCACCTTGGCGCCGTTCGCCTCAAGCACGCGCGCCATGGAGTCGCCGACGGCCGCCCAGCGCGTGCCGCCGATATGGATCGGGCCGGTGGGGTTGGCCGACACGAACTCGAGATTGAGCGTGCGGCCCGACAGATGCGTGTTGCGGCCATAGTCCGCACCCTCGGCCAGAACCTGGTCGACCACCTGAGCGGCGGATGCGGAGTCCAGCGTGATGTTGATGAAGCCGGGGCCCGCCACCTCGACGCGTGCGATGCCGTCGGCCTTCTCGAGGCGCGCGGCGAAAAGCTGGGCGAGGTCGCGCGGGGCCATGCCCGCCTTCTTGCCCAGCTGCATGGCCACGTTCGTGGCCCAGTCGCCGTGGGAGCGGTCCTTCGGGCGCATCACGACGATTTTCTGGGGGATCATGTCTTCGGCGAGCTGGCCTGCCTCGCCGGCCGCCGCAAGATCGTGGGCGGTTTGGCTGATAATGCTGGAAAGTGCTTCAGGACTCATTCTTCAAAGTCTAGCGAGGGCGTTGCACAAGCGCGCCGCTCAGCCGGCGAGAAAATCGTCGTGCTCCTTCGCATGCCGCCTCCGCCACGCCTCGCGGCCGTAGTAGAACGCATAGCAGGCGGCCACGAACGGCACCATCATGACGATCATCGACCTCTGCGAGGGGTCGACGGCCACGAGCACCAGCGCGAACACGCACAGCGCGATGGCCAGCACCGGCACAAAGGGGAAGCCCGGCGCGCGGTAGCCCAGCGTATCGAGCGACGTGCCCTTGGCATGCAGCTCGCGGCGGAACAGGATATGGCACACCGACACGGAGATCCACACGAGCAGCGTGGCCAGGCCCGACACCGACACGAGCGCGAGGTACACGGTGTCGGCCGCGAACAGGCTCGACAGCAGCGCGAGCAGGCCGCCCGCGAGGCTCACGAGCACGGCCGGAACCGGCACGCCGTGGTAGTTCGTCTTCGCGAGCGCCGTGGGGAGCATGCGCTCCTTGGCCAGAGACCACACCATGCGCGAGCACACGTACAGGCCGGAGTTCGCGGCCGACAGGACGGCCGTGAGCACGACGGCGTTCATGATGTCTCCCGCGAAAGGCATGCCGATGCTCTGGAACACGAGCACGAACGGGCTGGTGTCGACACCGGATTCCTTCCACGGGATAAGCGCGGCCATGACGCCGATCGAGCCGATGAAGAAGATGACGAGGCGCAGCACCGTGGTGTGCACGGCCTTCGGCACGGCGGTGCCGGGGTCCTTGGTCTCGCCGGCGGCCACGCCGATCACCTCGGTGCCGGAGAACGCGAACACCACCGTCAGAAGCGTGGAGAACACGGGGGCGAAGCCGTTGGGGAACCAGCCGTCGGCCCAGAAGTTGCCCAGGCCGGGGGCGCCGGTTGTTGCGGAGCCGGAGCCTGCGCCGGAGCGCGGAATGGCGCCGACGATGACGAGCACGCCAATCACGATGAACGCCACGATGGCGACGACCTTGATGCTCGCGAACCAGAACTCCGCCTCGCCGTAGAGCCTCACCGACAGGATGTTGAGCACGAAGACCACGGCGATGAACAGTGCGCTCCAGACCCAGGGGGAGGAATCGGGGAACCATCGTTGCATAAGAAGACCCGCGGCCGTGAACTCCGACGCGAGCGCCACAGCCCAGTTCAGCCAGTACAGGATGGCGATCGTAAACGCCGTGCCCGGTCCGATGAAGCGGTTCGCGTACAGGTGGAAGCTACCCGCGTAGGGCATGGCCACCGACAGCTCGCCCAGCGACAGCATGACGCAGTACACGAGCACCGAGCCGATGGCGTATGCGAGCACGGCGCCGAACGGGCCGGCCTCGTGGATGGTGTGGCCGGAGCTCAGGAACAGGCCCGTTCCGATCACACCGCCGAGGGAGATCATGGTCAGGTGGCGCGATTCCATCGTGCGAGACAGGGTGTCGTGGGACGATGCCGCCTCCTGCGGGGCGGGGGCGGCGCTCACGGGGTCAGCGGCGTTCGCGGGATTCGGCGTCGCGGGATTCGGCGCGGCGTTCGCGGTCATCTTCGTGCTGGGTCTCTTGCTGTTACGGGCCATGGCCTTCCTTCATAGGGATTCCGCGCCGGTGTCGGTCGAACGGTGCGGATTGGGAATCCTCGGGCTCCTGCCCGGGTTCCGGCAATCAGAAAGGCGCCGGTCCCGTTTTCCACGGGGTTCCGACGCCCTGTGCGTTCCCATTATGCCGATGTCCGCCGACGCGCGCCCGCGCCCGCCCACAGGGCGGGCCGCATCGCATGCGGGGCTGGCAAATCGTCGACTCGCCTCACTCCGCCGCGATCGCGTCGATCTCGACAAGCGCGCCGGCCGGCAGGTTGTTGCCGCCGAAGGCGACGCGGGCCGGCTTCGTGCCGGTGCCGAAAACCTTCGCGTACTCGGCGTCGATGGCCTTGAAGTCCTCGACGTTCTTCATGTAGATCGTGGCGCGCACCACGCGGTCGGTGCCCAGACCGGCCGTGGCAAGAATCGTGGTGATGTTCTTCAGCGACTGCGCGGCCTGCTCGGCGGCCGTGTCGCCCGCGAGCTTGCCGGTGGCCGGGTCGATGCCCAGCTGGCCGGAGACGAACACGAAGCCGTTCGCGCGCACGGCCTGGCTGTAGGCGCCCAGCGCGGCGGGGGCATTCGGCGTGGCGATTGCTTCAAGATCTGCCATGATATGACCTTCCTCTACGATGTTTTCACGATTTTCCCGAGGCGCGACGTGACGATGCGCGGCATGACCGTGCGCGGCATGACCGTGCGCACGACACGGCCTTGCGCAACGCCGCCCCGTACCGCATATTATGGCCCGTCCGCGTTGCGCCCATCCCCGAACGTCCGCGATCCGCGCCCCGCATCTAACAGTGCCCCTCACTGGCACCACGCCAACCAGCAAGACCCACCGTCACGAGAAAACCCCAGCAATCCCAACAACAACCCCGCCAACAGTGCCCCCTCACTGGCACCGTGGTAACCAGCGAGACCCACCGTTGACCAACCCATCGTTGGAAACAGGCCACCCCACACCCAACAGTGCCCCTCACTGGCACCACACCAACCAGCAAGACCCACCGTCGACGGATGGCGGAATCGTATGCGAAGCCAGGTACCTGCCCGGAAACACTGTTCCGACCGACAGGCACGGCGTATGAAGGCGCATGGAAGCGTATGGAAAAGGCGCCGCACGAGGCGACGCCTTGGAGTGAGCCTGGAGGGATTCGAACCCTTGACCTTCTGTTCCGGAGACAGACGCTCTATCCACTGAGCTACAGGCCCTCGACCCTCCTATAATACGCGCATGCGGCGAGCGTGTCGCACATCACGCGCGCACGCGCCCAGCGCCAGTGCCTAGTACATCAGCGTGGCGAGCTTGCGACGAGCCGCCTTCACGCGGTCATCGCCGGGTTCGGGAATCGCGAAGTACTCGAGCAGACGGGCGCGCACCGGCTCCTTGTCGGCCGGATGCGCCGCGAGGAAGTCCAGCAGGCGCGCGAACGCGTCGGACACCTGGCCGCCGATCATATCGACATCGGCCACATCCATCTGCGCCTCGACATCGTCGGGATTCTGCGCGGCCTTCTCGCGCACGGCACGCACATCGGATGCACCATTGCGGGCCAGCAGCAGGCACTTGGAATGCTCGCGGGCCGCGCGCACATCGTGCGGATCATGCTCGAGCAGCTTCTCATACGCCAGCGCCGCACCGGAGTAATCGCCGGACTTCGCCAGCGCGTCGGCCTCGCGATGCTCGGGCGGCACCTGCTCTTCGGCGCCCGCGCCGTCGGCCCCCGCTCCATCGGCATCGGAATCGTCGGAACCGTCGCCGCTCATCGGCGCACGGCCCGTGACACCGGCCTGCTCGGCCAGCTGGAGGAGCTGCGGGATAATCGTGCTTTCGATCTGCTGCATCTCCTCGTCATGCGGCACACCCTCGAGAATCGGCATCGGGCGGCCGTTGATCAGCGCGAACAGCGCCGGCGCGCCCTTGATGCGCAGCGCCTGCGCTACCTCGGGGCTGTCGTTCGCGTCCATGCGGACGAGCTGCATCTTGCCGTCGAGACCGTTCACGATCGACGCGAGGCGCTTGGCCATCGGGAAGCAGCGGTCGTCGTCCTTGACCCAGATGAGCAGGAGAATCGGGAACGTGGCGGACGTGCGCACCATCGCCTCGAAGCCCGACGTGGTGGCGTCGACGACGTACTTGCCCGCCGCGGGCGCTCCGCCTGCCTCGCCGGCCTGCGCGTCGACCTTGTGCTTGAGGTCCTCAAGATCGACGGCACCGGCGAAATTCATTCCAGAAAGATTCGGTTGTGCATTGGACATACGACTATCTTTTCGCGCCGCGCGGCCTTTTGCAAGCTCCGTTCACTGCCCGCATATCGCACAACCCCGATACCGCGCCCACACCACTCGCACCGCGCGCGCCGCGAGCGCCGCGCGCTTAGATCGCCTTGACCGAAATCGGCTGGCGCTGGGCGCCGACGGCGCGAATCTGCTCGGACGACCCGGCCGGCGGTACATAAAGCGCCACCATATTCACATACGTGACCTCGATCGAACTCGTCGCGGTGGCGCCGCCGAACAGCGCGCGCTCCGCATCGGACGCGGGCAGCGCCTGTCGGTTGGAGTCGAGCTGCCGCGTCCACACCGAGTTGATGCGCCCGACCACGAGCTCGCCGCCGTCGACGGTGCGCATGGCCTCGATCTGCGAATCGTCGAGCGCGAAGGTCTCGGTCTGGCTGAAGTGCACCTGGCTCGCGTCGAAGGTCTGCTGGATCTTGTCGGACACGGACTTGACGTTCTGCCGCAGCTGGTCGTCCTCGAACTCGTTCGCGTACTGGCTGGCGTCGCGGTTCTGCAGCACGTCGGCGTATTGCGTGAGCGCGTCCTTCGGCGTCTGCGCGAGGCCGGTGTCGTCGGCGGAGCCCAGCTCGCTGCCATCCACGGAGAACGCGGGCATGACGGCGTTCTGGAACAGCGGGCACACGGCCCACAGCTTGTAGTCGTCATGCGCGGAGTCCTGCGTCATGACGAGAAGGCGCTGCGACTGCTGGTCGCTCGTGGTGGTGGTGAATGTGAAGATCGCGCGCGGCCACGAGTCGGTGATCGGCAGATTGACCTGCGATGCCTCGCCCGGCAGCTCGGTGACATCCGACTGCTTGCCGGTGGCCGCGTAGACGGTCAGCTCGCTGGTTCGCACGTCGAGCTCGGGGCCGGTGACGCGCTGCTGCAGCAGGCTCGCGTCATGGTTCTGCGTGGCGGTGTTCACGACGTCGAGGATGCGCGCACGGATCTGCGCCTCCTGGTCGTCGGTGACGGCGACGGTGACGGCATTCGCCGGGGCCGCGCCGTTGCCGGTGGCCTCGGCGAGCTTGCTCTGCACGGTCGGCAGCGGCTCGGAGCATGCGGCGACCGAGCCGAGCATGACGACGGCCGCGAGCGCCGCGACGGTTCTTTTCGCAAGGCCTTTCCTCATGATGCGCATGCGCTTCATCGCAGGTCACCTTCCTCTGCGTCGGACGGTTCATCGGTTGCGTTGTCTTCGGCTGCGTCGGTTCCACGATTCTTCCGCTCGTCACCGGCGTCGGAATCGCCGCCCTCGGAATCGTCAGCGCCCTCGGCACTGGCGGCGCCCTCGGCACTGGCGGCGGCGAGCTCGGCGGCGGCCGCGGCCACGTCCTCGGCCTGCGGTCGGAAAAGACTGTCGTCGCTCGGCGTACCGGCCGCGCCCGGAGCATCGGCACCGGCCTCGCCCGAAACGCCGCCCTCGCCGGCCGCATCCGAGGCATCCGCCTCGCCCGTCGCTTTCTGAGCAGCTTCCGGGGCATCCTTGATCGGCTCCATGCTGCCGGTTGTTGTGGCCACGTCCTCGAGCACGGCGCTGGCCGACAGGTCCGGGTTCTCGCTCTGCAGCTGGTTGAAGTACTCGCGGAAGTCGGAGACGGAATACGATGCCGTCGTCGTGCCGACCTCGTCCTTGATCTCCACGCCTTCCTGGCTTTCCACAAGCGTCGGCGCCTCGCGCGGGGTGCCATCGTCGGAGGCGGCGTCCTCGCGGTGCGTGTTCTGCTCACGATGGCGCAGGCGCATCATGACGGCGGTCTGCTCCCACAGCGGGGTCTCCTCCTCGCCGGCCTCGCGATGCTTCTTGCTCTCGTGCGCGAACACGGAGGCGGAGAGTACGGCGAGCAGCGCAAAGAGAAGCGCCACCACGTAGAACGGCATGGCGTAGTTCGGCACGCTCGCGCGGTGCCATTCCAGCTGTACCGTGTACGGCGACGACGCGGTTTGCGTGCCGTCGGCCGACTGCGCGTCGGCCGCCACGATCAGCACCGCCTGCGGGCTGTAGGTGTTGGCGTCAAGCTTCACGGAGCCGGTGCCGCAAGTGGCGCCGATCCACGTGTCGGCGTCCTCGAAGGAGAGGGAGGCCGCGGTCGCGTCGTCGGAGCCGGAAGTGCCGGCGGTGGTCTGCTCGGTCGACAGCTCGGTCCACGATTTCATGCCGTCGACCTGCGTGTATGCGGTGCCGTCGAGCCAGGCCGTGGCCGTGGCCTTGTCGGTGACGTCGGCGCACAGCTGCGTGCCGGCGTTCTCGGCGGTCACCTGAACCGTCACGGTGTCGTCGACGAGCTGGAGCGCGCCCGGCACGGTGGCCAGGTACCGCGTGCTCACGCTCGACGCGGTGGCCGCGACGTCATGCTGCGGCTTCCACACCGTGGAGTTGAGAATGCCGAAAACCAGGGCGATCAGCGCCAGCACGGCGAAGATCGGCGTGATGACGCCGCGCATGATGCGTGTGCGGCGATGCGGTTTCGACGCGGGCTTGGCGTTGTCGGAATCGCTGTCGGGGTTCTCGGCGCTGTCAGAGGCCTCGGGAGTCTCAGAAGCTTCAGGGGTCTCAAGGTTCTCGGGGTTCCCCTGGGCGTCCGCGGAGGCCGCGGAATTCTCGGGATCCGCGGCATCCGACGCGTCGGTTGCGTCGGCCACATCGTCGCCGGGCGCCACGAAGGCATCGGAGGCATCCGCTTCGTCGGTATACGATGCCTCCTGCCCGTCGCCGGAATCGCTGGCCGGAAGCACCTGGGTCTCGGCGATGTCGGCATCGTATGCCGGCGCATCGCCGGACGGCGCGGCATCGACCGCGGTATCGTCTGCCGGCGCATCGTATTCCACGGCATCGGACGCCGGCGCATCGTTGCCAGAATCCTGCGGAACCGCCATCACGCCCACCACGCTGTCATCGAAAACAATGCCGTGGAACGGCCCGGACGACTCCATGCCCTGCGCATCGCGGGATTCCTGACCCGCGTCCTCCGCGTCGTCGGGACGCTGCCGGCGCCACGCGCGGTCGTCGCCGTCCCTCGGGGCATCGGCCCCATCGTTCGGATACGTTTTGCTCATGATTCCCGATATTATCAACTCCCCCCTATCGCAAGCCCGATGGCCGGTGCCCGGCACCACGCCTCCACATACGCGAAATACCTAGGAATATGGCCTACCCGACTAGTACCATCGGTCGTATGTCTAGTTTCACCACAACTCTCAAGCACGGCCTCGCCGTCGTGTGCACCGTTGCGCTCTCCTTCGGCCTCACCGCCTGCGGCAGCAAGAACGATGCCTCGCCGAGCAGCAGCGCCACCGGAAACAACAACTGCGCCTCCCTTGCCTCCGTCGACACCAATCTGACCAAGGTCGACGGCATCTGCGCCACCGGCGATCTCGGCCAGGAGCCCCAGATCTCCTTCAAGAGCCAGCCCTTCGACGTGCATAACGACACGTATTCCGTGCTCCAGATCGGCGACGGCGACACCGTCCAGGAAGGCGATCAGGTCTGCCTGCAGAACAAGTTCGTCAACACCGACGACGCCTCGGTTCTCAGCTCCAGCTGGAACGCGGACCCGGCGGATTGCGCCACCATCAGCTCGGATACGATGCAGGACGATTACCTCCACTTCTTCGTCGGCCAGACGGTGCATACCACGATTGCGCTGGGGTACAACCTCGACGAAACCGACAGCGAGGACTCCGCGACGAGCAGCGATTCCGCGTCCTCCGATTCCGCGTCTTCCGATTCGAGCACGGACGCAAGCTCGGACTCGAGCTCCGCGGACGCCACCGCCAGCAACTCCGCCGACCGCCAGGACTCCGCCTCGCCCGTGACGCTCGCCGAGGCGCTGCAGTCCGCCGACTACACCGCGCAGACGGTCGATGACGAGACCTCGACGGATTCCGCCACGAGCTCGAGCTCCGATTCGAGCACCGATTCCGCCACGAGCTCGGGCTCCAGCGCCACGCAGACGCATTACCTCTGGGTGTTCACGATCATGTCCGCCACGGCGTCGAGCGACTCGACCAACTCCGCGTCCAGCACCCCGTCGGTCTCGAGCACGCGCGCGACCGGCGAGCAGGTGACCGACCTGCCCAGCGGCCTGCCGACCGTGACGCTCGATGATGCGACGGGCAAGCCGTCCATCGACGTGAGCACGTACACCGACCATGGCGACCAGCTCGTGGCGCAGCCGCTGATCAAGGGCAGCGGCGACACCGTGCAGGACGGCCAGAGCGTGACCGTGAACTACACCGGCTGGCTCACCGACGGCACCCAGTTCGATTCGAGCTGGGACAACGGCTCCCCCGCCACCTTCTCGCTCGACCAGGTCGTGACCGGCTTCAAGAACGGACTCGTCGGCCAGACCGTCGGCTCGCAGGTGCTTCTTATCGTCCCGCCGGACCAGGGCTATGGTTCGCAGGCGGTGTCGTCGATCCCCGCGAACTCCACGCTGATCTTCGTGGTCGACATCCTCGCGGCTTCCTGATCGCGGGTTGCTTCTGACCAAAACAGCCTGACCACGCACAAGGGCCTCCGACATCCGCCGGAGGCCCTTTCATATCGTTCGTTGCACCGGTTGCACCGATTGCGCAGGGAGCGTCAGAACAGGGTCAGGTCGCCGGAGGCGCGGCCCTTCATATCGTCGTAGTCGAGGATCAGGCATTCGAAGCCGCGCTCGCCGGCGAGAACGCGCGCCTGCGGAGTGATGGTCTGTGCGGCGAAGATGCCGCGCACCGGTGCGAGCAGCGGGTCGCGGTTGAGCAACTTGCAGTAGCGCGTGAGCTGTTCCACGCCGTCGATGCCGCCGTGGCGCTTGATCTCGATGGCCACATGCGTGCCGTCGGCGTCCTCGGCCATGATGTCCACCGGTCCGATGGCCGTCGGATACTCGCGCCGGATAAGCCTTGCACCTTCGCCGATGCGCTCGATCTGCTCGGCGAGGTAGCGCTGTAGATGGTCCTCGACGCCGTCCTTGACCAACCCCGGATCGGAGCCCAGGTCGAAGGTCTGGTCGGAATGCACCCGGTAGATGGCGACGGTGAGGATATCGGGGCCCTTCTCCGCCGTGGCGCGCAGGAAGCGCACCGGTTCGGATCCTTCTTCATCGCCCTCCGCATCGTCCGGGTCATCGTCCACATAGGTGTCGCGCACCAGTGACTCCCACCGCTCGCTGTCGGGGCCGTATTCGCGCAGGCGGCACGGCGCCGCCATCCAGTTCAGCGGCTTGTAGGAGCCGAGCTCCGAGAAGATGAGGACGCTGGAATCGGCCTTGACGAGGATCACGCGCGTGGCGCGCGGCAGCATGGCGTTGAGGCGGCCCGAGTACACCGCGGAACAATCGGCAACAATGATTCGCACATCGTGAAGTATACGGAGCCACCGCTACCGCCGCCTCGCCACGCGCGCCCAGACGCCTCGGCGCCACCGTATGCCCTACTCCCCGCGCTCCAACGCTACCTCGCGCCGGTACGCGTCGGCCTTCGCGCGCCAGTACTCGCGGTCGTCGGCGCCGATCGGGCGGATGACGCGGCAGGGATTGCCGACCGCCACGGAATGCGACGGAATATCCTTGACCACCACGCTTCCCGCGCCAATCACCGCATCGTCGCCGATCGTGACGCCGGGGCACACCACCACATTGCCGCCCATCCACACGTCGCTGCCGATGGTTATCGGCAGGCCGCCTTCGAGCGCCTCGTTGCGCACGCCCGCGTCGATCGGATGATATGGCGTATACAGCCCGATGCGCGGGCCGAGGAACACGTGGTCGCCGATGGTGATGGGCGCCACGTCGAGGAAAATGCAGTCGCTGTTCGCGTAAAAATCGTTGCCCACGATGGTGTTGCAGCCGTAATCGCAATGGAACGGCGGCTCGACCACAAGGTTCTCCCCCGCGCCGCCGAGCAGGTCGCGCATGATGCGCTCGCGCTCGGCGAAGGCGTCATACGGCGCGGTGTTGAATTCCTGCACGAGCCGGCGGCGGCGCAACGACATCCGCTCCAGCTCGGGATCGGCGGCGATGTACAGCTCGCCCGACAGCATGCGGTTTTTCTCGCTCATGGGCATTCCTTTCGTAAGGAGGGCGGTAGAGAGGGAGGCGTCTGGCTGCATGGTCCTCCCATCCCCTGCCATTATCCACGATTCCCCCGCTCTGCCCCGAAACCGTCAAAGCCAACCCAAAACCGCCTTAAACGGGTGCCGCCACACCCGCCGAAGCCCATCTCAACCCCAAAAATCGTCAAAACCAAGCCGAAATCGCCTTAAGCGGGTGCCGCCACACCCGCCGAACGCCATCCCAACCCCAAAACCACCCGCCGGAACCCCGAAACCGCCTAAAGCGGGTGCCGCCACACCCGCCCAAGCCCATTTCACACCAATCCAACCCACCCAACGCCCCGAAATCGCCTTAAGCGGGTGCCGCCACACCCGCCCAACGCCATCCCAACCCCAAAGATCGACAGAACCAAGCAGAAATCGTCTTAAGTGTGTGCCCCAACACCCGCCCAACGCCAAACCGGACCAAAACACCGCCGGACACCACCCCCTCCCATAACAATGGGATGGGAAACGGACACAAAACGGCCTCCGGACGGCAAAATCATACGTTTTCCGTCCGCAACCCATCACACTGTTAAAAGGAACCCGACGAACCACCCAAAGTGGGTGCCGCCACACCCACTTTGCGCGATTCCAACCCCAAAACCGCCCGCCGGAACCCCAAAACCGCATAAAGTGGGTGTCCACACACCCACCGAACGCCATTTCAGGCCGAAAAATCGTCAAAACCACCCCAAAATCGCCTTAAGCGGGTGCCGCCACACCCACCGAAGCCCATTTCACACCAATCCAACCACCCCACCCCAACGCCCCACATACAAAAAAACGGACGTCCGCGATCTATATCGCGGACGTCCGTCCGTAAGAATCCGGCACACCGTCCGACGCGCGAGCCTAGGAAACCCAAGGCCTCGCGCGCCTCACGCAGAGAGCCAGCAAGCCAGCAGCAGCCAAGCAAGCCACCCGCGGCAGCTGGCCCGGCCTACTCCGCGTCTGCCGACGCGCCAGAGCCAGCGGACGCGCCGGAATCGGCGGCGTCCTGCGGCTCCTCATCGTCGGTGCACCTTTCGACGGCCACAGTCAGGGAATTGGAGTCAAAGGCGGCAAACCCATCAGTAACCGTGAAGACGTGCTGGTGCCCGCTCGTGCTCTTCACACGCACGGATCCATGCTCGATCACCGTCAGAACCGGCTCGTGCTCGGGCAGAATTCCCATCTGTCCGTTCGAGGCCGGAATGATCACCGAGTACGCCGTGCCCGACCAGATCGGACGGTCGGCGGCCACGATGTTGACCTTCATGGTGGGTTTTTCGCTAGCCATTACTCGTCCAGTTCCTTCTGCATGTCATGCCACTTGTGCTCGAGGTCCTCGATGCCACCGATGCCGGAGAAGGCCTGGACCGGGACGTCGTCGTACACACCGTCGCAGATGCGCGTGAACGCCTCGATGGTCTCGTCGGCGGGCACATAGGAACCCGGGCGACCCGTGAACTTCTCGGCAACGTAGAAGTTCTGGCCGAGGAACTGCTCGATGCGGCGCGCACGCGCCACGATCGTCTTGTCTTCCTCGCCGAGCTCGTCGATGCCGATCAGGGCGATGATGTCCTGGAGCTCCTTGTTCCTCTGCAGGATGGCCTTGACGCGGTTGGCGCACTCGTAATGGGCCTGGCCCACGTAGCGCGGGTCGAGGATTCGCGAGGTGGAGGCCAGCGGGTCGACGGCCGGGTAGATGCCCTTCGCGGCGATGTCGCGGGAGAGCTCGGTCGTGGCGTCCAGATGGGCGAACGTCGTGGCCGGGGCCGGGTCCGTGTAATCGTCGGCGGGCACGTAGATGGCCTGCAGCGAGGTGATGGAGTGGCCGCGGGTCGACGTGATGCGCTCCTGGAGGGCGCCCATCTCATCGGCCAGGTTCGGCTGGTAGCCCACGGCGGACGGCATACGGCCGAGCAGCGTCGACACCTCGGAACCCGCCTGCGTGAAGCGGAAGATGTTGTCGATGAACAGAAGCACGTCCTGGTTCTCGACGTCGCGGAAGTACTCCGCCATCGTCAAGGCCGTGAGCGGGACACGCAGACGCGTCCCCGGCGGCTCGTCCATCTGGCCGAAGACCAGCGCGGTCTTGTCGAGGACGCCGGCCTCCTGCATTTCGCCGATCAGATCGTTGCCCTCACGCGTGCGCTCGCCGACGCCGGCGAACACGGAGACGCCGCCGTGGTTCTGCGCCACGCGCTGGATCATCTCCTGGATGAGCACGGTCTTGCCGACGCCTGCACCGCCGAACAGACCGATCTTGCCGCCCTGCACGTACGGGGTGAGCAGATCGATGACCTTGATGCCCGTCTCGAACATCTGGGTCCTCGGCTCGAGCTCGTCGAAGGCCGGCGGGTTGCGGTGGATGGGCCAGCGCTCGGTGACGGTGATCGTCTCGCCGGGCTTCTTGTTGAGGATGTGTCCGGACACGTCGAACACATGGCCCTTGGTCACGTCGCCGACGGGAACCTCGATCGGGCCGCCGGTGTTCGTCACCTCGGCGCCGCGGACGAGGCCGTCGGTCGGCTTGAGCGCGACGGTGCGGACGATGTTATCGCCCAGGTGCTGTTCCACCTCGAGGGTGATCTCATTGAGGGTCTCTCCCTCGGTGGAACCCACATTGTTGATATGCACAGTCAGTGCGTCGTAGATATCAGGCAGATGCCCGACGGGGAACTCGACGTCGATGACTGAGCCCTGGACTCGAACAACACGGCCGTGAGCCGCGGCGGCGTTATCCTCCGCCTTCAGCTCGGCCACACTTTCATTCTTAGCCATGGCTTTCCTATTCTTCTGTGGTATTCAGTGCGTCGGCACTGGCGATGATCTCGGTCAGTTCCTGGGTGATGGAGGCCTGACGCGTGGCGTTGAGCTTGCGCGTGAGGTCATCGACCAGGCTGTTGGCGTTATCCGTCGCCGTATGCATCGCGTTCTGCCGACTGGCGGTTTCTGACGCGGCTGCCGTAAGCAGGCACTCATGGATGCGGGACTGCACGTACTTGGGGAGGATCCTGTCGAGGACCTCCGCGGTGCTCGGCTCGAAGGAGTACAGCGGCGCCGTCAGGTCGGGCGCCTCCTTGACCTCCTCCTCGGCGTTCGCATCGCTCATATCGATTTCCTTGTCCACCACTTCCACAGGAAGCATGCGCAGGAGGCGCACCTTCTGCGACACCATGTTGATGAACTCGGTATACACGATGTAGAGCTCGCTCACGCCGCCCTGGCTCGCGGGGGCCATATACGCCTTGAGCAGGGTGTCCGAGATCTCCTCGGCCACCTCCACGCCCGGGGCGTCGGTATGGCCTTCCCACGTGGCCTTGACCTCGCGGTTGCGGTACTTGTAGTAGCTCACACCACGACGGCCGTAGACATACAGCTGCGGCTCCTTGCCCTGCTTGTCGAGGCGGGAGAGAAGGTCCTCCGTCTCGCGAAGGACGTTCGACGTGTACGGGCCGGCCATGCCGCGGTCGCTCGTGAGAGCGAGAACCGCGACACGGGGGTTGTCGGTCGAATCCTTCTTCTTGACAAGCGGGTGGTCGAGGTGCGTATGAGCGACCAGCGCGGCCAGTGCATCGGAAATCGCATCCGAGTACGGCTTCGCGGCCAGGGCCACGTCACGGGCCTTGGCGATATGCGAAGACGCGATCATCTCCTGCGCGTTGAAGATCTTCGACAGCGACTTGGTGGAGGCGATGCGTGACTTGTATGCGAGTTGGGATGCCATGACTAGTTACCCGCCTTCGCGGACTTCTTGGCGGACTTCTTGGTGTGACGCACGATTTTCTCCTGCTTCACGGCCGTCGGTCCTTCGCCCTTGTCGTCCTTGTTGATCAGCGGGGTGCCGTCGAGCTTGACATAGGTGTCGCGGTAGTCGTCCACGGCCTTGTCCAGCGCCTTCTCGGTTTCGGCCGTGAAGTCACCGGTTTCGGCGATCGTCTTGATGACGTCGCTGTTGTGGTCGACGTACTCGAGCATACCCTTCTCGAACGGAAGCACGTCCCCGAGCGGCAGATCGTCGAGCTTCCCGTGGGTGCCGGCCCAGATGGACACGACCTCCTGCTCCGGGGAGTACGGCGAGTACTGCGGCTGCTTGAGCAGCTCCATCAGGTGGGAGCCGCGCGTCAGCTGCGCCTTCGAGGCCGCATCCAGGTCGGACGCGAACATGGCGAAGGACTCGAGGGACTTGTACTGGGCGAGCGAGATCTTCAACGTGCCGGAGACCTTCTTGAGGGCCTTCGTCTGCGCAGCGCCGCCGACTCGGGAAACCGAGATGCCGACGTCCACGGCGGGACGCTGGCCGGCGTTGAACAGGTCGGACTGCAGGAAGATCTGGCCATCGGTGATGGAGATCACGTTCGTCGGAATGTAGGCGGACACATCGTTCGCCTTCGTCTCCACGATCGGCAGACCGGTCATGGAGCCACCGCCCAGGTCATCGGACAGGCGGGCGCAGCGTTCCAGCAGGCGGGAATGCAGATAGAACACATCGCCCGGGTAGGCCTCACGCCCCGGCGGGCGGCGCAGAAGCAACGAGATCGAACGGTACGCCTCGGCCTGCTTGCTCAGGTCATCGAAGACGATGAGCACGTGCTTGCCGTTGTACATCCAGTGCTGGCCGATGGCCGAGCCGGTGTACGGCGCGATGTACTTGAAGCCGGCGGAATCGGACGCCGGGGAGGCCACGATGGTCGTGTACTCCATGGCGCCGGCATCCTCGAGGGCGGCGCGCACGGAGGCGATCGTCGAGCCCTTCTGGCCGACGGCCACGTAGATGCAGCGCACCTGCTTGGCCGGGTCGCCGGTCTCCCAGTTCTTCTTCTGGTTGATGATGGTATCGATCGCGATGGCGGTCTTGCCGGTCTGGCGGTCGCCGATGATCAGCTGGCGCTGGCCGCGGCCGATCGGCGTCATGGCGTCGATGGCCTTGAGGCCGGTGGACAGCGGCTGGTCGACGGGATGACGATGCATCACGTCCGGCGCCTGCGCCTCGAGAATACGGCGGGATTCGCACTTGATGTCACCCAGGCCGTCGATGGGCTCGCCCAGCGGGTTCACCACGCGGCCGAGATAACCGTCGCCGACCGGGACGGACAGGACCTCGCCCGTACGGCGAACCTCCTGGCCTTCCTCGATGCCTGCGAAGTCACCCAGGATAACAACGCCGATCTCACGGGCGTCGAGGTTGAACGCCAGGCCCAGCGTGCCGTCAGCGAACTTCAGCAGTTCGTTGGCCATGCAGCCGGGAAGGCCCTCGACGTGCGCGATGCCGTCGCCCGCAGTCCTCACATATCCGACCTCTTCGGTCGGGGTATCCGAGGGCTTGTAGGAGTCGACGAAATCGTCAAGCGCCCGACGAATCGCGGCGGGATCGATGGACAGTTCAGCCATAGATCACTCCTTATTTCCTTCAGTTGCTACGTATGGATACGTATGGAAGTTCTCTCGTTCTACGCCACGGAACGCTGCAGGTTCTTCAGCTTGGCGACGACGGTGTTGTCGATAACCTCCGCGCCGTACTGAACCCTGATGCCGCCGAGCACGGATGCGTCGACGACGGAGTTCACGTGGACAGGACGATTGAGCTTTTTCGAATAAATCTCGATGATTCGCTTGATCTGCTCGCTCGACAGCTCGACGGCCGAGGTGACCGTCACCACTGTCTCGCCGCAATGCTCAGAGATCTTGTCGATAAGCCACTGGATCGTGTACAGGTAGCGCCTGTTGCGCAAATCCCTCGTGGCCTGCTCGGCGAGCTTCAGCGTGACCGGATTGAGCTGGTCCTTGTCGAACAGGTGGTCCAGCAGGGTCACGCGCCTCTCGGGGTCGGACTGGGGGTCCGACAGCTCGGAGCGCAGCACCGACAGGTTGAGCAGGGCCGAATGGATCTTCGCAAGCTCCACCGCAACCTGGCCCGTGCAGCCCATGGCATCCGCCTGGTAGAGCTGCGCGTCGATGGCAAGGTCCTCGGTGGCGTTCGCAATATGCGCGATACGGCTCCAGCGACGGGCGGCGAGATCGGAGAGAATCTCGACGGTCAGCGGATCGACGGCATTGCTGACGATATCCGTGACCAGCCGGGTTTTATCCGCGGCCGGGCGGGACGTATCGGTCAGCGCCCGTTCCAGCTTGATGTTCGTGTCCAGGATCTGGGTGAAGCCGAACAGCTCATCCGCGATCCGGCCGGCATCCAGGCCCTTGGCCTTGAGCTTCGGCGCGAATTTCTCACGCGCCGCCCTCTCGCTGGTCAGCGAAGTCTCTCCGCGCATTCCGTCACCTCCTTACTCAGTTCTTGTCGGCCGATTCGCTCTCGAGATCCCCGAGGACGGAATCGATCATGTCGGACTGCACGGCATCGGATTCGAGCTGCTTGCCCAGGATCTTGCCTGCGAGCGCGACGGACAGCGATCCGACCTCGCCCTTCAGGCTGACCAGGGCCTGCTGCTGCTGGGATTCGATGGACCTCTGGGCGTTCGCGGAGACCTGTGCGGCCTCCTGCTCGGCGCGCGTCCTGGCATCGGCGATGATATGCGATGCCTCTGCGCGGGCGTCGTCGCGAATCTTGGAAGCCTGCACGCGGGCCTGCGTCAGCTGATCCTCGTACTTCTTCTTGGCCTCCGCCGCCTCTTTCTCGGCGGCAGCGGCCTTGTCCATGCCGCCCTGAATCTTCTCGGCGCGCTCGTCGAAAATCTTCTGGAACCTCGGCAGGAAGAACTTATAGAAGAAGACCGCAAGGATGACAAGGATGATGAGCGACCAGAAGATGTCATACGTCTTCGGAATGAACAGGTCGATTCCGGAATTCTCTTCTGCGAAAGTCGTCATGCATCCCTCCTTTCCTTAACTCATGCCTTATTTGTTCCGCGCGCGAAGGGCGCGGCGGCTTTCGGCTTCGGTTCCTTCTTTTAGCTCTTCATGATGAAGGCGACGAAGCCCAGGAGGGCGAGCACCTCGATGATGGCGAGGCCGATGTACATGATGGTGTTGAGCTTGTTGGAAAGCTCGGGCTGGCGAGCGGTGGATTCCATCGCCTTGCCGAACATGATGCCCAGACCGATGCCGGGGCCGATGGCCGCCAGACCGTAACCGATGACGGAAAGATTACCGGCAACCTCTGCGAGGGTAGTGAGATCCATTGTTTTTCCTTTCTTAACGCAGACAGGATGTCTGCTCTAAGCATCGAAATGAGTTGCTTTATGAATGGTTCCGCGCCCTGCGTATCCGCAGGGGCTTGGTCCTACTCGTCCTCCGGATAGCTGCTGTTGATATAGACAGCGGTCAGCACGGAGAAGATGAATGCTTGCAGGGCCGCGATGAAGATCTCGAAGGCAGTCATCAGGAATCCGAACAGGAACCACAGGATGCCGACCGGCACCATGGCAGCGTTATGCACCTGGATGATGTACCAATCCGTCATCACCAGCGCGGTGGCCAGGGTCAGATGGCCCGACACCATGTTGGCGAAGAGTCGAAGCGTCAGGGCGCCCGGCTGGATGACGGCGATTTCGAGGAACTTGATCGGGGACAGCAGGATGTACACGGGCCATGGAACGCCCGCGGGGAACAGCTCCTTCTTCAGATACTTCCCGAGGCCTCCGTTGGAGCGGATGCCGGAACGCCAGTACTGGACGAGGGTCCACAGGGCGAACATCAGCGGCATGGCGATGGTCGCCGTCGCCGCGATGTTGAATCCCGGGATCACGCCGCAGAGGTTGAAGCACAGGGCGGTGAAGAAAATCGTGCAGCACATGGGCACGTAGCGCTTGCCGCGCAGCTCGCCCATCGTGGAATACACCACGTTGTACTCGACGAATTCGATCATCCACTCAACGAACCCCTGCCAGCGGCCGGGGATCAGCTTCGCCCTTTTCGCAGTGATGCCGAACACCAGCAGGAGGACCACTGTCATGATCGCCCTGATGAGGATGATTCGGTTCATTGCAAAAGGCGTCCCCTGGAAAAGTATTTCCGGGGGAAGGAAGTCATCGATGGAAGGCAGCTCCGAGGGCCCGTCAGCCAGGGTGAGTCCACCCGCGGCCGTCAGGACACTCAGTCCGACAGAACCTGTCATATACGCCTCCTACCTCTTTTGACAGATGTAACTATAGCCCCGCTCCAAGTCATGAATAATTGGCGAATTGTTTCGTATCGCTACGGATTTCGTCATGGCGGCCAGTCGGGAACGTTGTGTTTCCAACGTTTTCGGCATGTTCGTGCACACAGTGTCTTCACATTTTCCGGGGCGTGCGCGGCGCGCGCGTATGACGGCGTATTCTTCGTTCCCAGATGGAACGGCTGGCGCGGAGACCTTGGAAATGCTTGCGTTCCGGCCGGCGCGACGTTCCGGGACGCGAAATGACCAAAGACTGGACATTCGGCCGATTCTTTTTGCCTAAGGCGAAACCCTCCGGGCGTTGCGCCCCTGCCGCGCGAGGTTCTGCGGGGAGTGCGAAATCGTTGGAATTCCAAAGGTTTTCTACGATTCGACCGCCGGCCTCCCCTGCCGTTTTCCCACGATTTTCCGGCCGCAAGACCGACCCGCGCGCCACCCCGCGCCCCGCCGGAACATGACGTCCATGTTACGAACGTGCAAACGGACCCTCAAGACCACACTTCGAGATTCGCCGTCCTGTGGTCGCGGGCGATGGACGGGGAAATCGTGCTTCATGGCGAAGAATCCTCACCACCAACCGCCAAACCGGGCCCAAGCCGCCGCCCCAGCACGAAAACCGTGCCTCATGGCGAAGAATCCTCACCACCAACCGCCAAACCGGGCCCAAGCCGCCGCCCCAGCACGAAAACCGTGCCTCATGGCGAAGAATCCTCACCACCAACCGCCATCCGCCAAAAACGAACGGGGCGGCGGCCTCCTTACTTATATAGGAGACCGCCGCCCCGCGCCAGCCGCGCATCGGCCGCGCATCGGCCGCGCCGACCGCAATCCGAAGCCGGCTCTACCGGAACCCTTCCGTCAGGCCGTAGCCGTCGTGCGCGAAGGGCGCGAAATCGTCCTTACGCGGCGACTCCGCGGCGTGGCGCAGGCTGCGGTCGGTGCCCAGGCGCTTCTCGCGACGCAGCGTCGGGATCTGCGAGAGGTCGTACGGCGTCGTTTCGTACACCCAGTTGATCCAGTTGCGCCACAGCAGGTTGCCGTGCGCGCGCCATGAGAACAGCGGCTCGAGCGTGGGGTCGTCATGCGGGAAGTAGTTGCGCGGGAAGGGCACGTTCTTGAGGCCCTTCTTCATGTCGCGCTCGTATTCCTCGGCGAGCGTGCGCTTCGAGTACTCCCAGTGGCCGAGCGCGAAGACCTCGGAGAAGTCCTTGTTCGCCAAGAGGCCCGGGCCGGAGTCGGGGCCCCATGTGAGGATCTGCAGGTCCGGGTTCGCGCGGATGTCGTCCTCGTCCACGGATGCCAGGCGTGAGTGCGGCTGCAGTGCAATCTCGTCAAAGCCGTTCGTCAGGAAGCAGTACTCGTCCATCAGATACTGCGGGAACACGCCGAAGATCTTCTGCGGCTCGAGGTGCTTGCGCACGCCGTAGTGGTAGTTGAGGCCGGCCATGGCGCCCCAGCACAGATACATGGTGGAGAACACATGCGTCGACGCCCAGTCGAGAATCTCCTTGAACTCGTCCCAGTAATCCACCTCTTCGAAGTCGAGATGCTCCACGGGCGCGCCGGTCACGACGAGGCCGTCGTAGCATTTGTCGCGGAACGAGTCGAGCGTCTCGTAGAACTTGATGAGGTGGTCGTGGCTCACATGCGTCCCGGTGTGCGTGGAGGTGCGCATGAAGTCGACGTCGAGCTGCAGCGGTGACTTGGACATGAGACGGAGCAGCTGGGTCTCGGTCTCGATCTTCTTCGGCATAAGGTTCAGGATTACGAAACGCAGCGGGCGGAAATCCTGCTTCTCCGCCTCCGGATCCTCCAGAGCGAAGATGCGTTCTGCATCCAGCACACCGCGTGCGGGCAATCCCATCGGTATCTTGATAGGCATGTTTTTATTGTAATGAATCGGTGTGTGGCACGTCTTCGCTGGTAGATGAATGGTGGCGGGCGGAGGCGGGGCGGGCGCGCAGGGTGGGCGCGGTCGGGCGCGAGCTTGGCGCGCGGCGAGCAAACACGATTCTCCCGCTCCCCTCACGCCCCGCCCGCCGATACGGATGCGAGGAGGCGGGTGCGAGGAGGCCTGGAATCACGAAAACGCAGTGGGAAAATCGTGTTTTCTACACGGTCCGGGCACAGCCCCATGACAACGACACGCCGAGGCTTGACGCTCCGGCGTTGACCGTTATAGTAGTAGGCGCTGCCTGAAACGGCAGCCGACGCGGGGTGGAGCAGCTCGGTAGCTCGCTGGGCTCATAACCCAGAGGTCCATGGTTCAAATCCATGCCCCGCTACCAATCAGGTCGTTGCCCAAACGGGCAACGACCTTTTCGTTTTCGCACGCCAATGCCGGCCGACACGACCAACGGTGGCCTTGGCTGGCACTGCAGCCGCCAGCCAAGGCCACCCTTCCGGAAAAAGCCCAGCATTCCCAACGATTCCACCGCCAACAGTGCCTCTCACTGGCACGGGAGCCGCCAACGAGAGGCACCGTTACGGAAAAAGACCAGCATTCCCAACGATTCCACCGCCAACAGTCGGTCTCACTGGCACGGAAGGAACCAATGAGAGGCACCGTTGACGAACCCATCGTTGCAAACACGCCACCCCCACCCCAACAGTCGCTCTCACTGGCACGGGAGCCGCCAACGAGAGGCACCGTTCCAGAAAAAGACCAGCATTCCCAACGATTCCCCCGCCAACAGTCGGTCTCACCGGCACGGAAGTCGCCAGCGAGAGGCACCCTTCCAGAAAAAGACCAGCATTCCCAACAACACCCACCCCAACAGTGCCTCTCACCGGCACGGGAGCCGCCAACGAGAGGCACCGTTCCAGAAAAAGACCAGCATTCCCAACGATTCCCGCGCCAACAGTGACCCTCACTGGCACTAGAGGAACCATCCAAGGACACTGTTGGCGGAACCGACCCGACTTCGTGTCCGCAACCCATCACAGTGTTCCCATGTCCGGAACAATGTGACGGCTTACGGACATAATCGGACGTTTTCGAGCCGGAAAATCGTGTTTTCCGTCCGCAACCCATCACAGTGTTACGGAGAAGGCGCGTGCCCCGCCGCGCCCCGCGCGCGCAGGCACGCACCCGCGCCCCGCGCGTCGCTCACCGGCCGCCGCCGATGTGGGCGCGGGTCAGGTTCATCGGATCGAGCACATCGTCGAGTACCTCGGCGCGCACATTGCCCTCCTCGAGCGCCACGTCCTTGACCGTGCGCCCCTCGCGCAGCGCGCGCTTGGCCAGATGGCAGGCGCCCTCGTAGCCGAGGTAGCCGTTAAGCGAGGTGGCGATCGACGCGGACCGCTCGGCGCGCTCACGCCCCAGGCGCTCGTTGGGCTTGATGCCGTCCACGCAGTTGACGCGCAGCGTGTCCATCGCGTGGGCCAGCACGCCCATGCCGGTCAGGAGCATGTGCACGGTGACGGGTTCGAACGCGTTGAGCTGCAGCTGCCCGCCTTCGGCGGCGGCGGTCACGGTGGCGTCCATGCCGAAGATCGTGAACACGCTCTGGTTCACGCATTCGGGGATCACCGGGTTCACCTTGCCCGGCATGATCGAGGAGCCGGCCTGGCGCGCAGGGATGTGAATCTCGGCGAGTCCGGCCTGCGGGCCGCTGGCGAGCAGGCGGATGTCGTTGGCGATCTTGCCCAGGTGCACGGCGAGGCGCTTGAGCTGCGAGGAAAGATCGACGAAGTCGCCCATGTCGCTCGTGGCGGCGATCGGATCGTTGGCCTCGCGGATGGTCAGGCCCGACACGTAGCTGAGCTTGGAGACGACGAGCGAGCGGAAGCGCGCGTCGGCGCAGATGCCGGTGCCGATGGCGGTGCCGCCGAGGTTGAGCACGCACAGCGAGTCGATCTGGGACGCAAGCTTGGCCACGTCATCGTCAAGAACGGTGCCGAAAGCACCGAATTCCTGCCCGAAGGTCATCGGCACGGCGTCCTGCAGCTGCGTGCGGCCGAGCTTGACCATCGTGCTCGAGCGGCGCGCGAGCCTCTGGAACGACAGGGCGAGCGCGCGGGCGGAGCGGATGACCGGGCGCAGCGCGAACACGAGCGCGAGGCGGCAGGCGGCCGGGTACGTGTCGTTGGTGGACTGCGACTTGTTCACGGTGTCGTTCGGATGCACGGGCGTGTAGGTGCCGCGCTGGTAACCTCCGATTTCGAGGGCACGATTGGCGATGACCTCGTTCACGTTCATGTTGGTGCTCGTACCGGCGCCGCCCTGGAGCACGTCGACGGGGAACTGGTCGTCGAAGTCGCCGGCGTACATCTCGCTGCACGCCTGGTCGATGAGCTCGAGCTGTTCGGCCGTGATGCCGCCGAGCTCGGCGTTGGCGCGGGCGCAGGCCTGCTTGATCAGCGCATACGCGCGGATGAGCTCGGGGTGGCTGCTCACCGGAATGCCGCTGACGGCGAAGTTCTCGATCGCGCGCTGCGTGTGCACACCCCAGTAGACGTCGGCGGGAACCTGCTTGGCGCCGAGGGAGTCGTGCTCGATGCGCACGGCGGCGGTTCCGGAAGCGGCGGTTCCGGTGGCCTCCGCGCCGGAGGCCGGCTTGGCCGAGGCGGCCGAGGCGGCGTCCAGCGGCTTGTCCGCCACGTCGATGTCTGTGTTCTGGGTTGCGATCTGGTGGGTCATGGCTTGTCCTTATGTATACGCCGATGGGGCTGCGGATATCGAGGTTGCCGTGTGGTGAACCTCACGTGAAGCGAGAATAGGATCGCGCAAAACCATCTACAAGACCCCTAGTTCCTTGATTTGCCATAGGCAAAACCTATACTTTGAGTATCCACGATTCCCTCGCCGCCTCACCGGAGCGCCGGCCGAGATTCCCGACGAGCCGCCGGAACCCAGCATCCGCGCGGCTGCGCACGCGCCGCGCAATCGTCTGCACTCCCCGCGCCGGGCATCCGATCCGCGCCGGCGCATACCCCTCGCAAGGCCCGGCCGACGCAGGAAACCGTAACACAACCGAAACACCCCGCACGCCCACCCCCACCCCACCCCACCCCGAAAGGACACCCGCCCGCCCCATGATGACCCTCACCCAGATCCAGGCCTTCTACTACGCCGCCACCCTCGGATCGTTCACGTCGGCGGCATCGTATCTGGGCATGACGCAGCCGACCGTCTCCGAGCAGGTGCGGCGCATTGAAACCGAATACGGCATCACGCTGTTCGTGCGCGCCGGCCGCCGCCTCGTACCCACCACCGCCGGCCGCACCCTCATCCCCTGGGCCAAGCGCATGCTCGACGGCGAGCTCGGCGCGGACGCGGCCCTGCGCGCGCTCGTCACAGGTGAAAGCGGCACGGTGTCGTTCGGAATCCTGCGCAACGCGAGTTACTACGGCCTGTCCGACCTCGCGTCGGATTTCGGACGCAGCCACCCGAATGTGCGCCTGCGCCTCGTCGGTCAGAACTCCTTCGAGGTGGCGGACGCCGTGCGCTCCGGCGAGCTCGAGGCGGGGCTCCTGTGCCTGCCGGTTCCCGTCAATGACCTCGACTCCACGCTGCTCATGCAGCAGGAGATCGTGTGGGCGAGCAGCCGCGCGGAGCGCTGCGAGCGCCCGATGAGCGTGGAGCGGATCCCCGACGAGCCGCTGATTCTCTACGATGCGCATCACGGCTGGAACGATCCCTCGCGCCGTCAGCTGGCGCAGCGTGCGCAGCTGCGCGGCGTGACGCTCGAGCCGCAGATCGAGGTGGAGTCGGTGGATTCGGCGGTGCAGCTCGTGGCCAGTGGCCTGGGCGAGACGATGGTGCCGCGCGCGGTGGCGGAGGCGTCGAATTTCCCGACGAACGTGCATATCACGCCGTTCGACCATCCGATTTTCGACACCTTCGCGCTGGTGACGCGCCACGATTGGGAGATGTCTCCGATCACGCGCGAGCTGGCGACGATTGCGGTGACGAGGCTGATCTCCGCCGCCTCGCGCAACGATCAGATCCTCGTGAAGCTTCCGTTCACGCCGCGCTGAGGCATGACCCGCGCCGAAGCGCCACGCCCCGCTGAGGCCAGGCTCCCCGCCCCTTGCCAAGCTACGCGATGTCGATCAAGCTACGCGATGTCGACGCGCGTGCCGTCGGGGATATTCGCGTAGAACCACTGTGCGTCCGACACCGTCAGGCGCAGGCAGCCGTGCGAGGCGGGCTCCCCGAGCTTCTCGGCCTCCGACACGATGTACTCGCCGTTGATATCGGTGGGCACGGTGTGGAACAGGTAGTCGCCGTAGAAGCTGACCCAGTAGTTCGCGCCCATCTGCTCGTTGGGGTTGTAGAACGATTCGCCGCGGCTCTGGATGTAATACGTGCCGGTGGGAGTCGTGCCGTCCATGCCGGACGAGCAGATCATGGTGTAGATGGTGTCGTCGCCGTTCTTGATATACACGCGCTGCTCGGCGAGGGAGACCTGCACGGAAAGGTTGTCGGAGTCGTACTGCGACATATCCGGGTACGCGCCGCCCGAGGCGCCCTGCCAGTCGATGGCCTGCGCGGTGGTGGCGGAGTCGTCGGACGATGGGGCGTCGGTGGGTGTCGCATCGGCGCTGGCGCTGGCATCCGTGGAGCTGGCGCTGGCATCGGCGGAACTAGCGTCGGCGGCACCTGATTCCGCGGGCATGGTGTCGGCCACGGCCTGCTCGGCGCCATACGAGGCGTGTCGCAGCACGGCACGGTTGGTCTGCGCCACCGACAGCGCCACAAGCAGGCTCAGAACCACGATTCCGACGGCAAGCATGCCGAAAACGGTGAGGCGGCGGGTGCGCGCGATGCTGCGCGCGCGGTCCTCGCGGGACGCGTGGCGCGTGCCTTTCTTCGCATCCCCGCGATTCCCGGCATCCCCGCGGTCGCCCTGGCCCGACTGGCCGGCCTGGTCGGCGCGACGACGGGCGCGGTCGTTCTGCGCAGCACGCGACGCCGGGATATCACGGCGTACATCGTTGCGACGGGCATCGTTATGACGGGAGTCCTGCGCATCATGGCCGCGGCCCTGCGCATCATGGCGGCGGTCGGCTGTGTGATTCCGCGCCGGCGGAGGCGGCGGCACCTGACCGCGCCTTTTCGGAGGACGCGGCGGCTGCGACGACGCTCCCGAATGGCGCCTGCCGGCGTCGTGACCCGATCCTTTTCTCGCGCTCATACGTACCTTTCGTCCGTCCCGCCTGTTGGCACCAGGACCCTGCATCATCCGGGCGACCGTCGGATTCGACCGGCCGAATCGTCCAGTTCCATCGTCTTTCTCAATCGTATGCGGCGCCTTGCGCACCGCCGCGCGGCACTCCGCGTCAAACCCGCATCATCGTACCAAAACAAGCAGGGCAACACGTGGTCCGTCACGAAGGCATCACAAAGACCGGGACCGCGCGTATCCTTGATACGGACACCCGGGGTGGTCCCGGGAAGCAACAAGGAGATAACCATGGCAGAAACCTTCGACGTCGTCGTTGAAATTCCGCGCGGCTCGCACAACAAGTACGAAGTCGACCACGAGACCGGCCGCATCCGTCTGGACCGCACGCTGTTCACCTCCATGCAGTACCCGGATGACTACGGCTACATCGATGGCACGCTGGGCGAGGACGGCGATCCGCTGGACGCGCTCGTCATGATCCCGAACTCGGTGTTCCCGGGCTGCGTCATCGAGTGCCGCGCCGTGGGCCTGTACCACATGGTTGACGAGGCCGGCGGCGACGACAAGGTGCTGTGCGTGCCCGCCGACGTGCGTTTCGATGACATCAAGGACATCGACGATGTCTCCGAGTTCCACAAGAAGGAGATCGACCACTTCTTCTCGCAGTACAAGGCCCTCGAGCCGGGCAAGGAAGTCAAGCCGGGCTCCTACTGGACCAACGCCGCGAAGGCCGAGGAGGAGATCGTCGCCGCCCGCAAGCGCCTCGCCGATTCCGAGAAGTAAGCTCCGCGCCGCTGCATAGCGCAACCCAGCGCAGCGTAACGAAAAGCCGCACCCCGAACACGGTGCGGCTTTCTTATTTCCAATCTTTCCAGCGCCTCCGGTGACGAGTGCCCCGGCGACGCGATCAGGCGGCGACTCAATCAGGCGGTGACGACGAACCAGGCGGCGACGGCGACGGCGGCGCCGAACACAAGCACGGGAATCAGGCCCCAGCACAGCCACACGCGGCGCAGACCGGGGATGACTCGCCCCGGCTCGACGGCCACGCGCACGTAATCGGTTATCGAGATGCGGCGCGACCAGATCACGCTGGCCCAGCCGAGCATGACGAACGCCGCCACAAGCCCCGCCACCACGCACCACGCACGCAGGGGGTTGCGCTGCAGGCAGATGCGCCACAGATGCATCTGCGGCAGAAGGCACCATCCCATGCCGCACAGTCCCACGAGCCCTGACATGACGGTGGTGGACAGCGAGTAAATCATGCGCGTGCGCGAGGAACGCAGCAGCTCGTACAGGAAGGCGCCGACCACCAGCGCAGCCGCGAGCGCGGCCACCCACCTAAGCCAGTGCACGCCCAGGGGGTCGAGGAAGCTGAAGGCCACGCCGCCCACGCCCATCGCGATGGCGGCCACACGCGCGGCGACGGTCGACGGGGTGCGCAACGGGAAGGGGTAGGTGAAGGTGAACAGGAGGAGCATGACGAAGGCCTCGAGCGCGGTCCACGGGGACGGCGAGAGGTAGGCGGTGCAAACGCCCGGCGCGAACCACATGGCGGCCATGCACAGGTATCCGACGAGCTGCACGAGCAGGACGCGCATGGTCATGCCTTTGCCCAGGCCCGCGGTCTGCGGCCCTGGCGCGGCGGGCGCCGCGGTGGCGGCATGCGCGGCGGCGTCCGGCGTGTGCGTGGTCCGCCTGCGGTGCCGGGTGGCCGACGATGCACCCGATGATGCATCCGATGCGGATCCGGTGCGTTCGGGGGCCCCGCCGGGCTTCTCGGTGTCGGGCTTCTCGGTGTGCTCGACCATCTCATCCTCCTGACATATCGACGCGCCACCCCGGAGTGCGGCCTATCATGGGCGCACACCACGGCGCTTCCACCAAGCTTACGCGCGGTCGGGCCTGGCCGTCGCATGCGGCGCGCACCGCGCGCGGCAGAGGCGGGCGGAACGGCGGCGGAGGCGGGGTGCGAGGGGATCGCATCGGGTCCGGACCGGAATCCGGATCGGGGCCACGCGGGTCCGGACCGGGGGCACGGCATGCCGGCGTCATAGGGCATTCCTGTTCCACGATGCGGCCCCGTGCGTAAACATCAGGTTAATTTGCGCACCATAACCCGAAATCTGGGCGTGATTAAACTGATAACCGACCGAAACCTTGTGACATAACCGCATCACAGACGCGCCGAACGCGCAACAATGTAACCACACACCACTGCTGGCTCATACCACAACAGCATGCATGAAAGGCACAGCCGTGACAGACCTGACCTTGATGACGAACGCAGAGGACCCCGCGTCGGTCCTGCCGTCCCTGGCATTGCTCTCTCACCGCGTCCGCGTGCTTCCTCTGGACGCCGCCTCGCTGGTCCGCATGCCTGAATCCACGATTCTGTTCATCGACGCGCGCGACGACCTCGCCAGCGCGCGCACCCTGTGCAGGCTCATCCACGCCTCCGGGCTGTCCACCCCGATCATCCTCATCCTGACCGAAGGCGGCTTCACGGTGGTCAACGCGCAATGGGGAATCGCCGACATCGTGATCGATTCGGCAAGCCCGGCCGAGATAGAGGCGCGTCTGCGTCTGATTGCCGAGCGCGGGCGCCCGATGCCGGCGCAGGGCGGCGTGTCGGGCAGCGGTTCGTCGTTCGACACGCAGGAGGGCGTCATCCGTTGCGGCGAGCTGGTGGTGGACACCAACGGCTACACCGCGAGCCTGCGCGGCAAGCCCATCGACCTGGCGTACAAGGAGTTCGAGCTGCTCAAATACCTCGTGCTGCATCCGGGGCGCGTGTTCACGCGCGCGCAGCTGCTGCAGGAGGTGTGGGGCTACGACTACTACGGCGGCACGCGCACGGTGGACGTGCATATCCGTCGTCTGCGCGCGAAGCTGGGCGGCGAGTACGAGCATCTCATCGGCACGGTGCGCAACGTGGGCTACCGCTTCGATCCGCCGCAGGACCACGCGGACGAGATGGGCCTCGACCAGTCCGACGATCCGGCCGAATCCGCCGCATGAGCAACGCATCCGAATCCTCCGCCCGCAGCGGCAGCTCCTCTGCGCACGGCAACACCCGCACGCCAAGCGCAACACAGGACGCGACACGGAGCACATCACGGGGCGCATCGTATCGTGAAACCAAGGCCCAGCGCACAGCGCGCATGCACGACGAATACGAGATCCTGCGCGGAGTCTACCCGGAGCCGCGCTGCGCGCTCGATTTCTCAACGCCGTTCGAACTGCTCGTCGCCACCATGCTGTCGGCGCAGACCACGGACCGCATGGTCAACACCGTCACGCCCGAGCTGTTCTCGCGCTACCCCGGCCCCGAGCAGCTGGCGGGCGCACGCACGGAGGACGTGGAGCGCATCATCCACCCTTTGGGTTTCTTCCGCATGAAGGCGCGGCGCGCCATCGACCTGTCGCGCGCGCTTCTCGACGATTTCGGCGGCGAGGTTCCGCGCACGATGGAGGAGCTCACCACCTTGCCTGGCGTGGGGCGCAAAACGGCGAACGTGGTGCTCGGCAACGCCTTCGGGATTCCCGGCTTCCCCGTCGACACGCATGTGATCCGCGTGACGGGGCGCCTGCGCTGGCGCCGCGACTGGCGCTCGTCCAAGCCCGACCCCGTGGCCATCGAAAGCGAGATCTGCGCCGTGTTCCCGCCCGAGGAATGGACGGACCTGTCGCATCGTCTGATCTTCCACGGGCGCGACACCTGCCACGCGCGCAACCCCGAATGCGGCCGCTGCCCGCTCGCCGGAACCTGCCCCAGCGCCGGAATCATCTGAGCGCAAGCCGTGGATCATGATCGCAATCGCCTATAAGCGCGGGGCGAATCCACGGTCCAGACACGGCGCAATCGGAGCCACGCGCGTTGGGGCATGCACGTACAGTGGGCAACATGAGCACTTCTCACGACGATGGCATGGATTCCCGGACGTTCGCCCAGCCACAACAGCCAACGCCCGCGGCAGAACCGACGCAGACGCCAGTATCTGGCCCGACGTCCACGCCGGCCACATCGTCCACCCCCACATCCGCGCCATCGTCTGCCCGTGCGCAGCGCGCTGCCGCCCGCACCGCCACCCGCGCCACCGCGCGCGGATGGATCGTGTTCACCGCATGCCTCATCGTCTTCGGCTTCGCCGCCTGGCTCGTCTGGGGCATGACCGTCTCGCACAACAACCCCGTCGTGCGGCGCCTGTCGGGCGCCACGGGCGCATCGGTCACCATCGCCGTCGACGCCGTGCCCTCCTCGCTCGACGTGCACACTGACTCCGAGGACGCCGTGGCGCAGTACCTCGTCGGCAACGTCTACGAGACGATCTGCGGACGCAACGCCTCGAACAACGCGGTCGCCGGCCTTGCAACATCGTGGGAGACCTCCGAGGACGGCCTGACCTACACCTTCCACCTCGCCGATGGCATCCGTTTCTCGAACGGGCATACGCTTGACGCCTCCGACGTGGTCTGGTCCCTGCAGCAGACCGTGCAGAACGCCTATCTCGGCTCCGACGCGCTGGCCGGCCTCGCCTCCGTCACGCAGACCGACGCCTCCACCGTCACCATCACCCTGTCCACGCCCGACCCCACGCTGCCCTGGCGCCTGTCGGGCCGCGCGGGAATAGTGTGGGACGAGGAGGACCAAGGCGACGGCACGACGCCCGTCGCCGGCTCCGGTCCCTACGTCATCGGCGCGCTCGATGCCGGGCAGACGCTGACCCTTGAGCGCAACGACGCGTACTGGGCGTCCGGCCACACCGAGAACCCGCGCACCGTGACGCTGCGCGCCTACGCCGACGGACAGTCCGCCGTCGAGGATGTGAAAAACGGCACGGTGGACGCCGTGCTGCCCGCGGACTCCGACGCGCTGGCGTCGCTGGACGGCGTCGAGGGCGTGAGCGAAACCACAATGGGCTCCACCATGAAGACGGCGATTGCGTTCCATTCGGGCGGACAGACGTATTTCGCGGACGTGGCGTCGCGGCAGGCCGCGCGCAAGGCGATCGACACCGCGGGCATCGTCTCGTGGTGCGGCGCCACATGCGGCACGCTGAGCGAAGCCGTCGCGCCGCTTGACCCCGGCGCCGGCGACATCTCCCCCGCCGTCTCCTACGATCCGCAATCCAGCCGCGCGTTCTTCTCGTCGCTCGCCATGAACCTGAGCTTCGTGTACCGCGAGTCCGACGCCGCGGTGGCGCAGCAGGCGATCGCGCAGCTGTCGGCCGCCGGCTGGTGGGTTTTCGGCACGCAGCTCGACGATGCCTCCTACGAGCGGCAGGTGACGCAGGAACACGATTACGACATGACGATCGTGCATTTCGATGACAGCCGCGACATCTCCCGGATCAGCGACCCGAACGGCGTGGCACAGTACACGAGCTCCGAGGCGGACGAGCTGCGCGCGCGGCTCGCCGCCGCCACGAACGGAACCGACTATGCGAACGACGTGGCCGCGCTCGCCGACCGGCTCGATACCGACAGCCCCTATGTGTGGCTCTATGTGTCGACCCCCGTAGCCGCCTCGCGCAGCACCCTCACCGGCATGCCCGCCCTGTACTCGTCCGACCGCCTCGACCTCACCGCCCTCCACGTGAACTGACGCGGCGGGAAAATCGTCTGCCCAGACCCCAAAACCGTGCAAAGCGGGTGCCATCACACCCGCCGAACGCCATTTCAGGCCGAAAAATCGTCAATACCACCCCAAAACCACCCAAAGCGGGTGCCATCACACCCACTTTGCACGATTCCAGGCCGGAAAATCGTAAAAACCACCCCGAAACCGCCCAAAGCGGGTGCCGCCACACCCGCCGAACGCCATTTCAGGCCAAAAATCGTAGAAACCACCCCAAAACCGCATAAAGCGGGTGCCATCACACCCACTTTGCACCATTCCGGGCCCAAAACCACCCGCCGGAACCCCAAAACCGCATAAAGTGGGTGTCCACACACCCGCCGAACGCCATTTCAGGCCGAAAAATCGTCAAAACCACCCCAAAACCGCATAAAGTGGGCGCCACCACACCCACTTTGCGCGATTCCAACCCCAAAACCGCCCGCCGGAACCCCAAAACCGCCCAAAGCGGGTGCCCACACACCCGCCGAACGCCAAAACGTACCGAAACACCGCCGGACGCCACCCTCTCCCATAACAATGTGATGGGAAACGGACACAAAACGGCCTCCGGACGGCACAATCACACGATTTCTGTCCGCAAGCCATCACATTGTTAAAAGGAACCTGTCCCCGCCGCGAGAGGGCGAAGCGGAAACGGTCTCATGTCACGCTGAATCCTTAGACTGGCGGCTATGGCTGATAAAAAAGAATCCATCACAGCGAACCTGACCCCGCTGCCCGATCGCGTCGGGGTCGAGGGCCTCGAGAACAAGTGGGGCAAGGTCTGGGAGGAGTCCCAGGTCTACCGTTTCCGCAACACCCGTGACCGCAAGGCCGTCTACTCCATCGACACCCCGCCGCCCACCGCGTCCGGCCATCTGCACGTGGGCCATGTCTTCTCCTATACGCATACCGACGTCATCGCGCGCTACAAGCGCATGCGCGGTTTCGACGTGCTCTACCCGATGGGCTGGGACGACAACGGCCTGCCCACCGAGCGCCGCGTGCAGAACTATTACGGCGTGCGCGTGGACACGTCGCTGAAGTACGATCCCGATTTCAAGCCGCCGTTCGAAGGCACCGAGGGCAAGAAGATCCAGGCCAAGGACCAGGTGCCCTGCTCCCGTCAGAACTTCATCGAGCTGTGCGAGAAGCTCACCCCGCAGGACGAGGCGCAGTTCGAGCACCTGTGGCGCGCGCTGGGCCTGTCGGTCGACTGGACACAGACCTATAACACCATCGGCACGCACGCACGCCGCGTGGCCCAGAAGGCGTTCCTGCGCAACCTCGCCCGTGGCGAGGCCTATCAGAAGGAAGCCCCGGGCCTGTGGGACGTCACGTTCCAGACCGCGGTAGCCCAGGCCGAGCTCGAAAGCCGCGAATACGATGGCTTCTACCATCGTGTGGCCTTCCGCTTCGAGGACGGCACACCGATCTACATCGAGACCACCCGCCCCGAGCTGCTCCCCGCCTGCTGCGCCCTCATCGCGCATCCTGACGACGAGCGCTACCAGAAGTACTTCGGCCAGTACGTGTACTCCCCGCTGTTCAAGGTCAAGGTGCCGATTCTCGCGCACAAGGCCGCGGAGATGGACAAGGGCGCCGGCATCGCCATGTGCTGCACCTTCGGCGACGTCACCGACGTCGAGTGGTGGCGCGACCTGCATCTGCCGACCCGCTCGATCATCCAGCGCAACGGCCGCATCATCATGAGCGTGCCGGACTGGCTCGAGGACCCGGAGGGCATCGGCCTGTTCCAGCAGCTCGAGGGCAAGACCACGTTCTCCGCCCGCAAGATCATCGTCGAGGCGCTGCGCCAGTCCGGCGATCTGGACGGCGAGCCGCGCCCGACGAAGCGTATGACGAACTTCTATGAGAAGGGCGACAAGCCGCTCGAGATCGTCACCTCGCGCCAGTGGTACCTCAAGAACGGCGGCACCGACCCGCAGCTGAACGCCGAGCTCCTCGAGCGCGGCAAGGAACTCGACTTCCACCCCGACTTCATGCGCGTGCGCTACAACAACTGGGTCGAGGGCCTCAACGGCGACTGGCTCATCTCGCGCCAGCGCTACTTCGGCATCCCGTTCCCGCTGTGGTACCCGGTGAACGCCGACGGCACCACCGATTACGAGCACCCGATCACCCCGGAGGAAGCGGATCTGCCGATCGATCCGACGCAGGACGTCCCGGAGGGCTTCGACGAGGAGCAGCGTGACCAGCCCGGCGGCTTCACGGCCGAGAAGGACATCATGGACACGTGGGCCACGTCGTCGCTCACCCCGCAGATCGTGACCCACTGGGGCGAGCCCGGCGAGGACGGCTTCTTCAACGCGTCGTTCCCGATGGACCTGCGCCCGCAGGGCCAGGACATCATCCGCACCTGGCTGTTCAGCACCATCGACCGCGCGCATCTCGAGAACGGCGTGCTGCCGTGGAAGCACGCGACGCTCTCCGGCTGGATTCTCGATCCGGACCACAAGAAGATGAGCAAGTCCAAGGGCAACGTGGTTGTTCCGAACGAGCCGATCGACAAGTACGGCGCGGATGCCGTGCGCTACTGGGCCGCCTCCGCGCGCCTGGGCGTCGACGCCACGTATGACGAGGGCCAGATGAAAATCGGGCGCCGCCTCGCCATCAAGCTGCTCAACGCCACGAAGTTCGCGCTCGCCATCGGCCGCGAGGACGAGAACCACCATGTGGGCGAGCCCGCGCAGGCCGTGTGGGACCCCGCGAACGTGACGGTTGCGCTCGACCGCGCCACGATGGGTGCGCTGGGCAAGGTTATCGCCGAGGCCACCGAATCGCTCGAGAACTACGATCACGCCAAGGCGCTCGACCTCATCGAGACCTTCTTCTGGCAGTTCTGCGACGATTACATCGAGCTCGTGAAGAACCGCGCCTATGGCACGGCCGACGCGACGCACGAGATGCCGAGCGCCGAGGACGTGCTCTCCGCCCGCACCACGCTGGGCCTGGGCCTCGACGCCTTCGCCCGTCTCTTCGCCCCGTACCTGCCGTACGCCACGGAGGAAGTGTGGAGCTGGATGCACGCGGACGGCGGTTCCGTGCACCGCGCCGCATGGCCGGACGCCGCGTACTACGCGTCCTGCGCCGGCAAGGCCGATCCTGCCCAGCTCGACTGGGCCGGACGCGCCCTCGCCGCCCTGCGCAAGATCAAGTCCGAGGCCAAGGTCTCCATGAAGACGCCGATCCTCAAGGCCGAGATGAACGTCGACCACGAGGGTGCGAACTTCGTGAAGTCCTCCCTGCCCGACATCGCCGAGGCCGGCCACGTGACCGGCAAGATCGTGATCAACAGCGTGAGCCACGCGAACGATGCCGACGACGACCAGATCACCGGCGTCAAGATCGTCTCGAGCGAGCTCGGCGAGGCCCCGGCCAAGAAGCCGAAGGCCCCGAAGGCTCCGAAGGGCGAGTAAGCCAGGGCTTCCGAATACGGAACGAATACGAAAGGGGTCGCATGCTCCGGCATGCGACCCCTTGTTTTATGCGACGTTCTATGCGCCGTTTTATGCGCCATCCGCGCCTCTGGCAGCGCCGCCTCTCACAGCGCTCACAGCGCGTCGTAAATCGCGCCCGCGGCCTGCGCAATCGCGCCCCACGACGACCCATCGGTGAGGATCACCATCACATAGTCCCCCTTGTCGGAATACACGATGGCGGCATCGTGGAGCAACCCGTAGAGGAAGCCGACCTTGTCAGCCACCGTGCCGTGCTCGCCGATGCCCGTCGGAATGCCGGAGCGATACACCTGCGTCGTCATGTCCTCGAGCAGTTTCGCGCGCGAATCCGGGTCCATGAACGTGCCTTTGTACAGGCGCGTGAGGTAGTCGGCGAGGTCGCCGGCCGTGACGTAGGAATCGTCGGCGAAACCGGAGTTCATGAAGCCGGCGTCGCGCATCTCCTGCTGCACCGTCAGCGGGTTCTTCATGTTGAGCCAGGCGAGAGGGCAGGCGTTGTCGGAGTTGACGATCATGGTGTCGAAGCACGAGCCGAGCGTCTGGCCGTTGAACGGCGTGTCCCACGTCATGGTGCCGTTTTCGACGGCGCTGATCATGGAGTAGGCCACGAACAGCTTGTAGGTGCTCGCGCCGGTGAACTGCTGCTCGGGGTCGATGCTCACGATGGTGGCGTCGTTCGCCATGCTCACCACCTGGACGGCGTAGTCGGCGCCGGCGAAGATGGAGTCGAGCGTCGGCTTCATGTCGGCGGTGATGTCGACGTTGCGCGGGGTGGATGGCTCGGGGACGGGGGCTTCTTTCGTGAGGTCGGCGTCGGCGGCGTCGAGGGTTTCGGTAGCGGTGGGAGTGTCGGGGGTTTCGGTAGCGGCCGCGGCCTCCGACGATGCTCCGGCGCCGTTGCGCGTCATACGGTAGCGCGTGTACAGGCCGCATCCGACGACCAGCGCCACGACGATGACGATGGCAATGACGATGAGCGCGGGATGGCGGCGACGGGCGTGGGAGGCCGCCTTGGCGGGGCCGGCCGACGATTCGGATGACGGGTCGGAAAATCGTGCATCGTCTTGTTCGGGACCATCGGAAGGCCCATACGCTCTGTTCATCTTGCCTCGGAATGCTCTCTGCTGGAATCGGCGCCGTTGCGACGCAGTGACGGGACCCTATTCTACGGCGCGGCGTCACCCTTCCGTGCAATCAGGCGTAGACGTCGAGCGTGCCGGGATCGCCACCGGCGTCGATGATGCGCTGGTGGCGCTTCTTGGCCTCCTCGACCACGAACTGCTTGTACATCTCGGCGATCTGCATGTCGAGACCCGCGTCGCGGGCGATGCTGCGCAGACGCTCGATCTGCTGTTCCTCACGCTGCAGGTCGGCCGGGGCGAAGCCAGCCTGGGCCTTGAGCACGCCGACGCGCGACGTGGCCTTGAAACGCTCGGCGAGCAGGTGGATGACGGCCGCATCGATGTTGTCGATCGTGGAGCGCAACGCCTCGATCTGCTTCACCGCCGCATGCGTGCGCGGAGTGTCGGCCGACTCGATCGTGGTCGTGCGCTCGGTCGGCGTGGCGGATGCGGATGCCGCGGCGGATGCCGCGACGGATGCGATGCCGGAGCGCGCATCGGTGCGCGTCGCGGCGGATTCATCATGCTGGAAGGAATTGCTCTGGCCCTCAGGCCACTCGCCCGTAGTCGTTTCACTCATACGCCCAGCTTACCCATTCCCCGCGCCGTTCGCGTAAACCCGCACGCCAGATAAACCACGCGAGCCGGGAAACCACGCGAGTCTCACAAGCCACGACGGTCCGGAATCCGTACCACTTGTTATCGGAGATGGTGCCCGCCCCGTGCTCCATCCTCTCCACCCGCCAACGATGCCTCTCACTGGCGGCCACACTGCCAGTAAGAGGCATCGTTAACCAGAAACCCACCCATTCCCAACGATGCCCCCGCCAACAGTCGGTCTCACTGGTCGCCACAGTGCCAGTGAGAGGCACCGTTGAGAAAACAATCGTTGAAAACACTAGGCTTCCCCACCAACAGTCGCCCTCACTGGTCACCGCCCTGCCAGTGAGAGGCACTGTCGGACGAACGATCGTTGAAAACACTAGGCTTCCCCACCAACAGTCGGTCTCACTGGTCGCCACACTGCCAGTGAGAGGCACTGTCGGACGAACGATCGCTGAAAACACTAGGCTTCCCCACCAACAGTCGCCCTCACTGGTCACCGCCCTGCCAGTGAGAGGCACTGTTGAATTCGCGAGGAAGCGTGCGGATGGGAATCGGTCCGAAAGCCGTACCACCGTTATGAAAAACGACAACACTGGTATGGGCTTCCGACGTCGCCGGACCCCACGCCGAATCTCACGCACCGGAGCCCACCCGCCGGCTCTCGCGCACAAAGGCCCGAAACCCAGGCGCGCCCTTAGGCGAAAGCGCGGGTGTAGGTCTCGGCGGCGCAGAGTATGGCGGCGACGAAGGCGAGCATGTGAATCGTGGTGGTGTTCCAACCAGGGATATACACCGCCGACACGGCAAGCGCCACCAGAACCATGACGGACGCGATGCCGCTGGGCGCAAGATACCGGCGCGACAGCAACGCAACGGCAAGGGCCAGCGGCACCATCGCGCTAATTAGCACAACGGATCCGACAAGGCTTGCCGGCAGGGTGGGGTCGTTCACGATTCCCCAGCCGTATCCGTTCGCCGCGAGCATGCCGGCTTCGATGGCACACAGCACGGCCACCGCCAGCCATAGTCGCGCGATCAGGCGGTTCGGCTCGCCATCGGAACCGGGTGCGCGCTCCGGCGTAGGCCGGCTATCCCGCCCGGTCCGCTCTTCCACGATGTCACGATCGGTCTCGAAATCAGCCTCGTACTCGGTTTTCTGATCGGTCATGTCTCTCCAAACGTCTCTCCGATATTCCCCGACGGCGCGACGCACTGAGCGGCGCGCATCGATAGTCCCATCGTATGACGATTTTCACAATCGTGGTGTATTTCCAAACGCCGCCTTTCACATTGCGCTTCGCACACCGCCAGCTGCGCACACCGCTCGCCGCACAAAACACGCGCCGCGGCTGTCAACCCTCCATGTCATACTCGCAAATGTCCAACACCCGGGCGCCCCAAAAGGGGCTGAGATCAGGATGAACGTCCTGAGCACCGGCCGAACCTGTCACGTCAATGCGTGCGAAGGAAGTGAGTGGCTTCTTATGCCTATTCAGCAGTTCCCCACATCTCAATTCGGTTCCGATTCCGTCAACCCTGCCGACCCCGCCGTCCCCGCGTCTCCGGACGTCGCCCGCGCGATGGCCGCGTTCGAGGCAGCGAAATCCGTGGCGACCGCCGCCGACGGCACACCTGATGCCAACGCCGCCTCCGCGCATGAATGCACCTGCGGCGCGAACGGCGTCGACCCCGCCGACGCGAAGCGCTTCGCCAAGCAGCACAAGGTCGACGACCAGGCCCGCGGCAGCTCCCGTCGCGACGCCGTGCAGAAGCGCATCACACGCCCCGTGCATTTCGAGAACGCCTCCGGCTCCTACGACCTCGAGATCCCCTTCACCGAAATCAAGCTCAGCGACACGCCGAGCTTCACACTCGCCAGCGGTCGCACGGTGCCGTCGAAGCCGAACGCCCCGTTCTACGATTACAACACCGAGGGCCCGCAGACCGACCCGAAGGACGGCCTGCCCGCCATCCGCCTGCAGTGGATCGCCGACCGCGGCGACACCGAGGCCTACGAGGGCCGCGCCCGCGACCTCGCCGACGACGGCCGTCGCGCCGAGCAGCGCGGCGAGGCATCGAAGGAATGGCGCGGCGCCAAGCGCGCCCCGTTACGCGCCGCCACCGATCCGCAGACCGGCGAGACCAAACACCCCGTCACGCAGATGTGGTATGCGCGCCACGGAATCGTGACGCCGGAAATGCGCTACGCCGCCGCACGCGAGGACTGCGACGTCGAGCTCGTGCGCTCCGAACTGGCAGCCGGCCGCGCCGTCATGCCGCTGAACATCAACCATCCCGAGGCCGAGCCGATGATCATCGGCGAGCGCTTCCTCACGAAGCTCAACGCGAACATGGGCAACTCCGCCGTCACCAGCTCCATCGACGAAGAGGTGGCGAAGCTGCGCTGGGCCACGAAATGGGGCGCCGACACGGTGATGGACCTCTCGACCGGCAACGACATCCACACCACACGCGAGTGGATCCTGCGCAACTCCCCCGTCCCGATCGGCACCGTGCCGATGTACCAGGCGCTCGAGAAGGTGCAGGAGGACCCGTCCAAGCTCAGCTGGGAGCTGTTCCGCGACACCGTCATCGAGCAGTGCGAGCAGGGCGTGGACTACATGACGATCCACGCGGGCGTGCTTCTGCGCTACGTGCCGCTGACCGCGAACCGCGTGACGGGCATCGTGTCCCGCGGCGGCTCGATCATGGCGCAGTGGTGCCTCACGCATCACCGCGAGAGCTTCCTGTATACGCATTTCGACGAGCTGTGCGAGATTTTCCAGAAATACGATGTCTGCTTCTCGCTCGGCGACGGACTGCGCCCCGGCTCCCTGGCCGACGCGAACGACCGCGCGCAGTACGCGGAGCTCATGACGCTGGCCGAGCTCACGCAGCGCGCGTGGGACCACGATGTGCAGGTCATGATCGAAGGCCCGGGCCACGTGCCCTTCGACACCGTGCGCATGAACATCGAGATCGAGAAGGCGCTGTGCAAGGGCGCGCCGTTCTACACGCTCGGCCCGCTCACCACCGACGCCGCGCCCGGCTACGACCACATCACGTCCGCCATCGGCGCCACGGAAATCGCGCGCTACGGCACGGCCATGCTGTGCTACGTCACGCCGAAGGAGCACCTGGGCCTGCCGAACAAGGACGATGTCAAGACCGGCGTCATCACGTACAAGATCGCCGCGCATGCCGCGGACATCGCCAAGCACCATCCGGGTGCGCGCCGCCGCGACGACGAGATGAGCCGCGCGCGCTTCGAATTCCGCTGGGACGACCAGTTCAACCTCTCGTACGATCCGGACACCGCGCTGGCCTACCACGACGACACTCTGCCGGCAGGCGCCGCGAAAACGGCGCATTTCTGCTCGATGTGCGGGCCGAAGTTCTGCTCGATGGCGATTTCGCAGAACATCCGCAGCGAGTTCGGCGGCGCCACGGAGCAGCGCCGGCTCGCCGACGAGGTGCTCGGCGAGAACGCGGCGGGCGCCGGCGTCGGCGGCATGACGTGGGATGGAGCTGGCGCTGGGCTCGGCGCTGGCGCGGGCACGGGCGGCGTCCAGCGCGGCGTTTTCCGCAAGGTCGCGTCCCCGAAATCGTCACGATAGTCCCGCTCTCCGTGCGAACATCGTGAACATCGTGCACACTGCGCGCGGCCGCATAACCGCGGCCGCACAACGGAAAACACAACAGAAAACACAGACGTGCGACGCGAGCCCTGCCCGGCGTCGCGTCGCATAGACCTGCCGGCGGTTCCCTTCTTCCGCCGCGCGGATCTTATGGCCTGCGGGACTGCCTTCCCGCAGGCCTTTTCCATACCCGCGGCATCGCGGCACCGACAACCAATCTCCCAACCGAGGCGCTGCCCACCAACCGCCCAGCCAACCTCCAAACCACCGCATCACCCCACTTTTGCGGCCAACTCACCGCAAAACTACCCCATTACCGCAACCACCAACCGCCCGCCATACGCAAAACGCCCACTTTTGCGGCCACATGACCGCAAAAGTGGGCGGATATCGCAATCGTCGGAGCCAGCCTCGGGCCAACCCTAGGCCAAAGCCCCAGCCAGCCCCAGCCGACCTCAGCCTTTACGCGGAGGGAACGGCGGCCGGATTCTGACCGGAGGCCAGCGCGGCGAGGAAGTCGCGGTTGGACGCGGTCTTCTTCATGCGCGGAACGATGGCGTTGTACGCCTGCTCCACCTCCATGCCGCCGAGCGCACGGCGCAGGCGGTAGATGATCATGAGCTCCTTGGGATCGGTGATGAGCTCCTCGCGGCGCGTGCCGGACGCATTGATGTCGATGGCCGGGAACATGCGCTTCTCGGCGAGCTCGCGCGACAGGCGCAGCTCCATATTGCCGGTGCCCTTGAATTCCTCGAAGATCACCTCGTCCATCTTGGAGCCGGTTTCCACCAGCGCCGACGCGATGATCGTCAGCGAGCCACCGTTCTCGATGTTGCGCGCCGCGCCGAAGAACTTCTTCGGCGGGTACAGCGCCTGCGCGTCCACGCCGCCCGACAGGATGCGGCCGGAGGCGGGCGCCGCGATGTTGTAGGCGCGCGCGAGGCGGGTCATGGAGTCGAGGAGCACAACCACGTCCTGCCCCAGCTCCACGAGGCGCTTGGCGCGCTCGATGGCGAGCTCGGCCACGATGGTGTGGTCGCTGGCCGGACGGTCGAAGGTGGAGGAGATGATCTCGCCCTGCACCGTGCGCTGCATATCGGTGACTTCCTCGGGTCGCTCGTCCACGAGCACGACCATGAGATGCACCTCGGGGTTGTTCGTGGTGATGGCGTTGGCGATCTGCTGCAGCGTGATGGTCTTGCCGGCCTTCGGCGGAGACACGATAAGTCCGCGCTGGCCCTTGCCGATCGGCGCGCACAGGTCGATCATGCGGCCGACGAGGCGGTTCGGCGTGGTCTCCATCCTGAGGCGCTCCTGCGGATACAGCGGCGTGAGCTTGCTGAACTGCGGGCGCTGCGCCGCCTCCTCCACGCTCATGCCGTTGATGGTCTCGAGGGACTGCAGCGGCACGAACTTCTGGTGCGCGTTGCGGTTGTTGCGATTGTTGCCGCCGTCGTTGTTATTGTTGGCGCGCGTGTAGCCGCGCACCGCGTCACCCTTGCGCAGACCGTACTTGCGCACCTGGCTCATCGACACATACACGTCGTTCGGGCCCGGCAGGTAGCCGGAGGTGCGGATGAACGCGTAGGAGTCGAGCACGTCCACGATGCCCGCGACGGCGACGAGGTTGTCCTGACGCTCGTCGGCGCGCATGCGGCGGTCGTCGCGGTTCTGGCGGTCGAAGCGGTCGGACCTGTCGGCGTAGCGGTCGCGGCCCTGGCGGCCCTGGCGGTCCATGCGGTTGTCACGATTCGCTCGCTCGTCGCGGTCGTCGCGCATGCGGCCCTGGCGCATGCCGCGGCGGTCGCGGTTGTCGCGCATGGCACGGTCCTGTCGGGCGTCACGGGTGTCACGATCGCCACGCTGGGCACGGCGCTGGTCGCCGCCCTGCGGGCCGGGCACCGGCTGCTCGCCGGAACGGCTCGGCAGGCTCGCGAGGATGTTGTCGAGCTCGCTGGCTGCGCTGACGCGACGGCGGTTCTCGCCGCGGTTCTCCGCGTTGCGATGGCGGCGACGCGGCAGATCGAGGTCAAGGTCGAGCTGACCGGTCTGGAGGGAGGCGCCACGGTCGCGCGTCTCGGTGTGCGCGTTCTTGGAATCGTCATGCGTGGGGCGGCCTGCGTCGCGGGTCACGCGGCGCGCGCCTGCAAAGCGGGGCACACGCACCTCGCCGGCGCTGTCGTCGCGCGTGGCCTCGGAGGTCTGGGCGCTGTCCTCACGCGTGCGGTTCCTGGGCTCGGGAAGATCGAGAAGCGGCAGGCTCTTCCTCATCCCTCCCTGAGCGGAGCTCCCGTAACTGGGTGATTCGTCCAAAGCCTGTGCCGCCATCGCCTGGGTTGCGACGGAGACCGCGCTGGCCTGCGAGTCGCCCTGCTCCTGCGCAGAGGCCACAAGCGAGACCAAGTCGGATTTCCTCAGCGCGGTAAAGCCCTTCAGGCCCATATCCTTGGCCTTTTCACGGAGCTCCGCGACCGTCATTGTTGAAAGATTCTGGCTATCTGCCACTTCCGATGTACCTTTCGCTGCTCCCGGCCATGCGAATATCGTCATTGCGATGCCGGAATTTCCATAAGATACCGAGGCAGAAACCATTCCGCCTCTTGTGCCAGGAGCCGAGTGCTGTGCTACGAACGCCCGAAGACCATGTCAATCAGATAAATGGATGTGAATGAAGCTTCCTCGAAGCGCTTCCTAACTCCTGAGCTGTCAGACACAATAATAACAGCCGGCGACCAATGCAAGCTGCACGCCACGCGGATGAGCGCCGGAGACGGGAAAGATGCACGATATACGGCGTGTCCACGATGCGCGCGCCCTCCGGAAGCCGCGCCTTATGCGAATGTCTTATGCGAATGTCGCCGCGCAGGCATGACAAAGGGCCCCGGATTCCTCCGGGGCCCTGATGCCTCAGCATGCGATGGCGTCATCGTATGCATGACGGCACGGCATATCGTATGCCGTCACGACAAGCCGCCATGGCATGCCGCGACGCGCGCCTTAGCGGCGATGCGCGCGGTAGAACTTGATGAGGCCCTGCGTGGACTGATCCTGCGCAGCGAGCGCGTCGTCATCCTGGGAGATGGCCGGCGTGATCTGCTTGGCGAGGACCTTGCCGAGCTCGACGCCCCACTGATCGTAGGAGTCGAGGCCCCACACGGTGCCCTCGACGAGGGTGATGTGCTCGTACAGGGCGATGAGCTCGCCGAGCGCGAACGGGGTCAGGTCGTCGCCGAGGATGGACGTGGTCGGGCGGTTGCCGGTGAACACGCGGGCCGGGACGACGTCCTCGCGGGTCTCGCCGTCGGCGCGCACCTCGTCGGCGGTCTTGCCGAAGGCGAGAGCCTTGGTCTGGGCGAGGAAGTTGCCCAGGAACAGCTCGTGCACGTCCTGGTCGCCGTCCTTCGTCGGGTTCTTCGTGTTCACGAAGGCGATGAAGTCGGCCGGGATGAGGCGGGTGCCCTGGTGGATCAGCTGGTAGAAGGCGTGCTGGCCGTTGGTGCCCGGCTCGCCCCAGAAGATCTCGCCGGTCTCGGTGGTGACGGGGGTGCCGTCCCAGCGCACGGACTTGCCGTTGGACTCCATCGTGAGCTGCTGCAGGTAGGCCGGGAAGCGGTGCAGGTACTGGTTGTACGGCAGCACGGCGTGGCTGGCGGCCTTGAAGAAGTTCACGTACCACACGTTCATGAGACCCATGAGCGCGACCACGTTCTTCTCGAACGGCGTGGTGGCGAAGTACTCGTCGATGGCGTGGAAGCCGCGCAGAAAGTCCTCGAAGCGCTCCGGGCCGAGCACGACGGCCAGGGAGGTGCCGACGGCGGAGTCGACGGAGTAACGGCCGCCGACCCAGTTCCAGAAGCCGAAGGCGTTGGTCGGGTCGATGCCGAAGGCCTCGACCTTGTCAAGGGCGGTGGAGACGGCCACGAAGTGCTTCTTCACGGCGTCCTTCTTGGACTCCTCGGAGCCGTCGATGGCGCCCTGGGCCTTGAGGGTGTCGAGCAGCCAGGTGCGGGCGCAGCGGGCGTTCGTCAGGGTCTCGAGGGTGGTGAAGGTCTTCGACACGATGATGAACAGCGTGGTCTCCGGGTCGAGGTCCTTGGTCTTCTCGGCCAGGTCGGTCGGGTCGATGTTGGAGACGTAGCGGGCGGAGATGCCGGCGTCGGCGTAGGCCTTGAGGGCCTCGTACGCCATGTTCGGGCCGAGGTCGGAGCCGCCGATGCCGATGTTCACGACGGTCTTGATGGTCTTGCCCGTGACGCCCTTCCACTCGCCGGAGCGGACCTTGTTGGCGAAGGCGTAGATGCGGTCGAGGGTCTCGTGCACGTCCTTGACGGTGTCCTGGCCATCGACGATGTACTTGCCCTCATCCTCCACCGGACGACGCAGCGCGGTGTGGAGCACGGCGCGGTCCTCGGTGTTGTTGATGTGCACGCCCGTGTACTGCTGCTTGATGCGCTCGTCGAGCTTGATGTCCTTGGCGAGGTCGGCGAACAGCTGCAGGGTCTCCGGCTTGATCAGGTTCTTCGAGAGGTCGAAGTAGAGGTCGCCCGCCTGGAAGCTGAGCTTCTCGGCGCGCTGCGGATCCTCGGCGAACCACTTGCGGAGGCTGATGCCCTCGGACTGGAGCTCGTCGTAGTGCTTCTGCAGGGCGGCCCACGCCGGGGTCTGCGTTGCGTCGATAGGAGGATTGATGGCCATTATGCTGGTCCTTTCCTTATGGTCACTGAGGGCTTGTGGGCCCTAAACGTTCCTCTCAATAATGTACTCACGCAAAGGACAGAACAGGCCCCTGGCGCGGGCGCGTGGAATGGGTTGCGCCAGAGGAGGGAATCGTGGAATCGTTCGGAGCGCCGCCCGCATGTCAGAGGATATCGTCGCGGCCGATCTCCTGCAGCTTCGCCACCATCGCCTTGACCTCCTGGCTGCGCGCACGGGGCGCGACGAGCAGCGCGTCGGGCGTGTCGACCACCACCATGTCGTTGACGCCGAGCAGCGCGATGGTGCGGCCCGCCTCCGTCACGATGACGTCGCCGGCGGAGTCCAGCTGGACGAGGTTGTCGGGGTCGCCGAGAAGCTTGATGTTCTGCGCGTTGTGGCTTGGCAGCAGCGCCGCGAGGGAGTTGAAGTCGCCGATGTCGTCCCAGCCGAAGCCGCCGGGGACCATCGCGACGCCGCCTTCCGCGGCGAGCGGCTCGGCGATGGAGTAGTCGAAGGCGATTTTCTCGATGGCGGGCCATACGGAGGCCATCGTCTCTGCGCGGCGCGGCGTGTCCCAGGCATCGGCGATCTGCGCGATCTGCTGCGCCATCTGCGGCTTGTACTGTGCGAGGCGGTCGAGCAGCGTGCGGGCGCGCATGACGAACATGCCGGCGTTCCAGTGGTAGTCGCCGGTGATGAGATAGGCCTGCGCCGTGGCGGCGTCGGGCTTCTCGACGAATTCGCGCACCGTGAAGGCGTCGGGCGCGTCGGGGACGGACGATGCGAGCGAGTCGCCCTTGCGGATGTAGCCGAAGGCCGTGGACGGACGCGACGCCGCGATGCCGATTGTGCACACGTAGCCGGCGCGGGCGGCGGCGACGGCCTCGCGCACGGATTTCGCGAAGGCGGCCTGGTCGCGGATCACGTGGTCCGCGGCGAAGGAGCCGACCACGATGTCGTCGCCGTGGCGACGCGCGAGAATCGCCGTGGCCAGGGCGATCGCGGCCGTGGAATCGCGGCCGACGGGCTCGGCGAACACGGCGTCGTCGGCGAGGGCCGGGATCTGCTCGCGCACGGCGTCCACATGCTTCTCCCCCGTGCTCACGACCACGTGCCCCTCGCCCGCCAGCGCCACGAGGCGCAGGTAGGTGGACTGAATCAGCGTGCTGCCCGAGCCAAGGAAATCGTAGAGAAACTTCGGCCTGTTCTTGCGGCTGATCGGCCACAGGCGCGAGCCGACGCCGCCCGCGGGGATTATTGCGTAGAAGTCGTCAATCTTTTCGCCAGTCATGCGCCCATCTTCTCACACCGCGTGCCCCGCCGCGCGCCTCGACATGCGCGGAAGCGAGTTCCGCTGCCTCGGCGCATGCTCTGTGTCGGCCTCCGCCGCGCCCGTCCCGTCCTGTCCTGCCGCGCCGTCTCGCCCGCCGCGCCCCGTCCTGCCCGCCGCCGCTCCGTCCTGCCCGCGCGACACGCGCGAAAATGGGACGATTTTCGCGTCTTTTCAGTGTTTCCCAAGCGACTTTCTATTCTCGATTGGACAAATCGTGAAAAAGCATTATGCTTTGTTAACTGTGCATGGCGCTTCTACGAGCGCGGCATGCCACTTTAGCTCAGTCGGTAGAGCGGCTCACTCGTAATGAGCAGGTCGGCAGTTCGATTCTGCCAAGTGGCTCCCTGAAATCCCGGCCGATTGACCGGGATTTTTTCGTGCACGAGATTTTCAATGCAATGGGGGTTCTTTCAGATCTTTCCATGCGCAGCGCGAGTGGCGGAATCGGTAGACGCGCAGGATTTAGGTTCCTGTGTCTTTTGACGTGAGGGTTCAAGTCCCTTCTCGCGCACTTGTTTATCCGGGGCGGCGGGGCGACTGCGCGCGGCAACACCCGCCCAACGCCAAACCGGTCCGAAACACCGCCGGACGCCACCGCCTCCCGCAACAATGTGATGGGAAACGGACACAAAACAGGGTTTTGGCGGCACAATCGTACGATTTCTGTCCGCAAGCCATCACATTGTTAAAAGGAACCCGGCAAACCACCCAAAGTGGGCGTCCCGACACCCACTTTGCGCCATTCCAGACCCTGAAATCGTCAAAACCACCCCAAAATCGCCCAAAGTGGGTGCCGCAACACCCGCCGAACGCCAAACCAGCGGAAGACCCGACCGGACGCCGCCTTCTTCCGCAACAATGTGATGGGAAACGGACACAAAACGGGCTCCGAACGGCACAATCACACGATTTGCGTCCGCAAGCCATCACATTGTTCCGCAGAGGCCGCGCATCGCGAGACGGACGGCCGCGGAACGTACACTGGAGTCATGAACGACAACCGCACCGCCGCGGGCCACATCCCCACCAACACCCCCGCCTCCACCGAAACCCTCGTCACTCCCACCGGCACCTTCGACATCCCGCGCTTCCACGCGGCGCTCGACGGCCTTTTCGCCAGCCATCGCACGGACGCGGTCGAATCGTTCCTCCTCGACGCGCTCGCGCAAACCGACGACCTCGCCGACGCGCGCGGCCGCCTCGCCGTACTCGCCGAGCTCATCGGATTCTACCGGTCGCGCGGCCGCCACGACGAGAACCTGCCGCTCGTGCAGCAGTCGATCGAACTCGCGCTGTCGCTCGGCCTCGAGGGCACGCCCGAGTTCACCGCCACGCTGATCAACGCGGCGACCGAGCTGCGCGCCGCCGGCCGCTATGAGCAGGCGGAGGACCTGTATCGCCAGGCGCTGGCGGAGGCGGAGTCGACGCTCACGCCCGGCAGTCGCGAGCTCGCGGCGCTGCACAACAACCTCGCGCTGCTCTACCAAGACACCGATCGCCACGCCGAGGCCGTGAAGGAGTTTGCGAAGGCGTTGGCAATCCTGGGGTCGCAGGCCAATGATGGCGCGGACGATAACGCCGCCACTCACTCCCCCGCCGATGTCGACATCGCCTCGACGCATGCGAATCTCGCGCTCAGCCTGCTGTCGCTGGGCCGCCTCGACGAGGCGCTCAAGCACGCAACGACGGCGACGGCGATGTACGCAACGGGGCTGGATTCGGCGCATCGTGCGGCGGCGGAGGCCACCGAGGCGCAGGTCCACTTCATGCGCGGCGAGTTGCCGGAGGCGCAGCGGCATTACACGACGGCGCTCGGCATCATCCGCGAGCGCTACGGCGCCGACAGCGAGTATTACCGCGTGACGCGCGACAATCTGTCCGCCGTGACCGAGGCGATGGGCAAGGCGCCGGACAAGGCGAGCGCCGCGCAAGGCATGGCGCACGATATTCCCGCCGCCACACGCGACGCAACCACCGACGCAACGACCGTACCCGAAGCAAAGCCCGACACAACCCCCGACACCTCCCCCTCCCCCGCACCCGCCACAATCGTCGACACCATCACCGGCCTTGACCTCGCGCGCGCCTACTGGGAGGAATGCGGCAAGCCGATGATCGCCAGCCGCTACGCCGACGTACGCGGCCGCATCGCCGCCGGCCTCGTGGGCCACGGCTCGGAATGCTACGGCTTCGACGATGCCATCAGCCGCGACCACGATTTCGGCCCCGGCTTCTGCATCTGGCTGACCGACGAGGACTACGCATCGTTCGGCGTGCGCTTGCAATCCGATTACGACGCGCTGCCACGCACCTTCCGCGGCTTCGGCCCGCGCCTCGAAACGCCGCGCGCGGGCAAGCGCGTGGGCGTGTTCCGCATCGGCGAGTTCTTCGAATCGGTCACGGGCCTCGCGCAGGCTCCCGACGACCCGCGCATGTGGGTGACGTTTGACGAGCCGACGCTCGCCGCCGCCACGAACGGCCGCGTGTTCGCCGATCCGGTCGGCGCGTTCAGCCATGCGCGCCAGGCGTTCCGCAATATGCCGGACGGCGAGATCCTACGACGCGTCTCGCAGCGCCTAGGCATGGCGGCGCAGGCCGGTCAGGCGAACCTGCCGCGCATGGCGCGCCGCGGCGACGCCCCGGCTGCGCACCTGTGCGTGGCGGAATTCTGCACGGCGGTGACATCGTTGGTCTTCCTGCTGAACAACCCGATGCCCGTGGGTTACATGCCGTATTACAAATGGCAGTTCGCGGCGTTGCGGCGCCTCAGCGAGCGCCCCGGCATGCGCCTGACGGGCGTCTGCGCCGAGCTCGAGGCGCTGACGGCCGCCGACCCGCTGTCCGACCGCGCCGCCACGCTCGTCGATTCGGTGTGCCGGCAGATCGTGCACACGCTGCGCGTCATGGGCCTGACGCGCTCCGACGAAACCTTCCTCGACTGGCATCGCCCCTACGTCGAGGAGCTCATGCGCGCCGCGTTCGGAGGCGGCGGCTTCGAGGGCGGCGCAGGCAACGGCGGCGCGGGAAGCAAGGAGGAAACACGATGACACGATGGGCCAACGGGCATCGCCACGATGAGAAAGACGATGCCTTCGTCAGCGATTTCGGCGGCATCGGCGACGAACCGGATGTTCTGGCACATGACGCTGGCGCGGATTCCGGGAACGCTGCGGATGCAGCGGACATGGCGAAGCGCATATCGTCGAAAGAAAAATCGTCGAAAAGCACAGCGCCGGACGCACCAATGCCCGCCTCGCCAACGCCCGCCGACGCCTCGACACCCGACGACGCCGCGTCACCGCGGCTCGACCCGGACCGTCGCATCGGCATGCCCGGCGGAACGCCGCTGGTCGAGGCAATCGTGCGCGAGGAATGGAAGCAGTTCCAGGATGTGAACAACGAAGGCGGACGCGCGGCGTGCCAAGGCAACTGGCCGGTGTTCCACCAGATGCGCCTGAGCCAGTTCCTCACGTGGCCCGAGGACCTCAAGTCGAGCTATCTCGCGGATCTGCGCGGCGCGGCGGCCGAGGGGCGCAACCTGCTCACCGAGAAATACGCGCGCATGATGGCATCCACCGATCCGGTGTATTACCGCGAGCGCCTCGAGCCGTTCCTGCCCGCGATCGGCGAGGCGCGCACCGCCCAGCAGGAACGCATCATCGCCCGGCAGGTGGCGTGGGCTGCGGATTTCGCAGCACGTTATCCGCGCCTCGGCGCAGGCATGCGCCGCCTGCGCACCAGTGACGACACGCGCGACGCCACGAGTTTCGAAACCTACCTGCGCGGCGAACTCGGCACGTATTCGCAGCACACTCTCGACCTTTACGATGCGATGATCGACGATGACGTGCGCCTCGGCCGCAACCTGACCGAGCTCACGATCTACAACACCGTCCTCCTCGGCGGATTCGCCTCCCTCGACGAAGCCGAGCACGCCCAGCCCGCGGCGTGACTGCGCGCCGGCACCCGCCGAACGCCACCGCCTCCCGCAACAATGTGATGGGAAACGGACACAAAACAGGGTTTTGACGGCACAATCGTACGATTTCTGTCCGCAAGCCATCACATTGTTAAAAGGAACCGGGCCAAACCGCCCAAAGTGGGTGCCACCACACCCGCCGAACGCCATTTCAACCGGAAAATCGTCAAAAACCACCCCAAAACCGCCTTAAACGGGTGCCGCCACACCCGCCGAAACCCATCTCGACCCTCTCCAGACCCCGAACCGGCCCCGCCCCGCCAGTAAAAGGAACCCGCCCCACCCAGCAGAAAGAACCACTTCGTCACAATGTGAAACGCGGCAGCCCCGCTCCGCCACGCGCCGCACCCTCGCGCAGAACCGCCGAAAACCGCGCAAAATCCCGCGAAATCCGCACCGCGCACCGCACGGAACCCGAAAATTTGCAAAAAAGTCGGCAAAAGCCATGTTCAATCCACGAACGGTGGCTTACCATGTTTTCAGCGACCGCACCGCCCGCCGGGGAGTGTCGATGACGACTGGCAAGGCGTCCCGGCGATCGCAACGCGACCCGGATATGCGCATCCGCGCCGCAGCTTAGAAGCAAAGGAGAAAGACATTGTTCACCAACGACTATGTCAAGCGTGTCTATGAGCAGGCCGAGCGCCGCGACGGCGACCAGCCCGAATTCCTCGAGGCCGTGCGTGAGGTCCTCGAAACCCTCCAGCCGGTTGTGGAAGCCCACCCCGAGTACGAAGCCAACGCCGTGCTCGAGCGTTTCATCGAGCCCGAACGCGTGATCAAGTTCCGCGTCGCCTGGGTGGACGACGAGGGCAAGCCACAGGTCAACCGCGGCTATCGCGTGCAGTTCAACAGCGCCATCGGCCCGTACAAGGGCGGCCTGCGCTTCCATCCGTCCGTGAACGAATCCGTCATCAAGTTCCTCGGCTTCGAGCAGATCCTCAAGAACTCGCTGACCACGCTGCCGATCGGCGGCGGCAAGGGCGGCTCCGACTTCGACCCGAAGGGCAAGTCCGACGCCGAGGTCATGCGCTTCTGCCAGGCCTTCATGACCGAGCTGTGCCGCCATATCGGCCCCGACACCGACGTGCCGGCGGGCGACATCGGCGTGGGCGGCCGCGAGATCGGCTACCTCTTCGGCCAGTACAAGCGCATCCGCGACCAGTACTCCGGCGTGCTCACCGGCAAGGGCCTGGAGTTCGGCGGCTCCCTCGCCCGCACCGAGGCCACCGGCTACGGCCTGTGCTATTACACGCAGGAGGCGCTGCAGACCCTGCGCAACGACAGCTTCGCCGGCAAGACCGTCATCATCTCCGGCTCCGGCAACGTGGCCATCTTCGCCACGCAGAAGGCGCAGGAGCTGGGCGCGAAGGTCGTCACGGCCTCCGATTCCAACGGCTATGTCTACGATCCGAACGGCATCAACCTCGACGTGGTCAAGGACATCAAGCTCGGCCACCGCGGCCGCATCAAGGAATACGCCGACCGCGTGCCGGGCTCCGAGTACCACGAGGGCTGCAAGGGCGTGTGGACCGTCAAGGGCGACATCGCCCTGCCGTGCGCCACGCAGAACGAGATCGACGAGGAATCCGCCAAGACGCTCGTCGCCAACGGCGTGACCGTGGTGTGCGAGGGCGCGAACATGCCGTCCACCCCGGAGGCCATCGCGGTCTACAAGGCCAACGGCGTGCTGTACGGCCCGGCGAAGGCCGCGAACGCGGGTGGCGTGGCCACGTCCGCGCTCGAGATGAGCCAGAACTCCGAGCGTCTCTCCTGGACCTTCGAGGAGGTCGACACGAAGCTGCATGACATCATGGTGGGCATCGTGCACAACTCGCTCGACGCGGCCAAGCGCTACGGCCACGAGGGCGACCTGCAGCTGGGCGCCAACGCCGCCGGCTTCGAGAAGGTGGCGAACGCCATGGTGGCGCAGGGCATCCTGTGACGCCGCATCGCGCATAGCGAACGGGGCCGTGCATCCTTCGGTGGGTGCACGGCCCCGTTGTTTTTCCACGATTTTCCCGACGATTTTTCAACGATTGCGCCAGACGATGCCAATTCTCAGCGCCGCACCATCTCAGCGCCGTGGCATGACGCCGCCGTAGCGGCACATCAGTTCGTCCTGCGCCACCTGCTTGTTGAGATCGTCGATGAACGGCTGCATCTCGCTCAGCGTCGCTCCCCATGTTCCGATGCTGATGGCCGTTCCGTCATACCGAATCTCGAGCATCTTGATGAAGGCACTGCAGATGGTGCCTACCGCGAGGAACAGAAGCAGGATTCCCAGCAGGACGAGGCCACCCGCGGAGTCGATGCCCTCGGAGAAGCACAGCACCGCCCCGGCCAGCATCACAAGGCCTAGGATGAACAGCCAGACCCTGAATCGACGCGCGATGCCCACCGAGGAGATGGCGCGAATCGGAACGGAGATGCAGGTCCGGCAGCTTCCATACCTGTAGGTCCGGCACCGTACGAACACGCCGTCGCAGTCCAGACGGATGGAGCGCCCGAGCGAACGGACGAGCTCCAGGCTATGGGGCGTCACATCCATCCGCGGCGCGGTTCCTTGCGCGGTTCCCTGCGTCGTTCCCTGTGCCGCGGGCACGCCGGACGCCGTCGAAGACCCGGAACTGGACGGCGTAAACAAGGCCTGGGGCGAACCGCCCAGCTTGTTATCGATGGAATCGGACAGGTTCCGGAACCTGATGTTCCGCGCCTCGGCACGGTGCCGAACGCGTTCGCGCGAGGCGACCTTCGCCTCTTCCGTCGCCTGGCTCGCCGCGGCGACGTCATTCGGATCGGCAATCGGCGGCAGCTGGAGACCGCATGACGTACAGAACGACGCGCCGTCCAGAATCGGCGCATTACATCTCGGGCACAGTGCCATATACTCCCCTTCCATACAAGTGATGCTTCCATTATGGCATCGTCGAGGGCGTCGGCAGGAATCCCATCCTGCGCTGAACGCACACCCCGCACCCCGCGGCTCCGCTACAGCCAACCGCCGCTACAGCCGCCTCCAGACGGCGGCGTGGTGCACCGGCATCCACCGCGAGCGCCGACGGATCACACCCCACGCCGCAATCATCACGACGCCCGTTCCCAAGCCGGCCGCCCAGGCGATCAGCTTCGTGTCGCGGCGCGCATCCTGCGGGTACGGCGCCGGCTGCGGCATGGACACGCGGTGCCCGGAGACCAGCAGGCGGTGCGTGTTGACGCCGTAGGGCGTGCACGTCATGAGCGTCACGCGGTCTTCGCCGGGGCGCACGCGCAGGTACTTGGTGCCCTCGGTCGGAAGAATCACGGTGATGGCGTCCACCTCGTAGGCCAGGGTCTCGCCCATGACGGAGATGTAGAAATCGTCGCCGACCACGAGCTCGTCGATGCGCGTGAACATCAGCGCATTCACCATGCCGCGATGACCGGTGAGCACGGCATGCGTGTCGGTTCCGCCCACCGGAAGCGACGTGCCGTACAGATGCCCCGATCCGCGTGTCAGGGATTCGGAGCTCGTGCCGTGGTAGATCGGCAGGTTGAGCGAAATCTTGGGAATGACGACGGAGCCCATGACGCCGTCGTTCGAAGCGTTGAGAAGGCTCATGTAGGTGGCGTCCTGCGCGGAGGCGGAGTCGTTGCTCCCGTTGGCGCTGGACTGGCCGGACGCGCTGGAGAAAGGGTCGGCTTCCTCGCCGATATGCGGCTGGCCGCTGGCGGCGAGGGCCGCGTTATAGGCCTGCGCCGCCTCGATGGCCTCCTCGGCCTCGGGGTAGGGCCACGATGACACCGCGTCGTTCGCATCGTCGGCGATCTGCGCCTGGCGCCGCATGTCGATGCCTTGCAGCACGTACGGGTAGCCAATGACGACCAGCCCGACGACGAGGCAGATGACGGCGATGGCGGTGAAGATGCGCGCCTGCCGCTGCGCCGCGCGCGCCCGCTCCTTGCGCGCGACGTAGTCGGGGCCGAAGACCTCGGGAAGGAAGGCGGAGGTTTCCGACGATTCCTTCGCCGACGCGACGGCGGCACGGGAATGGCGCGCGGACGCACCACGGTCTTGCCACGGCAGATGCATCGTCGACCGTCCTTCCTTTTCGCTCCAAGGGTACTCCGGAAACCATAAGACCCTGGAAGCGGCGGGGCCTGGGGCCGCGTCCCTTCCAGGGTCTTATGAGGTGGCATGGGGTCTTTTAGGATTTGCGATCCCACGACCCTACGTCAGACGAATCCGATATCAGACGGCCTGACGTGCCTTGCGGGCGCGCACGGCGAAGAGGGCCGCGGCGCCGATGAGGGCGACGCCCACGATCACGAAGAACGCGATGCCCGCGGCACCGGTCTTCGGCAGCTGCGTGACGGACGTGACGTTGGTCACGTCCACATTGCCGGAATTGTTGTCGGATGCGGTGACGAGGTCGTTGGAATCCTTGCCGTTGGAGATGGTCAGCGCGGTGATTTCGTAGTCACCCCAGCTGGCCTTCTTAGCCGCATCGTTGGCATATGGATTCGTAGAGGAATCCTGCTCGTAGGTCGGGGTGATGGTCACCGGGAAGCTCGGCAGCAGGGCGTTGAGGTATCCGCTCGGGGAGGCGATCTCCTCGATGGTGTACTCGCCGGCCTTGAGGCCGTTTAGGGAAACGGTGCCGTCGGCCCTCGAGTAGAAGATGCCCTTGGCATTGGGCTCTGACTGGTCCGCGGGGGCGGCCGAGGTCTGCGCGGCGGCGGTCGGCTTGGCGGCGAGCTCGGTCCATGCGGTGCCGGACCATGCCAAGTACTTGTCAGCATTGTTCTTGATGACGAACTGGGCGCCGGGGAGCGTATCGCCCTTGCGGTTCTTCTTGGTGATCTGGAACTTGTACGTGTACACGTTCACTTCGCCGCCGGGCTGCACGTGCTCATCGGTCACCTTGTTCGGCTGATGCGAGTAGCCGAGGCTCGTCTTGTTCTTGTTCGGCGTCTGTGCGGTGGCGTCGGAGACCTTTGCCTTGGAGTTGAGCGTGGCCTTGACCGTGACGGTGATGGTGCCGCCGGATGCGACGGTGCCCTGCTTGGCGGAAACCGTGCCCGCGCGCATATTCACGTAGTTCGCAAGATTGATGACTGTTTTGGTACCGCCCTTGTAACTGTCGGTGGAATCAGAATCAGTGCTGGTTTCAACGGTGTAGTCGGTATCCTTCACCAGCTTGGTGGCCGTGGAGGATCCGTCCGGGGTCACGGTCACGGAGTCCACAGAATCAATGGTCAGGCCGGGCTCGGCCTCATCGTAGATCTTAAGCACGCGGGCCTTGGCCTTGGCCTCGGTGTTATCCCCGCCCGTGGTATCGATGTCATAGCCCGTGTAGGACGGGATGGTGGCGGTCAGCTCGTAGTCCACCTCGTCGCCGATGGAGAAGTCCGGGTTGGCATTGGTGGTGTTGCCATTGGTGAGCTGCTTGGTGATGGTCGGGCTCGTGGCCTTGAGGTTGATGGTGCCCACACCGGTGTTGACGGTCGTGGAGGTGTCGGCGGAATCGGTCAGCGTGTAGGTGGTCGACACGATCATCGGGGCGGAGTTCACGGCCGCGCCGGTGATGGCAGAAGTGGTGGCGTTGGCAAGGTTCGTGGTCTCGGTGATGAGGTACAGGCCCTGCGGCACGTTCTTGTTCTCACCGGTGGTCATCGTGTCGTCGGCCGGATACGTGGTGGTGTCGGCTGCAAGCGCCGCCGAAAGTTTGTCGGCGAACTGACGCATGACGGTGTCTTTGCTGCCATCGCCTTTATCGCCGCCCCACGACGAACCCGTCTCGCTCACTGCACCGTAGGTGGCCGCGATATAGCCCAGCGGGTTGTCGATATTAGGGGTCACGCTGGTGTTGTAATACGATGCATCGGCCTTGAAACCTGCCAGCAGCGTGGCGTTCTTCGTGGTGTCCGTGATCTGGCCCATGACATCCTCAATAACCGCCGTGTACTTGCTGTTGGTCTCCACGGTGAAGGACTCCAGCGCCGTGCCGGTCGAATCCGTCTTCACATTCTTCAGAGAGGCGAGCCTGTAGCCATTGAAGCTACGGGTCTGCGTATCGACAGGGTTGATCGTAATCGTGCCGGTATCGGCCGGGTTGGTGATCGTGCTCGTGTCGTAGCCATCGGCATGGGCGGCGGCGAGGCCGAACGTGCCGAGTGCCACAATCATCGCGGCGATGAGCGCCACGACCTTCGTAATGGAGGAGCTTATGGCTTTCATTTTCTCTCCTTGGTCTTCTCTTACTAGGGGAACCAGATTCAATCCTTTCCCCACGGGCGCCCGTTTCCGACGGCCGCCCGTCCTGCCGCCGCCACGTGTCTGTACGGGCGGCGGAAAGTCTGTGTTGCTTTTCAGCTGTGGTTTTCAGTTATGGTTACTGCTTGGCCGCGTTTTCGCGGCTGCGGTTTCGCATCACCGACGGCGGCGTCCGCGCCACGCGCTGCGCCGTGCGAGGGCATACGATGCCACCGACAGCGCCAGCAGGCCCGCGCCGATTGTCAGCACGCGCCGTGGCGTCCACACACCTCCCGTCATAGGCAAAGAGGTGATGGTAGCCTCATTGGTCACCGTGCCGTAGTCGATGGTAAAGTCGGATCCCGCAGTGCTGCCGCCAACCGTCTTCCCGGCAATGGCGGCGCCGACGTAGTGTCCTGAAGGCGCCTTCGTCTCGGTGAGCACATAGTACCCCCACGGAAGCCCTGACACGGAAAACACCGACAACGCGGTCGCGCCCGAGGGCGATGTCACGGACAGCGTTCCCGCGTACCGCGCGCTACACGGGTTGTCGGAATCAGTGCCGACGGCGCACGACATGGCGTAGCTACCCTGTGTGGCCGTTCCTTTCGGCGCGGTGTACGTGATCTTGTAGACGCGCAGCGCCGAGGATGCGGTGGCGAAGCTCGCCTCGTCGGCGTACTGCGTAAGCGTCCATTCGGAACCTTCCAGCGCCGTGCCCGAGCCGTATTCCGTCTTGTTCCACGATGCCGTTGCCGCCTTGCGGTTGTAAATCGGGTAGGTGCCGTTGGATTCCTGCGCGTCAACCTGCCCCTGCACCGCGGAGTCATTGGACAGCGGCGTGACGGTGCCCCATGCGCCGGAGCTCGAGGAGCCCGTGGCGATCACCGCATAATACGGCGCGTCGCCCAGCAGGTATCCGGCCGGGGCCTGGGTCTCGACGAGCAGGTAGTAGGTGTTGAGTTCGAGGGAATCGTATTCGAAGGTCGAGGCGGAGGTGCCGTCGAAGGTCTGCACGGATTCCTTGCAGGCGGTGGTGCTGACGGCGTCCGGCGCGGTCACGTCCGTCCCACAGCTGAACAGCTGCCAGTCGGAACCCTTCAGCGCCTTGTGCGTTCCGTCGGACTGTGCGGTTTCGTCGTACTTGGCCCAGCTCACCCTGCCGTAGGATTTCGAATTCGGGATGCCCAGGTCGGTGTTGCCGTCCACGGTGCTCTTCTTCGATGCCACGCCCGACACGACCATGGTGTAGGAGGCCTCGCTCAGCTCGTAGCCCTTCGGCGCGGCGGTCTCGGTCAGCGTATACGTGCCGGCGGGCAGGCTCGTGACGGTGACGGTGCCGTCATCCTTGCCGTCCGTGTCGGCCAGCACCGAGCCTGTGCCGGCAACGGCGCAGTTGTTGGGCGTATCGTTGGCAGTTCCGCCGTCCGCCACGCACCACGCCGATGCACCGTCCTCGCTCGTGATCTTCCAGGAGGCATCGGGGAGCTTCGTTTTGGTGTTGTCAGCGTCCACCTTGCTGTCAGCGTCCACCTTGCTCCACGTGACGGTGGTTGGAGTGTTCGGGACGCCCGTGCTCGGAATGGTCGAAGCCACCAGTTTGCCGGCGGACAACGTGAAGGTGTAGCAGGTGTCGCCCTTGGAGTCACCTGCCGCATAGCCGCTCGGCGGCGTCGTCTCGCACAGCGTGTAGGAGCCGTCCGGCAGACCGTTGACCGTGAACTGGCTGCCGGCAGCGTCGGTATCGTTCCAGTACGGCGGTGTGGTGACGACCTTCAGGGAGATCATACCCGTTTTCGACTCGCTGTCGGGTCCGGCTGCCGTAGCGTATCCGGTGGCCGTGATGGTGGCGGTGCCGGCGGAGACCGCGGTTACACGGCCGGTCTGGTCCACCGTGGCGACGTCGGGGTTCGAGCTCTCCCATGAGGTGATTGTGACGGCTTTCTCACCGTCGAGCTGCGCGGTGAGCGTCTGTGTGCGGCCGACGATCATCTCGTCGTTGCCGTCCACAATGACCTCGCCGTCGGTTTGGGGACGAACCGTAAGGTTGATCAGCGTCTGCTGGCCGCCTGCCGTCGCGGCGATCGTGGCGGTGCCGGCCTTAAGCGCCGTGACCAGGCCCGTGCCATCGACGGTGGCGACCGTCGTATTGTCGGATGTCCATGTGACTTTCGCCGCACCGGTCGGCGTGATGGTGGCGTTCAGCTGGGATTTGGTTCCCGACTGCATCGTCATCGTTCCGTCTGCCGCCACATTGCTGCCGGTCACGCTCAGCGAGGTGACGGAGCAGGACGGGGCGGTGTGGTTGGTGCCGTCCGCCTCCTGGTCGAACACGTAGGTGTCGTAGCCGGCGGCCAGGTAGTAGTTCTTCGAGTTGTTGGAATCCCAATGCGCGTTGGTCTGCGTAGTGCCCGCCTGATACGGCGTGTCGGTGAAGGTCACGACGAGGGGCAGCGCGTCGGCGTCCGTCACCGTGGCCTTGACCCAGTTGGAGCACGCCGAGTCCATCTTGATGTCGCTGTTGTCGAATACCGCCGAGCCGTTCTTCACGAAGGCGTAGTGGAGGTAGTAGGCGTTCCACGACGGACGGCGCGGCGTGTAGTAGTAGATCGTGATGGGGTTCTTCCACGTCACGACGTTGGAGGAGGCCACCGTTATGTTAAAAGTGTCGGTGTAGCCCTGGTACTGCGCGGTGATCGTGACCTGGCAGCCGGAGGCGGATGTGCAATCGCCCGTTGTCACATTGCCACCGTTTACCGTTGCCACTGTTGCATCACTGGACGTCCATGTCGCCACGGACGGATTGGGCAATGCCACCCCGCCTTGACGCAGCATGAGCTTCTGCTGCTCGTGGGGCTGCATGACGGACGCACCACGAATGCTGATGGAGTCGCCTGACCCGGAAGACGTAGGGGAGCTTGATGACACCACACGCACCTGAATGGTGGCGGTTTTGTCTCCTGCATAGGCGATGACCTGCGCGCTGCCCACAGCATGCCCGGTGACGAGACCCGTGGAGTTAATCGAGGCGACGTCAGGGTCCGTGGAGGCATAGCGGATGGCTGACGTGACGCCGTCCGATGTCACCGTCACCTTGGTTTGATTGGTGTTGCCAGACATCAAGCCAAGAAAGGTTGTGCCCGTCGAAGTCGTGAATGTCAGACCCGTGACCGGGTCAGCAAGGTCATCGACCTCGTATTCGGCGTTCGTACCGGTATTCGTCAATGACCATTTCGACCCGGAAAGCGGCTTGGTGCCGTCGGATGCGACCTTCTTCCACGAGACGGAACTGGGAGCGTCACATATGTTATAGATATTGATGCCGCACGCAGGGTTTCCCTTTGAATCAGTGTCTCCCTGCACCATGTAGACGCCGTTGACGTATTTGTTACTGTCTGCCGCCCATTCGGACGTTGTTTTCACAGTGTAAACGTTGTCGTTGTTTTTATAGCCGTCCGGCGGCGACACCTCCCGCACGTAATAGGTGGCGTTGATGTTCAGGCCGTGCACTTCGAGGCGGCCGTTCGCCGATGCCCAATCATTGCTCGCATCGTCAGTAACATACAGGATGGCGTTCGTATCGTTGTTGGCATCATCTTCTGTAGCGAACACGCCCCATGACGAACCCCCTACGGGGACACCGCTCACATCGCTGCCGTACTTCCACCAGCCGATTGCAGAGCAGCTGCTGCTGCTCATGCCCCACGGAAGGTTGTGACGCTCCTGATCCATGTCGATGACCGACGCGGTGCTCGCGCCATTGGCGTTGCCCGTGGGGTTGTTCATCATGAAGTCGCCGCCCACCCATACGCGGCCATTCGTCGTCGCGTGGTCGTCGAAGAATCCGCTGGGAATGAGGATGGATCCGAGCATGGCGGCTGCCGGATCATCAAGCGATGCGTTGTTGTCGAGGCCGCCTGCAGCCTTCAACCCTTCATATGCTTTGCCGCCGCCAATCGTCACCGATCCTGCGTCACCGAAATTCCACATGATGCTTTCGCCTGCGGTCGCATAGGCATTGCTGATTGACGAATCCACGGCATGCTTCCCAGAGGTCACATAACCATTGGAAATCTCGTCATTGTTCCACCAGAAGCGCCAACCCGTGTTGAAGCTCACGGTATCGGTTTTTCCCAGCGAGCTTCCATCGTCCTTGACAACATTGATGACGACACTCGCATTGGCTGGAATGTTGGAAAACGCAAAATCAAGTCCACGGTATCCGTCGGAATTCAACTGGCTAACGGTGACGTTGAAGACCTGGTTGTTGGAGTGGCCGTCGCCGGCGAAAAACAGCACCTTCTCGTTGTTGATACCCGAATAGGTCTGGGAGCCCACCGTGTAGTTCACGGTATCGTTGGTGAACTTCATGCCGTAGGACTTCGAACTGTCATACTTGTAGCGCGTATATTCGCCGGTGGGCGCCACACCGGTGGTGACGACGCCGGTGGAGGTCAGAGACGAAAGGTTCTCAGACAAGCTGGCGATGGTTTTCTGATAGTTCGCCGCACCTGTGATGCCGCTCTTGTCAAGCCCCGTGGTGCCGCTCCATGTGACGGCATTAGACGCGGTGTTCGTGTATGCCCTCACCGACGGCGTGGCGGGGTCACCCCACACGGTGGATTTATTGCCCGCGATGTAGGCCTTGTAGCCGTATTCCGTGGAGGTGTTCGTCGCCTTGCTCTTGATGCCGACGCCGGCGTTCCATGCCTGCGCGTGGTCGGTGTCGCCACCGCCAAGGGTGGAAATAGCTCCCGGATTGCTGCCTACCTTTCCTCCCACGGCAAGGATGGTGGTGCCGGCAGCGGGAAGGTACTGTGCACCAAACGCCACCATGCCGAGGGTGAAGAAGGATTTGCCATCCGAGCCCGTCTTGATGGGTCGCGCCAGCAGGTCTCCCCTGACCACGGTCTGGCCTTCGGCTTCCACAGCGTACGAACCGTTGATGGCGTCGGCGCTCCACGTGGCTCCGCTCTTGGGGGAGCCAATGTACATGTTGCCGCCCACGTAGGTGGCTATGCCGGTGTCGTCGGCGGTGATGTCGGCGCTACCGTCGCCATAGCTCACGTTCGTGGTGGGGTCGCACAGACCGGCGGTTCCGGTGTCGGCCGCGGTGGCGGTGCGATGGGAGTCGACGGCGCTGGTCAGCGGCAGGCACATGCAGATGGCGAGAAGAAAGCAGACGATGGTCCAAGCGTTGCGGCGGATCGTCGTCGCCGCGTGACGCGGGGCATCGGGCGTGGCAGGGCGTGCGGAATCGGCGCCATGATGCGTCACTCCGGACGGTCGGCCGGTTCCCGACCGAAGCTGGCCCTTCTGTGATGAACCTGGCCTGCGTATCCACGCCATGCCGTGCCCTCGCTCCCTCATGCCGCGGCGATTGCCACGGGTGTTCCTCCTGTGTAGCTGCGATTCATCGGAATGTCGAGGCAGCATGCCGCAGCGGCTTCCTGCGGCAAGTCCTTATGACAAGATGCGCACGACTGTCGCTGACAGACGCACCGACGCGGAACCCTCTTTCCTAGTTCCGAACATTTAAATGCGCATGCCTGCGGCAGCGCCTGTCATACAGCCACGGACATCGCGTCCCATATCCCGAATATCGTCACTTGTAGCAGCTATCTTAACAGTTTTCCTGAAAACGGCAAAGGAATCCGCCCCACCCGTTCCCCTACGCAACAATCGTCTTCACCATCGTGCCGAAACCCGCACCCCACGGAAGCTCGCACCTTTCGCACCACGACTCCCCGACCAATCTGCACCCCGCCCGCCCAACGGTGCCCCTCACTGGCACTGCAGCGACCAGCAAGACCCACCGTTGACGGGAGACAGAGTCACAAGCGCAGGCGCGGCGAGCTGACGCGGACGTCCTCTCTCAATAGGCGCCCCGCATCAAGAACAGTGGGATGGGTTTCGGATCAAAATCCACGATTCCGGGGCCAAAATCGTCGAAAAATGTCAGCAAACCGTACCACTGTTCGCGAATTCATACCACCGTTACGGGCGTTCATCGGGTCATGATCGAGCCTTGCCACGCAAAAGCCCCGGCGGCCTCCTTCGTCCGCCGGGGCATGTCCGTGACCGCGCAATGGCCGCGGACCGTTTCATTATGACAGATACCCGTCACCGGGCAGCGACGATGCCCATCGTGACCGTTCCCGCCGCCGCGGTCTCATGGTTCAGCCTGTGGCGGATCTCGCGCATCGTCGGGCTCAGCTGCGCATCGGTGAGGGCGTCGAGGTTCTCCTGGAGCTCGGCCATCTGCCCGATGGCGTACGTCGCCATGGCATCAGACCTCGGATACCGTGACGAGCGCCTTGACCACACGGCGCGCATCCATGTCGGCGTAGGCCTGCGGAACCTCGTCCAGCGTGTACGTCTTGGTGAAGACGCGGCCCGGATGGATGGCACCGGCGAGCACCTCGCGCAGCAGGCGCTGGCGCGCATAGGTGCGCACCGGCGCGGGGCCGCCCTTGATGCCGATGTTGCGGTAGAAGGTGCCTTCGGCCGGAATATCCACGCCATGCGGTAGGCCCACGCGGCCGATGACGGCACCCGGGCGTCCCACGCGCAGGGCGGTGCCGAAGGACTGGGCGGAGCCAACGCATTCGAGCACCGCGTCGGCGCCGGAGCCCGTGAGCTCCATGACGCGCTCGACGGCGGCGTCATCGCGTTCGGGCACGACGTCGGTGGCTCCGAAATCGCGGGCGATGGCCGCGCGGTCCTCATGACGGCTCATGGCGATGATGCGGGTGGCTCCCAGCAGCTTGGCGGACAGCACGCCGCACAGGCCCACCGCGCCATCGCCGAACACAACGGCGGTGCTACCGGGCTTGACCTCGGCGCTGACAGCCGCATGGTAGCCGGTGCCCATCACGTCGGAGAGGGTCAGCAGGTCGGCGAGCATCTCGTCGGTGAAATCCTTCGGGCTGGCCGGCGCACCGGGGATATCGCCCGCCGCGAGCGCCTCGGACACATTGACGATGGTTCCGTTGGCATGCGGAACGTGCAGGTATTCGCTCTGGCAGCCTTCGCCCTCGGCCGCGCCGAAGTAACCGCCGTTGAGGCAGCTGGATTCGAATCCGGCCTTGCACGCCGCGCATTCGCCGCAGCTGATGGGGAACGGGACGATGACGAAATCACCGGCCTTCGCCGCGGTCACGTCGGAGCCGACCTCGGTCACGACGCCGATGGACTCATGCCCGATGGGGGTTCCGGCGGTGTTCACGTCCTGGCCGCGGTAGGGCCACAAATCGGATCCGCACACGCAGGTGCGCACGACGCGGATGACGAGGTCGCCGGGATCCTTGACGGTGGGAACGGGGCGTTCCTCGACGCGGATGTCGCGCGGGCCGTAATAGATGGTGGATTTCATGGTGTCTCCTTTGCGTTGGATGTTTGCGTTGTCAGCTAGCGATTCCGCAGGCCTATGTTCTTGCCGGGAGCCGTCCCGATGCCTCAATCGTAAAAGTTCAAGCGCACTTGAAGTCAAGCCAGGACGCGCCGCGCGTTCACGCCTCTTGCATTGGAATCCGCGCCTTCTCCGGCGGCCTACACGTACGCCGCCTCTCCCCTACCACGCCGCCGCGAATAAGCGCGTAGCACAACCGCCGCCGTGTTCGGGCAGTGACGATACAGTAAGGGTATGCGCAAGAAGAAGGGCCTGCTGGCCACTGCCATCACGACCGTCATCCTGCTCGTGGCGTTCAGTCTGCTCGGATACGTCATCGCACCCCACTGGGTGCCGCAGGATTCCACGGCGACCATCGACCTGGGAAGCACCAGCACCGCCATCGCGTCGAACGACACCACGAACGACACCGTGGGCACCTATGACGTCACGGAGGCCACCGTCCCCATCAGCCTTGACGACGGCACCACCATCGACGCCATCGTGCGTATGCCCGTCGCCCGCGCCGGCGGACAGCGCCTCGCCGCCTCCGTTCCCGGCTGCATGCTCATCACCGGCGCCGGCCTGGGCAAGGCGACCGAGGTGTACGGCGACATCGCGTGGGGCATGGCCTCCGCCGGCGTGGCCACCATCGTGCCCGACAAGAACATGACCGATTACTCGTGGCAGCACCGCGATTACGTGAAGATGGCGCACGATTATGAGAAGACGCTCGACGTGCTCGAGGCCTGGCCCGGCGTCGATCCCGAGGGCGTGGGTCTGTACGCGGAATCCGAAGGCGCGTGGATCACGCCGATCATCGCCAGCGAGCGCAACGACGTGAGCTTCTCCATCATGACCTCGGCGCCCGTCTACACGCCGCGCCAGCAGATGACCTACGCCATCGACGACTACTTCCGCGTGCTCGACGTGCCGTTCCCGACGAACCAGATCACGAGCCGGATCACCACGCTCGAGATGTCGGGCATCGGGCCGAACTACGCCGATTTCGACGTCGCCCCGTACCTGGCCAGGCAGACGCAGCCCACGCTGTTCGTCTACGGCACGAACGACCTGTCGATGCCCACCATCCAGGCGCCCGAGCATGCGCGCCGGATCATGGCCGACAACGGCAACACGAATACGCTTGTGCGCTACTACCGCGGCGCCAACCACCAGATGCGAGTGGGCGACGCCAAGGCCAAGAAGGACCTGCCGCTGGCCGATAACTTCATCCAGGACATGGCCGATTTCGCGCAGGACGCGAAGATCTCGGAAACCCTCGGCTGGAGCACCCCCGACGTCGCCGGAAACGACACGCCGTGGCAGGCCACCGACGTCGACACCGACCAGCTCGTCTCCTCGGTCGGATCAGGCCTCGTCGGCTCTGTGCGCGGACTGCTTATTTTGCAGGGCGGCGCCATCGTGATGCAGCTGATCACGCTGCTCGGGCTCCCCGTGCTGCATTTCCTGCGCCGCCGCCGCATCCGCAAGGAGACCGCGCTCGCCCAGCTCGAGGCCAACTCCTCCCCCGACAGCGCCGCCACCGGCAATATCATCGTCAAGCACGAGATGCTCTCGCGCGAGGCGCGCCGCCGCCCCGGATTCGCCGAGGGAATGTCAGGCCGCCTGTGGGCGTGCGGCCTGGCGACGTTCCTCACCACACTTCTGTGGCTGGGTTACGTGGCGTACACCGCGTACAGCGTGTTCAAGCTGTCGACGAACCACACGCTGCTCGTGGTGTGGCAGGGCGCCGCGCGACTGCTCGTGGTGGTGTGCACCGCGGCCTTCGCCTCGCTGGTGGTGCATATGGTGCGCACGGAGATCGCGCATCGACGCAAGCCCCTCGACGAGCGCCCCTCCGTCAGCGGCGCGGGCCATATTGCGTGGACGGTGGTCTACTTCATCGGCGTCGTGTTCAGCTTCATCATGTTCATGTACTGGGGTCTGTTCCTCGTGTGACGCGGGGCGGCTCTCCACCCCCATCGTCTCCCCTCTCCCGCAACGGTGGCTCTTATTGGTCGTTATCGTGCCAGCGAGAGCCACCGTTGGCCAGCAGAACGAGCAATCGCAACGATTCCCCCGGCCACACTCCGTCTCGCTGGTCGATAACGTGCCAGTGAGAGGCACTGTCGGCCAAGCCATCGTTGAAAACAGGCCCCTCTCATCCCAACAGTCGGCCTCGCTGGTCGATCGTCTGCCAGCGAGAGGCACTGTTGGCCAAGCCATCGTTGGGAACACTCGCCCTTCCTCCCCAACAGTCGGCCTCGCCGGTCACCGCAGTGCCAGCGAGAGGCACTGTTGCCGAACGGAACAAGCAACCGCAACGATTCCCCCGGCCACACTCCGCCTCACTGGTCACTGACGTGCCAGCGAGAGGCACTGTTCACGATTCCATCGTTGAAAACACTGAGCCTTCTCCCCAACGGTCCGCCTCACTGGTCACCACAGTGCCAGCGAGAGACACTGTTGGGTGGTTTGTTGTTGGGAATGCTGGTCTTTTTCTATAAGGGTGGGTCTTGCTGGTACGTGACGTGCCAGCAAGGAGCACCGTTCCGGAATCCACAACACTGGTACGGCTTACGGACAGAAACACACGATTGGGAGGCCAAAATCGTCGAAAAATGTCCGAAAGCTATCACACTGTTACGGAAACGAGAACAATGTGATGGGTTACGGACACGATGACCGTGTCGCGCAACGACACCGACCGCGCCCCCAAACCACAACCGCGACAACACAGCGCTCGAACACAACACGAGGCCCCGGGAGGAATCCCGGGGCCTCGATCGCTGCGGACAGGGCGAGATTCGAACTCGCGGGGCTTACGCCCAACGGTTTTCAAGACCGTCTCCTTAGACCGCTCGGACACCTGTCCGTGCCGCAAGCACGCAGCACTCAACGATTATACACACGGCCCGCAGCGCACTCGCACCGTGCACACCGCACTCGCACCGTGCACGCCGCACCACGCACCGCGCACATGCACATCACCCCACGACCTCGGGCTTTTGCCCGGTCTCGCGAATCGGCTGGATCACGCCGGTCACGTCCCCCTCCGGCAGCTCGGGCACGCGCACAATCAGCGCCCGCGGATCGATGCCGAAGCGCAGATGCCGCGACTTGCCGATGATGTCGCCGTCCACCTGCACGGTCTGCGGCTTCTCGAGCTCAAGCGTGGCCTGGCGCCCCTCGAACTGCTCGATCGTGGAGTTGAAACTCAGCGGGCTCCCCTTTGCCTTCTTCACCACGGTCTGGTGCACCACATCGCCGAACAGGCTCATCCAGCCGATCACGCCGCCGCTGGTGTCGATCATCTCGAAATCGAGCAGGCCGTCGTCGAACCGAGCCTCCGGCATCAGTGAGAAACCGGGGATCTGCCCGCAGTTACCGGCCATGACGGTGCGGAACTCGAGGTCGGGCTGGCGGTGCGTCTCGCCCGTGTCGTCCACGAACTGCACGGTGCCCTTCGCCTTCTGCTGAAACAGATGCTTGACGGCGCCCACGAAATACGCCATCCAGCTGATGCTTTTCTTCAAGCGCGGGTCGGTGTCGTCGATCATGTCGGCGTCGAAGCCGGCGCCCGCCACAATGAGGAAACGATGCTTGTACTCGGGCGTGCGCGAATCGAGCATCTGCACGAAGCCCGCGTCCACCGTGCGCGATCCGCGCGACGTGGCCACGGCCATGGCGGCGTTCAGGTTGCCGACGGGAATGCCGATGTTGCGGGCGAACAGATTGCCGGTTCCGATTGGCACGATTCCCATGGCCAGGCCACTTCCCGCCATCGTGCGCGCCACCGTGCGCACCGTGCCGTCGCCGCCGCATGCGACGACCACCTGCGCGCCGCGGTCGAGCGCTTCGCGCGCGCAGACGCCGCCGTCCTTATCAAGCTGCGTGTCGAGGATGATGGGGTCCACGATGTGATGCTCGTCGCAGTATTCGCGGATGAAGGTGCGCGCCATCTCCGCGCCAGGCTTCGACGGGTTGATGACGAACGCGTATGTTCCGCGGGCGTCGTCCTCGCGGGCGGTGGCGACGCGCACCTCGCGGCGGCGGCGCAGATGGCGCACGAGCAGGACCAGCGCTGCCAGGGCTGCGAGGCAGAGCGCGACGATGACGATGACATTCCACGGACTGGGCATGGTTTCATTGTGTCACCCCGATGGCCACGATGCGACCATTTCGGAAAATTTCACGATAGGCGGTTCCGCGCAGGCGCCCCGCATATGTCGCGCAAAGCGGATAACTTTGGAAGCATGCTTGATATCAATTTCATCCGCGAGCATGCGGATATCGTCAAGGATTCCCAGCGCAAGCGCGGTGAATCCGTGGAACTCGTCGACGAGGTTCTCAAGTCCGACGAAGCCCGCCGCGAATCGCTGCGCCAGTACGAGGCCGCCCGCGCCGAGCAGAAGGCGAAGGGCAAGGAGGTCGCCTCCGCCCCCGCCGACCAGAAGGCCGCGATCATCGCCGAGACGAAGGCGCTCGCCGCCAAGGTCTCCGAGTACAAGGACGAGGCCGACAAGGCCTCCGAGGAATACACCACCGCGATGTGGAAGCTCTCCAACATCGTGGAGCCCGAGGCTCCGGAAGGCGGCGAAGACGATTACGTCGTCGTCAAGAAGGTCGGCACGATCCGCGACTTCGCGGCCGAGGGCTTCGAGCCGAAGAACCATCTCGAGCTCGGCGAGGGCGTTGCCGGAATCGACATGAAGCGCGGCGTCAAGGTGTCCGGCTCCCGCTTCTACTTCCTGCGCGGCGACGTGGCCCGCATGGAGATCGCCATGCTGACCATGGCCGTCGACCAGGCGCAGGAGCACGGCTTCATCCCGACCATCACCCCGACTCTGGTGCGCCCCGAGGCGATGGCGGGCACAGGCTTCCTCAACTCGCACGCCGACGAGATCTACCGTCTGCGCGAACCCGACGACCAGTACCTCGTCGGCACCTCCGAGGTGGCGCTCGCCGGCATGCACGCCGACGAGATCCTCGACCTGTCCCACGGCCCGCTGCGCTACTGCGGCTGGTCGAGCTGCTACCGCCGCGAGGCCGGTGCCGCAGGCAAGGACACGATGGGCATCATCCGCGTGCACCAGTTCGACAAGGTGGAGATGTTCGTGTACTGCAAGCAGGAGGATTCCCGCGACCAGCACCAGCAGCTGCTCGCCATGGAGCAGGAGATGCTCGGCAAGGTCGAGGTGCCGTACCGCATCATCGACACCGCCGCGGGCGACCTCGGCGCCTCCGCCGCGCGCAAGTTCGACTGCGAGGCCTGGGTGCCGACGCAGAACCGCTACCGCGAGCTGACGTCCACCTCGAACTGCACCGAGTACCAGGCGCGCCGCCTCAACATCCGCGAGCGCACCGAAGACGGCGGCACCCGCGCCGTCGCCACGCTGAACGGCACGCTCGCCACCACGCGCTGGCTCGTCGCGATTCTCGAGAACCATCAGAACGCCGACGGCTCCATCGAGGTGCCGAAGGCGATGCGCCCCTATATGGGCGGCCTCGAGGTTATCGAGCCGCATAAGTGGGAGGCGTAAGCTCCCGTTAGCGCGGCACGCCGCGGTGAATACCGTGCGCCGTGCGCCGCAACGCATCAGGCCGGCCCCCTTCCGGGAGCCGGCCTGATGTTTATTCTGGCGTGTTTCTAGCGGACCTTGTTCTGACAGACTTCCTAACAGACAAGGACCGCAGACCGTATCACAGCAGATCGAGCAGCATCGGATCGGCGATCGCGATCACGGCCTTGCGCGCGTCCTCGGCGGTGCGGGCGTCGAGAGCGTAGGCGGCCATCTGCTGGCAGGTGCTGAAATCGTGCATGCGCAGCGCGGCGCGCACGGCGTTGACCTTCGTCGGCGCCATCGACAGCGACTGCACGCCCAGGCCCGCGAGCACGAGCGCCATCAGCGGGTCGCCGCCGGCCTCGCCGCAGACGCCCACGTGCTTGCCGGTCGCGGCACCGCCGTCGCAGGCGGCCTTGATCATATGGAGCACGGCCGGCTGCCACGGGGTCAGGAGGTTCGCCAGCTCGCCGTTGAGGCGGTCGGCGGCCATCGTGTACTGCGAGAGGTCGTTCGTGCCGATGGAGCAGAAATCCACCACCGACAGAATCTGCGCGGAGCGGATGGCGGCGGCCGGAACCTCCACCATCACACCCACCTTGGGCAGACCGTAGGAGCGCGCCTTCTGCGCGAACCACTCGGCTTCGTCCACGGTGGAGACCATCGGCGCCATAACCCACAGGTCGCCGCCGGTGGCCTGGTACGCGTTGGCGAGCGCCTGCAGCTGCGTGTCGAGCAGGTCGACGCGGCGCATGCCGAGTCGCAGGCCGCGCACGCCGAGGGCCGGGTTGTCCTCGTGCTCCTGGTTGGCGAACTTCAGCGGCTTGTCGGCGCCCGCATCGAGCGTGCGCACCACCACGTGACGATCCTTGCCGAAGGCGTTGAGCACCTTGGTGTAGGTCTCGGTCTGTTCTTCGACGGTCGGCGCCTCGTCGCGACCGAGGAAGAGGAACTCGGAGCGGAAGAGGCCGGAGCCCTCAAGGTCGAACTTGGCGGCGTTCATCGCGTCGTCCACGGTGCCGATGTTGGCGAGCAGCGCCACGCGGTGCCCGTCGCGGGTGGCGCCTTCGCCGGAGGAGCCGGCGAGCGCCTTGGCGCGGCGTGCGGCGCGGTCCTTGAGCTGCGCCACCTCGTCGTCGGTCGGCGAGACGATGACCTCGCCCACGCCACCGTCGAGCGCCACGATGTCGTCGGCCGTGATGGCGTCGAGCGCGCCCTTGGTCTTGACGGCGCACGGGATGCCCAGCTGCGCCGCGAGGATGGCGGTGTGGCTGGTGGGGCCGCCTTCCTGCGTGATGATGCCGAGCACCTGGCCCGGGTGCAGGGTGGCGGTTTCGGCCGGCGCGAGGTCGCGCGCCACGATGATGACGGGCTCGGTGATGTCGGGCACGCCGGGGGCGGGCAGGCCGCGCAGCTCGGCGATGAGGCGGTCGCGCACGTCGTTGATGTCGGTGACGCGCTCGGCGAAGTAGCCGCCGAGCTTGGCGAGTTTGGCCGCGTATTCGCTGGCGGCGCCCGCGACGGCGTGCGTCATGCCCTCGCCGGCCTTGAGATGCTTGACGATGCTCTTGTACAGGCCCTTGTCGCCGGCCATCTGCGCAGTGGCCTTGAGGACGCCCTTGGACTTCTCGTCGGTGGCCTTGTCGGCGCGCTGGACGAGCGTGTCGATCACCTTGGCGCGCGCGTCGTCGAGACGTGCGGTGTCGGCCTCGAGATCGGTGCTCTTGGGCTCGTTCTCATCGACGCCGGGCGCCTGGGCCACGAAGGCGACGGGACCGGATGCGGTTCCCGCGCACACGCCGATGCCATGAAGGACTTTGTGTTCGCTAGCCATGGTGCGCCGTCCGTTTACTCGGCGTCGAGGTCGCGGGTGAGCATCTCGGCGAGCTCGTCCATCGCGGCGCCGGCGGAATCGTCGTCGGTGCTGATGGTGACGGTGTCGCCGCCCTTGACGCCGAGCGTCATGATCTCGAGGGCGCTGGAGGCATCGGCCTCCTCGTCGCCGAAGGTCATGGTGACGTCGATGCCCTTGTCATCGACGGCCTGCGCGAACAGGGCGGCCGGACGGGCGTGGAGACCGACGGAAGCGCCGACAACAGCAGTACGGGTGATCATAGTGGGTTCCTTTCTCCATCCCGGCGAATCCTCTCGCCGGGAGCGTGTTGGATCCGGCGGACGCCGGATCCGTCCCGGTTCGGGGCCGGGTGCCATATAAGCGACGACGCGCCGCGGCGGTTGTGCGCCGGCCGCGGAATCGTCACGGACATCGTGACCGACGGACGGAACCCCCACGCCACCGGCCGAGGCCGGCTACTCTTCCCTGGCGTCGGTGGATACACGCGCTATGTGGAGCGTCATGTACGACACCTCGTCGTCCGACAGGTCGGCGTCGAGCCTGAGCTCGATGACTGCAACGCATTCGAGCGCGCACTGCAAGGCGTCGGGGAACGATTCCCTGATGGCCTCGACGACCGGCGACGGTTCCTTCGTCAGCTGCTTGCCCTCGTAGATCCGCACGAACAGATAGCGCATATGCGTGATGAAACGCGCCACGTTCACGGACCGGCGGTCAAGCGTGATGTCAAATCTCTTTTCGATTATTCCCAGCACCTGCTCGATGACTCCGGTCATCTGATAGGTGTAGGTCAGGTCTCCGCTGGAGAATCCGGCGTTGACCACGTGGAGCGCGACGGCCACCGCCTCCGAATCGGGAAGCGGCCGGTCGAGGCGCTGGTTGACGGCCTGGACGAAGGCCTGCGCCTGCGCGTATTCGCCCGGGTAGAGGTTCGAGACCTCGCCCTGCAGCGGGTATTCCACCGAGATGCCCTTGTTCTCGCGCCGTATCGCGCCGTCGATGTGATCGGCGAGCGCCACGACGAGGGACGGCGAATCATCGGCGAGCGCCGCCAGTCCGGACGGCGCCAGCGATTCCGACACGATGCGGATCGTGTCGGCCGGGATCCCCGCCAGCATCTGCGCGATGTGGTCGGGATCCCGGCCGTCGGTGGGTGCGAACACCCGAACGACCTTGGCCGGGTCGATGGAGTCGCCGGGCCGGGCCTGGAACCCCAGGCCGCGGCCCGTCAGGATGACCTCGTCATCCTGCTTCCCGCCCTTGGCGAGAACGATGTTGTTATTGAATACGCGCAGGACCTTCATGCCGTCCAGGTCATCGTCGACCATGTCTCGCCGCGCCTTCCCGGACAGGTTCCGCGCGGCGGGCCATGGCCTTCGTCGGCCGGGTCAGCGCGCGATGTCGATTACCGCGTCGCCTGCCTTGACATCGATTCCGGTGCGCGGGGTGACGCCTCCGAGCTTCTTGGAGTTCGTCACGGTCATCACCGTCACGGTCGGATGGCCTGCGGCCCGGACCTTGTCGAAATCAACGGTGGCGAGAAGGTCACCGGCGTTGACGCGCTGTCCTTTCGCGACTGCGACGGTGAATCCCTCGCCATTCATCTTAACCGTGTCGATGCCGATGTGCACGAGCACCTCGACGCCGTCATCGGTTTTGATGCCGTAGGCGTGGCCGGTCTTGGCGACGGTCTTGAGAATGCCAGCCACCGGGGCGACGACCTTCGAATCCTTCGGGTCGGCAATGCCCAGGCCTTCGCCCAGTGCCTTCGACGAGAAGACCGCGTCACCGGTCTCCTCCAAGGTGACGGCATGGCCGGCGATCGGGGCGAGGACCTCGTTCGTCGCAACTGCAGCATCCTGAGCCGGAGCGGCCTTGGGGGCAGCCTTCACAGCAGTGGCAGTCGCAGCAGGAGCTGCGGCGGGAGCAGCGCCGGATGCCTTGGCCTGTTCGCGAGCGATGCGCGCATGGGCTTCGGCCTTCTGCTCCGGGGTGCGGTAGTCAAGCGTGGCGACGAGCACGGCGGACACCGCGAATGCGATGGCGATGGAGATGGCATACACCCACATCTGGTTGAACACCGGGATGGTGAGCAGCGAGGTGAAGGCGAAGGCCGTGGTGGTCACGCCGCGCACAACGGTGCCGTCGGCGAGCGTGGACGGGAAGAGCCAGCCGAGGATGGCAATGCTGAGGCCGCCTGCGAAGCAGCCGACGAGCATGCGCTTGTACACGTTCTTGTAGCGAAGGTGGATGCCGTAGAGCGACGGTTCGGAGACGCCGCCGAGCAGACCGGCTGCGAGAGCGCCACCGGCGGTTTCCTTCATCTGCGTGTCCTTCTCGCGGATGGCAATGATGAGCACGCCGAGGGTGGCACCGAAGCAGGCGAAGTTCCACGTGCCCATCGGGCCCTGGATGAAGTCATAGCCCAGCGTGTCGATATTCATGAGCATGAGGGCGTTGAGCGGCCAGTGCAGGCCGAGCGGCACGAGGAACGGGTACAGCATAGGAATGAGGATGGCGAACACGAACGGTGCGTTGGTGTTCATCCATGCGAGACCGATGCCCAGGCCATTGCCCAGCCACACGCCGATCGGGCCGATGATGAAAGCGGTGATCGGGATCATGACGAGCATGGAGAGGAACGGCACGAACACGAGCTGCACGGAGTTCGGGATGATCCTCTGCAGGCCCTTGTAGACGAGCGCCAGCACAGCGACCATGAGCAGCGGCACGAACACGTTGCCGGAGTAATCGTTGAGCTGCATCGTCAGGCCGAACACCTGCGTGGTGCATGAATCGGTGCCCAGGGTTGCGTTCGTCACGCAGGTGAGCGCGGACTGAGCGGCATTCTGACCGTCAGTCGTGGAGAATATGGACGCGTACTTGACCGGGTCAGCCAATGCCAGGAACTCGGGGGTCATGACAGCGCCCATGATGGCGGCGCCGACCCACGGGTCGACCTTGAGCTTCTTGGCGCCGTTGTAGGCGATCATGATCGGAAGGAAGTAGAACACGCCGCGGTACATGGCGCGGCAGAACAGCATCGTCGGCGACTGCGTCTCGTTGGAGACCACGTGGCAGGCGATGAGCACGTTGATGATGGCGATGATGAGGGACGCGCCCAGAAGCACGCCGATGATCGGGCGGAACGAATCGGAGAGGAACTCGAAGAACGAATCCACCCACTTGTTCTTGCCCTTGGTCTTGGCGCGTTCCTGCGCCTTGACCTGGTCGTTCGTCAGCTCGCTGTCAGCGTCGTCCTCGACTTCGCCGCCCTTGACATTGGCCATCTCCGGCAGAGCCATGATGTCGTTGTACATCTGCTCCACGCCGCCGCCGATAACGACCTGCAGGGCGGTGTCGGACTGCTTGACCACGGCAAGCACGCCCTTCGTTCCCTCCAGGGCCTCGGTGTCGGCCTTGCCGGTGTCCTTCAGCGTAAAGCGAAGTCGCGTGGCGCAGTGGGTCAGCATCGAGATGTTGCCGACACCACCCACGCCGGCGATAATCGCCTTCGCGGATTCCTGGTTCTTACCCATCTGAATCTCCCTTGACTTATATGGGATCCACGGCGTCATTGCCGTCTCTTACACCTTAAACGCAAAAAGACCTGGAACCCACGCACGAATGTGGAATTTCGATGAATATAGAAATTCCACGCGTGGATTCCAGGTCTTGCCTCGTTAATGCTCGAGTAGCAACCCTGCCAATAACAGGTGCCAAGATAAACCGTTTGCGTCAATTCGGCAAGCGCTCCGCAGGCATGATCCGGGAGGGCTTGCAATCGCTTGCGAATCATGAATCCATCGGCGTGTCGCATGCGCTCCGGGCGTGTCGTGCGCCACGATGTCCGTTCCGTCCCGCCACGATGCGAAACGACGCGGCCTCAAGCCCTCGAAACGTCTGGGAATCGTGGCAAACTAAGACGTATGGTTGCAAAGAACGCGGGACTGCCCGCCACCGAAAAAGATCTGATCAATGTCGACGAGGTCATCGGCAAGTACTATGACCTCGTTCCCGATGTGAACGTGCCCGAGCAGCGCGTGAGCTTCGGAACCTCGGGACACCGCGGTTCCTCGCTCAAGACCTCCTTCAACGAGGCCCACATCGTCACCATCGCCCAGGCCATCGCGGAGAACCGCAAGGCCGCCGGCATCACCGGTCCGCTGTACATCGGCCGCGACACCCACGCCCTGTCGCTGCCAGCATGGAAGACCGCCATCGAGGTTCTCGTCGCCAACGGCGTGCGCGTGCGCATCGACTCCCGCGACGACTTCACCCCGACGCCCGTCGTCTCCCAGGCCATCCTGACGCATAACCGCGCGGCCGACGGCACGCAGCGCTTCTCCGGCGAGGACATCGCCGACGGCATCGTCGTGACCCCGTCCCACAACCCGCCGACCGACGGCGGCTTCAAGTACGATCCGCCGACCGGCGGCCCTGCCCCGGCCGAGACCACCAACTGGATCGCAAACCGCGCCAACGAGCTGCTGCCGAACTGGAAGAACGTCAAGCGCGTGCCGTTCGAGCAGGCCATCAACTCCGAGCTCATCGAAAAGTTCGACTTCCGCGAGCACTACGTGGCCGACCTCGAGAACGTCATCGACTTCGACATCATCAAGTCCTCCGGCGTGCGCCTCGGCATCGACCCGCTGGGCGGCGCCTCGGTGAACTACTGGCCGCTGATCAACGAGAAGTACGGCACCACCATCGACGTGGTTCGCCCGCAGGTTGACCCGACCTGGCGCTTCATGACCATCGACCACGATGGCAAGATCCGCATGGATCCGTCCTCCCCGTACGCCATGAAGGGCCTTGTGGACTCCCTCAACAACGGCGCCTGGGAGAAGTACGACCTCGTGGGCGGCACCGATCCGGACGCCGACCGCCACGGCATCGTGTGCCCTGACTGGGGCGTCATGAACCCGAACCACTACATCGCCGTATGCGTGGAGTACCTGTTCGGCAAGGACAAGGACGGCAAGCCGAACCGTCCGGGCTGGCCGGAAGGCGCCGGCATCGGCAAGACGCTTGTGTCCTCCAGCCTCATCGACCGCGTGGCCGCCTCCATCGGCGCCAAGCTCGTCGAGGTCCCCGTGGGTTTCAAGTGGTTCGTCGACCCGCTGTTCACCGGCAAGGTGGCGTTCGGCGGCGAGGAGAGCTCCGGCATGAGCTTCCTGCGCAAGGACGGCCGCGTGTGGACCACCGACAAGGACGGTCTGATTCCGGACCTCCTGGCCGCTGAGATCACCGCGAAGACCGGAAAGAACCCGGCCGAGCTGCACAAGGACCAGGTGGCCCGCTTCGGCGAGAGCTGGTACAAGCGCATCGACACGCCGACCACGCTCGAGCAGAAGCAGAAGTTCGCCAAGCTCACCGGCGACGATGTGACCGCCACGAAGCTCGCCGGTGAGGACATCACCGCGAAGCTCACCAAGGCTCCGGGCAACGACGCGCCGATCGGCGGCATCAAGGTGACCACGAAGGACAACTGGTTCGCCGCCCGTCCTTCCGGCACCGAGAACATCTACAAGGTCTACGCCGAGTCCTTCGAGTCTCCCGAGGCTCTGGACAAGGTGCTCGAGGAGGCCACCGAGGTGGTCGACAAGGCCCTCGCGGAGTAGGTTTCGGTTTCGGCTCCGGGCGAGGCGGTTCCCCGTCCGGTGACGCGTGAATAAGGCTTCTGATGCGCAGTGCGCGTCAGAAGCCTTTTGCGTTGTGCGGGGGCGGGCAGGGCTGGACGGTGGGAAAATCGTGTTGATGGCGCACTGCCTTCGCCACGAGCACCCGAAATCTCCGCACGCGCCGGCGCAGTGCCCAAAACCGGCCCTGATGGCGAAGAATCCTCGCCATGAACCACGATTTCCCCGCGCATCCGCCTCTCCGCAGCAAAACCACCCCTCATGGCGAAGAATCCTCACCACCAGCCACGATTCCCCCACGTCATCAGCTCACAACCGACGTCAAACCCCATTCAGTGTGAGCGAACACTCACACTCAACACCACCCTGCCACACACCACACCACCCGAACCAACCGCCGCCCCACCGTAGCGGTAAAACACACGCCCACCGCCAGCCGCCCCACCGTCGATGGGATCAAACTCCACCGAACCCGTTGTGAAGCCAAACCCCGCAGTGCCCACGCCCGCCGAGGCATACGACAAGACGGTGTATGTCTTCGACGAACCGACAAGCGGCGTGGACTGGCCCGCGCCGCGCCCTACCCTTCGACGAGCTCGCTGAGCTCGAGCCACTCGGCCTCGAGCCCCTCCTTCTCATCAACCACGGCCCCGCGCTGCTGGTTGAGGTCGTTGAGGCCCTCGTAATCGGACGGATCATGCGCGGCCATGCGCTCGTCGATCTCGGCGATCTGCGCCTCGAGCTTGGTCAGCTTGCGTTCGATGGCGCTGATCCGCTTGCCGGCCTGGTACTTCTTCTGCCTCAGGGCCTTGGCCTCCTCGGGCGTCAGCTGGTCCGCGGCACCGGCCCCGGAATCGTGGGCCGTGCCATCGTTCGCACTTGCCGAACCGCCGCCCGCGCTCGTCGACGCATCCGCGCCGATCTGCGCCGACAGCGACTCCCCCACGCCCACGCCGGCCGCGCGCCGACGGTCCATGAGGTCGATGTAATCCTGCACGCCGCCGGGCAGATGGCGCACCTTGCCATCCACGAGCGCGAACTGCTCGTCGGTCACGCGCTCGAGCAGATAGCGGTCGTGCGACACCACGATCAGCGTGCCCGGCCAGGTGTCGAGCACATCCTCCATAACGGCGAGCATATCGGTATCGAGGTCGTTTCCGGGCTCGTCCATGATGAGCACATTCGGCTCGTCGAGCAGGATGAGCAGGAACTGCATGCGGCGCTTCTGCCCGCCCGACAGGTCGGCGATAGGCGTCATGAGCTGCGCGGAGGTGAAGCCGAGGCGCTCCATCATCTGGCCCGGCGTCGTTTCCTTGCCGTCCACGATGTAGCTGGGCTTGTAGCGGCTCAGCACCTCCTTGATCTTGTACTTGCCGAGTTTCTCGAGCTCGTCCAGCTGCTGCGAAAGCACAGCGAACTTTACGGTTTTGCCGATTTTCACATGGCCGAGCGTGGGCTCGATGGTGCCGTCGATAATGCCCAGGAGCGTGGATTTGCCCACGCCGTTGGCGCCGACGATGCCGAAGCGGTCGCCGGGGCCGATCAGCCAGGTCACATCGTCAAGCACGCGCTTGCCGGTGATCGTGCGCGTCTGCGCGGCGGCCGTGTCGGGGCCGACCGGGTTGCCGTCCGCGTCAAGCGGGCGCGCGGCCGGGTCGACGGAGACCTCGACGCTCACCGCACCGGGGCCGGGGTGCTCGGGGTCGGCGGCGGGCCAGATCTTCGTGACGTCCACGAGGTCGACCACGTCCTTGCCCAGGCGCGAGGTGGCCATGGCCTTGAGCTCGAGGGAGTTGCGCACGGGCGGCACGTCGGCGATGAGCTCGCGGGCCTGCTTGACGTGGAACTTCTGCTTGGTGGCGCGGGCGCGGGCGCCACGCGACAGCCACGCAAGCTCCTTGCGTGCGAGGTTGCGGCGCTTGGTCTCCATGACGTCGGCCTGGCGGTCGCGCTCGACGCGCTGCATGATGTAGGCGCTGTAGCCGCCTTCGAAGGGCTCGATCACGCCATCGTGGACCTCCCACATGCTTTCGCAGACCTCGTCGAGGAACCAGCGGTCGTGGGTGACGATGAGCAGCGCGCCCTGCCCGGCGGGCCAGCGGTTTTTCAAGTGCTCGGCCAGCCAGTGGATCGTGAGCATGTCGAGGTGATTGGTGGGCTCGTCGAGGGCGATGATGTCCCAGTCGTGTACGAGAAGGCGCGCGAGGTCGACACGGCGGCGCTGTCCGCCGGAGAGCTCTCCGACGCGTGCGTCGAGGCCGATGCCGGCGAGAAGGGTTTCGACGATGTCGCGTGACTTCGCGTCGGCGGCCCATTCGTAGTCGGCGCGGCCTTCGAGCGCCGCGTCGCGCACTGTGGCGGAATCATCGAGGCGGTCGCGTTGTTCGAGGATGCCGAGGGTCAGGCCGTTGCGGCGCGAGACGCGGCCCTCGTCGGGTTCCTGTTCGCCGCTGAAAAGCCTGAGAAGAGTGGATTTGCCGTCGCCGTTGCGGCCGACGATTCCGATGCGGTCGCCTTCGTTCACGCCCTGCGTGACGTCGATGAAAATGTCTTTGGTGGCGAAGGAGAGGGACACATGCTCGAGTCCCAGATCGAAAGTAGGAGTGCTAGGCATAGTACGACAAGGATACGTGGGCCGCGTGACCATGCGCGAGCGTGTGCGAGCGTGCGGTGCCCCTCCTCCCGCCAACAGTGCCTCTCACTGGCAATAAGGCGAGCGCCGCGCACAGCACCGCCGCACCGCCGACCCGCGCACAGCACCGCACCGCACACCGCGCACCGCGCACCGCACTTAGCTGATGACGATCTTCTTCTCTTTGGGCTTCGCTTCCTCCAGGGTTTTCGCGTGGGTGCTGCATCGCGCGGCGAATCCCTCGAACACAGCCGACGCGAAGGGCTTGATCAGCGCGTCCTTCTCAGGATATTCCTCGCGCAGACGAGCCACGTCGGATTTCTTGAGGTCCTTGACCATCTCTTTCTCGCTAAGCCACGCGTCGAACAGCGCGGGCGTCACCTCGAGATGGAACTGCATGCCGAGCGCCGAGCCGAAGCGGAAGGCCTGCACCTTCGTCAGGTCCGACTTCGCAAGGGGCGTCGCGCCGGCCGGGAGGGTCACGCAATCGTTGTGCCAATGCAGCACGGTGGCCTTCTTGCCCCACATGGGAAGGAACTCATGGCTGTTCTCAAGGCGCTGCACCGTTCCGAAACCGATTTCCGGCGCCTTGCCGGGGCGCAGCTTGCCGCCGAGCGCAGTGGCCATGATCTGATGTCCCAGGCAGACGCCGAGCACGGGCTTGCCGGCCACGATCGCAGCCTTCGCAAGCTTCGACTCGGTTTTCAGACCCGGGTATTCGTCGTAATCGAGGGCGCCCATCGGACCGCCCATAAGCACAAGGCCGGCGAGGTCCTTGAAATCGGGGAGGTCGGCCTTCGGCTTCTTCAAAATCGACGTAATCGTGTATTCGAGGCCGCATGTTTCCAAAGCATCGAGAATACGGCCGGGACGCTCCCACGGAGCATGCGTCAAGATAAGCACCTGTGGCTTGGACATGTGTCCATTGTGACACGAGTTGTTTACAACCGACAAATGGCGCGTGCCCACAAGGCTGACAGCGAACAACAAGCCACGATGGGAGCATCGTATTCCGGACGAACGATGCTCGCAACGCCACGGCACCGCAGGCGATAACCCGTCCTCCGGAAAACCGATAACGCCTTCCCGGAAAACACACGGAACAACGCACAAAACAACGGGAAAAGCGCCGCGCATGTCATGTAACGCAAGTACCCTCGAAATATGACCAACACCGAGAACACCACGCCGCAGGCCCTGTCGGCAGCCGCCGCCAGCCTGCGCCTGTATGACACAGCAACGCATTCCATCACGCCGTTCGAGCCGATCAAGCCCGGCGAGGTGAGCATGTATGTGTGTGGTGCCACGGTGGACAGCTCGCCGCATGTGGGCCATCTGCGCGCCGCGGTGTCTTTCGACGTCATCCGCCGCTGGTTCACGCGCCTGGGGTACAAGGTCACGCTGATCCGCAACGTCACCGACATCGATGACAAGATCCTCGACAAGGCGGCCGCTGCCGGGCAGCGCTGGTGGGCGCGCGCCTACCACTACGAGCGCGAGTTCAGCCACGCCTATGACACGCTCGGCGTCATCCCGCCCACCTACGAACCGCGCGCCACCGGCCATATGAACGACATGATCGCCCTTGTGCAGCGTCTTATCGACCGCGGCCACGCCTATGTGGTTCCGAATGCCGACGGCACGCCAAGCGGCAACGTGTACTTCGACGTGCCGAGCTGGCCGGCCTACGGCGAGCTGACGCACCAGGAGCAGGGCACGAAGGCGGCCGACGAGGACGCCGAGGTGGCCGACCGCATGGGTCCGTCCGTCGACGCGACCGGCCCCGACAAGTACAATCCGGTCAACGACGCCGATGCATCGCCCGACAAGCACGATCCGCGCGATTTCGCGCTGTGGAAGGCGCCGAAGGCTTCCGACCCGGCCGACGCACGCTGGGATGCGCCGTTCGGCGCGGGCCGTCCGGGTTGGCATCTGGAATGCTCCACGATGGCGCATCGCTACCTGGGCGACGAGTTCGACATCCACGGCGGCGGCCTGGACCTGCGCTTCCCGCATCATGAGAACGAGATGGCGCAGTCACGCGCCGCGGGCTGGGGCTTCGCGCACCGCTGGATGCACCTGGCATGGGTGACGGCGAAGGGCGAGAAGATGAGCAAGTCGCTCGGAACCGGCCTATCGATCCAGTCCGTCATGGCGAACCACTCCGCGTGGGTGGTGCGTTACGCGCTGGCTGCGGCGCATTACCGTTCGATGCTCGAGTGGAGCGAGCAGTCGCTTGTCGAGGCGGAGGCGGCGCATGACCGCATCGTGAATTTCGTGACGCGCGCGGGTGCCGCGCTCGGACAGCAGCCGACGCGCGAGGCCGTGCAGGCGCTGGGTGCGGACGAGCTGCCGGCGGAGTTCGCCGACGCCATGAACAACGACATCACGGTGCCGACGGCGCTGGGCGTTGTTTTCAGCACGATTCGCTCGGGCAACTCCAAGCTCGCGGCCTTCGAGGCGGGCGACGAGTCGCTGCGCGGCGAGGTGGCGAACGATGTGCTGACGGTGCGCGCGATGCTCGATGTGTTCGGGCTCGATCCACTGGCCGAGCCGTGGCTGACGCAGAGCGCGGCGGCGGCCGGTGCGTTCGCGCAGGGCACGACGGGCGCGCTGGCCGGTGCCGCCGGCGGCGCCTCGGGCGCGAAGAACGGCGTGACGCCGATGACGGTTCTGGAATCGTTGATCCAAGACAAGCTCATCGAGCGCGAGCAGGCGCGCCGCGAGCGCAACTTCTCCGTGGCCGACGCGATCCGCGACCACCTCAGGGAGCTCGGCGTCACGATCGAGGACAAGCCGCAGGGCCCCTCCACCTGGAAGCTCGAGTAGAGCGGTTCGGCCGGGAAACCAGCCCCCCCCCCGGGAAACCGGGGTCCCATAACGCATAACAGTGGTACGGGTTCCGGACCAAAATCCACGATTTTTCAAGCCAAAATCGTCGAAAATGTCCGCGAACCGTGCCACTGTTATCGAATTCATTCATGCCGGTCCGATTCAATGTCGGCGCCGGAGGGAGCGAAGGCGGAATCAGGGGTCGGGGCGCACCAAACGGCGTATTCATCGTCGCATATCGCATCACGGCGCGCGAGTTCGAGCTTATTGCGCCGCTCGGCCTGCGCGGCGTCACTGACGGTCAGCGGCGCGCAGCCCATCCATCGCGAAATCTCTTCGACGGGCATGCCGGTGTTCTCCGTGGCGCGGAAACGCTCGTCCCACTGCACGGCTTCCTTCTCGCACCGCTTTTTGAAAAGGCCCACGATTCCCAGCTCCGCAAGAAGCACGACGATGTTCCCACCGCCGGCGCTCAGCGCGACGGGAATGTTGACGCCGCTTTTCCTGAATCCGAACCAGCTGCCCGAGCCAGATCCGCCGTGTCCGCCGTGGTACCCGTGGTATCCGTGACCGCCATGGCTGCTGTGACCTCCATGGCCGCCGCCATGTCCGCCACCGTGACCGCCGCGCGCCGGGATGGCGCGGAAGGATCCGTCGGCGCCGATTCCGTCGGTGCTGACATTCGCAGCGGCCACCGAATACACACCGTCCACGGCCGCATCGGGCGCGGACATCGTCGCGGTCGAGCTCCACACGCCGCCCGCAGCAGTCAACAGGAACCCAAACACCAGCATGGAGCCGATCACCGTGCCTATCTGCGACTTCACGGTTTTCTGCATGATGCCCCACAGCTCGGCGCGGTATTCGGGCGCGGTCATCTCCAGAACGCCGTCCTCGCGCCGCTTGTATCCGATGCCCTGCTGCCACTGATGGCCCGGATCGAGCCCGCGCCATTGCGCCATGTGCTTGTCCAGCTTCTCGCGCGGGAACCTCTTGCCGATCATCGAGACATCGCGCAGGTCCGACAGACTCTCGCGCGCATCCTGCTCCATGCCGTGCGTATAGCCCTTCTCCTCATACATACTCGCGCTCGACCGCGCCAGGCTGCGGTCGGGCCTGACGAACAGACCACGGCGGAACCTCACCATCAGGTACACCACAAGCGTGACGAAGAAAAACCATGTCGCGACGGTCACGGGAACGCCGAGACAACGCCCCGCCACCGCAACGGCCGCGATGCCGATCACGGACGCGCACAGCGCGATGGCGTTGGCCCGCCCCACGCAGATATCCTCGTTGCAATCCCTTTCCTCCGGCGTGACCTCGACCATGCCGTTCTCCACGTGGTAAAACACAGACATGCCGCCCAATCTACTCAGATGAAAGGAAGATGGGAGGAAGTCAGGCGGAGGCTGAAAGGAAGCCGAATGAGAAGGAAGCCGAATGAGAAGCCGGGCAGAGGTCCGGCAAGAAGCCGATTGGCAAACCGGCCCCGCACGCCCGACCGCACGCCCACCCTCCGCCCCTGCGCAAAAACGGGCCCGGAACCCCCGCGTTTTCGCCGCAGATTCCACGGTGTGCAATAGACTAGTGGGCTATGGCAGCTTTTAGTTCACTTACCGATCGCCTGACCGGCGCATTCAAGAATCTGCGCTCCAAGGGCAAGCTCTCGGAATCGGATATCGACGGCACGATTCGCGAGATCCGCCGCGCCCTGCTCGACGCCGACGTCTCGCTGGACGTCGTGCGCTCGTTCACGGCGCGCGTACGCGAACGCGCCCTTGGCGCCGAGGTCTCCGAGGCCCTGAACCCCGCGCAGCAAGTCGTCAAAATCGTCAACGAGGAGCTCACCAACATCCTCGGCGCGGGCGTCGACCGTCCGCTGAACTTCGCCAAGCGCCCGCCGACCATCATCATGCTCGCCGGCCTCCAGGGCGCGGGCAAAACCACCCTCGCCGGCAAGCTCGGCTACTGGCTCAAGGACACCGGCCACACGCCGCTTCTCGTGGCCTGCGACCTGCAGCGCCCCAACGCAGTGACGCAGCTGCAGGTGGTCGGCGAACGCGCGGGCGTACCCGTATACGCACCGGAACCCGGCGTGCAGACCGGCAGCTCCGACGTGGTCTCGCCCGGCCAGGCCACCGGCGACCCGGTGAAGGTGGCGCGCGATTCCATCGAATACGCCAAGAGCAAGCTCTACGATGTGGTGATCATCGATACCGCCGGCCGCCTCGGCGTGGACGAGGAGCTCATGAAGCAGGCGCGCGACATCCGCGACGCCGTGCACCCGAACGAGGTGCTGTTCGTCATCGACGCCATGATCGGCCAGGACGCCGTGAACACGGCGAAGGCCTTCGACGAAGGCGTCGACTTCACGGGCGTGGTGCTCTCGAAGCTCGACGGCGACACCCGCGGCGGCGCGGCGCTGTCCGTGGCGAGCGTGACGGGCAAGCCGATTCTCTTCGCTTCGACGGGCGAGGGTCTCAAGGACTTCGAGGTGTTCCACCCGGACCGCATGGCCTCCCGCATCCTCGACATGGGCGACGTGCTCACGCTGATCGAGCAGGCCGAGCGCCAGTTCGATGAGAAGCAGGCGCGCGAGACGATGAACAAGATGTCGGAGGGCGAGTTCGGCTTCGACGACTTCATCCAGCAGCTCGAGCAGCTGCGCAAGCTCGGCTCGATGAAGAAGCTCCTCGGCATGATCCCGGGCATGGCGCAGTACCGCCAGCAGATCGACCAGCTCGACGAGCACGAAATCGACCGCACCGAGGCCATCATCTACTCGATGACGCCCGAGGAGCGCCGCAACCCGTCGATTATCAACGGCTCCCGCCGCGCCCGCATCGCCTACGGCTGCGGCCGCACGGTCAGCGACGTGAACAATCTTCTCGACCGCTTCAATCAGGCCGCGAAGATGATGAAGCGCATGAGCTCCGGCATGAGCGGCATCCCGGGCGTGCCCGGCTACGGCAGCTCGAAGAAGGCCAAGGGCAAGGCCGCGAAGAAGGGCAGGAAGGGCAAGAGCAAGTCCGGGAACCCGATGAAGCGCGAGGCCGAGGAAAAGGCGCTGCGCCAGAGGCTGTCGGGCGGCGCGGGCGCCTCCGGCGGCTCGGCGTTCATGAAGCCGGCGGGCCAGCAGACGCCGGACCTGCAGCAGCTGCAGTCCCAGCTCGGCGACCTGGGTGGCCTCAACGGTATGTTCGGGCGCTGACGCAGGCGCTTCGTGTGCGCGGCGGCGTTTCGCGGCGCGCGCAGGCGCATAACGGCGGCATAGACCTCGCAGGAGGCGCATGCCGCCGTTTTTCTATACGATGGCACCGCTCCGATAGCACCGGCACCACGATTGGCTTGCCGAAGGCACCGGTACCACAGGCCACGGCAGGAAGGAGGCACGGCGATGGCGACGCACCACGATAACCGCAAGGGTTCCGCGAACAACGGCTCGCCCCGCGGCAGCTCCTCCCGCAGCGACTCCTCCCGAGGCGGCTCGCCCCGCAGCGGTTCCTCCCGCGGCAACTCGGCGCATGATGCGAAGCTTCGTGCCGAGGCCACCGAAGACGCGCACAATGTGCTGCTCGCACGCGCCCTGGCGCCGGATGACGACACCGCCCTGACGCACCACACGAAGAACTACGCCAAGAATCACACCGCGGACCGCGCCAAGAACCACAGCGGACAGGACTCATCACACAGTGGCCGGACCATACGCGCCGGCACGTCGCGGAGCCGAGGCGCAAGCCGCGCGTCCGCAAGCCGCGCATCGGCCAAACGCACGTCCGCAGGCCGCACGGCCCCGTCATCGCGCAAGCGCACGGCCTCATCGCGCAAGCGCACGGCACGCGGAAAATCGTCCGCATCATCGTCCGGTACACCAAGGAGGAGTTCCATGCCGCCACTGACCATCATTCTGTGGATTCTTCTCGCGCTTCTGGCGCTGTGGATGGCGATGCGCGCGCTGCCGGCGGGCGCCGACCACGCCTCGCCGACGCAGATCCAGCTCACGGCGCTGACGCCGCTGCTGTGGCTTCCGCTCGCCGTCATCGGCGTCTGGGCCCTGGCACGGCATACGCCCGCGCAGGCCATCGTGGCCATCGTGCTTCTGCTCGTCAACCTGCTGTTCTCGGCCGGCTACGCGGTCAGGCTTCCCGGCGGGCTCAACACGGCGCTCGGGAACCCGGCGCAATCCACAATGTCCACGGCCGACAGATCGGCGGCCCTCGCATTGTGTTCCGGCGCCGATTCCGCAAGCGCCGATTCCGCGGCGCGGTGCGTCACGGTTATGACCGTCAACGCACGCTATGGCAAGGCGGACGCCAGCGCCATCGTGCACGCGGCGAAGCAATACGATGTCGACGTGCTGGCCATCCAGGAGGTGTACGGAGACCTGAAGTCGCGCCTCGACGAGGAGGGCCTCGGCGAGGTGTTCCCCCACTGTGTGCTCGGCGCACAGTCCGATGCCGACAACGGCGGTGTGAATGCCATCTGCAGCCGGGCCGAGCCCGTCGCGACGACGGACGATGCCGTCGATGCGAAGGCCGCGCATGTGCCGGCCGTGACGCTTGCCATCGACGGCGTGAACGTGACCTTCGTCAGCGCGCACGTGGCCTCGCCGCACCGGGGCGCCGACCGATGGGGCGACGGCCTCGCCGCGCTCACCCGCCTCGGCACGCCCTCGGGCGCGGGCGCGCCGGACCCGGTGGTGCTGATGGGCGACCTCAACGCGAATCTCAGCCATGCGTCGTACCGCGCCATGCTGCGAAACGGCGGGTTCAGCGATGTCTCGTACGAGATGCACGGCGGGGCGCATCTGTCGTTCCCGGCATCGTGGTCCTTCGTGCCGTCGCTGCTCGAGCTCGACCATGTGGTGCATACGCAGGGCGTGACCGGGCTCGATATGCGCACGCTGTCGATTCCGCGCACCGACCACAAGGCCCAGATCGCCACGCTGCGCATCGACGGCGCGGCGTGAGCGGAGCGACGCGGCGAATCGTAATCGGGACGACACAGGAACAGCTCGCACCGTCGGAGCGTCGGGTGGCGAAAATCCACCGCAACCCCTATAATTCCATCTGTTATCCGTGCGTCCGGAGCCCTCTATACCGAGCGCATGGGAGCAACGCGACCAGACGTCGCCGTGCCCCACACAGCGGTGTCTGCGAGCAAATCCACATTAAAGGAGAGCCATTTTGGCAACCAAGATTCGTCTGCAGCGTTTCGGCAAGAAGTTCTACGCGTTCTACCGCGTTGTGGTGATTGATTCCCGCAAGCAGCGCGACGGCCGTGCCATCGAGACCATCGGTACCTACGACCCGAACACGCAGCCTTCCACGATCAAGATCGACTCCGAGCGCGCGCAGTACTGGCTTGGCGTCGGCGCACAGCCGTCCGACCCCGTGTTCAAGCTCCTCAACATCACCGGTGACTGGCAGAAGTACAAGGGCCTGCCCGGTGCCGAGGGCACGCTGAAGACCGTTGAGGAAGGTCCGGATGCTGCCGCTCGTGTTCAGGCCGAGGAGAACAAGGCCCAGAAGCTGAAGGCCGCCAAGGCCGAGGCGAAGGCCAAGGCTGATGCCGAGGCCGCCGCTGCCGCTGAGGCCGCCGAGACCGAGGCTTCCGAGGAAGCCACCGAAGAGAAGGCTGAGTAATCATGCTTGCTGAAGCTGTCGAACATCTGATTCGCAACATCGTCGACTTTCCGGATGATGTGTCCGTGAAGTCTCACGAGAACGCGCGCGGCGAACTTCTGCGCGTGCGCGTGAATCCCGAGGATATCGGCCGCGTGATCGGCCGCGGCGGGCGCACCGCGAATTCCATTCGCACCGTCGCCCAGGCGCTGTCCGATCACAAGATCCGCGTCGATATCATGGATGTTCGCCGCTAAGGCACTTCGCTTCAACCCCGGCCCCGCGCCGGGGTTTTCTTTTATTCGTTGGGCGGGTGCCACCACACCCGCCGAAGCCCATCTCGACGGGAAAATCGTCGAAAACCAACCCAAAACCGCCTTAAGCGGGTGCCGCCACACCCGCCGAACGTCAAACCGACCTGGCAACGCCTCCGGACCGGTTCAAGCCACGCGGGGTGGGGAGGCTCCTGTATTCTGTAGGGCGAAACGTTCCGCCGAGTGGAACGATCGGTTTTGCCAGCGTAAGGAGACGGGTATGGCGGGCAAGCGCAGGAATTCACATGATTCGCGGGACGCACAATCGCAGGCCGCGCCGGCATCCAGGGCCGCATCCACCAACGCCGCCGCCAACTCAAGCGCCGCCGCCAACTCAAACACCCCCACTCCCGACTCCACCCCCGCCCCGGAGATGTTCCGCGTGTGCCGCATCGGACGAGCACAGGGACTGAAGGGCGAGGTGAACGTCACCGTGTTCACCGACGAGCCGGAGCGCCGCTTCGCGCCGGGCTCGGTGCTCTACGACGCCGCAGGGAACGAATTCACGGTCGAGCGGTCGCGCACGTTCCGCGAGCGCTGGATCGTGCTGTTCAGGAACGTCACCGACCGCAACGCCTCGGAGGCCCTCAACGGCACCGAGCTGTTCTGCCCGGCCGATTCCGAGGAGGAGATGGAGGCCGAGGACGCCTGGTATCCCGACGATCTCATCGGCCTCGACGTGTATGTGGGAGACAGCATGGAGACCGCGCGAAAAATCGGCACGGTCGACGATGTTCTCGACTCTCCCGCCCAGTTCCTGCTCGAGGTACTCGAGGACGCCGACGGCAAGCGCGCGCTCGTGCCCTTCGTCGAGCAAATCGTGCCCGAGATCGACCTCGAGAACAATATCGTGCGCCTGACGCCGCCCGACGGCCTCCTATAAGCCGCCGGCCGCGTGCGGGCGTGCGCAACCCGCGCACGCCCGCACCTCACGTAACCCGCGCAACCCGCGCCGCGCGCACCATCCTCAGTCCGCGAAGCCCTGCTTCACCTCGTGGCTGTGCAGCGCCTTCTTCAGCGGCGCGTCACTCGTCGCGCCCTGGGCGATCTGGTCGGTGAAACCCGCCACCGGCTTCGAGGCATCGCGCAGATCGTAGTACTCGTGCACGGTCGCGTCGAAGTCCTTGAACTGCGCCAGCACATCCGGCGTCTCGTCATCCGCGGGGTATGCGTTGTCGAAGAACTGCAGCTCGCGCGGCATACGCGGCTTGAGCTGCGGCTGCTGTGCGGGGTGTCCCAGCGCGAGGCCCAGCACGGGGAAGGTGTGCTCGGGCAGGTGCAGCAGGTCGATGAGCTCGTCGATGTTATTGAGCAGCGAACCGAGGATCACACCGCCGAGCCCCAGGGATTCCGCGGCGGTTTCCATGGCATGCAGCGCCAGAACCGCGTCGTTCTGCGCCTGTGCGAGCATGAAGCTCGTGCCGTAGGTGATGTCGCTCTCCGCCACGCCCTTGGCCTCGGCGATGCGGTAGTTGCGATGCTGGTCTGCGATGAACACGTACAGCAGCGGCGCCGTGGCGACATACGGCTGGCGCGCCACCTCGGCGAGCTTCTGCTTAAGGTCTTCGTCGGTGATGCGGATGGCGGACCACGCGTTGTAGAACTGCGACGTGGCGGCGCGCTGGGCGGCGGCCTCGATGGCGTCGACGTCCTGTGCGCTCACGGGTTCGTCGGTGAACGCGCGGATGCTGCGGCGGTTGAGCAGCACGTCCAGCGTGCCGTTGCGGGATGCGATCTCGTCATGTGTGCCGTATGCCGAATCGGGGGCGGCTTCATTGGGCGCGGTGTTATTCACAGTGTTCATGAATCATTCGTATCAAATGAATTTGCGCTTCCACCACTGAATTTCGCACAGGGCTGATTCCACGCATCTGCCAAGCGTCCCGCACAAATCGGGCGGATTCCACGATCTATGCCCGCCCGCGTCAATCAGCGGGAGTGCCGCCGATTACATACCATGCGCCTTCGCGCGTCACGCGGTGCTTGCGGCGCCAGAACGACATGGCGAGATAGCCCATCGTGAATCCTATGGCGTTCGCCATCATGTCATCGATATCGCACACACCCAGATGGAACGCATACTGGCCGGCTTCCATCGCAACGATTGCCGCTGCCGCCGTTGCATATGCAATGCCGACACGGTGAAGGGAATATGCCATGATTCCGACGGGAACGAACACCAGGATGTTGAAGAGCACGACGGCAGGCGAAACCTGCAACTGAGCGATGATATTACCTGGGTTGAAGTTGACTCCCTGCACTCCTCGGCTCTTGAGCATGATTGCGGCAACGGCGGCAATCACATAGAGCCAGCTCAACGCCGTGATGAAGGCAACGTTCACACGCCGGTTTGTGCATTGGAATACCACGAGCGCGCACGTCAACGCACAGACGCTGATGATGGCAAGCATCACAAAGGGATTGCTCACAATCATGGTAAGCCGGTATCCCAGCATCAAGGGAAGATAGCGGTCGCCGACAGGAACCAGCAGGAACCAGAAAAACCACCAAGCGACCACGAACGCCACAACGCCAGCCGCCCATGGCTTCCATCGAGGAAGGGCCTTGTAATCATGGCCATCAGAATTGTCGGATACGATTTTCCCCATGAGATTTCTCTTTTCTCTTCTCTTATACTGTAGCAATTGTCTCCCCGATACCCCGTTTCCAACATGAAGGATCGCTGAACGATGCACGGATTCGCAGACATCGGCCCCACGCCTTCCGCGCCTTTCCACAACCCTGCGGCATAATGGAGGCATGCGCATCATCTCAGGTCGATTCAAAGGGCAGGAAATCGCCGCGCCGCACACCGGCACGCGCCCCACCACGGACCGCACGAAGGAAGCCATCTTCTCGCATCTGGAATCGTGGGGCCTTCTCGACGGCACCCGCGTGCTCGACCTCTTCGCCGGCACCGGCGCCCTGGGGCTGGAGGCGCTGAGCCGCGGCGCCCGCGCGCTGGTCAGCATCGAGGCCGCCGGGCCGGCCGCCTCCTCCATCGGCAAGACGCTGCAGGGTCTGAAGCGCTCGAAGGCCTGGGACGGCTCGTGCACCGCGCGCGTGGTGCGCGGCAAGGCGGAGAAATTCGTCGAGACCTTCCCCGAAGGCGGCGAGGCGTTCGATGTGGTGTTCATCGACCCGCCCTACGCCTACGAGACCGCCGATTGCGAGGCGCTGCTCGCGGGGCTGGTGCGCCGCGGCATGGTGGCGCCGGACGGCGAGATCGTGCTCGAGCGCTCCGGCCGCTCGCAGCCGGCCGCCGCGCCCGCCGGCTGGCATGTGTCGGCCAGCAAGAAATACGGCGAGACGACGGTTTTCTATATCGATCGCGATGCCGATGACGGCGATGAAACCAGCACCGCTACCGATACTGCCGAACAGAGCACCGCAGAATTCTGACGCCTCTACAGCCTGCGCGGATTGCGGCCGCTGACCTCCCAGCCGAGCGCGATGAGGGTTTTGCGGTCGGCCTTGCTCAGCGCCGTGCAGTCGAGCTTCTCGATGAGGTCGGGGCGGATATCCGCCGTGCGGGCGAGCGCCTGGTCGCGGCGGTAGCGGTCCACCTTGCCGTGGTCGCCGCTGGTGAGCACCTCGGGTACCGAGATGCCGCGCCATGTGGTGGGACGCGTGTACTGCAGGTGTTCGAGAAGCGCGTTGCTTCCCGTATACGATTCCTCCACGATGGAGTCGGGGTTGCCCATGAAGCCGGGCAGCAGGCGGGTGATGGCCTCAAGCATGACGGATACCGCCACTTCCCCGCCGTTGAGCACATAGTCGCCGATCGAGTATTCGCGCACGTCCACGCCGCGCGCTTTGTAATAGCGCGGCACTCGGGCATCGTAGCCCTCGTACCGGCCGCAGCCGAACACAAGATGGCCGGCGTGGCTCAGCTGCGTCGCGTCGCGCTGGGTGAACAACGGCGCGGACGGATTGGGGAAGATGAGCACGGTGTCGGAGTCGGCGGCGGGCGCAGCGGATTCGGCGGCGGGCGCGGGCTCGGAAACGGATTCGGAGACGACGGCATCGTCGGGCCTTGCCGCGTCATCCGCACCTTTTGCGGTGCCCTCGTCAATCGTGGCCTCGTCAATCGCACCATCGCTCACCACGGGCTCGTCCCACAGCTCCGCGGTCGGATCGACCTGCGGCATATCCACGGGCTCCAGGCCCAGCAGCTCGTCCAGGCATTCCGCCCAGACCGCCGGCTTCATCACCATGCCCGCGCCACCGCCGACCGGAGTATCGTCCACCGAATGGTGCACGTCGTGGGTCCAATCGCGCAGGTTATGGGCGCGCACCTCCACGAGCCCCTTGCTCTGGGCCTTACCCAGCAGGCTCAGGTCAAGCACGGAAAAATACTCGGGGAACACGGAGACGATATCGATAAGCACGCTACAACTCTACGGAATCCCCTCGAACAGCGGCTCCGCCACCTCCCCAACCACCACAACCACCCACCTTTGCGGCCATCCGACCGCAAAAGTCGACAGATACAACGCACAACCACCTCCCCAACCACCACAACCGCCCACTATTGCGGCCAAAACACCGCAAAACTCAGCCGATAGCAACAACCGCCACCGACACCCTCTCCCCCAACCACCGCAATCGTAGACTTTTGCTACCAAACCACCGCAAAACTCAGCCGATACAACACACAGCCACCGACAACCTTCCCCCAACCACCACAACCGCCCACTATTGCGGCCATCCGACCGCAAAACTCACCCGATACAACAACCGCCACCGACACCCTCTCCCCCAACCACCGCAATCGTAGACTTTTGCTACCAAACCACCGCAAAAGTCACCCAATACGGACCACAGCCATCGGCACCCTCTCCCCAACCACCGTATCCACCGACCTTTGCGGCCATCCGACCGCAAAAGTCGACAGATACAACGCACAACCACCTCCCCAACCACCACAACCGCCCACTATTGCGGCCAAATCACCGCAAAAGTCAGCAGATAGCGTCGACGGAGGCGGGGCGGGAGGCGCTGCGCAGCGTGGCGGAGAGGCGGAGAGGAGAAGGAGCGAGAAGCGCAGCGGGGCGGGGCCGGGGCGGGAGGCGCTGCGCAGCGCGACGGCGCAGCGCGCAACGCAACGCGGCGGCGGCCTGCGCGCGCGACGGAAATCGTCGATCTCAGGCGGCATCCGCCTCCGTCGAGCGCATGAAGTCGAGCACGGCCCCCGCCAACTGCACATTGCCGCGCAGCGTCGGATCCTTTTCAATCACCGCCTGGGCATCGGCGCGCGCCTGCTCGATCACATCCGCGTCCGCCACCACGCGCAGCAGCTTAAGCGAGCTGCGCTTGCCGGACTGCACGTCGCCCAGCACGTCGCCGGCTCCACGCAGCTCCAGATCGGCGCGCGCGATTTCGGCGCCGTCGGTGGAGGAACGGATCACCTCAAGCCGTTCCGCACCCAGCGACCCCTCGGCCGCCCGCGTCACGAAGAACGCCCAGCTTTTCATCCCGCCGCGGCCGACGCGCCCACGCAGCTGGTGCAGCTGGCTCAGTCCGTAATGCTCGGCGTCGAAAATCACGATATTCGTGGCCTGCGGCACGTCCACGCCCACCTCGATCACGGTGGTCGCCACCAGCACCTGCACCTGGCCCGACGAGAAGCGTTCCATCACATCGTGTTTCGTCTCATCGTCATCACGGCCGGTCAGCGTGACGAAAGCCACGCCGCGGAACTGCGGCAGCGCGGCGAGCCGCTGGCTCATCTGCTCAACCGAATGCAGCGGCGGCGCTGGCTGCGCGTCGTCCGGCACGCCGTCGCCGTCGAGATCGGCCTCGGGCGCCACGGGGGCGGCGTCGTAGCCCTCGTCGAAGGAATCCGCGTCGTCCTCGTCGATGCGCGCGCAGACCACATACGCGCGCTCGTCCTCGTCGAGACGCTTGCGGATATGCACGAACATCTGGCCCATCGTGGAGCTGTCGGCCTCGTTAACCACCACCGACGTGATGGGCTTGCGGCCGCCCGGCAGCTCGGTGAGCCACGAGATATCGAGGTTGCCGAACCACGTCATGGCCGCGGTGCGCGGAATCGGCGTGGCCGTCATGACGAGCATATGCGGCACGGGGCCGTCGCCCTCGAACAGCGCCTGGCGCTGGTCCACGCCGAAGCGGTGCTGCTCGTCGATCACCACGAGCGCGAGGTTCGGCGCCTGGAAGGATTTGGAGAACGCGGCATGCGTGGCGACGACGATGCACGATTCCCCGCTCGCAGCCGTCGCCAGAACCTTGCGGCGCTGCGCGAGTTTGAGCCCGCCCGTCAGCAGCATGATGGGCAGCCCCTCCGCCTCGGGCAGTCCTCCCACCTGACGACGGATGCTCTCGTAATGCTGCTCGGCCAGCACCTGGGTGGGCGCGATGAGCACGGCCTGGTGGCCGCATTCCACGGCGCGCAGCATCGCGGCTATCGCCACCACCGTCTTGCCCGAGCCGACCTCGCCCTGCACAAGGCGCTGCATCGGCCAGTCGTGGGACATATCGTCGGTGATCTGCGCGATGACGTCCTTCTGTCCCTGTGTGAGTTCGAAGGGCAGCGAGCCGATGTAGGCGTGCAGAAGGCCGGCGGGTGCGGTGGGCGTGGAGGCTCCGGCGGGCGAAGAGGGTGTGGTGTGCGCGGCACCACCCTCAACCTCCGGCGAAGCGCAAGGGTAAGCGCGGTGCGTGTGGGAGTCAGCGCGTTCGCGCAGCATGGCGGTTTGCGAGACGAAGGCCTCCTCGTAGCGCAGCGTGGCGATGCCTTGCGCGAATTCCTCGGGGGTGGAGGGGTTGTGGATGGCGCAGAAGGCTTCGGCGCGGTGCATGAGGCCGCGCTCCTGGCGAAGGTCGTCGGGTACGATGTCGGGAATCTGCGCGGCGATGCGCGCCGGATCGACGATGGTCGGCTCGGGCGGGGCGATGGATTCCGCCGCGTCGCGGGCGGAGGCGGATTGCGTGGCAGATTGCGCAGCGACGGAGGCGGTGGCATCGTGGACCGCCCCGTCCTGCGCGCCCTGCATATTCAGCATCTGCAGAATCGCGAGGATCGCATCGTGGATATGCTGCGACGATATGCGCGAACTGGCATGGTAGACGGGCTGCGGGCGCGACACGCGCGCGAGCGCCGCCTCGACGCTCGGCGCGTCCGCATGCGGCGCGGAAGCCGACGACCGGGACGATGGGGAGACCGGCATGTCGGGGATGAGGGCGGAGGAATCGTGGTGTTCGACAACCATGACCTGCGGATGCGTGAACTGCACGGCGCCGTTGTATTCGCTGGCGTCGCCGCTGACCACGATAAGCGCGCCTTCCTGGAGACGGCCGTGGAGCCAGTCGATGTAATGGCGCTTGTAGGAGAAGAAGACGAGCGTCGCCGTGCCGCCGCGGCGCACGCCGGGCAGAGCGGAATCCGCGACCGTCACGAGGGCGCGCGAGCCGCCGCGCGACATGGGGTACACCGCGAAGCGCTGGACGATGGCGGGGAACGCCACCTTCTCGCCCACGCGGATATCCGCGATGCTGCCCACGCGCACCGCGGGCGTGACGCGGAACGGGAAATACTCCAGCGCGTCGCGCACGGTGACGACGCCCAACGATTTCAACGCGCTGGCGCGGCGCTTGTTGCTCATCAGCGACGAGACCTCGGTGTCCAGTGTGACGCGCATACGATCCTCCTTGCATTCGGTGGTTCCACCTTAGCCGCCCGGCGCGAACGGGGCGGGGCGACGCGACCTCGTTCAGTGCACACGAACGCTTACACCGAACGGCTACCGGGGCACTCGAAGATGGCCGGCGAGGAAAAATCGTGGCTCATGGCGAAGAATCCTCACCACCAGCCACCATTCCCGGCCCCAAACCACCCGACACCGGGAAAATCGTGACTCATGGCGAAGAAACCTCACCACGAACACCCCACGGACACCCCAAACCACCAACCCGGCCACGAAAACAACCCTCATGGCGAAGAATCCTCACCATGGAACATGGTTACGCCTGAATCATTGCCATCCGAAATCGGCAAGAGCGAATTTTCACAAGGTCTTTCCCATGAAACAACCTCTCGATTCCTTGTGAGAATCGAAAATCCGCTTATAATTTCAAGTGAGATTTCTGAATTTCCCTCTTCTTCCCATCGTCTCGCAACGCGGCGATACATACCATCCATCAACTTTTCTTGGAATCTCTATACCTATGATTCCACTTCATATGAATTGGGAGAATCAGAAAAGAAAGAGAGAACAACATGAAGCGCACAAGAGAAGTGCTGTCAGCGTTGACAACCATCATTCTCATGATGACAGTAGCTTTCTGCATGCCGGACACAGCACGGGCAAGTGAAATTACGGACAGCGGTGGGAATGTCGGTGTCAGCACACAGTGTCCCGAGCAACCAGAAACTCGCGGCACAACACGTCCATCAAACATTTGGGAGATAGACAAGAGTGGCGCGTACAATTTCTCCGGTACCACTTACGGTTTCCAGGATCTTTACACCAATTGGCGATTCAAGGGGGTCAACAAATACCGCGTTTGGGTTAACAACCTGAGCAATAACACGATTACTGTTCAAGCTCGTTCTTTCTTCATTCTCTATAAGAAATTCGATGTACCCGCCGGTACTAATACCATGACCACTTTTGACATGAATCCGAGCACTCATTTCTATCTGCAATTCAGCGGAATGTACATCACATTCAGCGGAACTATCAGCCAGGCATAGCCCTTCGCTTTAATTCATAGGCGCTCGGAATTGTCCCCCGAGCGCCTACCTTTGTAACCACCCAACCACCAATCGAGGAAACATGAACACACAAACCGAACCGGGCATGACCCCGCGCCGCATCGTCGCCAGCATCGCCGCCTTCATCGCAAGCATGGGCGCGGCACTCGCGCTGTCTGGCACAACCGCCGCCGCGAGCCTGACCTGGTTCTTCGGCACCCGCATCGACGGCACCATCGCCTACCTCGCGCTCGCCGCAATCGCGTCGGCGATTATCGCCTTCGACGCGGCGCATATCGGCGTAGGACTGAGCCGCCGCGCCGCCCGCGGCCAGGTCGCTGCGTATTGCGCGGCGCTCGCAATCATCCTCGTGGGCATGAACCGCTCCATCCCCGCAATCACCCTTGGCTTCAGCGAGCTCACAACCGATTTCGCAACGTCCTCGGCGGTGTGGGCGTGGAATCTCGCGGCCTTCGTGCCGCTGGGCTTCTTCTTCCGCCGCCGCCTCGCCTCCTCGCCCGCCGCGCACGGCGTGGTCCTCGCCGCAATCGCGGGTATCGAGGTGCTGCAGTTCGCGCTGGGACTGGGCGCCGCGAATCTGGTCGACGTGATCGTGCGCTACGTCGGTGTGCTCATCGGCCTGGGACTCGCAACGATCGCCACACGTGCGGGATGGCGCATGGATGCCGGCGCAGGCAGGTATTCCATCGTGCGGCGCCGCGCGACGACGGTTGCGGCTCCGGCCGTGACCGTCGTCCGCGCCTCGATGCCCGCCGTCGCGAGCGCCTGAGTTCGGTAGCTCCGGGCGCTGAGCGGCCGGTTCGGGGCTGTCGGCGTCGGGCCGCTGTGTCACCTCCGTCGCGTTGTGCGCGGCGGAGGTTTTCTTTTCCACGATTTTCCCGACGTTCTCATCCCCCGACCCGGCCAGGACCCGGCCCGACCGGGGTCGAGGTCCTTCACCGTACACAAACACTCACACTGAACCGCCCCGACCCCTCTAAACCCCACCCAGACCAGGGTCAACGGCCTTCACCGCACACGAACACTCACACCGAACGGCCGCGGAGTAGCCGAAGATGGCCGGCGAGGGAAAATCGTGGCTCATGGCGAACAATCCTCGTCACCAACCACCATTCCCGACCCCAAACGACCTGACACCGGGAAAATCGTGGCTCATGGCGAACAATCCTCGCCATGAACCAACCTTCCCCCACCCCAGCCCCTCCCTCGCGCAAAAACAAAAAAGCCCCGGACGAACCGGGGCGAAAGCGTTAAGCCTTATGGGCGTTTCACGCCTTGGCGCGCTGGATCTTGCCAGCCTTCAGGCAAGACGTGCACACGCGAACCTTGACGGTGGTGCCATCAGCGGCGTCGGTGCGAACGGTCTGAAGGTTCGGCAGGAAGCGGCGCTTATTACGGATGTGCGAGTGGGAAACGCTGAAACCGGTCTGCGGACCCTTGCCACACACTGCGCAACGAGCTGCCATGATGGACTCCTCTTGTTAACCTAAGCCTATTGTGCCAGGGACCCCAAGGGGTCTTCCCGAACACACAACGTCACAAAAATACCGCGCCAATCGCAAAAACGCAAATCGACACGCCCCTGCCGAACGTCCATGCATCGCTCAGCCGGCGAATCTATTATGGTCACATCCAACGACCACGGATGGGTTCGGGGAATATCCACGATTGCGCGGTCCTGCCAGCGCCACGAATCCCCATGCCCACCGGCCACCGCGCGCCGCGCCCGCGCGCACCCCGGCCCGTGCCCGCGCGCCCACCCCGCCGACATACAACACCGCCGACACACAACACCGACACAGGAAGCCTCATGATTCCGATCCCAACTGCCGCCCTCTCGACCGCCACCCTCTCCGAGAGCTTCTCCGACTTCGCCACCAGCAACATCGTGGTGCAGTGGTTCCTCGCGAACCTCAACCGCATCATCTTCCTCGTTGTGGCGCTCATCGTCACATGGCTGATCGAGCGCACGGCGAAAACCGCGTTGCGCAGGGCCCTCGACCGCTCGAATATCCCCAGCGCCTCGATTTTCGTGAACTGCGCGCGCATCCTCATCTGGTTCACGTTCCTGCTGGTGGTGCTCAAGCCGGTGTTCGGCATCGAACCGACCACGCTGGTCACCGCTCTGGGCGTCAGCGGCATCGCGCTGTCCTTCGGCCTGAAAGACACCATCGCGAATATCATCGGCGGATTCGGGCTGATGGTCGGCAAGGTGGTGCAGCCGGGCGACATGATCAGCGTGAGCGGCTACACAGGGCGCGTCAAGGACCTCACGTGGCGCAACACGATCGTGGTCTCGCGCGACGGCAACGAGTTCTGGATCCCGAACTCCGTGCTCAACACCGCGGGCCTGACGAAGATGACGAAGGTGAACGAATCGGTCGCCACCGTGGAGTTCACGGTGCGCGGCGACCGCGACCTCGAGGTGGAGGGCCGTCGCCTCGCCGACGCGATCGAGCGCGCGACGGCCGACATGCGCATCGACGGGCATCCGTGCGTGGTGCGGTTTTCCGGATTCTCGCCGTATGGCGCGGAGGGCAAGGCGCTGATTTTCGCCAGGCGCGAGTTCCTGCCGTCGGTTGTGCAGGACCGCGCGGCGCGGGCGATCGCCGGAATGGACTGCCTCGTGGTTGACGGCGCCGCTTCCGTCGGCGGCGATGCGGGCGAAAGCAACGAGGGTGGCGAGAGCGGCGAGAGCGCGAGCGAGGCCAGCGAAAGCGCCGGCGCCCGTTCCTAACAACGATGGCGCCGGCGCCTCATAACAATGTGATGGCTTGCGGACATAATCCACGATTTTTCCGCCCGATTTCCCCCGATTCGGTCCGAAACCCATCACATTGTTCAGGAGGAGGCGCACCACCCCCAAAGTGGGTGCCCGGACACCCGCCCAAGCCCATTTCAACCACCAAACGGGCCCCAAACCCCGCCAAACCGCCCAAAGTGGGTGCCACCACACCCGCCCAACGCCATCCCGACCAAGAAATCGTCTGCCCAAGCCCCCAAACCGCCCAAAGTGGGTGCCCGGACACCCGCCCAAGCCCATTTCGACCACCAAACGGACCCCAAACCCCGCCAAACCACCCAAAGCGGGTGCCGTCGCACCCGCCGAACGCCGATCGGGGCCTGGTTCGCAACAGGGGTACGGCTTGCGGACATTATTGAGGAATTTCGGCCCCTTTTCGAGGCCGATACTGCCCGGAAACCGTACCCCCGTTATGGAGAAGGGGTCGCCAGCCGCCAGCCGCCGGCGCCCCCTCAAACTCCGCGCTAATCGAGGACGCCGTCGATGAGCTGCTCGATCAGGGCCGGGTAGGAGATGCCGCTGGCCTCCCAGGCCTTGGGATACATGGAAATCGGCGTGAACCCGGGCATCGTGTTGATCTCGTTGACCATCACCTCGCCGTCGGGCCTGACGAACGTATCCACGCGGCTCAGGCCCGCGCCGTCCACCGCCGTGAACGCACGCACGGCCACGTCGCGCACCTTCTGCAGCACGTCCTCGGGCAGCTTGGCCGGCACCTCCACGTGCGAGGCCGTGGAATCGGTGTACTTGCTGTCGAAATCGTAGAACTGGTCCTCTTCGGCGGCATGGTCGAGCACGATCTCGCCGGGCCATGCGGGACGCGGCGCCTCGCCCGAACGCGGCGCGAACACGGCGCACTCGATCTCGCGCGCCACGATTCCGGTCTCGATAAGCACGCGCCAATCGTGGTGGCTCGCCTCGAACACCGCGTCGGCGAGCGCCTCGGCGGACTCCTCCTCCACCTTGGTCACGCCGAAGCTGCTGCCGGCACGCGACGGCTTGACGAACAGCGGGTACTCGAGCCCGCCCTCGCGCACGGCCTCGAGCAGCGCCTCTCCGTCGGCGCGGAAACCGCTGGCGGCGTCATAGCGGCGCGTGTCGAACGTGATGCCGGGCGCCACGGGGATGCCCGCCGCCTGCAGCAGGATCTTGGTGTAATGCTTGTCCATGCACCCGGCGGACGCGAACACGCCGCAGCCCACATACGGAACGCCCATCATCTCGAGAAGGCCCTGCACGGTGCCGTCCTCGCCGTATGGTCCGTGGAGCACGGGGAACACCGCGTCGATATGCCCGAGTGACTCGAGGTTCTCGCTCGCGCCGGGAGTGAAGAAGCCCTCGTGCTCGCCAATGAGAAAGCCGTCGCGTCCCTGGCCGATGTTGAGCACGACGGGGCGCGATTCAGGCGTGATCTCGACGGTCGGCATATGCGCGCCGTCCAGTTTGAACGTGCGCGGGTCGGTGCCGCCGTAGACCCAGTGGCCGTCCTTGGTGATGCCGACCGGGATGGCCTCGAACCTCTCGCTGTTCCACGCGTTAAGCACTCCCGCCACGGACACGCAGGAGATGGAGTGCTCGTCGGCACGGCCGCCGTACAGCACCATGATTCGCTTCTTTGCCATGTGTTTCCTCCGATTCGCCGGCTGCCGCCCGCTTCGATAGATGGCCGTATTGTTATCAGGTTTTGTTGCCGCTTCCGATTATCGTCCGCGCCATGACGAAACGCGCCGCGCGGTGCGGCGTGCGGCGGCGTGCGCGTGGCGCGTCATGCGGCGTGCGGCGGAAACACGATATCCCCGCCGCGCGCCCGCACCGTTTACTCCGCCGTCACCCCGCCGGGAAACAGCTCCGAGAGCATCTCCTCGCAGGAGATGCCCTCGCTCAGCACGCGGCTCATGGCACTGGCGAGCGGCGTGGCGACGCCGTAGCGACGCCCGAGCTCCACCACCGCCCCGACGGTGGGCACGCCCTCGGCCACGCCGTTGCTGACGGCCGTGGCCTCATCCACGGTGAGACCCTTGCCGAGGTTCGCGCCAAAGGTGAAGTTACGGCTCAGGGTGCTGCCGCAGGTGGCGATAAGGTCGCCCACGCCCGCGAGCCCGGAGAAGGTGGCGTCGGCGGCGCCGGCGGCGCGGCCGAGCGCACGCAGCTCCGCCAGCCCGCGCGTCTGCACCATGGCGGCGGTGTTCTCGCCGTATCCGGCGCCGCGCACCATGCCGACCGCGAGCGCGGTGACGTTCTTCAGCGATCCGCACATCTCCACGCCGATCACGTCGGCGGAAACGAACAGGTGGAAATACGGCGTGGTGCCGGCTTCGGCCACGAAGCGCGCGGCATCCGGGTTTTCGCTGGCCACGACGGCCGCGGCGGGCTCGCGCGCGGCGACCTGCTTCGAGAGGTTCGGCCCGGACAGGCAGGCGAAGCGGTCGGCGGGCAGCTCGAGCGCCTCGCGCACCACCTCGTCCATGCGCTTGTTGGTGCCGCGCTCTATGCCCTTCATCAAAGACACCACGATGGCGTCGTCGGGCACGAGGCCGCGGAACTGCTCGAGCGCGGTGCGCGCGTACTGCGCGGCGATGGTGACGACGATGATCTTCGCGTGCGCCACGGCCTGCGCGCGGTCGCCGGTGGCGGTCATGGCGTCGGGAAGCCTGTCGACGCTGGGGAGACGCACTTCGTTGCGGTGGTCGCGGTTGATGCCCTCCACGATTTCCGGTTCGATGGCCCACATCGTCACATCGTTGCCCGCATCGGCCATCACCTGGCCGAACGCGGTTCCCCACGCTCCGGCACCCAGCACGGTCACATTCGTCATCTCATCGCTCCTTCGTCTTGTCGCGCGTCTTGTCGCGGCCATCGTGCGTCCTGTCACCCGCAGGTGCCGCCGCACGGCCGGCATCGCGGCCATCGTCTTCCGTCGACCTTAGTCGCGCCTCGAGCTCGTCGCGTCGTGCCACGCCCTCGAGCGTCGTGGGGAAATACTCTCGCGGCACGCGCTGCATGAGGCGGTAGTCCCACACGCCCTCCGCAGGCGGCTCCTCGCCGCGAATCTCGGCCTCGTCGCGCTCCAGCACGGCGCGAATGCGGTTGGTGAGCACCTCCACGTTCACGGACGGCGGCTCCTCGCCCCAGTTTTCGCTGCCTTCGAGCAAATCGGCGTAGTCCAGCCGGTCGCCGTAATGCATCACCACGTTCTTGCGCGGCCACGGCAACAGGTGGTTGATGCTCGCCGCGCCCCACGTGACGCACGGGAACAGCGGCACCTGGTAGCCCAGGCGGCGGCTGGATTCGAGCGCTATGTACGCGGCGCCGTTCTTGCACGTCATGGGCCATTTCTTCGGGTCGCGCGTCAGCGTGCCCTCGGGCCACACGGTGAGCGGCCGGCCGGACGTGATGATGGAGATGGATTCCTCCTCGATGGCCCTGGCCTGCCCCGAATGACGCTTGACCGGCTGCATTCCCACGGTTTTGAGGCCCCAGCCCACGATGGGCCAGTGCGCCATCTCGGCCTTGGCCATGAAGCGCGGACGACGGCCCTGGTCGAACAGGCCGATCATGGGGATGAACACGTCATACAGCGTGATATGCGTGCATGCGGTGATGAAGGGGCCGGTTTCCGGCACGTTCTCGAGGCCCCACGAATAGTTGCGCGAATGCGAGCGCAGGTCGCATTTGACGAGGTCGCGCAGCATGGCGGTCTGGCGCGGGTTCTGCGCCTGGATCTCCGCATCGTTGTCTTTCCTGGGCCCGCACGGGTGCTTCGTGCACGGATTGACCAGATGGTGCTCGCGCCCCAGGCGCTCGACCTGCTCGCGGCTCAGCGGCGTCACGCTGGAGCGCGGCGACGGTTTTCCTTTGGATGCCATGCCCCCTATTGTGCCATGCGGCCGGGAATGCGGTTTTGTGCACGATTCCAAAACACGATGTGCGCCACAATCCGCAGGATGCCCCGAACAGCAGGGCATCCCAGGCATGATATTCCAAGCAATCGCAAACACGAGGGCGGCGGACCGAAGTCCGCCGCCCTCTTCTCGTATCGTTTTATATCGTCTCGAAAACCGATGCCCGAGGCCCGATGCCCGCCGCAGACGCTACTCGATCTCCGCGCCGAGGGCACGGAGCTTGCCGCGGAAGTCGGCGTAGCCACGGTCGATGAGGGAGATGCCGTGCACCGTGGAGGGGCCGGACGCCGCGAGCGCCGCGATGAGGTGGCTGAAGCCGCCGCGCAGGTCGGGCACGTCGATGTCCTGGCCCGTGAGTGGCGTGGGTCCGAAGATCACCGCGGAATGTTCGAAGTTGCGCTGTTGGAAGCGGCAGGGCAGGGAGCCGAGGCATTCGCGGTACAGCTGGATGGTGGCGCCCATCTGCACGAGGGGCTTGGTGAAGCCGAAGCGGTTCTCGTACACGGTTTCGTGCACGATGCTCAGGCCGTTGGCCTGCGTCAGCGCCACGACGAGCGGCTGCTGCCAGTCCGTCATGAAGCCGGGATGCACGTCGGTTTCGATGGCCACGGGCTTAAGGTCCCCGCCCGGGTGCCAGAAGCGGATGCCGTCGTCACGCACCTCGAATTCGCCGCCGATCTTGCGGAAGACGTTGAGGAAGGTCATCATCTCCGGCTGCGTGGCGCCCTTGACGAAGATGTCGCCGCGCGTGGCAAGGGCGGCGGACGCCCAGCTCGCGGCCTCGATGCGGTCGGTCAGGGCCGTGTGCTCGTAACCCTTGAGCTTCTCCACGCCCTCGATGCGGATGGTGCGGTCGACGTCTACGGAGATGATGGCGCCCATCTTCTGCAGCACGCAGATGAGGTCCATGATCTCGGGCTCGATGGCGGCGCCGGAAAGCTCGGTTTTGCCATCGGCGAGCACCGCGGCGAGCAGGGTCTGCTCGGTGGCGCCGACCGAGGGGTACGGCAGGTGGATCTTTGCACCGTGCAGGCCGTCGGGGGCGGTGATGTGGATGCCGTCGGCATGCTCCTTGTTGACGGTGGCGCCGAGGCGACGCAGAGTCTCCAGGTGGAAGTCGATGGGCCGGTCGCCGATGCGGCAGCCGCCGAGCGACGGAATGAACGCCTCGCCCAGACGGTGCAGCAGCGGGCCGGAGAACAGAATCGGAATGCGCGAGGAGCCGGCGAGGGTGTCGACGTCGGCCACGTCGGCCAGGTCGACGTGCGAGGCATCGATGGTGACGATGCCGCGATCGCCATCGAAGGTGACGTTCACGCCGTGCAGGCGAAGCAAGTCGGAGACCACGCGCACGTCGCGGATCTCCGGCACATTCTTGAGCACGGACGTGCCGGGCGCCAGCAATGCCGCGACCATTGCCTTGCTCACGAAGTTCTTGGCGCCGCGGACCTTGATCTGTCCGCTCAGCGGCTTGCCGCCGACCACTCGAAGCACATCGTCTTCAGGCTTGATGTCACTCACTCTTCGTCCAATCACTCTTGCTTGTCTGGGAACTTGCGTCTCAGGGGACTTGCGTCTCAGAACCCTTCTCGGGTCCGCTCCGCGCACCGGCACGCACGACGCGCACCGTATACGTTATCGCTCACACTAGTTTGCCATGCGCCATGCGTCGGTTCGGTGAAAACCGCACGAATTGCTGTGAGCTTAATAACACGATGAAAGCGCGAGGCCAGGGTGGTTCCGCGCCCCGCCGCGTGGCGGTCAGGCCCGTGCGGCTTTAATGTGCCGGGCGAGACGCGGGTTCCACATCGCTCCGGTAGCGCTCATGACGGCGGCGGCACCGGCCTCGCGATAGGCCGCGTAATCGGCGGGCGTCGTCACGCCACCCACGCCCACGATGTCGAAAGACGCCCCCAGACGCTCCCGCACCCCGGCCACGCGCCGCACCATCGTGAGCCCGGCCTCACGGATCGCCGCACCGCACACGCCGGAACGGTCGCGCCCGGCCCCCGGAAGCGCCTGGTTGCCCTGCGCATCCACAAGCCGGCAGGAAATCGTGTTGATCGTGCACAACGCCTGCACCGTGCCATGCGCGGCGGTGCTCCGCACCATCTGCTCGACCTGCTCCTCCTGCGGCAGGTACGCGAGCTTGATCATGAACGGGGTGTCGCCGATCTCGTTCTTCACGGCGTCGCAGATGCGCCCCACGAGCGCCGGATCGTGGCACAGCAGGCGGTTATGCCCCTCGTTCGGGCAGCTTGTGTTCATTTCGATCACCTTTGCGCCGGTCTCCTGCACCAGTCGCGCGGTGGTCACGCAATCGGCGATATACGCCTCGTCGCTCATGCCGGGCGTGCGCGAGCCCTGGAAGCTGCCGACAAGCACCTGACCGGCGCCGGCGTGAGCCACGGCGGCGGCCATGTCGGGCTGCCACACATCCGGGTCCTGCGAAGGCACGCCGAAGGAGTTGGAGATCGAAATGCGCCCCGGATCGGTGCCATAATCCGAATCCGCCAGCACGCCTTCGTCCTTCTCGCTGCCCTCGGGGTCGATGGACGCGCCGCGCGGATGCACCGAGAGCACGTTGGGGAACTGGTTGCACGGCCACGGACGCGAGCGCACGGTTTTGTAGACGGCGATGTCGAAACCCATGAGGAAGGCGGCGTCGGTAAAGCGCGAATTGAGCAAGGGGCCCGCGGGAATGCCGAAGGGCAGGTTGATGGGAAGGCCGAGGAAGGTTTCCGACGATGCTTCCGCGGTTGCGGCGGTTTCGGCGGTTTCGGCGGCCGAAGTCGCAGCGCCCGCGCCGGCCCGGCCTTCAAGTGCCGCGGCGAACGCACCGAACGGCCCCTTCGCGTAATTGTCTTCGTAGCTCAGGTTCACGTCATAGAACGGTGCGTCCATTGCTGCCATCTTCGCTCCTAGCTCCTCGCTTGTGCTTGCCGCCCGCGGCATGGAAATGCCCTGCGCCTCATTATACGAAGCGCAGGGCCTTCCGCCGCGAGCTCAGTACTCGTCAGCACGCATCAGTACTCGAACGCCGGCTCGACCGCGTTCTGGTAGGTGTCAAGGATCGCCTGCGCCACGCGCTGCGAATGGTACGCCTTCACCACCTGCTGGTACGTGGGGTTGTCTTTGTCGGCGGTGCGCGTCGAGATGAGGTTGATATACGGCTTGTACTTGGCGTCGTCGATATCGACCGGCTCGTGGTAGATGGCGTCGTCCACGCTCCAGCCCGCGTCCTGCACATGGTTCGTGTTCGTGATTCCGCCCGCATAATCGGGCAGGAGGCCGATGATGGTCGGCGCATCATTCGGCACGATTTCGATGCCGCTGGGGTTCGAGGCGATGTCGAGCAGGGTCGGGCTCGCCTTGGTGTTGTCGTCGAGCACGATGAGCCCGGCGCTGTCGAGCACCTTAAGCGCGCGGCCGGAGTTCGTCAGGTCGCTCGGGATGGCCACCTTGTCCCCGGCCTTGAACTGGTCGGGGCTCGTGTACTTCTCCGAATACAGGTTGAGCGGCATGATGTAGGTGTCGCCGATCGCGGTGAGGTCCAGGTTGTTCTGGGCGATGTTGTCTTCGAAATACGCGTAATGCTGGAAGGCGTTGATGTCGAGCTCGCCCGACGCGGTCAGCGAGTTCATGGTGGTGCCGTCCTCGAACGACTTGGTCTCGATGGTGATGCCCGCGTTCTCGCTGTTGAGTTCCTCCTGCACCGCCTGCCAGATGGGTTCGTCGGCGCTGCCTGTGATGCCGACGGTCACGACGACGGTGCCTTCCGCGGCGGCTTTGCTGACGGAGCGCTGGTGCAGGTCCGCCGCCACCACGATGGCGACGACCACGAGGGCCGCCACAAGCGCCGCGATAAGGCGGCGGCGCGTATGCGCGGTTCTGGCCGAGACGCGGCGGCCTGCCGTTGCGCCGGCGTCCGATGCATCGTCGGCGGTGGTGTCGAAGATACTCGCCGCGTCGATGATGTGGCCGGCGTCGTCGGCCGGAGTCTGCGGGGTTGCCGTGGTGTCAGTGTTCTCGGTGTGTTCGGTGCTTCCGAGGTTCTGCGAATCGTTGTCTGTTTTCCGTGCCATTCTCTGCTTCTCCGTGTCCTGTCTGGTGCTGAAGCGTCATCATCGTGCGCCATCTCGCCGCGCGCATCCCCGTCGCGCGGCGGGCGCATCGTGTCAGGCCGTGGCGCCCACGCGCTGCGCCTCGGCCACCGGGGCGCCCGCGGCCTTCGCGGCGGGCAGCGTCACCTCGGCGCCTTCCTCGCGCGCGGCCTCGAGAACCGCGTCGCGCAGCGCCTGCACCTTGTCGAGACGCTCCCACGTGAAGTCCGGGTCGTTGCGGCCGAAGTGGCCGTAGGCCGCGGTCTTGTAGTAGATCGGACGCTCAAGGTCGAGCTGTTCGATAATCGACAGCAGGCGGAAGTCGAAGACGCTTTCGACGGCCTTCTGGATCAGCGGGCGCGGCACGGATTCGGTGCCGTAGGTCTCCACGTCGATGGACGCCGGCGCGCCCTGGCCGAGGATGAAGCCGAGCGTCACCTGCACGCGGCGGGCGAGGCCGGCGGCCACGATGTTCTTCGCGGCCCAGCGCGCCGCGTAGGCCTCGGAGCGGTCGGCCTTGTGCGGGTCCTTGCCGGAGAAGGCGCCGCCGCCGTGCGAGCCGATGCTGCCGTAGGTGTCGACCACGATCTTGCGACCGGTCAGGCCGGCGTCGGAATGCGGGCCGCCATGGACGAACGGCGTCTTGTTGATCACGATGGTGGCGTTCGAGTAATCGAGGCCGAACTGGTCGAGCACGGGCACGAGCACCTCGTCATGGACGCGCTGGCGCACCTCTTCGACGGTGATCTCCGGGCTGTGCTGCGTGGAGATGAGCACGGCCTTGAAGCTCAGCGGCTTCGAAAGATCCTCGGTGTACTCCACGATGGTCTCGGTTTTGCCGTCCGGGCGCAGCTCGGGGATGATGCCGTGCTTACGCACGTAGGCGAGGCGCTCGGCGAGCTTGGTTGCCGCCACGTACGGCAGCGGGAGGTACTCGGACGTCTCGTCGGTGGCGTAGCCGACCACGAGGCCCTGGTCGCCAACGAAGGTGTCGAAGAGCTGCTGCTTCTCCTCTTCGCTGTCGGCGTTCTCCTGGCCCCAGCTGCCGACGTTGGAGTCGAAGTCGCGCGGCCACACGTTGTTGATGATGCCGGCGCCGTTCGGGTCGATGCCGGATTCGGCGTCGGTGTAGCCGATTTCCGCGATGGCGTTGCGCGCGATCTCGCTGTGGTTCAGCGTGACGGGCGCGGAGATCTCGCCCTCGAGGGCGACGAGGCCCTCCTTGACCACGGTTTCGACGGCGACGCGGGAGTCGGGGTCCTTGGCGAGGTAGGCGTCGACGATGGCGTCGGAGATCTTGTCGGCGACCTTGTCGGGATGGCCTTCGGTGACGGATTCGGACACGAGATAGCGGGACATGGTGGTTCCTTCTTTCGATGGGTGGTGTGTGGTTTGGTTTGTGTGGTTGCGCTATGGGTCGGATGCTTGGGCGGATCAGGCCTTCTTCGTGGCGATGATGGCCACGTAGTTGCCCTTGTCGTAGCCGGGCACCGGGTCCTCGGGCCTGTCATCCTGGTACGTGGTGTTCGCCAGCACGGTCTGCTTGAACTCGAGATCCGTGAAACCGACCTTCCTGAGGATGTCGATGTAGTACGGGATCACGTGCCAGTTCGGCTTGTACGTGGGCTCGCCGCCCTCCACGAGGTCGAAGAACGCCGTGCCTTCGAGCAGGTCCCGGTACGGTTCGCGGTCGATGCCCGGATTGTTGAGAATCGTCAGCAGCGCGATGCCCAGGGAGCTTTCCTTCGGCACGTCCGACAGAATGAGACGCCCGCCGGGGCGCAGGGCCTCGTAGTTCTTCGTGAACGTCGGCACGAGGTTCTCGTCGTCGATGAATCCGAAGCTGGAGCCGTTGTAGTAAATCGTGTCGAACGACTCGGGCTCGTACGGATATGCCTCGGCGATGCCGGCCCAGGTTTCGAAGCCCTTCTCGCGCAAAGCGGGGAGCAGGGCCTCGGACGGCTCGATGATGAGGTCGACCGAGAAGCCGAACCTGTCGCGCAGCTGCGCCTCCACGTCGCCGGTGCCGGCGCCGATCGACAGCGTGCGGCCGGGAAGCTTGGTGGTCAGGGCCGCCCAGATCAGGCGCAGCCGGGATTCGGTCACGTTCGGGCGCTCGGTGTAGTGACGTTCGAAACGGCCGCGTTCGAAGCCGTCGTTGGTGCCATCGGTGGTCAATGTTCGTCCTTTGGGTATGGGGTTCCACGGCCGGGCCGCGGGCATGCGACGCCGGTCGGAGGGAACGGGATGGGTTGTGGGTTTGCTTGTGGCTGACGATTCCCCCCCCGGCGGGCATTCCCGTCGGGAACAAGCGATGGAAAGAGAAAGCTGCGGGAATCGTCTGGAAAATCGCGGGAAGCGGTGCGGGAAGGAATCCCGCCCGTCTGTTCCCTGGCCGCGCCGTCCTGGCGGCGCATCGGGTGCGGTGCTGCGCAGATAGATGGAAAGAGAGTTTCTTCGCACGATTCGCGAGTCGTGAATCGTATTCGTGCGGCTCGTGCAGCGGCATCCGACGCGGGCTGGATCTTGGTGCGGCGTTCTTGTGCAGGATTTACGATTTACAGTGCCTGCGGCGCCATCATCATGGAGCCGCGCATACACATGTGCATTCGTTGCCCGCCTTTCGCGGAGAGGTCAACGGCGTCGATCATCGACATGCCCATTGAGCGTGACATATGCTGGCTCCTTTCTGTCATATCCGCCGCGCGACGGATCAGGGGTGCGTCGGGTGCGGGCGTTCGGCCCGTGCCGTCGGCATCCGCCTGCGTGCGAAGTGATGTTGTTCGGACCGGGCGCGTGGCGCGCAACGGTGCGGCGTTCGGGCTCCTTGGGGTTTGGCTCCCCCTCTGTTCCTGGGCCTCGAGGCGTCGGGCGGCTCGGGCTGCCGGCATACGGGATGCCGGTCGGCTCGAATGCCGGCTTTCGGCGTTTCGGCTTGTGGCTTGTGCTTTCGAAACGGAATCCGATGCGACCGCTGGCGTGCGACCGTGTGGTCCGGTGTTTTTTGATTTATCCCCTGATGACTTCGAGTATATCCGGTCGGATTCATCTTCGAGGGCCTTCGTCCTAGCCGTTGCTTATACCCCTTCATAACCCCGGGTCGGGCGGAGTCGCAGCCACCGCCAAATCGTCTAAAGTGGGTGCCCAGACACCCGCCCAACGCCATCCGGGGTTCGATTCATAACAATGTGATGGCTTGCGGACAAAAAATGCCATTTGAAGGCCGAAAAACAGCCGAAAATGTCCGCAGCCCATCACATTGTTCGGGGAACGAATGTGATGGGCTGCGAATCGTCAGATCACACGCACGCGCCGCTCACACGCACGCACGCGCGCTAAACCGCCTACTTCGCCTACTTCCGGTCGGACAGCGGACCGGCCCAAGGGGTCTCGGGCACGGGGCGGGCGGACTCGACCGGCACCTCGGGCAGGTGCTTGGCAGGGATCGTCTTGGGCTTGAACGGGAACTTCTCGGCGCGCATCTTCTCGTACGCCACGATGTCGTCCTCGTGCTGCAGCGTCAGATCGATGTCGTCATAACCGTTCATCAGGCGCCAGCGCACGTAATCGTCGACCTCGAACGGCAGCGTCACGTCGCCGCAGGTCACCGTGCGGTCCTCGAGGCTCACGGTCATCTGGCGGCCGGGCTCCTCTTCGAGCAGCTTCCACAGCAGCTCCACGGACTCCTGCGGCATGATGGCCGCGAGTACGCCGTTCTTGGCGGTGTTGCCGTAGAAGATGTCGGCGAAGCGCGACGAGATCACCACGCGGAAGCCGTAGTCATGCAGCGCCCACACGGCGTGCTCGCGCGAGGAGCCGATGCCGAAGTCCGGCCCGGCCACGAGAATCTTGCCGTCCTTGTACGGGTCCTGGTTGAGCACGAAGTTCGGGTCGCGGCGCCACGCGTAGAACAGCGCGTCCTCGAAGCCGGACTTCTTCACGCGCTTGAGGAACACGGCCGGGATGATCTGGTCGGTGTCGACGTTCGAGCGGCGGAGCGGCACTCCCGTGCCTGTTACGACGGTCAGCTTTTCCATAGGTTTTCCTTCACATTCTCACGATTCACGATTTTCGATTCGCTCTTCACGATTGCCGCACGCACCGCGCGTCACAGATCGGCGGGCTCGCTGATCGTTCCGCGAATGGCGGTCGCGGCGGCGACGGCGGGCGACGCGAGATGCGTGCGCGACCCCTTGCCCTGGCGGCCTTCGAAGTTGCGGTTCGACGTGGAGATGGAGCGCTCGTCGGCCACGAGCTTGTCGGGGTTCATGCCCAGGCACATGGAGCAGCCGGCGTTGCGCCATTCGGCGCCGAAGTCCTTGAAGATCCTGTCGAGGCCCTCCTTCTCCGCCTGGATGCGCACGCGGGAGCTGGCGGGCACCACGAGCACGCGGTGGATGGAATCGGCCTTGTGATGGCCCTTCATCACGGCCGCGGCCGCGCGAAGGTCCTCGATGCGGCCGTTCGTGCAGGAGCCGATGAACACGGTGTCGACCGGAATCGACTTGATCGGCTGGCCGGCCTTGAGGTCCATGTACTGCAGGGCTCGCTTGGCGGCGGCACGCTGCGTCTCGTCGGTGAAGGACTCGGGATCGGGCACCACGGAGTCGATCGGCACGCCCTGGCCGGGGTTGGTGCCCCAGGTGACGAAGGGCTTGAGGTCCTCCGCCTCGAGCGTGACCTCCTTGTCGAACACCGCGTCATCGTCGCTCTTCAGCGTCTTCCAGTACTCCACGGCCTTGTCCCACATCTCGCCTTCCGGAGCGTGCGGACGGCCCTTGAGGTACTCGAAGGTCACCTCGTCGGGCGCGATCATGCCAGCGCGGGCACCCGCCTCGATCGACATATTGCAGATCGTCATGCGGGCTTCCATGCTGAGCTTGCGGATGGCGGAGCCGCGGTATTCGATGACGTGGCCCTGGCCGCCGCCCGTTCCGATCTTGGCGATGATGGCGAGGATGATGTCCTTCGCGGTCACGTCCGGCGGCAGCTCGCCGTCGACATTCACGGCCATCGTCTTGAACGGCTTGAGCGACAGCGTCTGCGTGGCGAGCACATGCTCCACCTCGGACGTGCCGATGCCGAAGGCGAGCGCGCCGAACGCGCCGTGCGTGGAGGTGTGGGAGTCGCCGCACACGATGGTCATGCCCGGCTGGCTGAGGCCGAGCTGCGGGCCCACCTGGTGCACGATGCCCTGGTCGGGATCGCCGAGCGCGTGGAGACGCACGCCGAATTCCTTGCAGTTCTGCGCAAGCGTGCTCAGCTGAAGGGCCGACGTGGGGTCGGGGTTCGGCTTGTCGATGTCGACGGTCGGGGTGTTGTGGTCGGTCGTTGCCAGCGTCAGCTCCACGTGACGCGGCTTGCGCCCGGCAAGTCGCAGGCCTTCGAAGGCCTGCGGGCTCGTGACTTCGTGCATGAGCTGCAGGTCAATGAAGATAAGGTCAGGCGCGCCGTTCTCACCCTTGCGGACGAGATGGTCGTTCCATACTTTCTCGGCCAGCGTTGTTCCCATCGGGGACCTCCTCAGTTCCGGGCATGCCGCGCCGCTTCGTTTCCGGAGCCTTCCGGATCGACGATTTTCCGGATGTTTCCGGGCTTTTCCCGCCCATCCGGGCCGGCCGTCAGGTACAGTCGGCGATGGCCGCGACGCATGCCCATGTTGTTCCACACCGATTGTGCTGCCGCTTTCACATGTCAAACTTTTGCATTTCACATAATGAGATGGCATACTGTTCCGTATGGCTTCCCAAACCTCCACTATGTCAACACAACCAAAAGAAGTTCATTCCGGCGTCGGCGTGCTCGATAAGACGACTCTTATCCTAGATGCACTCGAACGCGGACCGGCCACGCTTGCCCAACTGGTGAACGAGACGGGACTGGCGCGCCCCACGGCGCATCGTCTGGCGATGGCGCTCGAATGCCATCGTTTCATCGTGCGCGACCAGCACGGACGCTTCACCCTCGGCTCTCGTTTCGCCGAGCTTGCCGCGGCCGCCGGCGAGGATCGCCTTCTGACCGCCAGCGAGCCGATTCTGCAGACGCTGCTCGACCGCACGGGCGAATCCGCGCAGATCTACCGCCGCCAGGGCGACATGCGCGTATGCATCGCCTCCGTCGAGCGCGCCTCCGGCCTGCGCGATTCCATCCCCGTCGGCGCCATGCTGTCGATGGAGGCCGGCTCGGCCGCGCATATCCTGCTCGCGTGGGAGGACCCCGAGCAGATGCACCAGGGCCTGCGCCACTCGCGCTTCACCGCCGCGACGCTCAACGCCGTGCGCAAGCGCGGATGGGCGGAGTCGGTGAACGAACGCGAGCATGGCGTGTCGTCCGTGTCGGCGCCGATCCGCAACGCCGCCGGGCAGGTGATCGCCGCCATCTCAATCTCCGGGCCGACCGACCGCATGGGCATGACGCCGGGCCGCCACTTCGCGCCGCTCGTCATGAGCGCCGGCAAATACCTCAGCGACGCCCTCGCCAAGGCCCAGGGCGGTTACCAGTTCCACTGAGGTCCACCGGGGTCCACGATTCACGATGTGCGCATCGTCGACCCCGGCGCATCGTCGATCCCGGCATCCGCCACAACAAAATTCCACAACAATGTGATGGCTTGCGGACATTTCTCCACGATTTTGACCCCAGAATCGTGCATTTCGGTCCGAAAGCCATCACATTGTTTTAGAAGAGAAGAGAGCGCTACTTCTACTTCTCCTTGCCGCCGCCGAACAGCTTGCCGGCCACCAGACCGACCGCCACCGCCAGCACGCTGCCGAACACCTTCGGACGGCGCAGCAGATTCCACGTGTCGCCGGCGTTCGTCGGCACGTGGCTCATCGCGAATGTGTAGGCCTTGCGCGAGCTGGGCTTGCCCACGAGGTCGCCGAACTGCAGCAGCTGCGTGCGCGGGGCGTACGGATGGCGGATGTCGAATTCGAACAGCCTCGCCGAGCGCATCTTCGGATCGGGCCCGTACGCGCCGAATCCGCAGGTCGGCGTCGCACCGAGCATGATGCCGTCGTCCACGCCCACGAAGCCGTTGCGGTGGTCGTGGCCGGCGAACAGCGCGAAGTAGCCGTCGGAATCCTTCATCACCTGAAACTCGCCGCTGTCGGCGTCCGGGCAGCTGATGCCCTCGCCGAGGAAGCTGCCGGGCAGCGTCTTGGTTTCGTCAAGCAGATACGTCTGCGAATCGTACGTGCGGTAGCCCTGCACCGCGTAGGCCGTGGTCGAGGGCACCACGCGCAGCAAATCGTAGAACTGCGGCAGCGGGATGTGCTGGAACACGATGGACTTGGCGCCGTCCATAAGCCGCGGAACGGTGCGCAGGAAGTCGAGCCCCGTGGCGGACGGCGAGCCGTAGCCGCCGCCGCGCGCGTAATCGCCGGAGTCGAGGAGCACGATGCCGAACACCGTGCGCGTGTGGCCGACGTCGCTCACCGGCAGCGCGAACGTGCCCGGCTCGGCCGCGTATGCCACCTGGCCGGGCATGCCGCTGCCGGGCATATGCATGGCGCGCTGCGGCTCGGCCCCCGTCGTCTCGGGATTGAGGCAGCCGGGCAGCTCGCGGAAGATCGCGTCGAACTCGCAGTTGTCGATGCCGCATTGGAAATCGTGGTTGCCGTAGGTCACGGCGAAGGGAATGCCGCGCTCGACGATCGGCTGCATGAATTGGCGAATCGACTGGCGCACGAGGTCGCGCGTGCCTGCGAGCGCGCGTTCGTGCGCGAGACGCTGCGCGTCGTCGGGGTCGGAAGCGGAGTTGGCGCGTTCGTCGAGCTCCTCCTGGCGGCGTTGCGACGATTCCGAAATCTGAGGAGTCTGCGGAAAGCCCTGCATGGCGTCGCCGAGGAAGTTCGCGGCCTGGCGGCCCACGCCGATGATGCTGTCGAGCGCCGTGTTCCAGCGGCGCTTGCGATAGGTGGCGTGGTAGGCGGAATGGTAGCCGGCGATCTGGTCGCCCGTAAGCACGACGAGGTCGGGGCGCGCCGCGTCGCAGGCGGCGGCGATGAGCCTGATGGTGTCGGAGCTGACCGTGGGGCCGTCCTGGATATCCGACAGCTGCAGTATGCGGAACTTGCCGGAGTTGTGGAACTGCAGGCGGCCCAGGCGCGCGGAAACGGAGAGCGGGCGGGCGGCGTTCGAAGCGGTTGCCTTCGAAACGGCGGCGTTCGAAGCTGCGGCTGCGGCGGTTGCCACGATATGCGAATCGTCAAGAGAACCCATGCCTCCAAGCATACGACGCGCGCCCCGCCCCGCCTGGATTCGCGGGCGGGCGCATCGTATTCCCCTCCCCCTCCTTCCCCACCCTTCCGCCGCACGATGGGCGCATCGTGGACCTTGCGGCGCTTGGCGCATACCGCAAGTATCATCAACATAGAGCTGCCGCGCCGACGCGTGGCGGCACAAGAGGCCGGCGCCGGGCGCGTCGGCGGGCACGAGACGAAAGGCCTTCGATGGAGAAGCGGACGATTGCGAGCATTTCAGCGACCTGCGGCATCCTGTGGATCTTCCTGTTCCAGAACATGATCAACACGGTGACGGGGCTGTGGGCGTCGATTGTCGCAACGTTCAGCGGCGTCTACGCAGCGCTCGGCGAGACGATTTTCGCCGGCACGCTTCTCGTGGTCACGGGCGTGATGGTCGGGGTCGCCGTGTTCCAGCTGCTCACCAAGCGTTTCGAAATCGTGTTCACCGCGATTCTCGCGCTGCTGTACCTGTGGCTGCTGTTCCACACGCTGTTCCGCGCCGATGCGGGCACGCGCGGCATCAACTTCAACCTCGGCACCTTCGGCGAGCGATTCACCGGCGACCCGCTCGGCATGATGTGGACGATCGTTCTGTGCCTGCCGCTGGGCGTCATGGTGCAGCTCGTCACGAAGAAGATCTGGCAGACCGCGCTTGGGGCCGCGGTGGCGATCCTCATGGTGGAGGGCGCGCAGTACATCTTCAGCACCGGCGTGTGCGACATCGTCGATATGCTGCTCGGACTCGTCGGCGTCATGCTCGGCGCCCTGATCGTGTCGTCCGCGCTGCTCGACGGCTGGAGCTTCGGCGTCGACCGCCACTTCCTCGCCTTCACGAAGTAAGCGCGCGGGCGCGGGCGGGCACGGGCGGCGCCCGCTTCATAACAATGTGATGGCTTTCGGACCAAAATCCACGATTCCGCCCCCAAAATCGTCGAAAAATGTCCGCGACCCATCACATTGTTGCGGGAAAGAGAACGATGTGATGGCCTACGGACACGATTCCTGGCCTTTAGCGATGTAGGTCTTTACTCGGACTCCTCTTCCGCGAGATCGTTCCCCGATTCTTGTCCCGGCATCCCCGTTTCGCAACGGTCGGTCTCACTGGTCGCCGCAGTGACAGTGAGAGGCACCGTTGAAGGACAGCGCACGCATTCCCAACGATTCCCCCGCCAACGGTCCGTCTCGCTGGACGCCGCAGTGACAGTGAGAGGCACCGTTGGGAGGGAAGGGGCCTGTTTCCAACGATTCCCCCGCCAACGGTCGGTCTCACTGGACGCCACAGTGACACTGAGAGGCACCGTTGAAGGACAGCGCACGCATTCCCAACGATTCCCCCGCCAACGGTCCGTCTCACTGGTCGCCGCAGTGCCAGTAAGAGGCACTGTTGAAGGACAGCGCACGCATTCCCAACGATTCCCCCGCCAACGGTCCGTCTCACTGGACGCCGCAGTGCCAGTAAGAGGCACCGTTAGGAGAAGCCGCGTTGGGAATACTAGGCTCCGGTCCCAACGGTCGGTCTCGCTGATCGCCGCAGTGACAGTGAGAGGCACTGTTGGGAGGGAAGGGTCCTGTTTTCAACGATTCCCCCGCCAACGGTCCATCTCACTGGACGCCGCAGTGACAGTGAGAGGCACTGTTTGGGTTGAGTGGAGTGAACGGTCATGGAAGCGGCCCGGGGTCCGTCACGCTGTTCTTGGGGACATTGTTTCTGGGGAGACTCCGCACTCCGCACCCCCGCACTCCGCACCGCGTCACTTCACACCACACGCCACACTGCGCACGCGGATAGCAAAAACGGCGGATAACAAAAAACGGAAGCCGCTTCGCGCGGTTTCCGTCAACTTGCTGGGGTACCTGGACTCGAACCAAGAATGGATGAACCAGAATCACCTGTGTTGCCAATTACACCATACCCCAATTGCCTTAGCGGCAAGGGTCTGAATAATCAGACTGAGTACCCCCGACCGGATTTGAACCGGTGTTAACGCCGTGAGAGGGCGCTGGCCTAGACCGCTAGCCGACGGGGGCATATTCACTTTTTGTTCGCCTGAAGTTCAGCTCTTCGCTGTGCTCCGTGGCGCAACAAAAAGAGAATATACACGCTTACAGATTCTTTCGCAACTCGGCGAGTCGCGCGAGTGTCGTGGGCTTTCCGATGATCTCCGCAGACTCGAAAAGTGGCGGAGATACGCGCTTTCCGGACAGTGCGACGCGCACCGGACCGAACGCCAGACGCGGCTTGTACCCACCCTCGTCCACAAGCGCATTTGTGAGCGTTTCGTGAATATGCTCGGCCTTCCACTCATCCTCGGGAATCGCCTCGAGAGCGGTCACCGCGGCGGTCAGCACATCGGCCGCGGAATCCTTGAGCTGCTTGCGCGCATCGGCATCCGGCTCGATGTAGGTGGCGTCGCTGAGCAGCGGGCCGACCATACCGGCCACCTCGCCCAGCAGGCGCACACGCGGCTGCACAAGCGGCGCGGCCTCGGTGAGCACCTCGCGCTCATGATCGGTCAGCGCGTCCCAGGAATCCGCCGACACCACGCCGTCGCGGTGCAGATACGGCACGGAGCGGTTGAGGAAGTCCTGCTGGTCGAGCATGCGGATGTGCTCGGCGTTGATGGCGATGGCCTTGTTGATGTCGAAATGCGCAGGGTTCGCCTTGACGTCGCGCACATCGAACTTCTCCACCATCTCGTCCATGGAGAACACGTCGCGGTCCGGCGCGATGGACCAGCCGAGCAGGGCGAGGTAGTTGAGCAGGCCCTCGCGGATGAAGCCGTTCTCGCGGTGCAGGAACAGGTTCGACTCCGGGTCGCGCTTGGACAGCTTCTTGTTGCCCTGGCCCATGACGTACGGCATGTGGCCGAACAGCGGCATCTCCTTGGCGATGCCGAGCTCCATAAGGTAGCGGTAGAGCACGATCTGGCGCGGAGTGGAGCTCAGAAGGTCCTCGCCGCGCAGCACCACGTTGATCTCCATCATGGCGTCGTCGACGGGGTTGGTGAGCGTGTACAGCGGGTCGCCGTTCGGACGCACGATCACATAATCCGGCACGGATCCGGCCTTGAACTCGATCGGTCCGCGGATGAGGTCGTTGAACACGATGTCCTCGTCGGGCATGCGCACGCGCAGCGCGGGCTTGCGTCCCTCCGCGCGGAACGCGGCCTTCTGCTCCTCGGTGAGGTTGCGGTCGTAGCCATCGTAGCCGAAGGCCGTGGGACGGCCGGCGGCCACATTGCGGGCCTCGATCTCCTCCGGCGTGGAGAACGATTCGTAGGCGTAGCCGGCGTCAAGCAGCTTGCGCGCGACGTCCTTGTAGATGTCGGTGCGCTCGGACTGGCGGTACGGGCCGTGCGGACCGCCGACGTTGATGCCCTCGTCCCAGTCGAGGCCGAGCCAGTTGAGCGCGTCGAGGATCTGGTTGTAGCTTTCCTCGGAATCGCGCGCGGCATCGGTGTCTTCGATGCGGAACACGAAGGTGCCGTGCGTATGACGCGCCTCGGCCCAGTTGAACAGTGCGGTGCGGACCATGCCGACATGCGGCGTTCCGGTCGGCGACGGGCAGAAACGGACTCGAACGTTCTCCGGAAGCTCCGGACGATTGTTATCTTCAGACATATCGCCCATTTTGCCGCGAGAGTACGACTTACCACGATGTCTCCCGCGCCCACGCCATCGTATGCCATCGCACCGTTCCGCCAATTCATAACAGTGTGATGCCTTGCGGACGCAAATACACGATTCCGGGGCCAAAATCGTCGGAAAATGTCCGCAAGCCATCACATTGTTAAAAGGAACCACCGCGTCCACGCAACCCCAACCCCAACCCCAACCCCCAACCCACGAAAAGGAACCCACATGCAGCCACGGAAGAAGCGCTCGTGGATCGCCCGCACCTGGCCGGCGGTCGTCACATTCCTCGTACTCGTCGTCATCTGGCAGATCGTGGTCGACCGCGGTCTCGTCTCGCCGCGTCAGCTGAGCTCCCCCACGCAGATCGTGCGCGCGGCGGCCCAGTCGTGGAACACGCTGAGCTACGCGACGTGGGTCACCTTCGTCGAAGGCGCGCTGGGATTCGCCATCGCCATCGCGGTCGGCATTCTGCTTGGCGTGGGCCTGCACTGCTCGCGCGCCTTCCACGCGGCAATCTATCCGCTGCTCGTCGGCGCCCAGACGCTGCCAATCATCGCCATCGCGCCGCTATTCCTCCTGTGGTTCGGCTTCGAGCCGCTCGGCAAGCTCGTGCTCGTGGCCGTGTTCGCCACATTCCCGATTGCCGTGCAGACCTGCCGCGGCCTTGATTCGGTGCCGCGCTTCTACCGCGACGTGGCACTGACCTGCGGCGCCACAAGCATCTGGACGCTGTGGCATGTGGAGCTGCGCGTCGCGGCGCGCCAGATGTTCGGCGGCATCCGCATCAGCGCGGCGTACGTCTTCGGCACCGCGGCGACGGCGGAGTACATGGGCGCGCGCGCCGGCCTCGGCATCTGGCTGCAGGCGGCGTATAACTCGTTCCGCACGCCGCTTATCTTCGCCGCGTCGCTTGTTATCGTGCTCATGACGGTGGCGCTGATGCTGCTGGTGAGCCTTGTGGAAAGGCTGCTGCTGGGCCCCGACGACGACGCGATCGAGTGACGCGGCGCGGAACCTCAGCGGAACCTCACTGGAACTTCTTCGCCAGCTCCTCGCGGTTGCGCTTGCGGTCCTCCTCCTCGGAGTCGGCCTTCGCCTTGTCGGGGTCCCAGAGCACGTCCGCCCGGTGCTTCGCCCACTCGCGCGACGCCTCCGCGGCAAGCGCGCGCACGAACGGAACCGGCTCGGTGGGCGCGTCGAGCTCCATAAGGCGGTCCGCCGTCAGGAACAGGCGCGGAACGCCGTAGCGCTCGCCCAGCTCGTTGACGTACAGCATGGCGGCGATGGCGCCGGCGGTCAGGTTGCCGTCGGATGACTCGGCGGCCGCGCGCCCTGCGGTCAGCGCGCCGTAGAAGGCAAGCGCCACGGCGCTGAATACGATGGCCACACGCCCGACCGGATCGCCTTCGGACTGCGCATCCTGCGCCACCTGCCCCACGAAGGCGTCGCCGTCGTCAAGGGCCTGGGTGAAGAAGCGCGCGGCGTCGTCATGCGCCCCGACGCGCTGCGCCGCGTCGACGATATGCGCGGCGTCGCCATCGTCGGAATAATCGGCGGCGGCATCGTAGGCCTCGTTCGCGCGAATCAGCGCATCCACCACCGGCTGCGGGCGGCCGGGGATCGACTCGGCGCCCTCGTACACGAAGTCGGCGTCGGCGAGGGTCACCGATGTGGCGAGCTCGGGGTCGCCGATCAGCAGCATGGCGAACTGCCGCGTCAGCCGCACCTGCAGCTCCTCGGCGTATTTGACATCGTTGTCCATATGCAGCGACTGGGTCAGCGGCCACAGCGCCATCAGCGCCTGGCCCTCCTCCGCGGCCTCGCGAACCGACGCCTCGTCGGACACGCGCGCAACCAGCTGCGGATCGTTCCAATTCGTCTCGTTCATAGTCCTCCCATTCACAAGCCTCGGTACAAGCCTCGGCTTCACAAGCCTCAGCGCACGCGCGAGGCGGGGTCGGCGTAGGCGATGCCGACGAGCCGGTGCGTCGCGTTGTCGAAGGTGAACGACGTAACGGACGCCAGCGCCACGGTGCGCTTGAACATATTATGCTCCGGCCTGCCCGTCTCCATCAGGCAGCGGAACGTCCAGATCGGCGATTCGTGGCTCACCACGATGACGTCGCCGTCCGGGAACACGTCGACCGCGGATTGCACGAAGTCGTTCATGCGCCGCGCGATATGCCGGTACGTCTCGCCCCAGGACGGGCGGTACAGGTTCGTGACGAGGCGCCAGTTGCCGTGCCGCCACAGCGCGCCCTCGCCGCGCCCGACGGTGGTGCCGCGGAATTCGTTGCCGGCCTCGATCAGGCGGCCGTCGCTGCGAACGGCGAGCGGTTCCTCGCCGCGGGCGGCGCGCTGCGGGTTGATGGCGTCGACGATGGCGCCGGCGGTTTCCTGCGCGCGTTCGAGAGGTGAGGAGAACACGGCGGCGGCGTGGGCGGTGCTGTGGTTCGCGGCGAGGTAGAGCGCCGTGCGCTCGGCCATACGATGCCCCCGGTCCGACAGATGATAGCCGGGCAGGCGCTCGTACAGCACATGGTCGGGGTTATGCACCTCGCCGTGGCGCACCAGGTGAATCGTCGTGTATGTCATATCCCTCCTCGCATGCGCGACGCCGTGGCACCCTCGCGCCACGGCGTCGTCATCGTATATGCCGCGCAAACCGCGCCGCGGATCAGAAGCCCTCGCGCGCCTTCCACGAGGAGATGCGGTGCAGGGCCTCGCGCAGGTTCTCCTGGCTCGTGGCGTAGCTGCAGCGCACATAGCGCGAGTTCTTCTCGAACGCGTCGCCCGGCACCACAGCCACCTTCGCCTTCTCCACCATCTGCTTGCAGAAGGTCATGGAGTCCTCGAAGGAATCGGGGATGCGCACATACAGGTAGAACGCGCCCGTCGGCGGCACGCAGTCGAACTCCTGCGCCTTGAGGCCGTAATACAGGAGATTCGCACGCGTCTTGTACTCCTTGACCATCGCGTCGATGTCGGCGTCGCACTCGCGGTAGCCCACGGCCGCGGCGTCCATGGCGGGACGCGGCGCGGTGGCCACCGTATGCTGGTGCACCTTCACCACTTCGTCGACGAAGTCCTTCGGGCCGGCCAGGTAGCCGATGCGCCAGCCGGTCATGGCAAGCGTCTTCGAGGTCGAGTCCACGATGACGGTGCGCTCGGGCAGGAACTCGGCGATGGAGGTGCTGGGCTCGCCGTAGGAGATCTGCGCATAGACCTCGTCGCTGACGACGGCGACCTTGTGGCGCGCGATGACGTCGGCAAGGGTCTTGACTTCGGCGCGCGTGAGGTTCACGCCGGTCGGATTATTCGGGTAGTTAAGAATCAGCACGGTGTTGACGTCCTCGAGGGCCGTCAGCGTGCGGTTCAGCGTCTCGGGGCTGAGCTTGAAGCCGGAGCGAGATGTGTCGATGTACACCGGCAGGGCGCCGAGCTGCTCGGCGATGGTGCCGTAGAAACCGAAGGCCGGGGTCGGGACGATCACCACGTCGCCCGGGGAGATCAGTGTTTCGAGCGTGGCGCGCAGGGCCTCGCTCGCCGCCACCGTGGCGACGATCTGGTCGGGCGCGTACTCGAGGCCGCGGCGGCGCTTGAGGAACTCGCAGACGGCCTCGCGGAAGTCCTGGGTGCCCGGGGTCGGCGGGTAATGCGTGTGGTTGGCCTTGAGGGAGGCCGTGGCCGCGTCCTTGATCTTCTGCGGCGTGTTGAAATCCGGTTCGCCCAGCGTCAGGCGAATCACCCCGTCGAACTGCTTGGCATAGGCATCGAATTCTCGGATCAGAGACGGTTTCGAATTCTTGATCTTGGTGGGAACCATGTCCATAAGGCTGAATTCCGCGGCTTTACCCGAACTCATGCGATGTCCTTTCTTCGGCGTTTCCGGGCGCCCGTCTGGGTCCTGAATCGTTCCAGGCCTTCCCAAGGCGCCCTTGCGATCGGTGTTCTGGTGCCGACGCTGGTGTCGGCGACGCGTGCGCTTATTCCTAAGCCTACTCAATTCACGTGGCGAAAACACGCAACCGACGCGCGAATGAGAAGGGCACACGAAAAACGGGAGGCGGTTGCCGCCTCCCGTTCGTCGATGCCTCCTGCCGGGCGGGGATATCGTATACCTTCCCCGTATGCCTTCCCGCGCAGCGCCAGCCGGCGTCAGCGCCTGTCGTCGTAGCCGTTCGGATGCGTGGAATGCCACGCCCATGCGGAGGCGATGATCTTGTCGATGTTGTCGAACTGCGGCTTCCAGCCAAGCACCGTGCGCGCCTTGTCGGACGCGGCGATCAGCGTATCGGGGTCGCCGGGGCGGCGCGGCGCCATCTCGGCCGGGATCTCCTTGCCCGTCACGCGTCGCGCGGCCTCGAGGATCTGCAGGTTCGAGAAGCCCGTGGACGAGCCGAGGTTGAACGCGTTCGACGGGTTGCCCTCGCGCAGGTACTTCACGGCGAGGATATGCGCGTCGGCGAGGTCGAAGGGGTGCACGTAGTCGCGCACGTTCGTGCCGTCGGGGGTGTTGTAATCGTTGCCGAAGATCTTCAGCTTGTCGCGCTTGCCCTGCGCCACCTGCAGCACGATAGGCAGCAGATGCGTCTCGGGGTTGTGGTCCTCGCCGATCGAGCCGTCCGGCTTCGCGCCGGCCACGTTGAAGTAGCGCAGCGCCACGAACTTGATGCCGTAGGCGAGGTCGGACCAGTGCATGATCTTCTCCATCATGAGCTTGCTCTCGCCGTACGGGTTGATGGGCTTCTGCGGGTCGTCCTCGTGGATGGGCATGGTTTCGGGAATGCCGTAGGTGGCGGCCGTGGAGGAGAACACGATGCGCTTGACGCCCACCTCGTTCATAACCTCGAGCAGGGCGATCATGCCGGCCGTATTGTTGTCGAAGTACTTGAGCGGGTTGCCCATGGACTCGGCCACGAGAGAGAACGCGGCGAAGTGGATGACCGCGTCGATGTCCGGGTTCTCGCGGAAGACGCGGCGCATGAAGTCGCGGTCCGAAAGGTCCCCCTGGTAGAACGTGGCCGCCGGGTTCACAGCGGCGCGGTGGCCCGTCACGAGGCTGTCGACCACCACGACCTTCTCCTCGCCGCGTTCGACGAGCCTGTCGACCATATGCGAGCCGATGTAGCCGGCCCCTCCAAGAACCAAAACCGTCATGCTGCCCCTCTCGGTATGCGAGCGTTCAATTCGTGTCCCATGATACGACGCGCGGGGTGATATGAGGTGATATGGGGGCGGGCAGGCGGCATACAGAACGATGTTTACTAAACAATTGCAATATCCGACATGTTTGGAGACTCCATACGGCCACGATTCGGGAATCGTTCGGAATCGAGACCGTCCCGCACGGGACGCACTGGCGCGGCCGCCCGAATGGCGGGCTCCGGAGATTGTGGCCGCACTCCAATCGTTTCGGATGGAACGACGCATACGAGGCCGCCGGCATCTTGGTAGAATTCAGTAAACTGCGCTGCGGATGAAGCAGCAACGAGCCGAATAGCGACGAAGCGGCACAGCGACAGAAGGGCAGCAGACATTCCGGGAGGATCGATGGACGAACGCGCGGACCAGAACGACGGCACAGGACTCGGCGGCGAAGGAATCGGCGCGCCCGACGGCGCAACCGACTCGACCCCCGGCCAACGCACACCGAACGCCGCCGCCCCGCCCGCATCCACGCCGCGCGCACAATCGTCTCGCCGCGGCCCCACGATCCGCGACGTCGCCCGCGCCGCCGATGTCTCCGCCGCCACCGTCTCCCGCGTCCTCAACAACGACGAAACCCTATCCGTCACGCCCGCCACCCGCGCCAAGATCCTCGCCGCCGCCGAACGCCTCGGCTACCACAAGAACCATCAGACGCGCGAGCGGCGCTCGCACCGTGCCAAGCGCATCGCCATCGTGGAAAAACTCACCGAGGTCTACGAATCCGAGGAGATGTTCTCCTACTACATCCGCTCGTCGCTGAGCACCGAGCTGACGCGCATGGGGTACGACGTGCTGCGCATCCAGGGCGACGCGGACAACGCCACGCGCAAAACAGTCGGCACCGAGGTCGACGGCATCGCCGTGATCGGGCTGTTCACCGCGAACGAAATCGAGCGCATGAAGCGTGGCAGCCGCCCGATCATCGCCATCTACAGCGACACCCTGCTGCAGCAATGCACCTGCGTCACGCCCGATTTCGAATCGGCGGCGATCCAGGCGCTCGACCATTTCCTCACGCATGGCCTCAAGCGCATCGGCCTGCTGTGCACCGACGTACAGTTCGCGCGCCGCAACATGTTGTTCGACGACCCCTTCCTACGCACCTTCCGCGACTATCTTTCGCAGCTGGGCCTGTACGTACCCGGCTACGTGTACCGCGGCGGCCTGAGCACCGAGCTCGGCTTCGGGATGATGCGCACCGCCATCCGCGAGCATCCCGACGACCTGCCGCAGGCCTTCCTGTGCTGCGCGGACGTGCTCGCCGTGGGCGCGCTGCAGGCGCTGCACGAGGCGGGCCTGCGCGTGCCGGAGGACGTGAGCCTGATCTCGTTCCAAGGCACGCCGGTGGTGCGGCAGACCTTCCCGCAGCTGACGTCGCTGACCGTGGACACAACCGCGATGGGCGTGGCCGCGGCACGCCTGCTCGACGCAGTGGTGCGCAGGGAGCCCACCACGGAGGTGCCGTGCAAGGTGGCGTTCAAAACGAAGCTCGAGCTGCGCGGCACGACGCTGAACGACGAGGAGAGCGCGACGGGCCCGGTTGACAACGGCTTCCGCGTGATGCGCCCCTACCGTCTGGTGAACGGGATCCATCCCAGGGGAATCTAGGCGCGCAGGCTTCGGGGGCGCGAGGCTTCGGAAACACGATTCCCCCGCCTCCTATCCGGCCTGTGCGCCAGATCGAAGAGCGGGGGAATCGTATTTCTGCCGTTTCGGCCGACCATTGCGGCCGCCGAACAGCATGGCTTAGAAATTACCGCCGTTCCAGCCCCAGTCGGTGGTGGCCGTGTAGCGGATGTACATGCGGTCGGCGGGGATGCCGAGCTCGTCGCCGAGCGCCGCCGTGATGGACTTGGTGAGGCTTTCCCACGCGGACTTCGGCACGCTGCTGCCGAACACGTTCACCTCGACGTAAGCCGCGGGGCGCGAATCGTCGCCGCCGAAGTAGATTGGCATGTCGCTTTCGAAGGGGCACATGAGCCAGCCTTCGGACTTGCCGGGCACCGCCTGGATGGCCTTGCCGTACGCGGCCTTGAGGTGCTCGCGGTTCTCCTTGGTGAGCGGGGTGCTGACGTGGGTGTGGATAACAGGCATGTGTCCTCCTTGGAATGCGCCGGATGCGCGGGGGCGCGCAGTGCGGGCGCGGTTTGTGTATCCACGTCCACGATACCGCGTGCGTGGGGCGGATGCGGGATTCGCTTAGTTCTTGGCGGAATCGGCGTTCTCGGTATCGGAAGCGGCGGCATCGGCAGCGTCGGAGGCAGCAAGGCGCGCCTTGGCGCCCGGGCCGTGGCTCAGCGACCATGTGCCGATGCGGTGCGCGACCGACTTCTCGTTGACCGGCTTGCCCGGATCCGGCGCGTCGAGCAGCCATTTCCTGATGACGAAATTCCACACCGATACGATGACGGTGGCGACGAGCTTGCCGATATTCGCGTACAGCGCGTAGCGACCGTGGTCGGTGAACTGCGTGTCGGGGTTGATGATGACGGAGGTGGAGAACCAGATGATGGCGTCGTTGATGCCCAGGCCGATGGCGGAGCTCACGAAGAAGATGAGGACTTCCATCCAGCGAGCCATGTCGTCGCGGTGGACGAAAACGAATTTCATGCTCGCCAGATAGTTGAAGCACAGCGAGATGAGGAAGGAGATGGTGGCCGCGAGGGTGGCGTTCATGTGCACGCCGATCACGAGGAGATTGAGGATGCCCCAATCGATGATGAAGGCGATGATGCCGACGATTCCGAACTTAAGAACCTGCTCGATGAGTTTTTTCACGCGTGCCATGTTACGCGACAGTTCCGATAAGAGACATGCGGGCGGGGCCCCGCCCCAATATCAATGTGATGGATTCCGGACCGAAATCGTGCTCCGAACCCCAAAATCGTCTGAAAAATGTCCGCAAGCCATCACATTGTTGCAGAAACGAGTTCATATGCAAAAGGCGGCCGGACTGAATCCGGCCGCCTGAAGCGGGAATCGTAGACCATGCCTCGCGGCACGGCCTGACGTAAACGCCGACCTTACTCGGCCACCACCTTGACGGTGAACTTGGCGGAGATCTCCGGGTGCAGCTGCACCTCGGCCGGGAACTCGCCCGTGGTCTTGATGACGTCCATCGTGATGGCGGACGCCTCGACCGCGTTGCCGGCCTTGGTGAGGGCCTGGGCCACGGCGGCGGCGCTGATGCCGCCGAAGAGCTTGCCGGACTCGGACACCTTGGCGGTGAGCGTCACGGTGGAGCCTTCGATGGCGGACTTGGCGGCCACGGCGTCCTCACGGGAGGCGAGGGCCTTGGCACGACGGGCGCGCTGCAGCTGCTCGATCTGCTTGCCGGCACCCTTGCTCCACTCGAAGGCGAGGCCCTGCGGGAAGAGGAAGTTGCGGGCGTAGCCGGCCTTCACGTGCACGGTATCGCCGGACTGACCGAGGTTCTGGACGTTGCTGGTGAGAATAACCTGGACGTTCTTGGACATGCTATCTATCCTTTCCGAATTCCAGCTCAGCGACCGTTGGACGCGTACGGAAGGAGGGCCATCTCGCGGGCGTTCTTGATCGCCTTCGAGATCTCGCGCTGCTCCTGGACGGTCACGCCGGTGATGCGACGGGAACGGATCTTGCCGCGGTCGGAGATGAACTTGCGCAGCAGGGCGACGTCCTTGTAGTCGATTTCCTTGACGTGCGCGGCCTTCAGCGGGTTCGGCTTCTTCTTGAACGGCTTGACAGGCGGCTGCGGCCTCTTGCGTGACATTGTGATGTACTCCTTAATGAACTTTATGCGTTATGCGCGGATTTCTCCGCATTTGTGGAGGGGCGGCCCGTGGCGGGCCAAGGCCCCGGAAGCGTTCCGGACGTGCGGGCGCGGATCGGCGACATCGTCAGATCGACGACATCGTCGGATCAGAAAACGCCGTCTCCGAACTCGTCCGCGTCGGAGGAATCGGCGGAATCGGAATGGCCGAAGGTGCCGAAGCTATTCGCACCATTGCCCGATTCAACCGCCCAGACATCCTGCTGCGGCGCGCCCTGCGAGGGGTTGTTCGCGGCGGCCGGCGCGGCATTCCCGCCGCGGTTGTAGCCACCGGAGTAGCCACCGCGACCGGCGTTGCCACCACCGTACCCGGCGCCACCGGCGTAGCCATTGCCACCGCCGTTATAACCGCCGCCGTTGTATCCGCCTGCGCCACCCTGACGGTTGACGGTTGCGGATGCGCGGCTCAGCGCGGGCCCGGCCTCGAGCACGCGCAGCTCGAACACGGTGCGCTGGCTGCCGTCCTGGGCTGTGTAGCTGCGCTGCGTCAGGTTGCCCTGGACGATGACGCGCATGCCCTTGGACAGGCTGCTGGCGATATTGGACGCGAGCTTGTTGTACTGGGAATCCCAGGCGGAGCAGCTGAGGAAAAGCGCCTGGCCGTCGGTCCACTGCTGCGTCTGCCTGTTATAGGTGCGCGGCGTGGATGCGATGCGGAAATCGCACACAGTGCTTCCGCTGCCCACGGTTCGCAGTTCCGGATCGGCAACGAGATTGCCGATGACGGTGATGGTGGTTTCTCCAGCCATTGTTTCTCCTCACATTCCGCACGCGGGTGCGATGGTCGTCTTGTCTCGAAGGGTTCCGAAGATCCGGAACCGATGTTTCCGGTCAGTGTCTCCAGAAGGTCAGTGTCTCCAGAATATTCCGTTCACGGTAGCGATGCCGGACGCCACGCGGTGGGCGAAGGAATTCGCCGGCGGGCGCTGGCACAGCGTTGGCGCTGATGGTTGACGCTGAGGGGAGTTGGAAGGACGAGACGATGGCGACGACGTGCCGCGGCGTGTCTGGAACGCGACGTGTCGCGGTATCGCTTACTTGTCCTTGCGCAGGATCTTGGTACGGATAATCGCTTCGTTGAGGTTGAGCAGACGGTCGAGCTCATCGGACGTCGCCGGCTCGGACGAGTAGTTCACCACCACGTAGTTGCCTTCGGTCTTGCCATTGATCTCATAGGCAAGCTTGCGACGGCCCCACACGTTGACCTCGTCAACCGTACCCTTCTCATTGGTGACGGTTTCGAGATACTGATCGACGAGCTTACGCAGCGCGCGCTCATCAAGTTCAGGATTAGCGATGAGCATCAGTTCATACTTGTGCGCAGACATCACCCACCTCCTTCGGGCTAGTGGCCGCAGGACGTTCCTGCAGCAGGAGTGTGTACGCGCGTGTTCCGATCCGGGGCGGCGATGCCGCATCCGGCCTCAGAGCAACTTGTCCAGTATACACCGCGGCTGCGACCGGCGCGTCGGGTTTCTCCGGCTGGTTTTTCGCATTTCCCCAGGTCACCGTCTTCTTCGTTGTCGGAATCGTCGTCGTTGTCTCTGGTCATTCGTTGTCGTTGTCTCTGGTCACCGTCTTCGTCGCCGTCTCCCGGCTTCGCTCCCCCGTTCTCCTTCCTTTCTCCTTTTTCTCCTTTCTGTTTCTCTCCATTTTCTCTCTCATATCTCTGTTTTCTTTCTCTCCGTCGCGTTGCTCCCTGTCGCACTCTTCATCGCCGCCCCATCGTCTCTCCTACATCGTCCCTTCCCCGCCAGCCTCCGGCAGCCCCATCTGCCGCTGCGAACACAGGCGAACACGACCGCACACAAACGCCGACATTTCAACGAATAGTGTCAGTTTTGTCGCCTAATTTTCACACGATTTGTAGGCGACACGCCGAGAGGGTTATGATGCGCAATGGTAAAATAAAAACCGATAGAGGAAACAAGGGACTGGCAGATAAGGCCGTCGAGACAACGAACCGTTTCGTCGGTACAAAGCGAACCCACAAGGCTGCTTGACATCTCGTCGATCCCGAAGATCGTGCTCACGGTTCGATGATGACGAAAGGAGCTTACAATGACCGCCGCAGGATTCACTTCCCATTTTCATCTTTTCGGACGCGAAGAGAAAGCAGCCGAAACGCCGAAGACTTCAGCACAGCAGCTCCATCTCCGCGTCATCCCCGTCGAGGGCGCCCCGTACGTTCTCCAGATGCGAGTCGAGGATGAGAACATCCTCGATGACCAGACGATTGAGATCCAAAAGTTCCTGAAGTACGTCTCCGATACGTTCTCTCCGAAGTCGGCGACGTCGTTGCTTTCGCGTTATAACGGTGGCGACGACAGCGGCCTGACCGAAAATAATGACTTCCTTCAGGTCGTGTCTAAGTGCGTCGAGGCACATCGTGTGACCGAGGGTTACTTCCAGCCGTTCCGCGGCGGGAAGCTCGACCCGTTCGGAATGCTCCGCGGCTGGGCCATCAACGAAGCCTTCAACCGCTATGTCCGTCCGCTCGTCGCGGATGGTACGGCGCAGTCCGCTTCGCTCGGTTCCCGCAACGACACGATTTACGCCACGGCAGACGACTTCGATCTGAACTGGAACGTTCCGATCAAGAACTCCCTGGATTCCAGCGCCCCGCTTCAGCAGATCGTGCTTCGCAACGGCGCGATTTCCACGTCGTTCGCGAACATGGAGGCCAGCACCTTCGAGTATCTCGGCCCCCGCGACTGCGAGCAGACGACGATTGTGTCCCCCGACTTGGCACTTGCCGATGTCTGGGCAACGGCTGCACTGGCCGCCGGCACCAACAACTTCATGGACCTGGCTCAGCGTAACAGGCTGAACGCCATCATCCTCACGGAGGGTGAGATCCTGTTCAACGTCAAGGACGGACAGGTCTCCTCGGTCCCTGGAGTCACCGCTGGTGTTGAACGCCCGGACTTCCTGGTGCTCAACGCCTAACTCACCTTCCTCTCTCGATTGGGGGCGGAGGAGCCGAAAGGTTCCTCCGCCCCCTTTCTTCGTGTGCTTCGCGCCCCTCTTTGTTTCCTTCGCTCCCTCTTTGTGCCCTTCGCCTCTTCTTTGTGTTCTCAGCCCCTTTCTTTATTTTCTCTCTCCCCTTCTCTTTCCTCTGTCCCCTTCTTTGCGTGTGCGGGGCGCGCAGGCGGGTGTTGGTGGCGAAGAATCCTCGCCACGAACACCGGAAAACCACCGCAGAACGGGCCACGCCCCGAAAATCGTGCCCCATGGCGAAGAATCCTCGCCACGAACACCGGAAACCCGCCACGGAACGAGCCGGGATCCAACAATCGTGCTTCAAGGCGAAGAATCCTCGCCACGAACCACGATTCCCAATCCACACGGTCCAAACCCACGGGAAAACACCCTCCATGGCGAAGAATCCTCGCCATGAACACCGGAAAACCACCGCAGAACGGGCCACGCCCCGAAAATCGTGCCCCATGGCGAAGAATCCTCGCCACGAACACCGGAAAACCACCGCAGAACAGGCCACGCCCCGAAAATCGTGCCCCATGGCGAAGAATCCTCGCCACGAGCCCCGGAAACCCGCCACGGAACGAGCCGGGATCCAACAATCGTGCTTCAAGGCGAAGAATCCTCGCCGCGAACCACGAAGCGCCCAGCCAAGCAGGGCGATGACGCCAAACCGGCCTTCAGTGTGAGCGAGTGTGCACACTGAACGGCCCCGACCCCCGCCAACCCCCTCCGACACGGGGTCAACCGCATTCAACGTGAGCGAACGCTCACACCGAACGGCCTCTCCCCACCTCCCCCACCAACCCCAACAAAAACGGGGCCTCGAACCCATCGGTTCGAAGCCCCGCAACAACGAAGAGAGCGAAACCCTACTTCTCTTCCTTCGCCTCGTGGTACGCCTTATCGGTGTTCACGGACCAGACGTTGGACTTATCGTCGCGGCCGGTCTTGATGTTCTCCACGGCCTCCATCGCGGTCACCATGGAGTGATCCATGTTGTTGTAGCGATGCTGGCCGTTGCGGCCGACGCAGTAGAGGTTACCGAAGCCGTCGAGCCACGGGGTGAGCTTGTCCATGTCGTACCAGGTGTCGAAGTACGCCGGGTAGGCCTTCTTCACGCGCTCGCGGTGCGCGTCGAGCACATCCTTCTTGGAGCTGATGATATGCATCTTCACCAGCTCGCGGATGGCCTGGTCGATGCCCTCCTTGTCGGACTGGTTCCAGAAGTCGTCGCCCTCGTTGCAGAAGTACTCGAGGCCGATCCACACCTTGTTGTCCACGTCCTCGACGAGGTACGGGCTCCAGTTGTTGAAGATCTGGATGCGGCCGACCTTGACGGAGGTGTCCTGCACGTAGATCCAGCAATCCGGCACGATCGGCGGGTTGCCGAGCGTCGGGATATTCGTCTGGTTCTTCAGGTTGAGCTTGTCGACGAGCAGGCCGACGGTCACGAAGTCGCGGTACGGCAGGCCGTTGGCGATCTTGAGCTGCTCCTTGGCCACCGGCTCGGTGGTCTCGCCCGCGTCGATGGCGTTGACGAGGTCCTTGATCGGCATGGAGGAGATGAAGATATCGCCGTCCAGCGTCGTTTCCTTGCCGTTCGCATCCACGTACACCACGGACGCGATCTTGCCGTCCTTCTCGTTGACCTTGGTCACGGTGGCGTTCTTGATGATGGTGCAGCCGTTGCCCATGTCGATCTTGGCGACGGTCTCCCACAGCTGGCCCGGGCCGTACTTCGGGTACCAGAATTCCTCGATCAGCGAGGTCTCGCCCTCGCCGGCCTTCTTCTGCTTGCCGATGAGCTTGCCCCACGCGTCCTTGAGGACGGCGGAGATGGAGATGCCCTTGACGCGCTGCGAACCCCAGTCGGCGGAGATCACGGACGGGTGACGGCCCCACAGCTTCTCGGTGTAGCCCTCAAAGAACATGCCGTACAGGGCGCGGCCGAAGCGGTTGATGTAGAAGTTCTCGAGATTCGTCTCGGGCAGCTTGTGCACCAGGGACTTCAGGTACGAGAAGCCGACCTTCATGGCCTGCGCGAAGCCCATGTTCTTGAGCGTGTCCATCGACAGGCTCACCGGGTAGTCGAAGAAGTGGCCGTGCCAGTAGATGCGCGACACGCGATGGCGCTTGAGCATGACCTTGTCGACCTTCTCCGGGTCGGGGCCGCCGGGCTCGAGGTCGTGCTTGCGACCGAGCTTCTTGTCATCGTAGGACGGGGCGCCCTGGAGCGGAAGGATGTTCTTCCACCAGTCCATCACGCGGTCGTCCTTGGAGAAGAAACGATGTCCGCCGATGTCCATACGGTTCCCGTTGTGCTTGACGGTGCGCGAAATGCCGCCGAATGTGTCGCTCGCTTCGAGCAGGGTGACGTCGTAGTTTTCAGCGCCGTTATCCTTGAGAAGCTCGTATGCGGCGGTGAGGCCCGCGGGGCCGCCACCGATGATGACAACAGACTTCTTCTCGGTCATAGGTTCTAGACTTTCTGTTCTGTTTTCAACGTTTTCCCAACAGAGAATACTAACTTACTATATTGACCGTCCCGGCATTGACACCGGATTGGAACATGCTCTTCACTTTTGCGGCGAGGCGCGGGCGTGGGGTGCGCACGGCGGGCGCAGCGCGAACGGCGCGGCATCGCTCATACAAGGCGGCGCATACGATAGGCTGTGCAGACGAACAGACAGGATGGCTATGAACGCAGACGATGCGGTGAATGAACACGATGGCGCCGGCGTGGTGAATGACGCAACGACGATGGCAGACGGCGCGTCACGAGACGTCGTGGCGTCGGACGATACGATGACGGACGATACGACGGCAGACGACACGACGACAGACGACACGACGGCGGGTGCCACTCTGGATAGCGACTCCACCACAACGGCGGATGAATCGTCGACCGGCGCAACCACCGGCGAGACCGCCACCGCAACCCCGGCCGCAGCCGCCACCGCAACCCCGGCCGCACCCTCCTCCCCCGCGGCAAAAACCGGACGGACCGCATCGTGGAGCCGCTCCACATGGATCTCCACCATCGCCCTCGCCATCGTGGCGGCTCTGGTCGTCGTGGCGCTGGTGGCCACGGCCGTCATCGCGCAGCGCCGCGCAACCGAAATCAGCGCCTACCTGAGCGACCAGGCCACGATGGCGCGGCAGTACGGCTTCAACCCCGGGCTTATTATCTCGGACGACGAGATGTTCGACTCCACCTCCATGACCACTGACGAGATCCAGGACTTCCTCGGCACACGCGGCGTGCGCTGCAGCAGTTCGGAATGCCTCGCCACGAAAACCTTCGAAACCAAAGACGAGGAATCGGACTCGCTGTGCTCGGGCTACACAGCGTCGAGCGACGAAAGCGCGGCGGATATCATCAGTGGCGTGGCGCAGAGCTGCCGCATCAATCCGCGCGTGCTCATCGTGATGCTGCAGAAAGAGCAGGGACTTGTGACGGCCGCGGAGCCGGAGGAGTCGAACTACACGATTGCGATGGGACTCTCCTGCCCTGACGACGGCGATTGCGATACGGCATATTACGGATTCTTCAACCAAGTGTATGGCGCGGCGCACCGACTGCGCTACTACCAGGCGCATTTCACCGATTACTCGTATCGCCCGCGCACCACCGACTACATCCAGTACAACCCCAATGAATCGTGCGGCGGCAGCAAGGTCTATATCGAGAACGACGCCACCGCCATGCTGTACATCTACACGCCGTACCAGCCGAACGAGGCCGCGCTGGCCGGGCTGGCGAACGGCACCGGCGGCGAGGGCGACGCGTGCTCGACCTACGGCAACCGCAACTTCACGCTGTTCTACAACGCGTGGTTCGGCGATCCGACCCGCGGCGAAGGCGCGCAGGCCTCGGAGCCGTCCGATTCCGCACGTGTGACCACGGCCACGGCGACTTCGACGGAATCCTCCCCGGAGGACCGCCCCTCTTCCACCACCTCAGGCGAGTAGTCCCCTTCCCGCACACCCGCCCGGCACCCCGCGAACCCAACGGTGCCTCTCGCTGGCACGCAAGCGACCAGCGAAGCCCACCGTTGGAGACCCAATCGTTGGAAACAAGCCAATCCTTCCCCAACAGTGCCCCTCACTAGCACGCCAGCAACCAGCGAAGCCCACCGTTCGAGAAAAAGCCCAGCATTCCCAACAACCACCCCACCAACGGTGCCCCTCACTGGCAGCGCAACGACCAGCGAAGCCCACCGTTGAAGACACAATCGTTGGAAACAAGCCGATTCTTCCCCAACAGTGCCCCTCACTGGCACGCAAGCGACCAGCAAGAGGCACCCTTGACGATAGACGGGTCATGAGCGAGACCATCGTCGCTCCCCACGAACAATGTGATGGCTTACGGACAGAAATCCCCGATTCCGAGGCCGAAAGACCCCAAATATGTCCGTAACCCATCACACTGTTACGGAATTCATAACAATGTGATGGGTTACGAACAATTCGACTCACTGAGGGATTCAATCCCAGGCACTACGCAGCGTCCGTGGCGCCAGACTCCGCATCCGTACCAGGCTCCGACTCCGCGTCCATGTCTTCGTAGTGCTGGTGGAGGTCGAACCAGGTCTGCTTGATGAGGCCGTCGTGGGTTTTCTCGCCGTCATTGCGGACGGTGAACATGAGGGAGTTCTCGTTATTCGTGAACGCGATGCGCTGCGTCTCCTCCGGGTTCTCCGGATCGGGCTCCGACAGCGACGCCACGATCTTGAAGTCGGTGGACGTGAACGCGCGCATAGGCAGCGTGAAGCTCACCTTCTGGTGCCCCGTGCGGGTCATCGGCAGCATGCCGGGCTCGTACGTGGTGCCGCCGCGGGTCATGTCCTGCAGCGCGAAGGTGAGGAAGAACGGCGTCTTCTCGTCGAAGCGGTACTCCACGTCGAAGGTGAACTCATCGTCGGAACTCACCACGGGGGAGCTCACGGCGTTGACGCGCAGCAGCGGCACACGCGCGTTGAGGCCGAGCGGATATTGCTCGGGCGCAGGCTGCGCGGCGGCGGCAGCAGCGGCATCACCCGAAGCCTCGGCCTCGCCGGAGCCCTCGCCTGCCCCTTCGCCTTCCGCGGGCGCGGGCGCAGGAGCCGGCGCGGGCGTCGACAGCGGCTCGAGGTTCTCAAGCGAATAGCGATCCGCCACATCGTCCTTGTTCCCGGACTCCACGATCCGCCCGTCCTTGATGAGGATGGCGCGGTTGCAGTACTTCTTCACGGCGCCCATGTCATGCGTCACGAGAATGACGGTTTTCGTGGGATCCTTCTTGATGCTGGCAAAGAAGTTATTGCACTTGCGCTGGAACGCCTCGTCGCCCACGGCGAGCACCTCGTCGAGCACGAGGATGTCGCCCTGCGCCTTGATGGCGACGGAGAAGGCGAGCCTGACCTGCATGCCGGACGAGTAGTTCTTGAGCTTCTGGTCCATGAAGTCCTCGAGCTCGGCGAACTGCACGATGTCGTCGTACATGGCGTCGATCTCGGTGCGGCTGAAGCCCAGGAGCGCGCCGTTGAGATACACGTTCTCGCGGCCGGTCAGCTCCGGGTTGAAGCCGACGCCCAGCTCGATGAAGGGCACGAGCTTGCCGCGGCGCATGATCTGCCCGGACTCGGGCACGTAGATGCCGGAGATGAGCTTGAGCAGCGTGGACTTGCCCGATCCGTTGCGCCCCACGATTCCGAAGAAGTCGCCGCGGTGCACGTCGAAGGAGATGTCACGCAGAACCTGCTGCTCACGGTAGCCCTTGATGCCGCGCGTCCAGTTGATGAACGCCTGCTTGAGGCCGCTCGCGCGCTCGGTGGGGAGGCGGAACACCTTCGACACGTGGTTGACGCGCAGCACGACATCCTCGGGAAGGTCATCGGTGGTGTCGGGGCTTTCGAGCGCCTCCTCGGTGGTCTCATGGCGTTCGCCCGCCGCGGTGATGATGGTTTCCTCGTCGAGCGAGGAAGGCACTGACGGAGAGGACGGCGCGGAGGCCGCGGCGTCGCGAGACGATTTTTCAGACGATTTCGAAGTCATTCCCGGCCCCTTACATGATTTCCGCGAACTTGCGGCTGTTGCGGTTGAAGACGTAGATGCCGAGCGCGAGCACGGCGGCCACGAGCAGCAGCGGGATGGCGGCGACCCACGGATCGTGGATGTAGTTCCACGTGGTCGGCGTGGTCTCGGGCGCGATAAGCCAGTAGCGGATGTCCTGGATGGTCTGCGCCACCGGGTTGAGCAGGATGAGTTCGGCGAAGCGCGGCGAGACGTTCACGGCCATCGACAGCGGGTAGATGATAGGCATGGCGTAGAACAGCGCCTGGAGGAAAACTTCCCACAGATGCTGGATGTCGCGGTAGTACACGTTGAAGGTGGCGAGCATCAGGGCCACGCCCACGGTGATGGCGTACAGCTCGAGGATGCCGACCGGCACGAGCGCCACGCGCCATGTGAAATGCACGCCGTTGATGATGCTGAACACGATGACCACGCCGAGGTTGATGGCCAGGGAGATCATGGAGTTCAGCGTGGCGGCGATGACGATGATGTAGTTCGGGAAATGCACCTTGCGCATGAGGTCGCCGCGCGACACGATGGATTGCATTCCCATGTTCGTGGCTTCGGCGAAGAAGTTCCACAGCACGATGCCGAGCAACAGCACCATGGCGAAATGCGGCGTGCCGTCGGTGAACTTCAGGAAGCGCACGAACACGAAGTACATGACGACGAACAGCATGAGCGGCTTGAGCACCGTCCACGCCACGCCGAGCAGCGAGCCCTGGTAGCGCATCTTGAAGTCGGTTTTGACGAGTTCCTTGAGAACGACAAGCGAGTAGTTGCTCTTGCCGGTCTCGACAGGCTTGGCCGGCTTCGGGGCGGCCGCCGCGGCGGATGCCGCGCCGGCGGCGTCACGATTCGGCTCTGTGACACTGTTATTCATGGAATACGAATCCTATCACTGGGACAAGGAAAGGGAGGGAAAGATGCACGCCACATACGGCGTGCGGGGTTGCCAAGACGGGCGCCGGTCGGAACCGGCGCCCGAAAGCGAAACTAGCGCTGGCGGAAGGCGCGCAGGCGGTTGAGCATGGCGTGCGCGAGGCGGCGCAGACCGATGTCGACCTTCGCGCGGCCGCGGCCAAGGGGCTGCGAGATGCGCGCGGGGAGCTTGTCGACGCTGTGCTGCCACACCCAGTTCACGCCGCGCGTGGCCACCTCGGCGCCCTCGTACACGTATCGATGCGCGGGGCTCTGCTTTTGCAGCGTCTTGTACGGTGTGATGCCGCGCAGGCTCGGCGGCAGGGAGCCGACGAAGTTATCGAGCAGCGTGTTGAGCGTGCTGGCCTCGATGCGGGCGTATTCGTCGGTCATGACCCACGCCGGGTAGTAGCCCTGCGACTGCGCCACATAGCCGTTCGCACGCTCGATGGCGTGGGAGATGGTGCCGTCGGGGCCCATCTCGCCTTCGGGCAGGAAGTCCGTGTAGTCGAGGGCGAGGTCGAACAGCGGGCGCAGTGCGTCCACGCGGAACCAGTAGCACGATCCGATGGCGCTCACGGTGTTCGCGAAGCTCGAGATCGGCACGTTGATGTTCATGCGGTGCAGCAGGTTGATGGTGGCATCGTAGTTCGGGCCCCAGTCCAGCGGCTTGGTGACCGGGAAGTACACGGCGTGGTACGGCGGCGGCGGGCAGACCTGGCCGAGGCGCTCGTTGTCGGAGAACAGCGTGAGCACGTTCTCCGCGTATTCGCGGCTGCCGAGCGTGTTCTCCATGAGCTTCTGGCCGAAGGCGAGCGCCTCCGTGCCCTGGCGGCCGAGCTCGGCCGTGTTCTGCGTGGATTTCTTGTCATGTGCGAAGCCGATCACATCGTATTTGCCCGACAGCACCACGTCGCGCGAGGCCACGAACAGCGCGGAGACATCACGGCCGCGGTTCTCCACCGGGATGAACGTGACGGGGCGCGTGATGCCGTGCTCCTTGAGCGCCTCGCGGATCTGGTCGACCTTGTCGGGGTTCGTGGTGATGTAGGCGTCGGTTTCCTCGGGGATGTTCGCGAAATAGTGCAGGGTGTCGTCGAGCAGGTCGAGGAAGAAGATGTGGTAGATGAAGGCGCTGCGCACACGATGCGGGGCGGGCTTGCCCTGCTGCGGGCGGCTCGGGTTGAGCGTGTGGCTCGGCAGGATGTACTCGAGGTGCATGATCTGGCGCAGGTCGGAGACGTTGTGCCCGCGCAGGAGGTCCTGCCAGATGAGGTCGGTGTCGTAGTCCGTGTGCTCGAAGACGAAATCGTAGACCTGCTTGACGGTCTGCACGGCGGTGTGCTCGAGGCCCACGATGGGCGGAATGGCGAAGATCTTGCGCTTGATGAACGGGCAGCGCGAGTCACGCACGGTTTCCATCGGCATGTCGAGCAGCGAGTACGGCGTGTAGCCCTCGTACTTGCGCCAGTCCACGTAGGCGTCCCACGTGAAGCCGAGGTCGGCGAAGTGCTGGGTGAAGGGGATCTCGTGCTGGCGCGTGTTGAACGCGTAGTCGTTCGACGGCTTCATGGACTCCCAATACTCATGGAAGGCGTCGGAGCTGACAAGCGAACGGCGGTAGACGTGCCAGTAGGCCTGCAGATGCAGCGGAAGCACCTCGTCGTTCGTCATGGTGTTGCCGGCGTAGGCCGTCATGCCCCAGAAATCCACCGGGCGGGTGTTCATCTCGTCGAAGACCTCGGAGAACGGGTAGACCGGGCCGTAGCAGGTGTCGTTGCAACAGATGACCTCGTCGAACTGCTCGAGCTGGTCCCAGCCCACCTGGAGCAGCACCTGCTTGTAGGCGGCGGTGTCGAGGCCCTTGTTCTCGCGCTCAATGACATGCGGCGTGAAGCTCTTGAACATGTGGCGCGTGGCGTCGTCAAGGTCACCGTTCGACACGATGACGAGACGGCGCACATGCGGCATCAGCGCCCTGAGGAACACGCTCACGTAGTCGCCGGCGTGGCCGTCTTTGTCGTAGAAGCAGAAAATCGCAAGACGGTTCGTCGTTCCCGGCGTCAGCGTCTTGTCTTCGTTCTGAGCCATGTGTTGATCTACCTCGTATTCTTCTGTGGTCTGTGACGTGTGGTGATGCGCGTGTGGGGGGGGCACGGCGCGGGACGCGGGGCGCCGGCCGCGGGCTTTAGCCCTAATCGTTCGGCTTGGAGATGACGCGATTGGCGGCCACCTGCTTGAGGTGCTTGCCGTAGTTCGACTTGCCGTACGCGTGCGCGGCGGCGACGAGCTGGTCGCGGTCGATCCAGCCGTTCTCGAAGGCGATTTCCTCGAGCACGGAAATCGGCAGGCCCTGCGCGCGCTCCACCGTGCGCACGAATTCGCCTGCCTCGTACAGCGAGTCCATCGTGCCCGTATCGAGCCAGGCATAGCCGCGGCCGAGCGTCACGACGTTCAGCGACCCATCGGCCAGATACATCTTGTTGAGGTCGGTGATCTCGAGCTCGCCGCGGGCGGAGGGCTTGACGCGCTTGGCGAAATCGACGACGCGGTTATCGTAGAAGTACAGGCCGGTGACCGCGTAGTTGGACGCGGGATGCTCCGGCTTCTCCTCGATGGAGACGACCTTCTTGTTCTCGTCGAACTCCACCACGCCGTAGCGCTCGGGATCGTCGACGTAGTAGCCGAAGACGGTGGCGCCGTGCTCGACGTGCGTGGCGCGCGTGAGCAGGTTGCTCAGGCCGTTGCCGTAGAAGATGTTGTCGCCGAGCACGAGGGCACATGAGTCGCCGGCGATGAAGTCCTCGCCGAGCAGGAACGCCTGCGCGAGGCCGTCGGGGCTGGGCTGCACCTTATAGCTCAGGGAGATGCCGTACTGGGAGCCGTCGCCGAGAAGCCGCTCGAAGTTCGGCAGGTCCTTCGGCGTGGAGATGACGAGCACGTCGCGGATGCCGGCCATCATGAGCACGCTCAGCGGATAGTAGATCATCGGCTTGTCGTACACCGGAAGAAGCTGCTTCGACGTCACCGTCGTCAGAGGATAGAGACGGGTGCCGGATCCACCGGCGAGGATGATCCCCTTCATGGTTCCCTTTCGCTTGGACTTCGCTTGGGCATTGCACCGGGGCGCCTTCGGGGCGCGGGGGCTTGTGCGGGTGCGGTTCGCCGGGGCGGCGAATCGCCAATCTTCAATAATGTTACAGTTACGCCGGGTCCATGCGAAATCCCGCGTCTCTTCATACAAATTCCACGAGCGGGGGCGGGGCGCGGCGGGGGGCGCGGGCGGGCGGACGGGCGAGCGCGCGGGCGGGCGCCCTTCCAAGAACAATGTGATGGCTTTCGGACCAAAATCCACGATTTTGACCCCAAAATCGTCGAAAAATGTCCGCAGGCCATCACACTGTTCAGGAATTCACAACAATGTGATGGCTTGCGGAATCGTGTGGGAGGGACTCAGGCGCCCGCACCCGCGCCAGCGCCCGCACCGGCAGCGTCCGCGCCAGCAGCCGCACCCGCACCGACACTCACAGCACCCACATGGCGGCCGGGGTCGCGCAGGAACAACGGACGCATCAGGCGCAGAATCGCGCTCAGGAGCTGGTAGACGGCATACGCCACCACGCCGCACGCGAAGGTGAGGAGCGCCCACTCGAACCACTTGAGCACGAACGCCTTCGGCGAGGCGGCGAGCAGGTCGATCCAATGCACGCGGCCCCAGATGCTGTAGAAGAACGAGTTGCTGTGAATCAGATACACCATGAACGTGGCGCTCGCCAGGTAGTTGATGACGCGCGAGGTGGGGATGCGCAGGCGGAGGAACAGCTCGAACATGGCGACGCCGAGGATGATGATCCACAGCGAATAATTCGGGTAGATGTCGATCTGATGCTGGAACGGCTGGCCGGTGGGGTTCTGGGTCCAGTCCTTGATATGCGTCTGCGTGGAGTTGTAGCACGAGACGACCACCAGCGCGTTCACCATGATGATGACGGCCCACCACACCCAGGCACGGATGCGGCGGAACGTGTCGAACCTGCGCATGTATCCGCCGATTGCATACAGCAGCACTCCCCCCGCCGAAGGTGCGCAGCCCGAACGCAAGCGCCTCGAAAAGCGCGCCGCTCCACTGGAACGAGACCACGCCGAGCAGCGCCAGGAGAAACACCAGGTACTGGCGCTCGGTGAAGCGGTCGAGCATCTCGTTGAGGAAAAGGAATCCGACGAGCACCACGAGGAAGTAATACCCGATGAACCATGCGATGTTGTTGAAGTCGAGCATGGTCACCATCGCCGCGAACGAGCCGCGGCCGTCCGGCGCGCGGAACACGGCGAACGACGCGACCACCAGCACGACGGTGGCGAACAGCAGCTGCAGCAGCAGCTTCGAGGCGCTTTTGCCGATATTGACCTTCCGCCCCTTGCCAACGAGGAAGTATCCGGAGATCAGGATGAACACGGCGTTGCCGACCGGCCCCCAGGTGCTCGCGATGTGGAAGATCAGCAGCCGCTTGTAGAAATGCGGTTCGGTGAATCCACCGACGACGACGCCGATATTCGACTGCGACATCGCCCCGTCCATGATGATGTGGTGGAGCACGATCATGAGCATCGCGACGATGCGCAGCAGCTCCACGTTCGACTGCCGCGGGCGCTTGTGCGCGGTGGTGGGGGCGGTGGAGGTGGCGGGTGGCGCGGGCGCGGCGGAGGTGGCTGGCGCGGGCGCGGCGGGCTGCGCGGGCTGCGGCCAGGTCATGTCGGGCGTGCGGTGCTGGGTGGCGTGCTGCGCGCGGGGTTCATACGATTGCGATGCCGCCCGGCGCGGCTGAGGCGTCTGGCTTGGGTGGTCTGGCGCGCGGCGTCGGCGACGCCGTGCGCCTTGGGTTCCAATGATTCGGATGTCAACGGTCCGTCCTTCTTCTCCGGTGTCCGGATTCGCACGATTGCGCGCGAACACCCCCCAAGCTAGCACCCGCCCCGCGAACGATCCGCCGGAGCGCACGCCATCGTCCCGGCTCCATCCCGACTTCGCCCCTCCACTCTGTCCCGGCATCGTCTCGACTCCGTCCTCAGAACAGCGGTACGGAATTCATAACAATGTGATGGCTTTCGGACCAAAATCCACGATTCCGACCCCAAAATCGTCGAAAAATGTCCGCAAGCCATCACACTGTTACGGAAACGAAAACGATGTGATAGGTTGCGGACCGATACTCACCCGCCCGGCATCCTACAAGCCCAACAGTGCCCCTCACTGGCAGCACATCAACCACTAAGAGGCACCGTTGGAGAAAAAGCCCAGCATTCCCAACAACCACCCCACCAACAGTGCCCCTCACTGGCAGCACAACGACCAGTGAGGCCAACCGTTGGAAACCCAATCGTTGGAAACAGGCCGATCCTTTCCCAACAGTGCCCCTCACTGGCACTGCGGCGACCAGCAAGAGGCACCGTTGACGATAGGCGGGGTCATGAGCCGTACCATCGTCGCCCCCTCCGGAAACACTGGTACGGCTTTCGGACCAAAATCCACGATTCCACCCCAAAATCGTCGAAAAAAGTCCGCAACTCGTACCACTGTTCAGGAATTCGCAACAGTGATACGGATTACGGACATGGGGACTCCCGCCCCGCGTGCGCACCCCGCGTGCGCGCCCCGCGCCCGCGCCCACGCGCGGAACGCGCTTACTGGCGGGCGGCGAGCTCGGACTTCACGTAGGCCTTGAGGGATTCCTCCCAATCGGCGGGCGTGTAGCCGGCGGCCTCGATCTTCGACAGGTCGAGGGCGGAATGAACCGGTCGCGGCGACACCGGGTTCTTCGCGGCCTCGAAATACTGCTGCGTGGTGACGGGCTTGACCGCGTCGCCGTTGCCGTTCGTGAGGTCGAAGACCTCGGCGGCGATGTCCTTCCACGACTTGACGGCGCCGGACCCCGTGAGGTTATACGTGCCGTACGGAGCGGAGGAGTCGAGCAGATGGAAGATGGCCTCGGCCATGTCCTTGGTGAAGGTGAGGCGGCCGTACTGGTCGTCCACCACCGTGACCTGGTTCAGCGCCTCGTCCGGGTTCGCCACGCGGTCCGACAGGCCCATCATGGTCTTGACGAAGTTATGCCCGTCGCCGATCACCCAGCTGGAGCGCAGGATGTAGTGCTGCGGCGCCTGGTCCACGGCGATGTCGCCCGCGGCCTTGGTCTGGCCGTACACGCCGAGCGGCGCGAAGTCCTCGTCCTCGCCGTGCTGCTCGCGCGTGCCGTCGAACACATAATCGGAGCTCACATGCACGAGCGTGATGTGGTGCTCGCGCGCCACCTTGGCCAGCAGCGCCGGACCCGTGGCGTTCGCCTTCCACGCGGCGGAGCGGCCCTCGGCGGTCTCCGCCTTGTCGACGGCCGTGAACGCGCCGGCGTTGATGATCGTGCCGTACAGGTCCCAGTCGAACTGGTCGTAGGCGGCCGGATCGGAGAAGTCGAAGGTGTCGATGTCGTGGTACTCGAAGTTGCGCAGGTCGTGCGCCTCGGCGTACTCCTTGATGGCGCGGCCGAGCTGGCCGTAGGCGCCGGTGACGAGCGTGCGCTTGGGTTCCATCGGCTTGGCGTCGGCGAGGAACGGATGGTGCAGGTCGGCCTCGGAGCGCTCGGTCTGCTCCAGCGGGATGGGCCACTGGATGTTCAGCGTCGGGTCCGCGAGGTTCACGAAGGTGTAGGTCTTCTTCTGCTCGAGGCTCCAGTGCGCGTTGACGAGGTAGGTGTAGGCGGTGCCGTCCTCGAGGGTCTGGAAGGAGTTGCCCACGCCGCGCGGCACGAAGATGGCCTTGGACGGGTCGAGCGTGCAGGTGTAGACCTCGCCGAAGGTGTCGCCGGGGCGCAGGTCCACCCAGGCGCCGAACACGGAGCCCGTGGCGATGGAGATGTACTTGTCCCACGGCTCGGCGTGGATGCCGCGCGTCACGCCGCGCTTGGTGTTGAAGCTGATGTTGTTCTGCACGGGGCCGAAGTCCGGCAGGCCGAGGGCGGTTTCCTTGGCGCGCTGCCAGTTCTCCTTGAACCAGCCGCGGTTGTCGCCGTGCACCGGCAGGTCGAACACGATGAGACCGGGGATGTTGGTCTTCGTGACCTTGAGTTCCTTTTCGAATTCCATTGCCTTGTCTTTCCTCTGCTTACTTCACGATGGCGCCGCGTTGTTTCACGATTACGCGGCGCTGCGCGACGGTCGCATCGTTGTCACGATGGCGCAACGCCTCCGCGCCACGCGATATCTCCGCGCTGCGCGACGGCCTCACTGGCCCTGGCGCTTGTAGCGTTCCTCGGTCGCGGCCTTGGTCTTCTCCCACCACTGCGGGTTGTTCGTGTACCAGTCGATCGTGGCCTTGAGGCCGGATTCGAAATCGGTATGCGTCGGCTTCCAGCCCAGCTCGGTCTGGAGCTTGGTGGAGTCGATGGCGTAGCGGCGGTCATGGCCCGGGCGGTCCTTGACGTGGTCGAAGGCGTCCTCCGGCTGGCCCATGAGGCGCAGGATCATGCGCAGCACGTCGATGTTGTTCTTCTCGCCGTTCGCGCCGATGAGGTAGGTCTCGCCGATGCGGCCCTTGGTCAGGATGGTCCACACGGCGGAGGAATGGTCCTCGGTGTGGATCCAGTCGCGCACGTTCAGGCCCGCGCCGTAGAGCTTCGGGCGCACGCCGGTGAGGATATTCGTGATCTGGCGCGGGATGAACTTCTCCACATGCTGGTACGGGCCGTAGTTGTTGGAGCAGTTCGAGATGGTGGTACGCAGGCCGTAGGTGCGGGTCCACGCGCGCACGAGCATGTCGGAGCTCGCCTTGGTGGACGAATACGGGCTGGACGGGTGGTACGGCGTCTCCTCGGTGAACTTGTGCGGGTCGTCGAGCGCCAGGTCGCCGTACACCTCGTCGGTGGAGATGTGGTGGTAGCGGATGCCGTACTTGCGCACGGCCTCGAGGAGGCGGAAGGTGCCGACGACGTTCGTGCGCACGAACGGCTCGGGGTCAGCAATGGAGTTGTCGTTATGCGACTCCGCGGCGTAATGCACGATGGCGTCGTGGCCGGGCACGATTTTATCGAGCAGCTCGGCGTCGCAGATGTTGCCGTGGACGAAGTCCATGCGGTCCTCGGGGATGCCCTTGAGGTTGTCGAGGTTGCCCGCGTAGGTCAGTGCGTCGAGAACCGTCACATGGGTCTCGGGATGGTTGTCAACGACGTAGTGGACGAAATTCGAACCGATGAAGCCGGCGCCGCCGGTCACGATGATGTTCTTCGGAGCAAAGGTTTCTGCCATAGCTGACATCTTAAACCATGCCGCCTATCTCAGGGCGGGACGGCGCGCACGAAACGGCGCGGGCCCGGCGCCATCCCCGGCACCGGACCCGTCCCATCGTCACCGCATCGCCGCGGCTCCGTCACTCCCCGTCGTGCTGACGGTGCGCGAACATGTTCTCGTGGATGATGTAATCCCTGCGGTCGCGCCGCGCATGCGAGTCGAGGATGATGCCCGCGATAACGAGCAGGCAGGCGAGAAGGATGAGGATCATCGCCACGAACAGCGTCGGGAAGCGCGGCACAAGGCCGGTTTCCGTATAGGTGGCGAACACGGGCACGAGCATGATGACGCCGATCAGCGCAAGGATGAGACCCAGCACGTTGAAGAACGGCATGGGCTTGTACTGGCGGATCATCGAGAAGATGGTGCCGAGCACCTTGATGCCGTCGCCCACGGTGTTGAGCTTGGACTCGGAGCCCTCGGGGCGGTCGCGGTACTGGATCGGCATCTCGAAGATGCGCACGTCCTTGTCGAGCGCGTAGATCGTCATCTCGGTCTCGATCTCGAAGCCGCGCGACAGGCAGGGGTAGGTCTTGGCGAAGGAATACGAGAACGCACGGTAGCCGGTCATGATGTCATGCACATGGGCGTGGAAGAACCAGTTGATGAACGCGCGCACCATGCGGTTGCCGGTGTTGTGGAAGGGGCGCTTGTTCTCCTCGAAATACGTGGAGCTCAGGCGGTCGCCGACCACCATGTCGTAGCCCTCGGCCACCTTGCTCACCATATCGACGGCGGCCTCGGCCGGGTACGTGTCGTCGCCATCCACCATCACGTAGATGTCGGCGTCCACCTGGGTGAACATGGCACGCACCACATGGCCCTTGCCCTGGCGCGGCTCCTTGATCACGACGGCGCCTTTCTCGCGCGCGATCTGCGCCGTGCGGTCGGTGGAGTTGTTGTCGAACACATACACCGTGGCGTCGGGAAGCACCCGGCGGAAGTCGCTCACGACCTTGCCGATCGTGACCTCCTCGTTGTAGCAGGGGATGAGAATCGCCACATCGGGTTTCTTCTGCGCCTGCTCGGTTGTGGATGCCGCCGTAGCCTTGTTGCCCATGTCTTCCTGTCTCTTTCGCTGGTTCCGCGAATCGCGGGGGCCGCGCTCCCGGCCGGCACTCCGCGATGCCCGCGATCCGGCTCGCGGCAGGAGGTCCTTCCGGCCGGCGCGGCCTCATTGCGCGATGTCGCGACATTCGGCGCGACACAATCGTTATAAGTCGTTATCAGTATAGGGGATGGCCGCGCCCGCGCCGGTCACTGCGGCAGCTCGTCGACGGGCACGATCCGGTACAGGTCGAAGGCGCCGTCCTCGGAGATCTTCTTGTATCCCCAGCCGTCCGCGCGGATGCCCGACAGGTCGGAGTCGCTCGTCGCGTAGGTCACGCCGAGGTCATGCAGCTCGGCCGGGGTCATCCTGACGATAAGCAGATCGACGTACGGCAGCTGGAAACGGGTATCGTCCGACACCTCGGCGGCCGTGACGATGTTGACGTACGCGTAGCGGTTGTAGCCGTCCTCGTGCCTGCCCTCCGGGTCGATGCGCTTCCACAGGTTCCAGTGGGGCGTGACCTGCGTGGAGTTCAGAACGTGCAGGCCATTGGCCGCCAGGAGGTTGGCGAGCATGCTACTCGTGCTCGAGCGGTCGCCCAGGGCCACGAACAGGCCCGGCTCCTTGGAGTCAGCGGCCTGGGACGCGAGAAGCACCTGGTCATCGTGCAGGGCGGAGGTTCCGCGCTGCACGGGGTTGACGAGCATGCCGGTGACGATCGTCACGAGCGTGACGAAGGCCACGCCGCCCGTGCAGAGGGCATGGCAGACACGATTGCCCCGCCATACGATGCGCTCGCGGCGACGGCTGGACACCATGCGCTCGTGCGCGTCGCGCATGCGGGCCTCGAAATCGGACCATACGGCGCCGCGGTACATGCACAGCATGGCCAGCACGAAGTACTCGACGAAGAGGATGACGGGCACCACATACACCGCGCCGCCCTCGAGGGTCACCGCCTGCTCCGAGGTGAAGCGCTCGGAGAAATGAGCGCCGTACGCGGCGAGCACTGCGGAGACGATGACGGAGGTGGTGGCCGAGGCACCCCACTGGCGCATGGCGATGCCGCGGATGAGGAGGATGACGTTCGCCAGCTCGAAGCCGAGGCAGACGCGCGGCGTCAGGCACTGGCTGAGCATCGTGGCCTTGGCGAGCCCCACCGGCATGCCGACGATCATGTACTCGGCGAACAGGGCGCATTCGAAGATGAGGATGACCATCAGCGGGTCGGTGCGGTGACCGCGGCGGTTGCCGAACATATTGGCGACGGCCACGAGGAAGCCGAGCGGAACGAACGCCGGGATATGCCCCGCCTCCGGAACGCCGACGAAGCGGGCCGTGAGGAACTGCGCGCCCGCCGAGCCGAGAAGGGTTGTCGGGGACACGGCGAATCCGCCGGTTTCCGCCCTCTGGCCCGGATACGAGGTGTTGAGCTCGTCATGGATAGCGGCGGCGGAGCCCTTGATTGTCAGCAGGGTCAGCGCGACGAAGATCGCGACGGCCAGGACGAGGAACAGCCAGTCCGCCGTGCGCATATGCACGTCGCCCCAGTGGGCGGCGAGCTGCCAGATGATCAGCGCGACGAGAATATAGCCGGCCGGCACCATCCACGCGGGGTACAGAGACCACAGGAACATGCCGGCGCATTCGGCGATGAGCAGGGCCCAGCCGAAGCGCGCCCAGGAATTGCGCATGGTCGGCTTGTTCGCGCTCAGATAGCGGTCGAAGCAGACGATGGAGCCGAAGACGGCGACGAGGATCTCGACGATGTTGTTGACGGCGAACCAGTACTGAACGAGGGTCGAGAAGGCGATCAGCGACGTGCCGAGAACCGCGAGCCCGCGGCGTTCGGTGACCTCGCCGTTCTCCTCCACGCGGCGCGTCAGGAGACGGAAGAACTCATAGCCGACGAGGAACAGCACCACCAGGCGCGCGGACCAGTAGAAGCCCAGGCCGTGGTTGGTGCCCATGAGCAGGTAGCCCCAGTGGAAGGGGCGGAAGATCTCGCCCACGCCGAACATCGGGGCGTCCTTGACGATGAACATGTCGGTGGGGTCGGCGCCGCCCAGCAAGTCGTTGGTGGCTCCGTATCCGTTGTACTGCTGCGACGCGGCGAACGCCGTGTTGATGCCGAATTCGTCATTGCGGCTCAGGCGCGGGTAGCCGAGGACGGTCATGTTCAGCATGCTGCCCGACTGCAGGTGCCAGTGCCAGCCGTTCAGCGACGAGCCTGACAGCGACAGCGCCGTGCAGAACGCGACCACGAAGCCGCCGAGGGCCCAGCGCCAGCGGTGGAGCCAGCGGTTCACGCGGCTCCAGCCGAGCGCGAACCACGAGCAGACGAGCAGGGGCAGCGGCGTGAGCACGGCGATGCGGATGGCGACGATGCGGGGCGTGGTGTCGGCATCGAGCGTGACGCCGTCACCGACGCCGTTGGACATCCACCACACATAGCCGTTCGCGAGCGCCACGGCGATGCCGATGGCGACGGCGAGCGCCAGGAGGAAGCGCACGATGAGGCCCGGGCGGCCGGACCACCAGGAGCGCGGATCCCGGCCTTCGTCCCGACGTTCCTTTCCGCGCGCGTCGGCGCGGGGACCTCCGGTTGTGCGAACAGCGGCCTCAGCAGCCATGTTTCCTCCCGTTTCTTGTCTTTCCGTCATGTGCGCCCACATGTATGTCCACGATTCCCATCCTCACGATGGTCACCGGTTCCCGTCACTCGCGGCCGGGCACCGAAAATCGTAGACACGCGCCTCGAATTATGCCGGGGCAATTCTTGCACATAGTGTGCATAAACCTTGTGTGCATAAACCCCGGCATCGGATCCGTCAGTAGGTCAGCGCCCACCAGGCGAGGTTCTCGTCCCTCCAGCCGTCGTTCTTGGCGAGGCTTTGGATTTCGCTGTATTGCGTGCTGTAGACATGCGCCGCGACGAAGGCGTTGGGGTTGTAGGCGCGGTAGACCGGCACCGAGCCGCCCGAATACCAGGCGAGGCCCTCGTCCTGCCAGCCGAGGCCGGTGAGCACGGAGATCTCATGGGAGTCCATCGAGTAATGATGGTCGCCGGATTCCGGGCTATAGAGGCGGTGCACTTCGGTTCCCTGCATCAGGGACGTCCACGCGGTGCCTTCCGCCGCCCATCCAGCACGGACGAGGGCTTCGCGCTCTGCGACGGACTGGGTGTAGAAATGCTCTCCGCTGTTCGGATTATAGAGACGGTACGTGGCGCTGACCCCTGTGAACGCGCTCATATCGACATTACCGGAGATGCCACCGATCTGCCCTGAGTCCGAGTACTGCCAGCCCTTGTATTCGTAGCCGTTCGTGCTCTTGCCCCAGTCCGTGTACTGCAGCGTGGAGCTATACTGCGCCATCCACGTGATGAGCCCGTGCAGGTAGGAGTCGTTGAGCACCGTGTTGGCGAAGGACAGATACGTGTACAGCGAGACGTTCGAATACCCCGCGGCGTTCATAGCCGAGATGAAGTTGCCGACGAAGGTGTCATAGACGGCAGGCGAGGTGGGCTGGGTGTGGCCGCTCCATTTCCATGCCTCGATGTCGTAATAGACCGGGTAGCTCAGGTCGGTGGGCGAAACCCCGAGCTGGGCCAGACGCGTGGCCAGGCTCTGCCCCTCCTCGGTGGCCATCGTGGCCGTGTCGGCGTAGGAGTACCAGTAGATGCCGAAGGGGATGCCGAGTTTCTTGCACTGCTGGATGTTATAGGCGGCGGTCGAATCCCAGTAATTGACGCCGTAACCGACGCGGATGATCGCGCCTTCGACGCCGGCGGCCTTGGCCGCGGACCAGTCGATGGTGCGTTGGTACGCCGACACGTCGATGACACCCTTGGCATTAGCGACGGCCACGGAGCCATTGGCGTTGAATATCGCCGGCTGGTTGCCGGAGATGCCCCAATAGGCCCCGTAGGCATTATTGCTCAGCGCCGTGTTCTGCGCGGTGGCGGCGCCGGTCGCCGTATCGACGGCCGCCGTGGCGGTGACGGTGCCGTCGACGTCCACGATGCCGTCCGCGGAGACGGCGCTATCCGCCGTGCCGGCCGCGGAATCGTCGGCGATTTCCTCGCGCGCATCGCCCACGCTGATGGCCGCGTAATGCACGCCGCCCGTGAGGGCCATCGGATCGGGCGGGGTGTCTTCGGTTCCCACGATGGCGGGATCCGTCACCTCATCGCCCGTCGCGACATCCAGCACCTCGCCGTCCGTCGTCACCGCGTAGGACTCGGAGACCAGCGTGGCGGAGTCGGGAACGCCGTCGGCGATGGATTTGGGAAGCTCATGGCCGCCCGTGGCACCGGCATCGACGTCGGAGGCGTTCGCCCCGGAGGCGGCGAGATACCCGGCGTTTTCGGCGGCCGCCAGATCGGTCGCCACGATATTCCCGGTGGTCGCGCTCCCGGAGCCCGCGCCGATCCGCGGCGGCACCGCGATCGTCAGGGCCAGGGCCGCGATGCTGACGCCCGCGATGGCGCCCAGCACAAGATGGTTGGACAGAAAACGACGGGAAGGACGATGCCCTCCCGCATATCCCTTATGCGATGCCTCGGAACCGGCATCGTATTCATGATTGTGCGTCATATCACCTCATGTTCCTTCGACGGTCATGGTCCCTCGACGGACCACGCCGCCCGACCGTGGCGCAGAGCCAGGAACCCGCGCCGCCATAGCACCTCCAGCTTAGGGAACGCCGGAACCCCGCGCCGCACCGGAGCCTCCCCCGCCCCCGAATCCGCACAACTCCTCCATATTCACGCACAAGCGGCGGAATCGTCATCGTATGTCTGCATCGCATGCCCTCGTCATCGTATGCCTTCGGTTTCGGGCGCGAATGCTACAGTGCTATCGAAACCAACAGAAGCACCGCGCACCGCGGCCGGTGGAGAGCAAACCGGACGACCCGCCAGCACGGGGTGTGCGAAGGGCGGTGTGCGAAGGAGAAAACCGCATGAGCGAGAACCTCACAGTGCTTGTCCCGATCCATGATCCGAAGGTCTCCGCCGACATCGGCGGGCGGCCGCTGCGCCCCATCGTCTCGGGAGCCGCATCGGCCGGCGACATCCCGGTCTATACCGAGCCGCCGCTGCGCGATGACGAAGGCGACTCCATTTCGAATCGCTACGCCACCTACGGAGACCTGACCGCGCGCTACTGGGCATGGAAGAACCCCGAGGCCTACGGATCGCCCGAATTCGTGGGCTTCGTGCCCACGGGCCTGACCTTCGCCAAGGGCGAGGGGAACGGGGCCGCCGCGAGCGCCTCCCACCTGCGCCAGATCCTGCAGCGCGTGCCGGTGATCGCCGGTACGATGTCGGCCACGCCCGAAAGCCGCAATGTGCATGACACGTATTCGTACCGCAACGGGCGCAACGAGCTCGACCTCGACGTGTGCCTCGACATCATCAAGGTGGACTACCCCGAGATGTTCAAGGCGGCCGACGCGTATATGGCCGGCAACGCCATGTTCGCCGACGGCGCGTTCATCATGCGCCGCGACATCTTCGACCAGTACTGCTCGTACCTGTTCGACGTGCTGGCCAAGCACGACCGCCTGGTCGACACAAGCCACTACGTCACCGAGCAGATGGCGGTGCCGCGCTTCCTCGAGGACTACCTGACGGGCATGTTCTTCAAGTACCTGCAGTACAAGTCGAAGGAGAACAAGGGGAACGTGGCAGGCGCGGGAAGCACGGACGGGAACCTCATCGAGCTGCTCCCGCTCACGCACGCCTCGCGCGGCCTCGACACGCTTAAGGCACGCGTCGTGCGCAAATACCGCGCCCGGGAGGCGGCGCGCCACCCCGAGCTGCAGCCGCATGACTTCGAGTACATCGGCCTCGACCACATGGCCGCCAACAAGCGCAACAGCTACGCCGTCATCACGCGGTTCAGCGACGCCGAGCACCACCTGCCCGACGACGTCGCCTTCCACGCGACGGCCGTCAACGAGGCCGACCGGCAGCCCACGCCGGTGCGCATCGTCGGCACGTCCGCCGGCCCCGTGCTCGTCACGCCGCTGACGCCGTTTGCGAAAACCGTCACCGTCGACGCGCTGCATGACGGCGCCACGATTGCCTCGGCGCATTTCGTGCTCACGCCCGACAGCGTGGCCGAGCAGTCGCGCCAGCATCTCGAGGCGAACGATTCCATCGCGCAGGGCATCATCCACTGCGACGACGGCTTCACCGCCGGCGACATCCGCGTGCATCTCGAATCCGTGGTGGAGGACAAGCCGAACGCCACCAACATCGTGACCGGCCATGTGTCGATCCCGCTTGTGGACGGGCACGGCGCCCACGACCATCTCGAGGTGGTGGCGCTCGACGGCGAGGGCAACCGCTTCGACTTCGGCCCCGACGGCAACGCCACGCTGCGCGACTGGGTGTGCATGGGCGACCGCGTGGCCGAGTCCCCCGTGGCGGCGGGGCTGAAGATCCGCACGGTCACGTTCTCCGTGCGCGTCGCGCCCGGATCCGCGGCCATCATCTGGGCGCATTTCCCGCAGCAGCCGGCCAACAACGGTTTCGAGGCGTTCGACGAGGAAACGCTCGACAAAATCGTGAAGGCCTGGAACAAGCGCACGCAGCCCGCCTACACCGATGACGACTACGACACCTGGTTCCGCCTCGTGCACAAGGTGCGCGACACCGAGCTCGTCTACCAGCGCCAGGCGCATTTCGCCACCGAGCCGACGTTCTCCGTCATCGTGCCCGTGTACCGCACGCCGATCGAGTATTTCCGCGCCATGGTGGACTCCGTCATGGCGCAATCGTATGCCAAGTGGGAGCTCCTTCTCGTCGACGCCTCCCCCGACGACGAGCGCCTCGAGAAGGTCATCGTCGAATACTGCGGGCGCGACGAGCGCATCAAGCGCGTGCCGATCGAGAAGAACGAGGGCATCACGCTGAACACGAACGCGGGCATCCGCGCGGCGTCCGGCGACTTCCTGTGCTTCCTCGACCACGATGACTTCATCGAGCCCGACACGCTGTACCGCTACGCGCGGGCCGTGAACGAACACCCCGACACCGACCTCATCTACTGCGACGAAGACAAGTACGTGTGCGACGGCGAGTTCGCCGACAAGCCGGGCTTCCGCGAGCCGTCGTTCAAAACCGGGTGGAATCCCGATTCGCTGCTCGCGCAGAACTACCTGTGCCATTTCATGGCCGTGCGCGCCTCCGTGCTCGCCACGCTCGAGCTGCCGGGCCGCGAGTTCGACGGCTCGCAGGACTGGAACATGGCGTGGCGCATCGGCGAGAAGGCGCGCCATGTGCACCACGAGCCGCATGTGCTGTACCACTGGCGCTCGCATCTGAACTCCACCGCGTCCAACCGCAACCAGAAGAACTACGCGCTCGAGGCCGGGCGTCTGGCCATCAAAGGCCATCTGGAGCGCGCGGGCGTGAAGGGCGAGCCGGTGGTGTCGCGCCGCGCGGGCGAGGGGTATTTCCACATCAAGTACGACCTGGGAAACAGGCCGCTGGTGTCGATCATCATCCCGAACAAGGACGCCGTGACGGTGCTCCACCGCTGCATCACGACGCTGCTGCGCGTGTCGTCGTACCAGAACTACGAAATCGTGATCGTGGAGAACAACTCCACCGAGAAGGAGACCTTCGAGTACTACGAGTGGGTGCAGAAGCTCGACCCGCGCATCCGCGTGGCGCGCGCCACCGACGTGCACGGGTTCAACTTCTCGAAGATCGTGAACTTCGGCGTGGCCTACGCGCGCGGCGACTACCTGCTGCTGCTCAACAACGACACGCAGCCCATCACGCGCGACTGGATCGAGGAATTGCTCGGCCCGTGCATGCAGCGCCCCGACGTGGGCGTCGTGGGCGCGCGCCTGCTGTACCCGGACGAGACCATCCAGCATGTGGGCGTGACCTTCGGCATCGACGGGCCGATGCATGTGTTCCAGCACATGCCGCGCACGTACAACGGCAATCTGCAAAGCGCCGTGCTCGACCGCGACATGGCCGCCGTGACCGGTGCGTGCCTGATGACGCGGCGCGATGTGTTCGAGGCCGTCGGCGGGTTCGATGAGCAGCTGCCCGACAATTACAACGACGTGGACTTCTGCCTCAAGGTCGGCAAACGCGGGCAGTACGTGCTGTTCAACCCGGAGGCGGCGCTGTACCACTACGAGTCGGTGTCGCGCGGCGTGACGACCAGCGGCGAGAAGGAGCTGCGGTTCCGCGCGGATCGCGGCCTGTTCATGCAACGATGGCCGGAGACGTTCATGCAGTCCAAGGCGCCGTGGGGCAACCCCAACTTCGCCTTCACGCACGGCATGTACGAGGTCATCGACTACGAGCAGCCCCACCCCGACATGTGGTGATTGGGCGCGGGATTCGGGCGCGGACGCGGCGCGGGCCCGAATCTCCAACAATGTGATGGGTTGCGGACCAAAACACGATTTTCCCGCCGAAAATCGTCGAAAAATGTCCGCAAGCCATCACACTGTTACAGAATTCATAACGATGTGATGGGTTGCGGATCGATTCTCGCCCGCCCGGCACCCCGCGAACCCAACGGTGCCTCTCACTGGCACGCCAGTGACCAACGAAGCCCACCGTCGGAGACCCAATCGTTGGAAACAAGCCAATTCTTCCCCAACAGTGCCCCTCACTGGCACGCCAGCGACCAACGAAGCCCACCGTTCGAGAAAAAGCCCAGCATTCCCAACAACCACTCTGCCAACAGTGCCTCTCACTGGCACTGGAACGACCAGCGAAGCCCACCGTTGAAGACCCAATCGTTGGAAACAAGCCAATTCTTCCCCAACAGTGCCCCTCACTGGCACGCCAGCGACCAGCGAAGCCCACCGTCGGAGACCCAGCCGTTGGAAACAAGCCAATTCTTCCCCAACAGTGCCCCTCACTGGCACTGGAACGACCAGCGAAGCCGACCGTTGGAGAAAAAGCCCAGCATTCCCAACAACCACTCTGCCAACAGTGCCCCTCACTGGCACGCCAGTGACCAGCGAAGCCGACCGTTGAAGACCCAATCGTTGGAAACAAGCCAATTCTTCTCCAACAGTGCCCCTCACTGGCACGCCAGNGACCAGCGAAGCCGACCGTTCGAGAAAAAGCCCAGCATTCCCAACAACCACTCTCCCAACAGTGCCCCTCACTGGCACTCAAGCGACCAGCGAAGCCCACCGTCGGAGACCCAATCGTTGGAAACAAGCCAATTCTTCCCCAACAGTGCCCCTCACTGGCACGCCAGCGACCAGCAAGAGGCACCGTTGACGCCAGGCGGGACCGAGAGCTGAACCATCGTCGCTCCCCAAGAACGATGTGACGGGTTGCGGACATCTTGTGGGTTTCCTCTCCCTCGCACCGCCTCTCCGCACCCCGCTCTCTCCCCGCACGACACGCCGCGGAACGCAGGCGAATTGCATTTTTCCCGTAGACGCGGTATTTTGGTCAAGTTGCCCGCGGAAACATGTGCTGGAACGAGTTCACGCAACAAATCCAGCGGCGGTTTCGCAGCATGTCGCCACGCAGCAACGGAGGATTCGCCTAGTGGTCTATGGCGCACGCTTGGAAAGCGTGTTGGGTGCAAGCCCTCACGAGTTCGAATCTCGTATCCTCCGCGTACAGCCGGAAATCCTTGCACACCTTGGGTTTCCGGCTTTTCCATTTTCTGCGCGGTCCGGACGCTCGGAAAGGCGCCGCCCCGCCGCGCTTCGGATTCCCCTACGCAGAGACGGGATTGAATTGATATGTCGAAAACCGCGCATACCTCGCAGCCCCCACGGAGCAATACGCCGGCGCTCAGGAGGCAGCACCGGCGCACGGCCGTGCTGTGGCTGGTGGCGCTGCTGGTGATCGCGGGGCTCGAAGTCGGCGTGTTCAACCTAGGGCATTGGCGCACCACGCATGTGCCCGCGGTGACGATGGGCTCCCCGGTGTTCGGCGGAGGCATTACGATTCCGTCGCCGGGTGATGCAGACGATACCGCCGACGATGGCGCCGCAGACACCGCCGCAGACGCCGCCTCCACCACCTTCACCATCACCGACCCGGACACCGCCACGATCGACATCCCCGTGCGCGACGCGGCGACCGGCGGCGCGACCGAAATCGCCAGCATCCGCCTCTCCCCCGCCGCCTCCATTCCCGTAAGCCAGGCCGCCTCCCACGCGAACGACACTGCATCGTGGACCTCGGCCACGGCATCGTTCTACACGGCCGACACCGACACCGCCCTCGACAGCGAGGCCCAGGCCGACGCCGAGGAAGAGGCCGACGCCACCCGCAACACCGACGACCTGACATGGCGCAGCCTGAGCGACGGCGTCTGGTCCGACCCCGACAACACGCTCACCTACACGAGCATCCCCGAGACGCAGTACACGCTCGCCGGGCAGAAAAGCGACGAGAACCGCTACAGCACGTGGCTGCGCATCAGCTTCGAAAACGAATACGCCGGCTCCACGGTCTCGCTGGCCAGCTACGAGGTGAACCCCACCATCCCGTTCTCCATCAGCTTCTCCCGCATCGCCGTCATGCTCGTCATCGCCGCGTTCGTCATCTGCTTCCGCCCCGGCTCGGTGCTGTGGCGCCGCCGGCTCGACATCACCACGCGCGGCCACAAGGCGGCCACGGGCGCGGCCATCGCCATCACCGCCGTCGTCATGCTGCTCGTCACGCAGGCCACGGGCGGCATGTTCAAGGTACAGGGCGTCTCCTACGGGTGGGGCTTCGACCACTGGTTCGACCCGCTGCAGTACCAGCGCCTGGGCGAGGCACTGCTCAACGGCCACCTGTGGCTCGACCTGCCGATCGACAACACGCTGCAGTCGATGTCGAACCCGTACAACTACGCGGCGCGCCAGAGCCTCAACGAGGCCACCGGCGCCGTGTACTTCTGGGACCACGCGTACTTCCAGGGCCACTATTACAGCTACTTCGGCGTGGTGCCGGCCGTTCTGCTCTTCGCGCCCTTCGAAGCGCTGACGGGGCGCTGGCTGCCGAACTGGGCGGCGTCGTGGGTGCTTGGCGTGGCGTTCGCGGCCTTCGCCATCCCGATGACGATGCGCTTCATCCAGCGCTTCTTCCCCCGCGTCTCGCAGGCGCTGGCGTGGCTGTGCGCCCTCACGATGCTGGTGGCGAACAGCGCGTGGTATTACCTGTTCACGCCGTCGTTCTACGGCATCCCCGTGCTCGCCTCGATGGCGGCGACCGCCGCGGGCCTGTATTTCTGGATCGGCGCGCGCCGCGACGCCACGACGGGCGCATGGGCTGGCTGCACTCCCGGCGCCACGCGCGTGTCGGCATGGCGCGTAGTGCTCGGCTGCGTGCTTATGGCGCTGAACTTCGGCTGCCGCCCGCAGTTCCTCGTCTTCGTGCTGTTCGCGTTCCCGATCTTCTGGGACGAGATCCGCCACTCGCACCAGATCTTCTCCCGCGCGAGCTGGCGCCTGAGCTGCGCCATCGTGCTGGCCTTCCTCGCCGTCATCGTGCCGCTGCTCGCCTACAACGCCGCGCGCTTCGGCTCGCCGCTCGACGTGGGCTCGAACTACAACCTGACGGCCTTCGACATGACCTCGCAGCGCCCGTCGCGTGCGCTGATGCCCATCGCGTTGCTCATGCAGCTGCTGCAGCCAGCCGCATTCGGCGGCTCCTTCCCCTTCATCGAGACGGTGGACAACGCGCTGCCCCTGCCGTGCGAGCCGTCGCTCGGCGGCTTCCTGGCGCTGGTGCCGTTCGCGCTCGTGGCGCTGTTCTTCTGGATGGAGCGGCGCCGCCTCAAGGAGCGCCACGTGTGGGCGCTGACGGCGATCTGCGTGGCCGGCGCCGCGGCGGTGCTGCTGCTGGACACAATGACGGCCGGCGTGAACAACCGCTACTACGGCGACTTCGGCATGCTGCTGGCGTTCGCCGCCATCGCGGTGGCGTGCTGCCTCGAGGAGTCCCTGCGGCTTCCTGTGGCGCAGGAGAGTATCCACGATGCCTCCGCTGCCGAGGGCGCGGAAAGTGCGGAAGACGCAGAGGCTTCGGCAGACGATGCCGCCGCAACCGCAACCGCCGCCGACCCGCGTCTGCTGCCGGCGTTCCGCACCGGATATGCGCCGGCTCGCCTGGCGGCGTTCGCCGCGGCCGCGGCGGTGCTGTTCTCGCTGATCATGGTGTTCGGCGGCATGTTCGCCACCGGCCGCTACGACGCGCTGCCTTCCACCAACCCGTTCCTGTTCTCCTACGTCAAGAGCTGGTTCCTCGGGCTTACGATGTAGAGCCCACGATGTAAAGCCCACGGATGCAGCGGCAGCGTCCGCGCATCGCCAGCATCCCTTCCACAGCGCCGGTAGCCCGCCAGGGCACGGCGGAGGAGCATCATGTCAGACCATCCGAAAGCCACCGTCTCTGGAAACACCGCGACCCCGACACGCCGCACGCAGCGTCCCGACCTATGGGCCGGCATCGCGGCGGCTGCGATCAGCGCGCTCGCCGTGTGGGGCGACTATGTGCGCCGCGCCGTCTCGGGCACCGATACCTGGCACGGCTCGCCGTCCTACGCCGTGGCGGCGGTCACCCTCGCCCTCGCGCTCACGGCGGCGTTCACCTGCGCCCTGACCTGGGTGTTCCGCCGCGCCGATGCCGCGCTGGAAAGAAACACGATGGCCCCATCGTCGGAACCATCGTCCGGACTCCCCACCGACGCCGCAACCACCGATGCCGCAACCACCGATGCCGCGAGGGCCACAGCCTCAACCGCCCCCACCCTCACCACCGACGCGTGGTTCGCCTCGATGCGCGGCCACCGATTGCGCCCCACCCTGCTTTTCCTCGCGTGCTGGGCGCCGTATCTTCTCATCCGCTTCCCCGGCAACCTCGACCCCGACACGCAATGGCAGCTGCTCGAGGCCTACGGCATGGCGCCGCGCTCCGACCACCACCCGTGGTTCGACACGCTTGTTTTCGGCGCCTTCTGGCGTCTGGGAAGCCTCGGCGGGCTCATCCCCTCGCATCTGCCGTCGCTGCTGCTGTACGCGCTGGCGCAGATGGCTGCCACGGCCGCCGTGTTCGCGCTCGTCATCGGATGGATGCGCTTCCTCGGGCTTCCGCGCGGGCTGGTGCGCGCGAGCATCGTGTTTCTGGCGGCGTACCCCGTGGTGCCGCTGTTCGCGCAGACCATGGCGAAGGACATGCTCTACGGCTGGGCCTATGTGCTGTTCGTGCTGCTCATGGCCGAGGCCGCGCGCACGCGGGGCGGCGCCTTCGCAAGCCGCCGCTTCGTGGTGTGGCTGACAGCGGCCGCCATGCTGCTGATGCTGACGAAGAAAACCGGGGCGATCACGGTGCTGCTGTGCGGCATCGTGCTGGTATGCGCCATCCGGCGCCTGCGCGTGCGGGCCGCGGCGTGCCTGGGGCTGGCGCTTGTGCTCGTGGCCGGCGTGTGGCAGCATGCGGCGCTGCCGGCGATGGGCGTGGCTCCCGGCGAGAGCAAGGAGACGATGACCGTGACGTCGCAGCAGACGGCGCTGTACATCCGCTGGTATGGCGACGAGCTGACGGACGATGACTGGCGAGTGCTCGATGGCGTGTACGCCGAGGCGCACCAGCTGGGCGACGTGTATGTGCCCTCGCGCGCCGACGCGACGAAGGACCGCTGGCGCTCCGACGCGCCGTCCGAGGCCGTGCATGCGTTCTTCCGGTGGTATGCGGGCGCCATGGCGCGCCATCCGGAGGTTTTCGCCATCGCGCTGTCGGCCACGGCGCTGCCCGTCATCTACCCGGATACCACGTCGTTGGGCGACGAATCGTATGTCTCCTACCGCGACAACCTCGACGAGGCGCCCGACACCGCGGATGCCGCGCAGATGGAGCCGTTCCTGCTGGGCATGACGCAGGGGCAGGCCACGCTCGACGAGGTGCAGCGCACGATTACTCGCACCGCGCAGCGGCCACATTGGGCGCATGTGGTGTCGCAGGGCTTCGACCGCGTGTATGCGTGGGTGGAGCACTGGCTGCCGGTTCTGGTGCTCAAGGCCGTGTTCACCACATGGGTTCCGCTCGTCTGTCTCGCCTACTGCATCCGCAGGCGGCACGGCATGGGCGTGGTGATGCTGGTTCCGGCCGTGGTGACGCTGGCGACGCTGGTGGCCGGCCCCGTGGTGCTGCCGCGGTACATCGTGCCGTGCGTGTACGCGCTGCCGCTGACGATCGCGGCATGCGCAACGGCCGCTAGTCCGCGATATGCAGACCGTGCGGGCGCGCCGACGAGCGGCGCATCTTCCAGATAACGACCATCGTGGAGACCGCGGCCACGCCGATAACGGCGAAGGTGTAGTCGGCCGGGTACACGCCGAGCTCCGGCTTCTGCACGGGCGGCACGTCGGCGAGGCGCTCGCCGCGCACCACGAGGCGCTGCGAATTGATGCCGTAGGGCGTGCATGTCAGCAGGCTCACGTAGTCCTTGCCCGGGTCGATGGTGAACAGGCTCGTGTCATCCGGTTCGATGACGCTCACGAGATCCACCTGGTATGCATGCGTTTCGCCCAGCACCGTGATGGTGAACACGTCGCCCACCTCGAGCTCGTCGAGGCGCGTGAACATCAGCGCCGTGGGCATGCCGCGGTGCGCGGCGATCACCGAGTGCGTGTTCGGCCCGCCGACCGGCAGCGACGAGCCGTACAGATGCCCCGCGCCGGCCGACAGCACGGATTCCGTGGTGCCGTGGAAAATGGGAAGGTCCACGCCGATTTTGGGAATCGACACCGTGGCCATGGCGCCGCCCGTGTTGAGCAGCGACTGGTATTCGGCATCGGAATCCGATTCGGAGCTGCCGATGGGCAGGATGCCGCCCTGGCGGTGGAAGATCTCGTCGTTGTACGCCTGCGCGGCCGCAAGCATCGAGGCCTTGCTGTCGGCGGAGAGGGTGCTCGCGTTCTGCACGTAGCTCGTGACGACGTTATTGGCGCGGCGTTCGTTCATGAACGATGTTGCGATCGGGTAGAACAGCAGGGCGATGCCGAGCACCATCGACACGATTCCCACGGCCGTGCGCCGCGCCTCCGAGCGACTTTTGCGCGCCCCGTGCCGCGCCGCGGCGACGGACGCATCGTCGGAATGCATGGCGGGCGCCATCGTCGTATCGTCGTCGGACATACCGTTCCTTCCTCCGGCACCGCGCGGCTGCCGGACCCACAGCACAACCATCGTACCCGGCAACCGTGTGAGCAAAAGAAAAACCGCCGGACCGGCCACGAAGAGAGAAACATGGCCGAACCGACGGTGGGGTGAGGACGCCCGCGGGGTTGTGAGTGGGAGACGCCCGCGGAATCGCCCTCCAGCGTAGAGAAGTGACCGCGCCGCCCCGCCGGGCCGCTGGAAAAAAGAGGAAAACAGCAGCTCGACGGTGATGGTGATAGGGATTATGCGGCGGCGGTGTTCCTACGGTTGCGGGAAACGATGATGAAGAGGCCACCGCCCACGAGGGCGATGCCGAGGACCACCAGGATCGCGATGCCGGCGGCACCGGTCACGGGCAGCGGGGTCTTCTTGGAGTTGTAGATGACCTGCGCGTCGCTGATCGGACCGGAGTAGGCGACATTGGCGACCACGTTCTGCGTGGCGTCGCCGGCCGGGTAGTACAGCTTGGAGCCCGTGCTCAGGGCGGCGAAGGCGTTGGCATCCTTAGCGGCCGAGATCGAGATGACCACCGGGTCGGACAGCAGCGTGTAGGAGCTGTTCGGCTGGACGGCGGTTTCGTAGAGGTAGTACGTGGTGGCGTCGTCGAGACCGCGGATGTCGAGCTTGCCATCGGCCAGGGTGACGAGGTCCACGCTGCCCGTGTTGCTCGGGAAGGACGTGGCCGTGCCGGCGTTCGCGGAGCCGGAGACCGCGTAGTACTCGGTGGTGGCGCCGGAGGCGTCGGTGGCCTCGTGCTTCGTGAAGAGCACGCCGTCGCTCTGGCAGGACTTGTCGCCCTCGCGCGTGGTCAGGCAGAAGGTCACGCCCTGCAGCGGGTCGCCGGTGTCGATGTCCTCCTTGAACACATACGCGGAGTACGTGTAGACGCGCGGCGTCTGCTGCGGAGTGTAGCCGTAGTCGGAGGAGTTGAGCGGGTTGCGCGTGTAGCTCACGTTGTAGCTGTTCGGGTTGCCCGTGGAGGCGATGACGGCGTTCTCGTTCATGTGGCAGGTGTACGTGACGGTGACGATCGCGTCCTGGACGGACGTGCCGCCCACGCCGTAGGCCGCGTAACCGTTGATGCCGGTGCCGTTCTTGGCGACGGCCACCGTCCACTTGAGGTAGGCGCCGCCCTGGTCGGTCAGGCCCAGGTTGGCGGCCTCGGAGGCCTTGGCCGTGGTGTCGAGGAGCTTGGAGCCCTGCTCCGTGAAGTCGGTGCCGTTGACGGTGACGGACTTGACGGAGTCGAAGGTGATGCCGGCGCTCAGGCTGTCCTGCAGCGTGTAGGTGAAGGTGGCGTCATGGTCGGAGAAGTCCTTGAGTGTGGAGTACGGAATCGTGTACTTCAGCGTGTAGTAGATCTCCTCGCCTTCGGCGAAGTCCGGGTTGCTCGTGGAGTTCTCGGTGCCGTCGGTCACGGCCTCGCCGCTGCCGTCGTTCTTGGAGATGTACTTCTCGGAGGTCGGCTGCTGCGACTTGGCGGTGAGGACGAGGTTCTGGGTGTAGAGGCTGCCGAGGAGAACATACGATGCCGCGTATGCGTTCTCGGTGGCGGAGGCGGCGGTGCCGCCGGTTTCGACGATGAGATAGTAGCCGTACTGGGCCGCCGCGTTCGCCGTGCAGGACTGCTCGGCGCAGGTGAAGGTGACGTCGGGCGCGAGGCCGGCCTTGGCGTAGTCCGCGTACACGGCGTTGCCGAAGGTGTAGGCGGTGCCGGCGTCGGCGGTGAGGTACGACGTGGTGGTGCCGGTCAGCTTGCTGCGCACGGCGTCGAGAGCCTCGCCGTCGGTGCCGGCGGTGATACCGGCGGCCTTGAGGCCGGCGAACACCGCGTCGTGCTTGGTGGTGTTGACGGCGCCGTTGTCGGTGACGAAGGCGACGGAGACGGCGCTGCTCGTGGTCGGGTCGGCGGGCACGCTCGTGTAATCGAGCACGCGGTAGCCGACGAAGGTGCGGCCGGCGAGCGAATCGTTGCTATCCGCACGATTGATGGTGATGTTTCCCTTGTCCGTGACGGGTGCCACGGCTGCCTGCGCGGCGGTGACGCCGGCGGCGCACACACCGAGCGACACGACGGCCGAGGCCGCGGCGGCGAGGGCCTTCCTGACGATGGTCCTGGTCATTCGGTTCTCCTTACTTCCCCGATATGTTTCACCATATCAAATGGGTATTCCAAAGTATTCCTCATTTCGGCTCGTTCGCCGGAATATTCACCGATTTTTCATCGGCCTGCGTCCGCCGTATGCGGCGGACAGGCAGCCGGGCGCGGGCTGGCCCGCGCCCGGCTGCGGATGCGCGGCATGCATGGTATGCGCGCATCGTGATGTGGCGTATGACGTGACGGGCGGCACGGCAATCGTACACGGCCGCCGCGTCACGCCTCCGTCACCTCATCGTCACTCGTTCTCGCCGCGCCTCCTGAAGACGGCCACACCGCCCAGCAGAAGCAGCAGGCCGACGCCCGCGAAGGCCCACACGCCGCCGAGGCGACCGGTCTGCGGCATCGAGTCCTTGCGCACGTTCACCGCAACGCCGAAGGCCGGGGCCGGGTCTGCGGAGAACGCGTACAGGCGCACGATCGACCCGGAGAGGTTGCTCTTCGCATTCGTGGCGGTGTCGGTGACGCACGATGCCGTGCCCGAACCCGTACCGCACCGGAACTCCATGAAGGTGAAGTCCGCGTCATCGGGAATCGACTCGCGCACCGTGAGGCTGGCGTTGTCGGGAAGACCGCTGATCGTGTAGGCGTAGCCCGCGGCCACCTGCATCGTGATGGGCTTGTCGAAGAACGACTCGTTCGCCGCGTCGTACAGGAGGTTCACGGTCTGCTTGCCCGAGGCGTCGGTCGCAATCGCGCAGGCCGTGTCGGGGCAGGTGTAGATCGTCTTGCCGTCGACCGACACCGTGATCGAGCCGTTCGCCTGCGCCACCGTGTAGTCGACGATGGCGGCGGAGGACTTCTTCGCGTCCGAGCCGTCCGCCCCGGCGGTGACCGTGGCGAAGGTGACCGGGTAGGTGGCCGGACGGTACTGCTCGGTGCCGCCGAAAGTCACCGTGTTCTGGAAGCTGTACAGTTCGTCGCTCGCGCCGCCGACCAGCACCTTGCCGAAGCTCACGGCGCCGGTCTTGAGCACGTTCACGATGACGTTGCCGTTCGTGCCGGTCACGGTGCCCGTGGCCAGGTCGATCGTGTACGTCGTGGTGTCGATCGTATAGCCCTGCGGCGCATTGGCCTCGGTCAGCGTGTACGTATACGTCGTGCCGGAGTCCACGTTGTCGAGCAGGAAGCCCGCGTTGGCGTCGGAGGCGTCGCCGCTGATGTCGAAGACGCCCGCCGTGGCGGAGCCGTTCGTCAGCCTCGTGCCGGTGCACCCCGCGATAGGCGTGTTCTTGTCGGCCACGCAGGCCGTCGCCGTCGAACCGTCGGTGCCGGTGCGCTCGAGCTTCCATGTGGAGCCGGAGAGCTTATTCGAGTCGCTGATGTTATCGGCCTTCGTCCACGTCAGCTTGATCGGCGCATCGCTCACCGTCGCGCCGGCCACGGCGGTGCCGTCGGCGGCCTTGAGCGCGAAGGACTTCGTGGCCGCGTCATAGGCCATGGTGTACGAAGCGGTGCCGGTTGTGGCGCTGCGGAAGTAGCCGTTCGGCGCCTTGATCTCGACGAGCTTGTACGAATGGCCTTCCACGAGGAAGTCCGTGTTCGCGGCCTGCGAGCCGTCCACCGTGAAGGCGCCGGTGCCGGTGCCCGTGTTGGTGAGCAGCGCGTTCGTGCCGCATTCGGGGATGGAGGTCGCGCCCGCGTCGCCGATGCAGCGCGTCTGCGACGTGGTGGTGTCGGTGACGGTCCACACCGAGCCGGCGAGCGCGGCGCCCGCGGCGCTCTGCTTCGTCCAGGAGAACACGATGGGCGTGTTCGTCAGGGCGGGCAGGCCATCGGAGGCGGTGCCCGCACCGTCGATGGACAGCTCGCCCGTGGTCTTGTCAAGCGTCATCGTGCGCGTGGTGCCGTCGAGGTAGTAGCCGGCGGGGGCCTTGACCTCGGTGAGCGTGTACGTGTAGGTGGCGTCGGCGTCATCGCTCAGGAAGAACGATGTGGACGATGCCTCGCCGCCCGACAGCTGGATGGTGCCGTCAGTCGTGTCGATATCGTTCAGAGTCTCGGCGCCGTCGCAGGCGGTGACGCCCGTCAGCGCCGCGTTGTTGTCGGACACGCAGGCGACCGTCTGGGTCTGCGACTGGTCAGCGGTGCTGGTGGCCGTGCGCACGAGCCTCCACACCGAGCCGGCGATGGCGGCGCCCGTCACGGAATCCGTCTTCTTCCACTGCGCCGCGAGCGGCGTGTTGGGAATCGTGGCGATGCCGTCGGAGCCGGCGGTCGCGTTGGCGATCGACAGCGTGCCGGTGGCGGGGTCCAGCGTCATCGCACGCTCGGTGGTGTCGAGGTAGTGACCGGTCGGGGCCTTGACCTCGGTGAGCGTGTATGTGCGCGTGGTGCCGTTGGCGCCGCCCAGCAGGAAGGCCGCGGACGACGCGTCGGCCGCGCCGGAGATGGAGATCGTTCCGGCCGTCGTGGCCTGCATATCGGTCAGCACGGTGGCATCGGAGCAGGCCGTGACACCGGAGATATCGGCGTTGTCATCGGAGACGCAAGCCGTCGCCGTGGTCGAGGCGGATGTGGCGGTGTCCGTGTCGGTGCGCGTGATCTTCCACACGGAGCCCGACAGGGCGTTGCCGCCCACCGAATCCGTCTTCTTCCACGTGGCCGTCACCGGGCTGTTCGTCACCGGAGTCCTTGTCAGGGTGCCGGTGGAATCCGCGGACAGAGGCAGATACGTGCCGGAGATGCTGGCGCTGGAGTAGCCGTCGGGAGCCACGAGCTCGGCGATCTTGTAGCTGTATGTGGTGTTCGAGGTGTTGCCCAGGAGGAAGGCCCGGTCGGCGGCGTTATCGCCGCGCAGCTCGATGACGCCAGCGGCGGCGTTCGTGTCGACGAGCGTCGTCTTGCCGGAGCAGCCGCTCGGAAGGCGGGCGGCGTCGTTGTTATCGACGACGCATGCGTTCGCCGTGGAGCTGTCGGTGCCATCGGTGCCGGTACGGACGACCTCCCACACGGAGCCGGCGGGCAGAAGCGTCGCGCCGTCGGCGCCGACCTTCTGCCAGGACGCCACAACCGGGGCGTCGGTGACCGTGAGGATGGGGATGTTCTTGGCCGCCGCGTTCAGCGTCACCACGTGGTCCGCGGTGTCGAGGGTGTAGCCGGTCGGCGGCACGAGCTCCTTGATCGAATAGGTGTAGGTCACGGTCTCGGTGCTGCCCAGAAGGAAGGCCTGGTCGGCGGAGTTGCTGCCGGAGAGCTGGATCGAGCCAGCCGTGACATCCACGTCGGTCAGGGTCGTCGTGCATGTACCCGGCACGGAGGCGCCGTTATCGCCCACGCAGGCCGTGGCCGTGGAGCCGTCGCTACCGGAGCGCGTGACCTGCCAGACGGATCCCTGCAGGGCGGCGCCGGACGCATCGGCTTTCTTCCACTCCAGCGTATTCGGCTGGTCCTGGATGACATTACCGTCAACGGTCTCGCCCGTGGTTTTCAACGTCAGCGTGGAGACAAGCTTGCCATCGGAATCCGTCGTCACCGCCAGAACATAGGTGGCGGGGTTGATCTGGAAGCCCGTCGGCGCCACCACCTCGGTGATCTCGTAATGCGCGCCAGAGATGAGGAAGTCACCGGAAAGCGACACGATGCCGTCGGCCGTGTTGCCGTCGGTCAGGGCCGTGGCCGTGGAACAGGCGGCGACACCCGCGTAGCTGGCAGTGCTCTGCGAGCTCGTGTCACCCACGCAGCCGGTGGCATCGGGCGTGGTGGCGGTGGCGGTCGCGTAGCGCTCCACCTTCCAGGCGGCGCCTGCCAGCGGCTTGAAGTTGGTGTCTTCCTTGGTCCAGTTCACACCGATCGGGGTGTTGCTGATCGGCGTGTCCTTGCCACCGTCGCCCCTGTAATAGAGCGCGGTATTGGAAGCGTAGGTCAGCGAAAGCGGAGTCGAATCGAGCATGTAGCCGTTCGGTGCCACCACTTCGATGAGCTGGTAGCTGTATCCCATCGCACCGTCAAGGAGGAAGCCGGTTCGATCGGCCACCGTGAACTTGCCGCTCTCCGTATTCGTGTCGGTGAGCTGCGTGACGGCCGCACCCGTGCCCGCGGCGCTCTGGCACGCGGTCAGGGAGGCGAGGGACTGCGAGCTGCCGCTCACGTTATCGGACACGCAGGCGTAGGCGGTGGTTCCGGTCGGCGAGGTGCGCTTGACGAGCCAGGCGGAATCCGGCAGGTGGTCGGAGCCCGAAATCTTGGACCATGCCATGGTGACCTGCTGGTCCACGATGGCGTCGGCGGCGGTATCTGCCGTCGTCGTGCCGTCGGCGTTGACCACCAGCGTGGAGGAGTCGATCGTGAAAGTGCGCGACTGCGACGCCACCGCGTAGCCGTTCGGGGCCAGAACCTCGGCCAGCGTATACGTATAGGTCGTGGACTCGGTGTCGGAGAGCAGGAAGCCGTTGGTGGCGGCGTCCGTGCCCGAGACGGTGATGGTGCCGTCCGTGGAGTCGGCGTCGTTCAGAAGCGTGGCACTGCCGGCATTGCATCCGTCGACGGTGTAGGAGACATTGTTGTCGGAGACGCAGGCGGTCGCCGTCGAATTATTCGAGCCGGTGCGCGTGATCTTCCACACGGAGCCGGCGAGCGCCGTGCCCGTATCGGAGGCCGTCTTCTTCCACGTCACGGAGATGGGGGAATCCGCCACGGCCTGGGCCACCACATAGCTTGTGCCGTCGAAGGAGAGGGAGAATGGCGTGGCAGAGCGGTAGTATCCGGTCGGGGCCACGGATTCCGTGACGGTATACGTATAGCGGTCGGCGCCATAGACCAGGAAGCCATCGCCGCTGGCGTCGTCGCCCGACACCGTAACGGTGCCCTCCGTGGCATCCGTATCTGTGAGTGTCACCGCGCAACCGGTCTGGCTCACGGCGTTGTTGTCGGAGACGCAGGCGGTGGCGTCGGTGTTCGTGGTGCCGTCATGGCGCGTGATGATCCAGGCCGATCCGGCCAGCGGCGTCGCGCCGTCCGCAGTTGTTTTCGCCCACGTGGCCTTGACCGGCATGTTCGCGACGGACACGGTGCCATCGTCGGACTTGTACAGGCCGATGCCATCGTCATAGGTGAAAGAGCCCGAGGAGCTCTTCGTCACGGAATAGGCGAAGGTGGCCGACACAGTGCCCGCGGTGATGCGGGTCCAGTACACCGTGTTGTTCGGAATGTAGCCGCTCAGGACCGAGGTCTCCTTCAGATAGTAGTCGGAGCCGCTTTTCAGGCCGTCGACGCTGATGGAGCCGGTTGTGGGATCGATGTCGGTGGAATCGTTGTCGGTCACCGTCACGAGGGCGTTCGTGCCGTTCACCGCATCGTCATACGTGCCGTACACGGCCCAGGTGCTGTTTCCGAGGGGCTTGCCGGTGGTGTCCGTCTTGTTCCAGGACACCGAGGAGCCGGCCGTCCACGGGAAGTTGTGGCGCTCCTGGTCCATGTTGATAACCGAGGAGGTGGGGCCCTCGTAGAACGTATCCGTCCCCACCACTCCGCCGAGCGAGCCGTCGGCATTCACCGCATGCACGGCGTAGGGGTTGTCCATGGAGAAGTCGCCGCCCACATAGACGCGGCCGTTCGTCGTGACATGGCTGTCGAGGCTGCCGTTGGGCACCACGATGGAGCCGAGCATGGCGGCCGAGGGGTCGTCCTCGGTGGACTTGTCGAGACCGGCGCGGGCCACGCCGCCGCCGATTGTGACGCTCGAGGCCTCGTAGAAATTCCACAGGATGCTCTGGGCCGCGGTCACATACGCCGACCGCACGGCTGAATCGGCCGAGGAGGAATAGCCATTGCCGATTTCGGTGCCGTTCCAGTAGAACTTCCAGCCCGTGTGGAAGGAGACGGTCTCGCCTTCCACATTCACCACCACGCGCTGGCCGGGCTGGATATTCTCGAAGTCGAAGGCGACGCCGCGGTACTGGACGCCGTTATGCGTATCGGAGAGCTGGTCCGACGTGAGGTCGAACACCACGACGGAGCTCGTGGTATCGGTCGAGGTCAGGGTGATGAGTTTCTCGAGGTTCTTGTAGGTGCCCGTCTTGCCCAGGCCCAGGGCCGTGTAGGTGTCGGTTCTGGACGCGGAGCTGCAGTTCGTGTCCGTGTTGGCGGCGTAGCAGAAACGATAGGTGTAGTCCTGCGTGCTGTCGAAGTAGTTGCGGGTGACGGAATCGTTGTTCGCCTCGCCAACCGTCACCGTTCCCGTCGCCGTGCGCTGCGACAGCGGCGTCGAGATGCTGTTCACCACGTCGGGTGTGAAGAAGCCGTCCTTGGTGAGGTCCACGGTGCTGCCGCCGATCGACACGGCGCTCAGCGGATCGTTGTAGTTCCAGGTCACGTCGTTACCCGTGCCCTTGCTCACCACGCTGTCGGAGGTTTCGGAGCCGGCGATGCGGGCATCATAGCCGTTCTCGACGAGGAAGGTATGGTGGCCGCCGGCCTTCGTCACGCCGCCGCCCACGGCAAGCACGGTGCTGCCGTCAGCGGGGCGGAATTGGGTTCCGAAGCCGACGCGGCCCCAGCGGAAGCCGTAACCGTAGTCCTTCCACGAGTTCTTGATCTGGTTGGTCGTCAGGTTGCCGGCCACCGCCGTCACGCCCTCGGCCTCGGCCGCATACGAACCGGCGTCGGCCATGCCGATGTTCATATTGCCGCCGACCCAGGTGGCGATGCCCGTGTCCTTCGTGGTCGCCGTGCCATCGGATCCGGTCGACATCGTGATGTCGGTGCTGGTCGCCTTCGTGCCGGCCACGACATCGCTTGTGGACGCCGGTGCGCCCGTCGGCGTCACGGCCTGGGCCTGCGATCGGCCCGTCAGCGCGAACGCACCCAGCGATCCCGCCACCATGGCGAGGATCACCGAAGCCGCGACCCACGAAGTCCAGCGTTTGTTCCCGGCACCGGCATGACGTGCCGAACGCCTTGTGTTTTCTCTCAAGTGACTGCCTTTCCACTCTACGACGGCTTTGCTACCCGGCGCATCGTTCGCCGGCATATGCATCGTGGTATATGCCGGCGAACGACAGCGAACGACGCGCTCCGTCTCCTTCAGCGAGTCCTAGCGCCCGGGCCGTCGCGTTCCGAGGCCTCTGTCTCATAGCACGCTACGCCCCGGATTCTTCGTAATGAACCCTAGCATAAGGAACGTAACGAATCACGACATGTCCACCGGATATCCACTCCGGTGAACGCCAGAAAACGCTGTATTACGAGGGGATACGCACCGTCGGCGTATCACTCCTGCGATGGAACGGTATGCAGAACCGGGTGGATATCGGGTGGATATGCAGTCTGGGATGGCAGGCGACCTGTGGTCAGAACGCGAGGCTTTTGACCGAGATGAGGTCGACGGCCTCCCAGTCGGCCGGGGCCCAGTCGAGCGACGGCATGTCCTCCGGGTCCATCCAGCGCAGCTCGGCGTGCTCGATGCGCTTCGGCTCCTCGCCGGGCTTCAACGTACACCAGAAGGTAACGAGCTCCACGACGCCGAATTCGTAATCGTTCTGCGTGGTGCAGATCTGGTCGCCAACCTCCACCTCGCAGCCGAGCTCCTCGCGGATCTCGCGGGCCAGGGCCTCGCGATGGTCCTCGCCCGGCTCGAGCTTGCCACCCGGGAACTCCCACTTGCCGGCCAGGTTCTTGCCCTCGGGTCGGCGGGCGCACAGGATCTTGCCATCGCGCAGAATGGCCGCGCCGCTGACGCGGATGATACGCGGGGCATCGTCTTCCTCGGCGGGGGACGACGCGGCGCCGAACAGGGAGGCGACCTCCGGCGTGGGATCGAGCCCGTCGGCCGGCAACTGCGCGGACATGCCCTGCTCCGCGGCGTCCGCCCCGGCGAGGCTGCCAATCGTCGACTGGGACACGCCGACCTCCGGCGCGCCGTTCAACGATTCGTCGAAATCATCGGTCGGCGCCATGTGCGCCGCAGGCGGAAGCGGAACGGGGGCGGCGGCATGGCGCGGCACCACGAAGCCCACCACGCGCTCGCCGGGACCAGCGGCGCCGGCCGCGGCATCGTCGGTGGCGGCACGCAGGGGCGCCGACGCGGAGAAGCCCGCGTGCGCCGCAGACACACCGGGCATGTCGTTTGTCACATAGGCGCTGCCGCCAATCTCGCCATTACGATCGATCATCATGGGAATCCCTCGCAACGATGTCTCCTCCTCGAACCACGTTGACTGAAGGAATGATACAGCATTGCGCCGGGAAGTCCAATGGCGCGTCGCATTCCTCTTTCCCCCTCCCCACACCGTCCGCCGCCTCACCTATCGTCTGACTTTTGCCCCCAAACCACCGCAAAACTCACCAGATACCGACACCGCCCACCAGGCACCCCACCCCATCCCCCAACCATTGCCCCCAAACCACCGCAAAAGTCGGCAAAAAGCGATGGGAAGGCCAGCCGGGGCGGACAGAGGTTTGTCCGAAAGCCGATGCACGATTCGAGAAGACCGATAGGAAAGCACCATCCCATAGGAAGCACTAACCAACAGGAAAGACCAACCCCAATATTAAGGAGAGACCACATGGCACAGGCATCCGCAACCGCCCCCAACGCACATACCAACCCCACCGCTCCCGCCCACCGGCCGGCGGTGCGCGACCGCGAGCGCATCCGCCGCGCCATGACCGCGTATTTCGTGCTCGGTCCGCAGGACGTCGAGCCGCTGGGGCGCACGGTGACGGACGCCGTGCGCGAGGCGCTGGACGGCGGCATCACCTTCCTGCAGCTGCGCGCGAAGCCGGCCGATGCGGGCGACGTGCTGCAGCTGGCGCGCGAGGTCTGCGCGCTGCTTCCCCAGGGCGAGCCGGGCGTGGACCGGCCGTATTTCGTCATCGACGATCGCGTGGACGTGGCCTGGGCCGCGCGCCGCGAGGGCCTGCCGGTGGACGGCGTGCATGTGGGCCAGACCGACCTGCCGGTGGAGCATGTGCGCGCGCTGCTCGGCGAGGACGCGATCGTTGGCTTGTCCACAGGTTCCGTGGAGGAGGCGACGAAGGCCGCACAGCTGACCGAATACGTGGATTACGTAGGCATCGGCCCGTACCACAACACGGTGTCGAAGGCCGATGCGCCCGATGGTCTCGGCACCGAGCGCTTCGAGGCCGTGGCGGATGCCGCGCGCCCGTTGCCGAACTGCGCGATCGGCGGCGTGACGCCGGCGGACGCGCCCGAGATCGCGGCGCACCACGGCGACGGCCTGTGTGTCATCTCCTATATCTGCCGCTCGGCGAGCATCCGCGAAGGCGCGCGCAGCCTGCGCGAGGCTTGGGAAGCCGCGGTCGCTGAGACCGGCGCTCGCTGAATCCACGATTCACCCGACCTGCCAGCGAACGAACGGTCGAACAATCGTATTCATCGAACGCCTAGCGACATGGTTCCGGACGATTGTGCACACTCCGTGCATATAATGCGGCTCAGGGATACACGATGCTCTCGAACAGTCCGCACGGCGGCCCGGTGGGAAACCGCCATACGCCGGCGGGACACGACGGGAGGCATCGTGACACCGCGGGCCATGCCCGCAGACCGGCCCCTTACGGCGCCGGCCGGGAACCGAACGCACAATGACGCAGCGACGGCATCGCTTCGCCAGAGGCGTCGCCGGCGCACCGCACGGGAGAAACCGCATGAGCACTGCCGAAGAGGAAGTCCGCCAGGCCCTGATTGCCTCGGGATTCGATTTTCGCAAGGGAAAGGCCTCGCCTTCCAAGGCCCGCGCCTATAGCGAGGGTCAGGTGTCCGCGGATGCCACGGAATCGTCGGGCAGCGCATCGTCCGTCGCCGCACCGTCCGCCGCATCGCCGGCAGAAAGCACATCGTCGAAAGGCGCGGAACCCGCCATTCCCTCCGCCTCCTCCCCCGCCCCTTCCACATCCGCACCACGGCGCGACACCCATCGCGGCGACGCGCACCGCGCACGCACCGTCAGCGACGGCATCACCGTCACCACCGTGCATGTGCCGCAGACCGCACCGCAGGCGGCCGGTGGGCAAAGGCCGCGCGTGCTCGCCATCGCGGGAACCGACCCAACCGGCGGTGCCGGCATCCTCGCCGACATGAAAACCATCACCGCCTGCGGAGGCTACGCCATGGGCGTCGTCACCTCCGTAGTGGCTCAGAACACGCGCGAGGTCACGGGCATCTGGCCGCAGACCGCGCAATGCGTGGAGTACCAGCTCAAGGCGGTGTCCGACGATGTCTCCATCGACGCCGTGAAAATCGGCGTGCTCGGCACCGAGGAAATCATCGACACCGTGCACGAGTGGCTCGAAAACACCGATTTCACCCGCCTCGGCGGGCTGTGGCGCCGCCCCGGCAACCGCGCGAACGTCACGCAGATCATCGGATCGTCCGCCCTCGCCATGCCCGCCGCCGGCGCAATCCCCGCCAACGGCGCGGCTCGGCCAGTCGGCAACACCGGCGCCGACGATGCCCCCGTCGAATACGCGGATTACGCCGAATACCACGGTGTGACGCATGACATCTCCACCCACCGCCGCCCGTGGACCGTCATCGACCCGGTTATGATCTCCACCAGCGGTACGCGCCTGCTCAGTGCAGACGCCGAAGGCGCGCTGCGCGATCTGCTCACCTCGGGCCTTATCGACGTCATCACGCCGAACCTGCCCGAGCTCGCCGCGCTGGTCGGCGAACCCGTCGCCACCACATGGGAGGAGGCCATCGACCAAGGCACGCGCCTGCTCGACAAACTCGGCGGCCACACGCGCGTCTACGTCAAGTCGGGCCACCTTAAATCGTCGACCACGCGCGCCGATGCCTTCATCGACGCGAACACCATGCGCGCCATCAGCCGCAACCCCGTCGTCACGCGCCTTCCGGGCAGCCTCATCGCCACGCATAACACGCACGGCACGGGCTGCGCGCTCTCGAGCGCCCTCGCCACCTACCGCCCGCAGTGCCACGACTGGCTGCAGGCCGCGCACAAGGCAAAGGCGTGGATCACGGGCGCCATCGCGCATTCCGACGAGCTCAACGTGGGGCTCGGCAACGGCCCGGTGAACCATTCGTGGAATCTCACGCAGGCCACGCCGATCGACGATATTCAGCTGCACCATGTGACGCAGCGCGAGATGCACGGCAGGGCGGCGCTTCCGCTGTGACGGCGGTGCGGGGTCGGCGCCTCGAATGGCGGCGATGCCCGCAACACGATGCCACCGCGGCATGGCGACGCCGTGCGGTAGAGTCGGAACAGGCCGGGGGCAGCCGACCGCATTCGCAGACCACCATCGCATGCATGGCGCATAGCCGCACCATGGCCGTGGGAGCAGACACGGCCGCAGCTGCGTCGCGTGCCCAAGCAAAGGACCGCCGCATTGGCACAGGCATCACAGGATTCACAGGCATCGTCTTCATCGTCGTATTCCCTTTCCGCATCCGCCGCATCGTCGGAATCCTGCGCGGACCGCGCTGATTCCGCGACCGCCGCATCGTTCGCCTCCGCTCATCTCGACGAGGCCACCCGCACCGTGCTGCGCTACCAGGCCCACGCCGACGCCACGGCCGACGCGCCGACCCGCGCGCGCGTGCTGTCGATCGAGGGCTCCGACCCCATCGGCGGCGCCGGCACCATGGCCGATATGAAGGCCTTCACGGCGCACGGCGTCTTCGGCTACGCGGCCATGACGTGCGTCTGCGCGCAGAACACGCAGGGTGTCACCGACATCGTGAACATGGAGCCCGCCTTCCTGCGCGCGCAGCTCGACTCCGTGGCCGACGACGGCCGCATCGACTCCATGAAAATCGGCATGCTCGGCACCAGCCAGATCGTGGACTGCGTGCGCGACTGGCTCCAGGCGCTTCTCGACGACTACGCGCGCCGCGGCCTGCCCCGCCCCTGGGTGGTCATCGACCCCGTGATGTACGCCAAATCCGGCGATTCGCTGCTCACCCCCGACGCCGAGGAGGAGCTGCGCACCATTCTGCCGCTCGCCGACATCATCACGCCGAACGTGCCGGAGCTCGCGGCGCTCGTCCACGCCGACGCCGCGCCGACCACATGGGACGGCGCCGTGCTTATGGCGCGCCGCGTGGCCGAGGAGCTCGGCGTCATCGTGTATGCGAAGGCGGGCATGTTCGCGCTGAGTGGTGCGGAGAATTCCGACGATTCACCCGCTGTGGCGGGCCCCGCGCCGGCAGGTGCGGATGCCGCCCGCACGCGCGGAACCGGCGCGAACCCCGCGCCCGCCTGCGACGACGCGCTGATCATCCCCGCCGCCGTGCTCGACCGCCTCGCCGATGCCGAGAAGGCCACCGGAGGAATCGTGGTGAATTCCGCGCCCGCGCCGACGCGCACCGACCTCGCCTCGCGCCCCGGCACCGCCGCCGACGCCGACACCGCCACGCGCGTCATCACGCTGCCGGGGCGCCGCGTCGCCACCGTTAATGTGCACGGCACCGGCGACTCGCTGTCCGCCTCGCTCGCCGCGCTGCGCCCGCAGTACGCCTCGTGGGAGGAAACCGCGCGCGCCGCGAAGGACTGGATGACCGGCGCCATCGCCGCCGCCGACGGCCTGCACGTGGGGCACGGCCACGGCCCGATCGACTTCATGTGGATGGCGCCGCCCACCGCGCGCACCTTCACCGACGACTACTGGACGCAGGTGCGCGGCGTGCGCGAGCGCATCCGCGAGATGCCGTTCATCCAGCGCATGCTCGACGGCACGCTCGACCTGCTCGACTTCTCGTTCTACCTGCACCAGGACGACCTGTACCTGACCGACTACTCCTCGCTGCTCGCGCTCGCCTCCGTGCGCGCCGACACGCTGCACGACCGCACGTTCTTCGCGCATGCCGCGGCCGGCGGCGTGGATGCGGAGGTGTCTTTCCACGGGCAGTGGTTCGTCGAACACGGCTTCTCCCCCGAACCCCAGACCATGAGCACGGTGACGGCCGCGTATATCGGGCACGAGCACCGCGTGGCGGATTCGGGCAGCTACGCGCAGCTGGCGGCCGTGGTCATGCCGTGCTTCTGGCTGTACGGGGCCATCGGGCTCGACATCATGAAGCAGGCGGCCGACCGCCGCCTCGACCTCGACAGCCATCCGTACGGCGCGTGGATCCGCCAGTACTCCGACACGTCGTTCAACACAAGCGTGGCGCGCGAGCTCGCGGTGTGCAACCGCCTGGCCCGCGAGGGATCGCGCGCGAACTACGATGCCATGATGGACGCGGCGCTGATCTCGTCGGAGCACGAGTACCTGTTCTTCAACCAGGGCATCGACCGCCCGGCGCTGGTGCGGTAGCGCTGGTGCGGTAGCGGCGCGGGCGCATCGTATAAGCGCGGCGCGGGGCCATCGTATACGCCACGCGCCGCGCAACCGCCTCTTAACAACCGCCTACCAGCAGCGCACCTTCTCGACGTTCGCGCGGATATGGGCGCACGTATCGTGCCAGCGCTGCACCTCGTCGTCGGCAAGCTCCGGCACGAGCACGCGCTCCACGCCGCGCGCGCCCACCTCGCACGGAAGCGACGCATACACGCCCGACTCGCCGTAGACATCGTCGATATACGTCGAAACGGGCGTGATGATATGCGCGTCGCACAGCACGGCCTTGATGATCTCGGTGGCGGAGTTCGCGATGGAATACTCCGTGCACTGCTTGCCCTGGTACGTCACGAAGCCGCCTTTCGTAGCGGCGGTTTCGAAGGTGCTACGGTCAAGCGTCAGGCCCGTGCGGCGCTCGACCTCCGGCACCGTGAGCGAGCCGAAGGTGATATGCGACCAGCAGGCGAATTCGGAGAAGCCGTGTTCGCCGAGCATCCAGGCGCTGATGGATCGCTGGTCGAAGCCCGTGGCATCGGCGAGGGCGTGGCGCAGGCGCGCGGAGTCGAGCGTCGTGCCGGAGCCGATCACCTTGCGCGGGTCATAGCCGGTCAGGCCCTGGATTTCGGTGGCGATGACGTCGTTCGGGTTCGCGATGGTGACGATGACGCCCGCGAATCCCGCATCCACAATGCGCTGCGCGAAGGTCTTGGCCTCGGCGGAGGTGACGAACAGCTCGCCGTCACGATTTCCCGCGGCGGCGGCCACGTGCCCGGCCGCGTTGACGAGCACGTCGCATCCGGCGAGGTCCTCGTAACGGTCGGCGCAGTCGATGATGCGGGCCGAGCGCGGGTAGAAGCTCATGGCGTCGACGAGGTCGTTCGCCTGCGCCGCGCACAGCGTGGTGTTTGTGTCGCACAGGTAGATCTCATCGGCCAGCGACTGGTAGAGCAGCGCGTTCGCCACATGCGCGCCCACGTGATTGACTCCGATGATTCCGACTTTCTTCATGGACATTCCTCATCCCGTCCTCTCGCTGTCTTGGTTCTCGTTCTCCACCATGGTACGGGGTGCGCGGAAAAGCAAGGGAGTGGTCGGAGAGGCGGACGGAGGGGCGGAGGGTGCCTCGCCCTGCCCGAAATGGCCTTAAACGGGTGCGAGGACACCCGCCTAACACGATTTCGACGCCATTAAGGCACCAAAATCACCCGAAACGGCCTTAAACGGGTGTGGGAACACCCGCCTAACACGATTCCGCGCCCCTCCCCAAGGCATACAAAGGGCCGGGTGCGTGCGCGGAGCACAGCACCCGGCCCTGAAGGTCAGCGGTGGAATCGTGAATACTCGCGAGGCCTCAGAAGAAGCCCGCCGACGCATTCACGCACCCAGCGAACCCAAAGGATTCGCAAACCTTACTGAACCTGGGTACGAGCGATCTTGCCGTTGAAGGACTCGGCCATATCGGCGTCGGCATCCTTCTGGTTGTTCCAGGAGAACATGGCGCGGAGCTTCGGACCCACGGTCTCGAGGTGCGGGTGGGAGTACTCCTCCTGCAGCTTCTTGAACTTCGGGGCGCCAGCGGCCTGGTCGTCCATGAACTCCTTGGCGAAGGAGCCGTCCTGGATGCGCTTCAGCTGGTACTGCATGCGCTTCTTGGTCTCCTCGTTGATGACGGTGGAGGTGTAGTCGCCGTACTGAGCGGTGTCGGAGCAAGACCAACGAGCCTTGTTCAGGCCACCCTCGTTCGCGAGGTCGACGAGCATCTTGAGCTCGTGGAACACCTCGAAGTAGGCGATCTCCGGCTGGTAGCCGGCCTCGGTCAGCACATCGAAGCCCATGTCGCACAGGTGGTTGATGCCGCCCATGAGGACGTCCTGCTCGCCGAAGAGATCGGTCTCGGTCTCCTCCTTGAACGTGGTCTTGATGGCGCCGGCGCGCAGAGCGCCGAGGGCCTTGGCGTAGGCAAGCGTGATCGGCCAGCCGTCGCCGCGCGGATCCTGCTCCACGGCCACGACCACCGGCACGCCACGGCCAGCGGCGTACTCACGACGCACGATGTGGCCCGGGCCCTTCGGGGCGACCATGAACACCGGGTGATCCTCGGACGGCTTGATGTAGCCGTAGTGGATGTTGAAGCCGTGAGCGAAGGCGATGGCAGCGCCCGGCTTCAGGTTCGGCTCGATGTCGTTCTTCCAGATCTGGGCCTGGTACTGATCAGGAGCCAGGATCATGATGATGTCGGCGACCTTGGCGGCCTCCGGCACGGACATGACCTCGAGGCCCTGCTCCTTGGCATATTCCACGGACTTGGAGGTCGGACGCAGAGCGACAACCACGTGCACGCCGGAATCGCGGAGGTTCAGAGCATGCGCATGGCCCTGGGAACCATAGCCGACGATGACGACGGTCTTGCCCTCGAGAACGGAGAGATCCGCGTCCTTCTCATACCAAATCTGAGCTGCCATAACTTAGCACTCCTTAATTTTTCGGTTTGTTCGGCGCTCCGGATATTACGAACATCCGAAACACTTCGCGCGAGTTTGCCGTAATTCATGTTGCTAAACTCGCAGCAGTAAACGCAACATGGATACCGTCAAGGCATGGCGGCAGAGGATTTTGTCCTGAACCTGATGCCCATCATACCCGTCGGCGGCAGATAACGCCGCGACGGCTGTCCACCTTGTGAAACGCCATTCGTAGAATAACGCACGCAGGGCACGATTATGGGATTCCCGCGCGGATTCGCTCAGGAATCCGCGGGTTTCGGGCCGGGAATCACGGGCCCGTTCAGTTATGTTCGCGCAGCGCGAGACGGTTGCGCGAGGCGGTTGCGCGAGGCGGTTGCGCGAGGCGGTTGCGCGAGGCGGTTGCGCGAGGAAACACGATGGGGCAATCGTGTTTCCGCCGCGCAACCACAGCGGCCCCATTCACTCCGTGTAGTCGGAGTTCTTCGTCTCGCGGCAGGTGAGCACCGCCACGAGGCAGCACACGGCCATCACCGCTAGATAGAGGCCCACCGAGCGCACGCCCCAGTGGCTCGACAGCCACGTGGCGATGGTCGGCACGAACGCCGCGCCCACGATGGCCGCGAGGTTATAGCCCAGGCCGGAGCCGGAGTAGCGCACGGACGCCTTGAACAGCTCGGGCAGGAACGCGCCGATCGGTCCGAACGCCATGCCCATGAGCGCGAAGCCGATGCACAGGAACAGCATGACCTGCCAGGTCTCATGCTGCGCCATGAGCAGGTATGGGAAGAAGATCGCGAACACCACGAGCAGCGCCGAGGAGATGACGAGCGCCGGGCGGCGGCCGATGCGGTCGGCGAAGTTGCAGGAGACCACGATGAAGATGGCGAACATGAAGATCGAGATCATGAGGAAGCCGAGGTACTCCTGGCGGCTGAAGCCCAGATGCGTGGTGCCGTAGGCGAGCGACCAGGTGGCGAGCGTGTAGAACAGCGTATACGTCACGGCCACGATGAACGTGGACTGGAGCACCTGGCGCCAGCTCGTGCGGAGCACCGTCACGATCGGGGACTTCACCACCTTGTGCTTGGCCATGGCGGCCTTGAACACCGGGGTCTCCTCCATCGTCACTCGCACGGCGAGGCCGACGATCACAAGGATGGCGGAGAGCAGGAACGGCACGCGCCAGCCCCAGGCCAGCATCTGGTCATCGTTGAGCTTCGCCTCGAGGATGAAGAAGGTGCCGTTGGAGAGGAAGAAGCCGATCGGAGCGCCGAGCGCCGGGAACGAGCCGTAGGTGGCGCGCTTGTTGGCCGGGGCGTTCTCGGTGGCGACGAGCGACGCGCCGCTCCATTCACCGCCCAGGCCGATGCCCTGCACGAAGCGGCACAGGCACAGCACCACGACGGCCCACACGCCCCACATGGCGTAGGTCGGCAGGCAGCCGATAAGCACCGTGGCGCAGCCCATCGTGAGCAGCGAGGCGACGAGCGTGGCCTTGCGGCCAAGGCGGTCGCCGAAATGGCCGAACACGATGGAACCGAGCGGGCGGGCGATGAAGGCGATGGAGAACGTCAGCAACGAGGCCAGCAGCGCAACCGTGGGGTCGTTGTCGAGATTCGTGAAGAAGATCTTCGGGAAATAGTTCGCCGCGGCCGTGCCGTAGGCGTAGAAATCGTAGAACTCAATGGCCGTGCCGACCATCGACGCGGCGATGACCTGCTTGACCGAATTTCGTGCGACTTTCTGGGCCTTCTGTGCGAGGGTCGCGCCGGCGCGGGCGACGTCTTCGCTCGCTTCGCTCCCCGTTGCCATGCTCATCTGGGATTGCCTCCGTTGTTCCTTCTTCTGGGCGCGGGGCGGGCGGCGTCGGCGGGGCGATGCGATGCTCGCTCCACGGCGGTTCGTTCCGTGCCGGGTTGCGCTGCTTGTGACGGCGGCGCAATCGTGATGTATTCGGTGAATTGTGAATTGCTGCGACGCGCTGTGAAACCCTGATCGGGCGGAGACAATGGATTGTGTCTATCGAGCTCCGCCTTCGCGGGCGGGCTCTGTATGATTCAGTCCACCAGCGATGAAGGCTTGATAATAATTCGACGCAGGGCGTCGATGGTAATGCTGCGCAGAACGACAATAACGCCGTTGACACCGCTGACGACGGAAACGAGAGCGGTGGCGATGGCGGACGTAACAGTGCGCAGAGCCTTCATTCGGGTGGACCTCCTTTCGAAAAAGTCCGGTGCGCTGCGGTTTCGCGGCGCACAGCAGGTGTCTTCAGATCGGCTTGTTGTGCCGAACGTTGGCCTCAAGGTAGGCACGTCCCTCCGTGAAGCGATAGCCATCGTCCGCTCTGCGGCCTTTGTAACGTTTGAAACGATTTTTGAGTGCGGAGCGGAGCGCGACGGGGCGGGCGCCTCTCCGGAACAGTGGTACGGCTCGCGGACCACCGCCCACGCCCCGCCCGCACACGGTGCCTCTCGCTGGTTACCACCGTGCCAGTGAGAGGCACCGTTGGAGAAACCCGCATTGAAAACACTGGGCTTTTGCCGCAACGGTCGGTCTCACTGATCACCCCAGTGCCAGCGAGAGGCACTGTTAACCAGACCGGCGTTGAAAACACTAGGCCCCGTCCGCAACAGTGGCCCTCACCGGTCGCCCCAGTGCCAATGAGACCGACTGTTGGAGAAGTTCGCACTGGGAACGCTGGGCTTTCGCGGTAACGGTCGATCTCACTGGTCGATACCGTGCCAGTGAAAGGCACTGTTAACCAAGGCGGCGTTGAAAACACTAGGCTCCGTCCGCAACGGTCGCTCTCACTGGTTGCTCCCGTGCCACTGAGAGGCACTGTTAAGACAAGCACCATTGGAAACGCTTGCTTTCCCTACCAACGGTCCCTCTCACTGGTTGCTCCCGTGCCACTGAGAGGCACTGTTAACCAGACCGGCGTTGAAAACACTAGGCCCCGCCCGCAACAGTGGCCCTCACTGGTCAGCCCAGTGCCAATGAGACCGACTGTTGGAGAAGTTCGCACTGGGAACACTGGGCTTTTGCCGCAACGGTCGGTCTCACTGGTTGCTACCGTGCCAGTGAGAGGGACCGTCAACGGGGAAATCGTTGAAAATGCCCACTCCGACCGACAACAGTGGCCCTCACTGGTCGATACCGTGCCAGTGAAAGGCACTGTTAACCAAGGCGGCGTTGAAAACACTAGGCTCCGTCCGCAACGGTCGGTCTCACTGGTCGCCCCCGTGCCAGTGAGAGGCACTGTTCGGCAAGCGGGGAGGAGGACGGGACACAGCGCGAGGCGGTCGCCTCCTCCGGAACACTGGTATGGCTTACGAACAAAATCCACGATTTTCGAGCCCAAAATCGTCGAAGATGTCCGAAACCCGTACCACTGTTGCAGAATCGGCAACAATGGTACGGGTTTCGAAGACGCGGCCGGCTCACGAACCGGACACGCAGGCCGAACGCACGGGCCGAACGCACGGGCCGAACGAGCAGACGGAGCGCACGCACGCCCGCCCATGCACACGCCCACACGGCGCGCCCGCGCACCGCTTACTTGGCCGCTTACTTGACCTTCTTAATGCGCATGATGAGCCAGGCGGCGATGAGCACGATCACGATCGCCACGATGAACACCACGGTGTAGGCCTGCTTCGGGGTCTCGGTCACGCCCATGCTCGCCTTGACGATAAGCACAATGCCCGAGGTGAGCAGCGATCCGATAACGGTCGACAGCGTGTTCGCGAGGTTGAGGATGCCGAGGTCCTTGCCGGCCTCGTCCGGATTCGGCAGCACCGACACGTTCAGCGCCTGGTCGATGGCGTTGTAGGTGCCGTATCCGAGGCCGGCGATGGCGGCGAACAGGTACATGCCCACGGAGCTGGGGAACAGCAGAGGCATCAGCGAACCGACCGCGAACAGGCAGCTGGCGAGCGCGACGGGCAGCTTGCGGCGGCCGATGCGGTCGGTGATCGGGCCGGCGCCGAGCGCAGCGATCATCGAGACGATAAGCGTGATCACGGACATCGTGGCGATCAGCGCCGAGGCCTTGCCGTTCGCGTCGGAGTCACCGGCGAACACGTAGTCCTGCGCAATGTACAGCAGGTAGGAGTTGATCATCCAGTAGCCGCCCATCATCAGCGTGCGGCCGGCGAGCGCGTAGTAGAAGTCGGGCGCGTGGCGCGGCGGACGGAACGACATCAGCAGCATGCGCACGGAGAACTTCTCGCGCGGCTCGTCCTCGTTGCTCTTCTCGCGCGGCCACACGGCCACCACGATGATGCCGATCAGCGCGAACACGCCCATGCCCATCATCCAGCCGGCGTTCATGCCGCTCTGGCCCTGGCGCAGAAGCGCGGCGCCGACGAAGCTGCCGAGCGTCTGGCCCGCGGCGATGCCGGCGCCGTAGAAGCCGGACACGCGTCCGCGGAACTTATCGGGCACGCGGTCCGACATGGTGGCGACGAACGGCGCGAGCATGATGTTATAGCCCATCTGCGCCATGCACCAGAAGAACATGATGGCGCCGTAGCTGTGCTGCACGAGCACGATGGCGCCGACGGACAGGCCTGCCACGATGCCGCCCGCAATGATCCACGGCGAGCGCTTGCCCCACTTGCTGCGCGTGAGGTCGGAGAGGGTGCCGAAGATGATGTTGGCGAGAAGCGCCACGATGGAGCCGACGGCGTTGATGGCGCCGAGCATGGACTCCTTGCCCGAGGCGTTGATGTTCTCGAGCACGGCCGGCAGGATGATGGAGTTCAGCGCAACCCACGGGATGGCGCAGAGCACGGCGGACAGCGTGAAGCCGATGCCGAGCCTGACGACTTCTTTCTTGGTGGGACGCGAACCGTCCGCGGCGACCATCGGGTCACGCATGTCGTTGAACGCGGACTCGGGGTTCAGCGCCTCGGCGCCGGCCACGCCGGACAACGCGGCGGCGGGCGTGGCCGAAGTGGCGGCCACGACGTTCTGCACGTCGGTGTTGGTCACGGTTTCGGGCTCGCCCTCGGGGCGGTCCTCGCGCGTGGTGAAGGGTTCGGCGAGGCGGTCGACGGATTCGAACTGCGCCTGCGAGAAGGCATGGCTGATATCCGGGGTCTCGATTCCCGGGATCTTCTCGCGGTCCTCGTCCGCCTCGGTGCGTTCGGGCGCAGCCTCGGGCACAGGCTCGTCGGCCTCGTCGGAATCGCGTCCCGACGGGACGTTCCTATCGTCAAGGTCGCTCATATCGTCTCCTTTTGCTTGGTATGTCCTTCAGCCCCCGCATCCTGAACGTCGCAATCGGCGCCATGCGGCGGCATTGCCGGATGTCCGCAATAACAGCATCGTTTCTTGGCAGCATCGTCACAGACGGCATCATCGGCATCATCGTCGGAAGGCGGAGCGCAAGGCACCGTTTTCCGGGCTTCCACCGCCAATAGTAAACCCAATTAACTCACGCCACACGCAGACATACGTCACGATTTCGTGACGAAACAAAAGAAAGGCGCATCCGCGCGCTCAGCGCGTCGTATCCCCCGTCACCAGCCGCACGGGAACGAGCTTGTGCTCCACCTTGCGATCGCGCAGCTTCCCGCCGCGCTCGATCTCCTGGTTCAGCGTCGTGACGAGCCCGCGCGCAATCGCGCCCACGTTCTGCCGCACCGCCGTGATGCGCATGCCCGCCATGTCGGTGACGATAGTACCGTCGTAAGCCACCACCTGGAGCTGCTTGGGAATCTCGATGCCGCGCAGCAGCGCCTGCTGCACGGAATACGCGGCCGCCATGTCGGGCGCCACGATCGCGTCGACCTTCTCCTGCTTCTCGAAAGCGGCCGCCGCCACCTTGCGAAACAGGGACATATCGGACACATCGCTGACCTGCATGTACTCGACGCGCACGCCGTTCTTGGCAAGCTCCTCCTCGAGGGTGCGGTGGTAGTGCGTGGTCGGGAAGGAGGTGTCGTTGCCCTCCTCGTCGATCGGGATGTCATGGAACTGCGAGCGCGGCCCGCCCATCTCGATGACGCGCTGCACGCCGGTGCCGACGAGCAGCTCCGCCACAAGATGCGCGCCCTGCATATGGTCGCTGTTGACCACGGGGATGGAGGGGTGCAGGTAGCGGTCGAAGGCCACGATCGGCGCGTTGATGGTCGAGAGTTCGGCGGCCGTGCCCGAGGTATGCGAGCACACGATGATGCCATCGAGCTTGCGATGGCGCAGCATGTCGGCGCAGATGCCATCGGCCCCCGCGTATTCGTTGGTGCCGAGGATCAGGGGGATTTCGTCGATGACGGCGAGTTGCTTGGCAATCTCGGAAATCAGCGAGGCGAAGAAGGGATGGCGCAGCGTGGGGACGATAACGCCGACCATGCCGCATCGGGCGGCCGACCGCACATGCTTGCGGGGCTCGTAGCCCATGTCGGAGATGGTCTTGAGCACTTTCTCGCGCATGGCATCGGAGACATAGCCCGAACCATTGACCACGAGGGACACAGTGCTGAGCGACACGCCCGCCGCATTGGCGACGTCTCTCATGCCAACCATCGATGACCTCCTGCTAACCGCATCGCGAGCGCTCTATCCAACGCCCCGAAGAGCCCCGTCGCGCATCCCGACGAAGCCCAAGGCCCCCGATCCGGTTGCGACGGAACACACGCGCGATTCTCTGCCGCGGCGCGACGCCCTTCACTACCCTGGATCCGTGAAACGTACGTCTCGACAGCACAAATCGGCCCGAAACCATAGGGTTTCCTGCATGGTGCGTCCGCGTGTTACCTGAATAATACCACGCCGGACACGTCATGCCACCGTAACTTTACGGTGAGTTAAAAGAAAGCCCCGCCGGCGCCGAGAAAAGCACCGGCGGAGCCCCCGCATCCGTCGCGTCGACCTGCCTACAGCTGGTAGACGATTCCCTCCCATGGCGACAGCTTGCCAAGAAGCAGGCTTGCGGCCGCCATGTCGGGGTCGGTGGTCGACAGCACGATGCGCGAGGCGTCGACCGCGCCGTGGATGAGCTCGGCGGCGTCATGCGGAATATGCGCGGAAGTTGAGCCGCAGTTGACGATGACGAGAAGGGAGCGGCGTTCCTCGGGGTTCTCCTCCGGAAGCGAGCGCAGGAAATCGTAGACCTGCTCGTCGTCGGGATCGAGCAGCTTCCAGTCGCCGGCCGCCACGATGGGGTTCGTGTGGCGCAGCTCTATAAGGCGCTGGTAGAAGGCGAACACGGAGTCCGGATCGGCCACCTCGTCCTCGGCGTTGATCGTCGTATGGTTCGGGTTCACCTCGATCCACGGCTTGGCCGGCGCGTCCGCCGCCGTGAAGCCCGCGTATGGAGTGGAGTCCCACTGCATCGGCGTGCGGGCGTTGTCGCGCGACTGCGCGGCGAGACCGGCCATCATGTCTTCTGCCGACTCCACCTTGGCCTCGTCGACGCGCTGGTGGTACATGTTGATCGACTCCAGGTCGCGGTACTGGTCGAGGCGCGTGAAGCCGGCGTTCGTCATGCCGAGCTCCTCGCCCTGGTAGATATACGGCGTTCCGCGGTGCAGATGTGCGAGCAGGGCCAGAGCCTTCGCGGATTTCACGCGCAGCTCGTCGGTTGTGGTGTCACCCCAGCGGCTCACCACGCGCGGCTGGTCGTGGTTATCGAGGAAGATGCTCGCCCACCCGTGGCTTGCCACGGCGTTCTGCTGCGCGGCCATCGTGCGCTTGAGATCCGTCAGGCGCATGGGCTTGGGCGTCCACTTGCCGCCCTCGCCATGGTCGATGTCCAGATGCGTGAACACGAACAGCATGTCGAGCTCGCGGTTGCGCGGATCGGTGATGAACTCGTCGCGCGGCCCGCCGTCGATGCCCGTGCCCTCGCCGACCGTGAGGTAGCCCTCGCGCCCGTCGAACACCTCGCGGTGCATCTCCTGCAGGAACTCGTCGAGGCGCGGGCCGTCCTCGCAGAACCAGTAGACGTTCGAGTAGCCCTCGGGGCCGATCTCGCCGTCCTCCATCTCGCCGTTGGGGCCCAGGTGCTTGGAGATCAGCGTGATGACGTCCATGCGGAAGCCGTCGATGCCGCGGTCCATCCACCAGTTCATCATGTCGTACACCGCGTGGCGCACCTCGGGGTTCTCCCAGTTGAGGTCGGGCTGTTTCTTCGAAAACTGGTGCAGGTAGTACTCGCCGCGCTTCGCATCGTACTGCCAGGCGCTGCCGCCGAAATAGGAGCCCCAGTGGTTCGGCTCCGCGCCGGGCGTGCCGGGCTCGTGGCCGGGCTTGGCGGGGCGCCACCAGTACCAGTCGGCGTGCGGGTCGTTCGCGTCGCGGCTCGCCTGGAACCACGGATGCTCGTCGGAGGTGTGGTTCACCACAAGGTCCATGACCACCTTCATGCCGAGCCTGTGCGCGGTGGCGAGCAGCTCGTCCATGTCGTCCATGGTGCCGAACATCGGGTCGATCTGGCGGTAGTCGGCGATGTCGTAGCCGTTGTCGTCCTGCGGCGACTTGTACACCGGGCTCAGCCAGATCACGTCGACGCCCAGGCGCGCGAGGTAGTCGAGGCGGCTCGTGATGCCCTTGAGGTCGCCGATGCCGTCGCCGTTCGTGTCCTGGAAGGAGCGCGGGTAGATCTGGTACACCACGGAATTCGCCCACCACGGGTTGGGGTCGGCGCCGTTCGTGCGCACGCCGTCGGGCAGTTCGATTCTCTGCGTCGAGGTCATGTCCATCCTTTCGTATCGCTATATCACGTCTCGTATCGCTATATCACGTCGAGCATACGGTCGAGCTCGGGCAAACGGCGCGGTCGCGGCTTCCACAGCGCCACCCCGCGCGCCACAACAAGCGTGGGGCTTTCCAGCTCGCGCAGATGGCGCAGCGGATTGCCCTCGAGCATCACGAGGTCGGCGTATTTGCCTTCCTCGATGGAGCCCGTCACCCTCTCGATGCCGAGGATGCGCGCGCCCTGCAGCGTGGCGCAATGCAGCGCCTGCGCCCGCGTCAGCCCGCCGAAGCGCACGAGTGCGTCGAGCTCGCGCCACATCGCGTACTGCGGCATGAAGGTGACGCCGGAATCCGTTCCCACGCCGATCGCCACATCCGCGAGATCGGCCTGGCGCACGCCTTTCGCCACGCCGTCGCAGACAAGCCGGGCGTTCGCGCGCGCCGCGTCGGACTGCCCCAGCTCGCTTTGCGGCAGCGTGGCGCGCGTCTGCGCCTCGAACAGCATGGGCACGAGGGCGCTCCAGCCGCGCAGCGACAGCGGATTGCGGCGCAGCAGGCGCAGCGACTCGCGGTCGAGCGCCGCGCCGTGCTCCACGATGTCGGCGCCCGCGAGCAGCGCCGTATGCACGGCCTGGGAGCTCAGGCACCGGGCGGCCACAAGCAGGCCCCGTCGGTGCGCCTCGGCGCAGACGGCGCGGATCTGGCGCTCGGTCATCTGCACATGGCTCAGCTCGCTGACGTCGATGTCGTCGCCCGCGTCGGCCGTGATCGACAGCGAGAGGCAGTTGACGCCGGCCTCGATATTGCGCCGGCAGCTGTCGCGCGCGGCCTCGAGCGTGGAGGCATCGAGCATCCGGCGGCTCGTGCGGCGGCCGTGCGGCGTGCCGATGGTGGGGCCGGACGCCACGATGCGCGGGCCCACCATCTCGCGCGCGTTCACCGCGTCGCGCAGCGCCACCATCTCGTAGCCCATGTCGCCGCCCGTGCGCACCGTGGTGACGCCGGCCGCGAGCTGTTCGGCCATCATGGAGCGCGCGAAGTCAAGGTCGCGCCGGGCGCGGGCCGTGCGGCCAAGGAAGGAGTGGCGGAAGGCATGGAACGCGCGCACCTTGGGGCCGCCGAAGGCGCCGAGGGCGCCGTCGGAGAAGCCGTGCGCATGCAGGTTGACGAGCCCCGGCATGAGGAAGCGGCCGCGGCCCGGAATGCGCCGGTATTCGCGCGGTATATACGGGTCGAGCGCGTCGGATTCGCCGATGCGCTCGATCACGCCCTGCGCGTTGACGAGCACGGTGGAGTCCGGGAAGATGCAGCGCGATCCGTCGCATGCCACGATGGCGACATGCTCGATGGCGAGCGGAACGACCGCCGCCGCGGGCGGCGTGCGGCGCGGGCGCGGGCGCGCGGAGTCCGGGTCTGCGGCGAGAAGCCCGGCCGTGGTGGCGGCGTCGGGGTCGAGCGGGGCGTCGGGGCCCCATACGATTGTGCCGGCGCCCGGCATAGTATCGTCGGCCGCGGACCGGGAACCGCCTTGTTCCTTCCGCGCGCCGCGCCCCGGGGCAAGCATGGATTCCATGATTCCTCCCGACAAGCAAACGCCGGAACACGCGCATCGGCCGTTCCGGCACGGTTTTCCATCTTCGTCCATCGTGCACCCGATCGGGCCGCCTTGGGCGCGGCGGGGTGAAATATGCCGCGATTCTGCACATGCGACGCGCCGAGAGCCGGGGCAGGGGGCGCGGGAGCGGGAGACGTCGAGCCGGGGGGCGGGAGACGCGGGCGCCCCGAAGGCCGGTGCGCTAGGAGCGCAGGGTGCGGAAGGAGGCGCGGAGCAATCGTGAGCATTCCTCGCCGCGCACGCCGCCGTACACCTCGGGGAACGCGCCGACATGCGGATCTCGCGGGATATCCCACACCGAGCCGCACGCGCCCATTTTCGCGTCCCACGCACCGAACACAATGCGCGAGACATGCGCGCTGACCGCCGCGCCCGCGCACATGGGGCACGGCTCGAGCGTCACCACAAGCGTGCAGCCGTCGAGGTTCCAGCGCCCAAGCGCGCGGGCGGCGGCGCGCAGGGCCTCCACCTCGGCATGCGAGGACGGGTCGAGGTGGCGTTCGCGCATATTGCGCCCGCGCGCCACGATGGCTCCGTCGGCGTCCAGCACGACGGCGCCGACCGGCACGTCGCCCGAGTCGAGCGCGGCGCGGGCCTCGTCCAGGGCCGCGTCCATCGCGCGGTTCCAGGGGGATGGGGCGGGCGCGGGTTTCGACAATTCATCCGATGACTTCACGGGGTCCATCGTATGGGAAAAACGGCACCGCGGGCGCGGCGTATCCTGTAGGCATGACAATGAAACTCACCGTGCTCGACCATCCGCTCGTCGACCACAAGCTCACCGTCCTTCGCAGCAAGGACACCCCGTCCGCCACCTTCCGTCAGCTTGTCTCCGAACTCGTCACCCTCGAGGCATACGAGGCGACGCGTGACCTCACCGTCGAGGACGTGCCCGTCGACACCCCTGTGGCGCATACCGTCGGCAAGCGCATCACCGACCCGCGGCCGATGATCGTGCCGATCCTGCGCGCCGGCCTCGGCATGCTCGACGGCATGATGACGCTTCTGCCCACCGCCGAGGTCGGATTCCTCGGCATGAAGCGCGACGAGCGCACGCTCGACATCATCACCTACGCGAACCGTCTGCCCGACGACCTCAGCGGCCGCCAGTGCTTCCTGCTCGACCCCATGCTCGCTACCGGCGGCACGCTTGTGGCAGCGATCAACTACCTGTACGAGCGTGGCGCGCGCACGATTACGTCGCTGAACGTCATCGCCGCGCCCGAGGGCATCAAGCGCCTCGAAACCGAGGTGTCGCCGTCCATCGACTTCCATGTGGTCACATGCGCGCTCGACGACCACCTCAACGAGCAGGCGTATATCGTCCCGGGCCTCGGCGACGCCGGCGACCGCCTGTACGGGGTCGTGGACTGAGGGGTTCCCGCGATCCACGATTCTCCTGACGTGTGCACGCAGGGAGAATCGTGGATTCTCCGCGGCACCTCCGGTCAGCGCAGCACCATGCCGTATTCCGCGGCGCCCGCCTCGACCGGGGGCATGCCGTAGCGGTCGATGAGGTCGCGCATGCCCTGCGCGTTCGCCTCGCCGTGCTTCGCGGCGCGGCGGATGCAGCGGTCAAAGCCCACGAATTCCGCGGGGTCGGATTTCGTGTGGAATTTGTCGGCGTACATCACGAGGTCCTGCTCGAGAGTGACCGGCACGTAATCCGCCACCGGCAGCGGGAGGTCCTGGTCCTGCACCATGCGCGCGGTCAGGCCGATGCCCGTGTGGTTGCGGGCGAACAGCGCGAGCGCCTCGTCGAAGCCGCAGGCGCGCAGCAGCTTGTAGCCGCGCAGGCCGTGCTGGATGTACTTGGAATGTTTGAAGCGCAGGGGTTCGCCGTCGGAGCCGTCATGCTTGATGAGCTGGTAGGTGCCGATGTCGTGGATGAGGCCGCCCATGACGAGGAGGCGCTCGTTGATGACGGGGGGCGTTGTTGTGGACATGCTCCCGGGGATGGGGTGCGGTTCGAAATCGTTCGGATCTCCCGCCTCGTAGCCGCGGGCGCGCGCGACGCTCAGCGCCAGGCGCGCCACGATTTCGCAATGCGTGTGGATGATGTCATAGGCGTGCGCGGACGGGGCCAGCGCACGATGCAGCGCGGCAAGCCGGTCGATGTCGAATCGGGTCAGGCCCCGCGCGTCCTCAAGTGCGACGAATTCCATACCGCTATCATGCATCGCCGCCTCCCCCAACAGTGGCCCTCACTGGCACTGAGGCGACCAGCGAGAGGCACCGTTGCGCAACAAGACCAGTATTCCCAACACCAGCTCCCCCAACAGTGCCTCTCACTGGCATCGCAGCGACCAGCAAGACCGACCGTTGCGCAAAAAGGCCAGTATCCCCAACAGATACTCCCCCAACAGTGCCTCTCACTGGCACTGGAGCGACCAGCGAAGGGCACTGTCTCGCAACAGAACGAGCATTCCCAACGATTACCCCGCCAACAGTAGCTCTCACTGGCACCGCACCGACCAGCAAGACCGACCCTTGCGCAAAAAGCCCAGTGTTCCCAACACCGACTCCCCCCCAACAGTCGCCCTCACTGGCACGACATCAACCAGCGAGCTCCACTGTCGCCCCGCCTTCGCTCCCGTTCGGCCCGCTCCCGCCCCGGCCCGATTCATCTTCACACGCCGCGCATCGCATGCGCGATGGGAAAATCGTGGATTTTGTGCTCACGTGAGCACAAAAACGCCCTTCGAAAATGAGTTATCCACATGCCTTCACAATTCCACCACAGCCTGTTTCCCCTTTGATTTCAGGCGTGTCGCGCAATGACACGATTTTTGGGGCCCAAAATGGACTGAGCTTCGTCCACATTGTCCGACATCGGCCGCGTCATTGCGCGCGCCGGGTTAGCGTCGGGCCATGAGCGAAAACAAACTGACCGGTCTGAGCCGGAAAATCATTGCAGACACAAGCATTCCGTTCCCTCAAAAGGTGCGGATCCGACAAGCCGAAACCCTCGAGCGATGTTCGGCACTGCAGGCGCGCGCCGGATGCGAGCTCGTGTTCGGCGGGCTGACCGCACTGCACGCCGCGGGAATCGATGTGCCGCAAGGCATCGACAGCGACGAGCTCGTCGTCGTATCCACGCCGGCGACATCGCGCCACCGATATCACGGCACGGCCCCGACGTGCTGGAGCTTCCCGATGCCGACCACGCTGATCGACGGCGTGAGAATCGTCAGGCCCGAGATTGCGTGGATCATGCTCGCGCGCACGGAGGGGCTCGGGTATGTCACGATGCTCGGCGACGCCCTGCTCCGCCGCAACCGTGACATGAAGTACACGACCGCCGAGCGCCTGCGGCAGTCCGTGTCTGCCTTCGTCCAGGAGGTGCGGGGATCGCAACGAGCAGGCGCGGGCACCACGATCGCCTCCGCCACGGGGAGCTCGGGCACGAACGCGGATGCAGACGCAGACGATGCGAACAACACGGCCACTACGCGCAAGAAGCCGCGGCGCAAGCTCCCGCGCGGTTTCGATACATGCCTTCGCGCGCTCGACCTGGTGCGGGATAACACGGATTCCTTTGCGGAAACGCGCTTGCGCCTGTTGCTTATGCAGTGCGGGCTGCCGTGTCCGCAGGTCAATCCGCGGATCGAGGTGCCGACCGGCGGGGCCGTGGACGACGCGAGCGCGGGCGGCTATTACTCCGGGCGGTCCACATCGTGTTTTTATCTCGATCTGGCATACGGCGAGCACAAGCTGGCGATCGAGTATGACGGCAAGCAGCACGAGCAGCGCTGGGAAAGCGACATTCGACGATTCAACCTTCTGAACAACGCCGGTTGGACGCGCCTCGGCGCCACGCACGACGATCTGAGCCTGCCCGCGAAGCAGATGGAGTTCGTGCACGGCGTGGCGCAGCGACTGGAGCAGCTGTCGGGTCGGAAAATCGATGTGCATAAGCCGGTGTCGCTGCGGCAACTGACGATTCACCTGCGCCGCTGGGGCGATGCCTGATCCGGCGCGGGCGCGACGGTGCGAGGGACGGCGGGGGCGCGATGACGCGAGGCGGCGGAGGGCACAACGATTCCTCCGCCGCCCTATCGGCAACGGTGAGTCTCACTGGCACTGGGGCGACCAGCAAGACCCACCCTTGCGGAAAAAGGCCAGTGTTCCCAACACCAGCTCCCCCAACAGTGGCCCTCACTGGCACCCCACCGACCAGCGAGAGGCACTGTGGGGGCGGCTTGCGAACGGCAATCTCCCCTCCGGAACAATGGGATGGCTTACGGACATTTTTCGACGATTTCGAGGGGGGGGGAATCGTGGATTTTCGTCCGCAAGCCATCACACTGTTATGAAGGCGGGGGATATGAAGGGAAGGTGCGGGCGCGCCGATTTGGCGCGAACCGGCGGGGACGGCGCAAATCGACGGGATGCGTGAATCGGTGGAACGACGCGAATCGACGGAGTGTGCGAATCGGGGGGGGTAGCGCGAATCGACGGTGTGTGCGAACCGATGAAATGGCGCGAACCGATGGAAAAGTGGCGCGATTCGCTGGGTGAATCGTGGAATACGAAGTCCATAATGGGAAACAGCCCGCAATAGCGTCACGCTGCCAGCGATAACGGTGCGAAAATCGTTGAAAACAAAGGGCTTCCACGGTATGGCGCGCGCTTCCGCCACGAGCGGCGCGGCTGATAGTATGGCAGCAGTTCTATACGATTCCGCGGCCGTCGCACGCGGCGCGCATCGACATCGGCCCAGCGCCACCGACGGTCCGGCGCCACCGCCGCGCAGGAACGCGTAAGGAGGAGCATGACACAGTCCCAAACATCACCGTCCGACGCCGCACCAAGCGGCGCCACCGCCTCGGCCGCTCAGGGCGCAACCCAAGCCACAACCCAAACCACCTCAACCACCACCCCCGCCTCCGACCAGCACCAGCAGCCGCCGGCGGGATGGCGCAACCCGCTGCGCGACCCGCGCGACCTGCGCCTTCCCCGCATCGCGGGCCCGTGCTCGCTGGTCATCTTCGGCGTCACGGGCGACCTCTCCAAGAAGAAGCTGCTCCCCGCCGTCTATGACCTCGCGAACCGCGGCCTGCTCCCGGTGAACTTCGGCCTCGTCGGCTTCGGCCGCCGCGACTGGACGAACGAGCAGTTCGCCGCCTTCGTCGAGGAGAACGTGCGCGCGCATTCCCGCACCCCGTTCAACGAGGCCACGTGGCGCTTCCTCAGTGGCGGCATCCGCTTCGTGCAGGGCAACTTCGACGACCCCGCCGCCTTCCAGCGCTTGTCAGACACCGTGTCGGAGCTCGACCGCGAGCGCGGAACGCAGGGCAACCACGCGTTCTACATGTCGGTGCCGCCGCGCGCGTTCCCGCAGGTGTCGAAGCAGCTGCGCGACTCCGGCCTGGCGCATTCGCCGTCCGGCGCGTGGCGCCGCGTCATCATCGAGAAGCCGTTCGGCCACGACCTCGAAAGCGCCAAGGAGCTCGACCGCGTGGTCTCCGACGTGTTCGACCCGGGCTCGGTGTTCCGCATCGACCATTACCTGGGCAAGGAAACCGTGCAGAACATGCTGGCCCTGCGCTTCGCGAACATGATGTTCGAGCCGGTGTGGAACGCGAACTACGTGGACCACGTGCAGATCACGATGGCCGAGGACATCGGCATCGGCGGCCGCGCGGGTTACTACGATGGCATCGGTGCCGCGCGCGACGTGATCCAGAACCACCTGCTGCAGCTCATGGCGCTCACCGCCATGGAGGAGCCCGTCTCCTTCCAGGCGAGCGACCTGACCGCCGAGAAGACGAAGGTGCTCTCCGCCGTGCGCGTGCCGAAGGACCTGGCGCATCACACGGCGCGCGGCCAGTACGCCACGGGCTGGCAGGGCTCCGAGAAGGTGATCGGCTACCTGGACGAGAAGGGCATCGACCCGAACTCGCGCACCGAGACCTACGCCGCCATCCGCCTCGACGTCGACACGCGCCGCTGGGCTGGCGTGCCGTTCTACCTTCGCACGGGCAAGCGCCTGGGCAAGCGCGTCACGGAAATCGCCGTCATGTTCAAGCGCGCCCCGCATCTGCCGTTTGAGCAGACGGCCACGCGCGAGCTGGGACAGAACGCCATCGTGATCCGCGTGCAGCCCGACGAGGGCATCACGCTGCGCTTCGGCGCCAAGGTGCCGGGCACCGCCATGGAGGTGCGCGACGTGTCGATGGACTTCAACTACGGCAGCTCCTTCACGGAGGCGTCGCCGGAGGCCTACGAGCGCCTGATCCTCGACGTGCTGCTCGGCGACCCGCCGCTGTTCCCCACCACCCGCGAGGTGGAGCTCTCGTGGGAGATCCTCGACCCGATCGAGGAGTACTGGGCCACGCTCGGCCAGCCGCAGCCGTACCGCGCTGGCACATGGGGCCCGAAGGAGGCGGACGAGATGCTCGCCCGCGACGGCAGGATGTGGAGGATGCCATGATTGTTGAACTTCCCGATTGCACGACGTCCGAGATCTCGCTCAAGATCAACGAACTGCATGAGGAGCGGGGCGAGGCCGCGCAGACGCGCGTCCTGACGCTGCTCATCAGCACGGGCGAGAAGGAGCTCGAGAACGCGCTCGAAACCGCGAACGCCGCGAGCCGCGAGCATCCGTGCCGCGTCATCGTCATCGTCCCGTCGAGCTCGCGCACGCCCATCCTCAACGATGACGGCTCCTGCCATCCGCTCGACGCGGAGGTGCGCTTCGGGGCCGACGCCGGCGCCGGCGAATGCATCGTGCTGCGCCCGCACGGCGGCCTCAACGACCACCTCGACACGCTCGTCATGCCGCTGCTTGTGCCCGACGCGCCCATCGTGGCGTGGTGGCCAACGAACCCGCCGCTCAACCCCGCCGCCGACCCGCTGGGCCGCATGGCCACGGCCCGCGTCACCGACGCGCTGCGCAGCGACTCCCCCGCCGCCACCTTCGCCGAACTGCGCGAGAACCGCATGCCCGAGGACACCGATATGTCTTGGACGCGCCTGACCGTGTGGCGCGGCCTCGTGGCCTCGATGCTGGACCGCCCGCCGTACACGCCGGTGCGCAGCGCCACCGTGACGGCCGGTCCGAACTATCTGCCAGCGTATCTGCTCGCCGCGTGGATGGCGCTGTTCCTGCACGTGCCCGTGACCCTCGAAACCGATCCGGACGGCGAGGTGGTGACCGGCGTGCGGCTGGTGCGCGACGATGGCGAGATTACGCTGGAACGCCCGCACGAAGACAAATGCATCATCACGCTGCCGGGCCAGAAGCCGCAGATCATGTCGGTGCCGCGCCGCACGCTCGAGGACTGCCTGAGCGAGGAGCTGCGCCGCCTCGACCCCGACGAGATCTACGCCGAGGTGGTCGACAAGGGCTGGGACCTCGTGCAGCGCCCGTAGGCGCGCCGGGCCGCACCCTTCCGCCCGCCATATGCGAAACGCCGGATGGCGCCGCCGCGGAATCGCGGTTCGCGCCGCCGGCGTTTTGTTGTGTGTACAGGGGCGCCGTCTGCACAGCGCCGTACCCGAATGCCGTCCGCGAGGCGGGGCGCGAACATCGTGTCGAGGGAAAATCGTATGCCGACGGCGCAAAAGCGCGCCGGTTATGGGCGGGCATTAGCATGGTGAACGGCAGTCGTTTGCCACGCGCGGGCGTCACGCGGCCCCAGGCCCTCGCCACGCGGCCACGCGCACCCTGGCAAGCAACGGAACACAGGAATACATAGGAATACGAATACAGACGGTCGAACAGACCGGGAGACGATTGAGAATGAGCGATTCTACTTTTTACATCAACACCACCGATGACGACGAAGGCGATCTGAAGAACGCCCTCGCGCGCCGCGAGATGGTGATCTACCCCACCAAGAAGATCCTCGTCACCGCGGTGGCGACGCGTCTTCTGCTCAAGATCAGCGACCTGCTGACCAAGCAGGAGCGCGTGGACGTGGCCCTCACGGGCGGCGGCACCGGCATCGATGTGCTGCGTGCGGCCAGCGAGAACACCGCGCAGGGCATCATCGAGTTCCCGCGCGTGCATTTCTGGTTCGGCGACGAGCGCTTCGTGCAGAAGGATTCCGACGATCGCAACGCCAAGCAGGCGCGCGAGGCGTGGCTCGACTCGCTGGTGCGCAACGGCCTGCTGCCCGAGGAGAACATCCACGAGATGCCAGCCGACACCCGCACGCGCCAGGAGGCCGACGTGGCGCCGGCGCGCACGAACGACGAGATCCTCGACGCCGCGGCGCAGACGTATAACGACGAGCTGCGCGAGGCCCTCGCCGGCAAGGACAACCCGGTGCTCGACATCGCGCTGTTCGGCGTGGGCCCCGACGGGCATTTCGCCTCGCTGTTCCCGCATCACCACGCCATGCAGGTGCATGACCCGGATGTGCGCGTGACCGGCGTGAGCCACTCCCCCAAGATGCCGCCGCTGCGCCTGAGCCTGACGCTGCCATTCATCCAGTCCACGCGCTACGTGTGGATGGTCGCGTCCGGCCTGACCAAGGCCGACGCCGTGCATTCCGCCATCGACCACCCGGGCGACCCGGATATCCCGAGCTCCTTCGCCGCCGGCCGCCACCAGACCCTGTGGATGATCGACCGCGAGGCCTTCTCCTCCCAGCAGCACCTTCTCGACTAAGGCACGCGGGCGCGGGCGCGGGCGGGCGGTCGGCGCGCCCACGCGGGCGGAGCGGGCCTCCGCAAGCGTGGGCGGGGCTAGCGCGGACTGAGACGCGTGTCTAGCGCGCACAGGCGGGGTTGCGACGCGGCATCAGACCGTCGCGTCGCAACCGTACTCGGTTATCGCGGCCTGCCCGCCGTCGACGAACCACACGGCGGCGCGGGTGGAATCCTTCAGCACCGCCAGATCCTTGCCCATCGTGGCGTTTTGCGACACCAACGTGCCGAGCCACAGGGACGGCCGCGCATCGGCAATGCCTGATCTCTCGATCCGTTCCGGCGCGGCAACAGGCTCCCTGGCCCCCTCGCATTGTTCCAGGACGGGTGCGAATTCCTCCGCCGCCTGCTGAGCCGGCTCATATGCCGCCCAGTATTCCCGATACGATGCCAAGTCCTGTGCAAAACGCGCCACGACCACGCCGTAGCAGACCGCATAGGCCGCGAGAAGCACGATGACGATGCCGAGAATCCAACGACGGACGGCATGGGGACGACGGCGGTCGGGCGCCGGCATCGAAGCCGGCGCGTTTGCGCGGATCCCGGACATCGTGGCGTCTTCGTTCTTTTCAGACGTTGTTCCAGACATGGCGCTCACCTCCCGTCTTCAGACCCATCGGCGGCGCCATTGTCGAAGGCAATCGTGTCGGCGGCACCATTGAAAGAGGTCACAGATTCCTCGACGTGAATCCGGCATCCGTTGGCGTGCATCGTCTCAAGCAGACTCGCCGAATAGGCCGACAACCGCGCCTCCGCCGCGAGATTGCGCGATGTCACCGCCTGGATGCGACGGTTCTGCGCAACCATGCTCCACACCGCAGGACTGATATGGCTGCTAAGGCTCTCAGGCCTGGAATCAAGCGGATTCTCGCCATCGTCGAAAGCGCTGGACCCCGCGGCCGCCGGGCATGCCTCCAGTTGTTCCTGCAGGGTCTGCGCGATGCCATATGCCACGCTTGCGTCGGTGAACACGGCATTGTTGTCATCATCCAGTCCGCCGAGTCGCGCATACGCCGCGCCCCACGCCACGGCGTAGATGATGGCGATGACTACGATTGCGATAACGATGCGGCGCACCCTATGGCGTGGGGAGGCGGGTGGCGGAAAATCCACTGCATCTTGAAAACTTTTTGTTAGCACTTGAATTCACGATCTCCAGAGATTTCAGAAAATGCTACTTCCACTACGGATAGTCTCCGAAAACAATCCCTACAATATGAATCCCTACAATATGGAAGCATATCAAGCAAGCATCTTGAATCTAAATTTCGGGGGAAGCGTTCATACATTCAGCGGGTCACAATGAAGGTGGATTCGGCTTCGAGGCGGCCGAGCGGCGGGATGGATTCGACGGTGACATCGTCGACACGAGACCACTCCGGCCCTTGCCACAGCCACTCGATCATGCTCGCAACGCGCAGCGGCTCGCCCTGCACCTCAAGCTCCACCGAGCCATCCATACAATTGCGCACCCATCCGACCACGCCGATGCGGCGGGCGCGGCGCAGCGTTTCGTAGCGGAACCCCACTCCCTGCACAAGCCCCGTGACCACGATATGTTTGCGCACAACTCCGTCGCCGTAGGTCTGCGGATCGGTCTGCTCGGCGGACGGCTCGGTGCAATCGGTCTGCTCGGCAGGCGCGGTCTCGCGAGATGCGGCGCCACGATAGCCCCGACGAATTCGATCCATGGCACTGACCTCCTCCGCAGCTATCATACCGACGTGGCGCGCTGGCGCGACGGCAACGGTGGCCCTCACTGGTCACCCCAGTGCCAGTGAGGGCCACTGTTAACCAAGCCATCGTTGCAAACACTAGCCTTTCCCGGCAACGGTGGCTCTCACTGGTCAACGCCGTGCCAGCGAGAGGCACCGTTGGCGAGATGCTCGTTGGAATTGCTGGCCTTCCCCGCCAACAGTCCCCCTCACTGGTCAGTACCGTGCCAGTGAAGGCCACCGTTGGCGAGATGCTCATTGAGAATGCTGGCCTTTTGCGCCAACAGTCCCTCTCACTGGTCAGTACCGTGCCAGTGAAGGCCACTGTTAACCAAGCCATCGTTGCAAACACTAGCCTTCCCCGGCAACGGTGGCCCTCACTGGTCGGCACCGTGCCAGCGAAGGCCACTGTTAGCGAGATGTGCGTTGGGATTGCTGGCCTTTTGCGCCAACAGCCCCTCTCACTGGTCAGCACCGTGCCAGCGAGAGACACCGTTGGAAAGGAATCGGCCTATTCCCAACGATTCCCCCGCCAACAGTCCCTCTCGCTGGTCGCCCCAGTGCCAGTGAGAGCCACTGTTAACCAAATCCGCGAGTGCGCGGGCTCCTCCCCGGAACAGTGGTACGACTTCCGGACAGAAATCCACGATTCCGGCCCCGAAATCGTCGAAAAATGCCCGAAACCCATCCCACTGTTATGGAATCGATAACAGTGGGATGGGTTTCGGACACTCACTCACGCGCGCACGCACACACGCGCCACGCGCACTCACGCGCCCCGCGCACAACTACGCGGTCTGGATCTCGCTGCGGTCACCGCTCCACAGGGTGTGGAACGCGCCCGGCTCGTCCACGCGCCCATAGGTGTGCGCGCCAAAGTAGTCGCGCTGGCCCTGGATAAGCGCGGCAGGCAGGCGCTTCGAGCGCAGGCCGTCGTAGTACGACAGCGAGCTCGAGAACGCCGGCACCGGGATGCCCGCGAGCGCGGCCTTCGCCACGACCTCGCGCCACGCGTCCTGCGCGGATTCCACGGCGGCCTTGAAGTAGTCATCGAACAGCAGGGAGCTGAAGGCTTCCTGCTTGCCGGCCGCCACGTTATCGTAGGCCTCGGAGATGCGGTTGAGGAACTTCGCACGGATGATGCAGCCGCCGCGCCAGATGCGCGCCACGGCGCCCAGGTCGATGTTCCAGCCGTATTCCTTGGCGCCGGCCTGGATCTCGTCAAAGCCCTGCGCATACGCCACGATCTTCGACGCATACAGCGCCTGGCGCACGGCCTCCACGAACGCGGCCTTGTCGGCGTCCGCAATGCCGAGGTCGCCGGTCGGGCCGGCGAGCGGGGTGCGGGCGTTCTCGGCGCGCTGGTCGCTCATGCCGGACAGTCCGCGCGCGAACACGGCTTCGGCGATGCCGGTGACGGGCACGGCCAGGCCGAGCGCGGTCTGCACGGTCCACGTGCCGGTGCCCTTCATGCCGGCCTTGTCCACCACGATGTCCACGAACGGCTTGCCTGTCTTGGCGTCCGTCTGGTGGAGCACCTCGGAGGTGATCTCGACGAGGTAGGAGTTGAGGTCGCCCTTGTTCCACTCGTCGAACACGTCGCCAATCTGCTGCGGGGTCATGCCCAGGCCGCGGCGCAGCAGGTCGTAGCTTTCGCCGATGAGCTGCATGTCGGCGTATTCGATGCCGTTATGCACCATCTTGACGAAGTGGCCGGCGCCGTCGGTGCCGATATGGGTCACGCACGGTTCGCCCTCGGCCACGGCCGCGATGGACTTGAGAATCGGGCCGAGCGTCTTCCACGATTCCTCGGTGCCGCCGGGCATCATGGACGGGCCGTTGAGCGCGCCCTCCTCACCGCCGGAGATGCCGCAGCCGACGAAATGCAGGCCGCGGGCGCGGATGGCCTTCTCGCGGCGGATGGTGTCCTGGTAGAAGCTGTTGCCGCCGTCCACGATGATGTCGCCCGGCTCCATGGCGTCGGCGAGGGCCTCGATCATGGTGTCCGTCGGAGCGCCGGCCTTGACCATGATGATGGCCGTGCGCGGCTTGGACAGGCTGGCGACGAACTCCTCGATGGTTTTGGCGGGGATGAACTCGCCTTCGGAGCCGTGCTCCTTGATCAGCGTCTCGGTGCGCGCGTAGGTGCGGTTGAACACGGCCACGGTGTTGCCGTGGTGCGCGAGGTTGCGGGCGAGGTTCGACCCCATCACCGCGAGTCCGACGACGCCGATGTTGGCCTTCTTGTCGGTGCTTTCGTTCTGTGCCATGCTGCCTCCGATGTAGTGGGCGGAAAGTTTGCGATCACGCATAATTCTATCGGGGGAAGCGGTCAAAAAGTCGGGTTAGGCCATGAGAGGAGCGGGGCGCCTCGCATGGCGGCATGCGCGGCGGGCGAGGCGCGGCGAGAGCATGGCATACGATGTCCCCGCCGCTACTTCTGGAACACGTCGGGATGCTCGGGATCGCCGGGAACATCATCGCGCGTATCCTCGGCGTGCAGCGCGCGGCGCCACTCGTCGAGCGACCGCCCGTACGGACGCGCCTCGGTGCCGTGCGCCAGCAGATCGGCCTTGGCGGCGACCACATCCACCGAGCGGACGCCTGCGAAGAAGTCTTCGAGCGATGCGAGAGTGGGGGCATCGTAGAAAATGCCGCGCACGATTTGCTCGAGGCGCTGCGCACGTTCGAAGGGCAGCGAATCCCAGTGGCGCAGCTCGAGGAAGTTCTTGAGGCGCACGTCGGGGAAATGCGTCGACAGAATATGCGTGATCTCGGCCTTGTTGAGCTCGCGGTCCGGGTACACGTCGGCCGCGTTGTCATGCCACGCGGGGCGGACGGGCTCGTCGCCGCGGTACTCGGGCGTATGCGTCAGGTCCACCGACATCAGCGGCGTGGCGAGGACGTCGTAGGCGTATTCGGTCCAGCCGTAGTTGTCGTCGTACAGGCCGGCGGGCAGGCCGGTGCGCTGCGGGTCGAGGCCGTCCCACATGTACTGGCGCAGCAGCGGCCACGGGTTCTCCTCGCCCTCGAAATACGGCGTGTTGCGGAAGAACAGCGCGAGAATCGGGCCCACGGCGGCGGCTACGCGCATCTTGGCGATGGCGTCGGCCTCGCCTGTGTAGTCGATGCTCACCTGCGTGGAGGCGGAGCAGCGCATCATGTTCCAGCCCAGGCGCCAGGTGCGGCCAAAGAAGCGGGTCATCGCGTCATAGCGGGGCTTGGGGATGATGCGGATGTCGGTGGCGTGCGCGCGCGGCTGATAGCCGTAGTTCACGAGGCGGATGCGGTGGCGCGCGAGGATCGGGTCGATATCATGGCGGAACTGCGCGTATTCGCGGGCGAAATCGTCGTCGCTATGCGCCACGCCGAGCGAGCACTCGATCTGGCCGCCCGGCTCGAGCGACACCGCGATGCCGGGGCGCGAGAAGCCGAGAATCTTGCCGTCCTCTTCGTACAGCGAGTCGGGATCGTACAGCGGGGCGAGTTCCGTCATCACCTCGCGCACGCCGTCCGGCTCCGCGTAGGTGACGGGGTCATAGCCGCCGACGCGCACGGGAAGATGCTCGATCTCCACTCCGAAGCCGAAACCACCTGGCTCCTTCGCCCCCGACTCGAAGAAATGGACGAGGCTGTCGACATGCTTCGGGTTGACGGAGCGATCCTGGTGGAAGTAATCAAACTCATGAATCGTCATGGCACCAAGCCTATCGGTTCGCCCTCCCCCGCGCATGGCGATGCTCTACAAAATTGTTATGGCGTTATTGTCATGGCGTTCCCGATGCGTTTTTGTGCGGGAGCATCCGGGAGCATCGTTGGGGGTCGGTCCCCACAACCGTGGTACGGCTTCCGAACACGGACGCCGGCCCGCATCGGCCCGCCCCGAAGATTCAACAGTGCCCCTCACTGGCACTCCGGTGACCTGTGAGACCGACCCTTGGAAGCAAAACCCAGCATTCCCAACACAACCCCGGCCAACAGTGCCTCTCACTGGCACTCCGCCAACCAGCGAGACCGACCGTCGGCGGGGGAATCATTGAAAATACGCGCACCGTTCCCCAACAGTGCCTCTCACTGGCACTCCGCCAACCAGCGAGACCGACCCTTGGAAGCAAAACCCAGCATTCCCAACACAACCCCGGCCAACAGTGCCCCTCACTGGCACGCCGCCAACCAGCGAGACCGACCGTTGGCGGGGAAATCATTGAAAATACGCGCACCGTTCCCCAACAGTGCCCCTCACTGGCACTCCGCCAACCAGTAAGAGGCACTCTTATGAAAAACGAGGGGGTCGGAAGCAAAAGTCGGGGAACGATCTCGCGGAAGAGGAGCCAAGCGAAGAACCCGCAGCGCCGGCGCCGCACACCCCGCCGGCACCGCGCGCCCCCGGCGCCCCGCACATCACAGGGGGATGACGTCGTATTTCCCGGTGCGGTTCGAGGCGACGAGCATGTGGTTGTTCGGCAGCTCGCGCCAGCCGTCGCGCTCGTCCTGCGGGAATCCGCTCGACGCCACCACCACGCCGCCCTCGCGGATATCGCGGTACCGCAGCACGCGGTAGCCCTCGGCGCGGCTTTCGAGCCCGAAGCGCCTATAGATCTCCACGATGCGCGGGCTCGTTTCGCGGCGCCCCGCGGCGTTCGCCACCACCAGCGTGTTCTCGGTCTGCACCATGCAGTTGTACGAGCTGCGCGGATAGCGCCGGCGCAGGTCCGCGATGGCGGCGGCGACGGCCTCGGGCAGCGTCTTGCCCTCGCTCAGATGGTGCAGCACGACGGCGAAGTAGATGGCGGAATCGGATTTGCCGCCGGTCGAGAGCACGTCCTCGCGGCTGACGGGAAGGTCCGGGTCGTGCACGATGTTACGGCCGTCGGCGTCGGAGATGTCCCCGTTGTGGATGAACGCGATGCCGTCGGTGCTGAACGGCTGCTGGTTCTCGATGATGAGCGGCAGGTTCGACGATGCGAGGCGCAGGTGGAACAACGCACCGCGGGCGCCCTGCTTGCCCAGCAGGTTCGCGGCCGGGTCGAGGTAGGCCGGTTCGGTGGATTTGTAGATCGAGGAGAAGCTGCCCGACGTGGGGGCGCCGCCGTCATCCACGCCGGCGCGGCGCGAGGAATCCGCCACGAGCGCAGCGCCCCAGCCATCGTTGTGGATGAGCGAGAGGCGCGCGAACTCGCGGGCGATGCCCTCACCGAGCACGTCCTCCAGACTCAGGTTGACTCCAGCCGTCGCATATCCCAACAATCTACACATGATGCCCCAGTCTATTCCACAAAATCGCTGCCGCGGGGCGCCCGGCCATCGATTCCGCCTATAAGCCGCACACAGCCGCCGCAGGGCCACGCAGCTACGGCTGCGTATCATGGAACGCATGAGAGAGAGCACACGCAACGGCGGCGACGAGGCCGCGGGGAAAACTCCGGAAAACAATACGATGGCGCCGGCGTCGCATGGCAATACGCAAGGCAATACGATGGCGCCATCGTCAAGGGAATCGTCGAAACCCGCAGCGCCCGCGCCCGACGGCACCAAGCTCGGCACCGCGCCCACCGCCGACTCCGACTCCGGCACCTCCACCACCCCCGCGCCCACCGCATGGGCGCGCCTGCGCGAGGCGCTCACCAAGCCGCGCGGCGCCGAGGCCCGCGCCATCGAGCGCCAGGCCAACCCGCCGAGCGCCATCGAGCTCGCGAATAACCCGAATCCGAACGCCGCCGCGCTCCCCAGCGACCCCAGCGACTCCGGCACCCCCGGCAACCCCGGCGCCTCCCCCGGCCGCTTCACCCGGTGGTGGCGCCGCCATCGCCCCTCCGACCGCGCACTCGGCTGGATCGCGCCGCTGATCGTCTCCCTTCTCGGCGGGTTCGTGCGCTTCTTCCGCCTCGGCTCCCCGCGCTTCCTGGTTTTCGACGAAACCTATTACGTCAAGGCAGCGTGGACCATGCTGCAGACCGGCGAGGCGCGCGAATGGCCGAAATTCGGCATCGAAGTCACCGGCATCCCCGCGCATGACACCCAGATGGACCGCATGTTCGCCATGGGCCAAGCCGACCTGTACACCAGCCAGCCGCTGGACATCTTCACCCATCCGCCGCTCGGCAAATGGCTGATCGCCGCCGGCATGAAGCTCTTCGGCGGGGCCACGCCCTTCGCATGGCGCTTCACGGCCGCGCTCGCCGGCACCCTCGCGATCCTGCTCATGGCGCGCGTCGCCCTACGCCTGTTCCACAACGTCTCGATCGCCACCACGGCCGCCATGCTCATGGCTTTCGACGGCCAGGCCATCGTGCTGAGCCGCACCGCCATCCTCGACATCTTCCTCATGGTCCTTGTGCTCGGCGCGTTCCTGTGCCTGCTCAACCACCGCGACTGGGCCTTGCGCCGCCTGCGCGCCGCCCACGAACGCGACGTGGCGCGTCCCGGGACGGTGGTGCGCAGCGAACCCCTCGCCGACCGCGAGCGCCGCGGCGAGGGCGGCGACACGTATGCGCCGGCGGGGCGCCCGTCCGTGCGGCTCGTGGTGGATTCCACCGGGCCGGTGACGGCGTTCTCGTGGTGGCGTCTGACGGCGTTCGTGCTGCTTGGCCTGGCGACGGGCGTCAAATGGAGCGGCGGGTATTTCTTCGCGGTGTTCGCGGTGCTGTCGGTGTTCTGGGACGGGTACAACCGGCGCACCGTGGGGTATCGCGGCTGGTTCGGGTCCACGATTGCGAAGGACGGCCTGCTCACGGCGCTGTATGCGATTCCCGCGTATGCGCTGGCGTATCTGGCCTGCTGGACGAGCTGGTTCATGACGCCAGACGCGCGCATGCGCCACTGGGCCGAGGAGAACCCGGGGCAGGGCGTCACGTGGCTGCCCGACGCGCTGCGCTCGCTTGTGCATCTGCACGAGACGGATATGCAGACGGCTCGAGGCATCTCTGGCTACAACCCCACGGGCTCGAAGATGTATATGTGGCCGCTGCAACTGGCATCTACGACATTCCGAGTCACATATGTGAAGCCTTCCGCGGACGGAAGCCTGCCCGCCGCATGCAACACCGGCGGCGGCCAGTGCATTGCCACCATCATGGACGTGGGCAATCTCGCCGTGTGGTGGGTTGGCGCCGCGTGCCTCGTCATGGCCATCGTGTGGGCCGTGCGCCGGCGCGGCGACTGGCGCGCGATCGCCGCGTGGTCCGGCATGATCGCCGGATGGCTGCCCTGGGCCGCGTACCTGGACCGCACCACGTATTCGTTCTATTCCGTTACGTTCCTGCCGTGGGTCATCCTCGGCGCCTGCTATGGGCTCGATTGGGTGCGCCGGCGCGGCACGGCGCGCTCCTTCCGCCGCCGCACGGTGGCGCTGGACGTGGCGGTGGTGGCCATCGCGCTGTTCATGTATCCCGTGTGGACGGACGTGCCGCTTCCGATGGGCCGGTGGATGCTGCGCATGCCGATCAACACCTGGCTGCGCGGCGTGTAGGGCGCAGGGCGGCTGCACGTCAGATGCCGTAGCACTCGCGCGTGTTGCGGCGCGTCATGCGTGCGATCTGCTCGATGCTGCAGCCGCGCGCGTCGGCCATGGCGCGCAGCGTGAACGGCACCATCGCCGGTGAATTCGTGCGGCCGCGGAACGGCATGGGCGTCAGATACGGCGCGTCCGTCTCCACCATGATGCGCGTGGGGTCGGCGGCGGCCAGCGCGGCGCGGATGCCGTCGTTGCCCTTGTAACTCACCGTGCCGGAGAAACTCATGTACCAGCCGTTCTCGGTGCAGATGGCGCCCATCTCGGCGTCGCCGGAGAACGAGTGGAACACCGTGCGCTCGGGGGCGCCGTCGCGCAGGAGGGTTTCGATGCAGTCGCGGTGGGCGTCGCGGTCGTGGATCTGCAGGGGAAGGTTGAGCTCCTTGGCGAGCGCGATATGGGCGCGGAACGCCTCGATCTGGTGGATGCGGGCGTCCTCGCCGCAGCGGAAGTAGTCGAGACCGGTTTCGCCGATCACCACGACCACGCCGGGGTTCTCGCGCGCCAGGCGCTCCACCTTCGCGAGCGCCTCGTCGAAGGGGATGCTGTGCCACGGCTTGTAGTGGATCTCGAGTCCGTCGGGACCCATCTGCGCTCGATGCCCGTGCGCCACCGCCTCGTTCGGGTGGATGGCCAGACCGGCGTGGACCTGCCCCGGATACGCCTTCGCCATGTTGACAGCCGCCTCGAGATGCGGGTATTCGCAGGCGTCGTCGATGATTCCCTCGACGCCCACCGAAGCGGCGCGGCGCAGATGCTCCTCCACCGAGTAGACGGGGATGCCGAACTGCCCGCGGTCGGCGCCCTCGGCGCTCATATACATGGAGTAGTTCACCACGGACGCCACATGCGTGTGGTTGTCGATGACGCGGATGCCGTCGGGAAGCGGCTCGGGAAGGGCCGGCCAGCTGCGGTCACGATGCTTGTGATGTGCCATGGTGACCAGTGTAGGCGGGAGAATCGTGGATTTCTCACGATACTCCCCGCGTTGCCCGCGCCGTGCGGTTCCTTGCGCGCCCGCGCTTCGCACGGCCAGGCAACGGTCGGTCTCACTGGTTCGTGACGTGCCAGTGAGAGGCACTGTTCACGATTCCATCGTTGAAAACACTAGGCCTTCTCCCCAACAGTCGCTCTCACTGGTCAACACCGTGCCAGCGAAGGCCACTGTTGGCTGGCTCGTCGTTGGAAATACTGGTCTTTTCCCGCAACGGTCGGCCTCACTGGTTCGTGGCATGCCAGTGAGAGGCACCGTTCACGATTCCAGCGTTGAAAACACTAGGCCTTCTCCCCAACAGTCGCTCTCACTGGTCAACACCGTGCCAGTGAGAGGCCACTGTTTGCTGGCTCGTCGTTGGAAATGCTGGTCTTTTCCCGCAACGGTCGGCCTCACTGGTTCGTGGCATGCCAGTGAGAGGCACCGTTCACGATTCCACCGTCGAAAACACTAGGCCTTCTCCCCAACAGTCGCTCTCACTGGTCAACACCGTGCCAGCGAAGGCCACTGTTGGCTGGCTCGTCGTTGGAAATGCTGGTCTTTTCCCGCAACGGTCGGCCTCACTGGTTCGTGACGTGCCAGTGAGAGGCACCGTTAACCAACCCGACGTTGAAAACACTAGCCTCCGCCTCCAACGGTCGCTCTCACTGGTCAACACCGTGCCAGTGAGAGCCACTGTTGGTCCAGACGGGCGACCCCACGGGCGAACCACGGGCGAATCGGTTTCGAAAATAAGAAAGCCCGGCTGGAGAGGCCGGGCTTGAGAGAGAGAAGAGAGAAGAAGGGGTTAAATTATCGGTTTCAAACCGTTCAGCTTTGCTGACATGATCTATTAGACCAGCCGCGGCTATAAGAATCCATCCAGAAACCTTGGAGATTCCTCGGAATCCTGTGCCGTTTTCGTAACGCGCCTTCACAATGCGCTGTGGCAACACGATTTCGCCGCGGCAATCCCGGAAACGCAATCCGCACGCGCCGCCAAGCAAAAGGTGGGCGTCGCAACGCCAGTCGCAATACCAACTGCGTCACAACGCCCGCCTTGCCACAGCACAGCTCTCACTGCGCGCCCTGCTCCTTCGCGAGCTTGGCCTTCTCGGCGGCGAGGCGCGCGGCCTCCTTGGCGCGGCGGGCGTCGAGGTCGGCCTGGAAGCGGTCGAGCTCTTCCTGCACGGCCTCCTGCGGAATCTTCTGGAAGATCGGCGTCGGCTTGGCAATCGGCGTGCCGGGCTTGAGCTCCTCGCGCGCCCACGGATGCACGTTCACGCCGAGCTTGTACTCGCCGGTGATAATCGGATACGTGAATCCGGGCTTGTCGAGGTCCTCGACCTGCTCGATATGCGGCAGCGGCGAGAACGTGCCGGTTCCGCCCATCGTCTCCCACACCTTCTGCGCGGAATGCGGCAGGAACGGCGCGAGCAGCACGTTGGCGTCCATCACGGCCTGCGCGGCGGTGAAGAGGACGGCGGCGAGGCGGTCGGGATCGTCCTTGATCTTCCACGGCTCCTCGGCGGAGATGTACTTGTTGATCTCCTGCACGATGCGCATGGCCTCGGTGAGCGCGGCCTTCTGATGGTGCTCGCCGATGAGGCCGCCCACGGTGTCGAAGGCGTGCAACGTCTCGTCGAGCAGCGCGCGGTCGGCGTCGGTGAAGGACTCGGGCTTGGTGGCGGGGATCTCGCCGAAGTTCTTGTGCAGCAGCACGGCCACGCGGTTGACCAGGTTGCCCCAGCTCGCCACGAGCTCCTCGTTGTTGTGGCGCACGAACTCGGCCCAGGTGAAGTCGGCGTCGGAGTTCTCCGGGCCGGCGATCGAGATGTAGTAGCGCACGGCATCCACGGGGTAGCGCGCGAGGATGTCCTTGACGTAGATCACGATGCCGCGGGAGGAGCTGAACTTCTTGCCCTCCATGGTCATGAACTCGCTGGCCACCACCTGCGTCGGCAGGTTGAGATGGCCGTAGTCGCCCGGCTCGCCGCCCTTGTTGCCCTCGCCGTTGTAGGCGAGCAGCTCGGAGGGCCAGATCTGGGAGTGGAAGGTAATGTTGTCCTTGCCCATGAAGTAGTAGCCCAGAGCGTTCGGGTCATTCCACCAGGCGCGCCATGCGTCGGGGTCGCCCTTGCGGCGGGCCCATTCGATGGAGGCGCTGAAGTAGCCGATGACGGCATCGAACCACACGTACAGCTTCTTGTTCGGGTTGTCGATCCAGCCGTCCACCGGAACGGGGATGCCCCAGTCGATGTCGCGCGTAATGGCGCGGGGTTTGACTTCCTTGAACAGACCCTTGGAGAAGTTGATGACGTTCGTGCGCCAGCCCTCGCGCGTGTTGAGCCAGGCGAGGTTCGCCTCGGCAAGCGCGGGGAGGTCAAGGAAGTAATGCTCGGTTTCCTTGAAGATCGGGGTTTCGCCGTTGATCTTCGACACCGGGTTGATCAGGTCGATCGGGTCAAGCTCGTTGCCGCAGTTGTCGCACTGGTCGCCGCGTGCGCCGTCCGCGCCGCAGATCGGGCAGGTACCCTCGATGTAGCGGTCCGGCAGGGTGCGCCCGGTGCTCGGGGAGATGGCGACCTGCTGGGTGCCCTTGTAGATATAACCGTTCTTGAGGCACTGCGTGAACAGCTCCTGCACCACGTGCTCGTGGTTGGCCGTGGTGGTGCGGGTGAAGAGGTCATAGCTCAGGCCGAGGTCGCACAGGTCCTTGGTGATGACCGCATTGTAGCGGTCCGCGAGCTGCTGGGCGTTGACGCCTTCGGCTTCCGCCTGCACAAGGATCGGCGTGCCGTGTTCGTCGGTGCCGGAGACCATAAGCACGTTGTCGCCCTTCATGCGGGCGTACCGGGCGTAGACATCGGAAGGCACGCCGAAGCCCGCGACGTGTCCGATATGTCGGGGGCCGTTTGCATACGGCCAAGCAACGGAAACAAGAACGTTAGTCATAGTGCGATTATCCGTACGAGCGCCGACAAGGAGCGCCGGTCGGCGGGCGCTGGCGCGCTCTTCAGGAACACCGGTACGGCTTGCGCGCATAATCCACGATTCCCCCCAGCCTCCGCACGCCCCGGAATCGCCGCGATCGTCCGAAATCGTCTTAAACGGGTGCCACCACACCCGCCGAACGCCATTCCAAGCACCAAACCAGCCCCAAACCACCCGAAACCGCCTTAAACGGGTGCCACCACACCCGCCGAACGCCATTCCAAGCACCAAACCAGCCCCAAACCACCCGAAACCGCCTTAAACGGGTGCCACCACACCCGCCGAACGCCATTCCGGGCGATCGCAGGCGCGGCATCGAAGGGAGGGCCATCGTGGCCCCTCAGGAAGCACAGTTATCCACAGGGAAGCGGAGTTATCCGCTTATCCACAAATTTTCGCGACACGCTGCGGCCCCGCGCGCCGTCCTGTAGCGTGCGGAACATGACAGATCCACACAGCAATCCCGGGCGCAGCAACGGCGCCGACAGCCTCCTGACCACCGCCCTGCCGAGCGGCGACGCATGGGATGACCTCTGCGGATTCCTTCCATCCCTGCCATACGATGGCACCACTCTCGAATTCGATCCCGCCCCCGGCACCGACGGAATCACGTCACTCGCCAACCCTGACAACCTCACCCTCACCAACCCCACCAACCCCGACGCCCCGCCCATCGTTCGCGAACCCTACACGCGCGGCCCCTACAGCCCCGGCCCGAACGGCGGAATCTACGGGGCCCTGGCACAGAGCACGAGGCCTCGCCCCGCCGCGAAACGCGAGAACGCCCCGCGCCGCATCATCGCGCAGATCCTCAACGAGCCCCGCAAGGCCCAGGCGCTCACCGCCTCCATCGAAGCCCTCCTCTCCCCCAGCGAGGCGGCGCTCGACGAGGCCATCGAAACCGGCGTGCTGCAGGACATCATCCGCCTGCGCCTCGAAACCTCGCCGATCATCCGTGTGCGCGACCTGCCCGGCCCCATGGCCATGCAAACGCTGATCGACCTTGGCATGCTGCAACGCCTGAGCTCCGGCGCCGCGTTCCTGCCTCGCATGGCGCTCACGCTGGAACAGCGCGCGGATATCGCGGGCGCTGTGATGCCGAACCACACCATCGCATGCCTTGAGCTGGCGGCGTGGATCTGGCTCGGCGGCGAGTTCCCGACGACGCTCGACGTCATCACGCCGGCGCGGTTCAACTCATTCGGGCTCAGCGGCGCGTTCACGGCGCACGACTGGCGCATCCGCTGCAAGGAAACGCGCGAAATCAGCGATATGCGCACCACCACGCCGCTGCGCACAATCTGCGACCTCGCGTGCTGCGACGCGGAGGACAGCATCGCGGCGGACGAGGCGCAGCGAATCGTAATCATCGAACGGCTAATGCGCGAGTTCCGCATCCGGCCGGCGCAATGCCTGCGGTCGATCCAGCAGCGGCTGCGCTTCACCGGGCATCCGATTGGCGCCACGCTGATGCGGCGGATCCGCGACGAGTGGGGCGAGGCGCTGGCGGAGTTCGAGAGCTCGAGCGCGACCACAGACGCCGGCACTGACGCAAGCGTGGATGCCAAGGAAGGAGGCGCGTGATATGTCCAGGAGAAAACACGATGGCTGGAAGCAACACAGGAATGTGGTGAGACTCCACGATGGTTCCATCGATGACGAAGCATCTGATGACGGCGCGTTTGACGGCGCCGATGCCGACGGCCAGGGCCCGGACGGCGCTCCGCCCGACAGTCCGGCAACTGCATCGGATCCGCGCACATCGGTCGACGACCTATGGCGCATGGCCGAGCAACCGCATCTGCGTGCATGGATCGTGGCCAACACCTCCGCGCCGGCCGACCTCATCAACGAAATCGCACGCGTCGGCGGCCCCGGCGTGCATCGTGCCCTCGCCATCCTGCGCGAATCCCTCGCCGCCCCCGGCTCCGCCGCCCAGGAATAACACGAGATAGCGCAGGGCATCGCGAAACAACAAACCCGGAACAATGTGATGGCTTACGGACAAAAATCCACGAGTCCGACCCCAAAATCGTGGAAAAATGTCCGCAACCCATCACACTGTTGTGAAGTTGAAAACAATGTGATGGGTTGCGGACAGGTATGCGCAGGTATGCACTCAGCGCGCGCCGCCGAGGTAGGCCTCCCGTACCTCGGGGTCGCCGAGGAGGTCGGACGCGGCGCCGTGCAGGCGAATCCGGCCGTTCTGCAGAACATAGCCGTAGTCGGCCACCGACAGCGCGAGCTCGGCCTGCTGCTCCACCATCAGAACCGACACGCCCAGCTCGTCGCGCAACCGCACGATCTGCTCGAGCACATCCTCCACAAGGCGCGGCGACAGGCCCATCGTCGGCTCATCCATGCAAATCACACGCGGATGGCTCATCAGGGCACGCGCGAACGCCAGCATCTGCTGCTCGCCGCCCGACATCGTGCCGGCCTTCTGGTTGCGGCGCTCCTTGAGGCGCGGGAAGCGCTCGTACATGCGCTCCACATCCTCGCGCACCTGCGCGGCCTGCGCCCGCGTGCGCGTATACGCGCCGACGAGCAGGTTCTCGCGCACGGTCATCTCGGGGAAGATGCGCCGCGCCTCGGGCACGGCCGCGATGCCGCCGCGCACGCGGTCGCGCGTCGATTCGCGCGTGATGTCGCGCCCTTGGTAAAGCACGCGCCCCGTCTTCGGCTCCTTGAGACCGAGGATGGTTTTCATGGTGGTGGACTTGCCCGAGGCATTGCCACCGAGAAGAGACACAATGGCGCCTTCCGGCACACGGATCGTGACCCCTTGCAGCGCATGGGCCTGCCCGTAGTAGACGTTCACGTCATCGAGCGCGAGCAGAGGCGCGATGGAGTCCAGACGACGCGTACCCTCGGTGGCAGGGCCCGCGACGCCATCAGCACCGTCCGCACCCGCGCCTGTGCCCGACTCGCGGTCGATTGCGTTCTCCTTCGCCAGCACATCGCTCTGTCCCTCCCACCTTCCGTGGGCCGAGTCCAAAACCGAAGCCGACGCCGAAGCCAAGTCCGAAGCCGCCGGGCGCGACGGCCGCCGCTTGCCCAGATACGCCTCCACCACCTGCGGGTCGCGGCGCACCTCGTCGGGATCGCCCTGTGCGATGATGCGCCCACCGTCCATGGCGAGCACGCGGTCGGAAAGCGCCGTGACGAGCTCGATTTTGTGCTCGACCAGGAGAATCGTATGGCCCTGCGCCTTGAGGCGCTGCAGAACATGCAGCATCTCCGCAGTCTCGGACTGGTTCATTCCCGCGGTCGGCTCGTCGAGAAGCAGCAGCGTGGGCCCGGAGACCAGCGCGCGGGCGATCTCCGTGCGGCGGCGGTTGGCGTAGGACAGCGTATACGCGGCATCGTCGCGGCGAGGGCCGAGACGCTCGGCGAAGCGCTCGATCTCGGCATCCACATGCCCGGCCACCGCTCTGTTCTCGCGCCTGACCGAGGGCCACGGCACCAGCGAGGCGGCGGCTTCGCCGAGCAGCGGGATCCAGCGCAGCACGGGGATGCGCTGCAGGCCGCGCGCAGGGCGGTTGGCCGTGAGCTTCTTGTGGTAACCGAGCGCGACGTTCTGCGCGACGGTCATGGAGCCGAAGACGCGCCCGTTCTGGAAGGTGCGCGCGAGGCCGTGCGCGGAGGTCTCCGGCGCGGACAGGCCGGCGATGGACCGGCCCTCGAGCTTGATTGTGCCGGCGTCGGGCTTGAGGAAGCCGCTCAGCAGGTTGATGGTGGTGGACTTGCCTGAGCCGTTCGGCCCGATAATCGACAGCACCTCGCCCCGGTGCAGGTCGAAGCTGATGCCGTCGACGGCCTTGAGGCCCTCGAAGGATTTGGCGAGGCCCTCGACATGAAGCACGATGGGGCGGTCGGCGACGGCATCGCGGGCCCCGGCGGACGTCGCGTCGCCGGCGTCCGCGGCCGGGCGTTCGGCGGCGTCATCCACGATATCCCCGGCCTTCGCAATCGTATTGTCCGTCATTGCGCCCTCCTTCGAACGACGAGGCCCTGCGGCCTGAACAGAATGATGACGACGAGCAGAAGCCCATACACGATGACGCGGGCGTCCGCGGCCACGCGCAGCAGCTCCGGCGCGCCGATGAGGATGATCGAGCCCAGCACAGCGCCGAGCGGCGAGTTCATGCCGCCGAGCACGATGATGGTGAGCACAAGCGTCGACATGGTGGTGGTGAAGATGGTGGGGTCGATATACGTGTACTGCGCGGCGAGCAGGCCGCCTGCGATGCCCGCGAAGAACGCCGCGAGCGCATAGGCGAGCGCCTTGTACGCGCCGGAGCGGATGCCGAGCGATTCCGCGGCGTCCTGGTCTGCGCCGACCGCGGCGAAGGTGGCGCCGAGCTGGGAGCGGTGGATGCGCGAGACGATGGCCACCGCGAAGATGAGCACGATGACGTCGAGCAGCAACTGCATCTGCTGCGTGTATAGGAGCTGGCCGAATACGCGCGGCATGGGGATGCCCGAGATGCCGAGGGAACCGTTCGTCAGCGGCGTCCACAGGCGGATGATGGCGACGGTGACCGCGCCCACGCCGATGGTGGCAATGGCCACGTAATGGCCCGACAGCTTCCACACGGGCGCCGTGAGCAGGCTGGCCACAACCGCCGCAACCAGGCCGGCAATCAACAGCGCGAGCAGGAACGGCAGGTGCTGGCGTGTGGTGAGGATGCCGACGGCGTACGCACCCACGGCGATGGAGCCGGCGATGCCGAGCACCGTCTGCCCGGACAGGCCGGAGATCAGCGTCAGGCCCACGGCGGCGATGGCGTAGATGGCCACCTGCGTGCCGACGCCGGAGATGTAGTCGCTGGCGAAGAACGGCACGGCCACGGCCGCGGCGACGAGCAGCAGGTTGCCCCACCAGGGCAGGAACAGCGGGCGCGCCTCGCCCACGAAGGTGCCGGTCATCGGTTCGGAATGCACGGAGTCGCGGCCGCCAAGCAGGCCCTGCGGGCGCAGGATGAGGATGAGCAGAAGCGCGCCGAAGGTGATGAGATCATGCGCGCCGTCACCGAACCAGCTGATGCCGAAGGCCTCGATGACGCCGAGCGCAAGGCCTCCGACCACGGCGCCGGGGATGGAGCCCAGGCCGCCGATGGTGGCCGCGACGAAGGCGGTCATGCCGATGGTGCCGCCGTTCATCGGGTTGACGCTCTGGTTGAACAGGCCCACGAAGATGCCGGAGATGCCGGCGAGCACCGAGCCGATGACGAATGAGAGGTTGCGGATGGAGCCGACCGGCACACCCATCTGGCGCGCCGCGTCCGGGTCCTGGCTGGTGGCGCGGATGGCCTGGCCCGCCTTGCCGTAGGTGAGGAAGGCCCACAGCGCCGCCATAAGCACGATGGCCGTGATGGCCATGACGATGTCGGATGTGCCAAAGCGCAGGCCGCCGAGCTGGAAGTTGTAGGTCTCCAGCAGGTCGGGGAACGGGCGTGTGCGCGTGCCGAAGATCAGCTGCAGGGAGCTGTCGATGATCTGCCCCACGCCGATGGTGGCGAGCAGGGCGGCGATCGGCTTGCGCCCCTCGAGCGGCGAGATGACGATGGCGTTCATGACGAAACCGAGCACGCCCGTCACCGCGATGACGACGAGGGCCGTGGGTGCGAAGCCCCAGCCCATGCCGCCCAGCTGGCACGCCACCATCATGCCCACGGCCACGATCGAGCCCTGGGCGAAGTTCGCCACGTTCGTGACGCCGAAGATCAGCGACATGCCCACGGCCACCAGCGCGTATGCGCTGCCGTGGATCACGCCGGAGAACAGTGTATCGATCATCTTCCTGCCACCTTCATCATCCGCTGGATCATCCGCCTATCGTGTATCGTCCGTTATCGCCTGCCTGCCGCGGGCGCCGGGCAGACGCAGCCACACCGCGCCAACCGCGCGCGTCAGTTCGACGCGCTGTCGGTGTCGGGATCGTATTGCACGAACTTGCCGTCCTTCACGATGAGCAGGATCGGGTCGATGTTGTCGGCGCGCCTGGTCTCGGTGTTGAACTTGAAGGTGCCGCCGTTGCCCTGGTAGAGCGGGAAGTCGGTGACGGTCTGGAGCGCCTGCTGGATGCCGTCGCGCGTCGGCGAGGTCTTGTTCGCCGCGTACGCGAGGTCCTTGATGGCCTGGTAGGCGGTGACCTCGAAGTTGCCGGGGTTGTTGCCGTAACGGTCGTTGAAGGCCTTGACGAAGGCCTGCGCCTTGGAGTCCTTCGTGCCGGTGGCGGAGAAGCTGCCGGTGATGATGGTGCCCTCGGCGTTGCTGCCGGCGTTCTCGAGGAACTCGCTTGTCTCCTGGCCGCCGAAGAACGGGCCGGTGTAGCCGAGCTTGTCGCGCAGCGTGTTCACCACGAGCGCGCCGTCCGGGCCGTAGCCGATGTCGACGATGGCGTCGGGCTGGGCGTCGCGCGCCGGGATGAGGATCGGCGAGAGGTCGGTGGAGTCCGACAGGTACGAGGATTCGTACACGATTTCGGTGCCGTTCTTCTCGGCCTCCTGCTTGAAGAAGTCATACGCCTGCTTGCCCCAGTCGTTCTCGATGTACACGACGGAGATCTTCTTGGCCTTCTTCGCCACCACGTCGGCGTTCGCCTTCTGGTACTGCTCCTGGCTGATCTGCGGCGTCCACACATGGTCGCCGGTGTCGGTGAAGGTGGAGGCCGAGTTGTTGAAGCCATAGTGCACGAGGCCGGCCTGCTGGAAGGTGGGGGACGCGGCGGAGGACGCCGGCGAGGCGTAGTCGCCGACCACCGCGATGACGGACTGGTCGGAGGCGATCTGCGGGGCGATGGATGCGTCCTGCTTGGCGTCGGACTGCGTGTCGTAGTACTTGATGGCGAGCGTCTTGCCGCCGACGCCGCCGTCCGCGTTCACCTCGTCCACGGCGAGATCGAAGCCTTCCTTGAACAGCTTGCCGTATTCGGCGTACTGGCCGGTGGCCGGGTAGATGGCGGCGATGTACACGGTGTCGCCGTCGGCCGCGTTGGAGTTGGCGGAGTCGCCGCCGAGGCCGCAGGCGGAGACGGACAGGAGCGTGGTGGACGCGACGATGGCGGCGAGGGCGGATTTCACGGCCTTGCGCCAGCCGCGGCGGGCCGGGCGGGCGGCGCGGCGCGCGGCGGTGGTGCCGGCGTTGGTGCCGGTGGAGTGGATGGACATGGTTCCTTCTTCTGATGGGTGTTTGTGTTGTGGTTTCTCTGGAATGCGTGGTGCGAAATCCCGCGTCAGACGGCGAAGGATCTACGATTTATGCACATCGTTTGACAACACGATGCGGAAATCGTATGCCCTCCGCGCCTTTCAGCGAGTGGCGCGGGCCTCGCTCAGCGCGCGCAGCGACGCGTCGGACGCGGGCGTCGGCACGGTGCAGCTCGGCGCCAGCAGGAACGGCTTGCCGCGGCGCAGCTCGATTGTTTTGCGCAGCTCCTCGGCCGCCTTCGCGGCGTCGCCGTCGGGCGCGAACAGCGTGTAGCTTGCGCCGCCCACCGGCACGGGGCCGAGCGGGGCGTTGATGTCGGGGTTGCCCTCGAGGAACTGGTCCCAATGCAGGATGTCGGCGCCGACATGCGCAAAGCGCTCGGGGTGCGACTCCTGGCGGCAGGTGTGGAGCAGGATCACGGCGTCGGGGTTCGCATTGCGGATGGCGTCGATCACGATGCGGTCATACGGGGCGGCGAAGCGCGCGTAGGCGTCGTCGTCGAAGTAGTTCTCGCTGGCCGTGCCGGTGACGGCGTAGAAGATGCCGTCGAGGCCGGCGCCGCCGTCCTTGGGATCGCGCACGAGCGTGGCGGCGTAGTCGGCGAGGGTTTCGGCGATGGCTTTCAGGGCCTTCTCGGTCTGCTCGGGGCGCTCCTCGAACAGCTCGCCGAGCTCGATGGTGGGGCGCGCATAGGGGTCGCCCGGGTAGAGCGGCAGGTCGGCGAACTGCAGGAGCACCGACAGCGGCGAGAACACCGTGTCGATCACCGCGCGGCCGTCGAGGCCGGCGCGGATCAGGCGCGCGGCGTCGATCTGCTCGCGCAGCACGGGGTTGGCGGACGGGTCGAGGCGTTCGATGGACTCGACGTCGGCCGCGGACTTGATCACCGTGCTCACCGTGCGCGGGATGACGTAGCCGTTCTGGTAGTCGTTGTGGTCATAGGTGGCGCCCCAGGCCTCGGAGTAGTAGATGGCGCGCGGGTTGACCTTCACCCACTCCCAGTCCCACTTCTTCACGAAGTCGATGGTGGCCTGTGCGAAGTCGTCGGCGCCGTATTCGTGGCCGATGAGATGCTGCCACGCGCTCACGAGGTACGGAGCGGGGCTTTCCTCGGCGGTTTTCCCGGATGCGATGGCGCGAAACGCCGCCTTCCTATCGATGCCCATGGGGTCCTCCTTCTCTTAGGTTCTGGCTTGCGGCCCGGGCTTTGCGGCCCGATTGGCCGAGCCAGGTCGAGCTGCCACTGGACCCCCACTTAACACGCTTTTCTCCGGAAACTCAGCGAGGCCGCTATATCGGTTTCTTATGGCGGCTTCCACGCGGCGCCCCTCGCCCACACCCCCTCCCACAGTCGCCCTCACTGGTTACCCCCGTGCCAGCGTTCAGAAATTCATAACAATGTGATGGATTACGGACAAAAATCCACGATTTGGGGGCTCGAAACCCTCGAAAATGTCCGCAAGCCATCACACTGTTACGGGGAGGGAGGTCTGTTACGGGAGGAGTCTGTTACGGGAGGAGAGGGAGACCCAAGATCAGGCACTGTCGCGCAGGGAGAGGGAGGCCTGGTAGACCTCCTTGCGGTTCGGGAACGAGCCGTCGGGCAGCGGATGCTCCTTGACAACCTCGGCAATCGCGTCCTTGATGCGCACGCCCTCGGACTTCGCGCGCTCCTGCGCCAGCCGCGCGAGCTGCTCGGCCGTAAGCACCTCGGGCGATGCCTCGTTCACGTCCTCGGCCGACGCGCCGGCCAGCACGAGCACGATTTCGCCGCGCGGCGGGTCATCGATCACGCCCTGCCGGATCTGTCCGATCGTGCCGCGCCGCACCTGCTCGTAATCCTTGGTCAGCTCACGGCACAGCGCCATCTGACGGTCGGGGCCGAACGCCGCAAGCAGCGCATCCATCGTCTCCGCAATGCGATGCGGCGCCTCATAAAACACCATGGTGCGCATTTCGTTGTGCAACGAGCGCAGCCGCTGCTCACGGTCACTCGCCTTGCGCGGCACAAAACCTTCGTAGCAGAAGCGGTCAGTAGGCAGGCCGGCGAGCGCCAATGCATCCAGCACGGCGGAGGGCCCCGGGGCACAGGTCACAGGCAGACCGCGTTCAATAGCGCGGCGCACGATGGCCAGGCCGGGGTCGTTAATCGTGGGCATCCCGGCATCGGAGACAAGCAGCACAGTGGCGCCGCCCTCCACTTCGTCCAGCAAGGAATCGGCCTTCTGCCGCTCGTTGTGATCATGGTTCGCCACCACCCTGCCGTTGACGTGCACACCCAGGCGACGGGCAAGGTCATACAGGCGACGCGTGTCTTCCGCAGCGACGATATCCGCCTGCTGCAGCAGGGCGATGAGGCGCAGCGAGGCATCACCGGTATTGCCAATAGGCGTTGCGGCGAGCACGACGCAACCATGCGGAACAGGGATGCCTGCGGCAACTTCGCCGTCGCGGCTTTGGATCGGCGTCGCATCGTCCTGCACGTCGGCGGGCGCAGGAGCGGAATCAGGAGTGGACGCAGCGGATGTCGTGGAATCAGCGGGAATCACAGGCGCCGCGGAAGCTGCAGACGCCGCGAGCGCGCCCTGATTGCTCAATACTGGTTTGCCTGCGGATGCCTCCACCCTTCTCGACGATTCTCCGCGATTCGACACGAGTCCTTCATAATCATCGCCATGCGCATATTTCATGTCTCCAGTATCCACCACCCCGCGCATAACTCCGCCGGCAGCCAACCCACGCCACCCTCAACCGCGTGCGCGCCTGGATACACAGCTCTTACGCCGCGCGTCTGCGTACACAGCGCAAGCGCGCACACGGCCGGTGCGCATCTGATTCAGGCGCGAACCGTCTCTATGAGCGAAGCAACGGCAAATATCGCAAAGCCAGCAGCGAAGGCAAACATCGCAGCATCAGAAAGGTGCATGCACAGCAGCACGATGCCAACGACCGCAAGCACAGCGAGGACCACCCACAGCACGATTCGCCACGTTGAAGCCTGGTTATGTGCGAGTTCCGCCTGCCCTTGCGCTTGATTCCCCCGCGCATCCCTCTGTACACGCCCCTGAGCGTCAGCCTGAGCAGAAGCCTGGCTCTCCGCAGTCAGCCTGTCTACCACGCTCCCGCCGGCCCGTCGATTCACGATATCGCCGATGAGCGCACCGAGCAGCATCACCTCGACGCCCTGCAAAGCCATGTGCATTTTGAAATTCATGACGAGACCGATAATCAATGTGGCCCACACAATGACCGTCCCGACGATTTTCCAGACTTTTCCAGAATCCTTCACGAGTCTCCCTTTCTCGAAGCCACATTGTTTCGGCATGGCAACAGCCTACGCCCCTGTCATCATGCGAAGCAAGCCGACCTGACGCTTCCGATACCCGTAAGTTCAGCAGCGAGCTCCACGGCGCCAGATGGCGCGGCCTTCGACGATACGATGTCCGACGATTCGATATCCGACGATTCGATGTCTGCGTTCCGCGGGTCGTTCTCGATGTTTTCCATGCCTCCAAGTATCCACCCGGCCCGGCCCGCGCGCCCCATCCGGCTTCGAAATCCGCTCCGGCATTCGGCTCAGGGCTGTAAGGTGAGAGGCATGAATCCTCTTGATGAAACCGACTCGCCGGCCGAAGGCGGCCTGCGGCAGCCGGCGCAGACGCCGGGCGCGGCGGATGCATCGTCCGCCCTTGCCGCGCCCGCGCCCACCGCCTCCGCACTTGTCGCGACCGCCATCGCCGCCACCACCCCGCGCCGCTCGCGCCCGTGGGACCGCCTCTCCTACCGCGCGCAGTGCTGGATCGTGCCGACGCTTATGGCCCTTTTCGGCGGATTCCTGCGCTTCTTCCGCCTCGGCACTCCGCATAGCATCACCTTTGACGAAACGTATTACGTCAAGGACGCCTGGTCCATGATGATGACCGGCGAGGCGCGCAACTGGCCGAAAGCCATCGACGGCATCAAAATCGACACGCTCTTCGCACAAGGCCAGATCTACCTATACCAATCCGACGCGGAGTACATCGTGCATCCGCCGTTCGGAAAATGGCTTATCTCCATCGGCCTCAAGCTTTTCGGCGGCGCCACCAACCCCTTCGCGTGGCGCGCCAGCAGCGCCATCGCCGGCACCATCGCCATCCTGCTCATCTGCCGCGTGGCGCTGCACCTGTTCCACAACCTCACGCTCGCCGCGATGGCGGGCCTGCTTATGAGCGTCGACGGCGCGGGCATCACGATGAGCCGCATCGGCATCCTCGACATCTTCATCATGGTGCTGGTGCTCGGCGCCTTCCTGTGCCTGCTCAACCACCGCGACTGGGCGCTGAAACGCCTCGAGGCCGCGCACGAACGGGACGTGGCGATACCCGGCAATGTGATCCGCACCGTTGCGCTCAAGCCGCGCGAGCGCCGGGGCGAGGGCGGCGCATACGATTCGAGCGGCAAGCCGATGGTGCGCCTGGTCGTGGCGTCGTCAGGGCCGGTCGTAGCGTTCTCGTGGTGGCGCGTCGGCGCCACCGTGCTGCTGGGCCTGGCGACCGGCGTGAAGTGGTCGGGCACGTACTTCTTCGCCGCCTTCGCCGTGGCGTCGGTGCTCTGGGACGGCTACAACCGCCGCCGCGTGGGCTACCGCCGCTGGTTCGGCGCGCTGGTGGCGAAGGACGGCCTGCTCGCCGCGCTGTACATGGTGCCGATGTACATCGGCACGTATTTCCTCGACTGGCTCAACTGGTTCATCCACCCGGATTCGTATATGCACAACTGGGCCGCCACGCATCCAGGCGAGGGCGTGACCTGGCTGCCGGAGGGGCTGCGCTCGTTCGTGCAGTACCACATCACGATGTGGAAGTTCCACACCTCGCTCGACAGCCCGCACGCCTACAAGGCCAACCCCCTGACGTGGCCGCTGCAGACGCGCCCGACGAGCTTCTACTGGCAGAAGGTGCAGGGGCATCCGGGCCTGTGCTCCACCCAGCCCGGCTCGCAGTGCGTGTCGGCCATCACGTCGCTGGGCAACCCGGTGCTGTGGTGGGTCGCGACGGCCTCGCTCGTGCTCACGCTGATCATCGCGATCATCGTGCGGCGCGGCGACTGGCGCGCGCTCGCCGTGTGGATCGGGCTCGTGGGCGGCTGGATGCCGTGGTGGCTGTACCTCAACCGCACCACGTTCACGTTCTATTCCATCGTGATCCTGCCATGGATGATTCTCGCGATCTGCTATGTGCTCGACTGGATGCGCACGAATATGAGCCGCTTCGCGTATCGGTGGATAGCCGGCGGCACGATGACCGTGATCGTGCTCGTAAGCGTCTACTTCTACCCGATCTGGACCGCCATGCCGATTCCTTACGATTTCTGGCTCCAGCACATGTGGCTCCACTCCTGGATCTGATGCGCGGCGTGGACGGGCGGGGCGGGGCGCCAACTGCAGGCGCCGGTCCCGCCCCAAATGTGACCCAAATGTGACCCAAATGTGACAGGTACGCATAGACAGATGCCAGGACCGCCATTCATCCCCGGGCGCTACTAATTTGTCATTCGGCGCATGGGGCAACCGCAGCGCCGCATATCGTCGCCGCATATCGTCGCGACACCGACACCGACAACTCCGAAAGGCTCATTCCCGAAAGGTTCACCGTGGGCATCGTCAATTTCTTCATCAACCTTCTCAAGAACCCGCGTGGCGCCATCGCCGGCTGGATCGCCATGGGTGTCGCGCCCACGCTGGGATTCATTTTCCTGATCGTGTTCATTGAAACGGGTGTCGTGTTCTTCCCGTTCCTGCCGGGCGATTCGCTGCTGTTCGCCGCCGGATGCTTCGCCGCCGTCGACGCGACGACCGGTAAGGCCGCCCTGCCGTTGAATCTGCTGCTGCCGGTCGTATGGGCCGCGCCGATCATCGGCGACGAGTGCAATTTCTTCATCGGTCGCTTCTTCGGCACGCGCATCATCGAATCCGGCAAGGTCAAGGCCATGACGCCCGAGCGCATCGACAAGACGCAGGCCATGATCGACAAGTGGGGCCCGCTTGCCGTCTTCCTCGGTCGCTTCTTCCCGTTCATCCGCACGTTCATGCCGTTTATCTCGGGCATCTCGGGCATGAAATGGCGCCGTTTCGCGCCGTTCAGCGTGCTTGGCGGTCTCGTGTGGTCGTCGCTGTTCACGCTGCTCGGCTACTTCTTCGGCGGCGTGCGGTTCGTGCAGGAGCATTTCGAGCTGGTGATCGTCTTCATCCTGCTCATTTCGCTGGCGCCGACGGTGATCGGCCTGGTCAAGGCGAAGTTCGGCAAGAAGAAGAGCGCGGGCGCTGACGCGGAGGGCGAGACCGCCTGAAAACAATGTGATGGCTTCCGGACACAAATCCACGATTTCGAGGCCAAAATCGTCCGAAAATGTCCGCAAGCCATCACAGTGTTCCGGCCGACGATTCACGATTCCCCAACCTCTTCTCCCTTCCCCTCCCGTATCTCTCCTTCCGCCCACCCGGCGCGGCGGATTTGCATACTCGGCAATCGCGTTGTACAATTGCCACTTGTGTGCTGATGCACATGGGGCTATAGCGCAGTTGGTAGCGCGTCTCCTTCGCATGGAGAAGGTCGGGGGTTCGATTCCCCCTAGCTCCACCACCGCCTGCTGGCGCCGATTCGGCCCAGCAGGTTTTTGTTTTCCGGCGTCGCCTTTTCCGGTGTCGCCGTCCCGTTTCACCGCCGACTTTCCGTGGGACGGGCAGCATCGCGTGCCAGACGTGCTGGCTCGGCATGGCTACCGGGTTCTCTCCCCCGAGGTCGGACAGCGGACAATGCCCGACGGACTCGCGGCTGACACACTTCTCGGCGGCAGGGACGAAGATGAATCAGGCGTAGCGCACACCATCTTCGACGCGTGGTTCCACTGGGTGGACTAGAGGAGGATGAACTAGCGGATGCGCAGGTCGAGGGGGCGTTCAGTGTGAGCGTTCGCTCACACTGAACCGACCTGACCCGGCAGAAACGGGCTGGACTTGGGGTCAACGCCCTTCACCGCACACAAACACTCACACCGAACGGGCCCGAGCCCACAAAAGCGGTCCCAAACCGGGGTCAACGCCCTTCAGTGTGAGCGTTCGCTCACACTGAAGGTTCGCCGCGAGGCGGAGAGCGGAGAATCGGGGTGTTGTGAGGGGTGCGTCGGAGAAATCGTTGGGGGAATCGTGCTTCATGGCGAAGAAACCTCGCCACGAGCACCGACCACCGGCGCGAGAGCGGCCGGCAGAGGAAAAATCGTGCCTCAAGGCGAAAAATCCTCGCCATGAACCACGATTTTCCCATCTCCACAGCCAACCCCGGCCAAAACCACCCCTCACGGCGAAAAATCCTCGCCATGAACACCCGAAACGGCTGCCGGCGCTTGCCTCCTTGGGAAAATCGTGCCTCATGGCGAAAGATCCTCACCACGAGCACCAACAACCGCCATCCCAAGCCGACCGCCGCGGGAAAAACACCCTCATGGCGAAGAAACCTCGCCACGAGCACCGCCCACCGGCGCGAAACCACCCCGCCCAAGCACAAACCGACCCTCGCGGCGCACAATCTTCGCCACGAACCGGTGCGGAAGAGACCGCGTCGTGCCGCGGATGAGGTGTCGCCGCGTAGTACAGTGGAGACAGGCAAGGAAGCCGCATTCGCGGACTCAGCCGAATCCGAAAAAACGCGGCCTTACCGCGCAAAACCACGGCCTCGCCGCCTCACGCCGTGCGCACCGCGCACGCCGCAACACCGCAGCACCGTGCGCACCGCGCACACCGCGCACACACACGAGACCGCATAACGCAAAGGAGACAACAATGGCTGGATTCGAAGACCTGGGAGAGGGCGCCCGCAAGATTTTCCTGGCCGGCGTCGGAGCCATCGCCATGAGCGCCGACAAGAGCAAGGAGATCATCGACGACCTCGTGGCCAAGGGCGAACTGACGGTCGAACAGGGCAAGCAGCTCAACACCGAGCTCAAGCGCAAGGCGAAGGAAGCCACGAGCGCGTCCGAAAGCGACGCCCTCGAGAATCGCATCAAGAACATGAGCGAGGAGGAGCGCGCGGAGTTCGTCAAGAAGGTCAACGCCTTCGCCAAGCAGGCGGATGCCGAGGACGCGGCGAAGGACGCGAAGTCCGCCGAGTGACCGCCCCAGGGGCCGCGTTCCGCAAGGAGGCGGCCCCTTGCCGTGCTGCGCGGTGAGACTGCGCGGTGAGACTGCGCGGCGGCGTGTGGTGCGGCTGTAGGAAAATCCACGATTCCCCCCCCCCACCGTTCCTCCAGGAAAGGCACCTCACGATTGCTCCGCGGGGCACGGGGGCATGATGAACACGACGCCGCCGGACGATCTGCGTAGCCGCCGGACGGCCTGCGTAGCCGCCGACGACGCAGGCGGGCTCCCCCACCCTCCCCGCGCACCAACACCACACCCATACGGAAAGAACGAATGAGCGACAGCAAGCAACCGATGTTCTTCAAAAGCCAGGCGGAGGGCCCAAGCGAGCATTTCACACGCCGCTCCAAGCTCCACCGCCTGCACGAGATCATGCACGTCGCCATGCAGTACGACCTGTTCAGCGACATGACGCCGGTGAAGATGCGTCGCATGTTCGAGGCGCTCGGCCCGAGCTTCGTGAAAGCCGGCCAGATTCTGTCGATGCGCTCCGAAATCCTTCCGCAGGAGTACTGCGACGAGCTGGCCAAGCTGCGCGCCGACGCGTCGCCCATGCCGTTCCAGACGGTGCTCGACACGCTGGGCCACGAGTTCGGCCGCCCCATCGGGGAATTGTTCGACAGCATCGACCCCACCCCGCTGGGCTCGGCGTCGCTGGCGCAGGTGCACAAGGCCACGCTGCTCGACGGATCCGTGGTGGCCGTCAAGGTGCAGCGTCCCGGCGTGCGCGAGATGATGGCGCAGGACATCGACATCATGCGCTCCATCGTGCGCTTCGTGCGCCGCGTGTCGGGCGCGAACCAGTTCATCGACCTCGAGGGCGTGGTGCAGGAGCTGTGGGACTCCTTCCGCGCGGAAACCGACTTCCTCAACGAGGCCCAGAACCTGCTGGACTTCCGCGCCTTCTCCGAGAACTACGCGTATATGACATGCCCGCGCCCGCGCATGGAGCTGTGTACGTCGCATGTGGTCACGATGGATTACATCGACGGCATCTCGATCGCGCACCCCGAGCAGCTGACGGCCGCCGGCTACGACCTCGAGGAAATCGGCACGAAGCTCGTCGACAACTACGCCTCGCAGGTGCTCGACGCCGGCTTCTTCCACGCCGACCCGCACCCGGGCAACATCATCATCTCCGACGGCAAGATCGTGCTCATCGACCTGGGCCTTATGGGCCGCCTGAGTCCGCGCGTGCGCAACCTGATGAAGGATATGATCTTCGCGGTCGCCGCCCGCGACTCGCACAAGCTCATGGACGGCCTGCTGCGCCTGACCGACGCGCGACGCATGAGCCCGTCGGAAACATCGTCCCTTCTCGAGCAGCTCGACCGCATCATCAGCGAATACGGCACGGTGGACCTGCGCGACCTCGACATCGCTGAGTTCACGAACTCCCTCGTCCACCTGTGCTCGCGCTTCAACCTCGAGGTGCCGAGCAGCGTCACGATGGTGGCGCGCGGCCTGGTGACGCTCGAAGGCGTGCTCGACGAGTTCCTGCCCGATGCGAATATGATCGAGATCATCCGCGACCACATCACGCGCTCGACATCGTTCCGCGGCAAGGCGAAGGAGGAGGCCGCGTCGCTCGGCGCGGAAAGCCTGCACGCGCTGCACAGCACGCTGAGCCTGCTGTCGGAGGCGAACGAGGCCACGCGCATGCTTACGCGCGGCGAACTCAAGGCGAATGTGGAGATCGTGGGGTCGCAGAACCCCATCAGCCAGCTGTCGGCCGTCATCGACCGCCTCGTTATGGCGTTGATCGTGGTGGGCCTGTACGTGGGCTCGTCCATCGTGTATTACGCGGGCATGAAGCCGCTGGTTTTCGGCATTCCGATCATCGGGTTCATGGGGTACATCGTGGCGTTCGCGCTGTCGGTGTGGATCGTCATCGATATCTTCGTGCAGAACCACCGTCTCAAGAAGGCGAACGCGCAGAACTAGGCGCGAATCGTGCGCGCTGCCTGCGCCTCGGCGTACATATCCAGCAGCGTGCCCGCCACGGAGCGCACATCGTAGCGCGGCAGCAGCGTCTCGCGCTCCCACGCGCCCGCCTCCGCGGCCCAGCTCTCGTCGGTCACGGCGCGGGCGATGGCGCGCGCCATGGCCTCGGCGTGGTCGGGACCGGTGGTGTCGAGCAGAACGTCGTCGCGCCCCATCATGGTGGAGCGGTAGCCGGGGTTGTCGCCGGCAAGCACCACGCCCGAACCGGCCGCAATGGCCTCGAGCAGCACTATTCCGAACGATTCCGCGCCCGTTGCGGGGAACACGGCCACCTGCCCGGACGCAAGGAACGCCGCCTTGCCCTCCTCGGAGATCCTGCCGGGGAAATCGATCCTCGTCCGCAGCCCCGCCGCGCGGGCGCGGGCGGATTCGAGCAGCGGCCCGCCGCCGGCCATCGTCACATGCATGTCGTCGGGGAACAGGCCGTGCGCCTCGCCCCATTCGAGCGCGTCGAGCAGCACGCCCACGCCCTTGCGCTCCACAAAGCGCCCGAGGAACACCACATGGTGCGGCTCGGGCCGCACGTCGCCAGCGCCGGCGCGCATGGCCTCCACATCGATGGGATTGGGCACCACGGTGGCCGTGACGCCGGCCGTGCGGCGCGCGTAGTCGGCCGCCACGCTGGAGACGGCGAGGGAGCGCGTCACGTAGCGCGCGGTGCGGGCGTCGATCACACGCCCCAGCGCCATGCCGCCGGCCATGGCGATGCCGGAGTCGACGGCGATGTGGTACGTGGCGAAAACAGGCGTAAGCGGCGTCAGACGATGCGCCGCGGCCAGCACCTTGCCCGACATGAACGGCGAATACGGCGCCTGCACATGGAGCACGTCGAAGCGCTCGCGCGTCAGGAGCGCGCGGATGGCGCGGTCGGAGGACGGCAGCGGGATGCGCATACGATTCCCGTTGAACTTCACCGGCACGTTGCGCGCCAGCGGGTGAATCGTGGCGAAATCCCAAGCGGGGTCGGACTGCGCGGCCCGCGTCTGCCCGACCAGATAGTGCACATCGTGCCCACGCCGCGCGTATTCGCGGCCAAGCATGCGGATATGCTGCTGGATGCCATCGGGCGCGTCCAGCGTGTCATCGAAAACGAAAGCGATCTTCATCCTGAGCCTTTCCCGGGCCTACAGCAGCCCCTGGCACGCCGACAGGCCGAGCCCCAGCATCACCAGCGGAATCGCCACATACCACACGTAACGGCCCCAGGAATGCGCGTAACCGTCCTCGTCGTTGTGGAAATGCACGATGAGCACGCCGACGGCCGGCGCGAGCGCCTCGAGCGCTCCGATGGCGGCGGCGAGCATGGTCATCGTGTTCTCGTGGTAGCGCAGGCCGTAGAACAGCAGCACGAAGACGAACATCATGAGGCCCGTCGGGAAAAGGGTGCCGACCTGGCCGATGTTGAGCATCCAGACCCACAGGAACGATGCGAACAGCAGCAGGATGCGCAGCAGGCCCGCGGTGCCGGCAGACAGCCACACGTCCGCCTTCGGGCCCTCGCCTTCGACGGGCGCCTGGTGGCGGCGGATCCAGCGCAGGCAGATCAGCACCAGCGCGCACAGCGCGAGCGCCCACACGGGGTTCTGCGTGTACAGGTTGAACCAGGGCTTCGGCGCCGTGGAGCCGTACAACGCACCGACGAGCGTGCCGTTGCTTCCGGAGTGTTCCTGGTAGCGCCACGTGACAAGGTCCCACGGCACCTCGCAGACCACGGCGAGAATAAGCAGCGACCAGAAAAGGCGCCATCCGTGGCGGGGCTTGGCGCCGGCGTCTGTGTTTGCGTTCGCGGCGGCGGGGCGCTTCGCGCGGCCTTCCTCGGCCCCGTCCTCGTCCCTACGCGCGGGAACGGAGGTCTCGAGCTCGCCCACCTCCATGCGGAAGCGGCTCACCAGCAGCCACGCGTAGATCGGCAGCGAGACGAGCAGGCACGCAAGGCATACGATGATGGCCGACAGGCTGCCGAAATCGGCTTCGCTGCTGTTGGCGGGCAGACTCGCCGACAGCACCGACGTGCCGTACAGGCCGATGACGAGGAACACGCCGGCGAACAGCGCCAGGCCGCGCTCCGAAAGGCCGCGGCGGCGCCGGCGGCGCGGCTTCTTGCGCGTGCTGGCGTTGCCGAGGTCGGCCTCGTAGCTCGATTCCTCGCCATCGGGGTTGCTATAGCTGAAAAGCGCCACTGGATGTCCTTTCGCGTCTGCGCGCCGCCATGGCGCCATCGTCTCTACCGTGCCAGCTTACGCGGCGCGGCCGCCCCGTTCCTCTACTTCCGCTCTTCGATGAACCGCAGCAGACCCGCGTAGTCGGCGCCGTCGAACTGCGCCACCGCGGCCGGGGCGTCACCGAACCAGTCGCTTGTGTGCAGGTAGGCGGCGTCCATGCCCACGCGGCGCGCGCCCTCGATGTCGGCTTGCGGATCGTTGCCCACCATCAGCGTGTGCGCGGGATCGGCGCCCGTCGTCTCCAGCGCGAGGCGGTAGAAGTTCTCCGACGGCTTCTTCCAGCCCGCCTGCGAGGAGATGAAAATCGTGTCGAGATGCGGCACAAGGCCGAATTTCTCGAGCTCGGGCATGGTGTACAGCTTCTGCGCGTTGCTCAGCAGCACTGTGCGGCGGCCGGAGGCGCGCAGGGCGTCGAGCAGACCGATGGCGCCGTCGTAGAGCTTGATGTAGTCGGTGGAGCCGTCGCGGAAGGCCCACGCGGCATCGGCCACCATGTCGTCGGTGGCGCCGATGCCCTTGAGCGCGAAGAGGTTGCGGTACACGGGCGCGAGGTCGAGCTCGTGGTCGGGGCGCGCGGATTCGCGCATCTCGAGCGCTGCCTGCTCGTCGGCGAAGGCGCGGCGCAGCTCGGCGAGCGACGCGTACTCGGCGCCGTGTGCGTGCAGGGCATCGCGCAGCGCCGTCCATGCGCCGTCGGCCTGCTCGTCGGTATGCAGGTCGATGAGGGTGCCGTACAGGTCGAAGAAGATGGTGGAATACATTGCGGTGTGTCCTTTTGTGCGGGTTGTGCAGGAGCGGTGGCGCGGGGTCAGTCCTGAGCTTCGGAGACGAGGAAATCGTGTGCCGGAACGATGTAGCTGCCCTCGGAATGCACGCCGCTGCGCACGGCGCAGGCGGCATCCGTCGGGTTCAGCGCCACCAGATGCGTGCCGACGCGGAACGCCACCACGCGCGGATCGTCGGTCGGCACGGCCGTGCGCACGCCGTCGGCGAAGGCCGGGTCGCTGCCGCGCGCGGCGATGAGCTGGCGGTACGTCGAGACGAGCCAGCCCATGCGCTCGGCGCGCTCCCAGAAGATCACGTTGTCTTCGAACGGGCCGTTGTAGGAGTTCGAGTTGCCGTGCTTCGTGCGGCCGAATTCCTCGCCGCTCAGGAAGAACGGCAGGCCGGCGGAGGTGAGCACCGCGGCGGCCGCGAGGCGGTTGGCCGCCACGATGTCGTCGACGCGTCCGGCGACGGCATCGTAATCGTCGGCCGTCGGCTTGCCGCCGCGCATCGTGATGCACAGCTTGTCCCACAGCGTCAGGTCATCGTGCGACGACACATACTGCACCATCTGCCGCGCCTCGTGACGTGGCAGGCGGCCACTCGTGCGCCACGCGTCGGCGGCCTCCACCATCAGCGGGGCGTATTTCTCCGCCGCGCCGTTCACGTAGCCGGGCACGAGCTGATCGTGCACATGGCCCTTGATGGTGTCTCGCGAGGCGTCGCAGAATGCGCCGATATGCTCGTCGAGCTCGTCGAGGTTCGCGTTCGTCGACAGCGGCAGGTCGGGATTGTGGTTGGCCGGGGTGTCCTTCGCGAACCATGGCTCGCCGTAGAGGATGTAGTCCTTGCCGTCGCCGATGCCTTCGAGCTGTGCGCGCACCTGGCGCATCGTGTCGACGTCGATGAGGCCCATGAGGTCGAAGCGGAAGCCGTCGATATGGTATTCGCGCGCCCAGTATTCCACGGAGTCGGCGATGTACTTGCGCATCATCGGCTTCTCGGAGGCCATGTCGCAGCCGCAGCCGGAGCCGTTCGTGAAGGCGCCGTGCATGTCGCGGCGGCAGAAGTAGCCGGGCACCGTGCGCTCGAACCAGTTGTCGGTGGTGTACATGTGGTTGTAGACCACGTCCATGATCACCTTGAAGCCGGCCTTGTGCAGGGCCTGCACCATCTGCTTGCACTCGCGGATGCGCACGGCGCCGTCGAAGGGGTCGGTGGAGTACGAGCCCTCGGGCACGTTGTAGTTCACGGGATCGTAGCCCCAGTTGTAGCCGCGGTTCATGCGCGGGGCGGCTTCGTCGACGGAGCCGTAATCGTACATCGGCTCGATCTGCACGCAGGTCACGCCGAGGTTTTTGAGGTAGTTCACGCAGGTGGGCGTCATGCCCGCGCCGTCGAGCGTGGTGTCGGGGTGGGTGAAGGCGAGGAAGGTGCCGAGGTGCTCGCGCGGCACGCCGCTGCGCGGGTCGGCGGAGAAGTCCACCACGTGGGTCTCCCACACCACGAGCTTGTTGGCGGGGATCTCGGGCGCGCGGTCGTCGGCCCAGCCCTCGGGGTCGGTGCGCTTGAGGTCGATGACCATCGAGCGCTTGCCGTTCACGCCGGCGGCGCGGGCCCAGGGGTCGGCGGAGACGGTGACGGTTCCGTCATCGAACTGGATGGCGAAATCGTAATACGTGCCGTCGAGGTTCTCGGGCACGCTGGCGCGCCAGACGCCGGTGGATTTGAAGGCGGCGTCATGCGCCATCTCGTAGGTGGCGAAAGGCGCGAAGGCTGAGGATTCCAGCGCCGCCGCGTCGCCGACGGTGGCGGGGTCGAAGGCGGACGATTCTGCGGTTCCGTTCGTGGCCGCGAGGTCGCGCGCACGGCGGTTCCTCTCCTCGACGATTTCCTCATCGGAGCCCTTGCGATACAGGCGCACCGTCACGGCTGCGGCCGTCGGCGCCCAGAGACTGAAAATCGTCGAATCATCGCGCAACACCGCGCCGAGATCGTGACCGTGGTACTCCGCGGTGATGTCCTGAGCCAAAGCAACTGCATGAAGAGCCATTTCCACTCCTGAGAGAGCCAACACGACGCGACCCATCCTAACCCAGCTCCCCAGACCACGCCCCGTGTCTCCTCCGGGTCTCGCCGGACTGTGCGGAGCGCCCGCTCTGTCCGCGGACGTGGCTCACCATGTCCGCAAGCCATCACACTGTTGCCAATTCCACAACAATGTGATGGGTTACGGACAAAAATCCACGATTTCGGGGCCAAAATCGTCAAAAAATGTCCGCAAGCCATCACACTGTTCTGGAAGGGGCACATCGTTCTGGGAGGGGTCCGCACGCCCGCACGCCCCCCACAACAGCACAAGGCCTCTCGGCGAGTGCCGAGAGGCCTTGTGAATTCACGCCATACGCTAGCGCATCAGCCCTTGACGGAGCCAGCCATGGACTCCTGGTAGAAGCGCTGCATAACCATGAACAGAATCGCAATCGGGATGGAGACCACCACGGCGCCGGCGGCGAAGCGGGCGTACCAGTTGGTGATGTACTCCTTCTGCAGCATCTGCCACAGACCGAGCGCCACGGTGTACTGATCCTGGGTGCGGCAGATGGCCTTCGCCATAACGAAGTCGAGCCACGGGGCCAGGAAGCCGGTGATTGCTTGGTACACGATCATCGGGCGGCAGATCGGCAGAATGATCTTGTAGAACACCTGCCAACGCGTGCAGCCGTCGAGCATGGCGGCCTCATCAAGCGAGGTCGGGATGGTATCCATGTAGCCCTTCATCATGTAGAAGCCCGCGCCGGTACCGGCGGAGTACACGAGGATCAGGGCCACGACCGTCCAGTTGCCCGAGGTCAGGCCCATGGCCTTCAGGATGAAGTACACGGCCACGACGGACATGATGCTCGGGAACATGCCGAGCACGAGCACGATGTTCATGAACGGCTTGCGGAAGCGGAAGCGCATACGGCTCATGCAGTAGGCCACGAGCAGCACGAACGCCACCGAGATCAGGCACACGAAGCACGCGATGATGAACGTACGCAGGAACATCGAGCCGAAGTTCATGACGGACGTGTCGGTGAACAGCTGCTTGTAGTTGTCGAAGGTGTACTGCGTCGGGAAGAACGTTGCCTGGTACGGCGCGGTGTTCTTGTTAAACGATTCCAGGAACACCCACACGATCGGCAGGATCCAGATGATGCTCAGCACACCAAGCAGAATGTACGACAGGACATCGGCGATGACACGACGCGTATGAGCGTTGTGGATGCCGGTTCCGGCCTTTTCGGTGTAGCCGGCGCTGACGTCTTTGCTACTCACCGGAAGCCCTCCTCATTCTTGTACGAACCACTGTTGCGGTAGGTGATAAGCGACACGACGGCGAGGACGATGAACGTGAAGATACCGATGACGGCGCCCACGTTGTAGTTGCCCTGGTCGACGGTGAGCTTGTACAGCCACGTGATCAGCAGATCGGTCTTGCCTGCGGTCGAGCCAACCGGCTGCGGCTGGCCACCGGAGAGCAGGTAGATGACGTTGAAGTTATTGACGTTGCCGGTGAAGGTCGTGATCAGGTACGGGGTGGTCACGAAGATCATGTACGGCATGGTGATGTTGCGGAACTGCTGCCACCAGTTGGCGCCGTCCAGCTCGGCGGCCTCGTAGAGGTCGGCCGGGATGTTCTGGAGGATGCCGGTCACCTGCATGATGGTGAACGGGATGCCGACCCAGAGGTTGATGACGATAACCGTCACGCGGGCCCAGGTGGCGTTCGTGAAGAACGGCAGCGGCGAGCTGATCCAACCCCACGATTGGAGGAGTCGGTTCACGGCGCCGTTGGAGTCGAGCATCTGGTTCATGACCAGGAGGGACACGAACTGCGGCACGGCGATGGACATCGAGAACACGCCACGCCAGAAGTTCTTGAGCTTCGTGGTCTTGCGGTTGATGACCATGGCGAGGAACATGCCGAGGAAGTAGTTGAGGAACGTCGCGAAGAACGCCCACACCAAGGTCCAGGCAAGCACCGAAAGGAACGTGTGCAGGTTGACCTGGCCGCCGTTGTTCGAGAGAACCGTCTTGAAGTTCTCGAAGCCGACCCACGAGAAGTGCGACGGATGGTTGTTGTCGAACGACGTGAAAGCCATCGAGATCATGAAGATCAGCGGCAGGATCGTGAAGATCAGGATGCCGGCGGCCGGGAGGAAGAGCATCGTCACGTAGGCGCGGCCGTCGACGAGGTCCTTGACGTCCTCGACGAAGCCGGGCGCGTGGCCGGTGGTCTGCTTCAGGTACTGGGCCTTGTACGCGGCGCGCATGTTGACGGTCCAGAACCAGATGAAAATGGCCGTGAAGAACACTGCCATGATGCCGTACAGAAGAATCGTGACAGAACGCTCCTCGGCAGTCTGCACAGGAATGCCGTAGGAGTTGAACACCTGCTTGGATTCGGTTCCGTACAGGCCGGAAATGAGCTTGCCGATCGCAACGCTGCCCGTATTCACCATATACATGATGTAGAGCGCTTCGACGGCAAGGAACAGAATGCCTTTGACGATTTGCTTACGCGCGAGATTACTCAGGCCAAAGATGACGCATGAGAGGTAGGTGAAGACATCGCCGTGCTGGAACGCGTGCTTCACCGTCCAAGGCGCGGGGGCGACATAATCGGCGCCGACCTTCTTGGTCTTGCGCTTCTTAGTCTCCACATGCTTGCTGGTCGTAGCCACGAGCTGACCAACCTTCCTTGTCTAAACAGTGGAACTATTTCGTTTAGGCCATCGTCACACCATTCCCGGCGGCATCGCCGGAAATACGATGGCGACAGGCAAAACGAGGAGCTGTGCCGGTTGCAGAACCAAGCACAGCTCCTCATGATACAACCGTAGTTGTTAGTTATGCTGAGTTATTCCGATTGTCGCTTACTTGGCGGCCGGAAGCTGACCAGCGAAGGCGTTCGTCTGGGACTCGGCATTATCAGCGGTCACGTCACCGTTGTAGATGGCGGTGCCGAAGTTCTTGACCGGGGTCCAGAAGTTGGCGTCGTTCATCTCGGCGATGGTCGGCTGGACGATGGAGGCGTTGGCCACGGTGTTCATCTGGGCGACGGCGGCCGGATCAGACGTAATCGTGGAGTCGCTGGCGAGAGCGGTGTCGGACGGGATGACGCCGCCCTGGCGAATCTCGTAGTGAGCCTTCTGGGCATCGGTGGAGCCGAGGAACACGGCGAAGGCCATGGCGACGGCCACGTTCTTGGAGCCCGGGTTGTAGCCAACGGCCTTGGCGCCGGCGAAGGCCTTCATCTGGTAGTCGGTGCCGTCAACGGTGAAGGTCGGCGGCTGGGCGGCGGCGTAGTTGGAGTCGCCGAGGGCGGACTTGACGTCGGAGGCATCCCAGGTACCGGAGAACATGGCGTTCACGGAGCCGTCGGCGAGGCCGGCGAGGCCGGAGCCATCGTTGTCGAGCACGAAGTTCGGGTTGTTCTTGAGGTTGACGAGGTACTTCGTCACGGCCACGGCGTTGTCGCCGAGGGAGATGCCGGCATCGGCGTTGGTGCCGTCATCGCCGAACAGCGTGGCACCCGCGCCTGCATAGAAAGCCCAGAGGTACCAGGAGTTCTCAAGCGGGAAGGAGACCTTGCCCTTCTCGAGCATGGTGTCGAGGGACTTCACGTCGTCAGCGGAGAACACGGAGGAGTTGTAGTACATGAACCACGTGTTGGCGGTGAACGGAACGCCGTAGACGGAGCCGTTGTTGGTCACGGCCTGGATCATGGTGTCGTCGGCGTGATCCTTGATCTGCTGCAGATAATCGCCCTGGTAGGCGCCGATGGCGTTGGCCTCGACGAGCGTACCGAGCTGATCGTTCGAGAAGAGGTAGACATCGGCGGCCGCTTCCGGATCCTGCTTCACGGTCGTGCCGGCGTCACCTTCGGAGACCACGGAGTTGCTCCACGTGATCTTGCAGTTCGGGTTCGCCTTCTCGAAGGCGTCTTCCTCGGTCGGCAGCCAAGAGCTGTTGTCCGTCTGGTCCTCGGACGGGCCCCACACGGTCAGGTTGACTTCCTGACCCTCGGTGCAGATCTCCGCGCTCTCGGAGGAGCTGGAACCGGCAGCGCTGCTGCTCGCATTGTTCGAAGAGCCACCGCAGGCAGCGGCACCGGCGATCATAGCCACGGAGGCTGCGAGGCCGACAATCTTCTTTCCGTTGATCATCTTTGATCCCTTCCTGTTTCCGTCTCCGGAGGGAGGCGGGTTGTAACCCTTGTCTGTCCAAGACATCGGGATGCCTTGGACATAACAACCCTTAGTGTATCATGCTTTCTCCACGTTTCCGCAACCTTTTCCTCGCGGACGACCTTCCGCCCACGCCCCGCACGCCCGCCCGAAACACCCCCCCGACACCCGCGCAGCGTTCGGATTCAAGCCCTCCGGGGTCATCGTCCCGCGTTTGCACAGTTCCACGATGAACGCGACACGCACGGAGAATTTCTTTCGAACCGGGGCTTCCGCATCGAGGGAATGCCCCTCCAAAGCCCGCCAGGCACTCTTAGGCGGCCGTAGGAGTTCACGAGCCGGTAACAATTGCGCGTCCCTTTTCAGAGCGTTTCAAGGGGCCTTTCAGGAACGCGGCGAGGCATGCGATCCGGCGCTCCCACGCCGTGCCCTTCCACCGCCGCCGCTACAGTGGGAGGCATGTCATACAGCAGCAACGGCGCCGACGCAGGCAGCACTTCCGAATCCGCATTCACCTCCGCACCCAACACCGCACCCATCCCCTCCCCCGCCGCGGTACACGCGCCCTGGCTCAGGGACGCCGTGTTCTACGAGGTCTACCCGCAGTCGTTCAACGACACGAACGCCGACGGCATCGGCGACCTGCCGGGCGTCACGGCCAAGCTCGACTACATCGCGTCGCTCGGCGCCACCGCCATCTGGCTCAACCCGTGCTTCGACTCGCCGTTCCAGGACGCCGGCTACGACGTGCGCGACTACAAGAAGGTGGCCCCGCGCTACGGCACGAACCAGGACCTCGTCGACCTCTTCGCCGCCGCCCACGAGCGCGGCATGCATGTGCTGCTCGACCTCGTGGCCGGCCACACCAGCGACGAACACCCGTGGTTCCGCGCTTCCAGCCAGCCGGAGCGCAACGAGTTCTCCGACCGATATATATGGACGACCTCGTGGGTCGAGGGCGCGCCGGGCCTGCCGTTCATCGGCGGCGTGGCGCCGCGCAACGGCACGTATATCCTCAACTTCTTCGCCTGCCAGCCGGCGCTGAACTACGGCTTCGCACGGCAGGAGAAGCCGTGGATGCAGTCGCCCGACTCTCCCGCCGCCCGGGCCACGCGCGACGCCATGGTGGATGTCATGCTCTACTGGCTCGAGCTGGGCGCCGACGGCTTCCGCTGCGACATGGCGGATTCGCTGGTGAAATACGATGACGACCGCCGCACCCACACCATCGCGGCGTGGCGCGACATGATCGGCCGCGTGCGCGAACGCTTCCCGCAAGCCGCATTCGTGTCGGAATGGGGCCGCCCGACGTTGTCTCTGACGGCCGGCTTCGACATGGACTTCTACCTCGACTGGCGCTGGGACGGCAACCCGAACGGCTACTGTATGCTCGCCCGCGACACCGACAGCCAGATCGGCGGCGCGCCGGACGCGAGCTTCTTCCGCGCCACGAGCGGCACTGGCGCCGCGCGTTTCGTGCGCGAATACCTGCCGCAGTACGAGGAATCGCGCGGCAACGGCTACTTCTGCTTCATCACGTGCAACCACGATTGCGCCCGCCTCGCCCCGCGTCTGAGCCCGCGCGAGGAGCAGATCGCCTTCACGATGTTCCTGACCATGCCCGGCGTTCCTTATATTTACTACGGTGACGAAATCGGCATGTCCTACCGCGAGCTCCCCACGAAGGAAGGCGGCTACACGCGCACCGGCACGCGCACGCCGATGCAGTGGAACGGCGGCGCGAACCGCGGGTTCTCCGACGCGCCGGCCGAGAAGCTCTACCTGCCGGTCGACACCTCGTCGGACGCGCCGACGGTGGCGGCGCAGGAGGCCGACCCGGAGTCGCAGCTCAATTACGTGCGCGCGCTCACCGCGCTGCGCCACGAGACGCCGGCGCTGCAGTCCGACGGGCTGTTCACGGTGCTGCACGCCTCCGACGACGACCGCGCTTTCGTCTACGCGCGCACTGCGGCGGACGGCTCGTCGGTTGTGGTGGCGCTGAATCCGGGGCTTGAGCCGGCGGCGGTCGAGCTCGAGTCGGTGCCTGCTGGCGTGGGCGGCCAGGTGCTGCTGTCGCGCGGCGGTTCGGCGGCGCTCGAGGGGTCGCGCATCGTGTTGCCGGCGCAGTCGGCCACGATTCTGCGGTAGGGCAAGAACGATGTCGCAATCGCAAGCCATCGGAGGGAACGGAGAACACATGAAGAACCAGCAGACCCACGCATCGTGGACCCGCAGAATCGTGGCGGCGCTGGCCGCCATCGCAACCGTCGCCGCATGCCTCGTCGCCGGTGCGGCCACCGGTCTCGACGGCGCGCAGCCCGCCCTCGCCACGCCGAACGGCAAGGCGCTGCACGACGTACAGCCGGCGAGCGACGTCGTCGTCATCGCCTTCCAGCAGAACTGGAACTCCATCGCCAAGGAATGCACCGATGTGCTCGGACCCGAGTACGTGGGCTACGTGGAGGTGTCGCCGCCGCAGGAATCCATCCAGGGATCCGAATGGTGGACTTCCTACCAGCCGGTGAGCTACAGCCTCGACTCCAAGGAGGGCACCGAGGAGGAGTTCAAGAACATGATCGCCACCTGCAACGCCGCGGGCGTGGGCGTTATCGCGGACGCGATCACGAACCATATGGCCGCGGCGCCCGCCGACGGCAGCGACCAGGGCATCGGCGTGGCCGGCAGCACCTACACGGGCGACGGCGACTTCCCCGCCGTGCCGTGGACAAGCGCCGACTTCCACTCGTGCACCGACGCAGTCAGCGACTACAAGAACGTGCGGAACGTGCAGGAATGCCGCCTCGACGGCCTGCAGGACCTCAACACCGGCGACGAGCATGTGCAGGACGTGCTCGCCGGCTACCTCGCCAAGCTCTATGACATGGGCGTCTCGGGCTTCCGCATGGACGCCATCAAGCACATCGCACCCGAGGACGTGGCCGCCATCAAGCAGAAGACGGCGCAGAAACTCGGCGTCGACGAAGACCGCATCTGGTGGATGCAGGAGGTCATCGACGACTCGGGCAACGCGCAGGAGCTCATGCCGAGCAACTACCTGTCGACCGGCGACGCGTCGGAGTTCCGGTTCACGTATGACCTCAAGGCCGCCTTCGGCCTCAGCGTGGCGTCACTCAAACGCATCGGCACCGGCGGCTATGTGAGCTCCGACAAGGCGCAGGTGTTCGTAAGCAACTGGGATACCGAGCGCAGCAACAACTCGCTGAGCTACAAGGACGGCAAGAAGTACCTCCTGGCCAACGCCTTCATGCTCGCCTACGGCTACGGCACGCCGAACATCCAGTCCGGGTACGTGTTCTCCAACCGCAACACGGGCGCGCCGGGCGCCACGGCCACGTCCGTGCCCGACACACAGTGCGGTGCCGGCTCGCCGTGGCTGTGCGTCGAAAGGTGGACGTCGATCCGCGGCATGATCAAGTTCCACGCGAACCTGGCGGGTGCGCCCGTGACGGATTGGTGGGACGATGGCGCCAACAACATCGCGTTCGGGCGCGGCGACGCCGGGTTCTTCGCCATGAACAACTCGAACCAGGCCGTTACCACCACATACAAGACGTCGATGCCCGCGGGCACGTACTGCAACGTGTACGCGGCCGGCGACTGCTCGCAGACCGTGACAGTGGCGGACGACGGCACCGTCACCGCCACGCTCGAGCCGTACAGCGCGCTGGCCATCAGCCACACCGACACGCCCGAAACGTGGACCGGCACGGCGGCGAGCGACCCGAGCGACCCCACGTTCACGTCCACCGGCGCCTTCGACGATAGCGCCATCGACATGACCTACGGCGGGGTGTACGCCGCCAACGGGGCGTCGGCGAAGGAGTCCGCGAGCGCCGATCCGCACGCCGGTGCGGGTGCGGTTGGTGCAGGTTCCGATGGCGCGGGTTCGGATGGTGAATCGTCGGAGAACTCCCCCGCCAACACCCGCGCGCGCCTGATCATCGGCGCCGTCGTCATCGTCATAGCCCTTGCCGTCTGTATCCCCGAAGCCGTCCGCCGCCACCGCGCCGCCGCCGAGAACTCCGAGGCTGCGAACTAACCCGCGTCGCCGAGGCCGGAGCCGCGGCCTAACCCGCGCAGTCCGGCCAGACGCCTTCGTCGGGCCGGGCACCCCCATCGTGTCCGTAACCCATCACATCGTTTCGAATTCCATAACAATGTGATGGGTTACGGACAAAAATCCACGATTTCGGGGCCAAAATCGCCGAAAAATGTCCGCAAGCCATCACACTGTTGCGGAAACGGCCCCATCATGCGCCCTTTCGCCTACGACAGGCGGGAGGGCGCATTTTGAAAGAGCGCATATACAATTGACTCCGTATGGACACGAGCCGAAACACAAAGTTGTGAACCACATGCGCACAACGCCCGGAACGCCTCGCAACGCCCGCCGATGACGACGGAACCGCCCATGTCGGTCGGCAGCAGGCAGACCGGGCCGCACCCCACCCCCGGGGAACGGCGCTCCCGTCCATGCACCCGAGAAAACAGGAAGCAAAGGAACCAGTCACATGAGAACAGGGAAGTGGACATCGCGCCTGACGGCAATCGTCGCGAGCGCGGCCATGGCCCTCGGAACTGTGAGCCTCGCACCCCTGGCGTCGGCCTTCGCCGACGACGGGGACCCGACCACGACGACGTCGACGAATGTCAACGGCGCCGCCACGGCCGATGCGTTCAAGCTCAACAGTGACGTGCAGGTCATCGCATTCCAGCAAAACTGGAACACCATCGCCCAGGAGTGCACCGACACGTACGGCCCCGAAGGCGTGGGCTTCGTGGAGGTGTCGCCGCCGCAGGAATCCATCCAAGGATCCGAATGGTGGACCTCCTACCAGCCGGTCAGCTATAAGCTCGACTCCAAGCTGGGCACCGAAGAGGAATTCAAGAACATGATCACGACCTGCAAGGCTGCGGGCGTGGGCATCATCGCCGATGTGGTCATGAACAACACCGCCGCCCCCGACGGCACGGGCAAGACCTATACCGGCACCAACGGCAGCGAATACACGCCGGACACCGCATCGTTCCCCGGCTTCGCCACCAGCACGTATCCCAAAGGCATCACCGCCGACGATTTCCACACGTGCACCGACAAGATCAAGGACTACACGAACCAGACGGAAGTGCAGCAGTGCCGCCTGCTCGGCATGCTTGACTTCGATTCCGAATCCGACAAGGTGCAGGACATCGAGGCCGACTACATGGCGCGCATGTACAACTACGGCGTGGTCGGCTTCCGCATCGACGCGGCCAAGCACATCAACACCGACAGCCTGAACGCCGTCAAGGCCAAGCTGGCGCAGAAGGTGGGCAAGAACGCCGCCGACATCTACTGGATCCAGGAGGTCATCGGCAATGGCTCTGAGGCGGCCGGCATCCAGCCGCCGCATTACACGCAGAACGGCACCGTGACCGAGTTCGGCTTCAAGAGCGAGATGAGCCAGGCCTTCAACGGCAACGTCACCTCCCTCAAGGGCCTCGCCGACCGCCTGAGCGGAGACCTGTCGAGCAACGACGCAAACGTGTTCGTCACCAACTGGGACACCGAGCGCAGCTCCGGCACGATCACCTACAAGGATGGCGGCAAGTACCAGCTCGCCAACGCGTTCATGCTCGCCTACGGCTACGGCACGCCGCGCCTCATGTCGGGCTATAAGTTCGACAGCGATAAGACGTTCGAGGAGGAGAACACGAAACCGGGCGCGCCTGGCGCCACCGCCACCTCCGTGCCGGACGTCGACATGAACACCGCGTGCTCCACGAACACGGGTGACTGGAACTGCGAGCAGCGCTGGACCTCCACGCGCGGCCTCATCGCATTCCACAACTACGTGGGAGACACCACGTCCGCCCCGGTTCAGGACTGGCAGTCCAGCGGCAACGACAGCATCGCGTTCTCGCGCGGCGACAAGGGCTTCCTCGCCATCAACAACGGCACGACAGCCCTCGACGTCTCCTATGACACCACGCTGCCCGACGGCGAGTACTGCAACGTGTACGCCGTGGAGGACTGCTCCCAGACCGCGACCGTCGCCGACGGCAAGGTCACCACCACGATCCCGGCCCGCACGGCCGTGGCGCTGTACGCCGGCGCCACGAAGGACAGCCACCCGGCCTCCACCGTGACCACCGACCCCTCCGATCCGGAGAACGTGATCGAGGACGAGACGGTCAAGCCGACCGACACGACCCTCACCATCTATTACAAGAACACCGATAACTACGCGACCCCGTACATCCACTACGGCATCGGAAGCACCTGGACCACCGCTCCGGGCGTGGCGATGACGAAGGACGAGGCCACGGGCTATTGGAAGTACACGATTGACACGGGCGGCCAGGCGGTCAGCTACGTGTTCAACGATGGCGGCGACACCTGGGATAACCCGGCGGGCGGCGGCAACTACTCCGCCGCGGCCGGAATCGTGCAGGAAACCGTTGCCGACCACGCGAGCACCGTCGGCGCCCCGAGCGACTACCGCGCGAACGGCAAGACCCGCCTCGTGGTGCACTACAAGGCCGCCGAGGGCGATGCCGACCGTGCGCTGTGGGTGTGGGGCTCCAACTCCAACACCGGCGCCAACCTCGACGGCGCCCAGGTTGAGTTCACCGGCGCCGACGGCTGGGGCAAGGTCGCGGAATTCGTGACCGACGGCACCTGGACGCAGTTCGGCGTGATCGTCAAGGCCACGGATTCGTGGGACAAGGTCGGCGGCGACCGCACGGCCACCGTGGACGCCACGGGCACCGCGGAGATCTGGATCGACGGCACCGCCGCGGATCCGTCCGCCACGCTCACCGCAGCCCCTGAGGACTACGTGAAGGCCAACACCGCCTACGACGTGAACATCACCGTTCACTACTACCGCGATGACGGCCTGTACTTCAACTCCTCCGACACCACGAACAAGACCCCGCAGTGGGATCTGTGGACGTGGTCGGGCTCCGGCGCCGCCAACGGCCGCCAGACCTTCGCCAGCCATGATGACTGGGGCGAGGTCAGCACCTGGACGCTGAAGGGCTATAACTACTCCGCCGCCTCCGATGCCGCCGCCGGCGACATCGGCCTGCTGCGCCGCTATGGCGGCGACACCTGGGCCAGCAAGGACCCGGACGACGCGAACCACTTCGTCCCCGCCGCCTCGATGGTGTTCGATGCCGCGACCAAGACGGGCAAGGCCGAGGTCTGGCTCGTCTCCGGCGACCCGACGATCTACACCGCCCAGCCGAACCTGAGCGTCAAGGCCAAGAGCGCGGAGATCTCCGATTACAACCAGCTGACGGCCAAGCTGTCGGCCGAGAGCAAGAAGGACGTCACCGCCACCGTGACCGACGCCGACGGCAACGCCGTCGAGACGACGGCCGTCACGAAGAGCGGCTCCACCGTCACGATCACGACGAAGGACGACCTGTCGATCACCGGCAAGTACTCCGTCTCGCTCAAGGACTCCGACGGCACCGACCTCGGCACCGTCGATGCGATCGCGGGCGCCATCGTGCGCACCGACCGCTTCGACTCCGAGAACGCCTATGACGGCAGCGACCTGGGCGCCACGAATGGCGACGGCACCACCACCTTCAAGGTGTGGGCCCCGACCGCCACCGACGTGCAGCTCGTGACCTTCAAGGAGGCCACGGCCGAGGCCAACGACCCGGTGGCCATGACCCGCGGCGACAAGGGCGTGTGGTCCGTCACGATTGACAACACCGCCGACGCCCTCGCCTACGAGTACAAGCTCACCTTCGCCGACGGAACCGTCAACGAGTCCACCGACCCGTACGCCACCTCCGCCACCGCGAACGGCGACCGCTCCGTCGTGCTGTCGAACGCCAAGGCCAACGCCGTCACCGTGGACGCCGTCCAGGGCGGCCGCGTGAGCCAGGGCGACGCGATCATCGCGGAAACCCATATCCGCGACTTCACGAAGAGCGAGACCTCCGGCGTCTCCGAGGCCAACCGCGGCAAGTACCTCGGCATGATCGAGACCGGCACGAAGAACGCCAACGGCGACGCCACCGGCATCGACTACCTCAAGGAGCTCGGCATCACCGACGTCCAGCTGCAGCCGTTCTTCGACTACGCCTCCGTTGACGAAACGAAGACGCTCGATGACACGAACTACAACTGGGGCTATGATCCGGAGAACTACAACGTTCCGGAAGGCTCGTACTCCTCCGACGCCACGAATCCGTCCGTCCGCGTGGACGAGACGAAGGAAATGGTCGACGGCCTGCATGACGCGGGCATCGGCGTGGTCATGGACGTGGTCTACAACCACGTCGCGAGCGCGGCCGACAGCTCGTTCAACAAGACCGTTCCGGGCTATTACTTCCGTTACGATTCGAACGGCAACCTCACCAACAAGTCCGGCTGCGGCAACGACACCGCCTCCGAGCGCGCGATGATGCGCAAGTACATCGTGAACTCGGTGACGTACTGGGCCACCGCCTACGGCGTGGACGGCTTCCGCTTCGACCTCATGGGCCTCATGGACACCGAGACCATGAAGGAAGTGCGCGAGGCCCTCGACAAGATCGACCCGAACATCATCGTTCTCGGCGAAGGCTGGGACATGGCGGGCGACTCCGTCTCGAGCGACACCACGATGACGACGCAGCCGAACGCGTACCTGGTGGACAACACCGATGGCACGGGCTCGACGGTTTCGTTCTTCAACGATTCCATCCGCGACGGCCTCAAGGGCTCCGTGTTCTCCGACACCGACACCGGCTATGTGTCCGGCAAGGCGGGCCAGGAGAACCTCATCGCCCACAACATGCTGGGATGCCAGTACGACGCGACGCCCGGCGCCACGACGTGCTGGAACGGCTCCGCGCAGGACAAGTACGCGAACGCCTCCCAGGTGGTGCAGTACGCGGAGATCCATGACAACATGACCCTCTACGACAAGCTGCGCACGTCGAACCCGTCGGATTCCGACACGACGACGATGAAGCGCGCCGAGCTCGCCGATTCCGCACTGTTCCTCAGCCAGGGCATCTCGGAGATCCAGCTGGGCCAGGAGTTCCTGCGCACCAAGGACGGCAACGGCAACAGCTACAACGCCGGCGATTCGGTCAACGCCCTGGATTGGAACCGCCAGGACACGTACAAGGAGAGCGTCGACTATGTGAAGGGCCTCATCGCCCTGCGCAAGAACGTCAAGGCCTTCCAGTACTCCAGCTACGCCGACATCGCGGCCAATTCCACGATGATCAAGGCCGCCGACGGCGTGGTCGCGTTCCAGATCAAGGACGCCGACGCCACCTACGTCGTGATTCTCAACGCCAACGACACCGCCGCGAAGGTGCCCGGCCTCACCGCCGGCACCTACCGCACGATGGTCGCCGACAGCAAGGTGAACGCCACGAACGCGGCCGACGCCTCCAAGCTCGACGGCGTCACGGTCGGTTCCGACGGCACCTACACCGCCGGCGCGCTCTCCGCGACGGTTCTCGAAATCGAGATCCCGAGCATCGTCACCACCTCGCTCGCCGAGGCCACGGCGAACACGGAGTACACGCAGGCGATCGAGACCGCCCACGCCGACACCGTGAACGTGTACGGCCTGCCCGAGGGCCTGTCGTATGACGCGGCCTCCGGCTCCATCCACGGCACCCCGACCAAGGGCGGCTCCTATGTCGTCACCGTCACCGCGGGCAACGCCGATGTCGCGACGCCTGTGAGCACCACGTTCACGCTGGCCGTCCACGGCACCGCCGTGGCGATCGACACCACGGACCTGCCCGCCGCCGAGACCGCCACGACGTACTCCGCCCCGGTCTCCGTCGAAGGCGATCCGGCTCCGACGGTGCGCGTCTACGGCCTGCCCGAGGGCCTGGCCTACGATGCCGCCACCGGCACGATCACCGGCGAGGCCCAGAAGGCCGGCGACTACACGGTCGTCATCAGCGCCTACAACAAGCTGAGCGCCCCGGTGACGCGCGTGGTCACGCTTTCCGTGACCGGCGACGATGTGCAGAACGTCCCGGTGTACCGCGTGTACAACCCGGGCAACGGCGAGCACTTCTACACCGAGTCCGCCGATGAGCGCGACGGCCTGGTGGCCGCCGGCTGGAGCGACGAGGGCACCGCTTGGCTGGCGCCGTCCAAGTCGTCCGAGGCCGTGTACCGCATGTACAACCCGGTCGAGGGCACGCACCACTTCACAAGCAACGCCGCCGAGCGCGACCAGCTGGTGAAGGCGGGCTGGAACGACGAGGGCACCGCGTTCTACGCGGCGAAGACCTCCGACGCCAGCGCCGTGCGGCGTGCATACAACCCGAACACGGGCCTGCATGTCTACACGCTCGACTCCAACGAGTACGAGTCCCTCGTCGCCCTCGGCTGGCAGGCCGAAGGCGATGCCTGGAACTCCATCAAGGCCACGGCCTGAATCAAAGCCACGGCCTGATGACTCCTCCGCTCTCGCCCCTGGCCTCGCGGCCTTTCGCGGGTGCCGACGGTCCCCCTTCCTGACCGGCGGCTCCCGCGGTAGGGCTGCGGACTGGGCCCCGGGCGGGCCCCGGGCCGGTCCTTAGGCTGGTCCCGGACGAACCCCGGCGGGCCTGAGCGGGCCTTGGACCCCGAACCCCGGCGCGATAATCGCGCCGGGGTTCTTTTATCGCGCCGGGGTTCTTTTTCTGTCCGTAACCCATCACATTGTTATCGATTCCGCAACAATGTGATGGCTTGCGGACATTTTCCGACGATTTTGGGCGGGAAAATCGTGTTTTGTGTCCGCAAGCCATCACATTGTTCTTGGGGGGGGTGTTCTTGGGGGGGCAAGTGACGATGGTTCAGCTCTCGGTCCCGCCTTGCATCAACGGTCGGCTTCGCTGGTCGCGACAGTGCCAGTGAGAGGCACCGTTGGAGAAGAATTGGCCTGTTTCCAACGGCTGAGTCTCCAACGGTCAGCTTCACCGGTCGCTTGAATGCCAGCGAGAGGCACCGTTGGCAGAGCGACTGTTGAAAATGCTGGGCTTTCCCTCCAAGAGTGCCTCTTGCTGGTCGCTTGAGTGCCAGCGAGAGGCACTGTTGGGCTTGCGGGATGCCGGGCGGGTGGGAATCGGTCCGCAACCCATCACATTGTTTCTGGGAAGAACGGGGCACGGAAGAACGGGGCACGGACCGGGAAACGATGCACGGCCCGGGAAGGCGAGAGCACAGGTTCTGGGGCGAGGCCACATTTTTTGCGGGTTGTCCAATTATTTCGCCAATAGCCCAAAACGGTGGGTCGGTCGGGACATGCGGCAAAAGTCTGAGTAGGTTAAGTCTATGCATCGTCCCGATTGGGACAGAACGCCGCGAACGTTGGAACGAGCCGCCAAACGCACGATGCGCACCCGAAACGCGCACGCACGCGCACACGCCCCGCGCACCCGAAACGCACGCACACGCGCAACGCGCACCTTAGGCACACCGCGTATTACGCTCGTACAAGCGCCCCGGCATGTCACGACAGGAGGAGCCATGGAACGCAACGAGAAATCATCCGCCTACGAGATGGTCGCGAACATGAACTCGATCGCCCAGCTTGACGACACAACACGCCTTTTCATCGGCATGCACCAGCTCGAGGCGCTATCGAGCCGCGGCCTGCGCAACGCCATCCCCGACAGCGTCACCGAACGCCTCAACGGCTGCCCGGCCACGCCGTGCAACATCCGCATCATCACGTACCTGGCGCGCAACGAAGGCCGCGTAATCTTCCAGAACGACATCGAGCGCCGCTGCGGCGTGACGCGCTCCACCGCCAGCCGCGTGCTGAACCTCATGGAGAGCAAGGGCCTCGTGCGCCGCACGATCCCGACCTTCGACGCCCGCAAGCGCCAGATCACGCTCACCGACAAGTCGCGCTCCATCGTGCGAGACATCGAGCAGCTCGGCGAGGAATACTTCAACCACCTCACCGAGGGCATCCCACAGGAGGACCTCGACGCCACGATGCGCACGGTGCGCGCGATCATCGCCCGCGCCGAGGAGGAGGAATTCGGTTCGGTCTCGCCCGAAGACAGGCCGTTTAATCCGATCGACGATGGCGATGGCGGCGATTTCTCCGGCGCAAACGATTTCTCCGGCGCCGGCGCGCTCCGCGGCTGACGGAGGCTGACAATGGTCGGCGCAGGCGGCGGAGGCGACACGCCGCCGCGTCACGGCGATACGCACCACAAGTGACATTCGTCCCGAACGGTGGCATACTGAAACTGAAATAACCGACCGGTCCATAGGGGTTCGCCCCGATGACGACGCCCTACCCGCACGCAGCGGATAGGGCGTTTCACTGTTTTGGCAGTCGGGACGCCCGTCGCGCGCCTCGCCCCGGCATCTGCGCGTGACGCGCCGCGTCATATGGCAGACAGGCAGCCGAAGAAGAAGACAGAGAGAACAGACGGAAACACGATAGAAAGAAGGCCCTGTGGTTCGACATAGCGACGACACCCAGCGCACCGCCCCGGACGGCGGCCCCAATCCCGCGGATCCTGCGGATCCCGCGGCGGCGACCCCCGCGACCCCCGCGGCGGCGACCCCCGCGACGGCGGCGACGACGAAAAAATCGTATAAGGTGAACACCCCTCTCGGCGACGACGGCGAACCTCTGGACGCCGAGGCCCTCCAGGAATACACTCGCGACCAAGGCCACAAGGGCGACTACCGGCTCATCGGCCGGTCCATGCGCGAGTACAGGAAGCACGCCATCCTCGCGCCGGCCTATGTGGTCGGCGAAGCCATCGTGGAGATCCTCATCCCCACCTTCATGGCCTACCTGCTCGATCAGGGCATCACCGCCGGCAACATGGCCAGGGTGTGGCAATGGGGCGCGGTCCTCGTGGCATGCGCCATCGTCAGCCTCGTCTGCGGGTTCGCGTCGGGCCGCGAGGCTGCCATCGCCGCCGCCGGCTTCTCGAAGAACCTTCGCCACGACCTATTCGAAAAGGCGCAGGGCTTCTCATTCACGAACATCGACCATTTCTCCACCGGCTCGCTTATCACGCGCCTGACCACCGATGTGACGAATGTGCAGATGGCGTTCCAGATGACGATCCGCACGGTTTTCCGCGCCCCCGTGCTCGCCGTCTGCGCGTGGATCTTCGCGTTCCGCATCTCGCACAGCATCTCCGTGGTGTTCCTCGCAGTCATCCCCGTGCTGCTCGTGGCGCTCATCGTGATCGCAGGCAGCGTGCATCCGATTTTCGTGCGGGTCTTCCACCTCTACGACGTTCTGAACAACAACGTGGAGGAGAATCTCGCGGGCATTCGCGTGGTCAAGTCCTTCGACCGCGAAGAGCACGAGGATTCCAAGTTCATGCGCATCTCGCAGCGCATCTACGACGGCTTCTGCAAGGCGGAGAGCCGTCTCGCGCTCAACCCTCCCGCCATGCTGCTGTGCGAGTACACGTTGATGATCGCCATCGCGTGGATGGGCGCCAAGCAGATTGTGGCGTCAGGCAACGACGCCGCGCTCGGCCTGACGACGGGCGACCTCACGTCGCTCGTGGCCTACGCGATGGAGCTGCTGATGTCGCTCATGATGATCTCGATGGTGTATGTGATGGTCATCATCTCGCGCGCCTCGGTGGCGCGTATCTGCGCGGTTCTGCGCGAAGAGCCGACGATGACCGTTCCTGCGGACGCCGCCACCGATGTGAAGGACGGCAGCGTGGAGTTCAGCCACGTGACCTTCCGCTACGAGGAGACGTCGGAGGAGCCGGTGCTCGACGATGTGTCGCTGTCGGTGCCGTCCGGCTCCACGCTGGGAATCGTGGGCGGCACAGGTTCGGCGAAGTCGAGCCTCGTGCAACTGATCCCGCGCCTGTATGACGTCAGCTCCGGATTTGTCAGGGTCGGCGGCCACGACGTGCGCGACTACGACCTCGACGCGCTGCGCAACAACGTGGGCATGGTGCTGCAGAAGAACACGCTGTTCTCCGGAACCATCGCCGAGAACCTGCGCTGGGGCAACCCGAACGCCACCGACGAAGAGGTGCGCCACGCCGCCGAGCTGGCGCAGGCCGACGAGTTCGTGCAGGGCTTCCCCGACAAATACAACACCATGATCGAGCAGGGCGGCACGAATGTGTCGGGCGGCCAGAGGCAGCGCCTGTGCATCGCCCGCGTGCTGCTCAAGAAGCCGAAGGTGCTGATTCTCGACGATTCGACCAGCGCCGTGGATACGAAAACGGACGCGAAGATCCGCGAGGCCTTCGCCCACGAGATCCCGGGCACGACGACTATCATCATCGCGCAACGCATCTCGTCGGTGCAGGACGCCGACCAGATCATCGTGATGGACAGGGGCCGCATCGTGGCGCGCGGCACGCACGACGAGCTGCTGCGCTCCTGCGAGGACTACCGCCAAATCTGGCAGTCGCAGACCAAGAGCATGGCGCAACCGCAGGCGGCGGGTGCCACGGCGGCGGATGCCACGACCACCGAGGGAGGCGCCGACCATGAGTGACGCAACCGCAACCTCGAAAACCACCGCTCCGAAAACCACCGCCCCGAAAACCACAAGACAGCGTGCGAAAGGACGCCCCGGCATGAACAAACACGGCATGCGCATCAACCCGGGAACCACCCGGCGCGTCATCGGCTACATGATGCACTATCGCTGGCGCCTGGCGCTTGTGGCGCTGTGCATCATCGTCAGCGCCGCGGCCCAGGCGGGCGCCTCCCTGTTCCTGCAGCGGCTCATCGACGACTACATCCTGCCCATGATCGGCGCGGCCGACCCGAACTGGGCGCCGCTGCTGCGTGCGCTGACTCTCATGGCCGCCCTCTACCTCTCGGGCATCGTGTGCACGTATGTGTACAGCCGCCTGCTCATCACCGTGGAGCAAGGCACGCTCAAAACCATCCGCGACGACATGTTCGGCCACATGCAGAAACTGCCTCTGCGCTACTTTGACTCCACGCCGCACGGCGACATCATGAGCCGCTACACCAACGACGCCGACACGCTGCGCCAGGCCATCTCGCAGAGCCTTCCGCAGATGTTCAACTCACTGATCAGCTCGCTCGCCGCGCTGATCGCCATGATGGTGCTGAGCCTTCCGCTCACCGGCATCGTGGTGGTGTTCTCCGTGGCGCTTTTTGCCTTCGTGCGCGTGCTCACCACGCGCTCCGGGCGCTTCTTCGGCGAGCAGCAGCATGAGCTGGCCGACGTCAACGCCTTCGTGGAGGAGTCGATCTCCGGGCAGAAGGTCATCAAGGTGTTCACGCACGAGGCCGCTACGCAGAAGGACTTCGACAAGCGCAACGCCTCGTTGTACGAGGCCACGCGCAACGCGAACTACTACGGCAACATCCTCATGCCGATCGTGAACAACATGGGCTACCTGCTGTACGTGCTGCTCGCCGTGGTCGGCGCGGCGCTGGCGATCGGCGGCGCGGGGAACGTGTCGCTGACCGGCGCGGGCGCGTATACCACGGGCACGATTGTGTCCTTCCTGACGCTGTCGCGCAGCTTCGTGAACCCGCTCGGCGAGGTGTCGCAGCAGATGACGTCGGTGCTGATGGCGCTGGCGGGCGCGTCGCGTATCTTCGAGCTACTTGACGAGAAGCCTGAGGTGAACGACGGGCGCGTGACGATCGTGAACGCGTCGGTGCTCGACGATGGCACGATTCGCGAGGCCGACCACCGCACGGACCAGTGGGCGTGGAAGGTGCCGGCCGGCGTGCGCGTGCGCGCGGATATCGCGCGGATGTCACCGGTGGGCGCGGGTGACGGCGGGACGGGCGCGGGTGACGGCGGGAAAATCGTGGATACCGCGAACGCCGACCGCACCCAGAGCGCACCCGCGGCCAAGGGCACCGTCGTCGTGACACCCGCCGCCACCCTTGTGCGGCAGCGCGGCGACATCCGTCTCAACCATGTGAACTTCTCGTACGAGCCGGGGCACGAGGTGCTGCATGACATCACGCTGTTCGCCAAGCCCGGGCAGAAGGTGGCGCTTGTCGGCGCGACCGGCGCGGGCAAGACCACGATTACGAACCTCATCAACCGGTTCTATGACATCGATGACGGCGAGATTCTGTACGACGGCATCAATGTCAAGGACATGGACAAGACGGATCTCAGGCGCTCGCTCGGCATTGTGCTGCAGGACGTGAACCTGTTCACGGGCACCGTGATGGATAACATCCGCTACGGCAACCTGGAGGCGAGCGACGAGGACTGCATCCGCGCGGCGAAGCTTGCGAACGCGGACGGGTTCATCCGCATGCTGCCGCACGGGTACCGCACGCGCATCTCCGGGTCGGGCGACGGGCTTTCGCAGGGCCAGCGGCAGCTGATCTCCATTGCGCGCGCGGCCGTGGCCGATCCACCGGCGATGATTCTCGACGAGGCGACCAGCTCCATCGATACGCGCACCGAGGAGATCGTGCAGTCCGGCATGGATGCGCTGATGGAGGGGCGCACCGTGTTCGTGATCGCGCATCGCCTGAGCACCGTGCGCAACGCCGATGTGATCATGGTGATGGACCACGGGCGCATCATCGAGCGCGGCAACCACGATGAGCTCATCGCGCAGCGAGGCCAGTACTACCAGCTCTACACCGGCGCCTTCGAACTCGAGTAAGGCGCGGGTGTGGGGAGGTCACGCGGGCGCGGCGCGGGCGCCCGCGTGACCTCCCCACCAATTCCTCTCTCCCCACCAACAATGTGATGGGTTACGGACACAAAACACGATTTTCCCGCCCAAAATCGTCCGAAAATGTCCGCAAGCCATCACATTGTTGCGAATTCTCCAACAATGTGATGGGTTTCGGACACGAGGCCGGTCCGGCCGCCACGCCTCTGCCGCAAACGGGGCATCGAACACCTATTGCGCGGTTTGTGGGGTCCCGGACGGCAAACCGACGACGCAATTGCAACGTTCCCGGACGCTCTCTACTCGGGCACTCCCTCGAAAACGACCCCACAAACCGCGAATTACCCCTCCGCGGCATATCGAACACCCGCATCGGGCACCCGATTCACCGCTTCGCGGCGTCCGCACCGTGTCCGCACCGTGTCCGCAACCTATCACACTGTTGCGCATTCCCTAACAATGTGATGGGTTACGGACACAAAACACGATTTTCCCGCCCGAAATCGTCCGAAAATGTCCGCAAGCCATCACATTGTTGCGGAAACGAGAACGATGTGATGGGTTACGGACCGATTTCCACCCGTCCGGCATCCCGCAAGCCCAACGGTGCCTCTCACTGGCACTGCCGCGACCAGCGAGAGGCACCGTTGATGCAAAGCGGGACCGAGCCATCGTCACTTCCCCCCAAGAACACCCCCCCCAAGAACAATGTGATGGGTTGCGGACCAAGGGCGCTTCGCTACGGACCAGGGGCACGATTCGATGGTGCGACACGCGGAGGAAGGCGGGGGTAGAATCCATCACAGTGGTGCGACACGCAACGTATGACGCGCCGTTCCGCGCATGGTCGCGCGGGGCGCGGAACACGCGCAAGGCACGCACCAACGCACGGCATCACGATTGCACGGCATCACGATTACAAGGCGTGATGAGTTCAAGATATATAGGGGGTATCGATGGCCGAACACACGCTGACATTCGACGATCTGCAGAAAGACACCGAGGTCGAGGGCATCGTTCCGGGCCGAGTGGTGAAAATCGTGGTTGTGCAACCGGCCCCCACGCCCGCCCCCGCCACCGCAACCGTCATCTACACCGACCCCGACGGCAAGCTCGGCTCGGAGCTTCTCACCGCCGCCCGGCTCGCCGACCTGCACATCGTGCGCAAAGCCAACGCAGCACCCGCCTTCGACGGCGACCCCACCGCGTTCCGCCTGGCGTCCGAAGCCTTGCGCATCCGCAACGCCGCGGCCTACGACCCCATGAGCGCGGTCTACTCCTCGAGTATTGCGCCGCTGCCCCACCAGATCCGCGCGGTCTACGAAGACATGCTGCCCAAGGTGCCGCTGCGCTTCTTGCTCGCCGACGACCCGGGCGCCGGCAAAACCATCATGGCCGGCCTGTACATCCGCGAGATGCTGCTGAGGTCCGCCGCCGAGAGAGTGATCATCGTGTGCCCGGGCGGCCTGGCCGAGCAGTGGCAGGACGAGATGCAGTCGAAGTTCTCGCTGGATTTCGACATCTTCTCCCCCGCCATGGTGGCCGCGTCGCCGTCGGGCAATCCGTTCCGCGAGGCGCGCCTACTCATCGTGCGCATGGACCAGGTGGCGCGCAACGACGAATTCAGCGCCATGCTCCGCGACCCGGACGTGCGCTGGGACATCGCGGTGGTGGACGAGGCGCACCGCATGAGCGCCCACTACCGCAACGCCTACGACGAGATGGACCGCACGCGGCGCTTTGCACTCGGCCAGACGCTGTCGCAGACTTCGGAGAACCTGCTGCTCATGACGGCCACGCCGCATTCCGGCAACGAGGCCGACTTCCAGCTGTTCCTGACCCTGCTCGACAAAGACCGCTTCGCCGGCCAGCCGCGCGGCCAGCACAACCACCAGCACATCGACACCAAGGACGTCATGCGCCGCATGGTCAAGGAGGAGATGCTCGACTTCGACGGCCATCACCTCTTCCCCGAGCGCCGCGCGGAAACCGTGCGCTACCCGCTTTCGCCCGACGAGGCGAGCCTGTACCGGGCGGTCACCGACTACGTGCGCAGCGGCATGAACAAGGCCCAGAGCATCATGTCGACCGACAAGCGCCGCGGCAACAGCATCGGCTTCGCGCTCACGGTGCTGCAGCGCCGGCTTGCGTCGAGCCCCGAGGCAATCTACCGCTCGCTTGTGCGCCGCCGCGACAGGCTGCAGATGCTGCTCGAGGCCATCGACAGGAATCCCCACGATATCGCACGCCTGCTGGCCGCGCCCTCCGGCAACGGCTCCGCGCCCGGCAGCACCTCCGCCCCGAATTTCGACGATTTCTCCGATCTCAACGATTACGACGATGCCTGGGACGAGGCCAGCGAGGACTCGCAGGGCGTCTTCGAGAACGGCGCCGACGCCATCGTGGATTCCGCCACCGCCGCCCGCACCCGCGAGGAACTCAAGGCGGAAGTGGCCACGCTCAACATTCTCGTCAGCCAGGCCCGCACCCTGCGCGACTCGGGCAACGACACGAAATGGCGTCAGCTAAGCGACATCCTGCAGGAGCACATCCTCGACACCGGCACATCCGACATGCCGCACAAGATGATCGTGTTCACCGAGCACCGCGACACCCTGAACTACCTCGAGCGCAACATCGCCAACCTACTGGGCAGGCCCGAGGCCGTGTGCACAATCCACGGCGGCCTCAGCCGCGACCAGCGCAAGACAGTGCAGGAGCGCTTCATCAACAACCCTGAATGCCGCATCCTCGTCGCCACCGACGCTGCGGGCGAAGGCCTCAACCTGCAGCGCGCCGACCTCATGGTGAACTACGACCTGCCGTGGAACCCTAACCGCATCGAACAACGCTTCGGCCGCATCCACCGCATCGGGCAGAAGCGTATGTGCTTCCTGTGGAACATGGTGGCGGCACACACGCGCGAAGGCGATGTCTACACGCGTCTGCTAAGCAAGATCGGCACGATGGACAAGGCCTACAACGGCCGCCTGTTCAACGTGTTGGGAGACAGCAAGGCTTTCGAAGGGCGCTCGCTGAGCGACCTCATGGTGCAGGCGATCCAGCGCGGAGACAGCCCCGAGGCGCAGCAGTGGCTCGACACGGTCATCGACGCGGGCGTCACCGACGGCCTGCAGAAGCTCAAGCAGGAGGAATCGGTGGACCGCGAATCCTTCCTCCACCTGACCGGCGCGGACGTGGACGCCGAGCGCCGGCGCATGGAGCAGCACCGCGAGCGCAAACTGCAGCCCGGCTATATCGAGGCTTTCTTCGTGGAGGCGATTCTCGACCTCGGCGGCTCCATCTCCAGGCGCGAAACCGGCCGGTGGGAGATTCTGCGCATGCCGCAGGAGGTGCTGCGCGCGGCGGAGCAGCTGAACAGGCACCGTCCGCTGGCGAACCGCTACGAGCGCGTGACCTTCGACCCGGCGCATGTGGACGATGCGAGGAACCAGACCAAGGCGCTGCTCGTCACGCCGGGCACCCCGATTCTGAACGCGGTGATCGCGGTGGTGCTCCGCAAATACGCCGGCGAGCTCGCCAAGGGCACGATTTTCGTGGATGACACGGATAGCCAGAACGAGCGCCCCGCCATCGTAACCGCGGCCAGCCAGGATATCAGCGCCTCGGCCCTGGGCCCGCGCCATAAGGGCGACAGCGAGGTGATCGCGCGGCAGTTCGACTACCTGCAAGTGGAGGATAACGGCGACATGCAGACGCTCGCCGTGCCGCCCTACGCCGATTTTCGTGCCCCCACCGACGCCGAGCGAAGGCAGATCGACGCCATCCGGGCCTGCGAATGGTTCACAATCGACCATTCGCAGGAGCTGTGCGACTACGTGTATGCCACGTGCACGGCGAAGCGCGTGACGCAACTGCAGGCGGCGCATGATGCGGAGCGGGCCCATGTGTGGGAGCGCGTGAAGCAGCGCTTGGATAGCGAAAGCAACTACTGGTGGGGTGAGTATCTTCGCATTCAGGAAAGCGAGCGCACCCAACCCGGCAAGAAGCAGCCGATGTCATCCGCCGCCGCATACAAGCGCGCCGAGGAGATGGATGCCCGCCTCAAGGAGCGCAAGGCGGCGCTGGCGGGGCCGGACCATCTGCATGTCAGCCCGGTGCGGCTCCACGGTCTGGCGCTGGTTATTCCCGCGTCGCTGCTGGCGCACGATGGCGAGGGCAATGATGCGGCGGATGAAGGCGACGAGCAGCTGCCTGCGCATATGGCGAAGGAGACCGAGGAAGTGGACCACCGCGGCATGGAGCTCACGATGGAGGCCGAGCGCCGCCTTGGGCGCGAGCCCCACAAGATGCCCCACAACAACAAGGGCTACGACATCGAATCCTACGATGCTCACGGCACGAAGATCATCATCGAAGTCAAGAGCAAAATCGACCTGCCCGGCCGCGATTACTTCTTCGCAACTCCGAGCGAGATCATGATGGCCAAAACCCAAGGCGACCACCACCGTCTGGCCCTGGCGCTCATCAGCCCTGACGGCCCCGAGCATGACAAGATCAGATACGTGGCCCATGCCTTCGACCGGATTGTTCCCGACGAAACAATAGTGGATGCCAAAATATACTTCAGCAAGCACTGGAACAATGGCTCCGACCCGTTCTGATGTAGGCACAAACTTGAAAACGCCTAAGTACTCATTGAATTACAGCACACTGCATCACATCATTGCCCAGCGTGACAATATCGACGATGAAGATGACGAGGCATTGGAAACATGGCGAACACAGCTGGCCACGTTTCTCACCGAAGACATCAGCGGCACCGTCGAGTGGCTCGAAACGGATTGCACCCGCGAGCAATTCGAATGGCTGAGCGAGTTGTTCGACAAAATACTCGCCAGATCCCAAGATTCGCGACTGGTCCAGGCTCTGGTCGAGACCTGCGACAGGCTGATTCCGGACGAGGACACATATCATGTGCGGGAGATGCTGCAGATGGCGATTTTCGGCTATTGCAACGATTCCGATCGCGATCGGTATCTGCGACGAGAGCTGCTTTCTCCTCGCGAATGGAACATATTCCAACAAGAAAAGGCCGCCGCCGCTTCATGTCGGATTCATGAAGAGCAGAACCCACTGTTCTGAAGCTACGACGACATCACCACCCGCCACTCCATAGCAACACACGGGGCCAGGTATCGTCCTCCGTCATACCCGGCCCCGCGGCGGGAACACGTCACGCCATCGGCGGATTTCCGCTACATGAATACCACTCGAAAATTCTCTTCCATATATCGCGTACTTCCCTTCCGCTCCGGCTGAAACTTTCAAGCGAAAATCATGACGTTGCAACACAGTTCACAGCCTCCGACACACTGGTGTTCATCGCGCATACACTAGAGGCAACAGCTAAGAAGGGAACGATATGACGACCCCCCCCCGAAAGAAACTCATTGAGACCAGCATTCCGCTGACGGATATCAACGCCGAATCCGTGCGGGAGAAATCCCTGCGCCACGGTCTGCCGTCCACACTGCACCTGTATTGGGCGCGGCGACCGCTCGCCACCACTCGCACCATCCTGTTCGCTCAGCTGGTGGACGACCCGTCCGGCCGCCCCGACCTCTTCCCCACCGAGGAAGACCAGCGCAGCGAGCGCACCCGGCTGCATGACATCATGAAACGCCTCGCCTCATGGGACAACATCCACGATGCCGAACTGTACCGTGAGGCGCGGCAGGCGATTCTTGACTCCAACGATGGTGTGGAGCCCGCCGTGCTTGATCCTTTCGCCGGTGGCGGCGCCATTCCGCTCGAAGCGCAGCGCCTGGGATGCGAGGCACACGCCTCGGACCTCAACCCGCTGGCTGTCATCATCAACAAGGCGCTGATCGAGATCCCGTCGCGCTTCTGCGGCCACCCCTCCGTGCACCCCACGGAAGGCGTGCGCACATCAGACGGCGCAGGCGGCTTGGCTGACGACATCCGTTATTACGGCAAGTGGCTGCGCGACACCGCGTATGACAAGCTCAAAGGCCTCTACCCAACCGTGGTTGACGACGACGGTAAGGAACGCACGGTCATCGCATGGATCTGGGCGCGCACCGTCACCAACCCCAATCCTGCAAACCAAGTGCCTGTGCCGCTCGTGCGCTCGTGGTGGCTGAGCAAGAAGAAGGGCCACGAGGCATGGATCAAACCCATCGTGCACGATGACGGGTCGATCAGCTATGAGGTTCAGCATTCCGCGGATGGGCCGACGGGAGATGACGGGACCATGCTCAAACGAGGCAATGCCTTTTCCGTGGTGGACGGCACTCCGATATCCTCCGATTACATCAAAGCCGAGGGAAAAGCGAATCGTCTGGGTGCTCAGCTTCTGGCTATTGTCGCCGAAGGCGACAGACAACGTCTCTATCTCTCTCCTAGTGAATTCCAGGAGCGTCTTGCCTCGAACGCTCCTGTTCCCGATGAAGTGCCTGACTACCCCTTGGCAAATGATCCTAAGAATTTGTGGACGCCTTCATATGGTCTGACTCAGTTCTCTGACCTCTTTACCAATCGGCAGCTCACGGCTTTGACTACCTTGTCGCAGATGGTGGCGCATGTGCGGGAGCGCGTGCTCGCCGATGCCCGCGCCGCAGGCATGTCCGACGGCGAACGCCTCGACAACGGCGGGGACGGAGCCCAGGCTTACGCCGACGCCATTGCCGTGTATCTCGCCCTCGCCGTCAGCCGACAGACAGATCGCTGCTCGAGTATCAGTGGCTGGGATTCGAGTCGAAGCACGATTCGAAATGTATTCGCACGACAAGCGATTCCCATGACATGGGATTTCGCTGAGGCGAATCCGTTTTGCTCTTCGACAGGCAATTTCCTCGGCCAAGTGGATCTCGTCGCTGAGGCAATCGAAAATGTGCCAGCCCATCCTCATAGCGAAGCCATGCAAGCCGATGCCATGACACGCGACTACACGAATGTGGTGATTTCCACCGATCCGCCGTATTACGACAATATCGGTTACTCCGACCTGTCGGATTACTTCTATGTGTGGCTGCGGCCCATGCTGCATGATGTGCTGCCCTCGGTCACGGCCACCATGCTCACGCCCAAGGCGCAGGAGCTCGTGGCAAACCCGTACCGACACGGCGGCAAAGACGGCGCGGAGCAGTTCTTCGTGGACGGTTTCGACGCGGTATTTGACCGCATCCGCGGCACGGCGCGCACCGATGTGCCCATGACCGTCTACTACGCCTACAAGCAGCATGGCTCCGACGGCGTCTCCACAGGCTGGTATGCGCTGCTCGAAGGCCTCATCAACGCCGGGTGGCAGATTACCGCCACCTGGCCGGTGCGCTCCGAGCTGTCCAATCGTATGCTCGCCAGCGGCACCAACGCCCTCGCTTCCTCCATTGTGCTCGCCTGCCGTCCGCGCCCCGACGACGCACCGCGCGTCACCATGCGCGAATTCATCTCCACGCTGCGCCGCGAGCTCAGCGAGGAGCTGCGCACACTGATGACGAGCGGCATCGAGCCGGTGGACCTCAACCAGGCCGCCATCGGCCCCGGCATCAGCGTGTACTCGCGCTACTCGCGCATTGTGGAAGCCGACGGCAGCGACGTGGATGTGCGCCAGGCGCTTGAAATCATCAACCGCATCATCGACGAAACCCTCGGCGAGGACGGCGACGACTATGATCCCGCCACGCGCTTCGCCATCAAGTGGTATCAGAGCTACGGATGGTCCGGCCAGCAGTCCGGCCTCGCCGACCAGCTCTCGATGGCGTGCGGCACCACGCCGGGCGCCTTGGTGGATGATGGCATTTTTGAAGCAGTCGGCGGCACGGCGCGCCTGCTCACACCAAGCGAGCTCAGCGGCGAATGGAACCCGGCCAAGGACTCGCACACTGATCTGTGGGAGGCCGTGGTGCGCCTGACCGGCGTGTATGCCACGAGCGGCGCTGATGCCATAGTGCCGCTACTCGCCGAGGTGTCGCAACGTTTCCCCAGCCTCGACGCCATCAAGGCGCTGGGTTTCCGCATGTACCACGAGGCGGAGAAGCGCGGCGACACCGACGCCGCCCTGCAGTTCAACTCGCTGGTGTCCGCATGGGATGACCTCGCGATGGATGCGCATCGCTATGCCGAAAGCCACCAGCACGGCGTGCAGGGGCAGCTGGATTTGTAATAATTCCCGCGCGCAGCGATGCGCGCGGGGGTGGTTAATAGATAGAAGGGAATAATCATGGCCATCACGAACAGAGACCGGATTATGAAGGCATTGGATTACCTGGAAGAGGGGCTTTACGACGTTGTCGACGAAGCGGAAACCAAAGCGAACGGCCCTGATTGGGATCGCACATGGGAACAGGAACGCATCCAAGACAACAAGCGCCCCTATGAGGTTCGCAAGGATGACATCCACTACCAGCTGACATCCATCTATCGTCATTGGAAGTACTACGAGGGAAAAATCACCCAGACACAAGAGGCCTGGGCCAGCGAACTCATTGGCGTGCGCAACAAAGCCATGCACAGCGGGAACACCACCGGCTCCGGAGAGGAGAGCTTCAGCACGGTCGAAACCCTCCGGGCCCTGCAAACCATGGTTCTGCTGCTCAACGCCGTGGATTCCCCGGATTCCGCCGCCAGCGTCCAGACCATTTACGATGACCTTGAGCGTACCGTACGCAACGAGCACTCCCGAGCCATCAGCCGCCGCAAGGCCCTGGCGCTCGACCCCAGCGGCGCCATCAAGCCGTGGCGCGAGGTCATCACGCCGAAGGATGATGTGGCGACCGGCACCTTCGACGCCAGCGAATTCGCGGCGGATCTCTACACGGTGGCCGTCAGCCACGAGGCCCGCCACGCCGGCAACCCCTATGGCGACCCGCAGAAGTTCTTCGCCGGCACCTATATGACGGAAGGCCTCAAGGACCTCCTCACCCGCGCGTGCCAGCGCCTTTCGGGCCAGACCGGTTCCCCGGTGGTGAACCTGCAGACGAATTTCGGCGGTGGCAAAACGCATTCGCTGCTCGCCCTCTACCATCTTTTTGGCAGCACAGATCCGGCCGCGCTGCCGCTGAGGGTGCAGGAGGTCGTGCAGAACGCGCATCTGGCAACCCCGTGGAAGCCCGGCAGCGTGCATCGTGTGGCCATCGTGGGCACCAACCTGCACCCCGCCTCACCCGAGACCAAAGACGACGGCACGCAGGTCAACACCATCTGGGGTGAGATCGCCTGGCAGCTCGGCGGCCGCGAAGCCTTCGACTACGTGGCGGAGGACGATGCGAAGGGCACCAACCCCGGCGCCAAGCTGCGCGACCTGCTCGCCGACTACAGCCCGTGTCTGATCCTCATCGACGAATGGGTGGCCTACGCCAGGCAGCTCGTTGGGCGCGACGACCTGCCTGCCGGCAGCTTCGACACGCAGTTCGCCTTCGCGCAGGCCCTGGCTGAGGCGGTCTCCGCCACCCCGAACTGCATGCTCGTGGTGTCCATCCCCGCCTCGGAGAACGGGAAGGACGGCGCCTCCGACGCGGAAAGCATCGAGGTGGGCGGAGATAACGGCAAGGCCGCGCTCAGCGCCCTGAAGAACGTCATCAGCCGCGAGGCCTACCAGTGGAAGCCCTCCACTCAGGATGAATCCTTCGAAATCGTACGCACAAGGCTGTTCAACCCGCCGCAGCAGGGCATGGATGACCAGCCGGCCGTCACGGCCGGGGCTTTCGCGGCTTTCTACAAGAAGAACGCCACCTTCTTCCCTCCGAAAACGCAGGACCTCAACTACCGCCAGCGCATCGAGATGTCGTATCCGCTGCATCCGGAGCTGCTCGACACAATCTACGAGAGCTGGTCGAGCCTGCCGAGGTTCCAGCGCACACGCGGCGTGCTGTCGCTCATCGCCACCATGGTGCACGAGCTGTGGATCTCCGACGACGCCAGCCCGCTTATCATGCCGGGAAACATGCCGCTGGAGACGGATAGCGTAAGCACCAAGCTCATGCAGTACCTACCGGAGAACTGGCGGCCGATCATCGACGCCGACATCGCCGGCGACCACGCCACGGCCACCGTCACCGACAAGACCGTGCCCGCATTCGGTCAGCGCCATGTGGCCGAGCGCCTCGCACGCACCATCTTCATGGGCACGGCTCCGCTCCAGGGGCTCAAGAACGTGGGACGCACGAAGCTCGACATCAACCTGGGCACCGCCGTGCCCGGAGACAATGCCGGGAACTTCGGCCAAGCGCTGAACACGCTGGAGCGCGAATCCACGTATCTGTACGACACCGATGGTCGCTACCGTTATGACACCCAGCCGTCCATCAACAAGACGGCGCAGGATATCATCCGCCAGCTGAAGGAAGACCCGACCTCCGTCTACAACACCATCACGGAGTTCATGAAGGCGAATGGCGCGGACCGACCCGGCTCCCCCGACAAGAGGCTGTTCGAGCGCGTCTGCCTGGCGCCGAAAGACACATCCGAGATTCCGGATGTGGATGAGGCGACGCTCGTCATCCTGTACCCGCAGTACACGGTCACGAGGGGCACGACCGCTGAAACCGACAGCGAGACCGTGCGCTTTATGGAAGACGCCACCAAGCATCGCGGGAACTCCCAGCGGACGAACCGCAATATGCTGGCGTTCCTCGCGCCCGACAACACGCAGATGGAGCTCGCCTTCGACACCGCCTGCTCCTACCTGGCGTGGAAGGATATCTGCAACCGCGCCAAGCAGCTGAACCTCCAGCCGACGCAGGTGGCCCAGGCCGACGAGAAGCTGACCATGTACAGGACCCAGCTGGGCAAGAGGCTGGCGGAATCGTATATCTGGAGCTTCTACCTGGCAACCGATGATCCCAAGAAGGAGCCCGTGCTCCAGCATTCCAAGGTGACCGCCGGCGATAGTCTGAGCGAACTGGCCGAGCGGACCGGGGCGCGCCTGCAGCGCGAGGACCAACTGCTGGGCGGCATCGCCCCCGGCATCCTGTGCGCCGACATCGACAGCTATCTGCGCGGGATGTTCGATGAGAAAGGTTCGCTGAGCGTCGGGGCGCTGTGGGAGTACATGACGCAGTACGCGTATCTGCCAAGGCTGCGCAACCGCGGCGTGCTGGATTTCGCGCTGCAGCAGATGCCGCAGAACGTGCAGAACGGCGCGCATCCATATGCGCTGGCCACCGGGTATGACGAGTCGCTCGGGGAATTCACCGGGCTGACCATGCAGGGCGAAGACCAGTTGGCGCAGATCACGGATTCCACGCTCATCGTGACCGGGGAGGCGGCGGAGGCGTCGCGCGCGCGGACGCAGGCGCGGACGCGGGCGGCGGCGCCGAGCCCGGCGGACACTCCTGCGACGCCGGCGGTTCCCGGGCCTGCACCTGTTTCGCCTGCGCCCTCCGTGCCTGGCCCCGCGCCCGAACCGAAGCAGACGCGCTTCTACGGCAGCGTCGTTCTCGACCCGGACCAGTACAATCGACAAATCGCCAAGATCAACGAGATGATCATCGACCAGCTCAGGTTCAGCCACGCCAAGATGGAGCTGCGCCTCGACCTCCAGGCCACCCAGCCCGACGGCTTCGACCCGAGCATCGTGCAGCGCATCTCCAGCAGCGCCGAAACCCTCGGCTTCACCGCCAGCGGCTTCGACGAGGAGTAAGGAAAGGAAAAGCGCCGGGGTTCCGGAACTCTTAGAGTTCCAGCGCTCCGGCGCCCCGCCCTCCCCAGAAGCAACACTGGTACGGCTTTCGGACGCGGTGTCCGTGGGGGTCTGTCAGAGGTCGATGCGGGGCGTATCGAGAATCCGGCCGTGATCCAGGAAGAGGCCTTTCTCCGCCGAGTAGAGCAGGTGTCCGTCGCTTGTCACTTCCGAAGGCATGTGGCGGCGGGAGATGGAGAGATAACGGTAGTTCGGATTATGATTCGGGCCATCGTTAAGAATCGATGAGATGCGGTAATACATCTCCGGCCAGTCCTCGTATCCTTCCTCACCAATGTCAAATTCCTCGCCATTGTCATCTTCGCCCTCCGTCGCTTCGTCGGATTCGTATCGGTCTCCTTCGGCGAAAACGATTCGGTACGTCGCGTGAGGTGCCAGGCAGGCATAGGCCCCAAGTTCGTCGATGATCTCATCGAGAATCCTCGTCGTCATGATGCCCTCCGTTTTCTTTTCTCATATTGTTGTAGCTCCCACAGCTTCGCGTTTCTGACAGATTGCTATCGTGGGGAGCTTCTGGAGGCGTCGCGGGGACGATGTGTGCTCCGCTGGAACCATAGTTGATAATGCCGATTGTAGTGTCGAGGCCGGAGCCATCAGACAACTTCGGAGATTTGAATTTTCCTATGACTTGGTGAAAGTCAACACGCTCCTTGTTGGGGGTGATGAGCTCGCCCGTTCCCGCATATTGGTCAAGGAGCTCCCTTGCACGGCTTAGACCTCCGTTGAGGATGCTTCGTCCCGGTATGTAGTTCTTGTGCCCAGGGATGTGTTTGCCTTGCTGCCCTGCGTGTATTTTGACCGGGAACCCGTAGACCTTCCGGTATCCGTCATCCTGAGAGCCTGCGGTGTGCCCGGTGTTGCGCCTGCTGCTACCACTGCCCATAGCCGTTCCTCCAATCCAGCACTCCTCGGCTGCACGGCGGGTACGCGCGCACGGGGATGCCCAGGGAAATCGGGTAAGCCATGGCGGTCTGCGGCAGCGATCCGTAATAGACGATGAACGTGGGTTCGAGTCTGTCGACGGTGGCTCTCACGTCACGCAGGAACCTTCGGCGCTCCGCAGGGTCCTTCATGAGGCCGCGCCCGCAGATGGCGATGGTGGAGCGGCGTGGAATTCCGCCGAGGAGCCACGGGCATCCGGGCTGGTAGCGGGCGCAGGGAATCACGTCGATGCCCTGCTCCTGGAGCCATGCTGCAAGGAGGTGGTTCCTGTAGCTGTTCCACATTTTCAGAGGCTTGGGAAAGTCGATGCATGTGGAGTATTCGGGCATGATGACGCCCTTGAACTGTTTCAGCCGCCGCACGTACCGTTGCGGATTCCTCCACAGCCTTTCGAACCGGTAGTCGTCCTCATGGAAGTGGACATGGCAGTCGAACGCCGTGCAATCGCGCCGCATGGCGAGGGTGAACGGAACCAGTCCGGTCGGCTCAGCGCGCGATGCCTTGACGATGGGCATCTCCCAGCGCCCGGCATAATGCCGGTCGGCAAGCATCCACAGATGGAACACGTCGCGTTCATGGATGGGTTTCCTGTGTTGTGCTGTGTTGTTCGCTGGTTTTTCCATATGCCGCTCCTTTCGAGACGTTTTCGTTTGTCGGAGCACAGGCTAGGGATTTCGCCAAGGGTTTCCCAAGGGCTGGACCGGTGGTATGTCGCAGGTTCTGCGCCTGTGGGCGCCCGCATGCGTCAATGCGATGTTCTTCGCCAAAACGGCCGTTGCGGTTCGTCCTTGTGGTGATGATTCTCATATGTGGTACACGGGATAGTTATATGCTCTTCGCAAAAGAGTGTGCGAACAAGTGGACGATATCAACGCCGGTGTTGTGGGGGATTGCATCCGCAGGGTGATGGAGAGCCGTGGGTGGACTCAAAAACGTCTGGCGGCAGCTTCTGGAATCGGGCAAACGGCAATCAGCGATTACGTGAATGGCCGCAAGATGCCTGGTCTCAAATCAGCGGCAAGAATTGCCAAGGCACTGGACGTCACCATTGATGCACTGTGCGAGGATGACGGGAGGAAGCCGGTCGCGCGCAATGGGTCCGCGGTCAGCGGGCGGGCGATAGCGCAAGCGGTATACACACTGTGGCGTGCGGGAGTCGCAACGGACTTTATCCAGTCGAGCATCGAGCCGAGCATGATGGATGACGCTGAAGAGGTCGCCTCGGGCTACTCCCGTAACTTCATCGAGATAAGGCGTACGCCGCAAGCGGTGGAACGGCTCATCGGATTGCTCAACGATTATGCCGAGACGAAGGATACCTACTCCGATCCGGATGCCTACCTTGAACAGATACTCCACTCTGCCGCGCAATCCATCGAGAAGGGAATGGGTATCGAATGGAAGATTGGATTTTGATGAGTTCTTCGAGACCGCGCATTATCGCTGGAAGGATTCCGACAAGTCCCATTGAGCAGATTCGGCAGCCGGATTACGTTTCGTTACATCTAGCCAGCGTGCCCGCACGTACCACTGTTCCAGATTTCCCAACACTGGCACGTGTTCCGGACAGAAAGACACGATTCTGGGGCCGCAATCCCCCGAAAATGTCCGCAAGCCGTACCACTGTTCCAGAATCGATAACGCTGGTACGGGTTGCAGACACGGGGATTGATTCGGACGGGCGACCACTGACGTCCGCGGTGGTCTGACCCGATCCGGCCACCCCGCCTCCACCGCAAGCGGGGCATCGAACGCCTATTGCGCGGTTTGTGGGGTCCCGAGCGGCAGACCGCCGACGCAATTGCAACGTTTCCGGACACTCCCTACTCGGGCACCCCTCGAAAACGACCCCACAAACCGCGAAATAGCCCTCTGCGGCATATCGAACGCCCCATCGGAGCCCCCGATTCACCGCTTCGCGTCGCTCGCACCACGAGACCCCTGGGCACGCATATCCCGAAGCGTCTCCAAGAGCGCAAGCTTCGCGCGCAAAAACTCGTTCTCCTCCTGCAGTCGTTGCAAACGCGTCGGCTCCGGCTTGGGCCGGTTGCACAACCCCGCGGACGTCCGCGCCGCCCGGGTTTGAGCGCTTCCGCGCCACCCTCACGGTACAGACGAGACCATCGTTTCACCGACGACGCACCCGGAATATCGAAACGCCGCATGACCTCCTGCACAGGCACTCCGTCGTCGACATGTGCCTTGGCCACGGCAAGCCGCGTCTCGTAATCGTATGACTTCCTGGTTTCGCCTATACCGCCTCCTCACCGACGTCGCTAGAACCAACGCCTCCATTCTCTCGCATCCCCAATATCAGTGGCGCGGGTTCCAGGCATAGGACCGATTTCACGCCCGTTCCATCCACGGACGTCCATGCCGGATCGCCAACAGTCGGCCTCACTGGTTGTCCCAGTGCCAGCGAGAGCCACCGTCAATCCGGATGCCATTGGAAATGCTGGGCTTCCACCGGAACAGTACCTCTCACTGGTCACCCCAGTGCCAGCGAGAGCCACCGTTGGCCAACCCATCGTTGCAAACACTAAGCTCCCCCGCCAACAGTGCCCCTCACTGGTCGCCCCAGTGCCAGCGAGAGCTACCGTTGGTTCCGCTAGGCGAGAACAAGCGGGAATCAGACCGAATCAGCGTCGCAATCCCGCGTCCCCGCGCTCTCCCCAGAAACAGTGGTACGGGATTCGGGCAAAAATCCACGATTTTCAGGCCAAAATCCCCGAAAATGTCCGCAAACCGCACCACTGTTCTCGAATGCACGGTGCGTCGGGGACTTGAGGCATGGCGACGATACAATGGGTGGGATACCGAAGCACAGGGGCTGATATCGGGGACGGAGGAACCATGGTGGACCAAGGCACGAACGCAGCGCACGATCGCGGCACCGATGCCGCACCGCGCACGTTCGCGCCCGCACCCACACCGCCTACCACCCCCGCCCGCCGGCGCTACACATACATCTCCCTCGAACCACTCATGGAGCGTGTCTCCAATCACCTGCGCACCACGCAATACACGGCCATCGCGGAGGAGATCCAGCGCATGACGCGCGACGGCGAGCTCGATCCGGTGAAGACAAGCAAAACGAATGGCCGCACGCCTGCGCTGTTCAACCGGTATCGCGAGCCCGTCCCCGACTTCGCCCCGCCCGAAACACAGCGCGAGGAGCGCGAGGAATTCACGTGGTGTCTGACTCCACCCATCTCGCACAGCTACTACTCCAACCACCCCGAGCGCTACCATGCGGAGCGGCGCTACGTGCTCCAGCTCAGCGATTACCTCAAGCACCGCGCCGACCGCCTCGCACGCCGCATCTCGCTGCGCGAACGCTGCTTCGAGATCTGGCAGTTCGAGAAATGTTACGACGAGCAGCCGTTCCAAGGCGAGCGCTTCAACGCCAGAGATGTGCTCAAACACTGCGGCATGACGCTCGACGACCTCAACGTCTATCGCACGGTGGAGCCGGTCCCGGCTTTCTCGTTGCGCTACTCCACACCGCAAACAGTGCTTATTGTGGAGAACAGCGACACCTTCTTCAGCTTCTGGAGCTACCTTTCCTCGCGCCCCGCGAGCTCATTGGAGTCTCGCCCCACTCTCTTCTCCACGCCCATCGACTCCATCGTCTACGGCAGCGGCAACAAGGTCACGGCCCTCGGATCGCATTTCTCCGAAGCCCTGCCCGCCTACCTGCGCTGCCCCGCGAACCGCTTCCTCTACCTGGGCGACCTCGACGACGAAGGCATCGCCATCTTCGACGCGCTCCGTCGCGGCCTCGCCGGCACCGTGAGCATCCGCCCGTTCCGCGAAGGCTACACGGCGATGGCGCGCAAAGCGCGGGCGATGCGCGGCCTCGGCCTGCTCATGCCGCGCATGAAGGAGCGGCAGAGGTCGGGGAATATCGACGATTTTCTCGCCGTGTTTCCCGACGATGCACGCGACGAAGTGCGGCGCACCCTCGCGGAGGGTCGCTACATTCCCCAGGAGATTCTCAGCGACGACGATTACGCCGCGGACGACGCAGCCGCCGCGCCCAACACCGCACCCGCGCCCGCTGACACCACACCCACCCCGAAGGAGGCGGCATGATCGACAACCTCTCCTGTCTCGACCGCTTCGAGGAGCGCATGCGCTTCGTCTCGTTCTTCGCGCAGCTCGCCTTCCAGACCGGCCCGACCAAGCGCGCATGGAAAACAAGCGGCTTCGGAACGTCGCAGCAGGAGCAGTTCACGCTGCTCGTCATGGTCATGCTGTTCATCATGGAGCGCTCGATCAACGAGGAAGTGTGCACAAAAGACGATATCGCCGAGTTCATCGAGGCCACGGACCGCGCCATCTGGCACCGCGGCATGACGAGCGAGCAATGCCGCGGCCTCTCGCAGTTCATTGTGGACACGCTGCTCATCAACGACGGCACGCTGATGACCTTCCGCACGTATTCGAGCGCCACCGGCGGCCTCGTGGATATGCCGGTGCAGTTCGTGAGGGACGATTACTGGCAGCTCGATTCACGAACCGACAAGCGCATCACCTACCGCATGACGGATATCGGCTACAGCTGCCTGTTCGCCACGCTCGAGCTCGAGGATTCGACGAACGTGCCGCTGCAGCGACTCATCGTCTCGTATCTGCTCAACCAGGGCGATTTCGACGATGCGCTGCAGCATGTGCGCAAGATCAACCAGACGCTCAAGCAGCAGAAACAGAAGCTCGCCGACGACATCCACGCCATCCGCCAGAACGTCAGCGAATACCGCATAGATCGCTATGGCGACACGATGGACGCGATGTTTGCGGAAATCGATGCGGCGAACCAGGAGTTCCGCGAGTACAAGGAGCTGGCGGTGAGCAAGATCGCGGCGCTCGAGCAGACGCAGCGCGAGATGCGGGAGGCGACGGAAGCGGCGGAGGCAGCTGCTGCGCAGGCGACGGCGGCGACAGCTGCGCAGCCCACGCCCGCGCAGACCACGCCTTCAATGGCTCGCCAGCGCGCCGAGTTCGCGGCGAAAACGCGCCACCAGCTGACCTCACTGCGAGACATCAAGGAGTCGCTGGACCAGGGCCTGTTGCTGGAAAGCGAGATCCTGCATCTGGCGCAGGATATGTCAGGCGCGTACAGCGAGGCGCTGGATTCCTCGCTCGCGGCGGGCATCGACGCCACGCACCGCTACCCCTTCCCCGCGCACGTGTATGCGCCACTGCTCGACGACGCAAGGCTATTGGAATCGGTGGCGAGCGACTTCCTGGCGCCGCTTTTCGCCCATACGATTCGCCAGACGCCGCAACCGGACGGCAGGATGCCCGAGAACCGCATCTTCAACCCGGCGGTCGCGTTCCTCCCGCAGGTGCGGATCGAGGATGACGACGAGGATGAGATCGCGCTGCCCGACGCCGACGAAGAGGCGGAGAAGCGCGAGAAGGCGGCCCGTGCGGCGGAGCTGGACGCCGACCGCACGGCGTTCCTGGCGCTGGTGCGCGAGATTGCGCACACGACCCGCCCCCGTGTGACGCTGGGCGAGCTGGCGCGCGCCTCGCAGACCGACGCGGCGGCGGCCGCACGCCTGGCTCCCGATCCGGACCGCTTCCCCTTCGCGCTGTCGGAGCTGCTCGGCCACGACCCGTATAACATCGCGCAGATCCGCGAGACAATGTCGCGCACCATCCGCACCGACGACGAGCAATTCGACGCCCCGCGCACGCTGGTGCACGGCATCGACACGATGGATGACCTGGCGGATATCGAGGCCATCGAAATCGAAACGCTGGGCGGGGACATCGTATTCCATGCCGCTGCCGCCGCGCCGAGCAATGCCAACGCCGCGCCGAGCAATGCCAACGCGCCCGCCACCTACCCGCTGGTGCGATGCACGGACTGCGCCATCGTCATCCGCCGCAGCACAGACAGCACCTCGAACACCAAGAGGAGTGTGGCCGCACTCCAAACATCCGAAGGACACTGACCGCCATGCACGCAAGCTATTCCATCGACGACATCTCTCGCGCGCACGAGATCTTCGCCATCCTCGCCACCTCGCCCACGCATGAGCTGCGGCGCACCAACAACCCCGACCTCTACAACGACTATGTGGAGCGCGACGACATCCGCGAGCTGTGCGCTCAGGAGGCCGCCACATGGAACTGCACCATCGTGGCGATGCAAGCGCGCTTCGACATGCCCGGCGAGCGCGACGCCGACGGCCTGTGCCTCGTGCCCGACAAGCTCAACACCACGCTCGGCTACACGCGCGCAACGCTGCGCGACGCGGTGCTGCCTGGCAGCGGCAACACGATGACCGACTACTACCTCATTGTGTTCATCATCATGACGCTGATCGAGATGTTCTACGACGGCAGCGGCGAGGACCCGCGCACACGCTCCAGCATCACGATGCGCGTGCTGCAGACCGAGGTGGAGAGGCAGCTCAAAATCGGCGCGGAGCACGAGGAGGAGCGCGACGGCATCCTCTACACCGACCTGTACAACCGCTTCACCGCGCTGCGCTCGGATGACGACGACACGAAGAAAACCACGAAGCAGGGCTTCATGCACTACACGCTCTCCTTCCTCGACAAGCAGGGGCTGGTGAACTACGCCAAGGACGTGCGCGTCTTCTCCCCGACGGCGAAAATGGACGCCATCATGGAGCGCATCGTGCTGACCGACGATTACTTCGCGCGCTTCTCGCGCTTCTTCGACGTCGACGATGGCGAAATCGAAGATTTCGGTTTCGACGATGACGCAGCGCAGGCCCCGGCAGCCGGAAAGGACTCGGACGATGCCCAGAATCTCTAGGATCCGCTACGCGAACATCCGGTATAACAACAACAAGAGCTCCATTCCGGACCTCACCTTCGACCTCGACGGCATGAACACCGTGTTCCGCTTCGAGAACGGCGGCGGCAAAACCGTGCAGGTCATTCTGCTCAACGGCCTGTTCACGCAAGGCGGCACGCGCAACCTGCAGAAGCGCAACTACGCGGACTACTTCCCCACCACGCAGCCGTCCAGCGTCATCGTGGAGTGGATTCCGGACGGCGCCGACCCCGGCAACGCCAATCTCGCCGCCGCCACTGCCTCCGCCAGCTCCGGCGGCGCAGGTAGCCCGGCCTCCCGGCGCCGTTTCATCACGGGCCTGTGCGCGCGCCGCCAGCCGACATCGGATTCCACCGGCACCTCCGCGGCCGGCGTCTCGGGCCTTGACATGATCGCCTTCGTCGGCGATTACGAGGACGGCGCCGACTGTCCCTACGCGCTGCCCGACTTCCCCGCCACACGCCACACCGCCGAAGGCTATGTGGTGCCCACCTGGCAGGAGGTGACCGCGTTCCTCAAGCGCATGGAGCGCGAATACGGCATGCGCTTCCACGCCTACCGCCTCTCGAACGGCGAGGGCCGCGCATACTTCGCAGACCTCGAGGAGCACCGCATTCACCGCGACGAGTGGACGCGCGTCATCGCACCCATCAACCAGGACGAGAACGGGCTTTCGTCGTTCTTTGAGAAATATGGCACGAGCGAGGCGCTGATCGGCAGCTGGTTCCTTGACATCGCGGCGCAGAAGGCCGATCCGAAGAACAGCTTCGAGCAAACGCGCGACTCGGCGGTGGCATATGCGCGGCAGCGCGAGAGACTGGCGGGCAATTACGCGCGCGCCGAGCTATTCACCACATGCGCCGCAGATCTCGACGCACTGCGCGACGAGCAGGTGGAGCGCTACCGTTCGGCACGTAAGAATCACCTCGAGTCGCTGGGGAGCGCGGCCGCACTCCATACCGCGTTGAGCGGTGCAAAGGCGACGGCCGAGGCGCAGGAAAACGCCGCGAACGAGCGGATTGCCACCGTGGAGTCTGACACCACAACAACAATCGAGCGCAAGTATTCGCATGCCTGCGTGCAGGCCGACGTGACGGCGCAGCGAGCAGAGGAGCTCGAGGCACTGCGGCGCGAGGAGCGCGACGCGGCCGACGAAGCGAACCGCCGTGCGCAGGCGGAGCACACCACGATGCTGCTCGCGCGTGACGAGGAAGCGGTGGGCGAGGCCAGGCGCGAGCTGGACGGTGCGCAGGCGCGGCTGGAGGCGCTCCGGTCGCCCGATGACGAGAACCATCGCAAGCTGGCGGTGTGGGGCCCGAGGCTGTTCGCGTATTACACGGAGGCCGAGGCGCAGGCGCGCGACGCCGCCGAGGCGAAGCGCGGCGAGAGGAAGCAGGCGGAGAGGCGCGAGGATGAGGCGCGGCACGCAGGCGAGGCGGCGCGAGATGAGCTCAGCACGTGCGACGTGACGATTCAGCGCGGCGACGATGCCGTGGAGCGTTTCGGCAAGCAGGCGGACGATTTCGTGGCCGAGTACGGGCCCGATGGCGCAGGTACGGGCGCGGGCGCTAGCGCGGCTACGACAGGCAGCACCGGCGCGGCGAAGCACGGCGCCGCCTCAGACATGACAGACGATGCAGCCGCGGAATCGTTGCCCGACGCCATCGTGACGGCCCGAGACGCCGCCGATGCCGCGGCAACCGAGGCCGCGGCGGCAACACGGCGCTGCCACGAATACGACATGCTTGGCGACCTTGCGCCCGACGCTTTCGAAACCGTTGCCGACGCCTACACACACGATGCGACGGCGGGCGACGCGCTGGCCCAGGAGGCATCGACGGAACGGGAGGGCACCGAGGCACGCCGCGCCGCCCTCGCAGCCGACGCCGAGCAGCGCACCAAGCGCCTCGGGCAGCTCGATGGCGACCTGCGCGAAGCGCGGGCACACCGGGCACGGCTTGACGCGACGCTTGCGTGGATTCGCGGCAGCGTGCTGACGCTCGACCGCCTAGGCATCGACGACCCCTTCGACGCGGAGCTTCCCGGCAGGATCGACACGTTGCACGACCAGGCGCAGCGCGACGCGGAGACAGCGCGCGGCAGGCAGCGCGACGCCGAGGCACGGCGCGACGAGCTGACGAATCTCGGCAAAGGCGAGTCCCGCACCATCGACGCGAGCTTTGTGGCGACGCTCCAGGACGCGGGCATCGATACCATCGAGGGCGCCAACTACCTAGCGAAGTATGTGGACGAGGCGCGACGCGACGAGCTGGTGCGCGAGTATCCGATGCTGCCGTATGCGCTGCTGATTACCGAAAGCAGCGTGGCACGGCTGGAATCCCTGGATTTCCAAGGCACCGTGAGCAGGCCGGTGGCCGTGATGGTGCGCGAGTGGGTCGATGGCGCGGGGGCGCGAGGCGGTGTGGATGCCGCAGACAATGCAACCACAGCGCTTAATCGTCTCGGCGACATCTTTGTGTATTCGCGCTATGACACGCGCATGCTGCATCCCGAGACGCTGCGCCGCAGCATCCAGAAAGCCGCACGAGAGGCCGAAGACTGGCGGCAGCGGGCGGACTCCCTGCAAACGCAGGCCGACGACCTCATGCGCATCGCCACGCGCCTGAGCTCCGACGCGTTCACGCGCGAAGAGAACGATGCTGCAACGGCACGCGTGAAGGAACTCGAGGCGGAGCAGGCCGCCACCGAGCGTAACATCGCCGACGCCAAAGCCGAGATTGCGCGGTTGGAGGGCGTCGGCGCGCAGCTAGATGCTCTGCTCTCCGCGGAGCATGACCGTGCGGGTCGGCGTCAGCGGCGCGGCAATGAACTGGATAAGCTGCGCGACGATTACAGCGAACGCCAGGCCTTGAAGAAGAAGGCCGACGAGGCGCGTCGCCGACGCGCGGCGCTCGAACGCACGATTCGCGACGCACAGGCCGAGCAGTCCGCGCAACGCCGCGCCGCCGACGAGGCACGCGAGGCGGCGAATGCGCTGAACGGCGAGGCGAAGGACGCGCACGCGAAGGCGCAATCGTATGCCGATTACGCAGGCGAGGCTGCCGGCAGCACCACCGGCAGCACCACCGGCGGCGTGGCATCAACCAGCGCAACCGCCGCCGAGCCTTTGGATCGCGAGGAAGCCGAGCGCCTTGCGGCGCAGTACGATGCGATCCGCCATGACGTCGGCGCGAACGAAAGCCAGGCACAGCAGCAGGTCGACGGGGCGCGCAAGCATCTCGACGCCGCGAAGCGCCGGCGTGACGCCACGCTGCGCGATAGCGCGAAATACGGCGTCACGCAGGAGGACGCGCGCGGCATGGCCTACGATGACGACCGTCTCGCCGAGCTCAGCGATGCCAAAGACCGCACGGCCGCGGCCGCCACGACGGCCACGGAGGAATTCGTCCGGGCGCAGACCACGGCCGAGAATGCGCGCAAGGATGTGCAGCGGACGCACGCCGACCTGCGGCGCTACACGCAGCTCGAGGAAGCGCTTCCGGCCGATCAGATTCCGGATATCGACTTCGAGGCCGAGCTGCGCGAGCTCGAGGCGCGGAAGAAGGCGGCGTCGGCGGATGCCGCCCGCGCCGTCGAGCGGCGGCGCGCGTGCGATGACGCGCAGAATCGGTTGGCGAGGTGGAAGGACGCGCTGCCATCGTATGCCCTGTCGGCCGAGGATCTGGCCATCATAGCAGGGCGGCGGGGCGCGAGCGATGGCGATGCTTCTCACGCCGCCACTTCCGCCTCCGCCGCGCCGCAGCACGCCGTGCCAACCACCTTCCGGGTGCCCGCGCACGCCGCCGGCGCCGACGCGCACCGCCCCGTACCCGCGGAATGGCACGAGAACCTGGGAATCGTGGATAACGATGGGCTCGTCAAGCGCGCCGAGAACCTCGACGCCCGCGCGCAGAAGACGCAGACCGCGCTGGGCGCCGCGCAGAACGCGGTGCAACGCCAGCTCGGCAACCTGCAGACGAAGTATTCGCAGGAGTCCGACCCCACGCTCGGCAAGCTCATCTCCGCGCTGCGCGACGCCATCGACGCGGACGCGCAGAACCGCACCGACGTGTTCCCCGGCCAGCTCACGGAACGGCGGCGCAGCCTCGGCGACGCTATCGGCAAGCTGGAGCGCGACCTCACCGACAACCGCAACATGCGCGACCATCTCATCGAGCATTGCGTGGTTCTGCTCGGCGCCATGAACAAGGCGTTGGGCAAGGCCGGAGACAATTCCACCATCGAGATCAAGGGCAAGCCGCAGAAAATGCTGTCCATCGAAGTGCCCAAGTGGGATGGCGCCGACGACTGCCGCGAGCGCACGGAGCGGGCGTTCGACGAAATCATCGATGCGGCGGATGCGGAGCCGTCCACCGCCGACGAGACCATCAAGCGCACACTGACGCTGCCCGGGCTGTATAAGAAAGTGGTGCGGCTCGAGAGCGTGAAGCTCACGCTGTACAAGGTGGAGCGCGACGGTGCTGTGAAGATGACTTGGGACGAGGCGAAGACGAATTCCGGCGGCGAAAGCACGCTGAGTGCGTTCATTGTGCTCAGTGCGCTGATGGATTTCGCGGGGCGCGATGCGGACGGTGTTCTCGATGTTTTCAGCGGGCGCAAGGATTGGAAGGTGCTGCCGATGGACAACCCCTTCGGCAAGATGAACGCCGAGTACCTGCTCGAGCCGATGGCGCGGATGGCAGCGTCGAAGCATGTGCAGCTGCTGTGCTGGACGGGTCTGACCGATGCGAGCATCACGCGCACGTTCCCGAACAACTACGTGGAGCGACTGGCGAATGCGGGCGACGGGCAGCGCATCGTGGTGGCCGAGCGCATCAGCGGCGGGCGCAGGGCTTCGGCCGGGGCCGGCGCGGACGGTACGGCGGGCGCGGCGGCCGGCGCGGACGAATCCCCCGCCCACCGCATCGACGCCCGCCACGTCGAAGACCTCCGCGCCATCCAGTCCACCCTCTTCGACTTCTGATCGACTTCTGATCGCCGCGCCTCTTTCCATCAACAATCTCCCCACCAACAATCTCCCTACCAACAATGTGATGGGTTTCGGACCAAAATCGGGCTCCCGAGCCCCAAAATCACCCGAAAATGTCCGCAACCTATCACACTGTTGCGAATTCCCTAACAATGTGATGGGTTACGGACACGAGGCCGGTCCGGCCGTCACGTCTCTGCCGCAAACGGGGGCATCGAACACCTATTGCGCGGTTCGTGGGGTCCGGAACGTCAGACCGCCGACGTAATTGCAACGTTCCCGGACGCTCTCTACTCGGGCACCCCCTCGAAAACGACCCCACAAACCGCGAAATACCCCTCCGCGGCATATCAAACACCCGCATCGGAGCACCCGACTCACCACTTCGCGTCGCCCGCACCATGTCCGCAACCTGTCCGCAACCTATCACACTGTTCCCGAATTCATAACAATGTGATGGGTTACGGACACAAAACACGATTTTCCCGCCCAAAATCGTCCGAAAATGTCCGCAAGCCATCACATTGTTGCGGAAACGAAAACGATGTGATGGGTTGCGGACATGCGGCCGATTCGGCCCCACCCGATTCGGCTCCACCCGATTCGAACCGGGCGCTAACGCTTAGCGGATTCAGCGGAGGCGAGGCGACGGCGAATCCAGATGGAACCGGCGATCAGAGCGCAGCCCACAACCACCAGCGCAATGATCAGCGGAAGCGTCTTTGACGACGAGCTCTTCTGCGCGGCGGTCGATGCGTCGGAGAAGCCGTTGAGGTCGATGCGGATCAGTCGCCCGACCGAATCGGAGGTCGTAGAGCTCACGCCCGTGTTCGACGATGCGCCCGACGACGACGCATCCCCGGTCGCCAGCACATACATCGCCGACCCGTCGGGCGCGAAGGCCACGCCGCGTACCTCCACGTCGCCGCCCGCGCCGACGCCATCGTAATACACCTGGCCGGTCTGCACGGTGGTGCCCGAATCCGACGCGGACCGCGACACATCAAGCGTCGTCAGCCCCGACGCCGCCGCGCCAGCACCACCCGCAGCCGCGCCAGCGCCACCCGCCGCGCCATCGCTCCCGACCGACACCGACATCAGATACCGCCCATCGGGCGACACATACGCGTCCGGCTCGTTCGCCGCCAGATCGCGCACCTTCGCGCCGCTGGCCGCATCGTAGAGATGCGCACCCGTCGACGTGCCCACCGCAAGCCGCGAGCCATCCGCCGACAGCGCCATGCTCACAATCCTCGCCTGGGAATCCACGCTGATCACGCCCACCTCGCGCGAATTCGCGTTCACCTCGAGCACGTTGCTCACGCTGGAATCCGGCACGTACACCTTGGTGCCGTCGGGGCTCGCACAGCCGATGTAGCTGACCGCCGCCACCGCCAGATGCGTGCTGGAGCCGGTTGCGGGCTCGATGGCGAGGATATGCTCGGCGGAATCGTATTGCGCGTCGGCGATGACGGTCACGCCGTCGTCCGACACGATCAGCGGATTGACCACGCTGGGGTCGGCGCCTTCTTGGAAGACGACGGGCTGCGAGGTGATGCCGCCGCCGGCCACGTCCACGGTGTCAATCTGCCACGTGCCGCCGCTTTGCACCACGGCGTACAGCGTCGAGCCGTCGCGCGTCACCACGTAGTTGCTGGTCACGAGGTCGAGCGTCGTGACGGCGTAGGAGGCGGTGTCGATCACCGCGATGCCGGCGGTGGTGGCCACGAAAAGGCGCGCGCCGTCGGTGGAGAGCGTCACGCCGCCGTTGACGCCGAGGCTGTCGCCGGGCAGAGTGGCGGTGTGAGTGGTGGTGAAGTCCGGGATGTCGACGGCGCAGACCTCGCTGCCGTTCGACACGATATACGCGGTGGCGCCGTCAGGCGAGATGCGCAGCGCGCCGGGGTCGGCGCCGACGCAGGCCGGGTCGGAGAAGTTCGTGGAGTCGAGCGTCACGCTTTCGTTCTGCGCCTCGGCGGGGGTCGAGGAGGCGGTGGCATCGGAGGTTGTGTCGGTGTCGGTTGCGTCGGAGGTGTCCGACGATTCGCCCATCGTATCGGCGCTCGTTGCATCGGCGCTCTGCGCAATCTCCACCGCCTGCGCCTTGGGAGCCGCGGTGTTCTCCGCCCACAGCGCCGCCAGAACGATGCACGCCGACAGCGCCAGACACACCACGAATGCCAGGAGCCGGCGCCGCATGCTGCGCATCTTCCGGCGATGCTCAGCCCCGGGCGACCACAAATCATCGGGCGCGTCAGGCAGCGAACCCCGGCCACGCAATGAATCATGCCATGAATCGTGGATGGACAACGAGTCCCCGCCGCGCTGCGACTTGTGCACTGTTACTCCCGCCTGTGCGCCAATATTTCTCTGCACATGATACGACACAACCCTTGCCCCCGATCGTTCCCTTCCCCGCATCCCGGCTCTCCCGCATCGCCGGCGCTGCACATTCCGGCGCCCGCTCTCACATCGTTCCCATTTCCGCAACAATGTGATGGCTTGCGGACATTTTTCGATGATTTCAGGCGGGAAAATCGTGTTTTCCGTCCGCTACCCATCACATTGTTAGGGAATTCGTAATGGTGTGATGGCTTACGGACACGGTCGGGCGCGCTGGATCGGGGCTCCGACGGGGGTGTTCGAATATGCCGCAGAGGGGTATTTCGCGGTTTGTGGGGTCCTTTTCGGGGGTTGCCCGAGTAGAGAGCGTCCGAAAACGTTGCAATTGCGTCGTCGGTTTGCCGTCCGGGACCCCACAAACCGCGCAATAGGTGTTCGATACTCCGCCCTCGGTCAGTGCGGGGCGGTCAGATCGCCCCGTGTCCGCAACCCATCACATCGTTGTGAATTCCGCAACAATGTGATGGCTTACGGACATTTTTCGACGATTTTGAGGTCGAAATCGTGGATTTCGGTCCGAAAACCATCACATTGTTATGGGAAGAGGGGCGGGAGCCCCACGCACGCGCACGCACGCGCACGCGCCGCGCGCCACGCGGCTAGTCGCGGCGGCCGAAGGTGAGGGCGCGGATGATGGACACGATGCCCATCACGATCAGCGCCACGGCCACGAACATGAACAGGAACACCGTGGACTGCTGCGGCGCGGCAAGCACCACGATGCCCGCGATAATCGACACAAGTCCGTACACGATGGACGCGGCCGGGTTGATGGTGAAGCTCGACTGGAACAGCGACGTGATGCCGTCGAGAATCCACACCATGCCGAGGATGATTGTGACGAACACCACCAGGGACGCGCCAACGGCCTGCGGCGCCTTGAAAATGGCGATGCCAGCGAACACGAACAGCACCGCGCTCAGAATGCCGAGCGTGCGCCAGCCGGCCGGCATGATCGGCGTGCCGATGGCCGCGCCGAGATACACGATGGCGAGCAGCACGAGCCCCACGCCGAGCAGCACGGTGACGGCGGCAAGCGTCTTGCTCGGCCAGAACAGCATGACGATGCCGACGATAAGCTCGACGATACCTCCGATGACACCGGCCTTGCGCACGGTTTTCTTCAGCGAGTCGAACATATCATCGTCGTCTTCGATGTGATAGATCTCATCGGGCTTGAGCGGAGTCTTTCCAGACATCTTTCCTCCTTACTCCCGCGTAGGTACGCGGGGTCGCGTTTGCCCGCCGCGCAACGGCGCGCGGCCGGATACGCTTCCATTGTATGGAGGAATCCACGATTTTCCCGTCATGCGGCGTGCGTAATCGCGGCATGACGGAACGACCGACGGCGTGAGGAATCCACCTCAGCGGAGCCGTCCCGTCGCTCCGCCGACCGCCACCCCTCAGCGCACTGCCGCCCCTCAGCGCGGCCGGCTCGCAGCCACGGCCGCGGCCCTGCGCGCCAGGTCGTCGAGCCGCCTGAGCTCATCGGCCCCCTGCGCGGTCGGCTCGAGCCGCTCCATGCCGTAGCGCCTGCGCGCGGCCTCGCCGATCAGGTAATCCGCCACGCGCGGGTTCTTCGGCAGCACCGACCCGTGCAGATACGTGCCGATCACGGCGTTGTAGCGCGCGCCCTCGGTGTGGTCGCGCCCATTGTTGCCGGTGCCGTCGGCGTCCACCCGCCCCCATGGCCGCGTGCGGCCGCCGTCACGCAGGAAGGTCTGCCCGGAGTGGTTCTCATACCCCACCACGTCGCCGAATTCCTCGGTGTGGTCCACAAGATTGCCAATCATGCGCACGGGCTGGCCGACGGTCACGAGGTCGAGCACGCCGATGCCGGGCAGGCGATCGCCCTCGACGGTCTGGAAATACTCGCCGAACAGCTGGTACATGCCGCAGATGAGCAGCATCGGGCAGCCATCGTCCGCAAGCGCGCGAATCTGCCGCGAGCGCGCGAAAAGGTCGTCGGTGATGGTGCCCTGGCCCTGGTCCTGCCCGCCGCCGCCGAGCACGATATCCACATGCTCGGGCCATTCGTCGCCCTGGTTGTAGTTGTGCACCACGGGCGTGAAACCGTACAGCGCGGCGCGCCGGCGCACGGTGAGCACATTGCCCGAGTCGCCGTAGATATTCATGTCGCGCGGGTACAGGGTCACGATATCGAGCACGCGCCCATCGTTCGCATTCGCCGCCGCGGCCACGTCCGCCGTCCCATCGTTCGCATTCGCCATATCGCTCATAGTCCGGCGTCCTCCACTCGCGTCAGGCGGCCCATGCACTCGCGCACCGCGAGCATGGCCGTGTACGTGCAATAGATGTATTTGGGCTCGTCGGGGTGGCTGCGCACGAACGACTCCACCGCGCGCGGGATATCCTCGTCCACGGCGCGCGCCTCGACGCCATCGTAGGCCAGGCGCAGCGCCATGTCGGTGGCGCGCACGCCCGACACCATGTCCACTCCGGTGGCGCGCAGACTGTCGAAGTCCACGTCCCACAGCCAGCTCATGTCGCGCCCGTCCGCGTATTCGTCGTTGATCACGATCATGGTGCGGTGCCCCTGCGCCGGGAACGAGCCGAGCGACAGGCGGAATCCCATGGGGTTCTTGACGAGGATGAGCTCGACCGGCACGCCATCCACGTCGATGCTTTCGCCGCGCCCGAAGGCCGGCGTGACCTCGCTGAGCGCCGCGATCATGCGGTCGGTGAGTTCCGCGCGGGTCTGCGCCGCGGGTTTCGACGATTTTTCCGACGATTTCTGCGCCGCCGCCGATTTCTGCGCCGCAAGCTTCGACGATGCGGCCGCTTCCGCGCTGGAGCGGCGCGCCAGCTCGACGTCGTCCATGACGGCGCGCACAACCGCGAGCGCCGCGGCCGCGTTGAAGAGGTTGTAGACGCCTTCGAGGCGCAGCGTGGCGTCGTAGGTGCGGCCGTCCATGCCGAAGCGGGCGGCGTGCCCGTCGACGGCGAGCAGCGTCACATCGGCCGGGCGCGTATGGGCGCTGTCGGCGCTGTCGGCGGAATCCTCGGCGGCATCATCGTGAATCGTCGCGCCCGCGCCCGCAGCACCAGCGCCGGCACTACCAGCGCCACCGCCAGCACCCGCAGCACCCTCGTCCCCCGACAGCTCGCAATGCATGGAATCGTCGGTCGGGAAGAAACTCACCAGAGAATCGTCGAGACCGAAATAGCGCACGGCCGTGCCTTTCGGCGCCACCCCGGCAAGCGCCGCCACGCGCGGATCCTCGCGGTTGAGCACCAGCGTGCCGGTTGTTGCCGCGGCCGCCTTGCCCAGCAGGCGCGCGGTGTTGTCGATTTCGCCGAAGCGGTCGAGCTGGTCGCGCATCACGTTGAGAAGCAGCGTGTAGCGCGGCCGCACCCGCTGCACAAAATGCACTGCGTACGCCTCGTCGAGCTCGAGCACGGCGATGTCCGCGTCGAGCCTGCCGCCCACGCTCACCTTGTCAAGCAGCGCCGACACCACGCCGCGCGTGAAATTCGAGCCGGTCGGGTTCGTGAACACGCGCAGGCCCATGCCTTCGAGCAGCGACGCCACGATGCGCGTCGTGGTGGTCTTGCCGTTCGTGCCCGACACCAGCACCACGCCGTAGGGCAGCTGCGCCAGCGTGCGCGCCATGAAGCCCGGGTCGATGCGCTCCACCACCTTGCCGGGGAACGCCGTGCCGCCGCCGCGCAGGCGCGCAACCTTGCGCACGGCCTTGCCGATCGCCGGTGTCAGTGCCTTGAATGCCATGTCACAATCCTTGCTGGTAGTCCTGCGGAAGGTCGCGGAAGCGCGACATCGCGCCCTCGAAGGCGAGGGTGAAGGTCGCGGTCGGGCCGTTACGATGCTTCGCCATGATGATATCCGCCTCGCCCGGCCTGTCGTCCTTGTTGTACACGTCGGGCCTGTTGACGAGGAACACCACGTCGGCGTCCTGCTCGATCGAGCCGGATTCGCGCAGGTCGGACAGCATCGGCGTTCGGTCGGCGCGCGCCTCGACGCCGCGGTTGAGCTGAGACAGCGCCACGACGGGCACCTCGAGCTCCTTGGCGAGCAGCTTGAGGGCGCGGGAGAAGCCCGACACCTCCTGCTGGCGCGATTCCACGGAATGGTCGGAGCTCATGAGCTGCAGGTAGTCGACCACCACGAGGCGCAGGTCGTTCGTCTGCTTGAGGCGGCGGCATTTCGCGCGGATCTCCATCAGACTCATATTCGGCGAATCGTCGAGGAACAGCGGCTTGCTCGCGATCTGCGAAACGCAGGTGTTGAGCTGCTGCCAGTTCTGCGGCGTGAGCTGGTGCGGGTCGCGCAGCACGCCGAGCGGGATATTCGTCTCGGCCGCGAGAATACGCTGCGCGAGCTCGAGCTTGCTCATCTCGAGCGAGAAGATGACGGTGGCCATGTCGTTATGCAGGGCGGCGGAACGCGCGAAATCCACGCCGAGCGTGGACTTGCCCATGGCCGGGCGGCCCGCGACAACGATCATCTGGCCCGGCTGCAGGCCCTGCGTGGATTTGTCGATTTCGCGGAAGCCCGTGGGCACGCCGCGGCTGACGGTGCCGTCCTGGATGCTCTGGAGCGTGTCCATGGCGCTCATGACCACGTCGCCGATGGGCACGTAGTCCTGGCGCACGTGGCCCATGCCGACCTGATAGATCTGCGCCTGCGCAAGGTTCACGATATCCTCGGCGTCGCGGCCTTCGGCATCGTATCCGAGCTGCGCCACCTGCGTGCCGGCCATGATGACGCGGCGCAAAATGGCCTGCTGGTGCACGATGTCGGCATAGTTGACCGCGTTGGCGGCGGTGGGCACGCTGTCGACGAGGGTGGCGAGGTAGTCGGATCCGCCGATTTTCTCCAGCTGCTCGCGGCGGCGCAGTTCGCTTGCCACCACGATGGGGTCGACGGGCTGGGAGCCGGCGAAAAGCGTGATGATGGCCTCGTAGATCATCTGATGCCGGGGCTGGTAGAAATCGGACGGCTCCAGGACCTGGCTGATCTCGCCGACGGCGTCCTTGCTCAGGAGCATGCCGCCGAGCACGGCCTGTTCCGCGCGGTCGTCATGCGGAGGGACGCGGTCGAAAAGACGGGCGTCGTTGGCATCGTTGGCGTTGAAACCGCGCGCCCCGTTCCGGCGCCAGCCGCCGCGCGGCGATGCAGGCGCAGGCCCTGCGGCGGGGGCGTCGGCCATCGGTGGGAAATCCTGGGAAGTCATATCCACGATTCTATGCTGACCGCGCTACGCCGCCGCGCCCAATACGCGCAGCGCGCATTCCCGCGTGGGCGCAAGCTCAGTGGCGCCGGCGCTTGCCTCCCCGATGCCGGGCCGCAACGGCCACGCCCGCAAGCACCGCAACCACCGCAACAGCCACGCCTACGCCCCATGCAACCCTGCGGCCGCGCGAGGCATCGGGAGCGGCGTCCTTCGCATCGTCGGCCTCCCCCGCCGCCGCGGCATCGGACGCGGCCTGGGATGCCGCCGCGGCCTGTTGCTTCCAATCGGCGGGCACCGTCACTTTCGTCAGCGGCAGACCGGCACCGGACACGAACACGCCGGTTCCGTCCGGCGTCGGTATGCTCGCGATGATCGGCGAAGACCCCTCCAGATTCTTCCTCGCCCTCTCGGCATTGGGAATGTCCACCGCATAATTCGCCACATACGCGCCGTCCGTCGACATCATGCGAAGCACCGTGGGCGCGGTTTCATCCCAGATAGTTTCGTCATACACACCCAGCGGTTCGATAACCGTCGATCCGTCTCTCGTCAGGGTTCCTCCGACCGCCCTCATTTTCTCGCCCTTGTATTGCGCACTCGTCATCCACGGCACCGTGCCTTTGACGGACCAATCGGATGTCGACAGGATTGTCTCCTGAGACAATCCACTCGTTGACGAACCCGTGGCAGAAGCCGTTCCGCCATCATCCGGCGCAGTGTCATATCCATACATGACCGACCCATCGGCAGATAGCATCGGCCCATGTCGCAACGACAGACCTTGCAAGTCGTTCACCGCAGATAGCGCACCCGTCCGCAGATTGAGCGCCACAAGGGGCGACGGCGACGGCGCATCATTCAGCGTCGCGTCGGTGAAATACACTGTGTCGGAACTTGCCAGCATCGAGGCGTAAAAACCACGATAGTCTCCGTTGTTCCGCGGCTCGACCAGCGCAAGGTAGTCCTCTGCGGCGGGCGACGCGTCATCATGCGTCGGCACGACGGGAAGCGTGGTCGACGTACCGGTCTGCGCATTGACCGCCACCAGGCTGGCCGTGCTCGAGCCTTGGGGAACCGTATCGACATACCACGTCATGCAATCGGGGGATACGCCTTCGATCAGATCGGCTCCATAACCGGTCGCGGCGAACGGCAGGTTGATGATTTTATCATCGATGATCGTGCCATCGGCTGTGGATATGGAGACGATGCGGCGCTGCTGCCGAAGAGAGGGGTCGGGTCTTGTGTACGCGTAAGCGATGGAGCCATCGGGCGATGGCGCGAACCACATGCTTTCAACAGGCAATCGAGTGAGAGACATGTCGGCGGTGTTAACGGACAGGCCTGAGTCACCTTGCCCGTTGTCATCGGCGCCAAGCACAATATGCGACCCATCGTCCGATATATCGGCGGAATATGCGGGATACAAATCGACGCCCGTCAGATCGGCCTTGCCTGTGACCGTCATGCTCGCCACGTCGATGCGGCAGATGGCGTTTCCGTCCGGATAGGGGATGGTATAAACAGTGGCACCGTCAGGCGAGAACAGGAGGCGAACGCCTTGATCATCAGAGGACGTTCTCTGCGGCATGCACTGTGGGTCCTTCGCCTGGGCCACGCTGGCGGAGGGCAGGTCATCCGCGATGACGGGATCCGCGGAATCATCGGAATCCGAAGAAGAGATTGAGGAAAGGGCGTCGGAGGAAGAGATATCGGAATCATCGTCATCCGCGAATGCGAGCGGAACACTCATCGGCGCCGCCACAAGCGCGCACACGCATGCCGCTGCAACCGCAATCCGCGCCCACGAACCGTACCGGGAGACACGAATCGTCCGCCCATGAAGATTCCGCGCTCCCCCGTGATTCACCGCCCGTGCAATGCCATGCGCTGCACGGCGCAACAGGTTCGCGATTATGCCTTGACCCGGGTTCTCCATGAAAATCCCCCTCAGGTATTCCTACGAGTCCGTGGGCGCACCCGACAGACAGCATGCCTGACCGGGTACGCCCACGGACTATCTCTGACTTCATCTCACGGAATTATCGCCAGAATCATCGCAGAATGCGGTTAGCTGGCTCTGCTCCATACTGTAGCCCCATGTCGACAAATGCATTCACGATAGTACCAGTTTTCCTATCAGTGAAAGTCTTCCACGGAGAGTTCGCCGACTCACGCCAGTGAGAAGCACTGATCCTATACGGCCAGTGACTCCCGCAGGAAGCGGAGGCAGGAATCGCAATCTGCATTCCGGCATGGAGCAGCCCGCTCGATGACACAACGCCGCCAGTACCGGAAACCCAATCGGTGCCATGGACCAGCGTATAAATCCGACACTGCCCGCCATTCAAAACAACCGTATTGGAGTCGTTGCTTGTCAGGCTTGTTCCATCGGAGTTCCAATTAGCGAAATTCTCCTGGCTATCCGCCCAAGCATAGTGGCCTTGGCTTCCTGTCCGTCCATCGACCTCCACCTTTGTGTAATACCCGTGCACAAGATGGCCGTCACCATCATTGGCATAGATCTCGAACTGCAGACCGGTTGCATCCGGGAACGGATTTATGCCCTCCACATCTTTCAGATGATACGGTTTCAAATCACGCGCAAGATACGAAGAACCGTAATGCACTGTGGCAACCACTTCTCCAGGAACAGATTCAAAGTTACCCGAAGGGTGGTAGTTCTTCGTAATCGCGATATCGCCTTGCCACAAATTCGTCTTCGCCTCGAATACAGGCAGAATATCGACATACTGATCCGTGATCTCAGGAATTGGCAGGCAGCACGGCGTGAAGCATTCGGCCATGTCTTTCGACACAAGGTCGTTGTCGATTTCCAGGCTGTCGTTTCCGTGGGTGATTGTGACGTTGGAGATCTGGTCGATGCTCCATCCATCGGGAATCGGATATCCCATATTGCCGCTGAACCCGGAAGACATGTCGGAAACAAAGCTGAATTCGGCATATCCGGCCTCGCAGACCCTCGTGCAGACATTCCGAGGGCCATAGACACCAATACGGTATCCACTCATCTCCCCTGAGAGATTCTTGAAGTAGGGAAGCACATTTGTCGTGACTTCTCCATCAAGGGCATCGAAATCAACAGCAAAGAAAATCACCGCCGAATGAGGAATCCCGTGCTTGGCAGCGCACTTCATAGCAGCAGAGGCATCAGCGGTCCCCCTGTTCCTCGGTGAAGTACGCCAGTTCCGCGCCATCTTCGTAAATCAGGAACAGATCCAAGCCGGCTGCCGTGATTCGTTCTGCCTCTCCATCCCGCAATTCCTTGAAAGAACCACCATTGATATATCGTCCAACATGGCGATAGCCATTGGCAATCAAGGTTGCGACGTGTGCGTCGGTGATTTCGAAACGGGTGTCGCATGCCGTGCCTTTCCTGCTTGTGTCGCCGCAGCTGACGCACAGGCTGAGCCATGTGCTCAGGTTGATGCGTCCCGTCTCGGCGACGGCGTACTTCCTCTGGAACTCCCTGACCCTGGCCGGGTCGATCTTCTCTGGGAACGGAT
>NZ_MWWR01000035.1 GCF_002259605.1 Pseudoscardovia radai | reverse complement strand
TCCTGCTTGTGTCGCCGCAGCTGACGCACAGGCTGAGCCATGTGCTCAGGTTGATGCGTCCCGTCTCGGCGACGGCGTACTTCCTCTGGAACTCCCTGACCCTGGCCGGGTCGATCTTCTCTGGGAACGGATCGGCCTGGGTGCCGGACGGGAAGCCGTTGACGTACATGCAGAAATTGGCGATCCGGCAGAAACGCCTGATGCGTGCGTCGGAGTACACGGCACCCGTGTAGCTGACCTGCCCGTGGCTGTAGTCCAGGTCGGGGCAATGGCTGCGGGTCGAGGGGCCGAAGTAGCCGCTGGCGACATCGACGGGCATGTCCTCCAGCGCCTGGATCGCGTAGATGACGGCCTCGTTGGTGCCGCGGTCATAGATGCCGTCGCACGGGATCAGCCCGGAGTAAGCCTCGAAGCCGCCGTTGAGCTCCTGCTGGAACGAACGGACGCTGGCATCGCCGCCCGAGCCCGGGATGAGCCTGAACTGGTCCATCGACAGGAGCGCCTTCATCAGGTTCACGCTGACGGTCAAGCCGTCGCCCCCGATCCCGGCATCGGCCTGCAGCGACGCGACGGCCGCCGCGACCTTGTCGTCGTAGTGGTCGTCGAGGTCCCCGTAGTGCCCGGCGTCGTATCCCTTGCACCACAGGGCGCCCTGCAGGATCGCGTACTTGTTGCTCGTCGCTCCCTTGAGGGCGGGCTTCGCCAGCGGCGCCGCCTGGTAGCGGGCGGTCGTGCCCGGGCCGAAGTTGTCGGAAGGCACCGAGATGCCCAGCTCGATCTGCAGCGCCCTCAGAAGGCCGTGGACGACCTCCCACCCGGTCCTGCCGTTCTCCTGCACGACGTTGTAGCCGTTCCTGCCCACGTATGTCTTGTTCAGCCATTTCTGGGTCGCGAGGACCATCTGGTCCGTCATCGCGATACTCCTTTCCGCCGGCCGCGCCGGCGTGACGATGGGATGGCCAGTCCATCCCGACACCCCCATATTGTAACCATTCGGTTTCAGTTTGTCAACTCTTGGTTATTTTATCCACCGTTCGGCCTACGCTGGCAGGCATGTCCACATACGGAGAACGATTCGCCGCGGCCCTGGCCGCGGAGCTCAGGGCGCAGAAGGGGCGCAGGAAGG
>NZ_MWWR01000034.1 GCF_002259605.1 Pseudoscardovia radai | reverse complement strand
TCGACGCCGGGTCGTTCACCGTCAGCTTGAGGTCCTTGGTCGCGGGAGCGCCGATGCCGTTCTCGGCCTTCACGCTCACCGTGAACTCGCCGGACTCGGTCGGGGCGCCCTGGATCTTGCCGTCCTTGTACTCAAGGCCGGCGGGCAGGCCGGACACGGTCACCGTCGGCGCCGGGGTGCCCGCCACCGTGATGTCGGCCGCGTACTCGGAACCAACCGTCGTGGCCGGCAGCTCGCTCGTCTCGACCGAGGCCGGGACGCCGTTCACCTTCAGCTCGAAGTCCTTCACGACCTTCTCGCCGATGCCGTTGGACGCGGTCACCGTCACCGTCGCGGTGCCGGCGGCCTTCGGGGTGCCCGTGATCGCATTCGACACAGCGTCGAACGCGAGGCCCTCGGGCAGGCCGGACACCTCGACCGTCGCGGCCGGGAAGCCGCTGGTCAGGATGGACTGCGTGTACGCCTGGCCCACCGTCGCGTCGGCCAGGGACCCGGTCTCGATGGACGCCGGGGCGTTCACCGTCAGCTTCAGGTCCTTGGACACGGAACCGGCCTTGTTGGAGGCCTTCACCGTCACCATGAACGCGCCGGACTCGGCCGGGGTGCCCGCGATCTTGCCGTCCTTGTACTCAAGGCCGGCGGGCAGGCCGGAGACCGTCACGTCCGCGGCCGGGGTGCCCGTCACCGTCACGTTCGCCGAGTACTCGACGCCCGTCTGCGCCGCGGCCAGGGACTCCGTCGGGATGGCCGGCGTCTCGTCCACCGTCAGCGTCAGCGTCTTCGACGCCGCGTCGCCGATGCCGTTGGAAGCCTTGACCGTCACCTTGTACGTGCCGGCCGTCTTCGGGGTGCCCGCGATCTTGCCGTCCTTGTAGGACAGGCCGTCGGGCAGGCCCTCGACCGTGACCGTCGCGGCCGGGAAGCCGGCCGTCTCGATCGGCTGCGCGTACTCCTGGCCCGCGATGCCGTCGGCCAGCGCGTCGGTCGCGATCGACGCCGGGGCGTTCACCGTCAGCTTCAGCTCACGGGTCACAGGGTCGGCCGTGCCGTTCGTCGCGCTCACGACCACCGTGAACTCGCCCGACTCCGTCGGGGTGCCCGCGATCCTGCCGTCCTTGTACCCAAGGCCGGCGGGCAGGCCGGACACATCGACCTTCGGAGCCGGGGTGCCCGTCACCGTCACGTCCGCAGAGTACTCCACGCCCGTCTGCGCCGCGGCCAGGGACTCCGTCGAGATGACCGGCGTCTCGTTCACCGTCAGCTTGAAGGTCTTCACGGCCTTCTCGCCCACGCCGTTCGACGCGGTCACCGTCACCTGGCTGGTGCCGGCCGCCTTCGGAACGCCCGTGATCCTGCCGTCCTTGTAGGACAGGCCCTCAGGCAGGCCGTCGACCGTGACCGTCGCGGCCGGGAAGCCCGCCGTCTCGATCGCCTGGTCGTACGCCTGGCCCGCAAGGCCGTCCTTCAGGGACTCGGTCACGATCGACGCGGCCGTCGTCACCCTGAGCGTGTACTCCTTCGACGCCTTCAGCTGGCCGCCGGCCGTCGTGGCCGTCACGGTCACCTTGTACTCGCCCGTCCGGGTCGGGAAGCCGGAGATCGTCTTCGTCGGGGCGTAATACGTCACGCCGTCCGGAAGGCCATCCACCGTCACGTCGAGATCAGGCGCGCCCTCCACATCCAGGTCGATCGAATACTTCGAACCGGCCACGGCATCCTGCAGGGACGCCGTATTGATCGTCGGCTGGGTCGCCACATACAGCGTGAACGTCTTCGACGCCGGCTTGCCGCCCACCTGGTTGTCGGCCTCCACCGTCACCTGGTACGAGCCGACCTTATCGGCCGCCACCGTGCCGGAGATCTCGCCGTCCTGGAAGGACAGGCCCTCGGGCAGACCCGTGACAGTGACCGTCGCGGCCGGATAGCCCGTCGTCTCGATCTTCTGCTCGTACGCCTGGCCCGCCACGACCGGCGCCAGCGACTGCGTCGAGACCGCAGCCGGCTCGGACACCTTGATCGCGTACTGCTGGTCAGTGGAGCCCAGCTCGTTCGTCGCCGTCACCGTGAACTTGAGCTCGCCGCCCTTGCTCGGGGTGCCCGAGATCACGCCCGTCTTCGCATCAAGCGACAGGCCGGCCGGAAGATCCTTCGAAGCGAACGTCACGTCGAGGCCCTCGGCCACGACCTGCACGTCCTTGCCCTCCGTGGTCTTGTACTCCGACAGGGTCGAGCCGTCAGGCAGGGACTGGGTCTTGAACACCGGCTTCTCGTTCACGCGGATGCTCAGCGTCACCGACGCCGAACCCTCGGAGTTCTTCGCCGTGAACGTCACCGGATACACGCGCGGAGCCGCCGCCACGGTGCCCTTCACCGTATTCGTCTGCGTATCGAACGACAGGCCGTCCGGAAGCTTCGTGTAATCGATCTGCGGGGCCGGGGAGCCCGTCACCGTCAGCGGCAGGCTGTACTCGGAGCCCACCGTCGCCGGCTTCACGTCCTGCTGCGTCGTCGAGATCACCGGCGTGCCCTTGACAAGCAGGTGCAGGTCCCTGGACACCTTGCCGTAATCGTTGGACGCCTTCACGGTCACCGTGAACTCGCCCGCGACGGCAGGCTTGCCCTCGATCGCACCGGTCTCGGCGTTATACGCCAGGCCCTCGGGCAGGCCCGACACCTCGACCTTCGCGGCCGGGTAAGCGGCCACGTCGATCTTCTGCGAATAATCAACGGCATACGTCGCATCCGCCAGAGCCGCGGTGTTGACCACCGGGGCCGCGTTCACCGTCAGCGTCAGCTTCGTGCTCACCGCCGGATCCACGCCATTGGACGCGGCAACCGTCAGCTCGAACACGCCGGACTCGGTCGGCGTACCCGAAATCGTACCGGTCGCCGGATCATAGTCCAGGCCGGCGGGCAGGCCGGTCACGGACGACGAGGAAGCCGCCGGATTGCCCTTGAACGTCAGCTTCGCGCTATACGCGTCGCCGACCTTCGCCGGATCAAGCGCCGTCTGATCAAGCGACAGCGGGGAATCGACCGTCAGCGACGGGGTC
>NZ_MWWR01000033.1 GCF_002259605.1 Pseudoscardovia radai | reverse complement strand
GTCCCATTGAGAAAAGAAATCGCCGCCGGAAAACACGGTGTTGCTTCATAAACGAGCGAAAGGAACAGAAAATGGCCGAAAACGGACTGAAAATCGTTGAGAACGAGGTAAGCCTACTAATTGATCATTTTTCCGGTAGGGGGTGGTGCTGTTTTGTTGGACTGCGTTGTCGTTGGTTTTCATTATGCCATGAGTCCGAGCTCGCGTCGCCGCGCGGTGATGCTGGTGCCGAATTCGGTCTTGATGCGTTCGTCGCGGTACCACGTCATGTACTCGTCGAGCCTGCGGATGAACTCCCGCAGGGAGACGCCCGCGAAGGAGCGCTTGTGGAAGAACTCCTGCTTGAGGCGTCCGAAGAAGCCCTCGGCCGCCGCGTTGTCGGGGCTGCAGCCCTTAGCGCTCATCGAGCGCACCAGCCCGTTCTCCTCGCAGATCGAGATCCACCCGTCCCACCGGTAGTGGCATCCCCGGTCCGAGTGGATCACGGGTCTCTCGCCCGGTTTGAGCGCGGCGCATGCCTTGCGCAGCATGCCGTTGGACAGGGACGAGTTCGGGCTCGTCCCGATCGTCCATGCCACGGGCATGCCGTCGTAGCAGTCGATGACCGGCGACAGGTAGACCTTGCCCGCGGGGATGGAGAACTCGGTGATGTCCGTGACCCACAGCCTGTTGGGCGCGTCCGCGTGGAAGTCGCGGTTGACGATGTTCGCGGGCGCGTCGGACAGCTCGCCCTTGTACGAGGAGTAGCGGCGCGAGCTCTTGAACGGGGGCACCAGACCGTTGCCGGTCATCAGGCGCATGACCCGCCTGGCCGACACGACCGTGCCCCTGAGGCGCAGCGCCGCCCACACGCGCCGGTACCCGTAGCGCCGGCCGCTGGCCTCGAATACGTCGCGTATCTCGTCCAGCAGGGGCCCGTCCCTGTCGGGCAGCTCCCTGACGCGCCTGTGGTAGTAGTACGTGCTGCGCGCGACGCCCACGCGCGCCAGCAGGGAGCCGACGGGCTCGCCGGTGCGTTCGGCGACCCGGTCCGCGAGGAGGGACCTTTCCCGGTTCGACAGGTTGTCAGGGTCTGCGCCCGGCTCTTTTCCCAACAGCTCGATCGTGCCCCGGCGGATCTCGAGGTCGATCTCGAGGTCCCTGAGCTCCCGGCAGCGTTCCCGCGCCTTGCCGCGCAGGGACTCCGCCTCGTCGCGCAGGGACTCCGTCTCGCCCCGCAGCTCGTCCGCCTCCCGGCGCAGGGAGTCGGCCTGCTCGCGCAGGGACGCGATGACCCGGAGCAGCTCCTCCACGTCCGCCGCCGAGACCGCCTCCCCGGCCCTGGCGGCCGGCTTGCCGGAGGCCTTTCCCGCCGCCTTCCCGGCAGGCTTTCCCGCCGCCTTGGCGGCGGTCTTCCCCGCGGCCTTGGCGGCAGGCTTTCCCGCCGCCTTCCCGGCAGGCTTTCCCGCGGCCTTGGCGGCGGGCCCTCCGGCCCCTCCCGTCCGCGCGGCGTCGGCCGCGCCGGCGCGCACGGCGCGCCCCGTCACGTCATCCATGGTCGGCTCCTCCAGTCCGCCGGGGTCCCGGCCCTCCAATCCTCTCACGGACCCCGCCGCCGGCGCCACCGGCACGCCGCCCGCCGCGGGAACCCGCCGCGACGGATCCGCCCGGTCCACCCACTTGCGCAGCGTCCCGGGAGACGGATACCCCAGGCACCGGCACGTGCGCTGCACGCACCGGCCATGCGTCAGGAAATGCTCCACCGCCGCGCGCCTGAGCCCCTCGGGATACCCGCCCGCCGGCGCCGGCACCCTCGCGGGCGCGACCCTGCCCGGCACGCCCCCGTACCTCTCCAACGCGTACCGGCGGTACCACGCGCGCACCGAATGCCGGCTCGCCGGATACCCCAGCTCCCGCACCACGGCCGTCGCGCTCCGGTCCAGCCGCTCATACAACTCACACGCCCTGAGCCTCTGCTCCCGCGTATAACTAGCCATGACGCCCTCCAGTCAAAAGTCCAAGAAAACGTCACCACCTCGTTGCGGA
>NZ_MWWR01000032.1 GCF_002259605.1 Pseudoscardovia radai | reverse complement strand
AGATTCAAAGTTACCCGAAGGGTGGTAGTTCTTCGTAATCGCGATATCGCCTTGCCACAAATTCGTCTTCGCCTCGAATACAGGCAGAATATCGACATACTGATCCGTGATCTCAGGAATTGGCAGGCAGCACGGCGTGAAGCATTCGGCCATGTCTTTCGACACAAGGTCGTTGTCGATTTCCAGGCTGTCGTTTCCGTGGGTGATTGTGACGTTGGAGATCTGGTCGATGCTCCATCCATCGGGAATCGGATATCCCATATTGCCGCTGAACCCGGAAGACATGTCGGAAACAAAGCTGAATTCGGCATATCCGGCCTCGCAGACCCTCGTGCAGACATTCCGAGGGCCATAGACACCAATACGGTATCCACTCATCTCCCCTGAGAGATTCTTGAAGTAGGGAAGCACATTTGTCGTGACTTCTCCATCAAGGGCATCGAAATCAACAGCAAAGAAAATCACCGCCGAATGAGGAATCCCGTGCTTGGCAGCGCACTTCATAGCAGCAGAGGCATCAGCGGTCCCCCTGTTCCTCGGTGAAGTACGCCAGTTCCGCGCCATCTTCGTAAATCAGGAACAGATCCAAGCCGGCTGCCGTGATTCGTTCTGCCTCTCCATCCCGCAATTCCTTGAAAGAACCACCATTGATATATCGTCCAACATGGCGATAGCCATTGGCAATCAAGGTTGCGACGTGTGCGTCGGTGATTTCGAAACGGGTGTCGCATGCCGTGCCTTTCCTGCTTGTGTCGCCGCAGCTGACGCACAGGCTGAGCCATGTGCTCAGGTTGATGCGTCCCGTCTCGGCGACGGCGTACTTCCTCTGGAACTCCCTGACCCTGGCCGGGTCGATCTTCTCTGGGAACGGATCGGCCTGGGTGCCGGACGGGAAGCCGTTGACGTACATGCAGAAATTGGCGATCCGGCAGAAACGCCTGATGCGTGCGTCGGAGTACACGGCACCCGTGTAGCTGACCTGCCCGTGGCTGTAGTCCAGGTCGGGGCAATGGCTGCGGGTCGAGGGGCCGAAGTAGCCGCTGGCGACATCGACGGGCATGTCCTCCAGCGCCTGGATCGCGTAGATGACGGCCTCGTTGGTGCCGCGGTCATAGATGCCGTCGCACGGGATCAGCCCGGAGTAAGCCTCGAAGCCGCCGTTGAGCTCCTGCTGGAACGAACGGACGCTGGCATCGCCGCCCGAGCCCGGGATGAGCCTGAACTGGTCCATCGACAGGAGCGCCTTCATCAGGTTCACGCTGACGGTCAAGCCGTCGCCCCCGATCCCGGCATCGGCCTGCAGCGACGCGACGGCCGCCGCGACCTTGTCGTCGTAGTGGTCGTCGAGGTCCCCGTAGTGCCCGGCGTCGTATCCCTTGCACCACAGGGCGCCCTGCAGGATCGCGTACTTGTTGCTCGCCGCTCCCTTGAGGGCGGGCTTCGCCAGCGGCGCCGCCTGGTAGCGGGCGGTCGTGCCCGGGCCGAAGTTGTCGGAAGGCACCGAGATGCCCAGCTCGATCTGCAGCGCCCTCAGAAGGCCGTGGACGACCTCCCACCCGGTCCTGCCGTTCTCCTGCACGACGTTGCAGCCGTTCCTGCCCACGTATGTCTTGTTCAGCCATTTCTGGGTCGCGAGGACCATCTGGTCCGTCATCGCGATACTCCTTTCCGCCGGCCGCGCCGGCGTGACGATGGGATGGCCAGTCCATCCCGACACCCCCATATTGTAACCATTCGGTTTCAGTTTGTCAACTCTTGGTTATTTTATCCACCGTTCGGCCTACGCTGGCAGGCATGTCCACATACGGAGAACGATTCGCCGCGGCCCTGGCCGCGGAGCTCAGGGCGCAGAAGGGGCGCAGGAAGGCCAGCGATGACGACATCGCCGACGCCATCGGCGTGCACCGGGTCTCGGTCAGCCGCTATCTCAGCGGGGCGCGCCCCATCCCGCTGACGGTCTTCGCCGACATGTGCGACTACCTAGGCGTCGCCCCCGCGAAGGTGATAGACGAAGCCGAAAAGCACGCTCGCGGGAACGCCTAGCATGTCCGCCGCGCACGCCACGTCGGTCATCGTCGGCTCCCCGCGCAGCACCCCATCCACGTCATCCGGCATCTCCACCGATCACTCCCAACCCCGGCTCCGGCCGGAAAATTCACCTATCGCGAACACTCGTTCGACAGCCGCCATTCTAGCCCCAAGGCGACACATACACGGCACGTCAACCGACACGCGCAAGACGACAAACAACACATCTAGTGTTTCAAAAACACGACAGACCCCAAAGCAAGTCGGAAAACAGGCCCCACGCGACCAACGGCCGAAAACCAACCAAACACAACATCTAGAGACCCTCCCTCCTAGAGACCCTCCCTCCCCGAAAGAACACAACCCATCGGCGTGTCGCATAGAAGCAGCCGAACGTTGCACCATCAAAACGCCCACACCCATCTGCCAGATCAACACACCGGCCCGTCTAATTCACACCACGCGATTCACCATGAGGCGGCACCGCATTCGTCGTGTC
>NZ_MWWR01000031.1 GCF_002259605.1 Pseudoscardovia radai | reverse complement strand
AATTCCAAGGGAACCGCCACGAAGTCCTTCGCCATGTATGTGTATGAGGCCCCGGCTTCCGATGTGACCGCACTCCCCACCGGCAAGATCGGCACGGAGTACAACTGCACGGTTGCCGCCACCGGCTACACCACCCCGACGTTTGCGGCCGAGGGTCTTCCGAAGGGCCTGTCGATTGACGCGAAGACGGGTGTGATTTCGGGCACCCCGACCGAATACGGCTTGTTCACCCCGAAGATCACGCTGACGAACGAGGGTGGCACGCTGACGCTGACCCCGTCGCTGACGGTCGATTCCCCGCTGTCGCTTGATCAGACGGCGCTTGATCCGGCGAAGGTCGGCGACGCGTATAGCGCGAAGCTGACGTTCANGGGCAATCCGGCGGCTTCCTCGTCGGATGTGACCGGCCTGCCCGCCGGCCTGACCTATGATTCGACGACCGGTACGATTTCGGGTACGCCGACCGAGTCCGGTGTGTTCGAGCTGACGGTTGCCGCGTCCAATGGCGTGGATCCGGCGGTGAGCACGAAGCTGACGCTGACGGTGAACGCGGCCCCGGTGGTCACGACCGCGGCTCTGGCGGATGCGACGTATGCCGTTGATTATTCGCAGAAGATCGACGTGGCCGCGTATCCGGCCGCGAAGGTCGAGGTGTCGGGCCTGCCCGAGGGCCTGGCGTATAACGCCGGGACCGGTGCGATCGAGGGCGCGCCTGCCGTCGCGGGCGAGTTCACGGTGACCGTGAAGGCGTCCAATGATTACGGCGAGGTGTCCAGGGGCCTGCACCTGCTTGTCAAGGGCACGCCGGTGATCTCGACGACGCAGCAGGACGTGAAGCCGGCGACGGTGGGCTCCGAGTACAGCCTGCCGCTGACGGTGACGGGCTCCCCGGCCCCGCAGATCGATTACACGACGCTTCCGGAGGGCCTGTCGTTCGATACGCAGACGAATACGGTGAAGGGCACCGTGGCGGCGGCTCCGCGCGTGTATCCGGTGACGTTCACGGCGAAGAACTCCGAGGGTTCGGCGTCGGTGACGCTGAGCATCCGCGTGAACGAGAAGCCGGTGTTCAAGACCCAGTCCCTGCCTGACGGCTCGACCCTGTCGGAGTACAAGACCACGGAGGGCAAGGACGTGCAGGTCGTGGCCGAGGGCCTCGACGTGACGTTCGCTTCGAAGGATCTTCCGGCCGGCCTGTCGCTTGATGCGAAGACGGGCGTGATCTCGGGCACCCCGAGCAAGGGCGGCGAGCTCAAGTTCACGGTGACGGCGACGAACGAGCTGGGCTCCACTGACCAGCAGTACGCGATCAAGGTGTCCGAGCCGGCTGCGGTCTCGACGCAGTCGCTGGCGCCGGTCGTGGCGGGCCAGGCGTACGAGCAGAAGATCGAGACGACGGGCTATCCGGCCGCGACGGTCACTGTCACGGGTCTGCCCGAGGGCCTGTCCTTCCAGGACGGCGAGATCTCCGGCACGGTGGCGGCCGATAAGGTCGGCTCGTACCAGGTGACGGTGGAGGCCGACAACCAGGTGGGCGACAAGCCGGCGTCGAAGACGTTCACGCTGTATGTGGCGACCCAGCCGACGATCAATACGGCGTCCCTGCAGGATGCCGTGGCCGGTTCGAAGTATTCGATCGACCTGGATGTGGAGGGCGCGCCTGATCTCGACGTGACGGTGGATGGCCTTCCGGACGGCGTGACGTATTACGCCCCGACGAAGACGATCTCCGGCTTCCCGACCCGGACGGGCGAGTACAAGGTGACCGTGACGGCCACGACGGCCGGCGGCCAGCTGAAGGCGTCGAAGGAGTACACGCTCAGGGTGACGACGGCCGCGTCGATCGTGACCGAGTCCCTGAAGGACGGCCTTGCGGGCCAGGCGTACGACCAGGCGATCGAGACGGCGGGCTTCCCGGCCGCGACGGTCACGGTCGACGGCCTGCCTGAGGGCCTGTCCTACAAGGACGGCAGGATCACGGGCACTCCGAAGGCGGCCGGCACCAGCCAGGTGACGGTGACCGCGTCGAACGGCGTGGGCGAGAAGGCCGTGAAGACCTTCAAGCTGACGGTGAACGAGACGCCGGTCATCTCGACGGAGTCCCTGGCCGCGGCGCAGACGGGCGTCGAGTACTCGGCGAACGTGACGGTGACGGGCACCCCGGCTCCGAAGGTCGATGTGTCCGGCCTGCCCGCCGGCCTTGGGTACAAGGACGGCAGGATCGCGGGCACCCCGACGGAGTCGGGCGAGTTCACGGTGGTCGTGAGCGCGACGAACGGCACGGCCGACCCTGTGACCCGTGAGCTGAAGCTGACGGTGAACGCCCCGGCGTCGATCGCGACCGACGCGCTGGCCGACGGCATCGCGGGCCAGGAGTACGCGCAGCCGATCGAGACGGCCGGCTTCCCGGCCGCGACGGTCACGGTCGAGGGCCTGCCCGACGGCCTGTCCTACAAGGACGGCAAGATCGCGGGCACCCCGAAGACGGCCGGCACGTACAAGGTGACGGTCAAGGCTTCCAACGGCATCGGCGACGCGGCGCCGAAGACGCTGACGCTGACGGTGGACGAGACGCCGGCCATCTCGACGGAGTCCCTGGCCGCGGCGACGATCGACACGCCGTACGATGCCTACGTGACGGTGACGGGCACCCCGGCCGCGGACGTGACGGTCTCCGGCCTGCCGGCGGGCCTGTCCTACGCTGACGGCAAGATCACGGGCACCCCGGCCGAGTCCGGCGCGTTCACGGTGACGGTGAAGGCCTCCAACAAGGCCGGTTCCGTGTCCAAGGACCTGAAGCTGACGGTGAACGCCCCGGCGTCCATCGAGACCGGGTCCCTGGCCGACGCGACGGTGGGCCAGGCGTACACGCAGTCCATCCTGACCAGCGGCTTCCCGGCCGCGACGGTCGAGGTGTCCGGCCTGCCCGAGGGCCTCGCGTTCGACGCTGTGTCGAACGCGATCACGGGCACCCCGAAGGCCGCCGGCACCGCGACGGTGACGGTGACCGCGTCCAACGGCATCGGCGAGAAGGTCGAGAAGGACTTCGAGCTGACGGTGAACGCCCCGGCGTCCATCGTGACTGAGTCCCTGGCCGACGGCATCGTGGGCCAGGCGTACAGCCAGAAGATCGAGACGGCCGGCTTCCCGGCCGCGACGGTTGTCGTGTCCGACCTGCCCGAGGGCCTGTCCTACGCTGACGGCCAGATCACCGGCACCCCGAAGGCGGCCGGCACCGCGACGGTGACGGTGACCGCGTCGAACGGCATCGGCGACGCGGCGTCGAAGACGCTGACGCTCACGGTGAACGAGGCCGCGGCCGTGACGACGACCGAGCTGCCCGCCGCGACCCAGTACACCGCGTACTCGGCCGACATCACGGCGACCGGCTCCCCGGCCCCGTCGGTCACGGTGGAGGGCGACCTGCCCGCCGGCCTGACCTACGCGGACGGCAAGATCCAGGGCACCCCGACCCAGACCGGTGAGTTCAAGCTCACGGTCAAGGCCGGCAACGGCGTGGCCGCGGACGCGACGGCCGAGCTGACGCTCACCGTCGCCGCGATCCCGGCGCAGACCGTGTACCGCGTGTACAACCCGGTGACCGGCGAGCACCTGTTCACCACCGACCAGAACGAGTACGACCAGCTGGCCGCGCTCGGCTGGCAGCAGGAGGGCTCGAGCTGGCGCTACCTGGAGAAGTCGGACAAGCCGATCTGGCGCCTGTACAACCCGAACGGCGGCGTGCACCATTACACGACCGACCAGAACGAGTACGACAAGCTCGCCAAGGTCGGCTGGCTCCAGGAGGGCGTGGCCGGCTATGCGGCCGACGAGTCCTTCGGCGTGGCCGTGCATCGTCTGTACAACCCGAACGACACGACGGGCGCGCACCACTTCACCCTCGACGAGAACGAGGTCAACTCCCTCGTGTCCAGCGGCTGGGTTGACGAGGGCACCGCGTTCTACGCCCTGCCCGCCGAGTCCGCGACGGATACCACCGACACGGACGCCACCGACACCGATACCGAGAACACCGATACGGACACCACCGATACCGATGCGACCGATACCGATGACACCAAGGTGACCGAGTAAGGACCGTGATCCACGGTTCCTGACCTCAACGGGTTAGCGAAAGCCCCACCGCTACGAGCGGTGGGGCTTTTTGCATGCCCTATGGAGTGAGTGTGACTGCACGCATAACGGAACAGTATGCATCGCATTGTTCTAGGGAGGAGACAGTGCGTCAGGAGAGAAGACATCGCCTCAGTGTCAGGCACTGAGGCG
>NZ_MWWR01000030.1 GCF_002259605.1 Pseudoscardovia radai | reverse complement strand
TGGTTCCGATTTCCCTAGCGAATACGAAAAGGCCGTGGGAGCCTGGCTTTCACGGCCTGTGTGTCTGGCTATAGTGCCTGGGATGCGCGTGTCCGGGTATGGGTACACGATATTGGCGCAGATATGGAAAAAGGGGTGAGCAAGCTGTGCTTGCTCACCCCTTTTGTGAGTAATAGAGCGGCGGCGTGCTACTCTCCCACACCCTGCCGAGTGCAGTACCATCGCCGTGCCGGGCCTTAGCTTCCAGGTTCGGAATGGAGACTGGGCGTTTCCCCCGGGCCATGGCCGCCGCAAATCCTTCTGTTATCCCGTCCGTCCCGCCCCGCGTGGGGTGGTGTCGGCCGGGGGTTCCCGTGGTTTGGGGACCGGACAGGGACGCGTAGGTGATTCTTCGTTCTCGTCGTGTGTCGCGCAGTATGCTGCTTGCCGTCCGTAGCCCCCGGTGGGGGTCGTCCGCCAACGTGCGAGTATGAAGATGTTGATGTGTGTATGCGTTCGACCGTTAGTACCGGTCGGCTCCGCCCCTCGCGGGGTGTCCACCACCGGCCTATCGACCTCGTGTTCTTCAAGGGGTCTCACGACGCCCCAGGGGCGTCAAGGAATCCTAATCTCGGAGGGGGCTTCCCGCTTAGATGCTTTCAGCGGTTATCCCAACCGAACGTAGCCAACCGGCCGTGCCGCTGGCGCGACAACCGGCATACCAGAGGTTCGTCCACCCAGGTCCTCTCGTACTATGGGCAGGGCTCCCCAGGATTCCAACGAGCGCAGAGGATAGAGACCAAACTGTCTCACGACGTTCTGAACCCAGCTCGCGTGCCGCTTTGATCGGCGAACGGCCGAACCCTTGGGACCTGCTCCAGCCCCAGGATGCGACGAGCCGACATCGAGGTGCCAAACCATCCCGTCGATATGGACTCTTGGGAATGATCAGCCTGTTATCCCCGGGGTACCTTTTATCCGTTGAGCGATGCCGCGCCCGTGCGCCGGCACCGGATCACTATCACCGACTTTCGTCCCTGCTCGGACCGCCGTCCTCGCAGTCAGGCCCCCTTGTGCGATTGCACTCAACACCCGGTTGCCAACCGGGCCGAGGGGACCGTTGCGCGCCTCCGTTACTCTTTGGGAGGCAACCGCCCCAGTTAAACTACCCGCCAGGCACTGTCCCTGACGAGGATGACTCGTCGAGGTTAGACGTCCAATCCGGACAGAACGGTATTTCACCTTGCGGCTCCCGCATGGCTGGCGCCACGCGATCAAAGCCTCCCGCCTATGCTACACAATCCGAACCGAACGCCAATACCAAGGTATAGTAAAGGTCCCGGGGTCTTTTCGTCCTTCTGCGCTTAACGAGCATCTTTACTCGTACTGCAATTTCGCCGGGCTCCTGGTCGAGACAGTGGGGAAGTCGTTACGCCATTCGTGCAGGTCGGAACTTACCCGACAAGGAATTTCGCTACCTTAGGATGGTTATAGTTACCACCGCCGTTTACCGGGGCTTGAATTCACCGCTTCGCTTAAAGCTGACGGATCCTCTTGACCTTCCGGCACCGGGCAGGCGTCAGTGCATATACAGCGGCTTGCGCCTTCGCATGCACCTGTGTTTTTGGTAAACAGTCGCTACCCCCTGGCCTGTGCCGCCCCCCAAGGCTCCGCCCGCGAAGGGCCTCACCCGAGGGGGCCTCCCTTATGCCGAAGGCACGGGAGCGTTTTGCCGAGTTCCTTGACCAGGATTCGCCCGATCGCCTTGGTATACTCTACCAGACCACCAGTGTCGGTTTGGGGTACGGGCGCCTCGGGACCTCGCGCCGGGGCTTTTCTCGGCGGGAAGGGAACACCGTGTATCGCGCCACAAGGGCGCCCATCATCGCACCTCGGCCTCATGCGCGGCGTACTTGACGACCACGCGGCCCGCATGCTTGACCACGGAAAACCACCTCCGCGGACGGCTTCCTCCCCGCGTCACCACGACGCTGCCCTACTGCCCCGGCCCGCCCCGCGACAAACCACCCCACGCGAACCCCGAAGGGAACACGAGGGACGGCGCGCGGTCGGCGCCATGGGTCTCGGACCGGACGGTCCCGAGCCGGTAGGAGAATATCGACTCCTTCGTCCATTCGACTACGCCTGTCGGCCTCGCCTTAGGACCCGACTCACCCAGGGACGACGAACGTTGCCCTGGAACCCTTGGTCATCCGGCGCGCGGGATACCCTCCCGCGTCTCGCTACTCATGTCTACATTCTCACTCCCCCGCGGTCCACGGCCGGCTTACGCCGCCGCTTCGCCCCACGGGGGACGCTCTCCTACCCAGCAGGAAAAAATCCTGCTGCCGCGTCTTCGGTGGTGTGCTTGAGCCCCGCTACATTGTCGGCGCAGGACCACTAGACCAGTGAGCTGTTACGCACTCTTTCAAGGATGGCTGCTTCTGAGCCAACCTCCTGGCTGTCTATGCGACCCCACATCCTTTCCCACTTAGCACACGCTTGGGGACCTTAGACGACGGTCTGGGCTGTCTCCCTCTCGACGACGGAGCTTATCCCCCGCCGACTCACTGCCGCGATGAACCTGAACGGTATTCGGAGTTCGGCTGAGGTCGGTACCCGCAACGGGCCCTCGATCAACCGGTAGCTCTACCCCCGCCAGGCAGGAACGCGACGCTGCACCGAAATGCATTTCGGAGAGAACCAGCTATCACGGAATTTGATTGGCCTTTCACCCCTAGCCCCAGGTCATCCCCCCGGTTTTCAACCCAGGTGGGTTCGGTCCTCCACGCGGTCTTACCCACGCTTCAACCTGCCCAGGGCTAGATCATCCCGCTTCGGGTCCAGGACACGCGACTCAAAACGCCCTTATCGGACTCGCCTTCGCTACGGCTCCCCCACACGGGTTAGCCTCGCCACGCGCCACTGACTCGTAGACTCATTTTTCGATAGGCACGCCGTCACCCCCGCGAACGAGGGCCCCGACGGATCGTAGGCAATTGGTTTCAGGAACTCTTTCACTCCCCTCCCGGGGTGCTTTTCACCTTTCCCTCACGGTACTAGTACGCTATCGGTCACACGGGAATATTCAGGCTTACCCGACGGTCCGGGCGGATTCACACGGGGTTCCACGAGACCCGCGCTACTCGGGAAACACGATACGGAGGCGGCGCGCCTTCGCCTACGGGGCCATCACCCACTACGGCCAGGCTTCCAAGCCTGTTCGGCCGACACGCCGCTTTATCACTCCGCCCCGCCGCTCCGGCAACGGGACACACGCTCCCACGACACCCCGCGCGCAACCCCCGGAGGGTATCACGCGCGCGAGGTTTAGCCATCCTCCGCTTTCGCTCGCCACTACTCACGGAATATCCTTTCCTGCAGGTACTGAGATGTTTCACTTCCCTGCGTACCCCCCGCACAGAATGCGGTGACAGCCCATCAAGGCTGCCGGGTTCCCCCATTCGGACACCCCCGGATCAAAGCCTGGCTGGCGGCTCCCCGGGGCATATCGCTGCCTCCAACGTCCTTCATCGGTCCCATGTGCCAAGGCATCCACCAAAAGCCCTGACCGGCATACACACACGCGCCACGAAAGGCGCACGCGCACGCCGGCGAACGAGCCCGGGCACCAAGTGCCCGGAAATGCCAGACGACAATCATCACACTGACGATCACAAAACGATCGACCCCGGCGCGCTAGGCGCCGGGAATCAGGAAAAATCACAACGAGCAACAAGCCACGCCACCACACACCCCCAAGAAAAGGGGGAAGGGAGGCGGGCCGTGCCCGCTCGCGTCCACTATCCAGTTCTCAAACCACGGGTCCGCGCGCAAGCCACGCCCCACCGGAAACACCGGTCGGCGCGCCCCGCGGGACGCCAGGCCACCAGGTCGCGGCCCGGGAGCCCAAGAGCATGCCCCATGCCACCCCGCCCCCGAAAGAGGCGAAATACAAGCATCCGATTCTTTCCGCTGCCAGCCGGCGCCCACGCCCCCCGCAACGGGAAGCGAGACAAAAGCGCCGATATATTATTCAAGACTCCATAGAAAGGAGGTGATCCAGCCGCACCTTCCGGTACGGCTACCTTGTTACGACTTAGTCCCAATCACCAGCCTCACCTTAGACGGCTCCCACCCACAAGGGGAAGGGCCACCGGCTTCGGGTGCTGCCGACTTTCATGACTTGACGGGCGGTGTGTACAAGGCCCGGGAACGCATTCACCGCGGCGTTGCTGATCCGCGATTACTAGCGACTCCACCTTCACGGAGCCGGGTTGCAGGCTCCGATCCGAACTGAGACCGGCTTTAAGGGATCCGCCCCGCCTCACGGCATCGCGTCCCGCTGTGCCGGCCATTGTAGCATGCGTGAAGCCCAAGACGTAAGGGGCATGATGATCTGACGTCATCCCCACCTTCCTCCGAGTTAACCCCGGCGGTCCCGCGCGAGTCCCCGGCACTACCCGCTGGCAACACGCGGCGAGGGTTGCGCTCGTTGCGGGACTTAACCCAACATCTCACGACACGAGCTGACGACGACCATGCACCACCTGTGAACCCGCCCCGAAGGGAACGCCGGTCTCCCGGCGCGTCGGGCACATGTCAAGCCTTGGTAAGGTTCTTCGCGTTGCATCGAATTAATCCGCATGCTCCGCCGCTTGTGCGGGCCCCCGTCAATTTCTTTGAGTTTTAGCCTTGCGGCCGTACTCCCCAGGCGGGACGCTTAACGCGTTAGCTCCGACACGGAACCCGCGGAACGGGCCCCACATCCAGCGTCCACCGTTTACGGCGTGGACTACCAGGGTATCTAATCCTGTTCGCTCCCCACGCTTTCGCTCCTCAGCGTCAGTGACGGCCCAGAGACCTGCCTTCGCCATCGGTGTTCTTCCCGATATCTACACATTCCACCGTTACACCGGGAATTCCAGCCTCCCCTGCCGCACTCAAGCCCGCCCGTACCCGGCGCAGACCCACCGTTAAGCGATGGGCTTTCACACCGGACGCGACGAACCGCCTACGAGCCCTTTACGCCCAATGATTCCGGACAACGCTTGCACCCTACGTATTACCGCGGCTGCTGGCACGTAGTTAGCCGGTGCTTATTCGAAAGGTACACTCACCCGAAGGCTTGCTCCCAAACAAAAGCGGTTCACGACCCGAAGGCCTCCATCCCGCACGCGGCGTCGCTGCATCAGGGTTCCCCCCATTGTGCAATATTCCCCACTGCTGCCTCCCGTAGGAGTCTGGGCCGTATCTCAGTCCCAATGTGGCCGGTCGCCCTCTCAGGCCGGCTACCCGTCGAAGCCTTGGTGGGCCGCTGCCCCGCCAACAAGCTGATAGGACGCGACCCCATCCCATCCCGCGAAAGCTTTCCCACGACCCCATGCGGGGACGCGGAGCATCCGGCATTACCACCCGTTTCCAGGAGCTATACCGGGGGACAGGGCAGGTTGGTCACGCATTACTCACCCGTTCGCCACTCTCACCCGCAAGCAAAGCCCGCGGGATCCCGTTCGACTTGCATGTGTTAAGCACGCCGCCAGCGTTCGTCCTGAGCCAGAATCGAACCCTCCACGAAAAAAAAACGCGAAAGGAAACCAAACGGCTCCCAAAATCAAACAAAAGAAAGAAATGACAGGCAACACGGACGCCCCGAAGGACACCCATGCCGCACTACCACATCACAGGGCGACCTCACGGCCTCCCGGCACCCACGCGCCCAACGCGCAAGGGCGTCGCCCCGCTGGCAATCAAATGACTTGTAAAGTAGCACAAAACACGCTCTTGAGTTCTCAAACCACCACCACACCCGCGAGAAAACCCGCCGGAACCCTCCGGCCGGCCGCCCCGCGAGGCAGCAAGGAAGAAACATACACGAACCCAGCCAACAACGCAAACCCACCCCCAACCAACACCCCCAAANCCCTACAAAACACTAAACACCCCAGGCCTCGCGCAAACCTCCCAAAACCCCAACCAAAACCAACCCAAAACCC